>NZ_VXKQ01000001.1 GCF_008711465.1 Francisella sp. SYW-9
TTTTTGTGCACAGAGCCTAAATATAATCTTAAAAGAAAAATTAATCCTTTTTATAGTCAGGAAGCTCTATTTGATCATTAAAGATTCCAGCACCAATAAATTTTGATACAACTGGTGTTGAGGATATTTTGACTGTGATTGTAGAAAGATATTTTTTCACAATCTCATCTGATGCTGCTAAGGATAAGTTTGATAAACCAACTTTTTGTTTTCTGTTGATTATATCTTTTAACTTATCTTGCCATTGTTCAAAAGCTACTTTATAGTCACCTTTAGCTTTATATAATTCACCAGCTAGTATATAAGTCTCAACTATTGCAAACATACTTCCTAAGCCCATTAGTATAGAAGGGCAAGAAGAAGCATCTCCAACTAAAGCAACACGTCCTTTATACCAGTTATTCATTTTTACTTGGCTTACGTTATCGAAATAAATATATTCAACATTATCGAGTCTATCTAGGATATCAGGTGTTTCCCATTTGTTATCTTTAAAGATTGATTTTAGAAGCTGTTTCTTCTCTTCTGTAGTTGTTGGGAATTTTTTAACTAGACTTGCATCAATAGTGAACATTAATAAGGTTTCATTCTCATCTAAACAAACTCTAGCTATTTGCTTATCATTGCCAACACTAACTGCGTAGGTAAATTTCTCAAAATGGTTATAATTTTTTAGCGAAAATGCAGCAATATATTTATCTAAATCATATTCTTCATATTCTGAATTATCAAATACTAATGAACGGATATGAGAGTGTAAACCATCAGCACCTATAACGAGATCAAATTTTTCTGTTGTTTTATCTGAAAGGTGAACGATTACGCCATCTTCTTGTTCTTCTAGGTTTTCTATAGATGTACCAAATCTTATATCGATTCCTTTACAAGCATTATAGATAACTTCTGAAATATCTCCTCGTTTAACACTTAAGAATTCGCCATAATTCTCTTTGATAAGAGAGGAAATATTTACCTTTGATGACCTTCTACCATTTTCATCAAAACAGTGAATATATTTTATTTGATAAGACTTTTCTTTTAACTGTTCAAGAAGCCCCATTTTTTCCATTATTTCACAGGCATGTCCCCAAAAGTCAACAAGATGGCCACCGGATTTAAACTCAGGAGATTTTTCAAAAATAACAGGTTCAAAGCCATACTCTCTAAGCCACCATGCTAAAGTAGGTCCTGCTATACCAATTCCATTTATCGCAATTCTCATGTTCCTTTCCTTTAGAAATTAGTCTAACTTTCAATTTTAGAACTATATTTTTAGTTATTCAATATTATAGATACAAGCATTTGGTAATTATTTGCAGATAGTGCAAAAATTATATAAATTTTTATATATAATAGGTAAGTTATAAGCATAAAAGACTATTATAAGATATATAGGAATACTTATTTATGATTAAAAAATTAAAACAAAAGTGGTTTTGGAGTAAA
Organism: Francisella sp. SYW-9; assembly: GCF_008711465.1. Lineage (GTDB taxonomy): Bacteria > Pseudomonadota > Gammaproteobacteria > Francisellales > Francisellaceae > Francisella. The sequence goes on from NZ_VXKQ01000001.1 coordinate 1,447, forward strand.
AACTCTGAACAAGGACCTCCAGATTTAGAGGAAATTATAAAAAAATTCTTTGGTAAAAAGAAAAAGAAGAGTGATAATGATGATGAAAGTATTTACTCTAAAAATGCCAATAAAAATAACCCTATATTTGAGAAGCCACCAATTAAGAAAATAGCAGCTGTTGTTATAGGTGTTTTGATTATTGTATGGGTAGGTTTTGGCTTTTATGTTGTTCAACCTGCTGAGCAAGCAGCGGTACTTAGGTTTGGTAAGTTTACAAAAATGGTTCAACCAGGTTTGCACTGGTATCCGATAGGAATAGATACAATTCGTAAAGAAAATGTCCAAGAGTTAAAAACAATTTCATTAAAAAGAGATATGTTAACGTCTGAAGAAAATATTGTTCATGTTTCTTTTACGGTACAGTATCGTATTTCTAACCTACAGGATTATTTATTTGCAAACACAGATCCATCTCAACTATTACAGCAATCACTAGAAAGTGCTGTTAGACAAGTTATTGGGCATAGTAACTTATCTGATATTCTAACAACACAAAGAGCATCAATAGCCGGTAAAGTTAAGCAAGAAATGGAAGCTTTATTAAAAGAATATAAATCTGGTATATATATAAGTGATGTTATTATGCAGCCGGCTCAAGCTCCAGATGCTGTTAAAGATGCTTTTGATGATGTTATAAAAGCAAGAGAAGATCAGGCTAGATTACAAAATGAAGCTGAGTCTTATGCAAACAGAGTAATTCCAGTTGCCGAAGGTAAAGCTCAGAGAATTGTTGATCAAGCAAATGCTTATAAGCAACAAATAGTATTACAAGCTCAAGGTGAAGTAGCTGAGTTTGAACAACTATTACCAATATACAAAAAATCACCAGATATCGTTATGAATCAAATGTATTTTAATACTATCTCAGATGTATTGCAGCATAATAAAGTCTTTATAATTGATGGAGATGGTGCGAAGAATATTTTTTATGGTTTAGGAAGTAAGCAAAAGCAAGCATTATTATCAAATACACAAGGAGGAAACTAAGATGAGTAAGCTTTTAAAAATAATCTTAGTACTTGTGGTAATTGCAGTAATAGTAACTTTAAGTAGTAAATTTATAGTTAAACAAGGTACAGAATCGGTAGTTTTAAGATTAGGAGAACTTGTTAAAAAAGATGGTAAAGTCATTGAATATGAGCCTGGTATTCATATTAAGATTCCATTCTTAGATACAGTTAAAAACTATGATATGAGAAATAGAGTTTTAACTACAGACTCATCTCGCGTAGTTACAAAAGAGAAAAAAGATGTTCTAATAAATGCTTATGTTGTATGGAGAATAAATGATATTTCTAAATTCTTTATTAGCACAAGCGGACAAACCTTTAGAGCAGAAACATTATTAAAGCAATTCTTAGAATCATCATTAAGAGCTGAAGTTGGTAAAAACGATATTCAAAGCTTAGTAAATAATGATCGAGATAAGTTAATGATAGCATTAACAAAAGATGTAGCTGCTCAAGCTAAAGAAATTGGTATATCTATAGTAGATGTTAGAGTTAATCAGATTGATTTGCCTGATACAATTACAGAATCTATATACCAAAGAATGAAGTCTTCAAGACATAAGGAAGCTTCACGTATAAGAGCTGAAGGTGAAAGGGCGGCTGAGAAAACAAAAGCAGCAGCTGATGCGAAAGTAACAGTAACTCTAGCAGAAGCAGAAAAGCAGTCTAAGATTATTAGAGCTCAAGCAGATGCAAAAGCAGCTAAGATCTTTACAGATACGTATGCAGGCTCAGTTCCTTTATATGAGTTCTTAAAGAGTATGAATTCATATAAGAGGAGCTTTGATGGTAAAAATCAAGTTGTATTTATGCTTAAGCCTAATAGTAAGTTTTTTCAAGGCTTTAAATTAGAGCCTCATAGTCAACTTGCTGAAGCTATGAAAGAGGCTAAATAAATTATGAATAAGGTAAAAGTACTTTTTGTATGTAAGGGTAATATTTGTAGATCCCCAACAGCACATGGTATTTTTAGAGATATTGTTAGAGAAAATGATCTTGAAGATAGTATTTATGTGGAGTCTTGTGGTACTAGCTCACGTATGTGGGGCCATGAGGGTGATGGTGCTGATATGAGATCATTAGAAACAGCTAAAAAATATGACTGTGATCTTTCAGATCAAAAATCGCAACAACTAGAAGAGTCAGACTTTGATAAATTTGATTATATAGTCGTTATGGATCAGGAAAATATAACTACAATGAAAGAGATGTTCCCAAAAGCTGACTTTTCAAAAATATCAAGAATACTTGAATACGCATCAACAATATCTATAAAAGATGTACCTGATCCATACTATGAAAATAACTTTGAAAAAGTTTTTATGATGATTCATACTGCTTGTCAGGAACTTTTTGAAAAAATAAAATTAGAGTATAAATTATGAATTATCGTAACGCAAAATATATAATGGGAGCTGCAAAAGTTTCTCAACTTCCAGAAGATACAGGTGTAGAAGTAGCTTTTGCAGGTAGATCAAATGCTGGTAAATCTAGTGCATTAAATACTCTTACAGATCATAAAGGTCTTGCTAGAGTAAGTAAAACCCCAGGTAGAACGCAGTTAATAAACTTATTTGATCTTGGTGATAATAAAAGACTAGTCGATTTACCAGGTTATGGCTATGCCAAAGTTTCGGAGGCTATTAAAAAACAATGGCAAAGCGAGATGGAAAGTTATTTAACATCGCGTCAATGTTTAGGTGGAATAGTTCTACTGGTAGATTCACGTCATGCGCTAAAAGAGTTTGACTCTTTGATGATTGAGATGGCAATATCATTTGATCTAAACTTACATATACTTCTTACAAAAGCTGATAAACTAAATAACAAAGAAAGAGCCCAAGCTAATAGAATGATAGAAAGCTTTCTAAAAACATTTATTTCGACAGACAAAATCTCCTATCAGTTATTTTCGTCACTAAGTAAAATGGGTCTAGATAAGTTAAAAGAAAGACTAGATTCTTGGTATCAGTAGAATTTATTAAATATAGTTCTTACCCTAATGGGAACTCCAGCTTATTAACCATTTCTTTAGGGCAGACCTGATAGAAGTTCTCCAATAGATTATCAAAGTTTTCTAATATCCTTTTTGAGTGTTTTGATTGAGTTTCTTTAACGTGCTCTATAATTAGATTCTTTAAAATAGTAGCCCAATATGTATTTTTTATTCTATTAAAGACTACTGTTTCAGGATTTATTTTATTAATAAATGTATTTTTTTCATCGTAGACAAATGCCATTCCTCCAGTCATTCCAGCACCAAAATTATCACCAGTATCACCTAATATAACGATAACGCCCCCCGTCATATATTCACAGCCATTAGATCCGCAACCCTCTACAACAGATATAGCACCAGAGTTTCTTACTGCAAATCTTTCACCAGCAACACCTTCAGCAAAGAGTTTTCCTGAAATAGCGCCATAGATTACAGTATTTCCTATAATTGTATTTTTGTGAGAAATTAAATTGCTAGTTTGTGGTTTTTTAATAACTATTGTTGCTCCAGAAAGACCTTTACCAACATAATCATTTGCATCACCTTCTAGTATAAGCTTTAGTCCATTTATGGCAAAGGCACCAAAAGACTGTCCTGCAGAGCCTAGAAAGTTTAATACCAAAGGATTTTTAGAAACTTCAATTTTATAATAATGAGAAATTCTAGTTCCAACAGCTCTATCAGTATTATTAATTGTAAATACCTTACTAACCTTTTCAGAAGAGTTCAGCGATTGCTCTATCTCAGGCCATATTCTTTGATCAAGAGTATCCGGGACTTTGTTGATTATAGGATTGTCACAGTATCTTTTATTACCACCTGAATCAGCTTGTATAAATAGCGGGCTTAAATCTAAATCATCTAGACTAGAAGAGCCTTTGCTAATTTGTTTTAGTAAGTCTGAACGTCCAATAATATCTGTTAGTTTACAAAAACCAAGTTCTGCTAAAATTTCTCTGACTTCTTGAGCTATAAATATAAATAAGTTTACAACCTTTTCCGGTGTGCCAGAAAATCTTTTTCTTAAACCTTTGTCTTGAGTACAGACTCCAACAGGGCAGGTATTAGAGTGGCACTGTCTAACCATAATACATCCCATTGCAACTAGTGCCGTTGTTGCGATACCATATTCTTCGGCACCCATCATTGCCGCAATAACGACGTCTCTACCTGTTTTAATACCGCCATCAGTTTTTAATGTGACTTTATGCCTTAAGTTATTTAATGTCAAAATTTGATTAGCTTCTGTTAAGCCCATTTCCCAAGGAATCCCAACATATTTGACACTAGTTTGAGGTGAGGCTCCAGTACCTCCATTATGTCCAGAGATTAGAATAATATCAGCATTAGCTTTAGCTACACCTGCTGCTATCGTACCAATACCTGAAGAGGCAACTAGTTTTATACTTACTCTAGCATTTGGATTAGCTTGTTTAAGATCATATATCAATTGTGCAAGATCTTCGATTGAATATATATCATGATGAGGAGGAGGGGATATTAGTGTTACACCTGGAGTTGAATGTCTTAACTTAGCTATTTCCGTAGTTACCTTAAATCCTGGTAGCTGACCTCCTTCACCTGGTTTAGCTCCTTGGGCAATTTTTATCTCGATTTCATTACAATTATTTAGATACTCTAGATTAACGCCAAATCTCGCAGATGCTATTTGTTTAACTCGTGAATTTGCGCTATCACCATTTTCCATCAACTTAAATCTTTTTGGATCTTCACCACCTTCACCACTACATGATGCTCCTTTAATTCTATTCATTGCTATGGCTAATGTTTCATGAGCTTCTTTAGATAGGGCTCCATGAGACATACTGCCTGTTCCAAATCTTTTTAATATATTTTCAACACTTTCTACCTCATCAATGCTAATAGAGTTTTGTTTATTTTTAAAATCAATTAAATCTCTAATATTTATAGGAGGTAAACTATATATACCTCTAGCATATTTTTTATATTTTTCATAAGAGTTGGTAGATACTGAGTTTTGTAATAAGTGTATTAGTGTTGCTTGATATTGATGAATTTCTCCATCTCGCCTATATCTATATAAACCTTCAATAGGTAGCATTAGGTTTTCAGAATCACTATTAAAAGCTTGTTTATGAATTTTTGTTATTTTCTTTTCAATTCCAGTTAAGCCTATACCAGATATTTTAGAAACAACATTAGGAAAAAAATCATTGACTATAGTTCTACTTAGGCCTACAGTTTCAAAATTACCACCACCTCTATATGAGGCTATTACAGATATTCCCATTTTGGCCATAACTTTTAGTAGACCAGAGTTTATAGCATTTATATATTTTTTAACAGCTTCATCAAAACTTAAGTTACACAATAAATTTTTCACTAGACGGTCATGGATACTATCTATTGCTAAATAAGGGTTTATGGTAGTTGCACCAACTCCAATGAGTGTTGCAAATGAATGAGTATCTAGAGCATCAGCTACTTGTACATTTATAGATACTCTACCTCTTTTATTTAAATTTACTAGTAATTTATTAACCATTCCCACACATAGTAGCATAGGTATAGGATAGTTATCTTTTGAGACTTTTAAAAGATTAGTCCTTCTAGTAACTACTTCTTTTTCTAGTTTAAAGCTTGGTATTCCATAGACTAGTAATCCACCAGGACAATCATGTTTATCATATATCGTAACTTGAAAGCCAAATTTTCTAAGCTCCTCAGCGCAAACTAAGCCAGCAGGACCTGCTCCAATAATTCCAATACTTTGGGAATTTTCTTTTGATACTTTTATTGGTTTAATCCAGTTATTTTTCCATGCTGTTTCAGTTATGAACTTCTCTATGGAACCTATAGTCACAGTTCCATGTCCAGATTGTTGAATGACACAGCTACCTTCGCACAGCTTATCTTGAGGGCAAACTCTACCACAGATTTCAGGAAAATTATTTGTTGACTGTGATAATTGGTATGCTTCTTCTAATCTATCCTCAGCTACTAGTTTTTAGCCAGTCAGGAATATTATTTCCTAGGGGACAGTGTACTTGACAAAATGGTATACCACATTGAGAGCATCTACTTGCTTATTCTAGAGCTTTTTTAGAGGCAAATTCTTTATATATTTCATAAAAGTCTTTTTTCTATCAACACTTTTACGCTTTTTTGGAGATTCTTGAATAATATGAGTAAATTTGAGCATTATAAAATACTTGAATACTTCATTAAGGAGATAATTGTAATTTAAAATATTACATAAGCAAAAATAATAAGAGAAGATAGTTTATTGCAATTAATATTATATGTAATGGAAGAACTTTTTATTATAAAGAGAAATTTATAAAGATATGTTCACGTTTTCAATATATTTTTAATATAAATAAAAAATACCATAAACACTTTATTTAATTATTAATTAAAATGCATTAGTATAAAGTAAGTTTATAAATCTATGATTAAATTTATGAGGTAATTCTATAGAATGTACAAAATACTAAATTTCTATACAAAAGAAGAAGTTTCTACTGATAGTTTTGTTTTTGCTGGAGAAGATGAACCCTGGGAAATCCAGATGGATATCAACAAAATCAGCAAAAAAATTAATAAAGACTACTTTACTCAAGCATCCCCTTGTCTATCTAAATACATACCATTTATGCCTATAAAAGATCCATCAAGTTTTGTATCTTTAAGAGAGGCGCCAACTCCATTATTAAAAAGTAAAATTATAGGTAAAGAGCTTGGCATAAATCTTTATTTTAAAGTTGAGGGCAAAAATCCTACAGGGTCATTTAAAGATAGAGGATCTGCTGTAGATATCACAGTTGCTAAAGAGCTAGGTGCAAAAGGTATAGTTTTAGCATCAACAGGTAATATGGCAGCATCTTGTGCTTGTTATGCCGCAGCTGCAAAAATGCCTTGTTTTATTATTGTGCCAGAGGGTGTTGCAACATCTAAGCTAGCTCAAGTAATGTCATATGGTGGTAAGATTGTCCAGGTAAAAGGAAGCTATAATGCCGCTGCTAAGTTAGCTTTTGATATTGCAAAGTCAAAAGATTTCTTCCTTGCTGGAGATTATGCTTTTAGAGTTGAAGGGCAAAAAACAGCTGCTTTTGAACTGGTAGATCAGTTACTTTTCCAAGTTCCTGATGAGGTTATTGTACCAATTGGTTGTGGTACTAATATGACAGCTTATTATAAAGGTTTCTCTGAATATAAAGAGTTAGGCTTTATTAACTCTCTACCAAAACTTACAGGAGTGCAATCAACAGGAGCTGATACTTTAGCTAGAGCATATCAAAAAAATCAAAATAGAGTTGAACCACTAAAAGCTGCTAATACAATTGCTACTGCAATAGCAGTGCCATATCCTATAGATGGTGATAAAGCTATCGATGCTATTTATAATACTGGTGGTGAGTCAACAGCCGTTACTGATATGAAAATGCTTGAGGCTCAATATCTATTATCAACAAAAGAAGGATTATTTGTTGAGTTAGCTTCAGCATCAACTATTGCTCATTTACTTCAAAAATACAAAGATGGTAAGCTTCAAAAAGGTAGTACAGTCGTTTGTGTATTGTCAGGTGATGGACTTAAAGATCCAAATGTTGTACTTAAATCAGCAATTCAACCACCAATTATACATCCGTCAGAAACTGATTTTGATAGACTTTATAATAGTCATTTCTTTGATAATAAGACAATGCTATTTATTGAGCAAAATGAAGTAGTATTTGATAGTCTACCAACTCTAGAAGAAGTCAAAAAAACATTAGGTGAGCTGTTTGGAGCTAACTATGATGAGTCATTCCTAGCAAAAGTTAGAGGGCTAATTGAAAGATTCTTAGTTAAAGGTAAAACAATTAGTGTTTCTGATATTCAAGATATTATTCAAGATGCTACAGAGATGACAGATGCTGTTAGTAAAAATATACTTGATGTTCAATCATTCAAAGTTAATGTTGAACTTGATCAAAAATCTGTGGCAGAAGTTACCGTTAAAATTGCAGATCAACTATACTTTGCTTCTTGCTCAGGTGTTGGTCCAGTTGATGCTGTTTTAAATGCTTTATGTAGAGCATGTCCAAGTAATATTGTTTATAACCTAACAGACTATAAAGTTAAGATACGTGGACAGGGTGCTGATGCTGTTGTTTATGTTGAAATGAGTCTAGAGAAAGAAGGTATAAAAAGTATTGGTAAAGCAGTATCACCAGATATAATACAGGCTTCGGTTGAAGCATTTATTGACGCATATAATATTGCTTATGCATAAGATATATCTAAAGGTGAGTAAATTATGAAAAAAATATTAAATAAATATAGTAGACGTCTTACAGAAGATAAATCTCAAGGCGCTTCTCAAGCTATGCTTTATGGTACAGGCATGGATGATAATGATATGCATAAACCACAAATTGGTATTGCTAGTGTATGGTATGAAGGTAATACATGTAATATGCATTTGAATCAATTAGCACAATTTGTCAAAAATAGTGTTGAAAAAGAAAATTTAAAGGGAATGAGATTTAATACTATTGGTGTTAGTGATGGTATTTCAATGGGTACAGACGGTATGAGTTATTCATTACAATCAAGAGATCTTATTGCTGATTCTATTGAGACTGTAATGTCAGCTCATTGGTATGATGGGCTAGTTTCTATTCCTGGTTGTGATAAGAATATGCCAGGGTGTATGATGGCTTTAGGTCGACTTAATAGACCCGGGTTTGTTATCTACGGTGGTACTATCCAAGCAGGTGTTATGCGTGGTAAACCAATTGATATAGTTACAGCTTTCCAAAGTTATGGCGCATGCTTATCTGGTCAGATTACAGAACAAGAGCGTCAAGAGACTATTAAAAAAGCATGTCCTGGTGCTGGTGCCTGTGGTGGTATGTATACTGCAAATACTATGGCATGTGCTATTGAGGCTTTAGGTATGAGTTTACCATTTAGCTCATCTACTCCTGCGACATCACCAGAAAAAGTACAAGAGTGTGATAAAGCTGGTGAAACTATCAGAAATCTTTTAGAGCTAGATATCAAACCTAGAGATATTATGACTCGTAAAGCTTTTGAAAATGCTATGGTGTTAATTACTGTTATGGGTGGGTCTACAAATGCTGTACTTCATTTACTTGCTATAGCAAGCTCAGTAGGAGTTGATCTTAATATAGATGATTTCCAAGAAATAGCTAACAAAACACCTGTATTAGCAGACTTTAAACCAAGTGGTAAATATGTAATGGCTGATTTACATGCTGTTGGCGGTACTCCTGCGGTTATGAAAATGTTACTAAAAGAAGGCATGCTTCATGGTGATTGTTTGACTGTAACAGGTAAAACTTTAGCTGAAAATCTAGCAAATGTAGCGGATCTTTCTGATGATGGTAGAATCATTCAAAGCATAGATAATCCTATTAAGAAAACTGGACATTTACAAATCTTAAAAGGTAATGTAGCTCCTGAAGGATCCGTTGCTAAAATTACTGGTAAAGAGGGTGAAATCTTTAAAGGTGTAGCAAATGTATTTGATTCAGAAGAAGAAATGGTTGCTGCAGTTGAGCAAGGTAAAGTTAAAAAAGGTGATGTAATCGTTATTCGTTATGAAGGGCCTAAAGGTGGTCCTGGTATGCCAGAGATGCTTAAACCAACTTCTTTAATAATGGGTGCTGGATTAGGTCAAGATGTTGCTTTGATTACAGATGGTCGTTTTTCAGGTGGATCTCATGGTTTTATTGTTGGGCATATTGCTCCTGAGGCTTTTGAAGGTGGAATGTTAGCTTTGATTGAAAATGGTGACAAGATTACTATTGATGCTATTAACAATGTTATTGATGTTGAGTTATCAGATCAAGAGATAGCACAAAGAAAATCGAAATGGCAACAACCACAGCCAAAAGCGTCTCGAGGAACTCTTAAAAAATATATAAAAACAGTATCATCAGCCTCTACAGGTTGTGTAACTGATTTAGGTTAAAAGATATCTTTTCTAGCATTTTTTATAAAAAAAATCAATAAAATCGTCTTTACTATTTAAATATAGCTAATCTATGACTATAATATACTAGATATTTAGTATGTGTTTGCTAAATATTAAAATTGAATAAAATTAAAAATAGATTGAAAGGAGAGTGCTAAAGTATGAAAATAACTGGCTCTCAAGCCATAGTAAAATCACTTCAAGCAGAAGGCGTTGATTGTATATTCGGATATCCTGGTGGGGCTATTATGCCCACTTATGATGCTCTACACCAATCAAGAGATAAAATTCATCATGTTTTAGTTAGGCACGAGCAAGGTGCGGTTCATGCAGCTGTAGGCTATGCTAGAGCTACTGAAAAAGTTGGTGTTGCTATTGCAACATCCGGCCCTGGAGCAACAAACCTCATTACAGGTATAGCAGATGCACAGATAGATTCTGTTCCTATAGTTTGTATTACGGGTCAAGTCTTTAGTCCTTTATTAGGCACAGATGCTTTCCAAGAGGCTGATATTATAGGCATGTCTGTGGCTGCCACTAAATGGAATTATCAAATTACAGATCCTAATGAAATTCCAGAAGTTTTTAAAAAAGCTTTTGAAATAGCTTCAAATGGAAGACCTGGTGCTGTATTAATTGATATTACTAAAGATGCACAAGTCGGTATGATGGAGTATGAAGATGCTATTGGCAATAAGCATGGAAAATGGCTTTATAAACCAACTATAAATATGGATGATATCCTTAAAGCATCAGAGTATATAAATAATGCTAAAAAGCCGATTATGATAACAGGGCATGGTGTTATGTTATCAGGGGCTGAAGAAGCAGTCTTAAAAATTGCAGAAAAAGGGAATATTCCCGTAGTAAGTACTTTACTAGGATTATCAGCATTTCCATATAATCATGATCTATATAAAGGTATGCTTGGGATGCATGGTAATTATGCAGCTAATGTCCTTTGTAACGAAGCAGATGTGGTAATTGCTGTTGGGATGAGATTTGACGATAGGGTTACGGGAGATCTTGGTCATTATTTGCCAAATGCTAAGATTATTCATATTGAAATAGACCCTTCTGAGATTAATAAAAATGTCAAAGCAGATATTGGTATAAATGCTGATGCTAAAGAAGCATTAACATGTTTACTACCATATATAGCAAATAATTCTCATCAAGGATGGCATGATGTATTTGCATCTGAGCATCAAAAAGAAGTTAAGGCTATTATTGAGGGTGAAACGAACCCAACTTCTGGCGAAATAAAAATGGCCGAGGTAATAAGTTTAATATCTAAAGCTACTAATGGTAGAGCTATTGTAGTATCTGATGTTGGACAACACCAAATGATTGCTGCAAGATATTATCAGTTTTTAGAAACTAATTCTCATATTAGTTCTGGAGGTTTAGGAACTATGGGATTTGCCTTACCTGCAGCTATTGGCGCAAAGATGGGTGTTAAGGATAATAGAACTGTCGTTGCTGTAATAGGTGATGGTGGTTTCCAGATGAATATCCAGGAACTAGCTGTTCTAAACCAAGAAGGTATTAATGTTAAAATCTTAATATTAAATAATACGTTCTTAGGAATGGTACGTCAGTGGCAAGAGTTATTCTTTGAAAGTAGATATTCTTATACAAATATATCTTCACCTGATTTTGTTAAGGTTGCTGAGGCGTATGGTATTGAAGGTGAAAGAGTTAAAGAAAGAAAAGATCTTAAAGATGCTATAGCTAGATTTCTTAACTCAGATAGTTCATACTTACTAGAGGTAATGGTGGAAAATCAGGAAAATGTTTTCCCTATGGTACCTGCTGGTGAATCAATTAGTAATACTAAATTAGGAATAGAGGAGTAGCGCTATGAATGAAAATATATACTTTATAACAATGAATACTGAAAATACCCTTTGCGTGCTACAAAGAATTTCTTCTGTTCTTTCACGTAATCGTGTAAACATTGAGCAATTAACAGTATTTGAAACTGCAAATAAAGGTATTTCTCACTTTAATCTTGTTGTTCATGGTACTCAGGATAAAATTGAGAAGATAGTTAAGAAACTTGCAAATGTAATAGAAGTAATAGATATAAATATTACAAACTGTTTGCCAATGCAAGGATCAGTTATTAGTGAAGTTCCTCAAAATGCCAAAACAGCAAATCATAGAAAAGCTGCTTAAAATATCTAATAAATATTCAAAATAATTTTCTTTATCAATATCCTTTTAAGACTATTTAATTTAACTGATTTTCTTTAAAAAGCTCTCAACAAATTCAATTCTTTGCTCAGCAGTTTTAGTAGTTTTTGTAATTAATAAATCTTGCTCTTTTGTGAGTCTAAAATCTGCAGGTTGAGATTGTATTAGTTTGATTATTTTTTGAGGTTCAAACTTTGTTGTATCAGAGAAACTAATTTTCCCAGAAGTAGCAAACATCTTAATCTGACCAATTCCTAATGCAACTGCATCTATCTTTATATGAGCAACTTTTAAAAGATATATAACTTCTACGGGTAATCTACCAAAACGATCTATAAGTTCAATTTTAATATTTACTAGATTTTTATGGTCAGCTTTTGATATACGTTTATAAATATTTAATCGAGTATTTACATCGTGGATATAGTAATCAGGAATTAGAGTAGGGATATTAAGCTCAACTTCACATATGGTTGAGTTAATCACTTCTTCAATATTTAGCTCTTTTCCAGCTTTTAGATTAGCAATTGTTTTATCTAAAAGATCCATATAAAGGTTTAGACCAATACCATCGATATTACCACTTTGTTCTTTACCTAATATTTCACCAGCACCACGAATTTCTAAATCGTGATTAGCTAACGTAAAACCACCACCTAAGGATTCTGTACTACTAATAGCTTCTAGTCTTTTGACTGCATCTTTAGTAATACCTGCTTCACTAGGTATAAGCATATAGGCATAAGCTTGATGGTGAGCTCTACCAACTCTACCTCTAAGTTGATGAAGCTGTGCAAGACCTAGATTATTAGCATCTTCGATAATCAAAGTATTTGCATTTGGTATATCAATACCTGTTTCAATAATTGTAGTACAAAGTAGAATGTGATATTTATTATGCTTAAAATCAAACATGATTTTTTGGATTTCTTTTTCACTCATTTGACCATGAGCGATAGCTATCCTTAGACGAGGGAATAACTCTTGGAGAATCTCTTTTTTCTTCTGAATAGTCTCTACTTTATTATATAAATAAAATATTTGTCCACCACGTATAGTTTCACGACTTACAGCTTCACGAATAATATTATTATCGTATTCTTTAACAAATGTCTTAACAGATAAACGTTTTGCAGGTGGTGATGCTATAATTGATAAATCTCTTAATGCTGAAAATGCCATATTTAAACTACGTGGTATTGGTGTGGCTGACATAGTTAAAATATCAATTTCTGCCTTTAGAGACTTTAGTTTTTCTTTTTGAGCAACACCGAAACGATGTTCTTCATCTATAATTAGTAAGCCTAGATTTTTAAAATCTATCTTTGAGGAAATTAGTTTATGGGTTCCAATAATTATATCAACAGTACCTTTTTTAAGGTTTTCAAAAAGCTGTTCTTGAGCTTTAGCTGTTTTTGAACGAGTTATAACTTCGATATTTACAGCAGTATTAGCAAATCTATCTCTAAAACTATTATAATGCTGTTGAGCTAAAATAGTTGTAGGTACTAGTATTGCTACTTGTTTTTGATTTTGCGTAGCTAAAAAAGCTGCTCGCATAGCAATCTCAGTTTTACCAAAGCCAACATCACCACAAATTAGCCTATCCATAGGTTTTGCTGAAATCATATCTTTGAAAACATCATTGATTGCTAAAAGCTGATCAGCTGTTTCTTCATAAGGGAAATCTGCACAAAATCTTAGGTAGTCTTCTTCATCTAGAGAGTTACTAAAACCTTGACGCATTTCTCTTTTGGCATAGATTTCTAAAAGATTTGCTGCAACATCAATGATTTTCTTGATAGTCTTTTCTTTTTGCTTCTTCCATTTATCGGAACCAAGTTTATTTAGAGCTATTTTCTCAGTTAGAGATGAGTTATAGATAGATATTAAATTTAATGATGTTATTGGCACATAGATTTTGGCATCATTTGCATATAAAAGTAAGATAAACTCATCTTTTTTACCATTAAGCTCGATACTTTCAAGACCTTCATAACGACCAATACCATGATCTATATGCACAACATGCATGCCAGGTTTTAGATCTGTTAGATCTTTTAGATCAACAGTAGGATGATGATCGTGTTCAGATATTTTAACAGTATTTTGAATGTGCTCGGGAAATAAATCTACTTCTGTAATTAAAGCAATTTGATTATTTATAATCACACCTTCTTGAAAAGGTGAAACTATTAAGCAAAACTTATCATCAAGCTTAAGAGCATCATCAAAACTTTTGACAATTTTTATATTTAACTGCAATTTATTTAAATGTTCTAAAAGAACTTCAGCACGACCATTTGAATCAGTAGAAAAAATAACTTTTTTGAGGTTAGATTTATCTAAGAGTTGCTGCAAATCTCTGAAGGGATTTGCAAGCTTATAATTTGCTGATATTTTATCTAAATGATTTACTTTTAAAGTTTTTGATTTAGATTTTGTTTGCTGAAACCATTTGATAGTTGAGAATTTTTCATAAATAGTTTTTATTTCTTTTTGAGAATAAAAAAGTTCTTGATAGTGTAGGATTGGCCTATCAGTATCATATTTAAGTTCATCATACCTAAACTTGACCTCTTCTGTAAAAGCTTCTATAGAGTTACTAATATTATCTATTAAATGAACATTAGCAGATTCTGGTAAATAGCCAAAAATGCTCACAAGATCTTTATAAAACAATGGTAGATAATATTCTATACCATTGAAGTATTCATTATTTTCTATATATGTTGCAATAGTTGATTTTAGAGAGCTTTTACCACAAAATGACTCAAGTTTTTCTAATGCTAAATCACTATTTTGACTATCATAAATTAACTCATGTGAAGGCATTATATTAATCGATTTTATCTCTTTTCCAGAGCGTTGAGTCTCTGTATCAAGCTCTTTGATAGTATCAATTTCATCATCAAATAAATCTATTCGGTAGGCTATTTTTGAGCCAACTGGAAATATATCGATAATACTACCGCGAATACTAAATTCGCCTTTTTCAAATACATTATTTACTAGAGTATATCCAGCTTCTGTTAAGAGCATTTTTTGCTTAGTTATATCTAATATTTGACCTATTTTAAGTATTAAACTATGCTCTTTTATAAATTTAGCTGGGGCTAGCTTGCGTAAAGTGTTTGAGATGCTCGTAATAACGACTGTATTTTTAGGATTTTGTGTAAGCTTATGTAATATCTCTTGGCGCCTAGATATAATATCTATAGCTGCTGAGAATCTATCATAAGGAAGGATTTCTAGATTAGGAAAATATAAAACTTCAATCTTTGAATCTTTATTTAGATACTTTAGTTCATCATATATTCTATGTGCTTGTTGAGAATCTTCAGCAATTATTAGATTAAACTCACTATTTTGTTTTAGATACTCATTAAATAAGATACTAAAAGATGATCCATAAGCATTAGATACAATAGTATCTTTTGCAGATATTTGATTGTTGAGCATTAGAAAATATTAGATTAAAAAATTTATAAGATAAATGATAATATAAATTAGTCTCTATCGCCAGCAACTGCACCAAAGATTTGCAATAGAGTTATAAAGATATTAAATAATGAAACATAGATGTTTACTGTAGCTAGTATATAGTTAGTTTCTTCACCTCTAACAATAGCATTTGTTTGCCATAGGATAAACCCACCAGAGATAAAAGCAAACACTATTGAAATTACAAAACCTAAAGCAGGTATTTGTAAGAATATATTTAGTACTAAAGCAACAATAGCAACGATAGCACAGAATGAACCAACTCTGTTGAAGTTTCTAGCTGGGCTCATAGATATAGCAGATAAGCCTAAAAATATAAGTCCTGTAGTACCAAATGCCATCATTATTAGTTCAGCACCATTTTTAAACTGATGGATATATAGATTTAGTATTGGACCTAGAGAGTAGCCAAGTAGTCCTGTTAATGCAAAAGTTAAAACAATACCCCAAGGTGAGTTTTTTGTAGCATTAATACCAAATAATAAACCAATATAAACTACCAACATTAGTATAGGGTTCATAATTGCAGCACCAGTATTCATAGCAACAAATGCTGTAAGAGCACTAAAAAGTAGTGTCATCGATAGTAGTAAATATGTGTTTCTAAGAACCTTATTAGCTCTCAGAGCAGACTCTTGTGATAGCGAGTCTATTACACGAGTGTTATTTTCAAAGTTATTCATTTTTTCTCCTTTTAACTAGTCTTATATAGTGTAAATAAAATATTAACTCGACATGGATTATATCATAAATCTATAATCTTAAATATGGAGTGTAAAAAGAATTTTTCAAGTAGTTATTTTTAAATGCTAATATAAAGGTCGTATAAAAATGACACAAATATTAATGATGAGAATATCAGATAAAGCAGAGTTGTTGTAACAGCCTCATTTTTACCACCTGCTAATATTTTCCCAAGGGAGAAGTAGATAGGTACTATTAGAACATTTAAAACTAAAGCTAAAAGTGTTGCAAATATAAGCATTAGGTTGCTAACTAATCTATCACCAGCAAAAATACCTACAGCAATCATAAATACTCTAATAATTTCTATATATAGCATAGCTTTAATCAAACGAGTATTAATAATTGATTCTATTTTTAATGTTATAAAGTTAAATCTCCAACCAGCATATATTAGCAAGCACATAAGATAGCCAGCTATTAGAAATAGAAAAGTACTAATGGAAGAGTTTAAGTATGCTGGGTTTATAGAATTTATAGAGTTTTCATATTTTAAGAAATTAAGGTAAATGACTTTATTTATAATTATTAAGGCTAAACTAAAGTAGATATATTTTAGAAGATTTATACCATTTTCTTTATTATTTGATACAGTCAAAATATGTAAGTATATTAAAGATACAGGTAGTATAATTAGGTTAAAGCTACTAAAAACTTTAAGGTGTAAGAATAGATAAAATAGAATAAGAGAGAAGATAAAAAATATTGTAAGAACTCCATAAAAGCTAATATTAACTCTCTCTGTCTGGTTTGTTAAAGATGTATTTAAGCGATAACTATTTTTTAAGAAAAATATTAATAAGAATATAGTTACTATCAAATAGAATATTTTAAAATAAAAAAGACTATTAAAAATTATAAAATATACTGCAGTACCAACAGCAATACCAAGTAAAGCACCTGAGTATACGCCAATAAACCCGTATATGCGGCGTAAATCAGTTTTTAAATAAAAAGCACTCAGATTAAAGATTAAGTTTACTAAAACTGTTGCTATTCCAATCCATAAGGCTGCACAACTAAAAAGTATCATATTATGTACAAAGGACAATGCAACAGCGATTATTGTAAATTGTAAACCATGAATTATTGACTTAGTTGAGCCGAAAAAGTAGTTACTAATACAGCCAAAGATTCCAGCAAAGAATATTACAAAAAGATGATCATCACGATTGTAAAAGAAGTCAATTTTACCGTATTGGCTAAGAACGGTTATAGAAGGAGCTATAACTAAGCATAAACAAAAAACCATAAAAGTAATAATATGTATACCACTTGGCTGTTTAAAATGTATATTTACTTTTGAAAGATTTATGGTTTTTTTCATATTTATTTAAGTAATAATTCTTGTAGTTTTATCAAATACTCATTTTCATTAGGAAGAGTATTATATTTTTGAGATTTCCACATCTCTTCAGCTAAATAGTCTATCATAAGATGATGGACTTTATGCTCATCATTATTATATTTATTTACGAGTTTATAGTAAGTCTCGTTTATACCTAATGGTCGATTAGTCTGAACCTGTTCAATTATCGCTAGGTGTAAGCTTATATGTAAGAAAGGATTTATCTGTCCCATCTCTGGAGAATAGTCTTTATCGACATTATCAAAAACAATTTCCTTATAGTACTCTGGGTGTAGCTCGATGATTCTAGCAATTTGCTCTTCAATAGCAGTTAAGGGCTGCTTATTTTGAAACTTATCCCAGCTATCAATAAAAAGTTTGCGTAGTTGGATTCTGTCTTGAGAAAAAATCATATGTATTTTTCCTTATCTTTAAATTCACAGTATTCATATATAATACAGTTTCGACATTTTGGCTTTTGAGCAGTACATATATATCTACCATGTAATATTATCCAATGATGAGCATCTTGGAGATATTCTTTAGGAATCACGCGAAGAAGTCTTTTCTCAACTTCATTAACATTTTTACCTTTAGCAAGAGGGATACGGTTCGCCAATCTAAAAATATGAGTATCCACAGCCATAGTAGGTTTACCAAAAGCCGTGTTTAAGACTACATTAGCAGTTTTTCTGCCAACACCGGCTAGAGAAATTAAATTATCAAAATTATTCGGTACTTGACTATCAAATTTTTCAATTAAGTCTTTGCATGTGGCTATAACATTTTTAGCTTTAGTTTTATAAAGTCCTATTGATTTTATATATTCAGTTAGTTTTTGTTCACCTAGGGCATATATTTGCTCAGGAGTATTAGCAATTTTATATAGAACTTCAGTTGCTTTGTTAACGCTAACATCTGTAGCTTGAGCAGATAAGATCACAGCTATTAAAAGTTCAAAGTTGCTAGTATATTCAAGCTCTGTAGTTGGGCTAGGATCATTTTGCTTCCAGGTTTCAAAAATTTGGATTCTTTTTTGTCTATTCATCTACACTAGACTTTTTCTTTTTATTTCTAAACTTAGCTAATGAAGCGGCTATATATGCTTTTTTATCCATTTCTTGAGCTGTAGCAATATTTTTATAAACATCTCGCTGTTTAGATTTTGCTTGTTTAACTCTTTGTTTATGAAAATCATACCTATTACGATAGTAGCCTTTTTGAGTTTTATACTCATCTTCAGTTAGGTTTATAGGTTGTCTCTCTTTTGCAATATCTACTAGAGAAATACAATCCATAGGACATGGTTCAATGCAAAGCTCACACCCTGTACACTCTGATTCAATTACCGTATGCATTAATTTTTTTGTTCCAGAAATCGCATCAACAGGACATACCTGCAAGCATTTTTCACAGCCTATACACATTGATTCATCTATTTTTGCAACAGCTCGAGGTTTTACTATTCCTAATGAGTTATCTAGAGGAATCTCTGGTTTATTTAATAATTTTGATAATTCTTTTAAGGTTTTTTGTCCACCTGTAATGCATTTATTATGTTTCTCACCATTTGTTATGGCTTTGGCATAACTGTAGCAATCTTCGTAAGTGCATTTTTGGCATTGAGTTTGAGGCAATACTTTATCAATCGAATCTACTGATGTAATCATATTAATATAATTCTACGTTTGTTTTGTTTTCTATATTATTTATGTAATTAGTTATATTACTAGGTATTTCAATTAGTCCTTTAGCCATTGTTAAAATGAAGAATATTGGGAATATATTGATATCATCCCAAGAGAACTTCTCACCATTAATAAATGGAGTTTTTACATAGGGATCAATCTTCTCTAATAGCTCATTTATAGCTTTTATTGAGTCATAAGGAGGGTTTTTTAGTAAAGTATCCATATCACCAATGTACTGAGACTTTTTATTTATAAAATAGTCTTTAGCACTTTGGGTAGGAAAATCGCACTCATTAGCTGGATGATGAGGTATGCGAGGATATACAACTCTGCGATAATGTGGAGCTAATTCAGAAATGTATTCTTTAGCAACACTATCTATAGTTGATGTAGCTATTTCAAAATCTTGTAACTTAGCGATGTAATTACATATCTCATCACTTTCTTTAATAAAGCTACCATCATCTTTTTCTAAAAATGGTACTTGCTTAGATCCAATTCTATCTATGTGAGATTTTTCATCATCATTTGCTAAAAATATCATTTCATAGTCTAGTTTACTTA
Organism: Francisella sp. SYW-9; assembly: GCF_008711465.1. Classification (GTDB taxonomy): domain Bacteria; phylum Pseudomonadota; class Gammaproteobacteria; order Francisellales; family Francisellaceae; genus Francisella. Next base: position 21,518 of record NZ_VXKQ01000001.1, read on the forward strand.
AATCTGCAACTAGTCTTACTTTTATACAAAAAGGACAATGATGGTACAAATATATTTTCATAATAAATTATTTGTATATTTTTATATTTTGCACTAATTATATCATTTATTTAGATTAGATAAACATAACAATGAGAAGTTAAAAAAATAGTAATTTTATTAACTTATATTTTGTTTTTTTATAAAAAGAGATTAATATAAAATTTATTGTCATTAGGAAACACAATGTTTAAAGATCTAAAATCTAAGCAAAGCTTTACAATTGCAGCTATTACATTTTGGGGACAGTTTGCAACTTATAGCCTTATATCTATATTAATCTTATATCTAACTAAATCAACAGCGCACTATGGTTTAGGCTTTTCGGAGCATCGAGCTTACTCATTTCAAGGGGTTAGTCAAGCTATGGGATATGCTATATTAATGATAGGTGGGTATATCGCTGATAGATATTTAGGATTAAGAAGAGCTATTTTAGTAGGTAGCTTATTAATGGCTTTTAGCTATTTACTTATTTTTATAAGTGGTTTTTTTGTTCAATATACAAATGAATTTTTTATATTTTCTTATGCTTTGATTCCAGCAAGTACATCTTTATTTTTAGGTACATCATCCGGGATGGTATCTAAAATATACAGTACAGATTTTAAAGCAGCAAAAGGAGCTATGACTTCATTTTATATTGCGATAAACTTAGGATGTGTAATAGCATTTGCAGTTTCACCGATATTAATAGGTTATAAATATGGAGCTTTAGCAGTCTTAGCTATAGTTTTTGTTGGTAAAACTATAGCAGCTTTGAATTTCTATTATCGTTTTGAAATGTATGACAATGTTGTTGATAAAATTGATAAAGAACCATTACCATCTAGATCAAAACTTATAGTCATCTCATATTTAATAGCAGCGTATGTATTAACTCTTATATTCTATCAAATACCAAATCAGGCCAATGTTATATTAGGCATGATTAGTATTATTTGTTTGCTTGCATTCTTATTAAGAACAATAGTAGGTTTAAAAGCTGAAGTAAGAATTAAACAAGTAATTGGGCTATTTCTAATTGTGATAGCAGTAGTATTCTTTGTTGTTTATAACCAGATGGGATCAACATTAATATTATTAGCTAAAAATAACTCTGACCTCAACCTTTTGGGCTTAACAGTCAAACCAGCAAGTTATAATTTGATAAACCCAATTATAATAATTTTTGGTGGAATGGCTTTGATTCGAATTTACCCTCGTATACCAAAATTTTATATACCATATCAATTTGCTGTAGGAGTATTATTATCAGCAGCGTCTCTATTAGTTTTGTATTATGCTTTTTTAAATACCTCAACAGGTATTATAAATGGTAACTATATAGGACTTACATTTATTTTATCTTCAATAGCAGAGTTATTTGTAAGTGCTGTTGGTCTAAGTATGATTGGAATATATTGTGAGCCTAAAACTATGGGGTTTGCTATGGGAGCCTGGTATATAGCAGCATCATTATCGAACTCAATAACAGGTTTATTAAATCAAGTTGTTGCTTTACCAAAAGATGGTGTGTCAACATTTGCAAGCGCCACAATATATCAAAATTACTTTTTAGATATGGGAACTTCAATATTAGTAATTGGAATCGTTATATGTTTTGTAACATTTGCAATGATAAAATATATGAAGGCAAGAAATATAGATTTTGTATAAGATTTATATAGCAGTAGGAGATTTGAAAGTTCTTTTAGCAGCTTCTTGATCAAGTAGGTATAAGCCACTGTCTTTAACAAGTTTAATTTTATTAATCATATCGCAAACTGTAGCTTCTTCTTCAACTTGCTCATCAACAAACCATTGTAAGAAGTTTTTAGTTGAATGCTCTTTTTCTTCTAAAGCAAGGTCCATTAAGTCATAAAATTTCTTTGTAACTTCTATTTCATGCTCAAGAGTTTTTTCGAAGGCATCAAGAAGAGATTTAAACTCATTTTGAGGAGCTGCGATAGCTCTTATTTTAATACGACCATTTTTATCGTTTATGAATCTCATTATTTTCTTTGCATGAAAGACTTCTTCTTCATATTGAGCCATAAACCAGTTAGAGAATCCACCTAACCCTAAATCTTCAGTGTATCCAGCCATAGCTAAATAAATATTTGCAGATTCAAGTTCATAATTTAGTTGTTCATTTAGCGCAGTCAATAATTTTTTTGATAACATAATTTATTCATTCCTTATTTTTTTAAACTCATACAAGAGTGTAATGATTTTTTATTATATGTTCAAATTTATTGCTGAATAATATTTGCTATACAGTATAATATAAAACTAAATATTTATAATTAGTACTTAATATTTTATAATGTACTAAAAATTATAGTCTCATCAAATATTCTGTAAATGTTATGAAAGAAATATCTAGTATAAAAATAAAGGTTGAAAGCGGTAATAAGTATACAACTGATCATGGTTTCCATGCTGTAAAGGATGGTATTAGAAATAAAAAAGAAAACTCTGTGCAGATACGTAAGCCAGAGTGGTTAAAGGTACAGCGACAAGATTCGAAAGAGTACCAAAAAGTAAAATCTATCACAAAGAAACACAAATTAGCTACAGTCTGTGAAGAAGCAAAATGTCCTAATATAAATGAGTGTTGGTCTCATGGCACTGCAACAATTATGCTAATGGGGGCCGTATGTACTCGAGCATGTAAATTTTGTTCTGTAGATACAGGTAATCCTAAAGGGTGGCTTGATAAAGATGAGCCTAAAAATACTGCAGAAAGTGTTAGATTAATGAATTTAGAATATGTAGTACTTACGTCAGTAGATAGAGATGATCTAGAAGATGGTGGAGCTGGTCATTATGCAGAGACTATTACAGCTATAAAGAATGTTGATGAGAATATTAAAGTAGAAGCTTTGACTCCAGATTTTGCAGGTGTTAAAGAAAATGTTGATAAGATTATCAATACAAGAGTTGATGTGATAGCTCAAAATATTGAGACTGTCGAGCGTTTGACTCATCCTGTACGTGATCCTAGAGCAGGTTATAGACAGACATTAGATTTTTTAAAGTATGTTAAAGAGAAGGCTCCTAAAGTTTTAACTAAGACTAGTATCATGGTTGGGCTTGGTGAAACTGATGAGGAAATCTATAAAACAATGGATGATGCTAGAGAAGCTGGGGTGGATATTATAACTCTTGGTCAATATATGCAGCCAACAAGACATCACTTAAGTGTAGAGAGATTTGTAACGCCAAAACAGTTTGAAGAGTATCGTAAAATAGGTTTAGAAAAAGGTTTTTTAGAAGTTGCATCGGGACCGATGGTTAGATCAAGTTATAGAGCTGATAGAGTTTTCAAAAGAAATAATCTAGATTTGTAAAATCAAAACAAAAATAAAGGTGAAATAAAATGGCAAAAGTAGCGGTAGTATTATCTGGGTGCGGATATCTTGATGGTTCAGAAATATACGAAACTGTATTGACTATATTAGCTTTAGAAAAAAATGGCTTAGAATGGCAGGGTATTTCCTTAAATAAAAACCAAAAGCATGTGATCAATCACTTACATCAATCTGTCGATAATAAAGCATCTGCTCGTAATATCTTAGAAGAATCAGCTCGTATAACACGTGGAAATGTTATTGATATAACAGAAGCTGATAGTGATGACTATGATGCTGTGATTTTTCCTGGTGGTTTTGGAGCTGCAAAAAATATTATGGATTTTGCCTTTGTAGGTGATGAAAGTTATACAATGGATGAAGAGGTTTTAACTTTTGCTAGAGCATTTTATTTAGCAGATAAGCCAGCTGGATATATGTGTATAGCACCTTTGATGATACCTTTAGTGTATCCAGAAGGTACAAAAGCAACAGTTGGTACAGATCAAAATACTTCAGCTATTTTGGAAAAAAAAGGTGCTGAGGCTGTAATTATGGATGCTACAGATATATGTGTTGACGAGAGTTCAAAAGTAGTATCAACTCCTGCGTATATGTGTGCGAGAAATATATTAGAAGCATCCCAAGGTATTGAGAAATTAGTAGAGAAAATAGTTAGTTATATTTAAATATTAAACAAAGGTGTAAAAATGGCAGGTCATAGTAAATGGGCTAATATTAAGCATAAAAAAGCAAAAGAAGATGCAAAAAGAGGTAAAGTTTTTACTAAGCTAATCAGAGAGATTACTGTTGCTGCAAGACTTGGAGGAGGTGATAAAGATGCTAATCCAAGACTTAGGGCAGCAATAGCTACAGCTTTAGCAAATAACATGAGTAAAGATACTATTGAGCGAGCTGTACTAAAAGGTGCAGGTGGTGATGATAGTGCTAACGTTGAAGAAGTACGTTATGAAGGTTATGGTCCAAATGGTGTAGCTATTATGGTTGACTGTATGACAGATAATCGTAATCGTACAGTTGGTGAAGTTCGCCATGCATTTACAAAAAGTGGTGGTAATCTTGGTACAGATGGTTCAGTAGCATATATGTTTACTAAAAAAGGCATTATATCTTTTGCTCCAGGCATCGATGAAGATGAGCTAATGGAAGCTGCATTAGAAGTTGGTGCTGAAGATGTTGTTACACATGAGGATGGCAGTATCGATGTTATGACTGATCCACAAGATTTCTCAGATGTTCAAGAAGCTTTAATTGAAAAAGGCTTTAACTCTGAAAGTGCAGAAGTTACATTTGATGCTGAGACAAAAGCTGAGCTAGATGTTGAAACTGCTGAGAAAGTTATGAATCTAATTGATAAATTAGAAGATCTTGATGATGTGCAAAATGTTTATTCTAATGCTAACTTTACTCAAGAGCTAATGGAGCAGTTAGGTTAATTTCTTTTTACTATTTGAATATAATGACAAGTCACAAATTATTACTACAAATATTTCTTTATATTTTATATATGCTCCTATCTATTAGAAGCTATCTGTAATAAAATTTTTCTAGTTACATTTTTTATATAAAATTTAAAAACGTATGATCATTTTAGGGATAGATCCAGGTTCGAGAATAACAGGTTTTGGAGTTATTAAAATCCAAGCTAATAAAATGTATTATGTTGCTAGTGGATGTATCCGTATTACAGAAACAGCTACTGCAAGACGTTTGAAACAAATCGCTGATGGTATAACAGAAGTTATAAACATATATGCACCAACGGAATCAGCAATAGAACAGATCTTTATGTTTCAAAATCCTATGGGGGCTATCAAATTAGGTCAAGCTAGAGGTGTTGCAATGTGTACTTTGGCAATAAATAATCTAGAGGTTAGTGAGTATTCAGCAAAACAAATTAAGCAAGCAGTTGTAGGAACTGGCGGTGCTGCTAAATCCCAAGTACAGCATATGGTACAGTCATTGTTAGGACTAAGTAAAAAGCCTCCAGAGGATGCAGCAGATGCTCTTGCAATAGCAATATGTCACTATCATAGCAGTAAATCTTTAGCAAAAATATCAGGAGCAAGTAGAGTAGCTCAGAAAAGAATCAAATAAAATTTCAAAAAGGTTTGTCAATATTATAAGTGATACCTATAATAGGTTCTATTGCAAATATTCTATATAACAAATATGAATTCAAAATATTATCTTAGAGCTTGTACAATATGGCTAATTGGAGCTATGTTTTTCTTCTATGAATTCTTTTTGAGAGTGTTGCCAAACTCTTTACATGAGGATATTGTTAGTAGCTTTCATGCTACAGCTTTTAGCTTCTCTTTATTTGGGGGGGCTTTTTACTTATGTTATTCGTTATTGCAGGTACCCGTAGGTTTTATATTTGATAAATTTGGTATAAAAAAATCACTATTCTTCGCTGCGATAACATGCTCTTTAGGGGCTTTGCTTTTTTCAGCAACATCTAGCTTAGAAGTTGCTGTATTTGCAAGATGCTTAATGGGTGTTGGTGCTGCTTTTGGATTTCTGGGATTATTGATAATATCAACACATTGGTTTCCAATGAGATATATGGGGATATTATCTGGATCAACGCAAATATTAGGCACAATGGGACCAATTTTAGCAGGTGGGCCACTGTTATTTTTTGTTAGTTATTTAAATAGCTGGAGATTAGTTATATTCATCGCAGCTGTTGTAGGGATAATATTAGCAGTCTTGATTATATTAATTGTTAAAGAAAGTCCAAAAAGTACTCAAGTGCTAAGTAAAAATGAAATTACTAGTGATATAAAATGTAATCTTTTAAATAAAAAATTAGTTACTATATATTTATATGCATTTTTTATATATTGCACTATACCTACTTTGGGAGCTATTTGGGGCGTGACTTTATTAGAAAGTAAAGGTCTCAATGTGACTCAAGCTTCTTATGCAATTGCTTTTCTATGGTTAGGTCTTGGTATAGGAAGTCCTGCTTTTGGTCTTATGTATGATAAGCTTAGACAAAGAGTAAATATTTTAGCGGTAGTATCAGTTATTGGTTTAGTTTGTGTTTCGTTACTGCTTATTTTGAAGTTAAATCAAACTTTAAGCATGATTTTGTTATTTTTGATAGGTTGTGCAGCAGCGGGTCAAACACTGTCTTTTACAGTTATTGCTAACTATAGGGAAGAAAAGCCTAAATCAATATTTTTTGGTATTAATAATACTGTAGTAATGTTGTCAGGGTTTGTTGTGCCAATTATTGTTGGTAGTTTAGTACATAATTTTGATTTAAATATTTCTATGGCGTTAATTATTCTTCCAATAGCATTTTTAATTTCATTATTTATAAGTTTAAAATTATCAACAGTTCAAAAGAACTAGGGAATATTATCGATGATAAGTTTTATAAAAGGTGTATTGATTGAAAAAGATCCAACAGCTTTATTGATTGATGTAAATGGTTTGGGCTATGAAGTTTTTGTGCCGATGACTACTTTTTACTCATTAGGTGAGACAGGATCAACTATAAGCTTATACACACATTTTGTAGTTAGAGAAGATGCTCAACAATTATATGGTTTTAAATCAAAAGTTGATAAAAAAGTTTTCCAAGAGTTAATCAAGGTAAGTGGTATTGGAGCTAGAACAGCATTGGCAATTTTGTCGGGTATGGATTCGAAAACTCTTTTACATTGCATTGAAAATAAAGATTATGGTTTATTAGCTACAGTACCAGGAATTGGTAAGAAAACAGCTGAACGTCTAGTTGTAGAGATCTATGATAAATTATTAAAGATGGCTAATGAAATTTATGGGCAATCGGATGATTCTAATACAAATAGTGTAGGAAGAAGCTCTGAACAAGTATCGACACCAGCAGCTATATCAAACTCTATATTTAATGAATCAGTAGATGCATTATTAGCTTTAGGGTATAAACAAAAGGATGCTGAAAAAATGATTCGTGGTTCTATAGGTGATGCCAAGACAGCAGCTGAAGCTATTCGGAAAGCTTTACAAGGATCTATAAAGTCAAAGCGTTAAATATTTGAGCTTATAATAATATTCAGCTGGAGAAATTAAAATGAGATATTTTTTGATTGGTTGGATATATGTCATTTACGAGTATGTATTAAGATTATCTGATAGTGTTATTCTAGTTAACTTACAGGATCAATATCATTTATCAGCTAATCATTTAGCATCTTTATCATCAGCTTATTATTTTGCATATATTGGTTTGATGATTCCAGCAAGTATTTTAATTGATCGTTTTGGACTATATAGAACGTGGATAGTAGCTATAAGTATTTTAGCTATGGGTTCGTTGATGTTTGCTTTATCTCCTAATATAGAGATATTAATAGTTGCTAGGATCTTTATGGGGATAGGTTCTGCTTTTGCAATAATCGGTATATTTGCTTTATCTGTTGAAAATGTTAAACATTCAGGCACTCTCATTGGGCTAACTATGTTAATGGCAATGATAGGTGCATTAATTGGTCAAGGACCATGGTTACAGTTTACAAACTATCTTGGGAATTGGCGAGAAACATATATATATGCTGCAGTGTTTGGCATTATATTGATGTTTATTTGGACAGTATTTTGTCGAAAAGTAAGAAGTTTAGCTAAGACAAAAACTTTATATGCTATTTTAAAAGATCTTAAATGTTTGATAAAGTCACCATTATTTTGGATTGTAGCAATATTTATGGGGTGCTTAAGTACACCTCAAACAGCATTTTTAGCCTTATGGGGTCCTAGTTATTTACAAAAAGCTTATCATATTGATGCAACTCAAGCAGCATATCTTGTTTCTATAATTACAGTTGGTGGTTTATTTGGTGCAATATTTTTTGGCTGGTTAAGTGATAAGCTAGTAAATATTAAATACTTATTAGTTTTGTGTGGTTTTTTAACAGTTGGGCTATTTATAGTTTTAATGAATGGAATATTTACCTCAGAGATTATTCTTATAGCTATTTTATTTTTAATAGGAGCTATTACAAATGCAAATACTATGATTTTTGCATTTCTTGGGCGTAAATTCAGTAAATTTCCAAAGGCATCTGTACAGGGTTCGGCTAATACGTTGAATATGGGCGGAGGGCCAATAATGCAGGTATTAATTGGTTTAATAATGAGCTTTCAAACATCAGATATTGCAAATCAGCTTAGTTTACCTGTTATGAAAAATGCAATGTATGCTATACCAGTAACATTAGCCATATTTTCATTAGTCTTTATAGTTCTGCCTAAAGAAAAGTTTATCACTACTAAATTTTAAAAGTTTTATTGTGTTCTATATATTTAATTGTTAGTAAGATATAAAATATCAAAGTTAATATATTTAAACTTTAAATAAGGGTATAAATGATTTTTCTAGTAGCACTAATAGTGTTAGTCGTAGCTTTAGTTGTGGTATTTTCTTTATTGTGGAGCAAAAAATCAAAGCAAATTGAAAGTATCCTTCAAGACAAAGATTCTATGCAAAATGAGTTAGTTCAATTACGTGGTAAAAATGTCACTTTTGATACACTTTTAGATCAAGAGAAGCAAAAAAATGCTGAGTTGAAGCAAGATAATACTTTGCGTATAGATGAACTTAAGCAAGAACTTAAAGAAGAAAAAGAAAAATCTTATAATTATATCGAAGAGATAAAAAACTATAGGTCTCAAGTATCAATGCTTGAAACTCAGCTTAAAGAACAAAATACTGCTATGCAAGATAAACTAGAGTTGTTACAAAATAGTGAGGCTAAATTAAAAACAGAATTTGAGAATTTAGCTAGTAAGATCTTTGAAGATAATTCAAAAAAACTTAATGAGCGTAATCAAGAAAGTTTGAATAGTGTTTTAAATCCAGTGCGAGAGCAGCTAAAAGATTTTAAGCAAAAAGTAGAAGATGTTTATGATAAAGAATCTACTGCTAGGGGAGCTCTACAGAATGAGCTAAAAACTCTCAAAGAGTTAAATCAAAAAATGACTGCTGAGGCTCATAACCTTACAAATGCTCTTAGAAGTAGTACCAAGCAGCAAGGTATCTGGGGCGAGATGGTTCTTGAGAATGTCCTTGAGAAATCAGGTCTTCGTGAAGGTTTTGAATATTTCAGAGAAAAGCACACTACAGATGATGAAGGTAAAGCATATCGTCCAGATGTGGTTGTTAAGTTGCCTGATAATAGAGATATAATTATAGATGCTAAGACTTCATTATTTGCATACAATGATTATATGGCAGCGGATGAACAGCAAAAGCAACCTCATCTAAAAGCTCATATTAGATCTATTCGCGAGCACATCAAAGGTCTTGCAAATAAAAGCTATGAGAATTTAAAAGGAATAAATTCATTAGATTTTATATTTATGTTTATCCCCGTAGAGGGTGCCTTACTATTGGCTTTGGATAATGATACTAATCTTTATGATGAAGCATTTAAGCAAAAGATAATCCTAGTCAGTCCTACAACTTTATTAGTAGCATTACGAGCAGTTGAGAATACTTGGCGTTATGAGAAGCAAGCTCAGAGTATCACCGATATCTATAGTAGAGCAGAAGAGTTATATAAGAAGTTTGTCGGTTTTGTAGATGATTTAGAAAAAATTGGTAAATCTATAACTGATGCTAATAAGTCTTATGAAAGTGCTTTTAGTAAACTAAAAACAGGTCGTGGAAACTTAATTGGCCAAGTTGAAAAACTAAAAGTAATATCAAATATAAAACCTAAAAAAGAGCTTGATAATAATTTAGTTGAAAATGCTATGGGTGATAGTGAGTAAGAAAAATGAAACTTTTTAAAAAAATACATTCTTTTATAAAATCATTCTGGGAATATTTAGGCCAATCTCAAGATAAAAACTTTCGTATGCTACATATAGTTGTAGGTATGGCAGTTATTTTTCAGATTATAGATAGTAACTTCATGCATGTTAAATTCGGGCTTAATACTTGGGCATATATACATATGTTTTGTGGATTATCATTATCTGCGCTAAGTGTCCTCTTGGTTATCATGTCTCTTGATAAAAGAGGAATACGTTATTATTTTCCATATTTATATAATGACTACTCAGCTATTAAAGTAGATATATCTGAGTTGTGTAAGTTTAAACTACCAAACTCTAGAAGTGGTAGTCTTGCTGCAATAGTGCAAGGTCTTGGTTTACTTGCATTAACTATAGCATGGGTCTCTGGTTTTTTTTGGTTTACAGCTTGGAACTGGCAATCGCCTTATATGCATGACTTAGAAGAAGTACATAAGACATTAGTTGACCCTGTTGAGATATATATTTACGCGCATGCATTTATGGGTATTTTACATTATGTTTTACAGAGGTATTTTCCAAGATTTATTAGCGACAAATAATTTATCAGATGTTAACTACTTTCTAAAAAATTAAAATAAGAGAATTAGGCATACTATGTAATAAATATTCTCTTATAATCATTTATATATCTTATATGCTAAGCATTACTGCTATTTTATTATACTTCATATATAAACTAAGCTTATATATAAAGTATTTAGATTAAGTAGACTAAATGTCAAAAGGTTTACACAATGCCTTTATAGATGTTAGGGTGGAGTTGCACATTAATAAAAAGGAGGTGTGATTATGAATAAACATCAAGTACAAGGAAAATGGGAACAAGTAAAGGCTAAAATTAAAGAAAAATATGCTGATTTTACAGATGATGAGCTTCTACAGGTAGAAGCTGATTCAGAAAAGCTAGTGGGTTATCTACAAGAAAAATATGGGATGACTAAAGAAAAAGCACGTGAAGAGGCTAGTAAATTTAAAGATTCTCTATAAATAAAGGATGATAATAATGCAAGGTATTAGCTTACTTACATTATTTATGATTTTTAAAGCTATTTTCTACAACTTATTATTGATATTAAAAAAATAATTTTTAGTTCAAAATATTTTTGAAAAAGTAAAATATTTTCGATATATTACAACAACAAAATAATAACTTTCATTCTTAATGGGTATAAATTGAAAGAATTAGACAGAGTTGATAATGCAATAATTCAGACAAGAAAATTATTTAATGACTTACACATTATTAGAGATAGAAATAAGGCATTAAAGATGCAGGAAACAACGATGAATATTCTGAGTAGCCTTATGGATTTAAAAGATGATTTATCTAGGTTTGAAGATAAATTATCAAAACTAGAGAAGATAGAAGCCATTCTTTTGAAATAAAATTCTTAACCTAATAAAAACATCCATATCGGTAATGTAATTATAGATAAAACGGTTGAAACTAAATACAAGCTTGTAGCTTCATCTGGAATTGCACGCCATTGTAGAGCAAATATAGTTGCTATTGTTGCTGTTGGCATAGCTACTAGATAAACTAGTTCTTTAGCAGAATCTCCAGTGATACCAAATAAAATTACAATTCCCCAAGCGATAAATCCGCTAACTAAGCTTTTCATTATTACATTAAAAATAAACATCTTGCTTAGGTGTAGTCTAATTCCATATAGAGCTAAACCGACTGTAAATAGAGACATGAACACACAAGCTTTTGAAGCATTATTTATTGAATCAGTAATAGGTGTTGGTATCATTGTGTATACATGTAACAGGCTAATAATAGCACCAAATACTACAGCTAAGAACATAGGTTTTCTAAGCGAGTGAGATAGTGCATATAGTATTATGCCTTTTCTAGATTCATTAGATCCTGAATAAAGTTCTAATAAAAATATAGTCAAAGGAATAAGTGTTAGAGATATTACAAAATTAGCCTTAGCAACAGATATAAGAGCTGCTGAACCTATGATACTCATAAAAAATGGAATTCCCATACCACCCATATCTGTGAAGGTGTTTATCATAGCTTGCATAACACTATTTTTCTTAGATTCTTTAAAAATAAAGATACTAGCACTAAAACAGATTACCCAGATAATAGCTATAGAAACTAGAAAAGCAGACATCCAACGCAGGTCAAATATTTGCTGTGGTTTTGCTGTAGCTGTTTGCATAAATAGTAATGCAGGGAATACATATACTGTGACAATCTTTGCACAGGTTTTATGAGCATTCTCACCGACTATTTTTAGATAGCCAGTTAGCCAACCAACAAAGATAATAATAAATATAGGTAATATTGAGTCTATGATTTGTACGAGCATTATTTATAAATAAAGGTTTTCATTTTATAAATACTAAGCTTTTTACTTAAGAATTGCTACGATTTTTTCGCTACTAATGGTTCTAAAAAATCATCAATAGTACAGTGATTTTCGATAGGGTGGCGTAATCTTTTATCTTTATTTATTTCGTAATGATTATTTCTTCCTACTTTTGTAACAGTTAAGTAGGCTGTCTCGGTTAGGTCACTAAGTATATTTAGGACTGCTCTTTCAGTGATCCCAACCTTGATAGCCATATCTCTAATAGTAATGTTTGGGTTACTATTAATGAGACATAACACATGTGAGTGGTTTGTTAAAAAAGTCCAATTGTGATTTTTTTTTATAGCCATTGGATATTTGTAGTTAATTAATTATCTTTTGTTATTATACTGGAGTATACGGTAAAGATGAATGGTGAAGTACGATTTGTAGTTCACCTTTTTTATTTGATTTAAATGCCATCGTATAGTTAGCTACAACTTTTGTACCATCAGTTTGAGTTAGGTGCTTGTTACCCATAACCATACCAATATTATCTTCGATAATGTATCCAGCATTTTCAAACTCTAGTTCTGCCCAAGGGCTTATAGCAAAACCATTATCTTCACTATAGTTATCATTACCTGCAACAAAATAAGATACTGCACCTTCTAAATCACCTCTAAACATTTTTTTAGAAGCTAAAGTAGGTTTAAATAGAACATCGCTATTATCATAAGCATATATATCTTTGATAAGGTTGTGAGCTAATTGCTTATAGTCTCCTCCTTCTCTATAAGTCTTAGATATTCCTAATAAGCCATCTTTCCATTTAGCAAGTGCATCATCTATATCTTGTCTAGTCATATTTTTCTCCTCTCTAATTAAATATGAATAATAATATATGTTTTAATTTTCATGCATTGTAATTCTTAATATTTTATTTGTAAAGTCTTTTTTTATAAAAATATAAATATGTTTATAATCTAGATAAGGATTTAGAAAATTAGACATATAAGGAATTAGATGGATATTATTGATTCACATATACATTTTTGGGATATTAAGAACGGGTATAACAATTGGGTTAAAAATACTAATCTACCAAGTCTAGTTATTCCAAATGATTTGAATGCTGATGCTTTTGTACATATTGAAGCTCATGGTGAAATATTTGATCCGTTATGTGAGTATAAATGGCTTAAGTCAGAGTTTTTAGATAAAAATATTAAGGTTGTAGCATTTCTTGATTTCACACTAGATATTCTTGAGTTTGAAAAAAAAGCTATTCAGTTAAAAAAGCATAAAGATATAGTAGGTGTTCGTCAAATTATGGCAAATACAGATAAATCAAGCTATGGTCCATTTACTAAAGATATTCCAAGTGATTTAGAGGATAAACTGAAGATTTTACAACAAAATAGTTTGGTATTTGAAGCACAAATGTATCCAGAACAATTTTTAACTATTTTAAATAGCATAAATAGTTCTCAAGTAACTATGGTAATAGAGCACTTTGGTTTACCAATATTTAAAGATAAAAATAGTTTGGAGAGTTGGTATAGCTTAATACAGGAATGTAAACAAAATAAAAAATGGAATCTAAAGCTATCAGGATTTGAATTAAATAATGATTCTTATTATGTTAATAAAGCATTAGATTTTGTTTTTGAAAATATACATGATAGTCAGTTATGTTATGGGTCAAACTTTCCAGTTTCTAACCAAAATAATTATAGTTTTTGGCAGAGTTTTTTACATAAATACATTAATAATGATAGGATATCAGAAAATGTGTTTAAAAATGTAGCTCAAAAGATTTATTTTAAAAATTAAAATAATAAGGTTTAAATCATGAAAATAGTAGCAGTAGAAATATTTGATGTATATTGTGACAAAAGGCCAGCGTGGTCACCAGTATTTGTAAAAGTAATTACAGATGAGGGTATCACAGGAGTAGGTGAGGCTGGATTGGCTTATGACTTAGGACACTCAGCAGCAGCAAATATGATTAGAGAGTTTGCAGAGGAAATGGTGATTGGTACAGATCCATTTGAGAGTGAGAGACTATGGGATAGAATGCTACGTGAGAGTTTTTGGGGGCTTGGTGGAGGCCCTGTTGTATATGCAGCTATGAGTGCTATTGATATTGCCCTATGGGATATTAAAGGTAAGGCTCTAGGAGTGCCTGTGTATCAGTTACTTGGTGGTAAGACAAATAAAAAGCTTAGAACTTATGCGAGCCAATTGCAGTTTGACTGGGATGAATATGAGCGTAAGGCATTATTCAAACCAGAAGATTATGCAAAAGCGACAGAGAAAGCTGTAGCAGAAGGTTATGATGCAATCAAAGTTGATCCAATGATGTTTGATCATAAAGGAGATACTCTTTATGACTGTACACTACCTTTTCGTAGAGATCATTTAAATTTGATCCGTGAAAGAATGCAAGCTATTCGAGATGTGCTTGGAGAAAATGGCGATATTATCTTTGAATGTCATAGTTTACCTAGTTTAACTTCAGCACTACAATTAGGTGAAATAGCGGAAGATTTTAATTGTCTATATTTTGAGGAACCTGTTAATTATCTAAATAGTAAATTACATGAGCCGCTAAAAGATAAACTACGTGTTCCAATAGCTGCTGGTGAGAGATTATATCTAAGACATGGAGTACGTGAATATATAGAAAAACAGACTATAGATATTTTACAACCAGATATTGGCTTATGTGGAGGTCTTACAGAGGCTAAAAAGGTTTGTGATTACGTTGATATGTATGATGTTAAGATTCAAGCTCATGTTTGTGGAGGACCTATTGCTACAGCAGCGAGCTTACATTTAGAAACAGCTATTCCAAATTTTATAATTCATGAGCATCACACTTATGCTCTTAAAAATTTTAATAGAGAGCTTTGTATTCAAGATCCCCAACCTGTAAATGGCTACTTTGAAGCTCCAGATGTTCCGGGCCTTGGTATAGAGATAAATGAAAAGGCTCTCTCTAAGAAGACAAATAAAGTGGTTGTTAAATAATTATCTATATTTTTTAGTAATTCTCTTAAATACTTCAAACTCAATATGACAGGTATTTATTTTAGCAAACTGTTGAGAAGTCTTTTTACACACACCTTTCGGAATAGGTTTAATTTTTTGACCACTAGATAAGGTTTTAACCTCTATTTCTATCGATTGCTCAAAATAGTAATGCTTATAAATAGCTTTTTCTATTGATTCAGCCGTTGTAATTATTCCATGGTTATCAAGTATCATCATGTTATTTTTTTGACCAAGACTATTTGCAATAGCCTTGCCTTCATTATCTAGCGCAAGTCCATCATAATGGTGATATGAAATGTCATCATAAAACCTTAGTGATTGTTGGTTAGTGAACTGCATACCACATTCTAGTGATGATAAGATAACAGCATATTTACTATGAGTGTGAATTATAGCATTTATATCTTGTCTTGCTTTGTAGGTTTCTAAGTGTATATTAGCTGCTTGAGGCATCACTTTGTGATCATTATCCGAGATGATTTCTCCATTAGGTGTTACAGTAACTAAATTTTTCTTTGTAACTTTATCAAAAGAAATGTTATGTGGAGTTATAATTATATTACCATTAGGTAATCTTGCAGATATATGTGTAGCTAGTAAGTCATCCCAACCATAGTGATGAATTATATGATGGCAGATTGCTAACTTCTTTCTAAAAACTTTTTCTGTAGACATATAGTTTTTAATGTTAATACATATTTAGTACTATTTTATCATTAAGCAAAGATGTAAACCTAGATTTTAGGCAAAATAATTAGTAGAATCTTTCTTAATTTTTTTTAAAGTAAAATTTAATATATGGATAAGTATCTTAAAGAAGCTATTGTTGAGGCTAAAAAAGGGTCTACAAAAGGTGGAATTCCAATAGGGTCTGTTTTGGTTATAGATGATAAAATAGTTGGAGCAGGACATAATCAGCGAGTACAGAAAGGTAGTTGTATACTGCATGCTGAGATGGATTGTTTAGAAAATGCAGGGCGCCTAAAAGCAAAAGATTATAAAAAAGCAACTTTATATACGACCTTATCTCCATGTCCAATGTGTTCAGGAGCTATATTACTTTATGGTATAAAAAAAGTGATTGTTGGTGAAAATATTAATTTTATGGGTCAAGAGGAACTTCTAAAATCAAATGGAATTGATGTTCAAGTTTTAAATGATCGTGAATGTATAGATATGATGCAAGAGTTTATTGATAATAACCCAGATCTATGGAATGAGGATATTGGAGAATAAATTACCATTTGTTAATAGTCTAGGTTTTGCAATTCTAGGGCTAATTATTACTATAGTAGCACTACCTGTTAGTGATGTGATGCTTAAAAATTACTTATTTATAGTAGGAGGTGTGTTTTTAACTATTTCATCATTTTTAGATAAAGAATTACTTTTCTTTTGGGTTAATGGTGTTGGAATGGCTATAGCGATTTTTATAGTCATAAGTTTACCAAATAATATTATATTTGTTCTTTCTATATTTATTACAATTTATGGGTGTTATCATACGCTAAAAAATACTAGGCTTAGGTTACAGATACTTGTTGGTTTATTAGGATTTATATTTTTAAGTTTAGGTACAGTTTTTAGTTTTATTAATTTTACTCTATCAAATATTTTTATGAGTTTTTCTGGTATAGCTCTTTGTATTTATGCTTGTTACTCGATATATGTGGGGCATAAAATTTCTTGGATATTCTTATTGTTAAATATGCTTTTTACTATAGTGGCATTACTAGCAGTTAGTGATATTTTAATTATTTAGTAGAAACATAATTATTATCTTTTATATAAAATCTTAGAAGTTTTTCTTTTGCTTTAGATATTCCAATTCTTTGAGTTTCAACTATATCAAAAACTTCTATTTTATCATTATACTTAAGGTATAAATGAGAATTTATATCAAGTAAGTTAATACCATTATCTGCTAGATCTATATCTAATGCTTGAGCTAATTTAGCAGGGCCAGAACATAGATCTTTAAACTTAGTTTTTGATCTATTAATCTGCATCTGTTCTATACCTTGTATCGGCTCTAAAGCTCTAATAAGTATAGCCTCTCCAATACCAATGTCTGAAGTGACAACATTCATACAGTGATGCATTCCATAGGTAAAGTAGACATATGAAGTCCCAGGTTTTTCAAACATCATAGCATTTCTTTGTGTCATCTTTGAAAATGAGTGAGAAGCTGGATCATCATTTAGATATGCTTCAGTTTCTACTATTTTACCTATTAATAGATATTCACCTTGCTTACTAACCAAATAATGTCCAAGTAACTTCTTAGCAACTGTTATAGTATTTAGTTTTAATATTTCTTTTAGCTTATCCATTTATTATCGTTTTATAAACCTTTAAAAATGTTTATTAGTGTGTAATTTGCTTCTCATATAACGTATTATCTATTATAAGTAATTTATTATTAAAAATAAAAATGCATAATGAGCCTCTAATACCAATATTTGTATTTGTAATGTTAGGTATTCTAGTTGTTACTATCGTTATTAAAAAGTTTAAACAACCATATGTTGTAGCTTATCTTTTAACTGGTATATTATTAGGCCCATATGGACTAAAACTTATTCAAGATCAGGAAAGTCTATCTCGATTAGGTGAGATAGGTGTTATTCTTCTACTATTTTTTGCTGGTATGGAAGTTTCTCCGCGAAAATTTGCAGAGAATTGGAAAGTTCCTACAGTTGGAACTATATTGCAAATGCTCGTAACTAGTCTGGTAGTTTCAATTGTTGGTATAACATTAAACTGGAGTATTGCAAAGATACTACTTTTTGGAGCTGTTGTAAGTTTAAGTAGTACAGCTGTTGTTCTTAAGCTTCTGCATGATAGTGGTAGTATGAAGACTCGTCTAGGTCAGAATGTGCTAGGTGTATTGTTAATACAAGATCTTGCTGTAGTTCCTATGTTGATTATTATTAGAATAATAGGTGGTGAGTCACCAGATCTTACACAAATAATAATTCAGATTTTAGGTGGTATTTTTGTTATAGCTATTGCTGCTGTTATGGCTGTAAAAAAGAACATCAAGATTCCTTTTATTTCTGTTTTGGGAAGAGATGAAGAGATGAGAGTTTTTGCGGCTTTAGTTATTTGTTTTGGTATGGCTGCATTAACAGAATCTCTTGAGTTATCTTCAGCTTTAGGAGCATTTGTTGGTGGAATGATAGTTGCAACAGTAGAAGAAACAGAATGGGTTGGTCATAGTCTATCAACTGTTAAAACTATATTTATGGCTCTGTTTTTTATCTCTATTGGAATGCTAATAGATCTTAAGTTATTCTGGGATCATGTCTTGATGTTTGTTTTATTTTTATTATTGATTTTTATACTTAACACAGTTATAAATACTTTAATCTTTAAGGCATTAAAGCAACGGTTAGATGAGGCATTAATAGGTGGTGCGATGTTATCACAGATTGGTGAATTTAGTTTTGTATTAATATCTATGGGATATGTTTCAGGTATTTTGGATATTAGTATATATCAGTATAGTATTACTTTAATATCTTTATCATTACTGTTTAGTCCATTATGGATTAGTAGTATAAATTTTTATACGAGGAACTTTATCAAGAAGAAGAGAGGTTAGGCTTTATTTGTTTTAATAGCTCTTTGATATATAGTTGTTCTATATCTTTCTTATCATTAATGTAGCAGTAGAAGTTTGCTTGAATATTTATGGTATTTTCTTTATCAATAAGTGTTTTTATTTCTATATCTGGTTTGAAATCACGAATCTCGCAATGCTTAAGTTTACTTTTGTTAATGACAGTACTTTTAGAAAAGTCTTTATTAAAGTTATATTTATCAATAATAATATCTTTAATTATAGAGCTTGCTTTTTCGGATATTTCTAATACATTTTTATCAGTACTAATGAGAAAAGGTATTTTATTTAGGATAACACTATCATCACTAGTAAAAGTAGATATAGGACTTGTTATTACTAGAGCGTTAGGGAGTTTAAGTAGTTTTCCAGTGGTTTTTTTATCACCATGACTAACAGTTTCATACATCCTAAAGTAAAAAAGCTTAATTTCAGTAATATAGCCATGATAATTCTGAATCTGTATATAGTCACCCTCTGAAAATAAACTACGCCAATTAATAATAATCCAGCCAACAAAGTTCATAACAGTTTCTTTATTGACTATTACAAGACCAGCAGCTACTAGACTTAGCATTGTAAGTAGATGGCCAATTCCTCCAATCCATATTTTTATAAGAGCTACGAAGAATATAATAACGCTAATATATATAGTTCTAGATTTTAATTTTTTAATTTGTCTGTTGGACTTAGCACGTTTTTTGAGAAGGTAAAAACTAAGACCAGCTATAATAGTTATCACTATGATATTAGTTATCGTTGTAACTATATTGACAAGTATTTCATTATATAAAACCATACTATAAACTACGGGTAACATTTATAAAAATATTATAGCTTAAAATAGCAATTATTTGGTTTTAATATTATCTAGAACTAAATAAATTAGATTTAATAATTTTTCTAATTTAATATACTCATAAAGATGATTTTAAAATTAATTATGGAGATAGAATGAAAATTCTTGGCTTTGCCGCATCAAATAGTAAGAATTCAATAAATAATAAATTAGTGAAATTTGTATTATCTAATATTAGCAATGAGTCTGAGTTAATAAATATTACAGACTATGAGATGCCTATTTATTCGATAGATCATGAAACAGAGCTTGGTATTCCACTTCAAGCTCAGAAGTTTCTGGATAAGATAGCAGAGTTTGATTTGATATTAATTTCTCATGCTGAGCATAATGGTAACTATAATGTATTTTATAAGAACTTACTTGATTGGTGTTCACGTATATCGACTAATATTTTTCAAGGTAGAAAACTTGTTTTACTTTCTACATCTCCAGGAGGAATGGGTGGTAAAAATGTTTTAGAAATCGCTAAAAAGTCAGCACCAATATTTAATGGGGAGGTATGTTTTTCAATGCCTATTCCCAGTTTTTATGATAATTTTAAAAATAATGAATTAGCAAATAGTGAGCTTAAACAGCAGCTTTTTACTAATTTAGAAGCTCTTGGGATTAATCTTTTGAGTATATAACTGTTAAATAAAGTCAATTTCTTATATGCTCTATATAGGTAGATTATAGAATATATAAAAGATGAAAGTTACAAAATTTAGTTTAGCAATCGGATGGAGCATTTGGTCCATAGCTGCAATATTTTATGGATTAGACTATTTCCAACATACAGCGCCAAGTGTTTTGATAAAACCTATAGCATCTGATATGGGTGTTGGTATTGAAGATATAGCTTATATAATGAGTATATATTTTCCAATTTATGCTATATCTCAAGTTCCTGCAGGGATTTTACTTGATAAATTTGGTCCAAGACTAATGCTATCAATATCTTGTTTAATAATGAGTTTAGGGATATTGCTATTCGTATATAATCCTAGCTTATATACTATGTTTGTTGGTAGGGTTCTTATAGCTATTGGTTCAGCAGTAGCCTTTATAGGTACATTAAAAGTAGCATCAGATGTCTTGCCAGAAAGGTATTTCCCAATAGCTGTAGGGCTTACAAATACTATAGGTGTTCTTGGAGGAATCTTTGGACAGGTTTTGTTGATATATTTAGTTCAACTATATAAATGGCAACTAGCTTTAGCAGCAATAGGTTATTTTGGAATATTATGGAGTCTCGTTATTATATTTTTCTTAAAATACTCCAATAGCTTTAACCATCCATCGAACAATAAATTTAAATATCTAAGTTTTTCGGAGAGTTTAAAACTTTTACTTAATAAAAAGCTTTGGTTGTTGGCAATATATGCTGGTTTAATGGTTGGTATTGTAGTTAATTCTTTTTCAGAGTTGTATGATGTATTATTTTTACAACAGGCGTATCATTTACCTGATCACATATCGGCTCAGATTAGTGTGATGTTATTTATAGGAATAGCTGTTGGAGGGCCATCTCATGGATTTATAGCTAGTTTCTTTGGTGAGAAACGAGTTTGGATGTTTATTTGCAATATAATTACTATATTTGCATTTTCTTCAATAATAATTTTTCCAAGACTTATATCGGCCGATTTTCTCTATATTATATTTTTTATTATAGGCTTTTGTGTGTCTAGTATGCTTTTGGCATTTTCAGTTGTTGAGGAAATTTTTCCTGCACAAATAAAAGCAACAGCTTTAGCTATAGTTAATATGGTTATAGGTTTATGCGGAGCGATATTTCAATACCTTATTAGCTATATTAGTGTGTATTTAAATGGAGGACCATTACAAGCCAATGTAGATATTAAAGTTTTTGATAAAGCTTTTGTTTATTTAATCGTGCCTTTGTTATTTAGTACTATTATAATTTTTATACTAGTTTTAGATAAATTTAGAACAAGAACAATTAGCTTAGATAAGTTTGATTAAAAATTTAAAAATTATTTGTCTAAGAAAATAACTTCTTTTGTTGAGCGACAGAATGTTTCTTTAATAAATAACGTACAGATAAATATCCCTATAGCTACAAACACTAAAAGTAAGCTTAAGCTTATTTGGTAACTAGTTACACTAGGATTCTTTCCACTATTTGAGAACATATCGAAAATTTCACTAATTATTGGTGAGCCAATACCAACAGATAAAAAGATTAGAAAGTTATTAACACCAAGGGCTGCTGCTCTACAACTTACATTAGCTTGCTCTGCAATTATAGCAAAACCAATACTTTGTCCACTAGCACCATATCCTAGAGCAATAAATGCAATATATAAAACAATTTGATTAATAGGAAAAAATATTATCATTGTTAATGCTATAAAAACCAAACAAATTGCAAAAATCATTATTGGTTTTCTTCTTTTAATTCTATCTGAGAGAGCTCCTAAGCTAGGACAACCAATACCATAACCAAGCCAAGCTAGAGTAATTAGGTAAGAGGCAAACTTAGTATTAAAGCCATTAAGTTGTAAAAAACTTTGTGTTGCATTTTCAGATAAGTATTCTATTGCTAAGTATGTTGTGGCAGAAAATACAGCGATTAACCAAATCTGCTTATTAGAGAGAATATTTTTTATCTCAATGAAAATAGATCTAGGGTTTTCTAGGAGGATAAATTTATTATTGTTTGAGTCTGCTGAAGATTGATCATTATTTTTGACAATAAAGATAGTCATAATAGCCAAAATTACGCCAACTATTGACAATGCAATAAATACATATCTCCAATCTACTCCTCCAGATTGAGATAGCGAATTTAAAGGTCCTGCGGCTAGCATTGGACCTAAAACACCGATAAACTGAGATAGACCTATGTATAAACCGATATGTTTGTGTGGTAGCCAGTCATAAACAGCTATAAGCAAACATAAAAAACCAAATGAAGCTCCAAACCCTATCATTACTCTATATATAAGAGCTGCTGCAAAGCTATTGCATAGACCAAATAGGCCAACACCTAAAGCACACACTAATATAGCTAAAGTAAGAGCTTTTTTAAGCCCAAGCTTATCTGTTATTATGCCAACAGGTATTTGCATGATTCCATATGTAAGTTGATAAGCAGTTGAGCTTAAAATACTAAATGTAAGTATGCTAAGGTCTAAGTCAGATATAATTTGGTGCTCAAATGTACCTAATATTGTTCTAAGTAAGAACTCATACATAAAAAATACAGCACAAGTAAGCCATATGATTAATGCTAAAAAAGATAATCTATTATTCATCACTAAAATTTTCTTTTGCTATTTCTTCCCAATCTTCTATTTTAGCTTCTGCTTTTTCATCATCTTGAAATGATGAAACTTTAAAAACCTGATCTCCTTCTTTAATCATAGGGTAGTTGTTAATACCTAGAACTATACCATCTATAGGTGACCTTAGGTGGATGCTATCATCATTACCAAAAGGATCAATAAGCTTACCTATCTTTTCACCTTCTTTAACTCTAGTACCTAACTCAATTTCTGTTCTTAAAATACCCGGTTTATCAGAAACTGTCCATTCAGTATCTTCAGAAACAACAGGCTTAACTTGTTGAGTAAACTCTTCATCACTTAATAGTTCAAGTTTACGCATTACGTTTTGAATTCCTGCGATACCTACATTAATGTCTTCTTCATTAAATTTATTTGCTTCTCCAGCTTCATAGCAAATAAAAGGAATATGTAGATCTTGATGAATTTTACGAATACTTGATTTATTCATGTTTACAGCTGTAATTACCGGCGCTTGAAACGCTCTAGCCATAGTTATTGATTCTTCATCGTCAGCATTAAAATAAACTTGCGGCAATATTTCATTATTTAAGCCGCCTGTCTTAATTTGGATAGAGTAATTTACTTTTTTAATAATTTCTTGAGTAACTCTATAAGCATAACGATGCATATAAGACCCAGACTCATCACCAGGAAATGCTTGCTCTAAAGGAGTTGCATGTTTAACAGAGTGTACTAAGCCAAATATATTAAGCACTGGAATAGCGACAATTGTTCCATGCAGTTTCTTAGGATTAGTTTCCTCTAAAAGAGAGTTAATGATTTCAATGCTATTAAATTCATCGCCATTAACCATGCCAAAGACTAAAATACAAGGGCCTTCTTTTACACCATTTAGTATTTTTATTGGAAGGTACATCGGAGCACAAGAATATTGGCTAGGTAATGGCATAGCTAATGTAGCCATTTCACCAGGTTGAAAAACTTTATCAAAGATTTTAAATTTCATAAATTATATAATTACTTTATGACTTAAAGTTTATTTTAGATAGGCAAGTAGTATAGCAAAGTATTTTTTTAATTCAAAATAGCTATGGTTGATGAGCATTTATTATTCTTACTTACAATCTATTCTAAATAAATATTTTCGAAAATTAGCAATTGTATCTTTCTAATATTTAAAAAAAACATTAAAATAATACGTGTCTATATGTGTAATTTGAAGGTTTGGGTAAAATGTCTGAAGATTTGATGATTTTTAGTGGTAATGCTTCTAAGAAGCTTGCTTGTGAAGTAGCTAAGGAACTTGGTGCAACGCTAGGTAACGCTACCGTTGATAGATTTAAAGATGGTGAAATACAGGTTGTATTGAATGAGAATGTTCGTGGTAAGGATGTTTTTGTTATTCAATCCACTTGTCCACCATCAGATAACTTAATGGAGTTAGTACTTCTAATTGACGCACTTAAAAGATCATCTGCTGAAAGAGTAACTGCAGTGTTGCCATATTTTGGATATGCAAGACAAGATAGAAGATCAAAGTCAGCTAGGGTTCCTATATCTGCTAAAGTTGTTGCAAATTTACTTCAAGCTGTTGGTTTAGATAGAATTTTATCTGTGGATATTCATGCAGAACAAATTCAAGGTTTCTTTGATATCCCATTTGATAATGCTTTTGCAACAAAAATATTTTTAGAGCATGTTCGTAACAATCCTGCTAAGTATGAAAATATAAAAATAGTATCTCCGGATATGGGAGGTGTTGTTAGAGCCAGATCCGTTGCTAAAAATTTAGGTGTTGAGATCGCTGTGGTTGATAAAAGAAGACCAAAGCCAAATGTTGCAGAAGTTATGAATATTATTGGTGAAGTTGAAGGTAAGCATTGTATTCTTGTAGATGATATTATGGATACAGGCGGAACTATGTGTCAAGCAGCTAAAGCATTAGTTGAGAAGGGCGGTGCTGCAAAAGTTTCAGCATTCTGTGTTCATCCTTTACTTTCTGGAGATGCTATTAATAACATACAAAATTCAACTATTGAAGAACTTATTGTTACAGATTCTATTCCTCTTAAACCACATGCAGAAGCATGTGATAAGATTAAAGTCATTTCTTTAGCGCCATTACTAGCTCAGATTGTTGAGAAGACAAATGGCGAAGAATCTGTGAGTGATATATTTAGAACTCATGGACTAGTTGATTAATTACTTGAATTAACAATCGTAATCTACTACAATAGTACAGTTAATCTAGGGTCGCATAGATTAGCAGGTTTATTTACTAAATGAATAATAATACATAAAAGGAATCTAACAATGGCAAATTTTGTTTTAAAAGCAGAAAAAAGAGATGACTTAGGTACTGGTGCGAGCCGCCGTCTAAGAAGAGCTGGTAAAATCCCAGCTGTTGTATATGGTGGTGACAAAGAAGCTGTATCTGTAGTTATGGATCATGATAAAGTATTACACTCTACAGAAGACAAAGCATTCTTCTCAAGTGAGATCACTTTAGAGATCGATGGTAAAGAAGAAAAAGTTATTATAAAAGCTTTACAAAGACATCCATATAAAGTTAAGCTAGTTCACGCTGACTTTATGAGAGTATAAATTTTATCTATTTATCTTATATATATTCTTTTTTGATAAAAATCTTGTGTTAGAATAAGTTTTACTTATTAGTTTATAATTAAAAATATGAGTACTTATTCTGTAGTTATTATCTTATTTATTCTTATTTGTACATCAGCTTTCTTTTCAAGCTCTGAAACTGCTATGATGGCTTTGAATAAATATAAATTAAAGCACTTGGCAAAAAAAAATCATCGCTCAGCAAAGAGAAGCCTTTCTTTGGTTCGTAATCCTGAGAAACTTTTAGTTGCTATTCTTATTGGTAATACTTTTGCTAATATTTTTGCAGGTACAGTAATCTCATCATATTCTGAAGATCATTTTGGAGATTTTGGTTTATTAATCTCAACTATTGTTGTAACTATATTAGTCCTTGTGTTTGGTGAGATAATTCCAAAATCCTTTGCTGCTGTATATCCGCAAAGATTAGCATTTCCTTTTTCATTACCTCTCAAAGTAATAATGCTATCTCTATATCCAGTAGTAATTTTTTTAAGTACAATTTCAAAGTTAACTTTGAAAATTTTTGGGGTTAAAATAGAGCCTGTAAATAATGAATCATTAAATAAAGAAGAAATTCATACTGTTGTTCATGAGTCAAATGCAAAATTAGGTGCTAAAAATAAAAATATGCTTCTAGGCGTCTTAGAGCTAGATAAAATACTAGTTCAAGAAGTGATGACTCACTTTAACAAGATAGAATATATCGATCTGAATAATTCAATAGATAAGATCTTAGCAAGAGTTTCAAAAGTTAAATCATTAAATATAATTCTTTGTGAAAACGGAGTAAATAATATAATAGGAATTATTAAACTTAAAGATATAACTAATTTATTAATAGCATCTAAAAGATCAAATATTACTAAAGTAAGCTTACGTAAAATTGCAGAGCAACCTTACTTCATTCCAGAGACTGTTTCTTTACAAACTCAATTGATAAATTTTCAGAAAAAAAGTAAACGTTTCGCTGTAGTTGTTGATGAATATGGAGATGTTACAGGAGTGGTGACTATCGAAGACATAATGGAAGAGATAGTTGGAGAATTCTCTGATAGATTTGATGTAAATAATAATATTCGTAAAATTGATGAGAATAGTTATTTGATAGGTGGTAGTGCAACTCTTAGAGAAATAAATCGCCATATTGGTATTGAGTTTGAGAGTGAGGATGCTAAAACACTATCTGGTCTTATCATTGAGGAAATTGAGAATTTACCATCTGGACCTTGTTGTATTAAGTATGGCAACACTCTTCTTGAAATAGCGAATATTGTTGATAATAAGATAATCTCTATAAAACTTAGTTACATTTTTAATAATGATAAGTCAATAATATAGTCAACTTAAGTATTATTCATACATATTATCAAAGTTAATATTTTGCATAAATGGACTTGGTTGAGTATACCCGGTTTCTTCATAGTATTGTCCTTGGTATGTATAAGGACTAGTTTCCATTTGCTCAACATTTTCATGGAAATAGCGATTGATTAGATCGTCTTTACTATAGTCAGAGTAATCAGGATTGTAATATGTACCTGTTAGCTGATAGCTTGGAAGATTAAAAGTTGCGTGACAACCAGTGATTATAATCAATAGTAAGCTAATAATAGTGTAAGAATTTATTATTTTCTTCATTATTTTGAATAAGAAATATTTTGATTTATACATTGAACCTAAAGTTTACAACATCACCATCTTTCATTATATATTCTTTACCTTCAAGGCGAGCTTTTCCCGCTTCTTTAGCACCTTTTTCACCTTTATACTGGATATAATCATCGTATGATATTACTTCAGCACGGATAAAGCCTCTTTCAAAATCCGTATGAATAACGCCTGCTGCCTGTGGAGCTGTAGCGCCTACAGGTATAGTCCAAGCTCTAACTTCTTTAACACCAGCTGTTAGGTAAGTATGAAGGTTTAAAAGAGCATACCCTGCTTTGATAACTCTATCAAGACCAGTCTCAGTAAGTCCCATATCTGCTAGAAACTCAAGTTTCTCTTCAGGTTCTAATTGAGAGATTTCTTGCTCCATTGCAGCACAAACAGGTACAACATTTGAGTTTTCATCTTTGGCATATTCTACAACTTTATCAAGAAGAGGATTGTTTTCAAATCCATCATCATTAACATTGGCAATATATAATACTGGTTTACTTGTCAGTAGAGGAGTTTGCTTTAACCACTTAGTTTCATCTTCGTTCATCTCAAAAGTTCTAGCTGGCTTTTCAGACTCTAGATGCTCTTTTAATCTTGTGTAGAACTCAGCTTTAGCAAGAGCTTCTTTATCTCCTGATTTTTTCATCTTTGCAAATCTTTGGATAGCTTTATCACAAGACTCAATATCTGCTAATATTAGCTCCATATTGATAGTGTTAATATCATCAATAGGGTCAACTTGACCACTTACATGGATAATATTGTCATCTTCAAAACATCTAACTACATGAGCTATAGCATCAGTTTCACGAATATTTGCTAAGAATTTGTTACCTAGACCTTCACCTTTACTAGCACCAGCAACAAGCCCAGCAATATCAACAAACTCCATCGTAGTTGGTAGTATTTTTTCAGGATTAACAATCTTAGCTAATTCATTAAGTCTTTGATCAGGTACAGAAACGATACCAACATTTGGATCAATTGTACAAAAAGGGTAGTTCTCAGCGTCAATACCTGCTTCTGTTAAAGCATTAAAAAGAGTTGATTTACCAACATTTGGTAAACCTACAATACCACATTTAAATCCCATATTTTATTCCTTATATTTCTATACTTTAAAGAAGTAATATTTATTTAGTATGAAGCCTTTGCATAGCAGGCTCAAGTTTGTAGTTTATTATATCATCTAAAACACATATAGCATTATTAATAGCTTCATCTATTAGGCTTTTCTGTTGGATAGATGGATTTGATAGAACATAGTTTGAAACTTTTGATTTATGCCCAGGGTGGCCTATACCTATCCTTAAGCGTAAATAATCATTTGTTCCTAAATGTTGATGAATACTTCTAAGACCATTGTGACCACCATGGCCACCACCTTTTTTAAGACGAATTTGACCATAATCTATATCTAGCTCATCATGAGCAACAAGTATTTCCTCAGCTTTAATTTTATAAAAATTAGCTACTTTACTAACAGCAAGACCACTATTGTTCATATATGTGGTTGGAAATACTAGTAAAACATTATTATAAGCTAAGTTAACTTTAGCAATATCTGAGTTAAGCTTTGAATTTGAGCTAAAGCTTTCACTTTGTTCTCTAGCTATTTCTGCAATTAGCCATTCACCAACATTATGGCGAGTATTTTCATATTCTTTGCCTATATTTCCTAGGCCAACTATCATTTTTATCTTAGGCATTTTTTTTGCTATTATTTTTAATATTGAAGTTATCAAAAAGTAGTTTGGCTACTTCTTGTATTACCTTATCTTTAGGCTCTGCATTTTTTATAGGTTGGGTATATAAAATTGACATTACTATTGCTCGAGAATTATTAGGCCATACAATAGCTACATCATTTGTAGAGCCATAATCACAAGTTCCAGTTTTATCACCTATCTTCCAACCTTTCGGAAGTTCTGCTGCTATACGATTACTTCCTGTGTTATTTTCCCTTAACCACTTCTTAAATAAAATTCTGTGCTTTTTATCAAGGATATCATGACTAAATGCTATTTTATTTAGATCTCTTGTAATTATTTTAGGTGTAGTCTTATTTAAATTATTACTTATATTAACATTATTAACTTTAGGCTCTAGTTCTGTGATTTTTGTCGCATGATCATTAAGTGATAATATAAATGAGTCTAGTTTCTTTAAACCACCTAATTTATATATTAGAAGGTTTGTAGCAGTATTATCACTTAAAATAGAAGCTTTAGATAGTTCTCTAACAGTCATTTCTCTGCCAACATATTTCTTTGTTATAGGAGTATATCCAACTAGCTGATTTTTTGAAATTCTAATTTTTTCATTTAGTAAATTTTTATCAGTCATACTTTCTTTAAGAATAGCACCAACAACAAGAAATTTATAAACACTACAGATTGGGAAGTAAAAAGTCTCATTATGAGTGAAGTTATGCCAGTTATTACGATTTATAGTATACACACCAACTTTACCACCATAGTGTTTTTCAATCTTATGGATATCATTGGATATGCGAATATTGTCTTTGGATACTGCAAATGTAACATTTGCAACTAAAAGAAGTAACACACTAGAAATTATTTTTTTCATACCAAAGAAACCTAAAATTGATTCGATGTTAAAAGTAAGAATTCATTGATTTTTTTAATATTATCTTTTTCGGCAATTTTCGCATCTGTAAGAGGCAACTTACTTCCTCCAGATATTTTTAGAGCATCTTGAGGAGTTTTATATAGTATAGTAGGGAAGCCCTCTATATATTTAGAAAGCTTCATGTTGTTAGCAGCTTTTTCATTTGCTTGAGTATTATTTTTATCATAAGTCTTTGTTTCATGATATTTAATTAAAGCTTTCAAAGGATCTTTTGAATTAAATAAGCTTTTAACTATAGCAGGGCTATTATGTAGTGCGCCAAGAGGAATCCAACGTACTGCTAATTGACCAGATTTGATCGCAGGTTGGGTCGCTTCAAATAAACGATTACAGTAACTGCAACTTGGATCTATAACAGCATAGAACTTATGAGGGGCATCATTACTACCTTGTTGAATATATGAAGCATATTTCTTTATGTTTAAGTATAGCTCATTTGCTTTAGGATTTGATGTGAAGTAGTTTGCATAGATATTGTTAAGACTAGTTAGCTTATTTTCACCTCTATCCCAAACTAAAAGCTGACCATTAACGATTACACTGCCATCTTGGCTTGTAAAAGTAACAGATCGCTTACTAGGATCTTTTTTATCCTGAAGAATATATGCTTCTAGATGTAGACCTGTATCAAATGTTTTGATGACTTTATATTGAGGGAATGCTTGTTCAACAATGTATAAACCTTGTTTATTTCCTGATAGTGGGCTATTAATGTTAGTTGTACTAAATATATATAGTATGAGCACAACAATAATAACAATCAAAGTTAAAATAGAAATATCTTTTTTTTGCATGTAGGAAATCCTACTGAATATTAATTAGCATGATGTGATTATACCATACATAAAGATTATCTTTAGTTAGCAGGTAGAAAAATGTAGCTAAAATTATAGCGGGTCCAAAGGGTATTACATTTGTTCGGCGACCTATGATATTTACAAAAATTGCAATAACAATACCGAATATGCAGCTTGCAAATATCGTGTATAAAAGCATAGGATAACCAAACCAAGCTCCTATAGCAGCTAAAAGTTTAAAATCACCATAACCAAAGCCTTCTTTACCAGTAAATATTTTATATACCCAAAAGACTATCCATAATGAGAGATATCCTATTATTGCTCCCCAAATTGATAATCCTAATGTTGTAAATATTCCATAATAGTTAAGAATGATACCTATCCATAAGAGACTTAAAGTAAATGAATCTGGTAATATTTTGTGTTTTGCATCTATAAAGAATAAAGGTATAAAGAAAACACTCAAAACAATAAGAGCTAAGCTCTGTATTGTAAATCCAAAGTAATAAAATATACCAATAAATATAAGAGCTGTAATAAGTTCAATTAGAGGGTATTCAAAAGATATTTTCTCATGACAGAAATAACATTTACCTCTTAAAATAAGCCAACCTAAAATAGGAATGTTATGGCGATATTTTAGTTTATTGTCACATTTTGGACATTTTGATGGAGTTAAAAGACTGAAGTTTTTAGTAGGCTCTGCAGGTAACTCTAATATTTCTCGAGCAATAGCTTTTTCTTCGGAAAAAAGTTTGTTTGGAACTCTATAAATTACAACATTTAAAAAGCTACCGATAGCAGCTCCAAAGAGAAAAATAAAAAGAAATATTATGTATATATCGTAATGCATAAGTTTTACTTATTTTCTTTCTTAGGAATCACACCATTTTTAGGTCTTAATTTATTAACACCATCAATAGCAGCAATACGATAAGCCTCAGCCATAGTAGGGTAGTTAAAAGTAGTATTCAAGAAGTACTTGATAGTATTATGTTTTCCAGGCATAGATTTTATAGCTTGTCCAATGTGGATAATTTCAGATACTCTATGGCCAAAAGTATGGATACCAAGGATCTCAAATGTTTCCTTATGAAATAGTATTTTTAGCATACCTGTTGTACTGTCTGATATTTGAGCTCGAGCTAGATCTTTAAAGTATGCACGACCAACTTCATATGGTACATTTTCCTCTGTTAGTTGCTCTTCTGTCTTACCAATACAACTAATCTCTGGACGAGTATATATACCTGTTGGAATATCTTCAACTAACTTATCATTACAAGAGCCATCTATAATATGAGTAGCTGCGAATCTACCCTGGTTAAAAGCAGAAGAAGCTAGAGATGGAAAACCAATAACATCACCAACGGCATAGATATTTTCTTGTGTAGTTTGATAATTATCATTAACTTCAACAAGTCCTCTTTGAGGATTATATTCAACACCGATCTTATCCAGGTTTAGTCCTTCTGTATTACCGGCTCTACCTAAAGCAAATAAAACATAATCAGATTCTATAATTCTACCAGAGTTAAGGGTAGTTATTACCTTATCTCCTTTGGCTTTTATACTTTTATATGTCTCATTATGGATTAGATGTATTTTTTGGTTTACAGTAAAGTGGTTTGTAAGAGTCTCAATAATCTCATTATCAAGGAATGACATTAACTTATCACGAGTATTTATGAGATTTACTTGGATATTAAGAGTCCCTAAAATAGATGCATATTCACAACCAATTACACCAGCACCATATATAGTTATAGACTTAATTTGCTGATCTTTTAGCTCTAGAAGTTTATCACTATCTAGGATTCTTTGATGTGTGAAGTCTATATCATTAGGGTGATATGGGCGAGATCCTGTAGATAAGATAAATTTCTTAGCAGTAATTATTTCTGTAGAACCATTCTTACGTGAAATTTTTATTTTATGTTTATCTAGAAAGCTTGCAAAACCATAAAATACATCAATTTCGTTTTCTGCATAGCGATTTTTTTTAATCTCTCTCTGTTTTAAAACAATTTCAAAAGATGTATCAAGCATTTCGGGAAAATCATAATGTTTATCATTATGCCAGATTTCACGTGAAAGTTGTCTTAAAGCTTTACTTGGAATTGTACCCCAGTTATTACAGCCACCACCAATAGCATCATCTTCTATGATTGCTACTTTTTGACCATTTCTTGTTGCTTTCATAGCAGCACCTTCACCACCAGGGCCACTACCTATAATAATAATATCGTAATTGTATTCCATGGTTTAACTCCACACCAAATTTTGCATATAGAATTTATAAAAGAATGATAACATAGTATGATCTTATATTAAGTATATTTCGATTAAATTATTTATATTTTATAAGCATTTCAGCAATTTTTTTAGTAGGTGAGACTATTTGATCTACTCCGATATTACTCGCTATACTAATACTCTCATTTTTATCTAGTTTTATAGATATTTTAGGTAGTGAATCCTTGTGAAGCTCTTTTAATACTTCTTTTATCGCTAGTAATGTAAGGATGTTATCAGAGTCCTTTTCATTTAGGATAAAAATACTTTTTGCAGTAGCAATATTTGCTTTTTTAAGAGCATCATAATCATATGATTCAGCATCTATAAAATGCTTTTTTTGCTCTAAATCTATGTTTACAAATTTTTGTAAGTAATTTTTTTCAATAACTACAAGGTTATCAATATGCGACTCTAAGTAATCTTTTATCAAACATTTAGTAATTTCTGTGTAGCCACAAATTACGATATGATCTTTCATAAAAAGAACTCCATCTTTTTGTTTAAATTTCTCAGTAAGTGTACTAATAATACTACCAGCTGATACGGTTATAATTGTTGCAAATAGTCCAATACCTATAATCATAATAGACACTGTAAAAAGTTTTGCCTCTTCCGTAAGAGGGTGTATGTCACCATATCCAACAGTACTAAATGTAACTATAGTAAAGTAAATAGCATCAGATATAGTTTTTATGCCATCAAATTGATCTTTTAAATAATATAAGCCAATAACACTATACCCAATGGCCAAGAAAAATGTGATAGCTAATACAAATTGGTAAAAGGTAAATTTTTTTGAATTTTTTTTGTTGAAAGTTTTTCTAAAAATTATAAGTAATATAATCTCAGTAATATGAGTAAAAAAGGCAATATTATAGGATATATGTCTATCTTGGATATAGTCACCAACAATAGAAAGACAAATAAATATAACAGCTAAGAACCAAAAAGATCTTTTTCTAAGGTAAACCCCTCGAGCAATTATTATCATGAAGTACCCTAAAAGAAGAGGTAAAAATATTCCTAATCCTGTATTGTATTTCATTCCGATGTCATACAAGTCTGAAGGGATTTGTGTATCTATGTTTATAGAAAAGATCCGATTAATAATTGGTATAGCAACAGCTAGTATCGTAATAAAACCGTTTAAAGCAAGGGTAATAGAAATAAAAAGGGGAATATATTTTGAATATTTTTCTCTAAAAGTCATCAACAAAATATTAGCTCAATAATCTAGTTGATCAATTATAAAATATAGTTAGAGTAAAATATAGCAAATATGCTTAGATGTGAGCAAGTTTTCTGATTCTTGGAATTATTAAATACATTAAAAATGCTGCTGCTGCTGCTACTAAAGTTAAAATAGAGAATAACATTAAGTAGCTTGAATTTGTTTTTGTAGGGGTAGTATGTATATTTGGCGAAGCTACTAATACTGATAATAAACTAGCTATAGCACCTGATGTACCTCCTACTACTACCATCCAAGCTCCCATCATTAATCCTTGAAGTTTCGGACTAGCAAGTTTACCAATCATAGCATATCCTGTTGGACCAATAAGTAGTTCTCCAATAGATTGAAAAGCATAGCTTAGTATCAGCCAAATGGCTGCAGTATAGCCAGCAGTATTTGCACATAGAATGCCTATGATAAGCATTAGAAATCCTATAGCCATAAAGATAATACTAAAACAAAATTGCATAGGAAAAGAAAAAATAAATCGTTTACGAATAATTATTAATATACTTGGGAATAGCATTCCACCAATAGATATAATTATGGTATTTATATTTTGGAACCATTGTGTTGGCATTAAAAAACCTAAGAAATGTCTATCTACATTTGCCTCTGTAAATACTGTTAGAGCCATTGGAGCAAGAGAGTAAGCCGACCAGAAAACAAGACCAAAACAAGCTAATATAAAATATGCGTAAACTTTTTCTTTTTGTTCTTTTTCTCTTTGAGCGTTTGCTATAGGAATAAACATTGCTAATAGTAATATTCCAATACCAAGAACAATATAGTTGGTATTTAATGGGTACTTTAACGCTAAAAATAATAAAGAGATAACTAAAAGTATTATAATAATTGCAAAAAAATTATTTTTTATTAATATGTGAGATCCAGATTTTTTGATTTTCTTAACTAAAGGAGTAGTCTTATCTGCAACTGTTTTCCAACCTAAAGTTAATAATACAAAAGCAATAATATTTGTAATAGCCGCTAGAAGAAATAGTATATGGTAGCTATTATGTACTTGAAATACTCCAGCAACTGTAAAACCAATAAAACATCCTATATTCATTCCAGCATAATTCCAGTAAAAAGCACTTTCTCTACTATTATTCTCATCACTTTCAAACTGCTGGATTAGCATCATATTTATACAAGGAAGATTCATACCACTACCTACTAAAAATAAAGCTAAAGCAATATATAAGTTTTCAGTAGATGGGAATGATAAAAATAAGCAAGCTATTGTTTGTAGTAACATACCTATTAGAAAAAGAGATCTATAGCTAATTAGACGGCCTCCAATATAACCACCTAAAAGATGAAGTCCAAAGTTAAATGTGAAAAAGACTCCCATAATAGCACTTGCTTTATTAACAGTAAGCCCAAGTCCTTGAGTCATAAATAAGACTAGTGTTGAGTAAAGAACCGCAAAACTAATTATTGAAACAAGTTGAGTTATTAATAAGAGTTTTGAGGCATTTTTAAATAATGAAAAATTCATTGTTGTTCTAGAACTAGTAATACAGTAAATAAGATTTTATTATATAAATAGCTGTAAAAAACAGTGGAGAATGAAAATTTAGTATATAAGTCTTTTGACTTCTTATAAGATATATTGACTTAGATCTTTATCTTTAACTAACGTTCCTAATTTTTCGTTAACATAATCAGTAGTAATGTTTATAGTCTTATCATTAAGCTCTGGAGCATCAAATGAGATTTCTTCTAGAAGTCTTTCCATAACAGTATGTAATCTTCTAGCCCCAATATTTTCAACTTCTTCATTTACTTGATAAGAAATTTCGGCAATTTTTTTAATTGCATCTTCATCAAAGCTTAGTTCAACACCTTCAGTTTTCATAAGAGCAATATATTGCTTAAGTATAGAACAATCAGGTTCTTTTAATATTCTTACAAAATCTTTTATCTCTAAGGATCTTAATTCAACTCGAATAGGTAATCTACCTTGTAATTCAGGTATAAGGTCAGATGGTTTAGCAACATGGAAAGCTCCTGAAGCTATGAAAAGTATATGATCTGTCTTAATCATGCCATATTTTGTAGAGACAGTTGAGCCTTCTACTAAAGGTAGTAGATCACGTTGAACACCTTCACGAGATACATCAGCCCCAGAGTTACTAGATTTTTTACAAACCTTATCAATCTCATCTAAAAATACAATACCATTTTGCTCAACTGATTCTAAAGCACGAGCTTTTATATCTTCTTCATTGATAAGTTTTGCAGCTTCTTCATCTTGAACAAGTTTGATAGCATCTTTGATCTTCATCTTTTTATTTTTCTTTTTGTCACTGCTTAGACTAGAAAATAAATCTTGAAGCTGGTTTGTCATATCTTCCATTCCTGGAGGACCCATTACTCCTATGCTTTTTGGAGCAGCAGCTACTTCAATCTCAATCTCTTTATCATCAAGTTCGCCATTTCTTATTTTATTTCTAAAAATTTCACGAGTCTTATTTTCTTTCTCTTTCTTAGAAGAAGCTTCTTCAGCAGGCTCATTAGCAAAACCAACCTTTGACTCAGCGGCTCTTGCTGGAGGGATTAAAACATCTAATATTCTATCCTCAGCTAATCTAGCAGCTTTTTTTGTAACTTGTTTTTTAGCATCTTCGCGCTTCATCTTAACAGCCATTTCAACTAAGTCACGAATAATAGATTCTACATCTTTACCAACATAACCAACTTCTGTAAATTTAGTAGCTTCTACTTTGATAAAAGGGGCGTCTGCTAGTTTTGCCAGTCTACGCGCAATTTCTGTCTTACCAACACCTGTTGGACCAATCATTAAGATATTTTTAGGAGTTACTTCTTGACGCATTTCGCTATCAAGTTGCATTCTACGCCATCTATTACGTAATGCGATAGCTACAGCTTTCTTTGCATCATTTTGACCAATAATATGTCTTTCTAATTCATGTACGATTGTTTTTGGAGTCATTATTTCTGCCATGGTATAACTATCCTTTTTTGTTTTCTAAACTTTCTATAGTAAAATTATGATTTGTATAAATACAAGTGTCAGCAGCAACTGTTAGACTTTTTCTGACAATCTCTTCTGCTGAAAGGTCTGTATTTTCAACAAGAGCTGTAGCTGCAGAACGAGCATAAGTAGAGCCTGAACCAATTGAAATAATATCATTTTTATCAGCTGCCATTACATCACCAACCCCAGAAATTAAAAGAGACAGTTTTTCATCAGCAACTATTATCATAGCTTCTAACTTACTTAGCATTCTATCTAGACGCCACTCACGAACCATTTCAACAGCTGCACGCTCTAAGTTTCCTTGGTAGAATTCTAATTTTTGTTCAAATTTTTCAAATAGTGTGAAAGCATCTGCGGTAGATCCTGCAAATCCAGTAAGTACTTTACCACCATTTAATTTTCTAACTTTTACAATATTATCTTTTGCTACAGTATGACCTAAAGTTGCTTGACCATCACCACCGATTACTACTTTATCACCTTTTCTAACACAAAGAATAGTAGTTCCTTTCATTGTTTCCATATTATTATTCCTTTATTCGGCGTTGTTAAAATAATCTATTTAATATAAGGTGGTACTGATGTGAGATTTTACAAGTTTTTTATCATTATTTTTTTAAGTTTATTGTTTATCTTTGTTTTTTAGACTTAAAAATATTCAAAATTATGTTATATTTTAGCTTGTTTTACTTTATTAATAGAGTGTTTTAAATATGAGTTTAAATTTTAAAGAGACAATTTCATTAGCTACGACTATATATAAAAGGGCATTTAAGATAACTTTTGCTTTAGCATTTATGCTTTCTTTTATATCTGAGTTTTGTTTGGTGTACTTAATGCAGCATGGCATGGCTGAATATATTGAAAGTGGAGGTAAGAGTCTTCCCGATAATTTTCCTGGAGGAAATATCTTAGCATTAATGATTTTGATAATTATAGTAGCAACTATATTTGTTTATGCAATGATAGTTATACTACAAGGGATTATGGTTAAGCATGAAATGAAAGCAACTGATGCTATAAGAGTGGCATTACAAATATTTCCAAAAAGAGTATTTCCTTTTATAGGAGTTTTCTTGCTTTCAATGATTGTGATGTCTATATTGACAATGTTTTTGCAGTATGTAGGTATATTTATAGCAATATTACTGTTTTTAACAGTAATGCCTGCGGTACTTTTAGATCAAAAAGGTGTTTTTGAGGCTGTATCTAGTAATTTTGTTGCAATCAAAAATAATTTCTTTTACATGCTTAGAATAGCGGTAACAGTTTTAGCTCTTATGATTATAAAGCCTTTACTTACTTTTGGATTGATTTACCTTCTAAAAAATATGAGTATAGATATGAATTCATTAGAGATGAGTATACAAAATATTGTTGTAACAATAGTTGATGCTTTTATTTTACCTTTTATATTTGCTGTTAGCGTAGCTGCTTTCTTCTCTACTAGTAATAAACGTTAGTTTATAGTAATTTATTTAACTTTAATTCCATAACTACTTTCAATAACTTAAAGATCTCTCTCCCAAGGAAATTATATATCTTTAATATTCTAAAATAGAAAATATTAATATTTAAGTGCTGGTTAATTTATTGACAATACATGCCTGTTGTTTTAGCGTAGAAGTATACGGGAGCATTGAAAATAGAATTTAACTACATGGCAACTCAAAAAGATATTGCTAAGAAACTTAATATCTCTAGAACTACTGTGTCTAGAGCATTAATGGGTAATGGTAGTATTAAACCAGAGACTAAGGAAAAAATTCTAAATTTAGCAAAGGAGCTGGATTATAGTAAAAACTTAATAGGTAGTTCTTTAGCGACTAAGAATCCTAAAAAAATATATGCTTTTATTATTAAATCACTTAATGAGAGTTATAGCTTAGAGATTAAAAATGGTTTGCTTAATGCAGCTAAAGAACTTAAAAACTATAGTACAGTAGTAAATATTGTAGAAACTAACATTGATGCTCCTAAAGAGCAGGTTGAACAGCTTAAGAGGGTTATTAAAGAAGAGTCTCCTGATGGAGTTATAATAATCCCCCAATTAAAAAAACAAATAAAGCAGATAATAAAAGAAAACCCAAAGATTAAGTTTCTAACTTTAGACATAGCTATCAATAATGATATTCCTCATATTGGTAGCGATTATAGTAAATCGGGAGAGATTTCTGCAAATATTCTTGCTCCTTTAATTAGAGATAATGAAAAAGTCCTAGTTTTAGACACAAAGAGTGATGAAATATCATCTAGCAAATATTTAGAGGGATTTTATAAAGAAGCAAAATTTCAAAATATTAATATGGTTGGACCGGTTTATATTGATAACATTTTGGATAATGTAGATATGATTATTGATAAATACATAATGAAAGATATCGTTTCGATTTATAGTAGTCGTTATTTACCAGAAATTATTTATGCAATAAAAGAGCATATACCAGATATTAAGTTATCTGTAGTTTGTAATGGTATGAATAATCGTATTTATGACTTTTTATCCAATAAAGATATATTGGCTACGGTTAAAGAAAATCATACTAGACAAGGGTATTTAGCAACTAAAGAAATATTCTCTATGTTACATGGAGAGATAAACAATAAAAAAAACATACATCAAATTGTAGAAGCTAAAATTATTTTTAGATCAAACTTGAAGTAATTTTATTTTGAGAAAAAAATGTTCTCGTGAACATTTTTGTATTTTAAAAAGAAATGGTCAGTTATAACTAAACAAATATAAAAGAGGATTTAAATATGAAAGGTGTATTTTCAG
The DNA here is from genome assembly GCF_008711465.1 of Francisella sp. SYW-9. Classification (GTDB taxonomy): domain Bacteria; phylum Pseudomonadota; class Gammaproteobacteria; order Francisellales; family Francisellaceae; genus Francisella. The sequence continues at coordinate 61,902 of NZ_VXKQ01000001.1, forward strand.
CATTATTAGTAGCTTTTGATGAGCATGGAAAAATCGATGAAAATGGATTGCGAGAAATTATCCGTTTTAATATAGATGTACAAAATGTTGATGGGTTATATGTTGGAGGTAGTACGGGTGAAAACTTTATGCTTTCAACAGAAGAAAAAAAGCAAATTTTTAAGATAACTAAAGATGAGGTAAAAGATCAAGTTACATTAATTGCTCAGATTGGCTCTACTAATTTACAAGAGGCGGTTGAGTTAGGTCAATATGCAACATCTTTAGGGTATGATGCAGTATCGGCAGTTACTCCTTTTTACTATAAGTTTGATTTTGAGGAGGTTAAGGATTATTACCAAACAATTGCTAATCAGGTTGATAATAAGCTAGTAATTTATACGATCCCAATGCTAACTGGTGTTAATATGACTATTGAGCAATTCTCTGAGCTTTTTGATATTAAGAATGTTATAGGTGTTAAATTTACAGCAGCAGATTTATTTTTACTTGAACGAATTAGATATCAGTTTCCAGATAAGATTATTTATGCTGGTTTTGATGAGTTACTTTTATCGTCGGTTTCTTTAGGGGTTGATGGAGCTATAGGTAGTACTTACAATATTAATTGTAAACGTGCGAAAGAGATCTTTAGTTTGGTGAATAAAGGTCAAGTAGCTCAAGCAAGAGAAATTCAGCATCAATGTAATGACATTATATCAGGTTTATTAAAAGAAAGTTTTTTCCAGTCGTTAAAGGCTATGTTGCATATACAAGGTATCAACGCTGGGGTATGTAAAAAACCATTTAAAGTGATATCAGAGAGTAGAGTTGATCAACTTAAGCAGCTAAATGCTAAATATTTCTAATATCTAAAAATTCTGAAAGGAGGTTGACACATGAAAGTAGAGCTAGGTTTTATAAACTATATTATCTTAATATTATATTTGCTAGGAATGTTATTAATAGGGGTTTATTTTTCCAAACGCAGTAGTAAAAGTACAGATAACTTCTTTAAAGCTGGAGGACGAGTCCCTGGTTGGGCTGTAGGAATAAGTATCTTTGCAACTACATTAAGTGCTATTACTTTTATGTCGATACCTGCCTTGGCCTATCGTCAAAATTGGGCAATGGGCTTTAATAATCTATCAATAGTTGCAATATCTCCATTAGTTGTAATATTTGCAGTACCTTTTTTTAGAAAGCTAAAAGTAACAAGCGCATATGAATATTTAGAATGCCGATTTAATATAAAAATGAGACTTTTAGGAAGTGTTGTTTTTATGATGTTTCATATTTTTAGAGTTGCTATTGTTATATATTTACCAACTCTTGCTTTAGAGTCTGTAATAAACATAGATCCTGTATTTTTGGCAATAGCTATAGGTGTGTTATGTATTATTTATACATTCTTAGGAGGTATAGAAGGGGTAATATGGGCCGATGTAATCCAAGGTATATTACTTCTTGGTGGAGCTCTTTTAATCATAATTTTTTTATTATTTAAAATTAATCACCCAGAACATGCAATATATAATGCTGTCGCTAATCAAGGAAAGGTTCTAACTCACGCAGATTTTGGCTTAAGTCTTTTTCATGCAACTATCATTGGTATTTTTGTTGGTGGGGTATTTAATAGTCTTTATCAGTATATTGGAAGCCAAGATGTAGTTCAAAGGTATAATACAACTAAAGATATTCATCAGACAAATAAGGCTGTATACCTTAATGCTAAATTAGCATTTTGTGTGATATTTATATTCTTTGGAATGGGAACTTTACTTTACATTTTCTATCAGCAAAATTCAGCTATTTTGCCTAAAGGTTTAAATATTGATTCAATTGTACCTTACTTTATTGTGACACAGTTGCCTACAGGAATAGCAGGATTTATAGTAGCTTCGATTTTTGCAGCAGCTCAATCAACAATATCGAGTAGTTTAAATAGTATCTCAGCTTGTTTTGTTACAGATATTAAAGATCGTTTTTTTAGAAATGTTAGTGAGGAAGGATCTGTGCTAGTAGCTAGGCTTGTAATTATTATTGCAGGAATCATTGGTACACTAATTGCTTTATATATGACTATAACTAATCAAGCTCATTTACAGATGTTGTTCCAGTCAATACTGGGATTATTTGGTGGACCGATTGCAGGAGCATTTATCATTGGTATTTTATCTAAAAGGGTAACAGGCAATGCAGCTTTTATTGGTGTATTGGCTAGTGTAGTAGTTTTGTATCTTGTTAAACAAACTAGTATTTATGTTATGTATTATGGACTAATAGGAGTTGTTTCTAGTGTAGTTATAAGTTATCTACTTAGCTTTGTATTGCGTGATACTAAACCTATTTCTGGTTTAACTTATAAAACTGTTAATGAGCCTGTAGCTTTTGAAAAATAATATGAAGGGAAATAAATGAATACTTTATGTTTTGATATTGGTGGAACTTATGTTAAGTATGGAATTATCGATGACAATGAAAATATAGTTGATTCTGGTAAATTTCCAACTCCTAGAAATGCATGTAGAGATACTATTCCTAATAAGTTAATTGACTATAGTAAGGAAATTCTAAACTCCTACAATATCCAAAAAATAGGCATCAGTACTGCTGGACAGGTTGATGCTAAGCTTGGAAGAATTATTTATGCTAATGATAATCTTCCTAACTATACAGATTGTAATTTAGCAGAAAAAATACATTCTCAAATTGGAGTAAAAACCTACGTTGAAAATGATGCATATTGTGCGGCTTTAGGGGAGATGTGCCAAGGTGCTGCAGTAAATAGTAAAAACTTTATTTGCTTAACACTAGGTACAGGTGTTGGAGGAGCTTTTGTTTTAGATAAAAAGCTATATAAAGGTAGTAGTAATAGTGCTGCTATAGCTGGATATATGCCTATTAATAATTCTTGTTTTGATAAAATAGTATCAACTCAGGGAATGCTTGATCATTATCATACATTAACTGGTAAAGATGTTAATGGTATAGAACTATTTCAAAAAATAAGAAGCTTAGAAAAAGAAGCTGTAATTGTTTATGAAAGTTTTATTAATAATATTGTTTTAGCATTGTTAAACATTGTTTATATGTTTGATCCAGAGCTTGTAGTTGTTGGTGGAGGGATATCTTCACAAGGCCAGATGTTATTTGATGATATAAATACAGCTTTTCAGAAAAAAGCATTACCTGTGCATAATAAGCTAAAAATAGTCAAAGCTAATTTAGAAAATACAGCAGGGCTAATAGGAGCATACTATATAACAAAAAACCGTAACTATTATTATTAGGAAAACTTAAGTTATGAAAAAAAATGTAACTAATATCTTACCTCGAGGAATAATTGTTTCATGTCAGGCATTAGAAGATGAGCCTCTGCATAGTTCGTTTATAATGTCTAAAATGGCATTAGCTGCTAAGCAGGGTGGAGCAGTAGCAATTCGGGCAAATTCTAAAAAAGATATTTTAGCTATAAAGCAAGAGGTCGATTTGCCTATTATAGGTATTTTAAAAAAAGAATATCCTAATTCAGAAGTTTTTATAACACCAACTATAAAAGAAATAATAGATATAGCTAGTTTAGGTGTCGATATTATAGCTATAGATGCAACATCTCGTATAAGACCTAATAATCAAAATTTAAAAGATTTATTTGCTGAAATTAAAACTAAATTTCCACAACTATTGCTTATGGCTGACTGTTCGACTTTTGAAGAAGGAGTGTATGCTCAAGAATTAGGGTTTGATCTAGTTGCAACTACACTAAGTGGCTATACATCTGAAACGAAAGGGCAATCTTTACCTAATATTGAGCTTATTAATAAGTTAGTTAAACATTTAGAAGTTCCTGTAATTGCTGAAGGTGGTATATCAACGCATCAAGAAGCAAAAAATGCTTATGATGCTGGAGCATATGCTTTAGTAATTGGTTCTGCTATAACAAGACCTCAGCTAATAACTAGAGGTTTTGTTAATGAGACTAAAGAATATCTAGATGATTAAATAATTTTTTATTAATTTAGTAATTTCTTAAAAAAGTCAAAATTATATGACTGCTTAAATTTAAGTTTCTTATCTGAAATATTTATATCCTTATCACTACTATTAACTTCGGTTATAATTCCTGATTCAATTTTTATTTTGATCTTATTGTTATCTTTTGTATAAACCTTATTAAAAGGTAATGTTTTACCAAACCTCCATTGCCAATCTTTGAGATTTTCTATTTCATCAGTTATTATTTGTTTGTTTTCTAATGGAGTTTCTTCATTTATTAAACTTAGTTCACTACTATTGAAATTAGTTAAAAAAGTCTTTGTAACATCTTGAACATGGATATCAGGGTTTATTTCGGCTAAATTTATAACTTTAGAGCGATGTGACTTGACGCCTTTTGTATCTAAGGATGTATCAATTGGCTGATGAAGATAATCATAAAGTTTTCTAGTATTAGCATTTATTAGTAGAGTACCATGATGGAAAGCTCTATCTTTTTTTTCTCTAAAAGCGCTACCTGAGACTTTATAAGTAAATCCATGATGATCTACAACTATATCGTTTCTTTGATTAGCATAGACATCAATCCCCAACTTTTTTACAGCACTACAAACTAAATCAAGATTAGCTTTAATATCATGTTCTTTTTTAGGAGAAATAATAGTGTAGTTTAAATTTCCAAAATCATGATAAACAGTACCACCACCACTTTGGCGTCTGACCATTATAATATTATCTTTTTTCATAGCATCAAGATTACATTCAAGCCAAGGATTTTGGGCTCTACCAATAACTACACAAGGAGCATTTTGCCATAAGAATAGTATCTTTTTATCTTGTAGTTTTTCTAAAAAAAGCCAATTTTCAAATGCTAGGTTAAAGTAAATATTGTTACTTTGAGAAATATAGATATTCATTATTTATAAAATATTTTTACTTTAAGATAAGTATAAGGTTTTATTAAGTGTATAAAAGAGTTTTGTGATATAATTTTGCTTTATTGAAAGAAATTTATATATTAAAACTATAATGTCGACTATAGAGCAGACTTTAGAAATTATCAAAAGAGGGGCGGATGAAGTCCTTATCGAAGAAGAGTTAGTAAAAAAGCTACAAAAAAATAAGCCATTAATTATTAAATTTGGTTGTGATCCAACAGCCCCAGATATTCATCTGGGTCATACTGTTGTTATTAATAAGTTAAAACAGCTTCAAGATTTAGGGCATGAAATCCATTTCTTAATTGGTGATTTTACAGCTCAGATTGGAGATCCAACGGGTAAGAATGCTACAAGACCTCCTCTTACAGCTGAGGAAGTTGCTTCAAATGCTGAAACATACACAAAGCAAGTTTTTAAGATTTTGGATAAAGAAAAAACAGTTGTACGTCGCAATGGAGATTGGTTTGATAAAATGTCAGCAAGTGACATGATTAAACTAGCTTCAAAGTCTACAGTAGCTAGAATGCTTGAAAGAGATGATTTCTCAAAAAGATATAAGGGAGGCCAATCAATCTCTATTCATGAGTTTTTGTACCCTCTGGTACAAGGTTATGACTCTGTAGCTATGAATGCTGATATTGAACTAGGTGGTACGGATCAGAAGTTTAATTTACTAATGGGTAGAGAGCTACAAAAACAACAAGGTCAAGAGCCACAAATTATCATTACTATGCCTCTTTTAGAAGGTCTAGATGGTGTTAAGAAAATGTCTAAATCTAGTCAAAATTACATTGGTATAGAAGAGCCTGCTAATGATATTTTTGGTAAAGTTATGTCTATATCTGATGATCTTATGTGGCGCTATTACGAGTTGTTAAGCTTTAAGTCTTTAGAGGTTATAGCAGAACTAAAAGAGAATGTTAAGAATGGAGTAAATCCTCGAGATATAAAGATAGAACTTGCTAAAGAGCTGATAGAAAGATTCCATTCTAAAGAAGGTGCTGAAAAGGCTCATCAAGATTTTATACAAAGATTTCAAAAAAATCAGATACCTGATGATATAAATGTTGTAGAATTAGAACAGGAGTTACCTATTGCTAACTTGCTGAAAGAGGCTGGTTTAGTTTCAAGCACTTCTGAGGCTAATCGTATGATGAAGCAGGGAGCTGTTAAAATAGATGGTGAGAAAGTATCTGATAATAAGGTTATTTATGGCAAAGGTACTGAGAATGTTTTCCAGGTAGGGAAGCGTAAATTTGCAAAAATTATTATAAAATAAGGGGTTGTAGAAGATGGATAAGTTTTTATCGATATTTGTTGGTGTTTTAATTATTGTTACAATTATTACAATATTTATTCACTTATTTCCTATAGCATTAAAAGTTTGTATCATTTCACTAATAATCAGTGCAATAATTTATGTAGTGCTAAAAATGATCGAAAAATTTAGTAATTAATCATTTCTTTTAAAGCCAATTATTTGCCTGCGTTGTTTTTTGGTTGGTTTTTCATGACTTTGTAGGCTTGCTGTTTTTCTTATCAGCGCTTCTTTCTCTCTTTTTTCAATGCTTTCAGCTGTTTCTGTATAGAGCTTTTGAGCCTCTGTTGCAGATTTCCTAATTTCATCAAGAGCTTCGACAACTATCATTTTTTTGATATGTGATTGCTGAATTTGATAGATATCACCAATATTTACAGTTTTACTGACTTTTGTTTTTTGCCCCTGGAAATGTACTTTGCCACCTTCAATAGCTTTTTTTGCTAAAGCTCTAGTTTTAAAAAATCTAGCAGCCCATAGCCATTTATCTAGTCTAACACTCATATTCAAAGCATATTATTTTGTATAATTTGATTATAGCTAATAACATCAAGCATTTTAACTAGTTTTAAAGTCTGATATTCTAAAAGGCAGTTTAATACTTAGAAAAATAATAAAATGGATAAAATTGTTAATTTACATAAAATGAATACATCTTTAGATGATAAAAATAATGCCAGCTATGAGTTAGAAGACATTTGTATGAATGAATATATTGGTAAGAATCTAAGAATAGAATTTTTAAATGAGATTAACTGTGTTTCTTGTGGGGCTAAAACAAAAAAAAGTTATTCTCAAGGACATTGTTTTATGTGTATGAGAAGGCTGCCTGAATGCGATATTTGTATTGTTAAGCCAGAGTTATGTCATTTTGCAGAAGGTACTTGTAGAGACTCTGAATGGGGTGAGAAAAATTGTATGAAAACCCATATAGTCTATTTAGCAAATACTGGTGATACTAAAGTAGGAATTACTAAACTGAAAAATGTACCGTCACGCTGGATAGATCAAGGAGCTAGCCAGGCTATTCCGATTTTTGCAGTTGAAACTAGGTTAATATCTGGATTAGTCGAAGTTGCAATCAAACAGCATATCTCAGATAAGACTAACTGGCGTAAAATGCTTCAAGGCGATCCAGATAATAGCGTGGATTTTGCTAAATTAAGAGATGAATTGATTGAGAAATCTAATGATAAAATAGAAGAAATAAAAGCTAAGCATGGGGAGAATAGTGTTGAAGCTGTAGAGGGAAGTATTCAAGAAATAAACTATCCTGTGCTTGAATACCCTATGAAAATTAAATCTTTTAATTTGGATAAAGATCCTGTTATTGATGCTAAGCTTATGGGTATAAAGGGGCAGTATTTAATATTTGATACTGGAGTAATAAATATACGTAAATTTAGTGGATACAAATGTAATATATCAGGGTAGTGTATGAAGAAGGTAGCTATTATCGGAGCGGGTGCTAGTGGACTAATTAGTGCAAAAACTCTTTTAGATAAGGGCTTTAATGTAACAGTTTTTGAAAAAACTAATAATGTTGCAGGAGTCTGGAATTATCGTGAACAAGAAGGGGCTTTATATAAAAGTCTTAGAACCAATTTACCCAAAGAGATAATGACTTTTGAGAATGCACAAGTTTCTTATAAGTCAGATAAGTCATTTATAAACTATGATAAAGTTAGAGCTTATTTAGAAGATAATGCAAAAGCTTGGCAAATAAATAAACTTGTTTGGTTAAATTGTGAAGCTGTTAATTTAGAGCCAATAGAGAAATTATCAGATCAAACTATATGGGAGCTTACATATTTAAAGAATCAGGAGAGATTTAAAGAAAAATTTGATTTTACTATAGTATGTAATGGTCACTATAATACTCCTAAAATTCCTTTTGATATAGATGGAATCGATAGAGTAAAGGATCATATTACTCATAGTAAAGTCTATAGATCTCCTGATAATCATAGCAAGAGAGTTTTGTGTATTGGCTATTCATCATCTGGTATGGATATATCTCACGAGTTATTAGATAGTAATCGAGAGGTTTATGTTTCCTTAAGAGAATTAGATAGTAAAAAAGAATCGCATAATTTGCAAAATTCTAAAAAAGGAATCAAGTTTATTTCTGGAGTACAAAAATTTGAGAAAACAAAAGATGGTTGTCTAGCAATAACAGCCAATCAAAATAGAGTAGAAATTGATGAGATTATATTTTGTACTGGCTATAAATATGATTTTCCTTTTTTATCTCAGGATATAGTCTCGACAAAGGATAATATCGTTGAGCCATTATATAATCAGCTCCTTCATGAGAAGTATTTAAATCTTGCATTTATAGGCTTGCCTTGGAAAACATTGCCTTTTGTTTTATCTGAGTGTCAGGCAATTTTTTTAGCTAATCTTTGGCAACAAAATAAAGCCGATTTAATTGGAACTCTTGCCAAAATGCAAGATAGTAAGACTCATAGATCCGGTTTTGATAGTAGCTCATTAAAGTACTATCATATGCTTGGTGACGAACAGTGGGAATATAATCTTAATTTACTTGATATTGTAGGTCAGAAGACTTCATTAAGAGAGCAGAGAATAAGGTTAATAGAACAAGTTTATAACAATGTTCACGATTTGAAATTAGAATATCCATTTAGCTTTCGAGAGGCTAATTATGAAGTTAATTTTGTAAAACAAAAATATATAAGACTTTTTGATTTATAAATAAGCAGTAAAGTTTTAAGATTTAATCATTTAATCTATTTAGGGCAAATTGAATATCCCTTTCCGATGAGCCATCGTCTTTTCTATTTTTATATATGCAAAGTATTTTCTTTATAATAATTGCGTGGTATTGTTTTCTAGATATTTCTTTATGATGTAATTTTTTATTGTCTTTGACTATTGATTTAATAGTAAATTTTCTTGTAATTGTATATGGTGAATGAGGGTATAGTTTTGAAACTAACCATAAAAGGCCGCATCCAAATACAGCACTTAGTCCAGTAGTTAGTGATTTAGAAACTTCAAAAGTCATATGATTACTAGGTTGTATAAGAGCTATAGTACCTAAACAGAACCCTATACTAAACGCTTGATATTTTGGATTTGGTAAAATAATTATTCCAATAAAAAGACTTGCTAGTAAAACTAATATTAATAATTCAAAATATCCAGTAACTTGAGAAAGTATAGTTAAAGTAATAAAGCTGACAGGAATTGATATAGTTATACCTATTATGGCATTTTGTATTCGTCTAAGAGAGTCTGGTGCAGGCATAAATAATTGAGATAAAAGACAAGGTATTACTAGCATCATGAGTAAGCTAGAATTACCTTGGATTATTATCCAAAAAATAGATAAAAATATTAATAAAAATATAGTTCGAGATATCTTAATAGAAGTTACTATTAAGTTATTATAGTTTTTTAGAGAATAATATGATTCACTTTTTGATAAAATAGAGTGTTCTGTATTCAGTTGTTTATAACTTTTAACTACAGCATTTAATTTTGAAATTACATCATTAAGTAGTAAATTATCTGAGTTTATGGTAATTTCTTTTTGATTAGTTAGAAGATTATCAATATTATCAGATATCTTATTTAAGATAATCTTAGAAGGATAGTTTAATCGATGTTTTATAGTTTTTTTCCTTAAACAATGAGCTGCTTGAATTAGTTCAACTATTCTATTAAGGAACTTACGATAGTTGTTATTATTGAGGTTTTCGTATTTACTAGCGGTTAAATCATTATCTAAAGTTACAAGACTATTGAGTATATTTTCTACTTGTTTGTTATATTTCTCATTATTATTAATATCAGTAAAAGAAAGAATTTGTTTAATGTATTTAATAGTAATTTCAAGAGAGTTGGTTGTATGTTTTTTAAGTGTGTTTTTAATTTTTACAGGGAATATGTAGTAATTTACTAAGCAAGAGCAAATACTTCCCACCATCATTTCAGTAATTCTAGAATATCCTGTATTGAAAATACTTTGTTCAGTTGTCGTAGATGGATCAGCTATGGAATAAAAAATAACTATAATACATGTGATATTGGCTAAAGTGAAACCATAGATGAAATTAGAATGAGACATGCTAACAGAAAAATACATTGTGATTGTCATAAATATACATAAGGAAAATATTGCCAAAATAGGGTATGGTAAAAAGAATTTAACTATAGTAAAACTAGTTATAACTCCTATAAAAGATACAAGTATTAAGATAATGGCTTTTTCTATAATAAAAGCTGTCTCGGGTCTAATTTGTAAAAAAAGAGCAGCAATCATAGCCCACATAGGCTTATTTAAATCAAGGCCTATTGCTATAGTTAGAGCTAAGGTTATTGCTATACAGCTTTTGAAAGTGTATATGAAATTCTTACTGGTAAATATATTATGTATCATTGAATTTTTACCGTAGCATTTATACCTGATACTAAATTAATATTTTCTGGAATATCTTCTAAAGATATATCTACAGGTATTCTTTTTGAAAGTCTGACCCAATCATAAGTTTGTTGTACTTTAGGTAAAAGTTGGCTATTTACATTAGTATTATCATCGGCAATAGCTTTACCAATACTAATTACATGTCCATGTAAAGGCTCTGTATTACTCATTAGCTGAATTTGGACTTTTTTACCTATCTGAATATTTGGTAACTTTGTTTCTTCAAAGTAACCTGTGATATAGAAAGAATTATTTTTTACTATCGACATTACAGGCTCTGAAGCTGTTGCATAGTTACCTTGTCTTAGACTTATATTGTTGATTGTTCCAGTTATAGGAGCATATATCTTAGTTCTTCTGAGATTGATCTTAGCAGTTTCAAAGTCTGCTTTAGCATTTTTGAAATCAGCTTCTTTAAGTTTTTTCTCCATTAAATAATCATCTAAATCTTCCGGACTAATAGCTCCAGTCTTTCCTAACTTTTCTCTTCTGCTATATTTTTCTTGGGCAAGTTGTGCTTCAATTAAGGCATGTTCCAATAACGCTTCTTTTTCATTGAATTCTGTTTTATATCTTTCATTATCAATAGTAAAAATTAAGTCTCCTTTTTCTACCTTTTGGTTATCAGTTACATATATTTTTGTAACAAAACCTGAGACATCAGGAGCTATAGTAATAATTTTAGCTCTAACTCTTGCATCTCTAGTCCAAGGAGCATAAAAAAAGTATTGCCAGATTATATATAGAGAAAAAATAGCCAGAATAATAATTATGATGCTGATAAAAGATCTTGTTTTTTACTAGGCATATTACTCTCCAAATAGAAGTATACTAATACCTAAATAAAGAATAAATAGTAGTAAGTTCAACCAAGATAACCTTAAAATTGTATAGTTCCGTAAAACCTTAGGAATAACTAGGTTAGTAGCTATTATTAATACACACGCAATGGACACTAAGAGTACAAATGGAGAAAATAGTAAACCATTAATAGAAAGTACAATCATATTAAACTCCTTATTGAAAAGGTATTTTGATTAGTAGGTAAAACGATAATCGAAGTAAGACGTTAAAAACTGTCTGAACATTATGATACTCCGCATCATATTTCGATACAATAGATATTTATAAAAATATAGAATATATTTGAAATTTAAAATTAGATATTTATGGAGTTTGTAATTTTAAATAGATCGTATTAAGCTTCTAAGAGCAAATTTAATATCCTTTTCTGAAGAGTTATTATTTTCTCTATTCTTATAGACGCATAGAATTTTTTTTATAATTTTTGCATTATATTGTTTTTTAGCTATTTCTTTTTGTCTTAGTTTTTTTCTATCTTTAATAATTGATAATATAGCTAACCTACGACTTATTTTATATGGATATTGGGGACATAACTCAAATGCAAGCCATAATACAATACACCCAAATAAAGCACTCAATCCAGAACTTAGTAATCTAGAAACTTCAAAAGTCATGTGGTTACTTGGCTGTATTATACATATCCAACCAAGAATAAAACCTATACTATAGGGTTGAAAATTAGGAATAGTTAATGTTACCAGAGGTATAAATAAGATTATTATAGTAATTAGCATGAATAGCTCAAAGTATCCAACAACCTGAGCTAATAGATTTAGTGTGATAATAATTGAAAAAGGAATAGATATAATCATACCTCTGATTGTTTTCCTTACAAATTCCGAAGTATTTGGCATATGGACAAATATTTGTGAAAAAATCGTAGGTATTATTATCATAAGTAAAAGTGTTTGAGGATCATTTTGAGTATTTAACCAAACTAAAGATAAAAATAAGAATAAACAAATACTCCTTGAAATATTAATTAAACTTACCATACTGTTGCTGTAGTTTTTGAAATGATGAAATGTATTATCTGTGAATGTGTCAAACTCTTGGCTATTTATTTTTTGATAATTATCGATTACCGTATTAAACTTTTTTACTAGTTTATCTATTAAAGCGTTACTAGAGTTATAAATAATTTTCTTTTTATGATCAAACATATCTAATTGATTATATATTTCATATAAATGCTTTTTTATAGATTCCTTAGAATCATTATTTGTTGTTTGTTTTCTTAGGTAGTGTGCAGATTGGATTAATTCTATTATGCTATTTAAAAATCTACAATAAGTACTAGTCTTATTATTTTCAAATCTATTTGCTGTCAAATCATTATCTAAAGCTACGAGGCTATCAAGAATTTTCTCTACTTGTTTATTATATTTTTCATTATTGCGAAAATCTTGAGCTGAAAATATTTCTCTAGTATATTTAATTACTAAATCAAATGAATCTTCTACTTTTTTCTTAATGGAATCTTCTACTTTTATGGGGAAAATATAGTAATTAACAAAACCTGAACTTAGAGCTCCTATCATTATTTCTGAAATTCTAGAAAAGCCAGTATGGAAAATCATTTGTTCGGTAGTGATTGATGGATTAGCTACACTATAAAGAACAACTATTGTGCATGTTACATTAGTTAAAGTTATACCATACGCAAGATTCGAGTGAGAATCGTTTACAGAAAAGAGCATTGTAATAGTTATAAGCATGCATAATGAAAATATTGCTAAAGGTGGGTACGGCAAGAACAAGCTAATTATAGTAAATCCTATTATTATTCCTATTACTGTTGAAAATACCAAAAATATACCTTTTTCAATAATAAAGCCTGCTTCAGGTCTAAGCGCTAAAAAAATAGAAGTAATCACCGCCCATACAGGTTTATCTAGCCCCATACTCATAGATATATAAAGAGCTAAAGTTATAGAAATAAAAGCTTTAAAAGCGTATATCAAATTATTTTTGGTAAAAATTTCATTCATCATAGTATTTTTACATTAGCATTCATACCTGCTACTAAATCTACATCTTTAGGTATTACATCAAGAGATATATCCACGGGTATTCTTTTTGATAGTCTTACCCAATCATAAGTTTCCTGTACTTTAGGTAATAACTCACTATTTAAGCTTGTGTTATTATCAGCTACAGCTCTACCTATACCTGCCACATGTCCATATAGTGGTTTTCCTCCACTCATTAATTCAACTCTAGCTTTTTCTCCTATCTTGATATTAGGGATTTTAGTTTCTACAAAATATCCAGTAACATAAAAAGAGTCCTTTTTAACTATAGCCATTATAGGTTTTCCTGCATTGACAAAATTACCTTGTCTTAAACTTATATTATTTATAGTTCCACTAACAGGAGCATATATTCTAGTTCTTTTTAAGTTTATATCTGCTGTTAAGAAATCTGCTTTTGCTTTTTCTAAAGCAGCTTTTTTAAGCTTAACATTCATTAAGTAGTCATCTAGTTTTTCTCTACTTATAGAGCCAGTTTTACCTAGTTTTTTTCTTCTACCATATTGTTGTTGAGCCAATTTCAGCTCTAGAGTTGCATGATCAACTAGTGCTTCTTTTTCTTTAAAATCAGCGACATATCTTTCATCATCAATAGAGAATATAGGGTCTCCTTTTTTTACTTGTTGTATATCCTTTACATAGACTTTTGTTACAAATCCAGATACATCAGGAGCTATAGTTATAATTTTTGCTCTAATTCTAGCATCTCTAGTCCATGGTGAATAGAAATAGTATTGCCATATTGAATATAAAGATAATAAAGTGATTGCTATAATTGTTGCACTAAGTAGAGATTTAATTTTTTTATTTGGCATTTGAGTTTTAACCTTCTAGTAAAAATATGATTAAGCCTAAATAACATATAAATAGAAATAAATTTATCCAGGATAACTTTAAGTTAGTGTAGTAACATAATATTTTAGATATTGTTAGATTACTTATTGCGGTAAGAATACAGGCAATGATTATAAATATTACAGTGGGAGAGAATGATAAGCCATCTATAGAAGTTATAATCATCATTATATCCTTAATTTAATTAACTAAAGATTCTAACGAGCTCTCTTAAATATTAGCTCGATTTGTTATAGTACGTTGTATTGCTATATAATATAATATAGTTTGTTTTGTAAATTAACTATATAAACCTGATAAAATATTTTGATAAATAAAGAAAGTGTGACTGATTATTAAATAGATTTTGTTAGACTTTTAAGAGCAAAATCGATATCTCTTTCTGATGATATGTCATTTTTTCTATTTTTGTAGATACATAATATTTTTTTTACAATATATGCGTTATATTGGTTTTTTGATATTTCTCTATTTCTTAGTTTTTTTCTATCTTTGATTATTGATTTAACAGCTAATTTTCGAGTAATAGCATATGGACCTTGAGGGCAAACTTTAAAAGCTAACCATAATATAAAACATCCAAAGAAAGCACTTAAACCAGAGCTCAATAAATGAGGAATATTAAAATTCATGTGATTACTTGGCTGTATCATACATATCCAACCAACTATAAATCCTAAACTATATGGTTGGAACCTTGGGATTGTTAGTGTGATTACAGGCAAAAATAGTGTCACTATTAAAACTAGCATAAATAGTTCAAAGTATCCAACTACTTGCGCTAGTAAATTTAGTACTATAAAAATAGAGATAGGAACAGATATAATCATTCCTGTAATCATTTTTTTTATTACTTGATCAGTATTAAGAGTTGGCAAAAGTAGTTGAGAGAAAGCTGAAGGTGCTACTATCATTAATATTAAGCTTGAAGAGCTAGTTTGAGTATTTAGCCATAATAATGATAAAAATAATAATAAAAAAATAGTTCTAAATATATTAATAGATCCCACAATATTATTATTATAGTTTTTAAATTGGAAATATGTTTTATTACTTGATTCTAGTATTTTGGTGCTATTTATCTGATTATAGCTTTCAATCATGGAGTTAAATTTATTAACTAAATTTCTTACTAGTATATTATTAGAAGTTAAACTGATTTTAGTATTATTAGAACAACAGGATTCTAATTCAGTAGATATCTTTTCTAGTTTTGTTTTTATTAAGTTATTAGATTTGTTTTTTACAATATGTTTTCTAATAAGATGAGCTGTCTGGATTAGCTTTATAACTTTGTCGGAGAAGTTATAATAGTTATTACTATTAATATTCTCATATTTATTCGCTGTTAAGTCATTATCTAATAGTATTAAGCTATTAATTATATTTTCGACTTGCTTGTTATATTTAGGATCATCATCTAAGTGATCTATCGAAAATATTAGTTTAGCATAGTCAATAGTCAGATTAAATGAGCGTTCAACATGGTTTTTGAGAGTATCTTTTACTTTCACAGGGAATATATAGTAGTTTACAAAAAATGCACTTAGGCAACCAATTATTATTTCTGATATTCTAGAGAATCCTGTATGAAAGATTGATTGCTCTGTCGTTGCTAAGGGATTAGCTATAGCATATAAAACCATTATTGTGCATGTAAGGTTAGCTAAAGTTAATCCATAGACAAAATTAGGGTGTGACATATTAGCAGAAAAATACATAGTGATAGCAATAAAAATAAATAAGGAGGTTATTGCTAATACAGGATAAGGCAAAAAAAAGCTAATAATTATAAAAGCTACGACTATTCCAGTGCTATTGACTAATATTGCAAGAATACCTTTTTCAATAATAAAGCCTGCCTCAGGTCTTAAAGCTAAAAAAAGTGCGACAATCATCGCCCACATAGGCTTATCTAGACCAAGGCTCATTACTATAAAAAAAGCTAAAGTTAAAGAAAGAAAAGCTTTAAATGTATATATGAGATTTTTTTTTGTGAAAATTTCTTCTATCATAGTATTTTAACTGAAGCATTCATCCCTGCTACAAGATTTGTATTTTTTGGTATTTCTGTAAGAGATATATCAACAGGTATTCTTTTTGATAACCTTACCCAATCATATGTTTCTTGTACTTTAGGTAAGAGTTGGCTATTTAGACTAGTATTATCATCTGCTATAGCTTTACCAATTCCTGTTACATATCCATATAAAGCTTTTCCGCCACTCATTAGTTGAATCTTTGCTTTTTCACCTATTTTTATATTAGGAATCTTAGTTTCTTCAAAATACCCTGTAGTATAAAAAGAATTTTTTTCTATTATAGACATAACTGGTTTTCCAGCATTTACATAGTTGCCTTGTCTTAAATCAATATTATTTATGGTTCCATTAACAGGTGCATAAATTCTAGTTCTTTTTAGGTTTATATCTGCTGTTAGAAAATCAGCTTTTGCTTTTTCAAGTGCTGCTTTTTTAAGTTTAACAGTCATTAAGTAATCATCTAACTCTTCTCTACTTATGGAGCCAGTTCTACCTAATTTTTTTCTTCTATCATATTGCTGTTTAGCAAGATCTAAAGCTAATTGAGCATGATCTACAATAGCTTGTTTTTCTTTAAAATCTGCGACATATCTTTCATCATCTATAGAGAATATAGGATCTCCTTTTTTAATTTGCTGGATATCTTTTACATAAACTTTTGTAACAAATCCAGATACATCAGGAGCTACAGTTATAATCTTTGCTCTAATCCTAGCATCTCTAGTCCATGGTGAGTAAAAATAATATTGCCATATTGAATAGAGTGAAAGTATGGTAAGTACTATAACTATTGCACTAAATAGAGATTTAATTTTTTTATTTGGCATTCGAGTTTTAACCTTCTAGTAAAAATATGATCAAACCTAAATAGCATATAAATAGTAACAGATTTATCCAGGATAATTTTAGATTAGTATAGTAGCATAATGTTTTAGATATCGTTAAATTAGTTATAGCTATTAATATACAAGCAAGTCCTATGTATAAAACAATTGGAGAGAATAATAAGCCATTGATAGAAATTACAATCATTTTGACTCCTTATGTGTAGTTATTACTTTTAAATTCAATATAATGATACACTGTATTGCTTCGCGGTGCAATATAGTTTTGGATATTTTGCATTAAAAGATATAAAATTATTCACAATTAGTGTTATTAAGATTTAGTTATGAATGAAAACAAAAAAATTCAAGTTATAAGTAGGGCTATTAAAGTTTTACAAAGTATAAGTAATACACCAGGGGGTATGAGTCTAGGAGAAATTGCAAAAGAAGTTGATTTACCAAGATCGACAGTACAAAGAATAGTTGCTGCGCTTGAGATCGAAGGTTTTACGAGAAGTGAAGGTGCGGGGCAAATTTTGCTTGGAGCTGGAATCTTTAAGTTAGCTTCCTCATCTTATGCAGATATTGTTTCATTAACACAGAACTCATTACGCAAACTTAGTGAGAAAACTCGAGAAACAGTGGTTTTAACGCAATCAAATAATACTGATTTAATTGTGATGCATAGGATTATAGCAAATAATGAACTACAAGTTATTCCCAGGATTGGTGTTCTTGATAAACCTATTTATGCAACAGCTCCAGGTAGGGCTCTTTTATCTTTATACACGGATGATGAGGTTATTGAGCTTTTAGGTGAAGAAGTATTAGGCGATAAGGAACTACTTAATAAACTAGCGAAAATAAGAGTTAATGATGTTGAGTATGATCACAGTAAAACTATGGAAGGTATCGTGAGTATAGCTACTGCATTGGATACTTTTTTAGGAAGTTTTGGTATATCTATTCTCGTACCTCAACATAGATTTGATGATAATAAAAACTTTTATATCAAAGAATTATTAAAGGTAAAGGGCAAAATTCTATCAGATGTAGGTATAAAATAAGCAATCTAGTATATTGCTTATTCAATTTTTAAAGATTATTTTTTAATACTAATAATTGCTAATGAAAACAAAAAAATATTGCTGTAACATACTTGATAATAGTTATCATTTTCATATAATTTCCGGATGTTTATTAGAATCTCATTTATATGAAAAAAATAGTTATTCCTTTATGTATAATTATAATACTTGCTATAATAGTTATTGTCCTTGGATCACTAAATACTACGACTAAAAAGTCAGATTCCTCTACTGTTGGCAGTACATCTAAATCACTATATGACCGTCAAGTTGAAAAAATCTGTTCCATGCTAGAGCAGGCAGGGGTGCTTTATCAAAATAATAATAGTGCTAAAGCTGTGAAAGTTTCTGACAGTGCGTATTGGGATGTTTATGACAATATCATGGAAATTAAATATAGATCATATACATCTCCAGCAGATATTTTTAGTATAGAAAATTCATTCCATGGTTACTCTGATATGCTCAAGCAGCCGGTCTCTAAGAATCAACTTGCAAAGATAAATAAAGCTCGTTTAGATATTTGCAAAGAGTTAAACAAAGAAGCAAAGATTCTTAATAAACAATCTTAAGGAATTATTATGAGTGATTTTTTAGCAGCATTATCATCTTCATTTTGGATTATACCTAGAGAAGGCTCTGAAGCCCTTATAATTATTACAATGATTTGTTCTGCTCTTAGAGAGGTTGATAGAACAAAAGAGATATCATGCGTATACAAAAACTGTATAGCAGCTTTGGTTATAGGCATAGTTCTAGCGATTGTTTGTGTATTTTTTCATAATGCAGTATTAGGTAGAGCTCGTGAAATGAGTGAAGCTATTGCAAGCTTAATAGCATTAGCAATGCTTTTATATGTTAATTTTACTGCATTTCAAGGTTTGAAATCTTTAGCAACTTTAAGCTTATTTAGTATAGGATTTCTTAGCTTTATTAGCGTTTTCCGTGAAATTATAGAAACTATTTTATTCTATTTTGCTCTTTTTTCTGGCTCTTCAATGCAACAGTTGGGAACTCTTGCAGGGTTAATTTTGGGAATAGTGTTGTTGTCTTTGATCATATATGTATATTTTGTAGCTACAGCACAGTGGAAAATACTAAATCGTTTTATGTTTAATGTAACTCCATTTTTTATATTTCTACTAGCTTTAATGTGTATTGGTAATGCTATAAATGCTTTCCAAGAAGCAGGGGTGCTAGGTTTTCATAGTGTTGGATGGATGTTTAATAGTGATTATTTTCATATCCAATCAAGTCAGGAGTATTTGATTGCTATTGTTACATTCTTGATGTCTACAGGGTTATTATTTTTAAAGCAATTTTATAGAGCTTTAGTTTTATTAAAGAAATATGTGAAGCAATAGCTTAAATAGATAGTATGGAAGTTCGAATTAAAGAGTCAGATATTACAATATTAGATAGTTCTAGTAATAAAAGGATACTTATATTTGATAAGTTTTTTGAGAAATCTCATCGTTATTTCTTTTGTGTACAGCTTTTCATGTTACTTGCTTTTTTATTTTTGGTAATTGCGCCGGTATGTTCTAAGAATCCTAACTCTACAGATACTATATTTACGAATGTGATTTTGCTAAGTCAATTTCTCTTTTGGGGTGTTTGGTATGGAGCATGTTTAATATCTGTTATACCTTTTGGCAGATTATGGTGTGGAATGTTATGTCCTTTAGGAGCTTTTACACAGTGGGCTGGTAGATTTGGACTTAAAAGAAAAATACCAAACTGGATGAAAAGTGAGTTTTGGCTTGTGCTTATGTTTACTGTTATTACAGTAATGGGGCAAACTTTGGATGTAAGAGATGATCCTTGGGGCATGATTAAGCTGTTTGGACTTGTGTTTTTATTAGCTATTATCATTGGACTGGTATATAGCCAGAATAGTGGTAGACCATGGTGTCGCTATTTTTGTCCTATAGGGAAAATACTTGGTGTAATATCACGATTGAGTTTTGTTCAAATATCACCAAATAGAGGCGTTAAAGCCTTACCAAAAAATAAAGATTATTTTATACAAGGGCGTTTATGTCCAACAGATTATAATTTACCTTATAAAATTTCAACAAATAACTGTATTACATGTGGAAAATGTGTCACAACTCAAAAAAAAGCGGGATTAGGAAATTACATTAGATCTCCAGGTATTGAGCTAACAAATGTTTTAGATCGAGATCCAAATTGGAGTGAAGTTGCATTTATTTTGTTAGCTCCAGGTTTAGCTGCTGGAGGATTTTTGTGGTTAATTTTACATCAATATCAATTGTTTAGAGATGATGTCGCAACGTATCTAATAAATCATAATATAATGTGGCCTTTTAATACAGCACCTTGGCTATTATCTTCTCAAACATGGAATCAAAATTTTAACTGGTTAGATATATTTACTATTAGTATATATATGTTGCTTTATGGTTTTATTACAGCATTAATATCTAGTGTATTAATAGCTATAGCTTCACTTATAGCTAAATCATCTTCTGAAAGAAGCTTCAAGAAAGTTTTCTATCTATTTACTTATCAATTTACACCTTTAGCAATGTTAACCATTGTTATTGGTTTGTGTGGTAAGTTTTTTGAAGTTATGCAAGCTGATTTTGGTATGTTGCAATCAACATCAGACTTAATCAAGTTAACTTTATTTATGCTAAGCATTATATGGAGTATTTTACTTTTGTATAAAGCTATGAAAAAAGTACTAAATCTGAACTTGATTAAAATTATTTTTATTGCTGGATTACTGATTATAAATCTAGCGCTCATATCATTTATTTGGTGGCCAGCAATATTTAATAAAGCATATATCTCAGATGTAGAAAAAATAAGGCAACATATCGTTGTTCCAGAATAAATAAAATAAGGAGAATAAAATGAATAAAAAATTGTTATTATCTGTAGCTGCTATTGCAGCATTAGGAGGAACTGCATATGCAGATCATCCAATTGCTCTACCAAAGATTTATCAAAATAAAGTTGAAACAGCTTTAATATGGGTTGAGCCTGTAACTATGGCTCCAACTCCAACAATGAAGAAAAATTTTAAACCAACAATTCATAATGAAATTGATCAGCATGCTATCAAGGGTGATAAGATGGGCTTTGGAGCTGGTGGATGGATTCCTGATTGTGAAGTAGCATGTACAATTAGTAAAGAACATTCTGATTGGAGAATAGTTTTCTCTATGATGAGTATGGTTGCTAATGATGGCCCTCATTATGGTAGGAATGTGCAGTTAGATGGTCCAGGTAAATATGATGAAACTTGTGAGATTGATCCACCAGATTGGAGAGGATTCTATCGTCATACTGACAAACAAACAGGGACAGGACCATTCTTTAGACCATATACTATACATGGTTCTTTTGTATTTACAGGTACTGGTAAAGCTGGCGGATATTAATAAGCTTTTCACAATTCATACTTACTTATCTTAATAACATCTTATCTTCTTTATACTATTTTCTGATAACTTTGGGTTAACACTATAGTAAAAAACATTCACTTTAAGTTGTCGGTGTAATCATTTAATATAGAACTCACGAAATTTATATCTCTCAAAGTTTTAAAAGAGGTATTAAAAATATAATATTTAGGAGTAAATTATGGATTTATTTGATTTAAAAGGTAAAACTGCTTTAATTATGGGAGGAAGTTCTGGAATAGGCCGCATTATAGCAGAAGCTTTTTGTGAATATGGAGCTAATATCGCTATAGCTTCGAATGATCCTGTTGCTTTAGAACAAACTCAAAAAGATTTTAAAGCTAAATTTGGAATTGATATATTAGCAGTGTATTTTGATGCATCATCCTGTGAAAGTATTAATAGTTTGAAATCAAAAATAGAAAAGTATTTTAAAGGATCTTTAAATATTTTTGTTCATTCTGTTGGAGTTGTAAAACGTACTTATATGGATGATTTATCTCTTAGTGCATTGAGTGAAATTATGAACATAGATACAAATTCAGCATTTATAGCCACAAAACTTTTTCATCCATTACTTAAAAAATCAGATTTTGGTCGAATAATATTTATTTCAAGCTATTTTGCATCTCATTTTTCAGAAGGAAGAGCTGCGTACTCTATGAGTAAAGCAGCTATGAATGCCCTTATGAAAACTATAGCAATAGAAGTAAGTGGTGAAAATATTACAGCCAATAGTATATCTCCGGGAGGTTTTTTAACAGATATAAATAAAGATATCTTAACTAATCCTGAAATATTATCAAAAATCGAAAGCTCAATACCTATGAAACGAATAGGTAAATTAGAAGAAATTAAGACTACAGCTTTGTATCTAGCGTCACAGTATAGTAGTTATACAACAGGTCAAGATATTTTATTAGATGGGGGGATGGGATTAAGCTAGTTCTCTTTTAAAAATCATATGATTTTCAGTATTTATTTTACTTGATCAAATTTGAATTGTATTGATAACACTATATATGTAAGTATAGCTTACATTTTATGTAAATTTATTTATTGCTAAAATATTTGAAACAAAAAAAATAAAAGCATACTCTTGAAGTTAGATGTTATTTGTTTTAATAAAAAATACAGAAAGTCTAAATTTGTATGAGATATTTTCTATACTGTTTAACTTTGTAGTTATTAAATGTTTTTTAAATTGCTGTAAGTTATAGTTACATTGCAATAAGAGGTAAATAACATTCAATTATAAAAAATAAGATAAACCAATATAAGGAGATTATCATGAGTGAATATGATGAATATCATAAAAATCCGGCGGATTATGCTTTTTTGAATGTTTTTACAAGCAATTGGGAAACTCTTAAAAAAGAATATAATGAGTTTATTGCTGATAATAATTTTAACTTTGAAAGGGCTCAGCTTTTCATGACTCCTAGAAGTAATACTTTAAAAGCTAAAAAAGGATCTATATACAGTGCCTTTACATTATATTGTCAAGGTTTACCTATGGATGAATTTATCAAAGAGTTTAAATTACAGTGGCCAGATATTAGTAATGATGAAATTGAAGAAACCTTAGAGTATTTAGAAAAAAACCATTTCCATAAAACTCGTAAAATTATCAAACAAGCAGAAGAGGCTTCTGATGGATGTTTAAGAAATGTACTTTTTTCTGTGCTAAAACCAGGAACTGATATTAAGCTGCATGTTAATTGGAATCCTCATATGTACCGTGGTTATTTAGGTCTTCAAGTTCCAGAAGGTGATATTGCAATGAAAATTTGTGGAGAACATCTAAAGTGGCATAATGGTGAGATGCTTGTTCTTGATCATTCTCTACCTCATTGTCCACACAATCGTACGGAAGAGCCAAGAATTGCGTTAGTAATAGATTTCTTAAAGCCTGATATGGATAGACAGGAAATGTTAGATCTTGAGAAAAAACTAATGAATGAGCGTATGCAAGATAACCCTTTAGGCTTAGGAATATTTACTACAGAAGATAAAGTTAGTGATGATGTCTTTATAAAATATGGGCTAGAGCATCAGTTAACTTGGGATTCTGGAATGGTGTAAATTTCTTCCTAAAACTTCTATATATAATTCTTCAACTTTATATTTATTATTTTAACAATAAAACATAAGGAGGACTTATGTTAAGGATATCTATTGTCCAAAAAGCTCCGATGCTTAATGATGAACAGCATAATTTTAACAACATACTTGAAAGTTATATTATTAATGCTGCAAATCAAGGAGCTCAAATGGTAGTTTTTCCAGAGTATAGTAATGTAACTATTAATGAGCAAGGGTTATCTTCTGTAAAAAATAGAGAAGATAGTATCAAAATATTTAGTATTCTTGCAAAAAAATACAATTTATGGATTTGTGCAGGTATTATTTATAGAAATATAAGTAAAAATAAGTTATCAAATTCTCTTTTTGCTTTTGATAATAATGGGGATATTCAGGGAGAGTACATTAAAACTCACTTGATAGAGACTACAGATGAACCGGATTGTTTTGTTAAAGGAGATACTCCTGTTATATTAGATACACCATGGGGTAAAGTAGGTTTAGCAATATGTTATGATATACAGTTTCCGCAATTATTTAGAAACTATGCTAAAGCGGGTGTAGATGCGATTATAGTTCCTTCAACTATACGTAAGTTTAGATCTCAGATGTGGAATTTGTTAGTCAAAGCAAGAGCATATGAAAACCATATATTTATGGTTGCTTGTAACTATATGGGAGAAAATTTAAATCAAGGCTGCTTACTATCTAAACGATTTTCTGAACTTGGTGGGATGTCATGCATAATAAACCCTGAAGGTAGAGAGGTAATATTAGCGGGTGATACAGAAACTATAATTACTGCTAATATCGATTTAAAAGTATCTGAAAGAATAAAGAAATCATATCCATCTTTAACTTCTGATAATTATTCATAATTGGTAATTAATTTAGTATTATGTCGATTATGATCAATTTTGATTTGTAATGTATTAAAGATATTTAATGTAGATCTTTCTGTTAGATCAAAATCATTATTATACTTATCTATCATCTGATTAGGCTGTTATTATAGTTTATTTAAAATATTTAGCTTTATGCTTTTGTTTAGCTGATCTGATCATAAAACAGTCTTTTTATTTAAAGTGATTGAAAATTAATTTTAATAAAAGTACTAGAAAGTAAAAGATGGATGGTAATGTGAAAAATTAAGTGCAGGCTTTAAATTTCTCAGTTTTAATTTCTACATCTAAGTCTTTAATCTCCGCTAAGAAGTTTTGAACATGTTTTGATTCTAAATGAATTTTATGACTGCTTTCATCTGTAAAAGCCATAACTTCAAATACAGTTCCATCATCATTACATCCTAGTTCATAATGAGTACATCCTAACTCAGCATTTATTGGATCTATAAGTTTTTTTGCAAGTTCATATAACTCTTTATTATGGCCATTTTTAGAATCTAATTTAACAATAACAATTATTTTTTCTGACATAAGATTTCCATTGTTTGCAATATTTGACTTTATATTTATATGATTGCTAGTCTATCACAATTTTTTTTTGAATAGTTATCTAATAATAATTAGGTAACTAATAAAATAAATTTAATTTTTTTTAAAAAAATATAAGAAATGAAAAAATAGTTGAGTGCCTAATTTATTAAATATATTGCATAACTATGCTTTTTTGAAAAATATTTCTTTATAAAAAAATATTTCTTTATAAAAAAATATTGTAGCTCATCGATTGTTCTCGTGTAACTTATGAAAATGAAATTGAAAAAAAAGTCAAATTCATAATAAAAATAACATATGAAGATTAATAAATTTTTAACCTGTTTGCTGTAAAAAATGTAAAAAATTGAAATTTTGTTTTCTAGACTGAGATTAAAAGGGAACAAAAGATAAACTAATTCATGGCTATAGAAAAATTTCAATTAGAGTTAAGTCATCTTAAAGATGTTGCATCAAATGTAAAAGAGTTAGGTTTTAAAAGAGTAGATAATAAGCCTCTTAACTTTACTCCTGGACAATTTATTACATTATTGTTTGAAGAACCTGAAACAGGAAATATTAAACGTCGAAGTTATAGCTTAGGTTCTGTACCAAGCAACAATGATTCTTTCTCTGTAGCTATATCTTATGTCAGAGGAGGAGTTGCTTCAGAGTATTTTTTTAGTGCAGAGTCAGGTCAAAGAGTTAATGCTATGGGACCTGCAGGAAGACTAGTTTTGCAAGATGAGAGCTTTAGAAAAATTGTCTTGGTTGGCACAGGTACAGGAGTAGTTCCTTACAAGTCAATGTTTCCAAAACTATTAGAGTTAGCTGATCAAACTGAAATTCATATATTATCTGGGGTTCAATATAAGAAAAACTCCTTATATATGGATGAGTTTATCAACTTGGATAAAAGTCATAAGAATATACATTTTAAACTTTGTTTAAGTCGTCAGTTAGATGATTTATCTGAGTATGAGGTGTCAGGATATGTTCAAGATCAATTTAAAAATTTAGATTTGGACCCTAATAAAGATGTCGTTTATTTATGTGGTAACCCTAATATGATCGAACAAGCATCGCAAGAGCTTAAAAATATAGGGTTTGATAAGAAAAACATAAGAATAGAAAAGTATATTTCACCTAATTAAATTATTTAATAATCATTAAATATCTAGTTTTATACAAAACAACAAAAAGGAGAAAGCATGAATATTCAAGCTAAGCTACAAAAGTCACCAGAGCCTATAGATAATGTCCTTAACCCTATAAGTAGTGCTAGTGGAATGCCAAACGAATTTTATACTGATCAAGAGTATTTTGAGTTTGAGAGGGATAATATCTTTGCCAATACATGGGTGTGTATAGGTTTTGTTTCAGAATTATTAAACAATAGTAATGTAAAACCAATAGATTTTATGGGGCTACCTCTAGTATTGATTCGCAATACTCAAAATGAGTTAAAAGTCTTTCATAATGTTTGTAGTCATAGAGGTATGAAGTTAGTATCAGAAGAGAGCTTTGTCCAAGGGATGATTAGATGCCCATACCATTCTTGGACTTATGATTTAAATGGAAATTTAAAAGGTACGCCTCATATTGGAGGAATTGGTAAACATAGAGATGATCGTTTTGACTGTAAAAAAAATGGCTTAAAAGAGATTAGCTCTAGTAGTTGGATGGGGATGTTATTTATTAATCTATCTGGTGATGCTAAAAGTTTTCAAGAGCATATTAGTCCTTTAGAAGAGCGCTGGAAAGAATTTTTAGGAAAAGATGGACTTAATGAGCTATCTAAAGTTGGTAATGAAAATGATATAAAACTTGACGTAAATTGTAATTGGAAGTTAGCAGTAGAAAACTATTGTGAATCATATCATTTACCTTGGGTGCATCCAAGTCTAAATAAATATTCTCGTCTTGAAGATCACTATAATATTATGTTTTCTGATTTTGCAGGTCAAGGAACTACTGTTTATAATTTAGCAAGTGTCGCGGGAACTCATTTACCAGCATTTTCTAACTGGCCAGAAAATAAGTCCAAATATGCAGAGTATTTAGCAATTTTTCCTAATGTCTTACTTGGTATACAAAAAGATCATGCTTTCGCTATAGTTATAGAGCCTGTTAGTGCAGAAAAAAGTATTGAACATTTATCAATCTTCTATATAGGAGAAGAGGCTGCTTCTGATGAGTATTCAAACTGTAGAGCCTCAGTTGTGGAATCTTGGCGTATAGTTTTTGGTGAGGATATTCCAGCCGTAGAAGGTATGCAAAAAGGACGTCGTTCCCCAGGTTTTAAAGGAGGGGTATTTTCTCCTGAAATGGATGTTCCAACACATTATTTTCAAAAATGGCTAGCTTTACAAGTTAAAAAATCATTGGAGAAAAATAAATGAAACATTACTTAAATTATATTAATGGTCAATGGGTGGATTCAAAAGAGTCTATTAATGTAGATAATCCAGCGACAGAAAAACCATATGCAACTATAGCCAGAGCTACGAAAGAAGATGCTGAGCAAGCAATATTATCAGCACATAACTGTGTTAAACAGAAGTTACTAACAGATATAAAACCTGAGCAACGCACTAAATGGATGCTAAAAGCTTCTAAACTTATTAAAGAACTTGCTGAAGATAAGGAAGCTATTTTAGTTTTATGCAGAGAAAATGGCAAGCGATATTGTGATGCAAAAGATGAGTTTTTAGAAGCTGCAAGATATTTTGAATACTATGCTGGTATGGCTGACAAAATAGAGGGCATTTCAGTTCCTCTAGGTAAAGATTATCTTGATTTTACACATTATGTCCCTTTTGGAGTATCTGTCCAAATAGTTCCTTGGAACTTTCCAGTTTCTATATGTGCCAGATCTTTAGCTCCTGCTTTAGCAGCAGGAAATGCGGTTGTTATTAAGTCGCCAGAACTATCTCCAATCGCAGTTTCTTTATTGATTGGTGTTGTTGAAAAAGCAGGATTTCCTAAAGGCGCTATTAATCTGCTATGTGGAAAAGGCTCTGAGATAGGAAGTTATCTTGTTAAACATCATTATACTAATCAAATAGTATTTACAGGCTCAGTTCCTACTGGACAAAGAATCTTGAAAGATGCCGCCGATCGAGCTGTACCATCTGTGATGGAATTGGGAGGTAAATCTGCAGGAATAGTATTAGAAGATTATGATCATGATGCATTATTACAAAGTGTAAGAAATGGAATATTTTTTAACGCTGGACAAGTTTGTTCTGCAATGTCACGCCTCTTAATACATAGATCTGTATATGAAAAGGTTAAAACAGACGTTGTGTCATTAGCTGAAAGTCTTTCATTAGGACAGGGAGAAGCTAATGCTGATATGACTCCTGTTGTTTCATTAGAACAGAAACAAGGTATCTTAAAAATGATCCAACAAGCTAAAAATGAAGGGGCTAATATCCTTACCGGAGGAAAAGAACTATCATTAGATGGTTATTATGTCTTACCAACTATTATAGAAGCAAATGAGAGTATTTCTATATTCCAAGAAGAAGTCTTTGGTCCGGTTCTTGTTATTACTCCTTTTGATTCTGAGAGTGAAGCTATCAAGTTAGCAAATGGCACAGAGTTTGGACTATGTGCGGGTGTGTTTGGTAGGGATTTAAATAAAACCTTAAATATTGCTAGAGAGCTTAGAGGTGGGCAAGTATTTATTAATGAATGGTTTGCTGGCGGTATAGAAACTCCTTTTGGAGGAGTTGGTCTATCTGGCTTTGGTAGAGAAAAAGGCCAAGAAGCTATATATAGTTATGTGCAAACTCAAAATATAGGAATACGTCTAAAAAGTTCTTAAACATACAGGTGAAAAAATGATTAATTTACCGAATGATGATGAAAAATGTGGTTGGTATAAAGAAGCAAATATTTCTAATACTAAGAGTATAAAAAGGTTAGAAGGTAAACATAATGCTGACTATGTGGTTATAGGCTCTGGTTTTTGTGGAGTGTCAGCTGCTAGACAGCTGGCAAAACATAAGCCCAATGCCCACATTATATTAATAGATGCTCAACGTGTTGGGCAGGCTGCAGCGGGAAGAAATTCTGGCTTTGTAATAGATTTACCTCATAAGTTTGCATTAGAAAACCCTGATCTAGAATTTAAGCAAAAGATATTAAAATTAAATAGGCTAGCTATATCAAATTTAGACTCATTAATAAAAACATATGATATAAAGTGCCAATGGTCAGCAGCAGGTAAATATCAAGGAGCTGTTGGTTCTCGAGGAGAAGATTTTCTTAATCATTTTGAGAAGTTATTAAAAGAGTTAAAAGAAGAATATAAAATTGTTGAGAGAGAGTCATTAGCTAAAGTTATTGGCACTAATTATTATAGTCGAGCTATCTATACTCCAGGAACTTACTTAGTACAGCCTGCAGCTTTAATCAAAGGTCTTGCAGATTCACTTCCAGAGAATGTAACATTATTAGAAGAATCTCCTATATATAATATAAATAAAAAGGCTGATAAGTGGGAGTTACTTTCATCTACGAACAATAGTATAAATACTTCAAACTTACTACTTACAACAGGAATATTTACAAGAGAATTTGGTTATTTAAAAAATAGGATGCTTCCAGTTATGACTTTTGCTAGTTGGACGCCACCTCTAACTCAAGAACAGCTTATTTCTTATAAAGGGCAAGCAAATTGGGGATTAACTCCAGCAGATCATGCAGGTACTACTTTACGAATGACTTTAGATAATAGGCTACTTATTAGAAATACATATAGATATGTACCTAAGTATGGGGCTAGTCTTAAACATAAGTTTCTTCAGAAAGTATATCTTAACCATCTTGGAGCTATAAAAAAACGTTATCCAGAAGTTCCAGATCTAAGGTTGTCTGATACCTGGGGAGGGACTTATGCAATCTCGCGTAATTTCACTAATTTCTTTGGGCAATTCCATGATGGAGCATATGCTAGTGTATGTGATAACGGTGTAGGTATTGCATGGGGAACGATTTCAGGAATGTTACTAGCAGATATGGCAGTAGGCTCATACTCAGAAGAACTTAATTATATAAAAGAAGTTACAGGTATGCCAGCTCTTAATCCACCAGGGCCACTATCTCATTTAGCAGCTGAATTTAGAATGAGTTTAGCTAAATGGAAAAGTGGTAGTGAAATCTAGAACACTTATTATTTGAATAACGAATTTTTATAAAAAAGGGGCTTTTAAAATATGCAACAAAATGAACATCAAAAAATTAGTTTAGTAGGTATATTGATATGGTTGATACCAGCAATATTTTTTATGTACGAATTTCTTTTAAGAACTTTTTTAGGTTCAATATCTAACGATATTATAAAAGATCTAAATTTAACGATACAGCAGTTTACAACTATAGGTTCGGTCTATTATATATCGTATGGACTTATGCAGATGCCCGTTGGCGTATTAGTAGATAAATTTGGTGTTAGAAAAATATTAGTTGTATCATCAGCTTTTTGCGCAATTGCAACATACTTCTTTGCCTGCTCAGATAGTTTTATGATGGCTTTGTGGGGCAGATTTTTGCTTGGCATAGGATCTTCTTTTGCTTTTGTTTGTCTATTTGTTACTGTTGCTAACTGGTTTCCTAAAAAATACTTTGGTTTTTTCTCTGGATTATCTCAGTTTGTTGGAACTTTAGGTCCTATACTAGCAGGCGGGCCTTTGATCTCATTTATATTAAGCTCTAATCTTAGTTGGAGAGTAGCTTTAACTTATGTGGGATCTTTTGGGATAGTAATAGCTATCGCATCTTTAATTTTCTTTAGAAATAAACCTCGATCATATACAGTTCAATCTATACAAACTAATACAAAAGAAAAAGAGCCTATTACAATAAGACTTAAACGTTTATGTAAGATTAAACAAGTTTGGTATGTTGCTATATTTGCTGCGATTGTATATGCTCCTTTATCCGTTATGGGAGCAATACTAGGCACAAGTTTTCTACGTACTTGTGGCTTATCTCATAATGATGCAGCATATATGATTTCTATAGCATGGATTGGTTATGCTATAGGATGTCCATTGTTGGGCTACTTATCGGATGTAATGAAAAGACGGAAGCTATTTTTTATAATAAGCTCTTTATTCGGTTTAGTTAGTACGCTATCTATATTGTATTTTAATTTAAATAGTACTTGGTCATATGCTATTATGTTTTTTCTTTTAGGGGTAGCTGGCTCTGGTCAGAATTTAGGGTTTCCAGCAATCTTAGAGAATAGTAGCCCAGATATAAAGGCAAGTGCGATAGGAATAGGTGTTGCATTTGTGATATTGCTATCAGCTGTGTATCCAACAATTGCTGGTTTCTTTATATCACTAAATGATAATGGAGTAACTAATGCTAATAATATTAGCCATACTGCTTATGTACATGGTTTGATGTTATTACCAATATCTTATGTTATATCTTTACTTTTTGCTATTTTTTTCTGTAAAGAAACTTTCTGTAAACAGGTACATAATTAAGAATTCTCTTAAAAATATTTTAATTTTGCCTTTAAATATTTTGACAAATGCTTGAGCTTTTTTTATTATCTGTAATTAATAATCATTATCATGCCTTATTTATAACTATATTTCTTATCTTTATATAGGTTTATAGATAATTAAGTAGGTAAATTAATATATTTAATTTTAGGAGAGCAAATGCCTAATCATACTAAGTCAGCTTTAAGCTTTGTTTTATTAACTTGGTTTTTAGGGAATCTAAATGTTTATTTTTTCATGCCATTTTTACCATTGATCAAACATGATTTTATGGCTTCAGCAGTGATAGTTCAATACACTATTTCAATATTTTATATCTGCAAAGCTGGTGGAATGCTAATTTTTGGTACTGCTGGGGAAATAATAGGTCGTAGGAAAGTCATGCTAATCGGTATAGCTATGATTTGTATAGCTAGTTTTGTGAGCTTATTTATCACTGATATGAGAGTACTTTTAATTTGTAGAATGTTTCAAGGTTTAGGCGTAAGTGCTACAGTACTAATGGGCCGTACAATTATCAATGATATTTATGAAGGCAAAGAGGCTGCTCGCGTATTTAGTAAAATAATGTTCGCAGCATGTATTATTATTACATTACTACCGATATTAGGTGGATATGTAGCTAAGTTAGATAGCTATAAAATAGCATTTTTTGTAATAATGGCTTATACATTAGTCATTGGATTATTTGCTTACTTTTTCTTACCTGAAACTTCTAAGACTGAAAATAAAGAAAAATTCGAGATTTCTGCGGTATTTAAATACTATCTAACAGTTATAAGAGAGAGATATTTCTTAGCATTTATTTTATGTACTATTTTTGTAGTGGCAGGAGAGTCTGTATTTGATACAGCTTCACCATTATTAATGATGAATACATATGGTTTTTCAACTATTAGTTATGGGTATTTTGTAAGCTTTATGTCATTGATTAGTTGGGTTGGTATTTTAGCTGCAGGTGTGCTACTTAAAAAATATTCTTTAGAGGAGATTATGGGTGTTGGCGCTATATTATCACTAATTTCTGGCTTAATTATTCTTTTACAAATATTCTCAGGCACTATTCATTTAGCTTTCTTCATAATAAGCATGATTGCATTTTTCTTAGGTAGTGGTTTTATACTTACAGTATTTAATGTTGGGGTAGTTAAAAATCATCAAAAAACAGTAAGTATTGCATCTTCAGCATCACTTTTCTTATATTTTTCATGTTCTGCATTAGGAAGTTTTATTATTAGTCACTTCTCTAATAAGACTATTATGCCTCTTGCTATTGCAATGATCATATTATGTTTTATTGTATTTTTATTCTGGCTTGTACTTTTAGCACCATTAATAAGGCTAAATTCTAAACAAAATTATGCATAATTGAATAAGTTCTTCTTATTGCTAGTTAAAGTTATATTAATATTAGACATTAAAAGTGTGCCATTACAATTAAATAATCTACAAGATAAAATTCTATAGGCAGTGAAGCTTACTAAAAGAAGAAGCTGCTAAATAAATTACAGAATTCAAAGATGTATCATAAGGTAGAATTGAGTATGAAAGCAACAGATTATTATCACAATATTAAGAAGAAATGGGAATTAGAGTATCCATCTTCAAATAGTCTTGATCAAGTTTGGGATTTTTATCTAGAGTGTGGTTATACAGAGCCTAAGAAGTTATTAGGGTCGATATTAGATAAGGTCAAATGGAAGAAAAATAGAATGTTAGATTATGGCTGTGATAATGGTCTAATGCTAGATTTTATTTGTAATAAATACCCTGTATCTGGATTTGGAGTAGATATTAATGAAGCATCTATTAATTCTGCAAAGAAAAATCTACCACAATATAACTTTAGAACTATAGATGGGATTAATATACCTTATGATGATAAGTATTTTGATCTAGTTTTTATCAGTGCCGTTGTGAAGCATATTCGATATGAGGATAGAGTAAGTTTTTATAATGAAATAAAACGAGTTGCAGATCAGGTTTTTATTATAGAAATAGATGCAAAAAAGAAGGAGATCTATCCGTATGAGTCTTGGAAGTTTTACTATTCTAATTTTGAAGAAGAATTTGCTCAGCATTTTAAGCCAATAGTTACTCATCATGAGGCAGGAGATATATTGGGGCTATACGAAGTATAATATTAAATTAACTTTTATGCTTTTCATTGATTAAGCTTTACCATTAGGTATTTTCAGAAATATTAGAAGATTACTGTGAAGCTATTACTTCAAATTATTAATAAGATTTTTTAAATATTAACAATTCAACTTTTCAATACTTAAAACAGATTGAATTGTTTTACAGTAGACTTTATTATCTAACAACTACAGCTGTACCATAGCAAAAAACTTCTGTGCCACTAGTATTACCACCGAGACTACTAGAGTCATATCTAATCGCGATAATAGCGTTAGCACCTAGCTTTTTAGCTTCTTCAATCATCTCCTGCTCAGCGTGTAGTCTAGCTTCTTTACAAACATTTGTATAAGAGGTATTTTTGCCTCCAATAATATTTTTTAGGCCTCCTAAAATACCTTGAGTAATAGTTGGAGTACGAACAATGATTCCTGTAACTAGGCCTTTATGCTCAAGAATTTCTCTTTTACCAAGATTATCTGCTGTAGTTAGTATCATGACTATTCCTATAGATTTTAAAACTTAGTTTTTATACTTAGCTAACCAAATTGTAGCATAACCACAGTTAGGATCTTCAACATTAAGAGAAAGTAGCTCAAAATTATGTTTATGAAGAAGTTTTTTATATTCTGCTTGGCTCAGTGATGCGTGATAAAGTATCTCACCACCATTATCGCTATAGATTTCACCTTCAGCAGTTCCTGAGGTAAATACTAATATACCATTTGAAGTAATATGATCTTCGAATACTTTAAACATACTTCTCTGATCTGACTTATTTAGATGAAAAAAACTATGCCAAGCAATTATACAGTTAAATTTTTCATTTAGTGAAATACTTCTCATATCTTGATAGATACATTTCATATTTGGTAATTCTTTAGATGCTAAAGCAATTTGTTTTTCACTCGCGTCAACACCTGTAACTTCAAAACCATTTTTAATTAAATATTCTGCAATAGGCTTTCCAGTTCCACAGCCTAAATCAAGAATTCTATTATTTTTTTTAATTAAAGAGACTATTTGATCAAGATATGGTTTTTCAGATAGATCTAATGAACGATGTTTGTGAAACCAATTAGAAATTTTATTGTAGGTTTCACAAACATTTTCTTTAGCATATTGTTTGTTCATAACCTATAGCTACATAGTTACAAGTTCTTCAGAACTAGTAGGGTGGATAGCTATAGTATCATCAAAGTCTTGTTTAGTTGCTCCCATATTGATAGCTACCGCAAACCCTTGCAGCATTTCATCAACATTTAGACCAATCATATGACAACCAACAACTTTTTCATTTTCACCAGTTACAACTAGTTTCATTACAGTTGGCATTCTATGACCTGAGATAGCACAGTATAGAGCTGTAAATCTAGATTTATAAACTTTTACATTATCATCGCCATATTTTTCTCTAGCATCTTTTTCAGATAAACCGATTGTACCAATAGCAGGGTGAGAGAATATAACTGTAGGAACATTTTGAAGGTTAGCCTTCAAGTTAGTTTCACCATTGAAAAGTCTACGAGCCAGATACCTACCTGTTTTAATCGCTACTGGAGTCAGTTGAGGCACACCTGAAGCATCACCTAAAGAATATACGCCATCAACATTTGTCTGACACCATTCATTAGCAGGTATTACACCTTTTTTAGTTATTTCTATATCAGTATTTTCTATACCAAGATTATGAGTGTTAGGAGCACGACCTGTTGCCCATATTAGAGTATCAACATCTTCGAATATTTTACCAGTATCTGTAGTTATCTTTAAATTTTCACCAACTTTTTCTACTTTAGTAATATTTGTATGGTTCATTACTTTAAGATTTGTCATCTCCATACATTCAACTAGAGTATCACTAATATCATTATCAAAATCCATTAAAGGCTTATCTCTACGCACTACTACAGTAGTGTCAGTACCATGAGCATTTAACACACCAGCGATTTCAACACCAATATAGCCACCACCAACGATAACAGCTTTTTTAGGAGTCTCTTCTAACTCAAAAAACTCATCTGATGTGATACCTAGCTCAGATCCTTCAATATTATTTAATACAATAGGGTAGGCACCTGGAGATATAAAGATATGATCTGCAGTTATCTCAGTACCATCATCTAAAACTATAGTTTTATTATTTTTGAATTTACCCCAATTATTAAAGTGAGTGATATCCCATTTATCTAATAATCTGTCATAGAAACCATGAATATTACCTATATACTTAGCTCTTTTTTCTTTTAAAGTAGCCCAGTTAAAACCTTTAACTTCAACATCAAAGCCATAGCCAGCAACATCATGCTTTAACTGCTCTGCGAGCATAGCACCATAAAACATCGCTTTTTTAGGTACGCAACCACGATTTACACATGTACCACCAAGTTCACGCTTCTCAATAATTGCAACTTTTTTACCAAATTTAGCAGCTTGTACGGCAGATGCTATACCACCAGAGCCACCACCTAAACTTATTACATCAAAGTGATTATTTTTCATTTTCTTTCCTATATATTTTTATTACTCTTGTTCAAAAAATATTTTTCTATTATCAGTTTTTTGGATAGGCCTATCATTATTAAAAGTCAAAATATCTCTAAATGTTTGGACCTGTTTTTTTGATATATTAGCTTTTCTTTTTAATATAATCCATTTAACTCCTTCAGTACATGGTGGAGTTGTTAGAGATCCAGTATATTCATAAAAAGAATGATGTCCATTTGGAAGGGGGCTATCATCTTTATTTACAGTAAAGCTAAATGTATTAGTTTCACCAACTTTTTTAGGAATATGTGGCCATATCTTGTTTATAAACGGATTAGTTTTTGTGTCATTATATTGATAAAGCAATGCTAACACAGCTATTTTGCCATCTTTTGAAATATTTACAAAGTGAGCTTCAAATGGGTACTCTTTACCATCTATATAGTTTTCACTTGGAGTATGGAAATGCATTTGTTTTAATTCATACTTTTGCTTACCAACAAATATATAGCTGCCTGGCTTAAATAAAATTTGTATTGTGTGACCATTATTTAATATTGATTTGACATGTAGATGATAGTCAATCTTTACTCTATCTGACTCATTACCTTTAGCAGCTTTTGTAGTGACTAAGTTTATAGGAGACTGTTGTTCTCCTATAGCGCACTCTTTATATTTTTTAGACAAGTCACCCCAATGTTCAGGACCTTCAGCTCCAACATATCCCCACTGAGCATTTTCTGTAGTTTTACTATTTGAATATGCAAAACTAAAAATACTAAAAGAAGATGCTAAAACTAGTCCTTTTAAAACGCTTTTATATTTTATTTTCATTTATTTTTCCTAATACAATTTTTACTATAGCTTTTAAGCTTTGCAATTTTAACCTTTTAAGTTATAAATATACAGAGGTTTAGTTACTTGGCCGTATTTATCTACTTCACCGAAGCCTATAGCTTTTACTTTAAAACTTGCTGGTTTTAATTTAGTGTTTTGTATTATTTGATCAAAATTTTTTTCAAAGTTGGCTCTAGCTTTATCACTATCTAAATCAGCAGCTAATATACTAAAATGAGGGTTAAACTGATTAAATGTATTTGGTGAACCATATTTTTTGAAAGACTCGAACTTAGTAGGATAGTATTTTACCCAACTAGGAGCAGGGTAATCTTTATTTCTATATTTAGACAAGTCAGTTACAACTTTATTTGATAGTTTTTGAAGCTTTGGAGAGTTCTGAATATTTAACATTACAAAGCCACTTTTACCAGCTATAAATTTATCTGTTTTAATTTCAAATGAAGATGTGTTTTTAGCGATTTTGGCTAATTGTGTTTTAATATCTGGAATATTTTTCTTATCAAAACTTGTTAAATAAAGTGTTAAATGTACTGGGTGATTCTCAATAAAAGGTTTTGTATTATACTTTTTAAGAATGTTTGTTTTCTCTAGAGAGTCATCAAAACTTCTAACATATTTAGTTGCCTTATCAGAGGGGATAAGGTAAATATTATATTGCTTAAGACTTTCTGCAAATACATTACAAGTTATAAGTATTATAGAGATAGTTAGTAATAGTTTAGAAAATATTCTTTTATTCATTATATTAATACTCCTTTATTTGATCTATGAGGGTTTTTAGTGAGTATTCTATATTAAAACCTGCCGTATTAATTTGTATTATGTCTTGATTCCAGGTTTGATAATCTTTATCTAGTATATTTTGCCAAGTAGGGTACTTATCTGGATTTGAT
Source organism: Francisella sp. SYW-9 (assembly GCF_008711465.1). Taxonomy (GTDB): domain Bacteria; phylum Pseudomonadota; class Gammaproteobacteria; order Francisellales; family Francisellaceae; genus Francisella. The sequence continues at coordinate 100,166 of NZ_VXKQ01000001.1, forward strand.
TTATATCTAGTTTCTACTCTATTTTGATGAATTTGTTTATCACTACAGATAACTTCGATATTTATTACTTTGGTAGAATTTACTTGAGATAGTTTATTCCATAACTCTCGAGACTCTAAAACAGGGTTGCAACAATCTATAATTACACTTTTGCCAAGCTCAAGATTTTCTTTTGCTTGATAGTAAGCAATTTCATAACCTTGTTTAGTTAGCTTTTGAGAATATTCTTTTTTTAGATAGTATTCGATTGTATCTATTCTAAAGTAGACCGTATTGTGTATAGCTTTTGCAAGAGCTTTAGCTAAAGTTGTTTTGCCTACTCCTGGTAGACCTGAGAATATATAAGCATGCAACATATATTAACCTTTTTATTTAATGCTATAAGCTTCCACCACCATCAACACAAATAACTTGTCCAGTTATAAAAGATGCTTCTTCTGATAGGAGAAAAGCTATTGTTGCAGCTATTTCTTTAGGTTTACCGATACGATTCATAGGAATAGACTCTAAGACTTCTTTTTCTTCTTTGCTACCAATAGGTCTTGTTTTTCTAAATAGTTCTGTATCTACAGGACCTGGAGCTATGGCATTTACACATATTCCATACTTAGCAAGCTCTAAAGCCCATGTTCTAGTACATCGAACTAAAGCTGATTTTGCAGCAGAGTAACTAGTACGATTTTTAACTCCAAAAATGGCTCTACTTGCAATATTAACTATTTTACAATGCTCTTTTAACTTCATTTTGTTAATAAAAAACTGAGTTATTTGTACAGCACTTCTAACATTTAAATTATAAACTTCATTAAGTGATGAGATAGAAATTTTTCCTAATGCTTCTGAAATTGCAATACCAACGTTATTAACAATAGCATCAGGGCACCCATGAATTTTATCTATTTGACTAATCGTTAATGCTGTTTGTTCTTCATTGGCTAAATCACATAGAAACAGTTCACCTAAAAAATTATCAGTACTAGACCTTGCTATTCCAATAACTTTCCAGCCCTGTTTTTTTAGATATAAGCTTGTAGCTAATCCAATTCCTTTTGTTGCGCCTGTAATTAAAACAACTTTATTATTCATGCTAAATACCTTTTTTAAAACTAAACCTCATAATCATAACTAATAGTCAGTGGCGCATGATCTGAGAACCAATTTTCTTTGTAGATATAATCAGATTTTGGTACTACTTTATCTTTTAGAGCAGGTGTTGAAATATGATAATCAATTCTCCAGCCCACATTCTTTGCTCTAGCCTGACCACGATTTGACCACCAAGTATAGTAATCAGGTTCTTGGTTAATAACTCTAAATGTATCAACCCAGCCTAAATCATCAAATATATGATCTAACCAAGCTTGCTCTTCTGGTAATACCCCAGATGTTTTACCATAGTTTGATTTCCAGTTTTTGATATCAATCTCTTTATGCACGATATTAAAATCACCACAAACTATAAAATCTCTACCAGACTCAACTTGCTCTTTTAAAATCTCTTTATATTTTTCAAGAAATTGCATTTTATATTCTTGACGTACATCACCACTAGAACCACTTGGCAGATATAAACTAGCAATACTAAAGTTTTCATAATCAAACTGGATATAGCGACCTTCATCATCTGCCCAATCAAGCCCAAGCTCTTTGATAACTTTTAGAGGCTTTTCCTTGGCATAAATAGCAGTACCACTATAGCCTTTCTTAACAGCATCTTTAAAATCATAATGATAACCTTCTGGGAAATATTGATCATCTCCTTCAAGTTGATGAAATTGAGCTTTTGTTTCTTGGATACATAAAAAATCTATATCTTGCGACTCAAACCACTCCCAAAAACCTTTGCGTGTAGCCGCACGAATACCATTAGCATTAAAACTTGTTACTTTAATCATTGTAAACTTAGATACGTAAAATTATTTATTAATTAGAAATTCTAACATTTTTAGCGATGAAAGAGAGGGTGTTTTAAATAAAATTAGAATAAGCCTTTAGCTAACATTTGTATTGCAGCTAATATAATTACAACAAAGAATGTTATTTTAAGAGCTCTCGTAGAAATATATGGCATTAGTTTTGAACCAAGCATAGAACCTAGTAATGTACCTAAAGCTACTGGTAAAGTTATCAAGCTATCTATATAACCAGCAAAATAATAAGTTGAAGTAGCAGCAAAAGCTGTAATTCCCATTATAAAATTACTCGTAGAAGCACTAACTTTAAATGGAATCCTCATAATATTATCCATAGCGATAACTTTAAAAGCACCAGCGCCAATACCGAGTAGACCACCAATAAATCCAGCTCCAGACATACCTAAAAACCCCCAAATAGGTCTTTGGACATTATATTCTTCTTCTACACCATTTATATTAATACTATCATTAAGTTGTAATCTATCTGCCATCTTGGATATTTTTTCATTTCCATCAGATATAGAGGGCTCTTTTTTAAAGAAGCTTAATATAGCTACAAGTATTAGTATTCCACCAAAGATTATAAATAAAGATTTAGATTGAAGCATTATAGCTATTTTAGCGCCAAAGATAGAACCTATAGCTGTTGCTAATGCTAAAAATAACCCCAATTTTTCTTTAGTATATCCATGAGATTTTAGCGAGACTATAGATGTCGCGGTTGATGTGCAAATTATCGCAACTAAAGATGCTCCTATTGCATGATGAATAGATACACCTAGAACTGTAGAGAGTAGGGGAGTTATAATAAGAGCACCACCTAAACCAATTACAGATCCAATACTTCCGCCTATTATAGCAACTATAAAAATAGCTATTTCAAAAAATATTTGTTGATCCATCCTACTATTATTTAATAAGCTTTTTAATTTAGTATAACCTTTATTTTTAAAAGATTTGTATTTTAATTTAAATTCTTTTAAAATATAGGCTTATTGTTTTGTCTAAACGTATATTAACTAAAAATTTAACAAACTGGAGAAGAGGCCAATATGGCAAAAGAAGATTGTATCGAAATGGAAGGAGTTGTGTTAGAAGCTCTTCCAAACACAATGTTTAGAGTTGAACTTGAGAATGGTCACGTTGTGACTGCTCATATATCAGGTAAAATGAGAAAAAACTATATCCGTATTTTAACAGGTGATAAGGTAGTTGTTGAAATCACTCCATACGACCTTACTAAAGGACGTATTAAGTTCCGTAGTAAATAAATCTAAATCTCTTTATCTAGAGTATTATATTTTCTAATATTAATAAAATCGGTGTTATTATAGTAAATATTAAGCCTATTGATATTGCTAGAGGTACTGCTTTTGTACCGTAATTATCTTTGATAACGGGTAAACAAAAATCCATAGCCGTATTTGCAGCATAGCCAATTAGCTCTACAGATAATATTCTTCTAAGTAATGGAATAAGTGCTATAACAAATATTTCACGCAAGAAATCTATCATAAAAGTTATCATTCCGTAATATTCGCCAAGAAAATTAGTATTTAGTACTACTGATAATGAGTACCACCCTAATCCAGAGCAGATCATAATACTTTTCTTAATAGATATACCTGTAAAGAGACTAATAATTAGTGCTGACGCTATAGATGTTAAAACAATGATAGTCACAATAATTAAAGCGGTCTTATTTTTAAAGATATCTTTTAATGAGATCTTCTCTAATTTTAGTAAAATTCCAATAATTAGCATTAACCCTAACAGCATCACAAATACGATATTATCGATAAACTTAGTTATATTAATGCTTATTATTTCACCAATTACATATCCTATAACCAGATAAATTAGATATTTACTAGCTTTTATAATATTCCAAACTATATTGCCTTTAATATTCTTTCGAGTAAGTGTTATAAAGTTAGCTTTTATTTGTTTATTGTAATAACAGTATAAAGAAACACCAGAGATATTTGCTATCAAAATCATTATACTATAGCCAAAGCTTATACCAAGAATTTTTAGAACAATACTATTTGTATTAGTGAAAATACTAAAGTTATAACCAAGTAAAAAAATTATCGAGATAACAATAAAATTTAAAGATAAATCTATATATTTAATATTTTTTTTAGTAGGTTGAAAATTAAATAAGTAATAGCCAACAATTAACGTAACAAAAAGTAGTAAAGATTCAAACATTGATTTTATTTATAGATTATTTTAATTTGATTTTTCTGTATATCATAAATAGAACTACAGGAATAATAGAAAGTACAAAACACACTGAAAGAGTTTTTACAAATTCCATAGGATTGTCATACATATTATCTGGTGGTATAAAGCCAATAAATACACATATAATAGTTCCTAGTATACCTAAAAGGCATGCAATAGACATTCCTACTTTGCCAAATGGAATATGGAAATCATCAGAGTTTTTAACAGTATCCTTATTTGTAAGTTTAAGTTTTAAAGCAGCAAAAAACATCATCAAATACATTAAAGAGTAAATTTGAGTACTAAGCGCTGTTAATAACCAATAGTATGCTTGTACTGATGGAACTAGCTCTAAAAGGGCACATATTATTGTCATAATAATTGCTTGAAGAATTAGGATTCCTCCGGGTACATCGTGCTTGTTTGTTTTATCTAAGAAGCGTGGTAAAAAGCTATCATCTGCAGCTTGTAATAAACCTCTAGCTGGAGATATCATCCAGTTAATCATTGAACCTACAGATCCTACAACTACCATTAAACCTAATATATAGTAGAAAAATACAGGGATACCCAAGCTATGAAGATAAACTTGAAATGTCTTAATTGTACCGTGTACTACATCTATTTGATCTTTAGGGAATATAATAGCTACAGCTAATGCCCCTAAAACCATTGTAAAAACTATAAATACAACAGCAATTAGTAAAGCAAGAGGGAATGTTTTTTTAGGATTTGTAACTTTTCTAATATGTACAGTTGCTAGCTCAAGCCCTAAAAATGAAGCTATAATAGCAGTTAAACCCATCCAAGAATCTGTTGTAGTAAAATCAGGAATAAGATTGTTAAAGTGAAAATATATGTTTAAATGATAACTATTAAGTAACCATATCAAAGCAAATACAACCATTAATAGCATTGGAATAACCATACCTAAAAAAGTACAAATACTAGCAAAAACAGCCGAGACCCTTAAGCCTTTGAGATTTAGAATAGTTAGTGACCAGAAAACAACGGTTATAAAAATTACTGTAAACTTTATATTTTGAGCTAAATCTGGGTTAAATAAATAAGCAATAGTTCCGGCAAGGAAAGTTAAGATACTTGGAAACCATATCAAAGTATTTACCCATTGAAACCATATTGCAAGCATTCCAATATTTGGTCCAAAAGCTTTTTTAACCCAACCATATACGCCTTCTTCACCTTTTTCTGTATATGTAGCAGTCATTTCTGCAGATACTAATGCAACAGGCGCTAGAAATAAGATGACAGCTATAGCAAAGAAAAAGAAGATATATGTTCCTGAAGTAGCTGTTGATGGCAAATTTCGAATATTATCAATAGCTCCTGTCATTAATAATATTAATAATATTAAGCCAATTTTTTCTTTTCCAGATACATTTGCCGCCATAGATTACCAATTAGTTATTATGAAATAAAACATATTAGAACATAATACTTAAGCGCTTATAAATTAGCAATTAGTTTAAGCTATATATAAAGGCATTACTTGAAAAAGTTTTTCTAGAGTTTCAAGAGCACTTCGGTTGTCTACTTTAACTATAAGTCTATCACCATCTTCGATTAATAAATCATCAGCAAAGAATAATGGCGTATTATCATTTTTCATTATTGAAAGTATTCTTATACCTTTAGGAAGTTTTAGCTCAGAAATATTTTTTCCTATCACAGTTGACATGTTTTCTTGACCATGTACTTTGATTTCAATAAACATCTCTTCACTATCTTCAACTTCATACATTCTTAGCATATCTACTTGAGTTAGAAATGCCTTAATTGTTGTATATGAAAAATTATGTGGAGATATAGATATATCAATAAGCTTTAAATCACGAGTTATATCATAGTACTCAGCACTATTAACAGTCGCAATAGTTTTTTTAGCACCTAATTTTTTAGCAAGGATAGACGACATTATATTAATTTCATCTGAGTTCGTTAGAGCAAAAAACATATCAGCTTCATCAATCCCTTCGGCAATCAATAAGTTATTGTTTACAGGGTTGTAATGTAAGATAGTTGACTTTGAAAGCTCATCTAGAGCAAACTCACACTTTTTAGCGCTTGGATCTATCATTTTTATAATATATCCTTTGGTCTCTAGAGATTTTGCTAAAGTTATACTTGCGTAGTTAATCCCTGCGATAAATATCTTTCTAACATTAGCTTTTTTAGGCTGGAATATTGATAAAATCTGCGATGAATATGCTTTTTCAGATAGATACATAGCTCTATCACCAGGTTTAACTAAAGTTTCAGTGTCATCTATATCTAGTTTTTGATTACCTCTATAAACAGAAATAATATCAACCTTAATATCACCTAAACCCAGATGTATATCTTTAATAGAAAAACCAACTAAAGGGGAGTCATCTGATACTTCAACACCAATTACTTGAACTCTTTGATCAAAAAAGCTAGATATAAAGAAAGCACCAGGTAAAAAAATCAGTTGCTCTAATCTTTTTGTTGCTTCAAAAAATGACTTTATAACCAAGTCAATATTATTTAATAACTTAGGAAATCTGTTATATTCAGTATCTCTAATTCGTGCTATTTTGTGTGGAGTTTTATAAAGCTTATATGACATGTCGCATACAGCAATATTTGTAGTATCATCAGATGTCACTGCTATAATCATATCTGTATCTTTGAAGTTTGCTTCCATCATGATGTTGGGCTTAGTAACGTCACCAACAATAGTTTGTACATCAAAAGCAGAGGAGATAAACCCAAGTTTTTCTTCATCTAAATCAATAATTGATACTTGATGATCTACGCTGAGTCTTTGAGTTAAATATATTCCTAATTGCCCAGCACCTAAAATAGCAATTCTCATAATTACTTGTTATAATACCAAAATTGATAGTCTGTTAGTCTAGCATACTAATCTAAGGGATTAAAATAATCAATTTTTTATTTACATTCAACTGTTTTAAGACTATTATAATAGCAAAATGATACTAAATCGGTATAATATGTAATTATGCTTAGAATAAGTAAATTACTCGACTACGGATTATTAGTTGTAGTTACAATAGCAAAAAACAATTCCTCTCCTTATAGCGCTGCAAAAGTTGCAGAGGTTACGGGATTAAATATTCCTACAGTACGAAAGCTACTTAACCAACTTTCAATCGCAGATATAGTAGCTTCAAAACGTGGTATTGAAGGTGGGTATACATTAGTTAGAGACTCTCGAGATGTTACAGTCTTAGATGTAGTTGAAGCTATTGAAAAAGATGTTAATCTTACAGAGTGTTGTGATATTCACAAACAATGCAGCTTAAAAAGTTGTACAGTTAGTAGTTACTGGAAGGTCTTAAATAGTCAGCTATTGCAAATACTTTCTAGTACATCAATTTATGATATTGTCAACAACAAAGGCAAGAGCTAAATAAAATGAGTGAAAATTTAGATAAAATTATAGAGCAAGACTATGAACATGGTTTTGTAACAAATATTGAAGAAGAGACAATAGCAGCTGGGCTTAATGAAGATGTTATTCGTCTAATATCTGCAAGAAAAAATGAACCTGAGTTTTTATTGGAATGGCGTTTAAAAGCTTATAAAAAATGGCTGGAAATGAAGTCTCCTAGTTGGGCAGATTTAAACTATCCACCAATTGATTTTCAAGCTATTAGCTATTACTCATCACCAAAATCAATGAAAGATCATCCTAAAAGTCTAGATGAAGTTGATCCAGAAATTATTGACACATATAACAAGTTAGGTATTCCTTTGCATGAGCAAGAAATGCTAGCTGGAGTTAAAAATATAGCTGTTGATGCAGTGTTTGATTCAGTTTCAGTTGTTACAACTTTTAAAGAAAAACTAGCTGAAGCAGGTGTTATATTCTGTCCAATATCAGAGGCTGTACAAAAATATCCAGATCTTGTAAGAAAATATCTTGGATCAGTAGTTCCTCAGGGAGATAACTTCTTTGCGGCATTAAACTCAGCTGTATTTAGTGATGGTTCTTTTGTATATATTCCAAAAGGTGTAACTTGCCCAATGGAGCTATCTACATACTTTAGGATAAATGCTATGAATACAGGTCAGTTTGAAAGAACTCTTATCGTAGCAGACGAAGGTAGTTATGTTAGCTACCTAGAAGGTTGTACAGCACCCATGCGTGATGAAAACCAGCTTCATGCAGCAGTGGTAGAACTAGTTGCTCTAGATGGTGCAGAGATCAAATACTCTACAGTACAAAACTGGTATCCAGGCGATAAAGATGGCAAGGGTGGTATTTACAATTTTGTAACAAAAAGAGGCGTTTGTCATAAGAACTCTAAGATTTCTTGGACACAGGTTGAGACTGGATCAGCTATCACCTGGAAGTACCCATCCGTAGTTTTACGTGGAGATAACTCTATTGGAGAGTTTTACTCAGTAGCTCTGACAAGACATGCTCAGCAAGCAGATACAGGTACTAAGATGATTCATCTTGGTAAAAATTCTAAGAGCACAATTATTTCAAAAGGTATTTCAGCAGGTAGGGCGTCACAAGCTTATAGAGGTTTGGTTAGAATATCTCCAAATGCCTCTGATGCGAGAAACTTCTCACAATGTGACTCATTACTAATTGGTAATAAGTGCGGTGCCCATACATACCCATATATTGAGAACAAGAGTAACTCATCGCAAATAGAACATGAAGCTACAACTTCAAAGATTTCTGATGATCAGTTATTTTACTGTAAGCAAAGAGGCTTATCAGAGGAAGATGCTATTGCTATGATTGTAAATGGTTTTTGTAAAGAAGTATTTAAAAAGCTACCTCTCGAATTTGCCGTTGAAGCACAAAAACTTATGGAAGTAAGTTTAGAAGGTGCTGTTGGTTAAGATTGTAAATTTTACATAATTGATTACTAAAAAGGTTAAAAAATGTTATTAGAAATAAAAGATCTACATGTAAGTGTTGGAGATAACAAAAAGCAAATATTAAAAGGACTAAACCTAACTATGAATAAAGGTGAAGTTCATGCAATTATGGGACCAAATGGTGCTGGTAAAAGTACTTTAAGTAATGTTCTGGCTGGTAAAGATGGTTATGAAATTACGCAAGGTTCTATAAAATTTGATGGCAAAGATCTTGATGATCTAAGCATTTCTGAAAGGGCAGCAGCTGGAATATTTCTAAGTTTGCAATATCCTATCGAGATACCTGGTGTTAGTAATGTTCAGTTTCTTAAAACAGCTTTAAATAGTATCAGAAAGCAAAATGGCAAAGAAGAAATCAATGCTATTGAGTTTATGAAGAAGCTTAAGCAAAATATGCAGGTTTTAAAGATCGATCAAAAATATATGTCTCGTGGTGTTAATGAAGGCTTCTCTGGTGGTGAGAAAAAACGTAATGAGATGCTGCAGTTAATGATGTTAGAACCTAAATTAGCAATTCTAGATGAAACTGATTCCGGTCTTGATATTGATGCTCTTCAGGTTGTTTCCCAAGGTGCTAATACTATGAGATCTCAAGATAGAAGTTTCTTAGTTATTACACATTACCAAAGACTTTTAGATCATATCGAACCTGACTTTGTTCATGTTTTAGCAGATGGTCAAATAGTTAAGACTGGTGGTAAAGAACTTGCACTTGAATTAGAAGAGAAAGGATACTCTTGGTTAAACAGCTAAAGGTTAAAAAATGTTAATAGACAATAAATCTCTACCTACTACTAAGCAAGAAAGCTGGAAGTATACAAATATTGCTTCAATATATTCTAAAAATAATATTACAGAGATATTAAAAGAAGCTCCAAAAACAAAAGATTACCTTGAAGGTTTTAAGTTTGATACTCAAGAGAATGTAGTTATTATCCTAGACGGATCTTTAGCTATTGATTATAACAAAAAGCTAAACCATATCAGTGCTTTAGAGTTTCATAAAGATGATAGAAATATGTCAAGATTAGCTATTGAGAATTCAAAGCATTTTGGCATAAAAGTACCTAAAGATACTAAAGATACTCTAAGCCTTATTTTTATAAATACTGAGATGGCTAAGAATAAGCTTACAAATGTTTCTTTAAAGTTAGATGTTGATATGTTTGCAAATCTTGATTTAGATATTGATTTTGTAAATTTAACAGAAGAGTCTGCAATAAATTTATTTTTAGATGTAAAAGTTGCTGAATCTGCTAAAGTTAATTTTACAAACAATGCTGATAATGCTAATAATACACAATTATTTACTACAGCAAATTATTTAATAAATCTAGATAGAGCTGCTGAGTTTAATGGTTTTAACTTACTTAACAAAGATGCTTTATTAAGAAATGATTTTATCGTGAATCTAAATAAAGAGCATTCAAGATTTGATATTAGAGGCTTATATTTAGTTAGTGATAGTGCTATAGCAAATGCTTGCTTTTTAGTTAATCATAATGCTTCAAATACTTATAGCAATGTAAACTTTCGTGGTGTTGCAAATGGTTCTGCTAAAGCTTGGTTTAATGCTAAGGCTGTTGTAAATGAAGGCATTGAGCAAATTCAAGCATTTCAAAATAACAAAAATATTCAACTAAGTAACAAAGCCGAAATAAATACAAAACCTGAGTTAGAAATTTTCTCAGATGATGTTGTTTGTACCCATGGTGCTACGGTTGGTCAGTTAGATAAAGATGCTTTATTTTATCTACAATCTAGAGGTTTAGAGCTACATGAAGCACAGCATTTACTTTTAGAGAGTTTTGTTAAGTCTCAGTTAACATCTGATGATTTTCCTTTTAATAATGAGATCAAAGAAGAAATTGCTGAATCTTTAGATGATGTTCTAGAGTCCATAATATAAAAATCTTTTAATCTTTTTTATCTTTCTAATTAATTATATTTAGTAATCTGTTAAACTGAAAATAGTAAATCAATAATGATAAAAGAGGGTATTTTCTATGAAAAAAATTATTCCAATTACTTTAGTTAGTTTTTTAGCAACAAGCTCTGTTGCATTAGCATGTGATAAGGCTAAGGATAATAATACTATTCAATATACAACACAAGCTGAAACAACAGTTAAAAGTGATAGCATACTTGTGCAGGTTACAGGATATGCAACTACAACTCTACAAGATCAGAATAATATCCAAAAACAAATCTCTGATGAAGTTAATAATATTGTTAAAGCTGATTGGAAAGTCAAAAATGTTGAGCAAAATACTAGTAATAGTGGTGCATTAAATATCACTTTACAATTACAAGCTCGAATATCACAAAAAGATCTTAACAGCTTACAAAAAGCTTTAGAAAATCAAAAAGCTTCTGGTAAAAAGTTAGTTGTTCAAGTTCTTGACTATAATCCACCTGCAAAAGCTATTCAAGCAGCTAAGCAGAAGCTTATGATTAAAATCTTTAAAAATACTCAAGAATATCTAAAAGATTTTAATAAAGAAACAAATAATAATTACACTATTCAATCAATTAGATATAGTGATACTACAAATAATTATAGACCAAGAAACACAGTAATGTATATGAAAGCTGCTGCTAATGAGATGGATTCTAGTGCTAATAGTAATCCAGTAGCAGTTTCTCAAGATATAAATATTAGAGCAAATGTAACATTTATGGAGAAATAATATGGCTTTAAGTAATGTTATAAAAACTGATGAAGCTAATTTTGAAAAGCTTATAAATAGTACAGATAAACCTGTATTAGTTGATTTTTATGCAGACTGGTGTGGCCCTTGTAAAACCTTAGGACCTATTCTTGATCAGCTATCAAAAGACTATAAGAATGCACTAATTGTTAAAGTAAATGTTGATGATAATCAAAACTTAGCTGCACAGTTTGGCATTAGAAGCATTCCAACTATGATTATTTTCAAAAATGGTAAGCAGGTTGAAACTTTAAATGGTGTTCAGACTGGTTCACAATTAGAGCAAAGACTTAAGGCTTATGATTAGAGCGATATATAGTAGTGTAACTATATGCTGGTATGCTAACCAAGTAGGTGATGCCTCTCTTTTAAATGAAGGGATTATAGGTTTGAACATGATAAGAGAGTCAATATAATGAGTGAAATTAGACCTCAATATCATTTTAGAAAAGTTAAAAATGATTTATTGATATGGGATGTTAAAAAAATAATAGAATTGACGAAGCACATTAAACCAAAAATAATAAACTTAACTGAAATAAAAGAAATTGAATCCGAATATTGGTACGATTCAAGCCCAGAAAGACCTACATGTAAAAATATAGTAGATCATATGCGGTTAATTAATAATGCCGACTTAAAATATCCAATTATATTATGCAAAGAAGGCAAAATAATTGATGGTATGCACAGAGTGTGTAAAGCATTATTGCTAAATAATAAAGAAATTCTAGCTATTTATTTGGAAGAAGATATTAAACCTCACTTTATTAATGTTGATGTCAATGATTTACCATATTAGGAGAGTTTGCAGTCATGAATGATGATTATATAAACGTTGATCTTGCATATAAGATTATTAAAAAGCAATTTCCTGAATATTCGCACTTAGATATTAAATCTGTAGAAAAACAAGGACATGACAACAGAACTTATCGGATTGGTAATGATATGCTTATCCGCATACCAACAGCTGAAAGTTATGCTCTTAAGGTGCCTAAGGAGCAAGAGTTGTTACCAATGTTAGCAAAGCATTTAAGTGTCGCAATTCCTGCGCCTATAAAAATGGGCAAACCATCTGATGATTATCCGTATCCATTTTCTATTTACAAATGGCTTGATGGAAGTAGTGCCAATCATGTAACTCTTGGTGGGCAATCATTGGAAAACCTAGCTTTTGAGCTAGCAAACTTTTTAAAAGAGTTGCAAGCTATTACTAATGTAGAAGGCCCTAATCCTGGTCAGCATAATTGGTGGCGAGGTGATCATATTAGTGTTTACGATCCTGGAGCCCGCGAACAAATTGCTAAATTAGCAGATATTATAGATGGCAACAGCGCTCTAGAACTTTGGGAAAGAGCATGCGCTACTAAATGGAATAAAGCACCTATTTGGATCCATGGTGATTATGCCGTTGGCAATATACTCATCAAAGATAATAAATTATCAGGGGTGATTGATTTTGGTGGAACTGCTATGGGTGATCCCGCTTGTGATCTTGTCATTGCTTGGACTTACTTAAGCAGTAGAGCACGAGATATCTTTGTAGCTGAAATGCGCTTAGATAATGATACATGGCTTAGAGCACGTGCCTGGGTACTGTGGAAAGCGACATTTGAACTTTGCAATATTGTAGATAAAAATAGTCAAGAAGCTTTGTTTCAGAAAAATATTATTGATGAAGTAATAAATTATTAACATTAGATACTAAGATCACTGTGATTAAATTTATGAAATTACCAATAGTGCTGAAAGCCTTAATTTACAAGGGATTGTGGAATCTCTAATTAACGATTTAAAAATCGGTAGCCCCTCTGTAAGCTAGATATACTAATACTTGCGGTTATGGTCGCAGAAATTCCGTACCTTCCTGAATAGAACCCCAATATGGCGAGCCAAAATATCTCTTCTTTAGTTTATTTTGTTGATTGTTCATATTTCTAAGTGTTTAGTCTTTATTTTGATTATCTATGATATCTATCTCTAAAGAAATATATTTTTTAAAAAAAGAAATTTTTAATATGAAATAAGTATAACTATAGATTTTAAAATTATTATAAGTTTAAAGCTTAAAAGGAGATTATGTAAAAGAGTAACTTTAATAGATTTAATCAATTCAGCAGCTTATGAAAAGCTAATAGATAAGTCAATATAAAGCTCTCATAAAGAGCATACTATAAAAGTAAGAAGCATCTAGTTTCTTAAACATAGATTAAAAAACTAACTTGCTGTATAAAAGTATTTATCTTCTAATTATTACATTAATATTAAACATAGATTAAAAAACTAAAAGGTTTATAAATGTTAAAATCTAAATCATTTATTATCACACTTTCTGCTTTGTTATTTACTTTCTATACTTCGTCTATATATGGGGCAACTAAAGAAACAAGCTATAAGACGAATCCTCTCAAACTATATAGTGAAGTCACATCATTAACTATGGCGTTTAATGAAAAGTATGGAAAAAAAGCAGATTTACCATATAATGAGAAACAAGCTATTAGCTTAATTCTTAAAAATTCTAGCACTAAAAAATATATGCTATCTGATGACTATAATTCATTTAAGAAAAATTCTGAATTCTCAAAACAAACATCAGATATGATGAAAGCATTAGCTACTCTTATCAATAAATTTAAGGAAATAGGATTTATTGATGAAATAAAGTTACAAGGAAAAACACCTGCTCTAATGTTTGATATTGATAACACGGTAGAGCTTACTTCATTTGATGATGACTATTGGACCAAATCTGGCATAAATGATCCTGCTACAGCTAAGTTCATCAAACAAGTATGTTTTAAAGATGGTATATCTTGTTATTTTATAACAGCAAGAGCTTGTAATGCAGCTACATCTAAAGCTACTAAAGAGTGGTTAAAAAAACATATTGGTTTAACTGATGATCAATTAAAAAATAATGTATTTCTATCTGGTTCTGTTCCTCATTATGCTTGTACAAATAAAGCAAATACAAGTGTAGCCTATAAAGATATGTTAAGAGAGGCATTAAGTGACTCAAGAAATGTATATTGGCTAATGTCTATAGGGGATCAAATGACAGATTGGTTTGGAGAGCATTCTGGCCTAAAAGTATGGTATCCAAATCAAATGTTTGATACTTCAATTGTAGCTAATGACTATAATCATCCTAATAAGAAGCCACATTTACGCCAAGTTATAGCACCTACAAAACAATGCTATGCTAAATTTAAAGATAATGTCTTAGAGCAAAGTACGCTTTCATATTGTTCAGAATTTAGTTCTAATAAATATATTAGTGCTTAGAACATTACTATAAAATATTCTATCTATTTCAAGACATAAATTAATATCTACGACAGTTCTATATTTTTTGCTATTATTAATAATACTGAATTAGTAAATATTTGGATATGTATGAAAAAAGTTTTATCCTTGGCAATAATAGTAAGTATTTGTTCATCTTGCTCAACAACTAGTCTTTTTAATAGTAAGCCTGCTAATCAATCTAATATATATAGTATCAATGAAGAAAAGTATGAGAGTCAAGCAGATAAACTTTTATCACAAATGACTTTAGAAGAAAAGCTAGGTCAATTAAATCTTGTTGATGCTGGCCAAGTAACTACAGGAGTTAGTAAAAAAGAAGATTTCTATACGCTTATAAAACAAGGAAAAGTAGGGGGAATATTTAACTTAAAATCTCCTGAAGATATAAAGAAAGCTCAAGAAATAGCTGTTAAAGATACTCGTCTGCATATTCCTCTTTTGATAGGTATGGATATTATTCATGGTTATAAAACTACTTTCCCAATTCCACTAGGTTTATCTACTAGTTGGGATTTAGATATGATCCAAGAAACTGCACGAATAGCCGCAATAGAAGCAAGTAGCCAAGGAATAAACTGGACATTCTCACCGATGGTAGATATATCAAGAGATCCACGTTGGGGTCGAATAGCCGAAAGTAGTGGTGAAGATACATATTTAGGTAGTCAAATAGCCAAAGCTATGGTGCGAGGCTATGAAATGAATGATTTAGTAGATAATACAAGTCTACTTGCTTGTGTGAAACACTTTGCATTATATGGGGCTGTTGAGGCAGGTCGTGATTATAATACTGTAGATATGAGCAAAGTTAAAATGTATAACCAATACCTACCACCATATAAAGCAGCTATAGATGCTGGCGCTGGTAGTGTTATGGCTGCTTTTAATGATATCAATGGTATTCCAGCTACTGAAAATAAATGGTTAATGACAGATTTGCTACGTGATCAATGGGGCTTTAAAGGTTTTGTTGTTTCTGATTATGCAGGTATTCCAGAGATGATAAATCATGGAGTTGGTAAGAATCTACAACAAGTATCAGCAGATGCATTAAATGCTGGTGTTGATATGGATATGGTAGGTAATGGCTATCTAACAACTTTAAAGAAATCTCTTAAAGAAGGCAAAGTATCAATGGCTGAGATAAATAAAGCCGTTAAAAGGATATTAATAGCCAAGTTTGAGTTAGGGTTATTTAAAAATCCATATAAAAATGTTAATGCTAAAGATGCTAAGAAAGTAATTTTTTCTGCAAAACATAGAGAGTTTGCGCGAAAGGCAGGTTCTGAGTCTATGGTTTTACTAAAAAACCAAAATAATTTGTTACCTTTGAAAAAATCTCAGACAATAGCTGTAATTGGACCATTAGCAAATGCTGCTAATAATATGGATGGCACATGGAGTATTACAGCTGATCAAGATAAATCTATATCATTATTAGAAGGCTTAAAAGAAGAAGTAGGGCAGCAAGGTAAAGTTTTATATGCTAAAGGTAGTAACTTATCTTACAGTAAGAGTTTTGAGAAAGATGCTACAATGTTTGGTAAATCTTTAGGTAGAAATAATGAAACTTCAGAGCAGCTATTAAAAAATGCGTTAGAAGTCGCTAAAAAATCAGATGTGATAATCGCAGCATTAGGTGAATCTGCGGAAATGAGTGGTGAAAGTACTAGTAGATCACATATAGATATACCTAAAGTTCAAAGAGATTTACTTAACGCATTGCTAAAAACTGGTAAGCCTGTGGTATTAGTATTATTTAATGGTAGACCGCTTGTTTTAACACAAGAAAGTAAAACTGTACCTGCGATACTTGATGCATGGTTTCCTGGTAGTGAGGCAGGATTATCAATAGCAGATGTATTATTTGGTAAAGTTAATCCGTCAGGTAAGCTAACGGCTTCATTCCCTCGAGATGTCGGTCAAATTCCTATTTATTATAGTCATAAAAATACAGGTAGACCTTTGACAAATAAAGATAGCTGTAGGTTTGAGAAGTATCACTCTAATTATATGGATGTTTGTAATTCTCCATTATATCCATTTGGTTATGGCTTAAGTTATACCTCATTCGATATTTCGAAACCAATTCAAAATAAACAAATCATTAAAAAGGGTGATAAGCTAATTATTAAAGTCAATATTACAAATACTGGTAAATATGATGGAGCGGATGTATTACAACTATATATTCATCAAAAAGTACGCTCAATTACACCTCCAGTTAAAGAGTTAAAAGCTTTTAAAAAGGTGTTTTTGAAAAAAGGACAAACTAAGACTGTAACATTTGAGTTAGATGTTAATAATCTTAAGTTCTATAATAATGATCTAAAATATGTCTATGAACCAGGTGAATTTGAATATTTTATCAGCGATAGTTCTGATGGGAAGTTTACAAATACATTTACTGTTAAATAGTTCTATTATAAACTTTTATACTTAGAAAGGTTCTAAAAGAATTTAAAATGCTAGACGCTATAAATAATAATCAGTTCTTGATGCAAAATATTCAAGAATTTACTGTTTTAATACAGATTTCTTTAGTTGTTCTTACAATAACTTCAATTATTGTTTCAGGTTTATTTATATTATCTCAACAGAAATTAGCTAAAAATCTCGCTAAAATTAATAATAGTGAGAAAGTTCATCCTGCATGGTTATGGACACAGCTAATTCCAATATGGTCGTCAATTGCATTTGTCGTAACAGCAGTGAAGTTAGATGAACAAGTAAAAAAATATAATACAAATTATAATGAAAAATTAAAATTTAAAGCTTCGCTTGTTTATTGGTATGTAGGATTTTTAATATTAGGATTAGTACCAATAATTAATATTATAGCTGGCCTAATTAACTTTTTTATATTTATAATTATCTGGTCAAATATAAGTAGTTCATCAAAACAAATTCAGAATAATTTAAAATAGTTTTGCAAAAAATCAAATAGTTTTTTTGGAATACTTATCTTCTTATATTATTAAATTCTATTTAAAATCAATCTATAGCCTTACCAGGGTAATACATAAATTTAGTTCTCTCTTTAGGAGGTTTTTAGTATGATTGAAATGGAAATGTACAGCGACTATGCCTGTCCTTGGTGTTACTTTCTAATACCAGATATAAGAAAACTCATGCTAAAAGATAATGTTTATATTAGAAGAAGAGCTTTTCAGATTTTGCCTAAAATACCACTTGATGGGATAAGTGTTGAACAATACGATCAACTTCGAGGTAATACAGATATAGACAGACAGATAAAAGATAATTTAACGATAGATATAACTAATCGTAAGAATTTACCTTGGGTACCAAGGAAAAAGTTTTATTAGAAATTTTAAATAGCGTAGGCTATGTGCTTACAGAAACAGAGTTAAATACTATAATCTCAAACAAAATTTTTAAAGAGCAAGTTAATACTGATGTTGAAATAGCCAAGAAGCTTTCAGTTTTTGGGGTTCCATATTTTAGAATCTATAATTTAAATAAAAAACAATATGTAAATCTTACAGGATATCATGAATATCAATCTTTAAAGGAATTTGTAGATAAAAACACAAACACCATTTAGAAGTATGGAAACTAAATACGTAAGATTTAGTCACATCATAAAATTAATGTCACTCAAAGCAAACTGCTAATTAATATGTGTAATAATGTTTTTTTGACTCTGTTATAATTATACTCTAAATTGATAAACCTTTAATAATTAAGTCTATTTTGAAACCACTAAAATTTTATAAAATGCATGCCTCAGGTAATGACTTTATTGTGATTGACCAACGAGAAGATTCCATGCAGTTAGCAGTAAAAGATATAAAAGCATTATGCGATCGTCGCTACGGTATTGGCGCAGATCAACTTTTGCTATTAAGAAGTGCTAAGTCGGCGATATGTCAAATGAATATCTTTAATAAAGATGGAACAGCTGCTAAGCAGTGCGGTAACGGCTTAAGATCAGTGGCTTATTTGATGTATCAAAAACATAATATAAAGAACTTTGATATTGAGGTTAAAGGCGCTTTGCATCGCTGTGAAATAATTAATGACTGTGAGATTTTAGTTGAGTTTCCCTTGCCTAAAATTATAAATAAAAGGCCTTTGTTAAATATTGATATTGATTATCTTGATGCTATGGAGCTTTCTGTTGGCAATCCTCATCTGGTTTTATGGTTGGGTAGGCTTACGAGTCTTAATATTCCAAAGTTAGGAAAGTGCTTACAAGATGCTTATTTACCAGAAGGAGTTAATGTTCATTTTGTTGAATGTGTAGATCAACATACAATCAATATTCGCCATTTTGAACGTGGTACAGGCGTGACACTATCTTGTGGAAGTGGCTCAATTGCCAGTGTGTATTCTGGTGTAATAAATGGTTTAATTGAAACACCAGTTATGGTAAAAACTGCCACAGATAGTTTTCAAATACATTTGACTAATAAAGCTTGTATGCTTATTGGTAATGCAGAGTTAGTATTTGAAGGCACTTATTTTTTGGAGGAATAAAATAATGAATATTAGAGAAGTACCACTTCGAAAAACAATCTCAGGGTTAAGCCATAGCCTTAGTATTATTGAATATACGGTAGATAAACCGAAGGCTAGTATTTATATGCAGGCAGCGCTTCATGCA
Source organism: Francisella sp. SYW-9 (assembly GCF_008711465.1). Classification (GTDB taxonomy): domain Bacteria; phylum Pseudomonadota; class Gammaproteobacteria; order Francisellales; family Francisellaceae; genus Francisella. Next base: position 119,878 of record NZ_VXKQ01000001.1, read on the forward strand.
GGAGAGCTTAATGGTATTGCTATTATTCAAGCGCTACAAACATATTTAAAAGAAAATCCGCTTGATTTTAATTTTAAACTTATTCCATTTGCGAATCCTTTTGCAATGGATGTAAAAGTTGGAGAGTATACGTATGGTCGTTTTGATGCCAAAACAGGTGATAACTGGAATAGGGGATTTAAGAATCTATTAGGGCCTATCGATGATAAACCGAAGATTGATCTAGAGCGTTTTATTAATGATAATATTACTGATTCATTTGATTTGGTTTGTAATAAGTTTACTACCTTGTTAAAAAAACGCTTAGAGCTTCTTCTGAGCTTAGATTTAGCTCCTTATGAAAAACTGGCAGCTTTGTTGCACTATGAAGCAATTGATGCAGATTTTAGCTTTGATTTACATAATGATTCTATTTCAGTACCTTATATTTATGCACCAAATTATTTAAATACAAAGCGTCTTAAACATTTCAATACTGATCATTTTGTTTTAACACCAAATGAAAATAGCACATGCTTTAATCAGGCAATATTTTATCCATGGTGGCAGTTAACGGATGTATGGAATAAAATTAAGAATGATAATAAATTTCCACCAAAACATGCCTTTACCTATGAGACTGGAAATAAAGAAAGCTTTGATTTATATACTGCAAAAAAACTATTATCAGGAATCCTTGCTTATATTAAGGACGATACAGACCCTGTTAATACAAGTAAGTATGCTTGTCATGAACATGAATTTTTTCGTATTCGCGCACAAGATGGAGGCCTTATAGATTATGATGATAGTAAGCTTGGTCAGATGCTTGCATCAAATGAGTGTATTGCACAACTTTATACAAGAGAACACATTCTCTCAGGAAGTGCTCCAATAGATATTAAAGCACCTTATCATAAAAGCGCACTTATAACCAGAACGGCATCATCAAGTGTGCATGAAGGTGATGAGGTTGCTAAAGTAATGAGTAATATCTTTAGTATTAATTGAGGTTGAATTTACGTTGCCTTGTTAAAAAAAATGTGAGATTTATGATTGAAATTTAGACTACAATTAGATTAACTCTTAAAACAAAAAGCACAAATACTAAAAAAGTGTCATAAATTTAAATTCATGAAAAAAAATATAACAAAACGGCTTAATTAGCATACATATATTTAATTGCATGTATGTTCGCATAATATATATTATGTTAAATTATGTAACAGATAATCAGATCACTGTTCTGAAATTAAAATGTTCCCTCATATTCATTAGATATTTGCTTATTGCTAGATGTACTCTCTTTTTAGTTTCTCAATTATTTCTATACTTGCTGGTAAGAAATTATAATTATTAAGCTCGGAAATATTTATAAGTTTTAGTAATTGATTTTCTTTTGAGTATGGAACACCTTCATAGTTATCTACAATAAAGAATTCTAAATTAACTTCAATGTTATTTTTATTTATATGTTTTTTCTTTGCATAAGGCTTTATAGATTTAACTATAGCTCCAACTTCTTCATAAACTTCTCTTTTAATACAATCCTCAAAACTTTCATTATTTTCTACTTTGCCACCAGGAAACTCCCAGTAATCACTATAGGTTTGGAATTTTTGTCTTTGACTTATGTAGACTTTAGTCTGATATTCATCTAAAATTATCGCCACTGCAGCGTTTATTCGTTCCATTTTATAAAAAAATTAACATTGTTATTAAGAAATATAATATGTTCCAAAATCATAAAAGTGAAATTTTATTAGCAACACCTTTAATTAAGGATGATGCTATATTTACTAAATCTGTTATTTATTTATGTCAAAACGATCGTCATGGAGCTATGGGCTTGATTATAAATAAGCCTTTAGATGATAAGTTAAAAGATGTTTTTGAGGAGTTAGATATACCTCATAATAATACATTTGAAGAAATACTAAGCCACCCTCTTTATATGGGCGGTCCAATAAGTCCTCATAAAATATTAATACTTCATACAACAAATGGTCGTAACTATGATTCGACTATAAAGCTTGATGAAGGTTTGGCAATTACAGCTTCTATGGATATTTTAGAAGATTTGGCAAATAATATCTTACCAGAATATTTTCTACCAATAGTTGGTTATAGTTGTTGGACAGCTGACCAATTATCAGATGAAATAAAAGCTAGTGATTGGATTGTGACAGATAAATTAAGTAAGAAAATACTATTTAATTATGAGAATAAAACCAAGTGGCAAAATCATCTGGAGCACGCAGGATATAGCTTACAAAACTTAGACTCACTATTTGAAAATATAGGTAATGGTTAGATGTTTCAATCATTAATAGCTATAGATTTTGGTAAGGCTAGAATAGGTTTAGCTAGTGGTCAAATGATTACAAAAACAGCTACTCCTATAGGTATTGTTGAGGCTTATGATGGCGTGCCAAACTGGATTGAGCTTGATAAAATTATCAAACGCTGGAATCCTTCAGATATTATAGTTGGTCTACCTCTAGATACACAAGATTTTGAGACTGATATTACTAAAGCTGCAAAAGATTTTGCTAAAGAGGTAAAACAAAGATATCAGCGAAATGTCCACTTAATAAATGAGGCTTACTCTACGCGAGAAGCGAGATGGCGCTTAGAGGAAGTCAAGAGTAAAAAAGTCAGTCATATTAAAGTAGATGCTTTAGCAGCCTGTGTAATTCTTGAAACTTGGATGGCAGAGAATTAGACTTTAATCTAAAATTTTTTGTATGAACCAATATTTATAATTTAATGATTAAGTGCCATAATAAATAAATTTAAGTAACCTAAATATAAAATTAGTATGGCTAAAAGCACGGTTAAATATTGGAATACATTAGCTCTAGAAAATTCAGATAAATGGCAAACTATAGAAAACACAAATAATAAATTAGAAGAATTAACACTATCAATAGATACAGAGTTTGGAGATTACACTCGTTTAACAAGGTTTAAACCAGGTGCCGATACAACATCATTTGGTGCAAAAAGTCATGAATATCCTGAGGAGGTTTTCATAGTAAGCGGAAGACTTTATGATATTTCAGTTGGAAGATGGTTAGAAGCTGGAGAATATGCTAGTAGACCACCAGGTGAAATACATGGACCATTTAAGACAGATGTTGAGTGTATTGTTTTAGAGGTTTCATATCTTAGTAAAATAAAAAAAAATTAGAAGCATAAAACTCAATATGTTCATAATATTTTAATAAGCTTAATATCTAGATATTTATTGAGTTTTAACTTAAAATATTCAGCATAATTTTTCATATTTATTATTAAAATAAGGTTCTGTATTTCAATGAGTGAATATAATTTTGATCAAATAGAGCAACAAGCTCAAAGTTATTGGCGTGAAAATGATTCTTTTAAAGCTATAGAAGATAAAAGTAAAGAGAAATTTTACTGTTTAGAAATGTTACCGTATCCTAGTGGTACTTTACATATGGGACATGTAAGGAACTATACTATTGGTGATGTAATCGCTAGATATCAAAAAATGCAAGGTAAAAATGTTTTACACCCTATGGGATGGGATGCTTTTGGCTTACCTGCTGAAAATGCTGCTATCAAGCATAAAAGATCACCAGCAGAATGGACAAAAAGTAATATTGAGTATATGAAAAAGCAACTTGATTCTTTAGGTTTTGGTTTTGACTGGTCAAGAGAAATTGCTACTTGTGATGAAGATTATTATAGATGGGAGCAATGGTTTTTTATCCAACTTTATAAAAAAGGTTTAGCTTATCGTAAGAACTCAGTTGTAAACTGGGATCCTGTAGATCAGACAGTTTTAGCAAATGAACAGGTTGTAGATGGTAGAGGATGGAGGTCTGGTGCCTTAGTTGAGAAAAAAGAAATTCCACAATGGTTCATAAAAATTACAGATTATGCTGATGAGCTTTTACAAGATATATCTAAGTTAGATAACTGGCCAGATGCTGTAAAGACTATGCAAACAAACTGGATAGGCAAATCAAAAGGCTTAACTGTCAAGTTTAAGATCCAAGATTCTGATGAAGAAATAGAAGTTTTCACAACTCGTCCTGATACTTTGATGGGTGTAAGTTACCTTGGAATTGCTTCTGAGCACCCTCTTGCTCTAGCAGAAGCTAGAACAAATTCTGAACTAGCTAGTTTTATTGAAGAATGTAAGAAATCTTCAACAATGGAGGCTGACTTAGCTACTCAAGAAAAGAAAGGCTTTAAAACTAATATTAAAGTAGTTCATCCTATTTCAGGTGAGACAGTAGATGTTTGGATAGCTAATTTTGTACTTATGGGATATGGTTCTGGCGCTGTAATGTCAGTTCCTGCTCATGATCAAAGAGATTGGGAATTTGCACAGAAATATAATATTCCTTTAAAACAAGTTATTGACTCTAATGATAATAAAATCAAAGTTGATTTAGATACTGAAGCTTACACGGAAAAAGGAGTATTAATAAACTCTGGTGAATTTGATGGCTTAAACTTTAAAAAAGCTTATCAAGCAATTAAAAAATACCTTTTTGATAATAATAAAGGTTATGAAACTACAAACTTTAGAATCCATGACTGGGGTATATCTCGTCAAAGGTATTGGGGCTGCCCTATTCCAATGATTCATTGTGATAGCTGTGGAGTTATTCCTGAAAAAGAAGAAAATTTACCTGTTAAATTACCTACAGATGTGACTCTTACAGAAGCTGGTTCACCATTAAAAGATATGCCGGAATTTTTAGATGTTAAATGTCCTAAATGTGGTTCTCAAGCTAAAAGAGAAACAGATACATTTGATACATTCTTTGAATCATCTTGGTATTATGCAAGATATACATGCCCTAGAGCTAATAAAATGCTAAGTGAAGAAGCAAATTATTGGTTACCTGTAGATAAATATATTGGTGGTATTGAGCATGCTATTATGCATTTATTATATGCTAGATTTTTCCATAAATTAATGCGTGATGAAGGTCTGGTAACATCTGATGAGCCTTTTGTAAATTTACTTACTCAAGGTATGGTATTAAAAGATGGTGCTAAAATGTCTAAATCAAAAGGTAATACGGTAGATCCTAAAGAATTGATAGATATGTATGGTGCTGACACTGTGAGATTATTTAGTATGTTTGCAGCACCTCCTGAACAGTCTTTAGAATGGTCAGAAACAGGTGTTGAAGGAGCTAATAAATTTTTACGCAAAGTATTTAACTATGCTCAAGCAAATAAAGAAGTATTATCTAATAAAACAAACCTTGATATAAATAATTTATCAAAAGAAGATAAGAAAGCTCGCCTTGAGATATATACAAATTTAAAACAAGCTATTTTTGACTTTGATAAAAGTCAATTTAATACAGTTGTTTCAGCATGTATGAAGATTTTAAATACTCTTAATAACTATGATAACCTTTGTGATAGCGTTAAAATGGAGGGTTATAGTATTTTGTTAAGGATACTAGCGCCTTTTACTCCACATATTTGTCATTACTTATGGCAAGAACTAAATTTAGGAGCTGATATTCTTCATACAGAGTTTCCTGTTGTAGATGAAGAAGCTTTAGTTAAGGATGAGTTTTTGCTAGTTGTGCAAATAAATGGTAAGCTAAAAGCAAAGCTAGAGTTAGATGCATCATTAAATAAGGCAGATGTTGAAGCTACTGTTTTAGGAAATGAGCATGTTAAATCTTTTGTTGAAGGTAAGCAAATTATTAAAATAATTTATGTACCTCAAAAGCTTATTAATATAGTAATCAAATAGAGAGACTAAAATGAAAAAATATATAATTATAATTTTTGTACTTTTATTATGCTCATGTGGTTTTCATCGTCGAGGTATTGAAGGCTCTTCGGGTGGAGGAAATTATAGTAGCTTAGTTGGTACTAAATTTTATATTGCTGCGAATAATTATAATTCTTGGGCTACTGATCTTAAATCAAGCCTACAGACATATAAAGCTATAATAGTTACTGATGAAAAACAAGCTGATTACATAATCAATATACAAAGTGTTAAGAAAGATTCTAAACTAACAAGTGTTGTGGGTGGAGCATCAAATAATACTTATCAACTATTCTATAACTTTACATATAATGTTGTTAAACCTAATGATAAAACACCTGTAATACCAAACAAGACTATTTCTGCACAACAGTTCTGGCAATCAAACTCTGGTACACAGTTAGCTCAGAATGCCCAAGCAGAAAGAATATATAACTATCTTCAGTCTGGTATGGTAACAAATATTATCGATCAGATTGCAGCGTTATTACCAAGTAAAACTTTAAATACTTCACCTCAATTCGATGAATCTTAAACCGTATTTAAGAGCTCAATAATATAAAATATAATCTTTAAAAGGAATTTAATATGAATCAATTAAAAGATTTTTATGCAAATATGCTTAGTGGTTATAGTGGAGTTGCTGGAATATTGAGTTTTTTAACAATATTTTTAATAATACTAGTTTGCTCATGGATAATTAATAAAATACTTAAACAATATATAGTTAGTATTGTAAATAAATTTGTAGTTAAGCTTGGCCATAGTCTAGGTGAAACTCTAATAAAGTATAAAGTCTTTAATAAACTATCTCATATTGGTCCAGGAATATTTATATATTTAGCTATAAACCTTGGAATTAGTTCTGATCATAGTTGGACTATGGATGCTGTTGATTCTATTCAGTTAATAGCACAGGTGTATATAACATTAACTATAATATTATTTTTTATATCATTTGTTGATGCTATCTTTAGTTATTTTCAAAAGCTTCCATATTTTAAACATCACTCGTTAAGAAGCTATGCACAAGTTATAAAGATAGTTTTATATTTCATTGCTTTTATACTTGTAGTTTCGCAGTTACTCAATAAGTCTCCAATCGCATTTTTGACTGGTTTAGGTGCTTTATCAGCAGTATTAATGTTAGTTTTTAAAGATACTATATTAGGCTTTGTATCTAATATTCAAGTTGCGGCTCTAGATTTAGTAAGAGTTGGAGATTGGATTACTATTCCATCAGCAGGAGTTGATGGAGATGTTATGGAAGTTTCTATTAATACTGTAAAAATACGTAATTTTGATAAAACAATATCCACTGTTCCAACATATACGCTAATTAATAATAGCGTACAAAACTGGCGAGGAATGGTTGAAACTGGTGGACGCAGAATCAAACGCTCAGTGAATATTGACATAGATACTATAAGATTTTGTGATGAAGAAACTTTAAAGCTATTATCAAAAGAACCTCTTTTACAAGATTTTATTGCTAGTAAAGAAAATGAAAAGCTTACTAATATAACTTTGTTTAGAGCATATATTGAGAATTATTTACGTAAACATCCCAAAATACATACAGGATTAACATTTTTGATTAGAGAACTGCAGCCTAGTGCAACAGGTCTGCCAGTTGAGTTATATATTTTTACAAATGATACAAACTGGGTTAATTATGAAAAAATACAAGCAGATATTTTCGACTATGTATTTGCTAGTTTACATATGTTTGATTTAAAAGCTTTCCAAGCTATAACTGGTAGAATATCTAAATAAAAATCATAATTTTCTGATGTTATTTCTTAATAAAAATTTAAATTTAAAGAGAAATTACTATCTAATGAGCCTAAAATCTTTTACAACCTTTATACTATTGTTTATAGTAAATGTATCATTATGTCTTGCTGTTAATGTACCTATTGAGATGTTTGATTTATCTAAATACTCACAAGATGCTAATTATTATATTCCTAAATCTGAGAAAGGATATGATAAACCTCTATTGACTAAGCCTCAGCAAGATAAACTTCTCAAAAAACTAATATCTCATTCTGTTGGGAGTGATTCTCCATGGTCAGAATCTTTCTATAAAGAGTATTTGCAACAAAATAGTCTAAAAGAATGGGCTACGGAGCAAATTAATGATATCAATAATAGTAAGCTACCAGATGACGAGAAGATTTATAAAGAAAATTTTAAACTCTTTACTAATCATGAATATAAAAATATTATTAAAAATATAAATTTTGATGATATTGATAACTTACATAAATATAACGTTAATAATAAAGCTATAGTTACACGAACGGCAATGGGCTATGCTATCCCATATGATAGACCATTATTTTTAAACTTTACATTACCAGGTCAAGGATATCCATTTAGTAATATTAATGTTTCATCATTAAATATTGGTGAAGCTGTGTATATAATTTCTGAGTCAAAAGATAAGCGTTGGTATCTAATTCTTAGTTCTTCTTTCTACGCTTGGGTAAAATCTAATAGCATCTCTAGAATTTCGACTAATAAAATTAAGATCTGGAAGAATTCTTTTTCAAAGAAAAGTATATCTATTAGACGTTTTGAAACTCCTATATTTAACTTAGATAATAGATTAATAAGAAATACTTATCCTGGAACAATACTGCCAGTATTAGAGAATGACAACAATTATTATAAAGTGTTGCTTCCGGCTCAAACGAAAACAGGAAGTCTAGCTTTTATAGATGCTAAAATAATAAAGCATGATGCTACAGAAATACCTATTTCACCGACGCCTAAAAATTTTGTAAAAATAATTAAAGAGACTCAAGGCTATCCTTATGGTTGGGGAAATCAATATTTCTATAATGATTGCTCATCTGAATTAAGAGCTATATACCAAGCTTTTGGAATATGGTTACCTAGAAACTCTAAAGATCAATATAAGGCATATAATGCGTTAAATCTTGATAAATATACTTCAGAACAACGTAGTCAAATTTTATTGACAAAAGCACGCCCTTTCTTAGATTTTATATATATAAAGGGTCATGTGATGTTATATATAGGTAAAACTTCTAGCCCATACAACCCGAAACAAGTTGTTCCTGCAACGTATCAACAGGTTTGGGGATTGAAAGATAAAGATAATACTAGAAGATCAGTAATAGGTGAATCAATCTTCTTACCATTATTAGAAAAGTATCCTGAGGATCCTACTTTAGAAAGTGAGCTAAAAAAACAAGTCTTTAGAGTTGTTCAAATAGCATAATGTTTTAATATTAACACTTAGGTAGTGTTACGCCCTCTTGTCCTTGATATTTTCCACCTTTATCAGCATATGATGTTTCGCATTCTTCATCTGATTGGAAAAATAGCATCTGAGCAACACCTTCATTAGCATATATTTTTGCAGGTAATGGAGTTGTATTTGAAAACTCTAATGTTACATAACCTTCCCACTCAGGTTCTAAAGGTGTTACATTTACAATAATTCCACATCTTGCATAAGTTGATTTACCAAGACATACAACTAAAACATCTCTAGGGATCTTAAACTTCTCAACTGTACGAGCTAAAGCAAAAGAGTTAGGAGGAATAATACAAACATCACCTTTGAAATCAACAAAATTTTTATCATCAAAGTGCTTAGGATCAACTATTGAAGAGTTTATATTTGTAAAAATTTTAAATTCGTCTGCACAACGTACATCATAACCATAACTAGATGTACCATAAGAAACTATTTTCTCATTATTAGCAACTTTAACTTGTCCTGCCTCAAAAGGTTCTATCATAGAATGCTCTTGGGACATTTTTTTTATCCATTTATCTGATTTTATAGACATTTTTTCTCTCTTAATTTTCTAGTTTAACACCAATAGAATCTAAGCTACTTGCTTTAGGTAGTTTTTCAATTTCATTTAATATATTTTCAGCTACTGTCATATAGCTTGTATTAATATTATCATCTTTATCTAAGCTTACATAAGGTTTACCATAATCAGCATTTTCACGAATATCTTTATGTAGAGGTAAATTACCTAGAAATTCGATATTATTTTTACCACATAATAAATGTGCACCATCTTCGCCAAAAATATAATCGCTATTACCACATTTAGGACAGATATAATAGCTCATGTTTTCTATAACACCTAATGTTTTAATATCAACTTTTTCAAACATTGCAACCGCTCTTCTTGCATCTATCAAAGATAAATCTTGAGGAGTAGTTACAACCACTGCTCCAGTTACTGGCATATTTTTAGAAATCGTAAGCTGAATATCACCTGTACCAGGGGGTAGATCTAAAAATAGATAATCTATTTCTTCCCAATTTGTATCATTTAGAAGTTGCATTAAAGCTCTAGAAACTATAGGTCCGCGCCAAATTACAGCAGATTCTGAATCTATAAGATTTCCTATAGAAATCATTTTAACGCCATAACGTTCAAGAGGTATAATTTTTTTCTTATCCGTAGTTTGAGGGTTTTGTTTTAAATCAAAAAGAATCGGTTGGCTTGGACCATAGATATCTGCATCTAGAACCCCTACTTTGGCTCCCATTTTAGCAAAGCTTACAGCTAAATTTGCAGTTACTGTTGACTTACCCACCCCACCTTTACCTGATGCTACTAAGATTATATTCTTAATGTTCGGTAAGAGTTTTTGTCCTTTTTGAACTTTTCTTTTAGCAGTCTTTTCAATATTTATCATACTTTTTTACTAGCTTTTAATAATTAATTAGCTATTATCTATATAATTTGGGTTTAATTATACTTAAATAAATATGCTTAAAAAAGAAGATTTTAAAACGATTTTACTTACTAGTATTGGTGGAATGCTTGAGTTTTATGATTTTGTAATATTTGGTATGTTTGCAATCGTACTAGGTAAGACTTTTTTTCCACATGAGGGATCGCCAGCATTAGAAGCATTATCTGCATTCACAGTATTTGCTGTAGGATATTTTGCTAGACCTATAGGAGGTATATTCTTTGGTCATATAGGCGATAAATTTGGACGTAAAAAATCTTTTATATTAACAATACTTTTAATGGGGTTAGCATCTTTTTTTATTGCATTATTACCTTCTTATAGTAGTGTTGGGATTTTAGCTACACTGTTATTTGTGTTATTGCGAATTATTCAAGGAGCTGCAATTGGTGGAGAGATTCCTAGTGCGGTTGTCTTTGTAAAGGAGACCTTAGTTCAAAAAGGTGGTCTTGCATGCGGTATTATCTTTTGTTTTATTAATTTTGGAATATTTTTTGCTGAAATTACAAAAGTAATCACAACGTATCTCCTATCTGATCAATATGCTTGGCGTGTTGCTTTTATGCTTGGAGGTGTTGCGGCGATTATTAGTTATTTCTTTAGAAAAGAAATACATGAGACAGAGACCTTTTTAAATAAAACAACTGAATATAAAATTCCACTAATAAGATTATTTCAAACAGAAAAATTAGCAATGCTTAGAGCTATTGCAGCTATCTCAATATTTGCTATGGTTGTTGGATTTTTCTCACTTTATTTACCAACTTACTTTAAGTTAAATAATATACCTAATGCCTCTAGTTTAATACTATTAAATTTATTTGTGTTTTCTGTTATTTCAATTCCCGCAGGATATCTTGCAGATAAATTTGGTGCATTAAAAATATTATTTATTGGAGGTATTGGCTTATTAATCTTTGGTAGTGCTTTTTACTATGCGATTGTTACAAACAGTAGCTATTTACTTATATCTATGTTAGTGAATAATATCTTTATGGGATTAGTTGTAGGAGTAAGTGCAAATTATGCAAGTACCCTTTTCTCCGCTGGTGTTCGTGCTAGTGGCTTAGGTTTTGGTTATAATATTAGTTTTGCAGTATTTAATGGGGCTTTTCTAGCTTTAGCAAGTTTTGGTGTGGCCCAAGGAGTTATGTTAACACCATTATATCTAATATTAGCAGTAATAATTATTTCTCTACTTATCTTAATTTTTACTAAAAAATCATGCCAAAACATTTCTATATAGATCTACTATCTATGTGTTAAAATTTAATTATTAGCTTCAAATATAAATATTAAAATATGGATAATTTTCTGTCTGGATTAATATATTTTTTAGAAGCAAACTCTATTTTATTTATCTGTCAGATTTTTACCATATTCGTTGTTTTGAAACTTATTGTTGATAAAAAGTCAGCATCTAATATTATAGCTTGGCTTTTGGCTATATTATTTGTACCTTATGTTGCGATCCCTTTCTTTTTTATATTTCAACGTAAAGATAAACGTCGATTCTGGCAAAAAAAGACTATGAGTATTAATGGCTCATCATATTTTGAGGAAGTTTGTCTTAATACCAATCACTGCCAAGAGCTACCAATGAATGTGATTACTACTTTTTCAAGTCTTGAATTACCAACACTTACAAGATATAACTCTTTTGAAATCTATACAGATGGAGTTCAATCCTTTGAAGCATTTATGTATGCTATTAATTCTGCAACTAAAAGTATATATATTCAAACCTATATACTAAAAAATGACACTACTTCTAAACTTGCTATAAGTGCTTTAGAGAAAAAAGCTGCACAAGGTGTACAAATCAAAATGATGATTGATTCTTTAGGATCACTATATGTTTACTTTCATAATAAAAGGATCTTTAGAAATTTACGTGCATTAGGCGCAAAAATAGTATTTTTCATGCCAATACTTACAAATCCTTTACGTAACTATATTAATTATAGAAACCATCGCAAGATTTTTATTTTTGATAATAGATTTGCTATGAGTGGTGGTGTCAATATTGGTGATGAGTATATGTCTGCTATGTATCATGATGGTATGTGGAATGATCTTTTATTTAGTATACAAGGAGAGTCTGTAGAACACTTTTTAAAAGTTTTTCGCTCAGACTGGCACTTTGCTACAAATCAAGAGTTAGATTTTAAAGTAGAGAGTATCGTTAATAAAAAATGCTTTACTCAAGTGGTACCATCAGGTCCAGATATGCATAAAAACCAGTTATATTCGGGACTTCTAACAGCGATAAACTCTGCTCAGAAGAGACTTTGGATTATAACGCCCTATTTGATTCCATCGTTAGATTTATTACAATCAATAACTCTTGCTAAATGTCGAGGAGTTGATGTGAAAGTTATTACTCCTAAAAACTCCGATCATAAAATAATTAATCGTGCGAGATCTAGTTATATTAGAGATTTATTAGCTTATAATATTGAAGTGCATTTTACTGAGAAAATGATTCATGCAAAGGCAATACTTGTAGATTCAAATATTGCGATACTTGGTTCTATCAATCTGGATAATAGAAGTTTATTTTTAAACTATGAGATAGCTACTTTTATATATACTCCTAGTGAAGTAGAAAAACTTTATTTATGGGCTGAAAATATACTTAAAGACGCAAGTCAAAACTCATCGCATTTGCCAACTAAACGTAGTAGTTTAATAATTGAAAGTATTATGAAAATACTCACACCTTTAATGTAATTATAAATACTGAGCTATCTAGAATATTTTCACTATGCTAGAATTCATAGAATAAAGATTATTTAAATAGTGCCTGATATATGGAAAATTTCTTTTTAAGTTTACTTTATGTAATAGAAGCAAATATTGTTTTATTTATTTGTCAAGCCTTGACAATTTTAGTTGTATTAAAGCTTATAGTTGATAAAAAATCAGCGTCAAATATTTTAGCTTGGCTTTTAGCTATATTGTTTATTCCTTATATAGCTATCCCTTTCTTTTTCATATTTCAGCGTAAAGACAAACGTAGTTTTTGGCAAAAAGAAACTATGGATATTAGCCAACCTGCTCTGCAGGAAAATTGCTTAGTAAAAAAGCATAAATGCCAAAACCTACCTATGGATATTATTAATGTTTTTTCTAGTCTGTATTTACCAACTTTGACAGGAAAAAATTCTTTTGAAATATATACTGATGGTGTTAAATCTTTCCAAGCATTTATAGAAGCTATCAATTCAGCAGAGAAAAATATCTATATACAAACTTATGTTTTTAAAAATGATACAACTTCTAAACTTGTAATAAATGCTTTAGAGAAAAAAACTGCCCAAGGTGTTGAAGTAAAGATGATGATAGATTCTCTAGGTTCATTCTATGTTTATCGCCATAATAAAAAAATATTTAAAAATTTACGAAAGTTAGGTGCTGAAGTTGTCTTTTTCATGCCGGTTTTAGCAAATCCTCTACGTAATTATATTAATTATAGAAATCATAGAAAAATATATATATTTGATAATAAGACTGCTTTTAGCGGTGGTATGAATATTGGTGATGAATATATGTCGCCTATAGAGCATGAGGGAATGTGGGATGATTTATTATTTAAGATTCAAGGCGAATCATTATTATATTTTTTAAAAGTCTTTTGTTCAGATTGGCACTTTGCGACAAACCAAGAGTTGGATTTTAAAGTAAATAATGATATTTCTGATGATGGTTTTATACAGGTAATTCCTTCAGGTCCTGACTTACAAGAAGATCAGCTATATTCAGGTTTAATTACAGCGATAAATTCTGCAAAAAATAAGCTATGGATTATAACCCCTTATTTAATCCCATCTGCTGAGTTGTATCATTCTATAGTTTTGGCTAAGAAAAGAGGTGTTGAAGTAAAAATTATAACTCCAAAACAATCTAATCATAAAATAGTTGATAGAGCTAGAGCTAGTTATATTAGAGACTTTTTAAAATTTGATATAGATATTCATTTTACAAAGAATATGGTACATGCAAAAGCAGTTTTAATTGATGATAATCTTGCAATGTTAGGTTCGGTAAATTTAGATAATCGTAGTCTATTCTTAAATTATGAAATAGCTACTTTTGTGTATACTCAAGATCATCTTAAACAACTATATGATTGGGCGAATAGAATTTTAGCTGATTCGACGAAAGACACAAAGCATCTGACAACAAAAAGAAGTAGTCTATTAATAGAGAGTTTAATGAAGATTTTAACTCCACTTATGTAATCAAATTTTTAAATTTGCTATATAATAACATTAAAGAACTTAGGAAGTTTTGGAGATATTAATGTCTGTAAAGAATAAAGTCACACTAATAACAGGTGCAGCCTCAGGTTTAGGCTTAGGTATGGCAATAGAGTTTGCAAAACAAGGAGCAAAAGTTGTAATAGCTGATTTAGATTTAGTCAAGTCACAAGAAGTAGCTAAAGACTTATCATTTAAATATGATGTAGAAACATTAGCCGTACAAATGGATGTCACAGATGAAGACCAAGTAAATGCTGGTGTTGATAGTACTGTAGAAAAATTTGGGCGTATTGATACTGTAATAAATAACGCGGGTATTCAGATAATTTCATCTATAGTAGATTTTAGTGTTTCTGCATGGAAGAAATTATTTGATATACATATGACAGGTACTTTGCTTGTAACTCAAGCTGCCATGCGTCATATGATAGATCTTAAAACAGGTGGTAGAATTATTGTAGTGGGATCAGTTCACTCTGTTCTTGCCTCAAAAAATAAAGCAGCATATGTGGCGGCTAAGCATGCCCAAGTCGGTTTTGTAAGAGCATTAGCAAAAGAAGGTGCTGAACATAATATATCATCTAATTTGATTGGTCCTGGTTTTGTACTAACTCCACTTGTTGAAAAACAAATTCCTGAACAGGCAAAAGAGTTAAATATTTCTGAAGAAGACGTTGTTAAAAATATTATGCTTGGTGGAACTGTTGATGGTGAGTTTACAACTGTTCAAGATATTGCAGATACTGCTATATTCTTAGCTGGATTTAAAACAAACGCTCTTACGGGACAAAAATTTTTAGTTAGTCATGGTTGGGGAATGTAAACAAGATCAAATTATCTATGTTAATATTAATTAACTTCTTATAATTGTTTAAAATAAATGCCTAATAGTTCTATTAGAAAAAAACTTGGCCAGTTAATTATGATGGATTTTCGCTACTGGGATGAAAATTCAGACAATAAACCTATTCCTTTTATAAAAACCAATCAAACAATTAATAATCTTTTTAAAGATTATAATTTAAGTGGTTTTATTCTCTTTAAAGAAAATATTGAAACTAACGAACAGGTAATTTCTCTTTTAAGAGATATTCAATCAAATATAGCCACCCCACTCTTTTTTGCAATAGATCAGGAAGGAGGTCGAGTTAACCGTATTAAGCAAGGTACAAGTGGCTGTGGCAATATGGCTCTTGCTGCTACAAATAATCCAAAAAATGCTTATACTATGGCGAAGATTATTGGTGATGAATTATATAATTTAGGAATAAATGTAAACTTTGCCCCTGTAATTGATGTTAACTCAAATAAGAATAACCCTATTATTGGGGTCAGATCATATTCAGATAATCCAGAGACTATTATAGAATATGCAAAATCTACTATAGATGGTTATCATGATGCTAAGATTATAGACTGTGTTAAACATTTTCCAGGTCATGGTGATACGTCTTCAGATAGTCATTTAGGTAGTGTAAGTGTAAATAAGAGTTTAGCTGAATTAGAAAAAACTGAATTGCTACCATTTCAAAAGTTAGTTAATAAATACACTATGGTTATGTCAGCGCATATTAGTATACCAGCTTTAGATAATGCTACTCATAAATCAATCTCAACAGGTCAAGAAATTGGTATACCAGCTACCCTATCTCACAATATTATTACAAAATTCTTAAAAGAGAAAATGGATTTTAAAGGACTAGTTGTATCAGATGCTATGGATATGAAAGCCATTGCTACACATTTTGGCTGTATTGAAGCTACTAAATTAGCAATATTAGCTGGAATTGATATTGTTCTTATGCCGGTAAGAGTATGGTTAGAGAATGATATTTATAAACTTGAAAAGCTTTTTAAATCTCTTGAAAGTGAGTATTCAAATAATGTTGAATTTGCCCTAGCGGTAGATAATGCTTATAGCAAAGTTTTAGAGTTTAAACAAAAACATAACCTGGATAATTCATATATTTATAAACTTTCTCAAGACGAACAAGTTAAAAAAGCCAATCTAATAGTTAACTCAAAAGAACATCAAGAAATATCATTAAAGGTAGCAAAACAAAGTACTACTATAGTTAAGAACTTAGGAATTATTCCATATCAGTTAGAAGATAAACAAACTATTTTAATTATAGATTCTGATAGACAAAGATTGCTTGAGTTTTATGAAATATTAGAACAAATAACTTATAGTCAGAGATTAGATATAGATATTATTGCGAAGCATATTGATGATGAGCTTGAAATTAGTATACATAATAGTGACTTAGTTTTACTAATATCTGAAAGTTTAAAGAAGTATAGCCAAAGATACTCTACTCTAACATCTGTAGCTCCTAATAAAACTATAAATATAGCTGCTTTAACCCCTTATGATATTGGTTATATTGATAATGTGAAAAATTATGTTTGTATATATGGAGCAACTTCTGTAGACCAAACAAATTATACAATTACTTCTTTAAAAATAAATATCCAAGCAGCTTTAGAAAATATTTTTTGTGGTTAATTTTAGAAAGTTTTAGAGCCAAAAAATTCAAAATGGATATTATCATTATTTATACCATTTTTTAATAATCCCTCTTGAATAGAAAGCATAAAATCTGTAGGTCCACAAAAGAAATATTGTGCATTTGAAGTTTCATTTTCTAATTGTTTATTTACTATGTCTAAGTTAACTAGACCTAGTTTAGCTTCATCCTTTTCAACATTTTCATAAAAGAAAATAGTCTCTAATCGAGGATTCTCTTTTGTTAATCTTTTTAATAGATCTGCAAATGGATGCTCTAATTTATTTTTCTTACCGCAAACAAAAATTATTCTTCTAGTATTGTTTGTTTTTAGTTCAGATAAAAGCATACTTATAAGAGGAGTTATACCAATACCTGCAGATATAAAAACTAAAGAAGCATTTGATTTTTGCTCAAGTTCTAAGAAAAACTCTCCTGATGGTGGTGCAACCTCAATACTATCTCCAACATTTATATCATTAAAAAAGTGCTGTGATATATTTCCTTTTTGTTCTTTTTTAACCGTTATTCTTAGATAATCTTCATTTGTTGCTGATGAAATACTATAGTTTCTCATAGTTGTAGTATTTTCATATGGGAATCTTACAGTTATATATTGACCAGGTTTGAAGTTATAATTTTTAATAGAATCATTTTTCAGATAAAATGAGTATGTATTTATACTTTCTTTTTCTTTTTTGACAACATTAAACTTTTTAAAGTCATTCCAACCATATTGCTCTAGCTTTTCATCGTATATATTCTTTTCACGGTTTATTAATACTTCTGCTAGTAAGTTATAAGCCTCTTTCCAAGCTATGACAACATCATCGTTATCAGATAAGTTTAATAGCTCTTTGATTGACTCTATTAGATTAGTTCCGACAATAGGATAATGTTCCGACTTAACTTGCAAAGAAGCATGTTTTTGTGCAATTAATTCAACTGCTTGACCAAGAGCATCTAAGTTATCAATATTTTTAGCATAGGCTAAGATAGCAGCAGCTAGAGCTTCAGGTTGATTAGAGTTTTTCTGGCGAGATAGATTAAAGAATTTCTTAACTTCTGGATTATGTTCGAACATTCTATTATAGAAATGCTTTGTCAGAGCTACACCATTTTCTTCTAACACTGGAATTGTTGCTTTTATGGTGTCTATACTTTTTTGACTTAACATAGTTTTAACCTTGATTAAACTTAAAATATAATATGCATTATAGATGCATATTATATTTGATGCAAATTTATTTTATACTTTCTTAAAATATTTTTAAAAATTTATTACATGAACCTAACGTCATTTACTGACTACTCATTGAGAATTCTAATAATATTAGGATCAAATCCAACGCAAAAATATAAAACTAAGGATTTGGTAAATATTCTAGATATAAAGCTTAATCATGCGACAAAGATTATAAATAATTTATCGAATTTAAATTATATACAATCATACAAAGGTAGATTTGGTGGAATATCTATATCTCCTAATATTTACGATATTAAGCTTTCAGACATCGTTCAAAATCTAGAGCCTATGAATATAGTTGAATGTTTTAATAAAGATAAAGCTTTAACATGTCCATTAATACAAAATTGCAAACTTAAAGCTATTCTAAATCAGGCAACTAACGATTTTATTAAAAGATTAGGTAATTATACTTTTTCAGATATTTGTACAATTACAAGTGATACTCAAATTTTACCTAGTTAGAATTCTCATAAAAGAAAGTTTTAGCAAGATCAATAGTTTTTTGAATATCTTCATCGCTATGAACTATTGAAATAAATCCTGCCTCATAAGCTGATGGCGCTAAATATACACCATTATCTAACATATATGCAAAAAACTTATTAAACATACTTAGGTTTGTTTTACCTAAGTCTGCAAAAGTATTAACCTCTACTTTCTCGCTACAGAAGAATAAACCAAACATTCCACCTAGGCATTTAGCATGAAAATTAAAATCATATAATTTTGCAGCTTCATTTAAACCATCTACTAGCTTTTGAGTTTTTGATTCAAGTTGAGTATAAAAATCATCTTGAGATATTTTTTCTAAAGTTTTAATTCCTGCGACCATTGCAAGTGGATTTCCCGATAAAGTCCCTGCTTGATATACAGATCCAGCTGGAGAGATCATTTGCATAATATCTTTACGACCACCAAAAGCCCCTACTGGCATACCACCACCAATAATTTTACCTAAAGTTGTAATATCAGGCTTAACATTATAAATACTTTGAGCCCCACCTAATGCAACTCTAAAACCAGTCATAACCTCATCAAAAATAAGTAGAGCATTATTTTCATCACATAATTCTCTAAGTTCAGCCAAGAAGTCATCTTTAGGAAATATCATATTCATATTGCCAGCTATAGGTTCAACTATAATACAGGCTATCTCATCTTTATACTTCTCAAAAAGTGCTTTAATAGAGTTAATATCGTTAAAACTTGCTACTAGTGTATCTTTGACTACATCTTCTGGTACACCAGGAGAATTTGGTTGACCTAGTGATAATGCTCCAGATCCAGCAGCTACTAAAAACTCATCTGCATGACCATGATAGCAGCCTTCAAATTTGATTATTTTGTTTCTATTAGTATATGCTCTAGCAAGTCTAATAGCACTCATAGTAGCTTCTGTACCTGAGTTAACAAAACGGACTTGCTCAATATTTGGCATAATTTCAGTTATCTTTTTAGCTAGTTCTATTTCTTGCTTACATGGGGCACCATAGCTTAAGCCATTTTCTAACTGATTTTGCATTGCTTCTAAAACATCTTCATCACCATGACCTAAGATCATTGGTCCCCAAGATCCTATATAATCTATATATTTGTGCCAATCTACATCATAAAGATAAGCACCTTTTGCTGATTTGATGAATTTTGGATGATCTTGTCCGACACTTTTAAAAGCGCGCACTGGGGAGTTAACTCCTCCAGGAATATATTGTTGAGCTTGCTTAAATAAGTTTTCTGATTCTTCTATTTTCTTATCCATTTTCGTATCCTAGTCTAAAATTTATATTAAACAATTTCACTTTCTAAAATCTTATTTGAACTTGCTTCAGCTAAAATATTATTTAAAAACCTTATTAAAAAGAAAAATATTGCAGCTATTACAAAAGCAACAAATGCCATTACCAAGAATATGTGCATATACATTGGGTTTGTAGCCTGATATGCCATTGTAGCAGAGTCATTCGTTGATGCAATTGCATAGTTTGATATTGGCCCTGCCAAATTAATACCAAAAGCTATATTTAAAAATAAATATCCTGTAAATAAGCCCTGGTGTTTAGGATCCATCATCTCACCTGCCATAGCATAGTTTACAGCATTTACATGAATTTCTCCCATAGCAACAATAATCAATAATAAAATTGGGAAAATAACATTTGATTTACCACCACTAGCTAAAAATATACCTAAAGGTATCATAAGAAAAGCTATAACATATACAGCTAAACCTTTAACAACCAAAAATCCTGGCTGATATGGATTATTATTTCTTTGTCTTCTTTTCATTGAAATAGCAAGAATAAAACCAAATATAATAACTCCAAGACTTTCAAACATATTTACTGTAGCTGGTGCCATTGGTATACCAAATAGTGATTTTGTCGTATTAAATTCAACAAAATTTTCTAATGCTGTTGATTGTAGACCTTGAACACAAGCAAATACCATACTTGCAACTGATAATATTAAATAAACATATATTTTTAATTTATATTGATGAGATTGTCTCGCTGCAAAGATCAACATAAAAATTAGAATTACGATAAATGCTACATAAATAAGGTAAGATGCAAATACCGGGTGATGCATTAGAACGTAAGCAAAAATTAAGCAACCTATTATAATCAAAGGAGCGACAAAAAATTTCTTATCGAATAAAGAGAATGTTTCGACAAAATATGTAGACTTGTCATTAACATATTTCCATGCTAATAAATGAATTACTGTTGCTATCAATAAACAAATAGCTGCAAAGTAAAATGCTGCACTATATGACCCAATACCCTGAAGATATCCTGCAATAAAGAAACTAGCTACAAAACCAATATTCATAAAGCTATAGTTTACTGAAAATGCTATTCTACGACGTTTATCATTTTGGTCAAAAAGTTGCGTTAGCATCATGTTTATACAACTAACATTTAATCCAGATCCTGTAATAAAAGTTGCCATCCCCATTAAAACGATTGCTTTTGTATGTATTGCAATTAAGCATAATCCAACAAATTGTAAGAATAGACTTACAAAAAATAGACCTCTAAAACTTAAGTATCTACCACCGACAGTTCCACCTAAAAAGTGAAATAAGAAATTAATTGCAAAAAAGCTAGAAGTAAGAGTATTTGCTTCTGTTTTGCTTATACCAATATAATTTGTTAGATAAAAATTCAATAACCCCATCAGCACAGCATAGCCGACAGTTGAGAAGATTTGTATCAAGTTAATATGTAATACTCCCTTAGGAAGTTCTTTATAGTTAATCATAAGATTTACACCTAATAATTTTAAGTTAAATAAAAATATATCTTTGAAGAGTTATTATAATAAAAGAAGTTTACTTACGAGTAAGCAAATTAGTGTTTCTGACTATTCACTATCCTTATTTTCTTCTCTCATTTTTTCAATTTTCTGTTCTACTGCTTGCATCAATAAACTTGCAGCATTTATTTTTGTTGCTTTATAAATCTCTTGGATGCCTGTAGGACTCGTAATATTGACTTCGGTAAGTTTATCACCAATTATATCAATACCTGCGAACATTACACCTTGTTTTTTTAGTTTTTTAGCAACTTTTTTAGCAATTTTATAATCGCTATCTTTAAGCTCTCTAACTTCAGCTGTAGCACCTGCTGCTAAATTACCACGATTATCTTTTTCACTAGGAATACGTGCTAATAAATATTTTATAGGTTCACCATTCACTATAAGGACTCTTTTATCACCATCTTTAATAGATTTTTGATAATCTTGAACCATTATATATTTTGATTGATGTTCTGTTAAGACTTCTAAAATTACATTTTTATTTTTATCTCCATCTTTGATTCTAAAAATAGAACTACCGCCCATACCATCTAATGGCTTAACTATAATATCTTTATGTTTTTCATAAAATTTATTAATTTGTTTATAGCTTCTAGTGATTAGTGTATTTGGAGCAAATCTAGGATAATTTGAGATAGCAACTTTTTCATTAAAATCTCTTAAAGCCTGCGGATTATTAACGATCAAAACATCATTTTTTTTTGCTAAATCTAGCATATATGTTACATAGATATATTCCATATCAAAAGGAGGATCTTTACGCATAAATATACAATCTAAGTCTAATAATGAAAAATCATTATGCTGAGATAAAACCTCGTACCATGTTTGTTTATTTTTATGAATTTTTATTTTAAGAGAATTACCTTTTGGATCACCATTTATAATATATAAATCATCAAGATAAAATGTATAAATTTCCCAGCCTTTGTCTTGAGCTGCTTGTAACATCATAAAAGTACTATCTTTTGAAATATTAAAAGAGTTTAAGTTATCTATTATAAATCCAACTTTCATAATCTATCCTATCTTATGTCCAATATATTTGCTTAAGTCATTACCATTTAAAATATCAGCTATCTCTAGCATTTTCTTATTAGGGAGCTGTAGTTGTTTAAATCTTATAACTCCATCACTAGTACAGATATCAAAACCTAATTTTGATATATTAAGTATCGTTCCAGGTGTTTTGTTACATGACTGCTCTAATATTTCAAACTGCCCTACTTTAACAGTTTGATTATCTAATATAAAAAATGCTGACGGCCATGGAGTAAATGCTCTTATATGACAGCTAATTTGCCAAGATGTTGTATTAAAATCTATTAACCCTTCTTGTTTAGTTATTTTATGAGCATATGTAGGCTCACCTTCTTGCGGTCTAGGCTTAATCGTTTCAATGTTATCTAGAGTTTCCATTAGAGGCTGTATTGATAATCTAGCAAACTTATCATGCAAGGTTTGTGATGTATCAGTATCTTGGATATCAACTTCTAGAGTATTTAAGATATCTCCAGTGTCTAAGCCTTCATCCATTTGCATAATACAAATACCAGTTTTACTATCTCCTGATTGAATAGCTCGCTGGATTGGAGCTGCACCACGCCATTTAGGCAATAATGAAACATGTATATTCAAACAACCAAACTTTGGAATATCTAAAAATGCTTTGGGTACGATAATTCCATATGCTATAACAACAATAATATCTGGCTTTAACTCTTTAATTTTTTCTAAAATTTCTGGGTTCTTTTTAAAAGATAGCGGTTGAAAAATAGGAGTATTATTTTCTAAAGCAACTTCTTTAACAGGAGAGAATTGCACTTTTTTACCACGCCCTTTTGCTCTATCTGGTTGTGTAAGTACAGCTTGAATATTATGCTCAGTTTTATATAAATCTTTTAGTACTTGGGCTGAGATATCAGGAGTTCCTGCAAAAATTATATTTAGCTTTCTCATCTATCTTAATTCCTAAAAGCATAAGCTCTTAACTGAACGCTACTTAGTTCATTAATTTGTCCTTCAGGGAATAAGCAAACATATTTAATCTCATCTGCACCATTTTCTGCAGCCAATAATATTGCCTTATGTAAATTTTCATCACATAAAGTTTGAAAATCTTTTTGATTACTTACATGAATTGAAGTCCTAATTTGACCTATGTTACCTTCAGTATCACTTTGATAACGTAGATTAAAAACTTGCATTTTATTAGGGTTTGTAGGAGGTAGTTTTGTTGAATATGCAGGTAAATAGATTCCTTTTACTTCATAAATACGATTAGAAGTAAAAAAGTAGATACAAATAACAAAGATCACCACTAAGATAATCGCATACATTAAATTCTGCTGAAGTCGTCCCATTAAGTTTTATTTATCAAATAGTATTTATGCTGGTTCGATTTTACCATATATAGATAGTATTGGCTAAACTATTAATACTTAGATATTATTTATATCTTATTTCCCAACAATTATGGATATTTTTATTAGATAAGAAATCTCTTGAAAGACATTTTTTATCAATATTTTCACAGTTAAATTTATCAATGATTTCTGGAGACATTTTAAAGCGTCTATAGTTATTTGAAAAATATAGTACGCCATTTTTCTTAAGTGAATCCATAGCTAGATTTATAAGTAGCTCATGATCTCTTTGAACATCTAAAATATCATCCATACGCTTTGAATTTGAGAAAGTTGGTGGATCTAAAAATATCACATCAAATTTCTCAGTATTAGTTTTTAGCCAGCTAATACAATCAGCTTGAATAAAATTATGCTTTTTATGATCAATATTATTCAGCGTAAAGTTATTTTTACCCCACTCTAAATATGTATTAGACATATCTACACTAGTAGTTTTAGCGCCTTTTAAAGCACTATGAACACTAGCTGTACAAGTATAACTAAAAAGATTTAACAAAGTTTTATTTTTAGCTGCTTTAGCAACTAGTTGTCTAATCTTACGATGATCTAGGAAAATTCCAGTATCTAAATAATCATCAAAATTCACATAAAACTTAGCATCAAATTCATTTATAACATGAAAATTATTTTTATCATTTTCTTTTTGATATTGCTCTTTACCTTTTTGGCGTTGGCGTACGCGAGTATGGATATTTTCATAAGCTATACCTAAAGTTTTATGTATTTGATATATAGCTTGATAAAATCTTTGTTTAGCAATATTTTGATCTATAGTTGCATCAGCACGATATTCTTGTAAAAACACGTGCTCACCATAGATATCTACAGCAACTGCAAAAGTTGGGATATCAGCATCATATAAACGATAGCACTCAACACCTGCTTGTTTTAACCATGGTTTTAAACTTTTGAGATTCTTTTTAAGCTTATTTGAAAAGTCTATATGCTCATCAGATTTTTGTGCACTTGCTTCTGCTATACGGATATTTTTCTCAAGTTGGCTTTCATACTTAAATTTTGCATGCTCATTTATATCAAATTGATATAAAATTGTTTCAATAGCACCATTATAAAACTTATTACGCTTTGTAGTACGAAGCTGCATTTCTTTGATTGACTCAGCAAAACTTGTAAGAATAGCTACTTTCCAACCGTAGAAATCTTGAGATAATCTATCACCAAAACCATTAAAAATATCTAAAAGTTCATCAAGTTGATCACCATATAGCCTCTCGCCATACGGAGGATTTGTAACTATTAGACCTTGACTATCAAACTCATTTTCAAGATCACGAATATCTCTACGTTTGATGTTTATAACATCATCAACATCAGCTTGATAAATATTTTTTTCTGCCTTATCTAAGACATTATTATCAATATCATAGCCTTGAATAATTGCATTTGTAGATTTTTGTGACTTTTTAGCTAAATTTATTAGATTATCCCATAGAGTTTCATCATGAATTTTTGAGTCAAAAATTTTAAATTCTTTATTTAATAAAACAGGAGCAATATTTTTTGCCATTAATGCTGCTTCTATTAATATAGTTCCAGAACCACACATTGGATCTATAAGTATAGGCTGATCTTTTTTTAGCTCATCTAACCACCCTGCTTTTAAAAGTATTGCAGCAGCTAGAGACTCTTTAAGAGGTGCTTGACCTTGGAATTGCCTATAGCTACGCTTATGCAGGCTATCAATATTTAAACATAAAAAAACATTTACAAATTGCTTATGTAAATGAAGCTTGATTACATTACTTGGATTATCAGTATCGACATCTGGACGTTGATTTGTCTCTCTACGGAATTGATCAACAATTGCATCTTTCGTTTTTTGTGAAACAAACATAGTATTGTTAAAATCATAATGCTTACCAGAAATTATAATTTTAAAAGATTTATCTACATCAAAGTAACTCATCCAATTTATAGAATATATAAAGTTATATAAGTTTTGCTGATCAGTAACTTTCTCCGTAGCTATTTTTAGCATAACTTGGCTAGCTAAGTGTGAATATATACAGACTTTATAAGCTTGTTCTAGTGTTCCCTCAAACTCAACGCCAGCTAGTTTTTCATATGATGTAATATTTAATCTAAGTAATTCGTCTTTTAATAGTAGTTCGATGCCCTTTGCGCAACTAACAAAAAATGTGTATTTTTGCATAGAAAATATAATTTATAGAGATATGGGTTAAATAATATATTAATTAATATAAATAACAATTAATATTAAGAAAGTTATTTTTTTTGCTTAGTCCGAAAAATAATATCCCAAATTGGAAAAGCTACTGAAAAATTTATATTTGGATTTAGATGATGTGCTGCATGATGTCTTTTGTACCAGTGTAGTATTGACCCTTTCTTTGATCTAACATGATGTGTTGTATGATGAACTATAAAGTAAAGTAGTAAATCTAATAGAAATGCACTAAAAATAATACTCGCATAGGCTATATTAAGAGTAATAATACATAAAGGAATAAAAACACATACTGTATATACAGGTAGTGATATATACGTAGGACTACCTATTAGCTCAATTGGTTTATCATGATGTAATTGATGTAGCTCTTTAAATACAGGACAATGATGAAAAAGAACTCTATGAATAAAATACTCAATAAATGATCCAAGAATAATACCTATTATAAATAATACAGCTACAGTTTTTATATTAAAATTAAGTGTATATAGACCATAGCAAAAAAATATAATAGCAGCTATTGGATAAACATAAAAATCACTCCAATAACCTGTACTAAGAATATTCTTGAATTTGGTAGCATTCATAAAATAACTTAAAGTTTTTATTAATATAGTTATATATTAAATTATTTATTAAATTATATAAATTAGATTAGTTAAAAATAATTGCTTTATTGATTTGAGAAAATTAATACTATTGTATAGCTTATTCTGTTAAAACACTATTTTGATATATTTGAGAATATGCATAATTAAAATCTCCTAAAAACTAAGGGTAAGTTATTTATACTGAGATATGTAATAAAAGAATGTAAAAAGTCGCACGACTTATTAACCCTATTTTTTTAATAGTTTCTTATTTTTTACAAAAAAAGACTTGAAAGTCTGTTTTATATAGTGTTTAATAATAGCTCCCCTTGATAGTTGTCCGAAAGGAACTTTGCATTCATTATCCTGCCTCTTATGGCGGGCAACTATCATCTCGGGGTTAAGCTTATTAGTTGATATGCCTATAATAACCTTCTAAACTGAGTTTAATAGTTAATGTCCCAGATAGTTACTAGCTTGCAATCGATTCATCTTTGCTACTCCTACTGCTAGTGACTATCTGTGTGATGTTAACAATATCGGCAAATATATAAATTATTAACTTAATATAATAAATAAAAGATTAATTTTTCAAATTACAAAAAAAGACTTGAAAGTCTGTTTTATATAGTGTTTAATAATAGCTCCCCTGATAGTTGTCCGAAGGAAATTCCACTCATTATCCTGTCTCTTATAGCGGGCAACTATCATTTGGGGTTTTAAGCCCTTTAACTTCAGTTTATTCATATGACATATAGTCATTTTGAATATATTTAGATTTTGAGTATAAGTTCCTAAAGTTAATTATTTTTAACATGAGTATTTTTTTAATAAAGAATATTAAATAAAAATATCTCTAACTCTTTATATACTTACACTTTGGTATATCTATGAGATATTGATTTTTAAAAAATGTACGGTATAATGTGTGAATCATTACTCGCATAGCTCAGTTGGTTAGAGTACTACCTTGACATGGTAGGGGTCACTGGTTCGAATCCAGTTGCGAGTACCATTAATTTAAATTTTTTAGTACTATCACCTCATACAGTCTATATTTATAAGATGTATATAAGATTCAATGGGGAACAATTTTCAAAGCTCATAAATTTGCTAATAAAATCTATTTTAATAAATAAGTATGATTAAATTAACCGTTTTTGATATAAGTCTGCTATGCTAAAAGTAGTATTTTTATGTTGTTCTATCTATAGATACCTCAACGAAACTATTGATGAAGTATAAAGCACCATACACTATTACATCTAAAATTGTTTCATTAGTATCTGAAATAAGCCAAATGGTTGGTGAGATAAATGCTTCATCAAAAATCCAAAGAGATCTTAGACTACGCAAGGTAAATAAAGTTAAAACTATACGAGGAACCCTAGCAATAGAGGGTAATACTCTAGATGAGTCTATTATTACAGCAATACTTGAAGGTAAAAAAGTTTTAGCACCTCAAAAAGAAATCCTAGAAATCAGAAATGCTATCAAAGTTTATGATACTTTTAACACACTAAACTATAAGAGTGAAGAAGACTTTATTAAAACTCACTTGCTTCTAATGACTGGTTTGGTTGATGAGATCGGTCGCTATCGCTCTGGATCTGTTGGTGTTATGTCTGGTAGTGGTGTAATTCATGTCACACCTCCAAGTAAGAAACTTCCTCATTTAATGGCTGATCTATTTAATTGGATATCTAATACAGATGAACATCCTTTGATAAGTAGTTGTATTTTTCATTATGAATTTGAATTTATACATCCTTTTGCTGATGGTAATGGTCGTATGGGTAGATTATGGCAATCGCTAATTTTAAGCCAATGGAATGAAATCTTTAGTTATTTACCAGTTGAAAGCATCATATATGACAATCAACAAACATATTATAATAGTACAGATAATACTGATTGCTCTGTATTTATAGAGTTTATGCTTGAGATGCTTCTAATCTCAATCAAAGACATCACCCACCAAGTTACACAGCATGTCACCCACCAAGTCACACAGCATGTCACCCCCCAAGTCAAAGAGCTTCTCAAAGTTTTAGGAACTTTCGAGCTATCAAGACAAGAAATACAAGATAAATTAGGTTTGAAAGATAGAAAATCATTTGCTGACAGGTATCTTAATCCAGCTTTAGAGCAAGGTTTTATAGAGATGACTATTCCTGATAAACCTAAAAGTAGATTGCAAAAGTATCGAAAAAAATAGGATAGATTTTTAGTAGAAAACAGCTACTTGATTATCAATTGCAAGGGTTATGATATCACCTGATAGCTTAATATCTTGAGCTAGAGATCCAAAGTCGATATAGTATTATTCATAATAGTTGCTGTTTAGTAAACAATAAAGAAAGGATAAATATGAGAAAATTGATAAAAATATCACTTGTCGCGGCATCACTTTTGTTACTATCAACGTTAATAACTAGCTGTGATACAGATAAGACTAATGTTCAAAGCCCTCCTAAAATGGTAGGTACTAATTCAGGGACTTATACTCCTAAATACTTATCTGTTCCTGAGTATAAAAAATGCTTAGATACTCATGATTTTGGGACTTGGAAAGGCTATTGTCTTCCTAGCAAAATAAAGGATGGCTGCCCTACTTCATCATTTAAAGAGTTAAGAAAACTTAATTTGATAGGCTGTCAAGATAATAATACTATCAAAAAGCTTCCTTTAGAGCCTGGACCTGTTATAGCAATTAATGGAAAACCAATAGATACATCAAAACTAGATAATTAATAAACATTCATTATAGTTTAATATATATTTAACATTCATCTTTAAAATATACTTTAAAATATTTTCTTAGAGTGTAGTTTCTTAAATAATTATTCACTATTAATAATATTAAATACATATATTTAGTTACTATTTGATTAAATATTAATCATAAAACCATAATTTAAAATCAATATATTTTTAATCTTTGCTATAAACAAATTGATTGTGTATTTATAACTGTGGTAAAAATATTAGATGTTCACGAGAACGATTATGAAATATTAATTTATTAATGATAATGATTATTAAAATAAATTTGCCATAGTAATAAACCATAAGGATCAAATATGCAATACAAAAAAACATTATTTTTAATGGTGGCAACAGGACTACTATCTATGACTTTAGCTAGCTGTGATTCTAGCAAGAGTTCAGACTCATCTAAAGTAGGTATCTATGCCCCTGCTGGCAAAGATACTTTTGTTAGAGCAAATGGATCAGAGCCTGATTCTTTAGATCCAATGCATACTCAAACTAATATGGCAGCTAATATATTATTTGATATAGGTGAAGGACTTTTATCTTTAGATCAATCAAACACACCAGTTCCTGGTGTTGCTAAATCATGGAAAATATCTGATAATCATCTAGTTTATACTTTTTATCTGCGTAAAGATGCTAAATGGTCAAATGGTGAGCCTGTAACTGCTGAAGATTTTGTTTATTCATTCCAGCGTAATGTTACTCCTAAGAATGCATCTGAAATGGCTTATAAACTTGCCCCTATAGAGAATGCCCAAGCGATTATGGATGGCAAAAAACCTGTTTCATCACTAGGTGTAAAAGCATTAGGTCCTTATACATTACAAATTACATTATCTCACCCTGTTTATTTCTTTTTAAGTATAATGGCTGATTCAATTTCATACCCAGCGTATAAACCTGGTATTGAAAAATATGGTGAAGCATTTTTCCAACCAGGTAAATATATTTCAAATGGTGCATATTATCTAAAAGAATGGGTTCCAAATGGACATGTTACGGTAACTAAAAATCCATATTATTGGGATGCTAAGAATGTCCATATTAAAAATGTTGAATTTTTACCAATTGTCGATAGAACATCTGCATATAATGCTTATGCTGCTGGTAGAGCTGATTTTGTGATGTATGTTCCATCAAGTAATCTTGCTCAGATTAAGAAAAAATTCCCAGGTCAGCTTAAAACGACTCAATGGTTAGACATGGAATATTTAGACTTTAATCTAGAGAAAGCTCCATTTAAAGACAATGTAAAACTACGTGAAGCTCTATCTTTAGTAATTAATAGAAAAGATATTACAAAATATGTTACAAAAGAAGGTGATATTCCTCTTTATAGCTTATTCCCTACTAGTATTGAAAACGAACGTTATAAAGATGTTACATACAAATGGAAAGATTGGCCAATGCAAAAACGTATTGCTTTGGCTAAGAAGCTTTATAAGGAAGCAGGCTATTCAAAAGAACATCCATTAAAAATATCTATAGAATATAATACGGACTCCGTACATAAGAAAGTAATGGAAGCTATTGCTCAAATGTGGAAACAAACTCTAGGAGTAGATAGTACTGAAGCAAATTCTGAATTTAAAGTCTTCCTTAAAGTCAGACAAGCTCATAACTATCAAGGTGTTGCTAGAGACGGTTGGCTGGCAGATTTTAATACAGTTGATAATTTCTTGGATATGTGGACATGTAATAATCCACAAAATGATCCAGGCTATTGCAATCCTGAATATGATAAAGTAATTAATCAAGCAGAGCAACAAGCTACTGCTGAGGCTGCACAACCTTATTATACAAAAGCTGCAGAAATAGGCATGAAGGATTATCCAGTTATCCCTTTATATTCAAATGCTATCGTACATCTTGTTAAACCATACGTACAAAATTATCAAATGGAAACTAACCACCAAGATTTCATCTATGATAAGTGGTTGTCATTTAAGTATCAAAAGTAAATTTATTAAAAGGAAAATAAATGTTTAGTTATATTTTAAGGAGGTTGTTAGGAGCAATCCCTACCCTTTTTATTGTTATCTTAGTTAGTTTCTTAATGGTACATATGACACCAGGAGATCCTTTTGCTTCAGAAAGAGCGTTATCTCCTGAAGTATTAAAACAACTACATCATCAGTATCATTTAGATCTCCCATTATGGAAACAGTTCTTTTATTATCTTGATGGTTTATTTCATGGTAATTTAGGATATTCCTTTAAGTATCAAGGTCAGTCAATTAATAACCTTGTCTTCCCTGATGGCGGCCAAGGTGGTTTTTGGGTATCTGTACAGTTAGGTATTTATAGTATTATTATTGCAACTATTTTTGGAGTTATCTTTGGTATATTTTCAGCTATATCACGTAATACTAAAGTTAACTTTATTGATCATATTATAACTATCATTGCGATGCTATTTATTTCTACACCTGTTGTTGTAACAGCTCCTATTGCTGTATTAATATTTTCTGTAATACTAGGTTGGTTCCCATCAGGTGGCTGGGGTTCATGGAATGATATGATCCTACCAGTAATTATACTAGCAATTCCATATATAGCTATTATTACACAGATTACACGTAGTAGTTTAATAGAAATTATTAGCTCTCCATTTATTCGTACAGCTAAAGCTAAAGGTTTGTCAATGCCACGTATCATATGGAAACATGCCTTGAAGCCTTCTTTGATGCCTGTAGTATCTTTCCTAGGTCCTGCTGTTGCTGGTATTTTAACTGGTTCAGTAGTTGTTGAGACAGTATTTACTATCCCTGGAATTGGTATTCAAGTAGTTCAAGGAGCAACAAATCGTGACTATAACCTAGTACTTGCTTTGACAATTGTATATAGTGTTTTAGTAATCCTTTTTAATCTAGTCGTTGATATTATCTACGCCTTTTTAGATCCAAAAATTAGATATTAGGAGGTAGATTATGGCTCAGAGTTTTACATTAAATCAAAAAAAGAAAAATGCTGATTTTTTAAATAATATTGCAGATCAGTCTCATGATGAAGCTTTTAAGGGACGTAGCCTTTATCATGATGCTTGGTTGCGTTTTAAGAAAAATAAAACCGCAATGATCAGCTTAGTAATACTAATCTTAATAGTTTTAGCTGTAATTATACTTCCATGGTTTTCACCATACAGTTACGCAGATCAAAACTTACTCCAAGTTGACCAAGCACCTAGTGCTATACATTGGTTTGGTACAGATGATCTGGGTCGAGATGTTTTCACACGTGTAATGGTAGGCGGTAGAATTACCTTAGAAATTGGCTTTGTAGCAACACTTGTAAGTGTAATAATTGGTACACTTGTTGGTGCTACAGCAGGCTTCTTTGGAGGTAAGATTGACAGTGTTTTAATGCGTATAGTAGATATACTATATGGTTTACCATTTATGTTTTTTGCAATATTGTTAGTTACTATCTTTGGTCGAGATTTTGTACTAGTTTTTATCGCTATTGGAGCTGTGAGTTGGTTAGATATGGCTCGTGTTGTGCGAGGTCAGACTTTAGGACTTAAGAGTAAAGAGTTTATTGAAGCTGCATATGTTTGTGGTGTTAAAGAAAGAACTATTATTACGCGTCATATTGTCAGAAACCTAATAGGTATTGTAGCTGTATATATTACTTTAACTGTTCCTATAGTTATTATGACAGCTGCATTTTTAAGCTTCTTAGGTTTAGGTGTACAGCCTCCTATGACTGATTGGGGTGGTTTAATTAGTGATGGTGTTGCGGTAATAACTTTTAATTATTGGTGGATTTTAGTTATTCCTTCAATATTTTTAACAGTAACACTATTATGTTTTAATTTTATTGGTAATGGCTTAAGAGATGCCTTAGACCCACGTGAACATCGTTAAGGAGAATTTATGTCATTATTAGAAATTAAAAACCTAAATGTAAAATTCAAAACCAATGATGGCTTGATAAGTGCAGTTAATAATATTAGCTTTACACTTGATGAAAGTGAAACATTAGGAATAGTCGGTGAGTCAGGCTCAGGAAAAAGCCAAACAGTTTTAGCCCTTATGGGTTTATCAGCTCCTAATGCTGTTATTACAGGTTCGGTAAAGCTAAATGGTCAAGAGCTAGTTGGTATGAAAACTAAGACTCTAAATCAAATTCGTGGAAATGATATTTCAATGATTTTCCAAGATCCTATGACTTCATTAAACCCATATATAAATGTAGAAGCACAGCTTTGTGAAACTATGATGATTCATAAAAACTGCTCAAAATCGGAAGCAAGAAAACATGCTATAGAAATGCTAGATGCTGTACATATCCCTGATGCTAAAAATAGAATTAAGCTATATCCACATGAATTCTCTGGTGGTATGCGTCAACGTGTAATGATAGCTATGGCTCTTATGTGTAAGCCTAAACTTCTGATAGCGGATGAACCTACTACAGCTCTAGATGTAACTGTACAAGCTCAAATTTTAAAATTATTAAATGGTCTTCAAAAAGAGTTTCAAATGGCAACAGTTTTGATAACTCATGATATTGGGGTTGTTGCAGGAGCTTGTGATAGAGTTATGGTGATGTACGGAGGCTCTTTAGTTGAGTCTGCAGATATTAATGGTTTATTTAATAATCATTATCATCCATATACTACAGGGCTAATGGCTGCTACTCCTAGAGTTGATTTACCAAAATCACAATTACAAGCAATTCCTGGTGAACCACCTGATTTATCGCATCTACCTAGAGGTTGTGCATTCTCACCAAGATGTACTTATGCAACAGATGCATGTATTGAAAATACACCTGTACTTAAAAATATGGGAGCTAATAATACACATTTAGTAGCATGTTTTAATAGTGAAAAAATAATAAGTCAGAGAGGTTAGTAATAATATGACTGAAAACCCTTTATTAAGCGTTAGTGACTTAAAAATCCATTTTCCTCTTAAAAAATCATGGCCTTGGCAAGAAACAAGATATGTTAAGGCCGTTGATGGTGTTTCTTTTGATGTAATCAAAGGTGAAACATTAGGTATTGTAGGTGAATCAGGCTGTGGTAAGTCAACATTAATTAGAGCTATTGTTGGGCTTGTTAGTGCTACAGAAGGTAGAGTTGTTTGGGCAGGTAAAGACTTAACTGCTCTTAAGACAAAAAAAGCTTGGCAAC
This sequence comes from Francisella sp. SYW-9, assembly GCF_008711465.1. Lineage (GTDB taxonomy): Bacteria > Pseudomonadota > Gammaproteobacteria > Francisellales > Francisellaceae > Francisella. Next base: position 154,900 of record NZ_VXKQ01000001.1, read on the forward strand.
CAGTAAGAAAAGATATTCAGATGGTTTTCCAAGATCCTTTTGCTTCACTTAATCCAAGAATAACTGTAGGAAATATTATAGCAGAACCCCTAAGAGTTCATGAACCAAACTTATCAGCAAAAGAAAGACTTCAAAGAGTTGAAGAGATTATGAAGCTGGTTGGCTTATCGCCAAAACATGTAAACCGCTACCCTCACCAATTTTCAGGTGGGCAATGTCAGCGTGTAGGTATAGCAAGAGCTCTAATATTAAAGCCTACAATCCTGGTATGCGATGAGCCTGTTAGTGCTTTAGATGTTTCAATTCAAGCACAGATAGTAAACTTATTAAAAGATTTACAAAAAACTCTTAATTTGACTATATTATTTATTGCTCATAATCTAAGTGTTGTTAAACATATTTCAGATAGAATTATGGTAATGTATTTAGGTAATGTAATGGAGATTGGTGAATCAAAATCGATAGCGTCCAAAAAAGTGT
>NZ_VXKQ01000007.1:0-200073 GCF_008711465.1 Francisella sp. SYW-9
TATTGATACTAATTCTGATGCAGTTCGTGCTGTACTTCCTGCTATAAATAACTCTATTAATTTGTCTTGTTTATATGAACTTAACCTACTTTTTCTCATCAAAACCATCCTAACATAACTTAGTTATCTAGGACAGCCCCAATAATAATATTGACTTTGAGATTATAAATTTATCACGAATTCATGTGTATTCTTAGTTTTTTTTAGCTTGGTACAATTTTTATCAGCATATTACTAAATAAAAGACTATACATCTTGAAATATACAAGTTCATATCAGTACTATATATCTCGACTGAATGCCATATTCCCAAAAACTTTATTGATAAAACCAATCTTTCTAGCCAAAAGTATAATAAGTGGATTAAAAACTTTTGTAAGATATGTCTTTTTACCTATATTTTTTCGATATTCTTTAATAAATTCAGAAGTACAAAAATACCTCTCATCTTGAGGCATAAAAGTACCATAACACTCATTTTCAACTATACTTTTAAAATGTTGAGATAGATTATCAATATGTAAAACACTCCGCTGGTTTTTTATATTTGGAAAAATAAAAGCATATTTTGCAAGCTTAACAAGCTTAGGATAATTTCCTTTTGAACCTTCACCATATATCATTGGTGGCCTAACTATTGCAACTCTAAAAGATTCTGATTCTAATTGCATTAATTTAAGCTCAGCTTGCAGCTTACTATCACCATAAAAATCATCCGGTTTAGGTTGAGTAAACTTATCTATGATTTTTTCTTGGCCAATAGGAGCACTATCTCCATAGACAATAATACTACTCATAAATATAAATTGTTTAACTCCATCAGATTTAGCCTTCTCAGCAATATTAAAAGTTAGCTCAGTGTTTACTTTATAGTACATGTCTTTTAATGCTGGATCTTTTGAAGTATGGGCAATACCTGCAACATGAAGGATTGAATCATATTTTGAAAAGTCTAAATCTTGCCACGCATCATCTTTTAAAGAAATTTTATCAATATCAAACTCATCCTTACAAAAAGATACAAATGAATTGCCTACATAGCTACTTAGCCCAGTTACTAAAACTCTTTTTTTCATTTCTAATCCTTCTTATCGCCTAAGGATCCTGTACCACCTTCAACAACCCCCCTCTTAGCAAAAACTGAAAAAACTGTTAGAAAAATGCATTTAAAGTCCAACCAGGTGCTTTTATTTTTAACATAATCACCATCAAGTTGTGCTTTTTTAGGAATTGGTAATTCATCACGACCATTTATTTGAGCCCATCCTGTTAAGCCAACAGGTATATCATTAGCCCCATATTTATCTCGCTCAGCAATTAAATCATCTTGATTCCATAAAGCAGGCCTTGGCCCAACTATACTCATTTCACCTTTTAATATATTTATAATTTGAGGTAGTTCATCCAAGGATGTTCTACGTAAAAAGCTCCCCACTTTAGTTATACATTTCGTAGGATCTTGAAGTAAATGTGTTGGCATATCTTTAGGAGTATCTATATACATAGTCCTAAACTTATATATCATAAAGTGTTTCTTATGCTGACCAACCCTTTTTTGTTTAAAAAAAATTGGCCCTTTAGAATCTATCTTTATGAAAATAATCAACAAGATAAAAACTGGACTCAAAAGCACTAGCCCAATAAAAGATAAAACAATATCTAAAAACCTTTTTAGAACTTTATATAACATAACTATTACCCATTCAATTTATGATCAAATTCCGGAACAACTTTCTTTAATAACTTTATCTGTCCTTCTGTCTGCTCAGCGAACAATTCATCAAGAGTTTCTTCTAATATTTTTATATCATAGAACGTCCGTCTACCAATAAAAATATCTCTATATTCAGTACTAATGTCATTTTCATCAACAAGCAGCTCTTCATAAAGCTTTTCACCAGGGCGCAACCCTGTTATTTTAATATCAATATCATCTCTTCCTGATAGTCTTATAAACTGTTTAGCAAGATCTAATATCTTAACTGGTTGACCCATATCTAATACAAAAACTTCTGAATTTTTAGCAATTGCACCAGCCTGTAAAACCAACTCACAAGCTTCTGGAATAAGCATAAAATATCGAGTAATCTCTGGATGTGTTACAGTGATAGGACCACCTTTCCTAATTTGTTCTTCAAACTTTGGTATAACACTTCCACTACTACCAAGAACATTACCAAAACGTACTGCTGCAAGCTTAGTCTTTTTTGACTCAACATTCTGTAAATATAACTCACAAATCCTTTTAGTAGCTCCCATAACATTAGTTGGGCGTACAGCCTTATCTGTTGATATTAAAATAAATGATTCAACTTCTGCAGCAATAGCTAAATCTATAGCATTCTTAGTTCCAAATATATTGTTTCTAATAGCTCTAGAGATGTTTTCCTCAACTAAGGGAACATGCTTGTATGCTGCAGCATGAAATACTATATCAGGAGAGTAGTTCTTAAAAACTTTAGCAAAAGATTCTTTATCACATACTGAGCATAAAACACTTTTAATATTGTAGTCATTACACTCTTCTGTAATCTTATACAAATTAAACTCACTATGATCAAGCAAAATTATCTGTTTTGCCTCGTATTTAACACACTGTCTAACAATTTCAGAACCTATACTTCCACCAGCCCCTGTAATTAAAATGATTTTATCCTTAATAAATCTTGAAATAGATTGAGCATCTAAATTCTTAGAATCTCTAGATAGCAAATCATATACAGAAACTGGCTTTAACTGAGACATAAAACTCTCATCTTGAAGCACATCCTCAAGAGGGGGCATAATTCTAATTTGATTAAAGTTTTTTTCTAATTTTTTATAAATTTTCTTAACTATATTATTAGCACTTTTAGGTAATGCAACAACTAGTAAATCAAATCGTGAAGAGCGTAACTCTTTACGTAATCTTGAACTAGATAAAACTCTTTTCCCATCGATACTTCTTTTCTGCAAAGCCTTATCATCATCAACGAAAAACTTTATGCGATAACCAGTAGTTGATAACTCTTGAGCTATTTTAGTTCCAGCCGCTCCAGCTCCATAGATAACTGCTGTTTTTGTTTTTTGTATCTGACTCCTATTTGTTAGATACCAATAGAAATATACACTTAAATTAATCAAAAAAACATAAGACAAGAATTCAGAGAAGGTAAGTGCAAATCTAACCTTTCCATAAAAAGCAAAAGCTACTATAAAAAATACTGGGACATTTATAAATACTTTACGTAAGAATGTTTTTTGTGTTGATTTTCTCCAGCTCGCCATATAATCACGTAAAAGCAAGAAAGATGATAAACATCTTAGAAAAAGAATAGAAACTAAAAAATATATATTAACATCTTGCTTAAAAATATAAGAGGTCCAATTCACAGTTATAATAGTAAGAACTATAATAACTGCAAAATTTAGAACTCTTTTATCATAAAAATATTTCATAAAGCAAAAACAATACCCACAGTTAATTAATTATACCAAAGTATCTTAACTATATCTCATTTATGTAAGCTAAAATCTTCTTATATGACACAGACTCACTAGTTCTAATACTCTGCAAATACCAAGATATCCATAACTCTTGTATTAGATTATAGATCTTCATAATAACGAATTCATTTTTATTAAGGTGCTTAGCTTTAATTTTCTTATCTAGTTTCGATCTAAGTTCATCTATTTCTATTTGATACCCTTTATCTCTTTGCAAATTTGATTTAGCTTTTTCCAGCCTATTTTCTAGTGCTTGAATATAATGTTTGTAGCGTTGTAAGAATTTAACTGGTTGAGATAGATAATCATCAGGAAAAAGCTCTTGCAACTCACTTTTAATATCCGTATAAAGTTGAATAAAATTAAAAGGTACTTTTTTAATGTTAAGCTCTTTTTCAAGCTGACCTTTATATTTAATTATTTCTGAAACTAACGATTCAACTTTAGATTTATTTAAGTCAAAACTTTCCAATCCATTACTATAAAGCTTTTCAAATCCAGCTTTTGTATAAGGCAGTTCAATATTATCAAAAAAACTTAAATCTATCGCCTTATCGAGAATATCATCTTTTGAGTTACTGAGTTTTAGTGACATTGATAAACTCGCTAAATCATTACTTTTAATATTTTTTGACAAATGATCATGCAAGCGTAACTTTATTAATTTCTTTAATGCTTTCTGCATACAGCTTTTAGCTTCTTGTTCAGTTGCTTTGTAAGAAACCTTTACACCATCATTATACTCTTCAAGACAATTATATACTTTTACATTTATACCATATTCTTTGATCTGACTTGTATATTTAAAATCGTTAAACTCCCAGCCATAATAAGTCCTATCATCTATCGTTTGCTTTGGTTTTTGGACTTGATACTGAAGCTTTTGTTTTAAAGTATTTACGTCTTTATCTATAGCTAATGCTTTACCGTTCTCATCGACTACTTTAATATTTAGTATTAAATGCTTTTCTAACTCTTCGCTTTGCCAAACAGTTTCATCAACTATATAACCAACTATTCTTGTAATATGTTTTGCAATAACTGACTTTAATGGCTTATACCTATCTGTCTCAAAATCTATTGACTCAAATATAGCTTGAGCATAAGTTGGTACTGGTACACAGTTTTTACGGATATTTTTTGGTAAAGCCCTTAACAACGCAACAATTTTATCGTATAAAAAACCATATACCCCCCACTCTAATACATTAGGGTTCATGTCGTTTAGAAAAACAATTGGTACTATAACTGTTGCACCATCCTTTTCATCCAGAGGATCAAAGTGATACTCTAACGGTAAGTGCATTTCCCTAATAGCTAAAGCATCTGGAAACTTTTGTTGCGTAACATCTTTTGCATCATGTTGCATCAGACTATCTAAATCAAAAACTAATTTTTGCTGTTGATCGTTTGAAATAGTTTTTAACCATTTATCAAAAGTCACACCATTACAAACATCTTCTGGTATAAGCTTATCATAATGCTCATACATTACTTGTTCATCTACTAAAATATCTTTTCTACGCGATTTATTCTCAAGATTTTCGACTTGATCTATTAATTTTAAGTTTTGCTGATAGAAATATGCCTTTGATTCAAAATCACCATTTACTAGAGCCTCTCTAATAAATATCTCTCGCGCCTCTTGAGGGTTTATTCTTGAATATTGAGCAGATCTTTTTGAGATTATTTCTAAACCGTAGAGTGTAACTCTTTCATTTATCACTACAGATCTTCGCTTTTTACTCCATATAGGCTCATCATAATGTTTTTTAACAAGATGTTTAGCTAAAATCTCTAGCCACTCTGGCTCTATTTTTGCAACATTACGTGCATAGGTTTTTGTTGTCTCAACAATCTCAGAAGATAACATCCACTTTGGTTTTTTCTTAAACTGTGAAGATCCCGGGAATATAAAAAACTTAAGTCCTCTAGTTCCTAAATACTCCGCGTTTTCATAGTTAAAACCAATATTACTTAAAAAACCACTTGCTATAGCTTTGTGTAGATTTTCATATTTAATTCCATCACCACTATCGCTTAACTTCCATCCAAATCCATGAATAACTTCAATAATTTGTCTATAAATATCATTCCACTCATTAAATCTAACTGGTGAAATAAAATTCTTTTTGAAATATTCTTTCTTCTCTCTATTTGATAAGTCTTTTAGTTCAGCGTTGAGCCTATTGGCTAAATTTAATATTGCGATAAAGTCAGAAGATTTATCTCTATCAACAGAGTGCTTTTCATCTGCTTTTTGTTGGAAGTTCAAAGGTCTTTCACGAGGATCTTGGACACTTAAAAAACTAACAATTGAAACTATTTCTTTAAGCGTTTTTTGTCTATATCCTTCGATAACTATCTTTGCCAACTTTGGATCTAAAGGCATAATAGCCATTTTCATTCCATCAGCTGTGATTTTAGGTTTTGAGTAATTAAGCTCTGATATAGCTTGTAATTCAAACAGCAGCTTAAAACCATCCTTAACAAATCTTGAGTCAGGAGGATCTATAAATGGAAACTCTTGAATGCTACCTAATCTCAAAAACAACATTTGTAGAATAACTGATGCTAGATTTGTACGCAAAATTTCAGGATCTGTATGCTCTTTACGATTATTAAAATCTTCTTCACTATACAGTCGCATACACACACCAGCTGATAATCTTCCACAACGCCCAGCTCTTTGATTTGCACTAGCTTGGGATATTTTTTCTATAGGTAAGCGCTGCACTTTAGTACGATAACTATATCTACTAACTCTAGCTAAACCAGAATCAATCACATATTTTATCCGTGGAACAGTTAAAGAAGTCTCAGCAACATTAGTAGCTAAAATAATTCTTCGCACAGAACCTTCAGGATTAAAAATCTTATTTTGATCCTTATTTGATAACCTTGAAAATAAAGGTAAGACTTCTGTAAATCTAAGATCTTGCTTATTCAAATATGCTAAAGTCTCATGAATATCTCTTTCTGTTGGTAAGAAAACTAAAACGTCACCTTTTCCCAGTTCATCAATTGCATATAAAATTCTTTCTTGCATTGAAAACTCGTCAAAATCTTCATCGTCTTGATAACGAATCTCTACAGGATAAGTTCTACCACTTACTGTGATTTCTTTAGCTTTCTCAAAGTAACTTGTAAACTTTTGATGATCTATCGTCGCTGAAGTTATAATAACTTTTAAATCAGGTCTAAATGGTAAAATTTTCTTTATGCAACCTAAAAGAAAATCAATATTCAAACTTCTTTCATGTGCCTCATCAATTATAATGACCTCATATTGAGATAAAAATCTATCGTTTTTAATTTCAGACAGTAACACACCATCTGTCATCACTTTAATCAAAGTATTTTCAGATGTCTGATCAGAAAAACGTATTTTAAAAGATACTTTTGATTGATCCCCTATCTCACTAGCAACTCTATTTGCTATAGATCTAGCAGCAATTCTTCTTGGTTGAGTATGGCCTATTAAGCCTCGTTTACCCAAACCTAAATCTAAGCAAATTTTAGGTAACTGTGTTGACTTCCCTGAACCAGTTTCACCAGCAACAACTATTACTTGATTCTCATCAATAAGCTTTTTAATATCATTAACTTTATCTGCAACTGGTAAATCAGGGTAAGTTATCTTAGGTAATTGCTTTTGATCTACTTCCTCTATTATTTTTTCAAGCTCAAGAATCAAATTTTTTTCAGGTATTTTTTTACTCCTGAAAAGTGATATATATTTACCACGTAATTTAGTTGGGATTTGATTAAGATAATCCGCATATTTTTTCTTATCTACAGTCATAAGCTATTGCATTAAACGCTTTTTTATACCTGTCTTTTTTAGAATTGCATTAATTATCCGCATAAGAAACATAATACATTTACTAACTAACACAAAAATAGCTAAAAAGAATAAAATGAAAATATCTAAAAATATATTCCAGAAAAGCTCTGCTAAAGAGAACAATGTTTTTATTTTCATAAAAATTTGAATAGACTTCTATACTTAAAAGTTAATTATAGCATAATTTAAGAATGATTTTTGACGAAAGAAATTAAAGCTTTGCTATGATGCTATTCAAAGTTTTACTAGGACGCATTACACTACTCAGTTTAGCTTTTTCTGGATAGTAATAACCACCAATATCAACTTTTTTGCCTTGAACATTTGCTAGCTCTTTAACAATCTTATCTTCATTAGCTGCTAACTCTGCATAGACTGGTTCAAACTTAGCTTTTAGCTCAGCGTCACTTGTTTGTTCAGCTAAAGCTTTAAACCAATAAAATGCTAAATAAAAATGACTACCACGAGTATCAAGCTCACCAACTTTACGTTTTGGAGATTTATCATTGTCTAAAAACTCTTGGTTTGCTTGAGCTAAAGCCTCAGCTAAAACTTTAATCTTAGCATCTCTAGTTTTAATAGCTAAATCTTCTAATGATGCTCCTAAAGCTAAGAATTCACCTAAAGAATCCCATCTTAGATGATTCTCATTGATAAGTTGCTCAACATGTTTAGGAGCAGATCCACCTGCACCAGTCTCAAATAATCCACCACCTGCTAAAAGAGGTACAATTGAAAGCATCTTAGCAGAAGTACCAAGCTCTAAAATTGGGAAAAGATCTGTTAAATAATCTCTTAAAACATTACCTGTAACAGAAATTGTATCTTTTCCTTCTTTCATTCTCTTCAATGAATATTTAGTTGCTTCAACAGGAGCTAAAATTTGAATATCTAAACCTGTAGTATCATGATGAGTTAAATACTCATTTACTTTAGCAATTAGATTTCTATCATGCGCTCTATTTGAATCCAACCAGAAAATGGCAGGATTCTGTGTAATTCTAGCTCTATTTACTGCTAATTTCACCCAGTCTTTTACAGCGATATCTTTTGTTTGGCATGCTCTCCAAATATCACCTTTTTCAACCTGATGCTCAAATATTACATTACCTTCAGCATCGATAACCTCTATTTTACCTTCAGCTTGGATTTCAAAAGTCTTATCATGAGAACCATATTCTTCTGCTTTTTTAGCCATCAGACCCACATTGGAAACATCTCCCATAGTAGCAACATCAAAAGCACCATTTTCTTTACAGAAATCGATAGTTGCAGCATACACACCAGCATAACATCTATCTGGAATCATTGCCTTCATGTCTTGAAGCTCATTATTTTTATTCCACATCTTACCAGATGAACGAATAGCTGCAGGCATAGATGCATCAATAATTACATCACTTGGCACATTAAGGTTTGTGATACCTTTATCAGAGTTAACCATCGCAATATCAGGCTGCTTAGCAAAGACTTTTTCAATATCAGCATTAATCTTATCTTGAACATCTTGAGGAAGCTGCTTAATTTTCTCAACAACATCACCCCAACCATTACGAGGATTTACACCTAGCTCTTTGAACTCTTTAGCATATTTCTTGAAAACATCTTCAAAAAATATCTCTACAGCATGACCAAATAATATTGGATCAGAAACTTTCATCATTGTTGCTTTTAAGTGAAGTGAAAGTAGAGTTCCTTCTTTTTTAGCTTTTGCAATTTCAGCATTATAAAACTCTCTTAAAGCTTTTACAGATATCTTAGTAGCATCTAAAATTTCCTTTTCTTCTAAAGTAAGGCCTTCTTTAAGAACTGTTTTAGCTCCTTTAGGACATGTATGTACTACTTTTACAGTAGTTGCTTTTGGCACAATATAAGACTTCTCATTAGCATAAAAATCATTATCAGCCATACTAGCTACGTGTGACTTTGAGTCTTTCGTCCACTCACCCATTGAATGAGGATGTTTCTCAGCGTATTTCTTAACAGCATCAGCAACTCTACGATCAGAGTTTCCTTCTCTTAACACAGGATTAACTGCACTTCCTAAAACTTTTGCGTAGCGTGCTTTAATTTCTTGCTCTTTATCATCTTTTGGCTCAAATGGATAATCAGGTATTTTATATCCTTTTGACTGAAGCTCTTTAATAGCTGCTGTTAATTGAGGTATCGAAGCACTAATATTAGGAAGTTTAATAATATTAGCATCTGGAGTTTTTGCTAGATTTCCTAATATAGCCAAATCATCTGAACATTTTTGCTCATTTGAGAGGTAATCACTAAAATTAGCTAATATACGTGCAGCAAGAGATATATCTTTAGTTTCTAATTCTATATCTGCTGTTTTTGTAAAACTCTCAACAATTGGTAAAAAAGATCCTGTTGCTAAAGCAGGCGCTTCATCTGTGAATGTGTAAAATATTTTATGCATAAAAAAATCTCCTATAAATAGAATTTAATATTTGAAATACTAGCACAAAACTAGTAAGTATTTAATATTTCTGTAATTTTATCATCAGATCTTGCTACTACAGCAAAATCATTATGCTCAATTATTGGGCGCTCTAGAAGTTTAGGGTTCTTAGCAACTATCTCAATAAGCTGGCTATCAGTAAGCTTTTTACCCTTAAAACTTTCCTTCCAAATATCTTCTTTAGTGCGAATAATATCTTTTATAGAGAGTTTTAATTTTTTAAGTAAAGATGCCAAGTCTTTCTCTGATAGGGGATCATCTAAATATAGATGTGTATCGTAGCTTATATTACTTTGATCTAAGGCTTGTTTAGCCTGTCGAGACTTCGAACATTTTGGATTATGATAAATTTTCATAACAATACTAAATAGACTATTTCTTGTTAATATGCATAATTATAAATGAATTGAAAAAGAAATGATAAAAAAGTTTCACCACAATCGCACACTAAATTAATAGAAACAACAACATTAAAATAATTTAATAATTTACATGATTAAATTTGTAAAAAAATTTGCGGGTAAGATTAAATATCTAATATAATAAAATTGTAAATATAGATATTTTAAGTTAGTAGCCATAATACAGGAGGATTTAAGTAGGGGGTTAAAAAAGTTCAGTAAGTAATAGGAGATTTAAAATGCCTAAACCATGGAAAGAAAACTACCCAAAACAAGTAAGTCCTGACATAAGCATACCTAATATTACTCTAAACGATATGCTTAAAGAAACCACTGAAAAATTTTCCGCTAAAGATGCTCTTACCTGTCACGGTGAAAAACTAACCTTTAAAGAAATTGATAATTACTCAGATCAATTTGCCGGATTTATACAGAACAAATGGAGTATCCAGAAAGGTGATCATATCGCAATTATGCTACCTAACATCCTGCAATTTCCCATTATTATATTTTCACTAATAAAATTAGGTTGTATTTTCATAAATGTAAATCCTCTATATACAAGTAGAGAAGTCAAAGGAATACTTAGAGATTCAAAAGCAAAAGCAATAATTGTCCTTTCATCTTTAGCTCATAATGTTGAAGTTATTGCTGATGAATGTGAAGACCTACAACACAAGATGGTTACAGGTATTACTGATCTATACCCTTTCCCTAAGAAACAACTAATTTCTTTTGTTATTAAATATATTAAAGGTATGAAAGATAGATTCTCAAAAGATAAGTTTGATACTTTTGAAAACGCTATAAACTCAGGTGACAAACCTGACTACTCTAAAATTAAAATCAGCCCCGATGATATTACAGCACTACAATACTCCAGCGGTACTACAGGGACACCCAAAGGAACAATTTTACTTCATAAAAACATCGTTGCTAATATATATCAAATAAAAGCTTGGACAGAAGGTTTTTCTATAAACCTTAGCGAGCAAGTTGTCATAAACGCCCTACCGATCTACCATATTTTTAGTCTTACTGGAAACTTATTTCTTTTTTACTTCTCAGGTGCTTTTCAGGTTCTAGTTCCAAACCCTAGAGATATAAAGTCATTAGTTAGTGAGATGAGAAAAAATAGCTTCTCTACTATCTTTGGTGTAAATACACTCTATATCGCGCTTCTACATGATAAAAAATTTAGAAATAGTAAATTCCCTAACTTCCAGCTTTCTATAAGTGGTGGAATGTCAACTACAGAGGCTGTAGCCGATGAGTGGAAAAAAGTTACAGGAGTAAATATTAAGGAAGGATATGGTCTATCTGAAATGTCACCAGTAGTTACCGTTAACTCTTTAGAAGATGAGCCATTCAATGGAACTGTTGGTTTTCCTTTACCTGGTACAGATATAAAGATCTACGATAATAACGGTAAAGAATTACCTCAAGGTGAGACTGGCGAGATTTGGGTTACAGGCCCACAGAAATCTCCCGGATTTTGGAGTTTGCCAGAGATAAATAAAGAACACTTTACTGATGATGGTTGGCTTAAAACTGGTGATATGGGCTACTTAGATGAACTTGGTCGTTTAGTAATATCTGGGCGTATAAAACATATGATTATTGTCTCTGGTTTTAATGTCTTCCCTAAAGAGATTGAGCTTGTACTTATTGAAAAAAATGAGATAGCGGATGCCGCTGTTATAAAAGGCCACTCTAAAGAAACTGGTGAGATACCGGTAGCTTTCGTAGTTTTAAAACCAGATGCAAAGATAACTAAAAAACAAATATTCAAATACTGTGAAAGTAAACTAGCCCACTACAAACTCCCACGTAAAATAATTTTCATAGATGAACTTCCTAAAAATACTGTAGGAAAAATTGATGTGAATGCCTTACAAAAAGAATATACTGAGAAATATGAACAAGAGTAACTAACTCACTGCTTAAGGAGCTAAAAATGTTCAATAAGATTTATAAAATGGCAAAAAAATCAACTCCAAAAATTTCAAAAACTGAACAAACGGCCCTTAATGCAGGTGATAACTGGTTTGAGCAAGACTTATTCCAAGGAAAACCAGATTTTGACAAACTTCATAGTCTTAAAAAATTTGAGCTATCTACTGAGGAAAGATCTTTTCTAAATAATGAAACTACTGAACTTTGTGCTATGATTGATGACTGGAAAATCAATTATGAGGATAAAGATCTAACGATAGAAGCTTGGGATTTTATCCGTAAGAAAGGATTCTTAGGCTTAGTAATTGGTAAAGAGTATGGCGGCAAAGGTTTTTCTGCAGCGGCCCACTCAGAGATAGTAATGAAGCTAGCTACAAAAAGTGTCACCGCAGCAATTACTGTAATGGTTCCTAACTCTTTAGGTCCTGGTGAACTTCTAGTTCATTACGGTACAAATCATCAAAAAGATTATTATCTACCTCGTCTAGCTTCTGGAGACGAAATACCTTGTTTTGCATTAACAGGACCTACAGCAGGCTCTGATGCGACTTCTCTACCTGATAAAGGAGTTGTCTGCTACGAACAATATAACGGTGAAAAAACTCTCGGGATTAAACTAAAAAATATCAACAAACGTTATATAACTTTAGCTCCTATTGCAACACTTGTGGGCTTAGCATTTCAGCTACAAGATCCTGATGGATTATTAGAAGATACAGGCTCAGAAGGTATTACATGTGCTTTACTCCCTCATGATCATAAAGGTCTAGAGATAGGTAAACGAGGCTTTCCCTTAGGCCAAGCATTTATGAATGGCTATATAAAAGCTACAGATGTTTTTATACCGATGGATTGGGTCATAGGTGGTCAGAAAATGGCTGGAGAAGGTTGGCGTATGCTAGTTGAATGCTTATCTATCGGTAGAGCAATATCGTTACCAGCATGTGGAACGGCAAATACTTTAATGTCTACCGTAATCACATCAGCATATGCAAGCGTCCGTGAGCAATTTAAAGTTCCAATTGCACAATTTGAAGGTGTTCAAGAGAAACTAGCTCAAACAGCTGGTCTTGCATATATAGCTAATGCTACTCGCCAATTTACAGTAGCTGCTGTTGATAGTAATATTCGCCCTTCTGTTGCTTCTGCAATTGCAAAATATCATCTAACTGAAATGGGACGCACAACAATTAACAACTCAATGGATGTTCATGGTGGTCGAGCAATTATTATGGGGCCAAATAACTATCTTGCTATTCCATATATGGCTACGCCAATAGGCATCACTGTAGAAGGTGCAAATATTATGACGCGCAACTTGATGATATTCGGGCAAGGAGCTATGAAATGCCATCCATATATACGCAAAGAAATAGAAAGTCTAATGAATGATGGTGAAGAAAGTTTTACTAGTAACTTTAAAAGTCACTTTAAATATATGGCTCTTAATGGTTCTCGCACGTTATGGTATGGCCTAAGCGGAGGCTTTACAGCTACTAGCTATAGTTCAAAATTCAAACGCTACTATAGATATATTTCTCATATGAGTACTGCATATTCTTATGTTAATGATATATCTGTTACAGTTCTGGGAGCTGGTATAAAACGTAAAGAAAGATTATCAGCACGTCTTGGTGATATTATGAGCTATCTATACATGGCTTGTGCTGTTCTAAAATACTATAAAGATGCTGGTGAACCAATGAGTGATGATATTTTTGTTGATTGGAGTATTCAGCATTGCTTATACCAAGCCCAACAAGCAATGTTAGATCTATTCAGAAATTTTCCAAATAGAATATTTGGTACAAAAATGAAACTTTTTGTATTCCCTTACGGTAAGAAATTTAGAAGACCTTCCGATAAGCTTGAAGCACAAATATGCAAAGCCTTAAGCACAAACTGTGAAACTAGAGAAGCTATGAAAGCTTACTGCTATATACCTAATAATGATAATGATCCAACTGGTAGAGTTGAAAATGCATATTTAGCGGCTCTAAAAGTCACAAACATTAAGAAAAAAATTATCGATGCTATTAAAGCTGAAAAATTACCTAAAGTGAACTGGTCAGAATGTCTTGAAGAAGCTTTGGAAAATAAGATCATATCTGAAGAAGAGGCTCAAAATGTCAAAGAGATGTTAACTAAGGTTAATAATATCATCCAAACAGATGAGTTTGATGATTATGTATTAGGCCCTAAAAATGCTCACCCAGAATGGCAAACTAAAGGAGAAATTTAGATAAAAATACTCTGTTAAATGTTTTATACAAAAAATCGATAGTGATATCGACCTCAAGGAGGAAAAATGACTGAGTTAGAAAAAAAATTTGAAGAAATGCTTGTAGCTGTCCGCGATGCAACTATTGATTTCAAGCCAGATAATAGTCAAAAGCTCAAATTATATGCCTTCTACAAACAGGCTAAAGAAGGCGATAACAATACAAAAAAACCTTCGGCACTAAAGATGGTTGAGAAAGCTAAATGGATGGCTTGGGATGCTATCAAAGGTATGTCAAAAGAAGATGCCATGCGCGGTTATTTGAAGGTTTTTGGTGATGAATATCTTCCTGATAGCGAAAGTAATAGTTCTCAATCAAATATTGCAAAAAAACTAGAGCCTGTCGATCGTAAACCACAGCGCCAAGATATCGATAAAATAGCAGTACTTGGTGCTGGAACAATGGGGGCTCAAATAGCTGCTCACTTTGCAAATGCAAAATTTCCTGTCATTCTTTTTGACCTAAAATCACAAGATGGGCAACCAAATAAGACCATTGAAGATTCTTTACAGAAACTTACAAAACTTAATCCTGCTCCTTTTGGCTCAAAAGAATCAATCAAATATATTACTCCAGCCAACTATGAGGATAATCTAGAGTTACTTCAAGACTGTGATTTAGTTATTGAAGCTGTAGCTGAGCGTTTGGATATAAAAGAGAGTTTATATACAAATATCGCAAGTCATTTAAAAGAAAATGCTATATTAGCATCTAACACATCTGGACTAAGTATCACAACACTTGCAGAAGTTCTACCTGAAAATTTAAAAGTAAACTTCTGTGGCGTACACTTTTTTAACCCTCCTAGATATATGCCATTAGTTGAGTTAATTCCTTATAAAGATACTAATCTTGAAATTGTTGATAAATTGGAAACTTTTTTAGTAGAAAAACTTGGTAAAAGTATAATAAGAGCAAAAGATACACCAAACTTTATAGCTAACCGCTTAGGTGTGTTTTCTATGCTTGTAACTTGTCACTATACTGAGAAAATGAATATCCCACTAGAAATAGTTGATGAGCTTACAGGTAAAAAGTTAGGACGCGCTAAAAGTGCTACCTATAGGACTGCTGACTTGGTTGGACTAGATATATTATCACATGCAGTAGAAACAATGAAAGATAACCTAGAAGATGGCTGGCAGGATTTATATAAGACTCCTAGCTGGATCCAGAACCTTATTGATAATGGATCTCTTGGACAGAAAACTAAAAAAGGTTTATATATAAAAGAGTCTAATGGTATTAAAGTACTTGACTTAGATTCTAAAGAGTATCGTCCATCTGATAAAAAAGCAGACAAAGAAGTATTAGAAATACTATCTGAGAAGGATTGGGGCGACAAACTTGAAGGCTTACGTAATAGTAATAATATCCAAGCTCAATTTATTTGGGCAACATTTAGAGAAATGTTTCTATACGCTGCTCATCTTGTTGGAGATATCTCAAACTTCCCTAAAGATATGGATCTAGCAATTCGTTGGGGATTTGGCTGGAAACAGGGAATCTTTGAAATCTGGCAACTAGCTGGTTGGCATAAAGTAGCTAAATGGTTAAAAGAAGATATTTCCGCAGGTAAAGCTCTATCACAAAATAAACTTCCTGACTGGGTGAATGATTTAGATATTGGCGTCTATGAAAATAACAAAGAGTTTAGTTTTAATGATAAAGAACTTATATCTCGCGATAAATTAAACGTCTATGCTAGACAACTTTTCGCAGATACTGTTATTGAACATACAAGTGAAGTTAATACTGAAACACTCTATGAAAATGATGGTGTCAAACTATGGCAAATAGATGATTATAAAGGTATCGGTATCTTATCATTTAAGAGTAAAATGTGCTCAATTGGCGATGATGTACTAGATGGCATTGCTGAGGCTATAAATTATGCTGAAGAAAACTTAGATGGAATGGTTATATGGCAGCAACAAGATATATTCTCCGTTGGTGCTAACCTAGAAGAGTTCGGTATCAAATTTACCATGAATGGTGAAGCTGCAATTGAAGAAGTTATTCGTAAAGGTCATCAAATCATTACTCAAAGACTTCGTTATAGCAAGATACCTGTGGTTGCAGCTGTCAAGGGATTTGCCTTTGGTGGTGGCTGTGAAACTATTTTACATAGTGATGCTGCCGTTGCTGCGCATGAAAGCTATATTGGTCTAGTTGAGGCAGGTGTTGGAATTATACCTGGTTGGGGCGGCTCAAAAGAAATGGCATTCCGAGCTTCCAAAGCCCAAGATCCATGGAAAGACTTTGAAAAACGCTATAAAAATTTAGCTCTAGCACAAGTTGCTAAAAGTGGCTATGAAGCAAAAGAAATGGGCTTCTTACGCGAAAGTGACACTATCGTTATGAATAGTAAAGAAATACTTACTGTTGCTCTTAAAAAAGCTCAACTACTAGCATTTAGTCAATACCACCCTCCTCTTAAACAGAAAATTAAAGTATTTGGTGAGACTGGTATCGCAACAGTCAAAGCTTTGCTTGTAAATATGCGTGATGGCAATCAAATATCCGAACATGATTATAAAATTGCAGTAAATCTTGCAGATACGATGTGTGGTGGAGAAATTGAAAAAGATACTGAAGTTTCAGAAGACTGGATTCTTGAAAGAGAACTCATAAACTTCAAGGAACTTGCTATGTCTGAGAAAACCGAAGCTCGAATGAAACATATGCTAGAAACAGGCAAACCACTAAGAAACTAAGGGAGTACTGTCATGAGTGAAAATGTATATATAGTTGCTGCAAAACGCTCTGCGGTTACAAAAGGTAAAAAAGGTGGTTTTGCAAAAAAACGTCCTGATGAGCTACTAGCAGATGTTTTAAGAAAGACTGTTGCTGAGTCAAATATTAATCCTAATGATATCGGTGATATAGTTGTTGGCTGTGCTATGCCAGAGGCTGAACAAGGTTTAAACGTTGCTAGAATATCATCACTTCTTGCTGGTTTACCAAATACTGTGCCAGCTTTTACTATTAACCGTTACTGTAGCTCTGGGCTACAATCAATTGCTATTGCAGCAAATGAGATTGCTCAAGGTAATATGGATGTAGCTATAGGTGCTGGTATAGAAAGCATGAGTATGATTCCTTTTGGTGGTAATAAAATGTCTTTTAGCAAAGAGGTATTTGAAAAAGATGAAAATGTCGCCATAGCTTATGGTATGGGTATCACTGCAGAAAATGTTGCTAAAGACTGGAATATATCACGTCAAGATCAAGATGCTTTTGCTCTTAACAGCCATAAAAAAGCTGTTAATGCTATTGAAAATGATTACTTTAAAGATGAAATACTACCAATAAATGTTGATCATCGTAAACCAGATGAGCAAAGTGGTGAAATCATCAATCATAAGAAGACTATAGCTACTGATGAAGGTGCACGTAAAGATACATCTGCTGAAGCTTTAGCTAAGTTAAAACCTGCTTTTGCAAATGGTGGTTCTGTCACCGCTGGTAATAGCTCACAAGTATCAGATGGAGCTGGTGCTGTAATTCTTGTTAGTGAGAGATATCTCAAAGAACATAATCTAAAACCTTTAGGTAAATTTTTAGGCTTCTCAGTTGCTGGTGTTGATCCACGTATTATGGGTATAGGCCCAGTTGCTGCTGTACCTAAGATACTTAAGCAAACAGATCTAACAATCGATGATATTGATTGGATCGAGCTAAATGAAGCTTTTGCAGCACAATCATTAGCTGTAATAAATGATCTTAAACTTAATCCAGAAAAAGTTAATCCATGCGGGGGAGCTATTGCCTTAGGTCACCCTCTTGGTGCTACTGGTACAATCTTAACCGTTAAAGCACTACATGGACTAAGACGCACTGGTAAAAAATATGCTATGATTACAATGTGTATTGGTACAGGAATGGGTGCAGCAGGCATTATCGAAGCTTGCTAAAAATTGTTATATCCTCCTCTAGTAATAAATATTTTTTAAGCTAAACTACAAACTTATAAAAAATATTAGGTTAGCAACCTCTAATTTAATAGGTATAAAAAATGATAAATTTAGATAACCACAAACCAGTTGATTTTCCTTGGGATTTTACTTGTTTTAGTGATATAAAAAGAAATCCTCTAGGTGTTAAACTTCCGTTGTATCATCTTGGTGAACACATGTATACTAAGTTCAAATGTTTACCTAATCATGTAGGTTGGGATAATGTCATCCATGGAGGTGTTATTGCTTTAATATGTGATGATATTCTTGGTAAGCATGTTTTAAGTGTTAGTAAGTCATTTTGTATGACTCGTAACCTAAACATTAAATATCTTAAGCCAACTTATAGTAGGATTTCGCATATTTTTAAAACTAGTATTATTAGAAAAGGTCGCACAACAGTTTGGATAAAAGTTGATATTTATAACGAAAAAGGTGATCTATGTGCTTATGCAGATGCTGATTTTGCCCTTCTAGAAGAGCATCATGCAAAACAAAAAGATATAGCTAGTTATGCTTTAAAAGATCTAACTGCACATCTAAAGTAACTCGTCTAAAGAAGTTCCTTATTTGTCATTTCTGGCAAAAATTTATAAACTACTACTATAAATACAACTATGCAAACTCCCATAAAATATAGTATAGGTGCATAACCGTAATCATTGATAAGATCTAAAAAGCTCGAAATAAACATACTCTCAATTAAGGCTTTAGAAACAAGAGCAATAGATATACCTGTTGCTCTTATATGTACAGGTAAAACCTCTGATAAAACCAACCATATACAAACGCCTGGACCAACTGCTCCACCAAATACAACTATTACAAGCATAAACAATGCCATGTTATCAGAGCTACCAGTTATAAAGAAAACTGTCGCAAATATTGATAGAAACGATATAATTAGTCCGCCTATGATAAGTCTTCTTCTACCAATAACATCAACCAAAAACAATCCGATAAACGTAGCGATTAAGTTAACCAAAGTCATAGCTGATCCATAGTAAGTTGGATCACAGCTAGAACAGTTCGTAAGCTGTCCAAAAATAGTCGGACCATAGCTGATAAAAACATTTATACCAACAAATCCATTTAAAACAGCCATCAAACTAATTAAAGCTATTGAAAGATAATATTTCTGCTTAATTACAATCTTTATAAACTCGATAAATCCTATTTTATTTTTTTCCTTAAGAGATTGTTGAATCTTTAAGTCTAACTGCTCACCTATGATTGAAGCCTGATTATTTCTACCTTTTAAAACAAGCCATGATGGTGAAAATGGTGCCAAAAAACTAACTACAAATAAAGCTATTGAAAATGGAATAGCGCAAGCAAAAATAAATCTCCAACCGAAATCATTAACAAATATGCTAGCAAATAAATTAGCTAAAAATATCCCTGAAACTAAAGATAGTTGGAATATTGCCATAGCTCTACCTCTAAATCTTGCAATACTTGTTTCAGAAATATATACAGGAACTACTGTTAGTAAAAAACCAACTGAAATCCCTTGTAAAAGTCTTGAGAGCATAAGAGTTACAAAAGTATTTGAAAGCATCATTAATACCATCGATATGGTAAATAGAAATGCTCCAAAAGCTATAACATTTTTTCTACTCAAAAAATCCATTAATGGCCCAGATATTAACTTTGATAGTAAAGCTCCAAAAAAGACTATTCCTGCTATCTGTGATAACTGACTGAAATTTAGTGATAGCTCATCTTTTATAACAGGCAAAGTTCCTGATATAACACCTATATCAAACCCAGAACAAACTCCCGTAAGAACAATTAAACTAATCACTAATTTTTGATATCTTGTTACTAGCATTACTAAACCCTTATTAAATATCCATAAACTTGGACTATAACCTATAAGCTCTACTAAATTTGTAACAAAACTTCGTAATTACTAAATACGTTAGCTTAAAACGGTATATATAAAAAATAAAAATATATAGAAAATATACTAGATAAAGATAGTTATTACTAGAAATTAGATTTAAAAAATACGTATAAGATAATTATAAATTATTAAGATTATTTTGAATATTAAGATTTTAAAGCTTTGTAGATTACGTCTTTAGCTTCTAAACGTTGTTTTTTAAGATTCTCTAATTCAGAATCTTCAAACTTACCAGTACTTTCCAGATTAAATATTTTCTTATCTAATTCTTCATAATGCTTCATTTGCTTACTGATATGATGATCCTCTTTAATATTATGAATTTGATCTTTAAGTTCAGGGAACTCTTTTACTAATGGGTGATGTTCTAACATAACTATTTCCTTAATTTTATTAATGTACTAACAATACCATTTATATGACTAAAAAATCAATATTTTATTACATATTACGAATTTGTTTTAAGCTTTGCTCAAAGAGTATTTGCCCATTTTCATAATATGTCTTTAGCTGACTTTGTGGATGATACTCTCCCAAAGAATAATTTTGGTCTAATTTAATTGTTTTATAGTCACCATTTTGATCTTTTATAAGATCTAGACGACCCTCTTTTGATTTTTTAGATAAATCAGTAACAGGTTCTTTCTTAACTCCGGAAATAGTATCCGCTCTTCTAATAGCAGAACATTTAATCGCAAATTTAAAACTATCTCTATTAATAGAAGATTCAAAATTTCCTTGCAACAATGCTCCACCCATACCAAAGGCAATATTTTCAGCTGAAAAACCATTTTCTTTCATAGCATTTAAGATCTTTTTGGCTAAGCTAATACTCACACCATCACCTTGAATCAAAGCAACTTTTTCTAACACTTTATAGCCTTTTAAATTAGTTATGCTACCATATGCTTTCTCAAGTTCTTTTAATGCATAGATAATATTATCTACAGCATCACCAGAGTCCGGACGAATAACTAAGTTAGCTTTTTTTGCTTTAACTTTATCTTTTAGATCAATCCAAGTTTGAATAGCTTTTTTAAAATCCCAACTATCAGAAACACAAGCATATAAAACACTATTATCACCAAACTGCTCTACCATATTTTCAAAAGCTTGCTTCTCGCAATCTGATCCTACACCCCAGCTAGTAATCGTTGAGTGCTCACTCGCAGGGATTGAAAAGCCTGCCATATCTTCATTATAATACTCTTTACAAAAACGTAGTGTTGCTAAAGTATCAGTTCCTAAAAAATTAGTTAAATGAGCAGCTCCGCCAATTGCAGCAGACTCTTCTGAGGAAACTCCCCTATAACCAAAGTCATGCAACATAAAGCCAAGTTTATCAAGGCTATCTGCGGTTTCTAGGAGATATTCTTTAATAACTTTTTTAATATTAAAACTAATAGTTGCTACAGTCGTTGGATACCATACTTTTAAAAGTAAAGTTTCTAGCATACCAGGCAACCATGCCAACTCAGCATCTGTACTTTCAATAGTCATTAAGGCATTCTTTAATGGAATCATACTTCCTTCAGCTACAGCTCTTATTCTAACTGGAAAGAAGCCGTTATGTTTTTCTATGATCCTTTCGAAACCTGATCTATAAAATGTTAAACCATGAGCTTTTACAATACTTTCAGCCTCATCTATCATTTGATACGTTAGAGGTTTAGAAAGATATTTTTTTATATAATACTGCAAGCCAAAAAACCGCGTATAAGAACCAAGAACAGAATTTGCCGCACCACGGCTTTCTAGATAAAAGTGAAGATAATTAGTATCATCCGGATATTGAAAAGGATGAGAATGCTTATAACTATCAGTCATCAAAAGAATATTGCTATCACAATTCATTAGGATGATAAGTTTGTAGAGATTTAATAAATATAATATTAACAGAAGTTTTGTATATAAACTATTTTTGTGGAAGATTTTTTATGCTACTTTCTACCAACCTTAGTAGTTTTGTCATATAGTTTAGAGATACTTTAGTTTTGTCAATTAAAGGATTATATTCAGCAACCTCAAAACATACTAAACTATGGAAATTTATTTTTTCGATAGTCTTATAAAATACTTGTGGATCTATACCATTCTCAACAGGCGTACCTACAGCATCAAGATTAGTTGGATCTAATCCATCTAAATCAAAACTAATACCAACATTACCTTCTGTTGCTCTCTCTAGACGTTCAAATTCTTGTAAAAATAAATCTTCAAAATTTCTATCAGTTAAATCTGATTGATAATAAACCTTAACACCTAATTTTTCTAAAAGTTCTCTTTCAGGTTGCTCATACGAACGAATCCCAAAAAATACAATATTCTCAGGCTTTAATTTAGGATTTTTATTAAGAATACTTTTTAGCTCTTCATAACCATAACCCAAAAGATGAGCTACAGGCATACCATGAATATTTCCCGTATCAGAAGTATCTGGTCTATGACTATCCATATGAGCATCTATCCAGATTAGACCTAAATCCTTCTTTTGATCTTTTAAGTAATCATAAACACCACTCCATGTAGCTATCGCACATGAATGATCACCACCAAGAGCTAAAGGGAATTTACCTTCATTAAGAGTTTCTGATACTTTTTTAGCAATCTTGCTAAAATATTTACTCATCGTCTCTACTTCTGCTCTACCACCAATATAATTATAAATCTGAGCATCTATTCTTCTATCTTTAAGCTCATTTAGAAGAGTATAAGGAGCTCTACCGCACCCTATTTCTCTACCAGCATTACCAATTCCAATACCAATAGCTTCTACTTTTTTCATTAAAATCTCCTTTTAAAACCTAAACTTATAATGCCGAAAATAAATTTTTTGGATCTTTTATCGGTGGGACCATATCCATTTGACTACCAATATCATACCTTTCAGCTAAATCTAAAGTTAGGCGTAAAGCTGAGAAATCTTCTACGGCAAAACCAACAGAATCATAAATAGTAATCTCATCATCATTCTCACGCCCCTTCTTCTTACCTGTTAAGATTTCCCAGACTTCTGCATGTAAAACTTTTTCAACCTCTTGAGGAGATAAGTTTTGTATTTCACCTTCAATCATTGATTGTTCTTTATATTCAACTACTACTTTACCTCTAAAGAGAATACTCATATCTAGTTCTGTCTTACCAGGACAATCGCCACCTAGACCACTAATATGCACACCTTCTTTAACCCAGTCATTTTCAATAACAACAGCATGAAGTTTACAAGCAGTACAAACGACTATAATGTCAGCATCTTGGCAAGCCTCTTTAGCACTATCACATGCTACAAACTTAAGATCTACATCTTTCATATTATTAGCATATTTTTTCATAGCTTCAGGATCTGTATCATAGTATTTAACTGTATCTATAGGTCGTATTAACTTATGGGCTAATGTTTGGAACTCACTTTGTGCTCCTGTTCCGATCAATGCCATAGTTTTACTATCTTTACGAGCAAGATAATCAGTTGCCAAAACAGTAGCCGCAGCTGTTCTTAAAGCAGTAAGAACAGTCATTTCAGATATTAACAAAGGATAGCCATATTTAATTTCATTTAGCTGACCAGTTGCTACAACAGTCTGCTTGCCATCAAAAGGGTTTGCTGGATGTCCATTAACACACTTGTAAGTAAAAAGCTTATTATCCGCTGTTGGCATAAGCTCTAATACACCACCTGGTACATGAGCAGCATACCTAGGAGATTTATCAAACTCATTCCATCTGACAAAATCTTCTTTTGTATAATCTACAAGGTCTTTTATGAAATTGTTAAACCCATGTTTTTCTACTATTTTAGCCATATCTTGGACTGATAAAATTCTCATACTTTTCTCCAAAAATATTTTTTTACTTTTATATTTGTTTAAGTTTTAGAAAGTTTAATTTGCAAAGCACTAGACTATTGTATTTGATCAAAAGACACAACAAACCTCTTCGCAAATTCAGCTTCAGATAAAGGTTAAGCTTATAACTTTCTTATTCCGAATAAAGAAATAATGTTTAACTTTATTATACTTCTAAGATAATTTAAAGGTAAAGTTAAAAAATAGCACTATTTATTAGAAGTTTTTATAGTTTTAATAAAAAATTTAACCAGACTTATAATACTCCATTAAATAAAACTTTCTCAAACTTTTGCTCTTTAACAACCCAAACTAAAGTAACTCTTTGAGGTTTAACTGAAACCTTTTGTGTTTTATTGCCAATCTTTATAGTATATAGGCCTTGATCTAGATCTGTTGAGTATAGATCAACACTTCTTGGTAAAAGGTTCCAACTTCTTTGATCTGCTTGAGTAGTAGCTAAGTTATATATCGAAGTTCCTATAGCTGCTAAAGCTCCATAATCACCTGATGCTTTTATAGCAGCAACAGACATTGTTGTCTTTGCTATCAATCGTAATATTTCACGAGTAACAATCATAGCATACCTATCAGATAATGATTTTGCTGCCATAGCTGTTGTATCAACCAATAAAGCAGTCTGACCCTGTGTAATTTCTTTATCATTTTTATACACAACTACATTAGCAGGTCTTCCTAAACTATAAGGTGCATAATATGGTAATGAAATCTTTTGTACGCCTGCATATTGGACAAATATAATAATTGGTAGATCAAACTTCTGGATTGGTTCAACCCAGCCATTTTCATATATTACAACAAGTTTACCTTGCCCTTTTTTATAAACAGATCCTCCTTGATCAAATGCTTTATGTATCTGTGCATAATCTTTTTGAACATAGGGATTATCAGGAATAATACGCAATGCATTTCTCATTGAAAGATTAGCATTGTTTAAATTTGTATCATATGATTGATAGATAATAGCCGCCAAATAATAGCCAAAACCATTTTCGTAAGAATTGCTAACTTTATTAGCAATATTATATAGTTGCCTATATTGTTTTGAGCTTGATAAATCCGAGTAGACTTTATTAGAATTAACATGATTATAGTTACTTAAATTAGCATTATTTGATAAGCTTTTTGATTCAAAAGTTGCATATTGTGCATATGAAAGGTTTCTAATACTTACTGCAGCATTTTCAAGATCATGCTTCATCAAATAGTTAAGAGCCTGATAAGCATATAAAAAAGTTACCTCATAATCAGGTATATAATAATATAGTTCTCTATCACTTGTTAATGTTGCTTGAGCATCTTTTAAAATATTCCTAACTCTAATCTTTGCTTCAAATTCTGATTTAGAAACATAATCTGTAGCTTTTGAGTATTTATATAAAGATATACGATCATTTTTTAGTAGCTGCTCAAACCTACCAGTTTCTAAATAATCCAGAGATTCATTTATACCACTATTATTAAAGTTTTCTAAAAAGCGTGCTTCTATCATTCTAGGATGATTTTCATCAATACTTTGTTTTACTTTAGCCATTTGATGAGGATGACTACCACTAAAAGTAGCACAGCTAGATACCGCTAAACATAAAGAACTTATTAGATAATGTTTAAACTTCATTATTTGATTTTGTTAAATATGCACGTAAACCTTTGTAGATTTTTGTTAAGCTACCATCAATCACGACGCCTATAGAATATTTAGGCATTATATCTGTAATTCTTACTTTAGCTAAAACTTTACCATCTAATACGATATGTTGACCTGTAGCTGGGTCTATTGTAACGCCTCCTTCTTGACGAACTTCATAAACATTGCCTTTAATAACCCTGTTACCACCTTGATTAAAGTATACTTCTCCATCATCTACTTTTAACACTTGTAAAGGATAGATAGCACCTACAACCTGGTCAGATATAATTTTACCAAACCTCTTCCCAAGGTAGTTTAATAGCTCAAAGTAATTACCATTATTCGATTCAACATATTGATTAGCAATATTTGCTGGAACATTTATTGTAACAACATTTGACCATTTGACTTCCATAGTTGCTAACTCTACTACCCTATATGCGATACTTGCTGATACATGATATGATGTAAATTTCTGGCCATAATATGTAGTATGCTTTTTAGTTATACTTAAGCCTAAGATATCTCCAGTAAGTATAAAATCAGCTCCTATTTTCTTATTAAGCTTATTTTTCTCATTATCTGTGTCAGAGTTCATTATTCTTTGAGTTTCTCTCTCATAAGCTTCTTGATCTTTAGCATCACGATTCGAAACCCTAAACTTACGCGACTGAGTGATTTGTGCAATTATAATATTATTTAAGCCATCTTGTAATTGTCTCACTCCCATATTAGCAGCTCTAATCTTAGCGTTATGAGCATCAAATGGCAAAATTGCTATCTTAAACATATTTAATTTATTACGCTCATCTACTCCTTTATATTTAGTAGAGCTACCAGAAACAACATTAGTACTACCTGAGCTCATAGCAGAACTGCCTGAAGCAGCAACTGTTGCAAAAGCTACTGATGAATATAAGAAAATAGATAATGCTAAGAAAGAAATTAGAGTTTTTTTCATTTTAAAACCTTAAAACTGATTTAGATATTTATTATCATCACTTTGTCTAATAATGATTTTTCCATCTAAAGAGCTAGAAGCTGATGATGATTTTGCGTGTTTTTTACGATATTCATCATAGTTAAAGTTTTTGATTTTATTAGCTGTTGCTACTTGTTTAGGATCCCACTTAAGAACAATCCCATAAACTGTATTTTTTGTACTTGGTAATTGGTAACGCCATTTTTTTACTGTTTTAAGACCAACAATATCTAGATTTGCTTTAGTTTTATAGTAAGTCGATAAAGTTTTCTCAATATCTGTAGCATCTATTCTACGTGTTTGCTCTGTTTTAGTATTTTTTGCTAATGTGCTAGAAATATCTTCAGACATTGTTAATGCCTCTTTTGTCGACATTTGTCCTGCTATCAAAGTAACAAGATTTGCCCTTGCCATAATAGCAGCTTGCTTATATCCATAATTACCTGATGATACACCTTGAATATTAGGGCCATTATATGAGCCTTGACCATAAGATAAAATATATGGCTTATTATCTTTACCAAAGCCCACTCTAATACCATAATCTCCCATCATATCCTCACCAGTTTTATCTTTATATAAAGCTGATGGTGACTCACCGCCCTTACCAACTATTACTGGCTCGTTACCATGTTTAATATCTTCGAACATTCCTTTGATTTTCGCTGAGTAAATAACAACCACGCCAATTGCTGCGTTACCATTTTTCTCAACAACAAAAGTCTTGATAGGGAGTAAGCCAGATAAGTTCCCAAAACCTGTTGTTAAACTTTTTATTGTCATTTGTTGACTTAAAAGAGCTTTTTTCTTTTCTGAAACTGATGTGAAACTATTTGGATCTAAACCTTGTTTTTTAAGTTGTTTATTTAATTTTGCTTCTTCAAGAGCTTTTTTCTTGGCATCAATAGCTGCTTGAGTACCCTCTTTAGGTTTATCTGAATCAGTATTTATCTCGTTTGCCCCTGTACCTTGAGTACTATCAACGCTAAAACTCTTATCAACTTTAGTATTTGCAGAAATAAATGATATATAATCAGCTTGGGCTTTTATTAGAGCTTTTTCAAAAGCCATTTGTGCACTATCAACATAGTTTGAATTTGTTTGATTTACAGATGCTACTCCAATAGCTGAGCCAACATACTCATACTTATCTCTTAAATCATCTTGATCTATGTAGCCTTCCATCATATCACTTAGGATTTGTTCAGCAGATCTACTATCAACATCAGCATTTTCTGCAACAAATGGCGCTGAATTAGCAGAAATCCCATTATTTAGAGTAGTTATATCTGTGCTCATATCAGCTTTTGATTGCTGTTGCGTTGGAGAATTTTTAGCTAAAGAAACTTTTTGTGATGATCCTGAACTCGACACATTAGTCTTTTGAGCATTAGAATCTTCAGCAAATAAAGGGCTAACTATTAATGATGAAGCTATTAATGAAGCTATAATTTTCTTTTTCATATAAATTTCTCCTATTATTCAAAAACTACCAACCAAACATAGATCTAGTTTGAGATTTAAGAATTTGTTTTTCACCTTGCCATACAATTAAGTTTGTCTTTAAATCTAACATTTTCAAAGTAGCTAAGAAGTATTTTGATCTTCTATCTTTATCAACACTTACATTATTAATATCTTGGATACTGCCATACACCATGTATCTAGCCCCAATGTTATGGCCAATTCTTGTTGCAGTACTTTGATCAACCATACCACTATTTGCTTGATAACCTAATTGTTCACGGATATTTTTAATTTGAGTCATATCTGTAACCTGGAACAATCCAGAATTTACAATTTGAGTTTGCACAGTATTAGATAGCATTGTTGTATTAATATGCTCATTTGTTTCATTACGGATATTACTAAAGAATAAAGTAGGTGTATCCATCGCTGTAATCTTCTTAACCCCACGTGAGTTAAGCATATTATCGGCCATCTTTTTAGTAATTGCTTGCAAATCAGTAGAGCTAAAATCTATTGATGTTGTATCTATACTATCAGGATCCTCATATGCCACTTTCGTACTACATGAATTAAGTGTAAATAATGTACCTGCACAGGCGATAGCTATTAAAAAATTTTTTTTCATATAATTTTATTAAAAATTACTTATACTGCGATTATAACAAAAATTATTAGTAATGTTATTTATTATGAACAATAAAGATTCTGTATATTTAAAAATTTTTAAATGAAATAAGGATTATATTAATGTAGAGCTTTTTTAGATATAAAAAGCTATTTTACTACTTATGTATTTAAGATGATTGACTTACTTTATTAGTTGCTGCTTTAGTAGATGTATCTTGTTTATCTGAACTAAACATATCTTTTCTTCTATCTACACGGCGCTCTAATCTATTTTTTCTTAATGGTGATATAAACTCGCGAGATGTTCTAACATTTCCTTTTTGCGCTGCACTAGTAGCATCATTTACTTTAGCTGTTTGAGCTACTGCTGTATTACTATTTGCTGTAGCTGGTGCTTGATTACTAGTATCTGCAAAAGATACTCCACATATTAATACTGATGCTAAACTTGCTGCTGTTAGTTTTTTTAAAATACTCATGATTTTTCTCCTTTTAACTATTCTCTAAATTCAACCTTCATTTTTTAATTGTTTTTTTTTAATTATTATTATTGTTAAATTTCAACAACAACAATAATAATACTATGATTTTTATAAATATACAAAATAGTTTATAAAATATTCAAATAAGTACATTTCAAAAAAATATTATTTAGAACTCAAAATTAATGATGTATCACTAAAATTATAAAAAGTAGAATGTCATTTTCAGGCTTGACTACAGAGTGCTGATTTAATACCTATTACCTTTTACTCATAAGACTAGAGTATTATTAAATTAATAGCATTAAAGAATACTTTTAAAACCATATTTTTGACTAAAACTCCAAAAGCCTTTAATTAATTAGTTTGATTAGAATCTATTTAGTTATTTTATTATTGGTTGGCTCATTACATATAAACAAACAGAGCCAACCTTCTTGGTAGAGTATCTTTGAAAATTATTACTTATATATTTTTCTATAGATTCATATGAATCATTGACATTATCAAAAATTCCTTTTGAATTAAACTTATTAGCAATTTTTACAGCTAGTTTTGAATCATACTCATTAATTATAGTTGAGCCAAAAGCTACCCCATTAGGTTTAAGCATTTTTGCAATATTTTTAAAAACAACTTCTTTATTACCATTATCCGGTAAACAATGAATCAAGTAATTACAAGAGATAGAGTCAAAACTAGCCACAAACTTCTCATCAATATCTTCTAAAATATCAATCTGATATGTCGAAACATCTTTACCTTGAAGAAAGTTCTTAACATATTCAAGACAATCTAAGTTTAGATCCATTAATGCTACTTTTTTTAGCTTATAACTTAGCTTTTTTAAATAATACCCAGAGCCTACACCTATATCAAGATGATTTTCTGAAACATTTTCACTATATTGTTTCAATAGTTTTACTGTCTTACACTTCCAAACAAAAGTATTATTAAAAAACAGTACAACAAAATTATACAATTTCAAAGTAATCTTAGTGTAGACCCTTTGACCTGCATGAGTAGATTTATTCATTTTTTACCAAAACATATTTGAACGCATAGGTTTAATAGCAAAGATTACTATTAATATTACATATACATACCATGGAACCAGTATTAATATAGGGATTAAAACTGTAAGCATACACGCAAAAAAGAACATACTAAAAAATAGTAACACCTGATACGATGGCTTATTTGTTTTAAGGTACATTCTAGCTTTTTCAATATATGATCCTTCAAATGAGAATAAATGGATCACTATTGGAAATGCTGCTACCAAAAACATCAACAAATAGAATATCCAGCTAATCGAAGTTAACTCTAGATAATTAGTTGCTATCAATAAACCAACCAATAAATAAACAATCTTAACTAATGCTATATCAACAAGAGTGAAGTGCTGTAATTTCTCTGATAAGAACTCTTCTTCATACATAACTATCCCCTTAAAGTTATTGTGGTTTACCCAACATTAATAATAACTTATTTTGTCATTTTTTTAAAATCAACTAGGGAATATCTTTTTAAAATTCAACTTTGAATATTTATATTTGCTAATTGATTTGCAGGAATTTCTTTTTCAACAGTTTTAACATTGCCATTTCCATCTTGTGTTTTTTTAATAACCTTTGCTGTCTTACCATTAGAATTGATAGTAATTGAGCTGAACTCTTTAAATACTTTAGGTTTACCCTTTACAACGGTTGAACCTGACTGATTTGCTAATTGAGCAACATTATTATCAATATTAGATACGACACTATTAAAATGTTGGTCTAACATTTGTTGTTGCTTTTGGAAGTCAGCTAGCATATTAGCAACCGGATCATCCTGGCTTGTCACAGATGTTTTAAATTTAGGCTTCTGTTTAACCCAACCTACTTGACCACTCTCATTATTTACAATCTCCACCCAACCCTTTTTAAAAAAGATTGCTTGAAACTTAGGATCTTGATCGTCAACCTGACCTAACTTTTGCGCTTTCTCATCTGATTTAGCATACATTGTGTAGCTTTTAGCATAAACACTAGAAACTATAATTAAACCTAATATTGTCACTAAGACTTTTTTCATTTTGACCTCCAGTTTTTCAACGTACTAGTTTATACATAAAATATTTAATAATTTAAATAGATTCTATAGCTATTTTTTCAAGATACTACGCCATTAATTGGTTATAATTAATTAAATATATTTAAAACAATCTTACAGCATGAGTAATAAATTTAAAGTTTTAGTTGCAGATGATGACAAGCAAATTGGTCAATTTATCAAGACAAATTTTGAAAAAAACAATATAGAAACTACTCTTGCTTTCGATGGTAAAGAGGCTTTATTTTTAATAAATACAAACAACTACGATATAATAATTATAGATTGGATGATGCCATACCTTGATGGTATATCACTACTTAAAATACTACGTAAGCAAAATATTGAAACACCTATTATCATACTAAGTGCCCTAGATAGCACTGAAAATAAAATTGAAGGCCTAAAATCTGGTAGTGACGATTATCTTACAAAGCCTTTTTCTATTGATGAATTGCTTATTAGAGTTAATATTCTTTACAATAGAACTAAGCAAATTACTCAGGCAAAAACTCATAAGCTAACCTGTGGCGACATTGAACTAGATGAACTTGCCCATGAAGTCAACAGAAATGGTCAACCTATAGTTCTACAGCAACGAGAATATAAAGTTTTACACCTTTTACTAAAACATAAGAATGAAGTAATAAGTAAGTCTATGATTCTTAAAGAAGTATGGGATTATGATTTTGACCCACAAACAAATGTCGTAGAAGTACATATTTCTAGACTACGCACTAAGCTCACTGAAGATGGACTAAATGACCCAATAAAAACAGTTCGAGGTTTTGGATATGTCATCCAGGAATAAACTAAATGACACTATTCAACGTAGGTACATAATCAGCTCAAGCTTTAAAATGGCTATGCTTTTTACAATATTGCTTGGATTAAGTATAGCATCTTGGATTTATATAATTCTGTCATCATTAGGAGATAGAATTATTGAACATATTATACCATTAACCATTGGAGTAACAGGTGCTGTTTGTGTTGTAATTATTAGTTACCTTATAAGTGTCTTTGTGGTAAAAAAAATAAATCATATTGCAAGTTCGGCAGCATCGATTGTAAATACCCAAGATTTTAGCCAAAGGATAAAGTCTGACACTAATTGGGATGACCTTAGTAACTTAGCAAATATTTTAAATATCCTTTTTGGTAATATTGAGGATTTACTTATTGATATAAAAAGCGTCTCAAATAATATTGCACATGATCTAAAAACCCCATTAACAAGGCTTAAAAACAGGTTAGAAAATCTAGCTCAATCTAATCCTAATGAAGATACATTAGAGGCTCTAGCTGAGTGTAATAAACTTCTAGATATTTTTAACAGTCTACTCAGGCTAAATCGCTTAGAACATGGGCGTGAAAATTTATCGAAAAGACGTATAGATATTAAAAATATTATCAATGATGCTATTGAACTTTATGAACCAATGTTTGAACAAAAAAACATACTTTTAGAAATAAGTATTGAAGCTAGAAATATAAATGTTGATAAAAATCTAATTTTCCAAAGCATTACAAATATTCTTGATAACTGCTACAAGTACTCTGAGCAAAATACTAAAGTTAAAATAATAAGTAAAATTGAAAACTCTAAATATAAAATTGAAATTATTGATCAAGGTATTGGTATAAATGATAAAAATGCTAATAAGATTTTTGATAGATTCTTCCGTGAAGAAAAAAGTCGTACTCATACAGGTAATGGCTTAGGTTTATCATTAGTAAAAAAAATAATTCAACTCCATGATGGTAATATCACTGCTCAAAATAATATTCCAAATGGTTTGAAGATAACTATCCTTCTGCCATTACATTAACAATTTTTAACTATGTTTTTGTAACTTTTAAAACTAAGCTATTACTAACAACACATCTATAAGATAATCAAAATAGTATGGAAAAAATAGCTGTAATAGGAAGTGGGATATCAGGACTAGCTCTAAGTTATCTACTAAAAGACAAATATGAAGTTACACTATATGAGAAAAACAACTACTTTGGTGGCCATGCTCGTACTTTAGAAGTTAATAATGTTTCTGTAGATACAGGATTTATAGTTTTTAATTACCATACATATTATCACCTATCTAGACTTTTTAAGCATTTAGATATTCCTGTTGCAGAAAGCAATATGTCATTTGGAGTATCTATTAAAAATGGTACTTTTGAATATGGATCAAGTAGCTTTAAAAGCTTATTTGCTCAGAAATCAAATTTACTAAAGCTAAGCTACTACAAAATGATAAAAGATATCCTCAAGTTTAATAAGATATCTAATGGACATCTAAATAACGGAACTCTAAATGAAAATATTACCTTAGCAGAGTATTTAGATGAAATTAAAGTAGGGAAATGTTTTAGAGAATATTATCTATTAGCTATGGGTGCATGTATTTGGAGCACTCCTCTTGAGAAGATGTATGAGTTCCCCGCCCTTAGCTTTATTAGATTTTTTAGTAATCATGGTTTACTCACAACTACTAAGCCAGTTCAATGGTATACTGTAAAAGGCGGTAGTAAAGCTTATGTTAATAAAATTATCAAAGAACTAGAAAATGCTAATGTGAAGTTTGCGCCAATGGCAAGAGTAGTTTCAAGATCAAATAAAATCTCCATAACAGACAATCAAAGTAATATTAATGAGTTTGATAAAGTTGTATTTGCTTGTCATTCGAATGAAGTTCTAGAGCTACTTGATGATCCAAATCAAAATGAGAAAGAGCTAATCTCTGCAATTAAATATCAACCTAATACAGTTATATTACATACAGATTATACTATTATGCCAAAACGCAAAACTGCTTGGTCAAGTTGGAATTATCTAAGTGCTGAAACAAAAGATGAACGTAACGCTGTATCTCTAAGCTATTGGATGAATAATCTACAACCATTGGATACAAGTACAAACTACTTTGTAACCGTAAACCCAGACCAAAAACCAGATCAAAAGAAAATCATTAATGAACATGTTTTTGAGCACCCAGTTTTTGACAAAAAAGCAATACAAGCTCAACAGCAAATTGATAAAATACAAGGTGTAAATAATACCTACTTCTGTGGTGCATATTTAAGATATGGCTTCCATGAAGATGGTATACTTAGTGCAGTAAATGTTGCAGCAAAATTAGGAATTGGTACTCCATGGTAAAGGATTTTGTTTTAAGCTCGAAAGTCTACCATAAAAGACATCTCCCCAAACAAAACTCTTTTAGATATAGGTCTTACTATATAGTTCTAGACATGCTTAATCTAAACAGCGAAAAACCAAAAATTTTTAGTTTAAATAAACCAAATTTTTATAGCTTTTATGATAAAGACCATGGCTATCGAGATGGCTCAAACTGCCTAAGATGGGCTACTAATTTACTTGAGCAAAATAACCTAGAGTATGACAATATTAAACTTATGACTATGCCACGAATTCTTGGCTATCTTTTTAATCCCGTAAGCTTTTGGCTTTGTTACAATCAAAATAAACTTATAGCTGTAATTGCTGAAGTAAATAATACCTTTAAAGAAACTCATAGCTATATTTGTCATAAATCTGGTCAAGAGATTACAAATAAATGTTGGTTTGAAGCAGAAAAAGATTTTCATGTATCGCCCTTTTACCCTCGTAAAGGTTCTTATAAGTTCAACTTCTCATTAAATCTAGAAAATAATGCTAAAAACCAAATCATTATTAACTACTATGATGATAACCAATTACAACTTGGTACAGCTATAACAGCACAAGCAAAACCGTTAACTAGTACAAATCTAATCAAAGAGTTTTTTAGATCTCCATTATTAACTTTAAAAGTTATCTACTTGATCCATTGGCAGGCTCTAAAGATTGTATTTAAACGCATTAAATATATTCCAAATCCTGAGCAAAAAGATATTAAAGTAAGTCTTGCTAAACCACTTAAAACTTCATGTAATATGTAAATATTCGTATTCCTTTTTTGATAAAACATTTATTAACAAAATTTAATTTTGCAGCAATATTACCACAATATTTTTTTGGTAATATTTAGATAAGTTATAAAACTGGTATCTGCAAAATGTTTGAAAAGTTAGTAAAGAAAAATCTCCTTGAATCACTAAATAAAATAGAATATGGTGAGCTACATTTGACCACTCCCGAAGGTGATACAATATTTACACAAGGGGCTAAACCAGGGCCAACAGCAGATCTTAAACTTAAAGACTGGCGTACAGTTGTAAATTTAAAGCTAAAAGCTGATATTGGTTTTGCAGCTGACTATCGTGATGGCTACTGGGAAACTTCAGATCTAAAATCACTAATTTTACTAGGTTTAGAAAATGAGCAAGCTTTTGGACAATATATGGAACCAAATATACTTTTCAAAATACTCCAAAAACTTGGTTACTTAACTAAACGCAACAACATCAAACAAAGCAAAAAAAACATCCATGCACATTATGATCTAGGTAATGAGTTTTATATGTTATGGTTAGATAAAACTATGACCTACTCTTCTGCTTTATATAAAAATAATGATGAAACACTAGAGCAAGCACAAATAAATAAGTATCAAAATATTATCGATAAATTTGATAAAAAAGATGGCTCAATTATTGAAATCGGTTGTGGTTGGGGTGGCTTTGCCGAGACTGCTTTAAATAATGGCGACTTTTCTGTCAAAGGTATCACCTTATCTCAAGAGCAACATGACTACGCTAAAGATCGCTTAACTGGTAAAAATGTCGAGATAGTTATCGAAGATTATCGTATTCAAGAAGGTCAATATGACTACCTAGTATCTATTGAGATGATCGAAGCAGTTGGTAGAGAATACTGGAGCACATACTTTTCAAAACTTAAATCACTAATAAAACAAGATGGTAAAATCATTATCCAAAGTATAGTTATTGATGACAAACTTTTTGCTGACTATGCAAAAGGTACGGATATGATTAGAACTTTTATATTTCCTGGTGGATTCTTACCATCTATAGAACAAATAAATCTTGAACTAGATAAAGTAGGACTTAAGTGTGTCAACAAAGAGTTTTTTGGTAAAGATTATGCTAAAACTTTAGATGAATGGGATAAAAGTTTTATCAATGTGGAACAAGATCTAATCAAACTTGGTTTTGATAAACGCTTCCAAAGAATGTGGCGTTTTTACCTAAACTCATGTAGTGCAGCATTTACACATGGTCGTATTGATGTTGCCCAACTGGAGATAGTCCATGCTTAGGAAACTACTAATAATAGTATTTATCAGTCTTCCACTTCTAGCTACTGCTAAACCTTTGACTTTAACACAGGTAAAAAAACAAGAGTCTCATCAAGTTGGTAAGATACATTTTACAAAATGGTTTTTTAGTATATATGATGCGACCCTTTTTACCCAAAATGGTACTTTTAACTGGAGTAAACCTTTTTTACTAAAAATTCATTATCTAAGAAATATTAGTGGACAAACTATTGCTAAACACACAGTACAGCAAATCTATGAACAGCATCCCATGGACGTTAATGATAACTCTAGAGAATATAGTAAAGTATTTAATAGGCTAATTCCTAATGTTAAAAAAGGTTCTAACCTCTACGGCTACATGAATAAAGATGGCAATGGTTATCTATACTCAGACTCAGGATTAGTTGGTGAAATACCTTCTAAAAAACTATCTAAATATTTCTTTGAAATATGGCTAAGTGATAGATCATCAAACATTAAGCTTTCGAAGAAACTAAGGGGATTATTATGAAGAGATTAATATACAAAATAGGAGTAATTATTATGGCATTAGGACTTTTTGGATGTTCTGCCGATATTTCTAGCTACAAAGGTGAAGGTCCAAAGCTAGACTTACAAAAATACCTACAAGGTAAAATAGTCGGTACTGGAATTATTCAAGATTATAAAGGTAAAGTTATTAAGAAATTTGATTTCTCTGGTACTGCTAGCTGGGATGGTGATACTGGTACATTTGATGAAAATATGGTTTATTACAACGGTGAAAAAGATCATAGAATTTGGAAAATCAAAAAAATATCTGATAACTACTATGAGGGAACAACTGGAGATGTTATTGGCAAAGCTAAAATTCATGTCGAAGGTAATGCTATGAACTGGCAATATCAAATGAATATTCCAGTTGGTGATAAGAAATATAAAATCAGTTTTGATGACTGGATGTATCTAATGCATGATGGAGTATTAATAAACAAAAATACTTTCAAAAAATTTGGTATAACTGTTGGATCACTAACACTATTTATGCATAAAGAAAATACTGGAGAGTAGTATGCAAAAATTTGCAAATAAAACCATATGGATAATAGGTGCTACAGATGGCATAGGCAAAGCACTTTTGCAAAAGTTAGATGACTCTATACAAGCTAACTTTATAATATCTTCTCGCTCTGAAGAAAAGCTTCAAGATATTGCTGACCAGCTAAAAAATAAAGCTGAAATAATAAATTTTGATGTCGCTAACTTCTCAGAGTTTGAGAAAGCTGTTAAACCTGCTCTATCCTATAATCCAGATTTTATAATTTACCTACCAGCTTTCTATGAGCCATCTTTGATTAGTGATATTGCTATTTCAAATCTAGATAAGACAATACAGACAAATCTTACTGCCGTATTTTATCTAATTAGATTTGTACTACCGTATCTAAAGAACAATCCTAAATGTCAGTTAGCTATTACAGCAAGTGTCGCAGGCTATATAGGGTTACCAAGATCACAACCTTATGCAGCAAGTAAGGCTGGTGTTATCAATTTAGTTGAAAGCTTAAAGGCAGAAAATCCTGATTTAGATATCCGTTTAATTAACCCTAGCTTTGTAAAAA
The DNA here is from genome assembly GCF_008711465.1 of Francisella sp. SYW-9. Lineage (GTDB taxonomy): Bacteria > Pseudomonadota > Gammaproteobacteria > Francisellales > Francisellaceae > Francisella. The sequence goes on from NZ_VXKQ01000007.1 coordinate 38,294, forward strand.
CTAAGCTAACGGATAAGAATAATTTTAAAATGCCTGCTCTACTTGAGCCACAACAAGCAGCAGATAGTATTATCAAAGGTTTACAATCTAATAAATTTGAAGTTCATTTTACAAAAAAATTCACTATAATTCTAAAACTAATTGCAGCATTACCTTACAAACTATACTTCAAAATTGCAAAAAAAATGATCTAACATGGAGAGCTTATGCAACAACAGTCAAATAAATTCACAATAATAGCTTTTAGCACAATGCACTTAGCATGCTTAGCAATATTTTTTGTGAATTATAATATTACGGCTCTTTTAGTATTTCTTATAACCTTTAGTATAAGAACATTTGCCCTTACTGCTGGGTATCACCGCTATTTCTCTCACAAGGCTTTTCAAACATCACGAGTATTTCAGTTTATATTAGCTTTAGTAGGTACATGGGCTTCACAAAAAGGTCCTCTTTGGTGGTCAGGACACCATAGATATCATCATATCCACTCAGATAAAGAAACAGACATGCACTCTCCTAAAAATGGTGTTTTTCAAGCCCATGTAGGCTGGGTCTTTGAAGCAAGAAGTGATGATGTTGACCCTAAATTTATCAAAGACTGGGTTAAGTACCCTGAAATAGTCTGGCTTGATAAATATGCTCATGAATCTTTTGCATTATATTTAGTTGGACTTTTTATATTAGGTAGTTGTATTAGTTATTTCTATCCGACTCTTGAAACTTCTGGACTTGCTTTTGTATTTTGGGGTGGTATATTAAGTACAGTACTACTTTATCACACCACTTTTAGTGTAAATTCAATTTGCCATATTTTTGGATCTAGAGATTACCAAACTACAGACAATAGTCGCAATAATTGGTTAGTTGCGCTAATAACATTTGGTGAAGGTTGGCATAATAATCATCACAAATTTGCCTATTCAATAAGAAATAATCTTAAGTTCTGGCAGATAGATATAACATATATAATTTTATGTGTACTTAAAAAGTTTAGAATTGTTTGGAATTTCAAACAGCCTAAAAAAACTATCTAAGTTCATATAATAAGTTTTAATTTATAAAAATTAAGAATGCTTTGAGTAAAACTCTTTCCAGGTATCTATCAAAGCCTTGTAAGATTTACCTGTAACCTTTCTACATAAGTCTCTTGTATTGTGGCAGCCTGATTCTGTAGTATCACCTGATTCAAGACGGTTAACTTCAATCTGTAGCAAATGAAAATTTCTACGGTTAACTGCAAACTTTAAAGAAAATAAGAATCCTATTACAATAAGTACTAAAGGAACTAATATAAATACCCAATGTAAATAAAATAAAGTCTCTACTGATTGAACCGATGCATTTTTCTTATATCCAATCACTGTCAACAAAAGTCCAATTCCTGGTAAAATAAGCACACCTTGAGAAAACTTTCTAGCAAATGACATTGCACCAGCATATATTCCAGTTCTTCTCTTACAACTCATCAAAGTATCAACTTCTGTAACAAAGCTAAGCATCGTCATCGGCATTACATAACATGCTGATAAACCTAAACCAATCAAGCCAAAATGAAGACTTACTGTAAATGGAGAAGCATTCTCAGGAGTTAAGTTTACTAATGCAACTACAGCCAAGAACCAAATACATGCTCCTATCCTATAAGCTGTTGCCTTACTATATCTACTTGCAATAAATATATACACTGGCAAAACTATTAACTGAACAATCCACATTGAGCTAACATACGACATAAGCTCAGGTTTATTCAAATAAACATTTATGTAATAGGCAGAAAAGCTCATAAGTATATCTAAACCAGCAAATGCAAATAGATATAGTCCCAAATGATAACGGAATGTTTTATTTTTAATCGCCGAGAAAAAGCTAATAAATCCACTTAATGGCACCATAAACCATCTTAGGCTTTTCTCTTTATAGTTATTTTTCGGTGGAATCTCACTTGTACCTAGAAATACTATGACCCAAACACTTGAATAAAGTATTGCAAATACAGTAGCCATAACCACATAAGCTTTAGCACTATATGAAAAACTAACTAAAAGCAAAGGCGCTATGGCTGTAGATAATATCGCTGAAAACTGAGATGATCCCATTCTAAAAGCTGATAAATATACCCTCTCCTTATAGTCATGACTCATATCAGCAGCTAAAGAGGCATAAGGTGTATCAAGTATTGAGTATATAAAGTCAAATACACAATACATCACCAAATAATATATAAACACATGAGATTCATTAGAATGATCTGCATTAACATGCATAGGGGTCATCCATAAAGGAATAAATGTAAATAATATAGGAATAAACCCAATCAGAAAAAATATTCTTCTACGCCCAAAACGTGAGCGAATTCTATCTGAGAGATTCCCGACAATAGGATCTACGATCGCTAGCCAAAAACGCCCTAAACCAAATATAAGACCCGCTAACCACGGAGATAAACCAACATTATTTGTTAAAAATATTAAAAAGAAAGTCCCTATAAGAGTAAAAGCGCCTCCTCCGAAGACATCACCCAAACCATAGGCAAAATAATTACGTAATTTCAATTTCATTAATCATGTACTCCAGAATTATTCATTAGAAATATAAGTTATAAAACTTACTCTTACTTATTGAGATATAGATGCACAAATCTTTCTTTCACCTTCATAAGGCTGGCGAGAATGTAAAACTGTATTGTTATTAATCCATAACACATCGCCTTTATGCCATTTAAATGCAACCGCATCTTTTTCAGCTGCTTCTACTAATCTTTGCATAACTTTAGAATCTAAATATTCACCATCTCCTGTTACTACAGACTTTTCACCAGAGTTTCTAGCATCATTCCAACCTGTATAAACAGCTATCATTGAATTAAAAAATGTCTTTTGTTGTGTTTGCTCATCAAATCTAACTGCTGGTAAAACTGCAGTAATTGTTTTTAAATTATCATTTTCTAACCATTCCCATTCTGTACCAAGCTCTTTCATTACTTTTTCAGCTTCTTCTTTAGTCTCACATTGAAAGGTTTCTTTCCATGATCTTCCAATAGCTGATTTAGCATCTGTCTCAGGAGGCATCACACGAACATATCTAACACCTTTGTTCTCTATCATCTTTGCATACTCAGGATCTATTTCAATAAAACTTTTATAAAGTAGGTTTGATTGTACGATTGGTGTAGCCCCGCCTTTTTCTGCAGCAATATGGCAATAGAAAAAAATATTTTTAGGCGGGTTTGGAGTCTGTGCCATTTCATGATGAAATGGTATACTTTCACTAGATGGCGACTCATTAGCTGTTAATACTCTACCACTTGTCATTTTATTACGTGGTGCAGCACCTCCTACATATCCCATACGAGGAAACTCAGCTATATCTAGCATTTCTTCAAAAGTCTGTGGCTCACCTACCGGAAAGTTTCTAAATAATACGGCATCATGATTTAATAACAAGTCTTTTAGTGAGTCTTTATTTTCTTTTATCCAGCCTAAAAACTCTTCGCTAGAAGTTACCTGTCCATCATTCTTTAAGACATACGGAAAAGGTTTGCCATTAGTAGTTCTTTGCTCTTGTATATGCTCATTTTTAAATACCATAATTAAACTTCCTTTAATGTAAATAAAACAACTATTTAATCTAAATTATCACTTAGTAATTTGTTAAGGAAGGATTTTTTATTGTAAATTAGTATTTTTTTTTATAAGATTTTCTTAATCAAATATGTTTCCACTTCTAAAAAATTAAGGAAAAATTATGTTAAGACACAATTTTGCTCTAGGTTTTTGGCGCCTAGATGATGCTAAGCTTTCACAACAACAAACTATTGAACTAGTTGAAAAAGCTCTAGATTTAGGTATCACAACAATGGACCATGCTGATATTTATGGCGAATATAAATGTGAAAAGCTTTTTGGTGATGCTCTGCAGAACCACTCTCACCTACGTGATAAGATGCAAATAGTAAGTAAGTGTGGTATAAAATTTGAATGTGATTTTACACCAAATAATAAAGTTAAGCACTATGATTTATCTCCTGCAAGCATTATAGAATCTGCTGAAAATTCTCTAAGAAATCTTCGTACTGATTATTTAGATTTATTGCTTGTACATAGACCTAGCCCTCTTATGAATGCTGAAGCAATTGCTGAGACTTTTGAAACACTGCGTAAAGAAGGCAAAGTAAAAGAATTTGGAGTTTCAAACTTTACTCCTTCACAATTTAACTTATTAAATAGCTATATCCCGCTAAAAACAAACCAAGTTGAGATATCAGTACTACATACAGATACTTTTTATGATGGTACTCTAGATCAACTACAACAACACAAGGTTCGTCCTATGGCATGGTCGCCTTTAGCTGGTGGAAAAATTTTTAATCCAGAAACAGCTAAAGAAAAAGAGCTTGTTGCATTTATGCAAACTCTAGTTGCTAAATACAATGTAAATAGCATTGATCAAATTGCTATGGCATGGCTACTTAAGCATCCTACTAAACCTCAAGTAATTATAGGTAGCCAAAATATCTCAAGATTAGAAAACACTGTAAAATCTCAGGAAATAGATTTAGATATTCAAGATTGGTTTAAGATTTTAGAAATATCAAATGGACATGAAGCCCCTTAAGCTTTGCTTACTTCTTTTTTACTAGAATTATTCTTTTTTCTACGTCTAGCTCTCTTCTTTTTAACCTTTTTATCTTTCTTTGGTTTTCTAGCAGCTGGTCTCTTAGTAGAGCTAGCATCAAAAGGCTTACTAGTACGAGGATCATATAATTCAAAATCAATATGTATCCTATCTAAGTCAACCCTAACAACTCTTACTGTTATATCTTGACCGATTTTATAAACCTTATGAGTCCTTTTGCCTATAAGTATATCTTTTGTTTCATCATAGATATAATAATCCCCAGGAATAGCTGAGACATGTATTAGACCTTCTATATACATATCTTTTAGCTCAGCAAAAAGGCCTAAACCATTGACATGTTTAATTTGAGCTTCCAAAATATGGCCAATGTAATCTTGCATAAAGTAACATTTCAGCCAATTTTCCACCTGCTTAGAAGCTCCATCAGCATTGCGTTCTTGCTGTGAGGCATTATCACAGATATTAGCTAGCTCCGAAGCTTTATAGTCTGCACCACCATGCTTGTATTCATTAATGATTGATTTAATAATTCTATGCACTACCAAATCAGGATACCTTCTAATTGGTGAAGTAAAGTGAGTATATTCACTATATGCTAAACCAAAGTGTCCATCATTGTTTATACTATATACTGCTTGATTCATACTTCGCAAAGTCATCATTTGAATATCATCATAATCAGCACGATCTTTTATACTTTCAAGCATCTCAGATAAAGCTTTTGGCGTAACCTTACCATCTTTACCATAAGCTAAATGTATACCATGCCTTGATAGATATTTTTTTAAAGTTTCCATACGATCTTCTTTAGGTTCGCTATGGACTCTAAATGGTGAAGTCTTTTTATGCTTAATCATAAATTTAGCGGCTGCGACATTTGCTACAAGCATACATTCTTCAATCAACCTATGAGCATCATTTCGGTGTCTTGGTACAATTGATTCTATATGATTGTGCTCGTCTAATATAATCTGTGTTTCAACAGTATCAAAATCTATCGCACCTCTTATTTCCCTAGCACCATGCAATACTTTAAATAACTCATATAGATCAAAGAGATTAGGTACTAATTTAGGAGTCTTTTCAACGATAGTGTTCTGTTTCTTATCTAAAAGCTTAGCAACTTCTGTATAAGTAAGTCTTGCTTTTGAGTTAATAACAGCTGAATAAAAATTATACCTTGATAATTTACCTTGTTTACTAATATTCATTTCACAAACCAGTGAATATCTATCCTCTTCTGGTCTTAGTGAACATAACCCATTAGAGAGTTTCTCAGGCAACATAGGTATAACATACCCGGGAAAATAAACTGAAGTTGAGCGACGTTTTGCATCTAAATCTAATGCTGAATCTTTTGCAACATAGTTAGATACATCAGCAATTGCAACATATAACTTCCAGCTACCACTTTTAGTCTTATGCGCATATACTGCATCATCAAAATCCTTAGCATCTTCACCATCTATAGTTACAAAATGCTTGTCACGTAGATCAATTCTACTACCAACAGATACAGCTTCAGAGATATCATCTAGGTATCTAAGTGCCTTTTTGCTCCATTGTTCAACTAAATCATACTTCTGCGTAGCCATCATCATCGCCTCTTTGACAGGCGATACAGCTTCAACTTCTTGTTTAAACTTAGCAACCGCGCAACTATTTACACTTGGTTGAACTACTATTTCTGCTTCTATTAATGAGTTATGTTCAATCTTCTCTTTTGGCGGAAGAAGAACAATATCATTAGTTATATTTTTACTTATTGGTTTTAGAAAGTGGCAATCAAAACTCTTATAATAATACCCAGTGACAGTCTTTTGAGCTCTTGAAACAATAGTTTTTATTTCAGCCTCAACTCTGCCTCTTTTATTAACACCTAAAACTTTAGCTGTAACCTCATCACCAACCATTACTAATTTTGATTGATGTGATAAAATGCTAACTTTAGTATTTAAAGTATTACTAAATAATTCTAAACGAGAATCTCTATCAGATGTAACTTTTGAAATTATATAAATAGGAACCATCTCTGGCAGGCTATAGTATGACTTATCTTTCTCTAACTGCTCATCTCTAACCATCGCTCCAAGACGATTAACTAACCCATCAAATAAACTTTTCTTAAAAATTTCTAATGCTGTTGCTATATTTTCGATACTCACAGGTAGTTTAGTATCTTTTATATAATTTAATATAACCTCTCTACTTGGTATTGGGTTATCGTATTTTTGTGCTTCTAGATCCCTATTTGGATCATTTTGTATGCTATATTTACTCACTTATTAATATATCCTGATCAAAAAATTTTTTACTTATTAATTTACCTTTCTCAAATTCAGCTATAGCAACAAACTTTCCATCATCATATATTCTAACTGTTTTATCTAAGTTTGGTTTATCTGCTAAGAGCCCTCTTTTATATAAATCATCCTTCTCTTTTTCTTCAAGAGAATATATCGGCTTATCAACAAACACACTCTCTATATTAGCTATACTAGCAATTTTTTCTTCAAAGTTTAAATCTTTTAGTTGCTCAAGGGTAAATGCTTGATCTAAATCAAAAGGACCGCTTTGTGTTCTTTGTAAAGCTATCAAATGACCTCCACAACCTAATTGTTTGCCAATATCTATAGCTAAACTCCTGATATAGGTTCCTTTAGAGCATTTAACTCGTACTCTTATGGTGGTTTCAGAGAAACTTAGCAGTTCTAATTCATATATTTTTATACTACGTGGTTTTATCTCAACTTTTTTACCTTCTCTAGCAAGTTTATACAATGGTTGGCCATTATATTTAAGGGCTGAATACATTGGAGGTACTTGAGAGATTTCACCACGAAATTGTCCTAACACATTATCAATCAAAGATTCTGTTAAGGTTGGTATACTATGATTTTCAGCGATCACTTTACCTTCAGCATCACCACTATCAGTCTCAATACCTAACTTAATAGTTGCAATATATTCTTTATCCGCATCAAGCAAATATTGAGCTATCTTAGTTGCTCTACCAAAACATATAGGTAAAACTCCTGTCGCCATAGGATCTAATGTACCTGTATGACCAGCTTTTTGTGCATTAAATAAATATTTTAGTTGTTGAAGAACTTTATTTGAACTAATATCTTTAGATTTATCGACTACTATTACACCGTTTAGATTTAATCTATTTTTTTTCATGTAAGCCTTGCTTTGCTAATATTTCTATCATTTTCCCAGCAGCTTGTTGCTCTGCCTTTCTACGTGATGTCCCCTGAGCCACCACATCAATATTTAACTCCCTTGAACTCGCCTTAACAGTAAAAACCTGCTCATGATCTTTACCTTCTATAGTCTCAATACTATATTCAGGCAGACTTAGAGAGTTTTGTAAGAGAATTTCTTGAAGCTTTGATTTGTTATCTTTTATTTTAACACTATCTATATTGATATTTGCCACTATATCTTTATACCAACTAAGCACAACTTTCTTAACAGTTGCAAAATCACTATCTAGATAAATAGCTCCAATTATAGCTTCAAAGATATCTTCAAGTATCTTTTCTCTTTTTTGTCCACCTTGTTCACTTGCACCTAAGATAACATATTCATCTATCTTAAATTGCAGAGCTAATTGAGCTAATGTTGCTCCTTTAACAAGCTTTGATCTTATTTGAGACAGCTTACCCTCTGCCATATCTGGAAACTTAAGGTATAGCTCTTCTGCTATCACAAAGCCAAGTATTGAATCACCTAAGAATTCTAACCTTTCATAATTTTTCTTTGTTTTGCTACGATGAGTCAAAGCTCTTAATAAAAGTGTTTGATCTTTAAACTTATAACCAAGAATATTGTAAAATCTAGAGTATTCAGGAGCCATTTTATCTAAAAGACCTTTCCGATTTGATCCCAACGAACTTTTTTATCTATTTTATTCCAGCTCATCCATACTAGCTTAGCCTTACCAACCAAATCTTGCTCTGGAACAAATCCCCAGTAACGACTATCTTCACTATTATCACGGTTATCACCCATAACAAAGTAATGCCCTGCAGGAACTTTTAAATTTTCAAAATCATTTCCTTTAACAGATTCTACCCAATCAACCTTATGTTTAACACCATCTAAATCTTCAGTGCAAACGGTATCACCAGCCCCATTTGACATAGATTGGTTATAGTAATTTGTAACATCTTTATCACAACCACTATATTTAAGCTTGTGACCATTTATTGTCAACATCTTATCTTTGTAAGATATTACATCGCCAGGAAGTCCTACTACTCTTTTGACAAAATCAACATTTGGATTCACAGGAAAATGAAATACGACAATATCTCCACGTTTAGGCTCGCCCATATTTATTAGGGTATCATTAGAAAATGGCGCTCTTATACCATATGCTGTTTTATTCACAAAAATAAAATCGCCCACAGGTAAGGTTGGCGTCATTGACGCTGTTGGAATTAGAAAATTTCCAATAAAAAATGTCCTAACAAAAAATACTATAATAAAAACACTAAATAGTGATCTTGCCTGATCCGCTATAAATGGTGCTTTTAAATCATTATCTTTATAGAACTGTCTTTTTTGTTTTTTATTAAGTCCATCTAAATGATCTTTATAAGGAGCTAATCGAGATTTTTGAAAAAAGAAATAATCTATAGCATAGATTAAACCACTAGCTATAGTTAAAAATAACAACCAAAATGTGAAACCTAAGTCTAAGAAATAATTAAATAACTCCATAAGATTACTTAATTACTTTATCCTTTTGTACAAAATAGCCAACCCCTCTTATTGTTTGAATAAAGCCTGGGATGTTTAGCTTCTTTCTTAAATTATGCATATGTACTTCCAAAGTATTTGTATCCATTTCCTTATCTGTTGCATAAACTTCTTCTAAAAGCTGTGTTTTTGGTACTACTCGACCAGCATTTTGCACTAAGATAGTCAAAAGTGCTAGCTCTTTTTTCGATACGGAAATGATAACACCATCTTTAGTAACTGTTTCTGAACTAGGATTAAAGCTATAATCGCCGAACTTAATCTCTTCAGTAATTTTCTTACCAGTTCTCTTGTCAATCCTACGAGAAACAGCTTTAATTCTAGCTATTAACTCTTTAAGCTCAAATGGTTTCGTCAAGTAATCATCAGCACCCAAATCTAAACCCTTGATTCTATCTTCTAAACCATCTCTAGCCGTTAGTAAAAGAATAGGCACTTTTACTCCCCTATTTCTTATATTTCTAAGGACTTCTAAGCCTGTTTTAATTGGTAAACCAATATCTAATACTACTAAATCATAAAGACCAGACTCTATAAAAGTTTGAGCCGCCTCGCCATCAGAAACCAAATTAACGATAAAACCTTCCTTTTGTAATGCCTCTAGCAATCCTTCTCCAAGATTTAGATCATCTTCCGCCAATAATAATCTCATAGTTCTTATATACCTTTATATTTTATTAAAAATCAATCATATTTAGGCAGTACACCTATCATTATAAGTATACCGCACAAGGTAACTAAAGCAAATGTTTATTTACGTTTGAAATAGTTATAACTACTGACATTATCTTAGAAAATAGCTTAGTAAAATTATAAGCTTTTACTAAATTCTTGAGTTAACTCTTTTGCTCTATTCATATTTGCTTTCACTGCTTTATCTACAATACCGCCAAGATCAAAACTTTCAAAAGTCTTTAAAGCCTCAAATGTTATACCATTTTTTGATGTGACATTTTTTCTTAATGTTGCAATATCTTCATCACTATTTAAAGCCATTTGTGCTGCCCCTAAACATGTTTGAGCAACTAGCTTCTCAGCTTGAGATTTTGCCAAACCTTCTTTTACTGCAGAATTAATCATATGCTCCATAAACTGAAAATAATATGCAGGCCCAGAACTAGCCACTGCAGCGATAATATCAATTTCGCTTTCATCACCAACAACTGTTACTACGCCCATAGTTTTCATAATATCAATAATTAAATTTTTATCTGTATCTTTTACATTATTATTAAAGTATATCCCAGTAGCCCCAAAGCCTAAGCTACTTGGTGTATTTGGAATACTTCGAACAAATGCTATTGTTTTATTAAAAAGCTTTTCATATGCACTAGTTTCTATACCTGCGGCAACTGTAACTATTATTTGTTTAGTAGTAACTAAATCTCTAATCTCCTTAATAAGCTCAACCATTCCTTGTGGTTTAATTGCTAATATCAATATATCTGCTTGTTTAACTGTTTCAACCAAAGAATCTGATGTAGCAATAGAATGTTTTTTATTTAAGCTCTCACGTTTCTTATCATTTCTATCAAAAACAATAATATCACTAGCATTATAGCCATGTGCTACCATCCCAGCAATCATCGCTGATGCCATATTTCCACCACCAATAAAACATATTTTCATAACAACCTCTTATTATTTTTACTTTAATTTCCTTAAATCACTTAAAGAATAACATTTACAACAAATATTGCTAATATATATACAATTGCTAATATATATACAATTGCTAATATATACAAATGAATAAAACTATCTGAGCTTATCAATATGAAAGAAATAGTTCTTGCATCAAGCAATAAAGGAAAAATAAAAGAATTTACAGAAATATTTGCAAAAATAAATGTAAAAATAATACCTCAAACTGAATTTAATGTCCCAGATGCAGATGAAACTGGTCTTAGCTTTATTGAAAATGCTATTTTAAAAGCTCGTAACTGCTCTGAACATACTGGCTTACCTGCAATAGCAGATGACTCAGGACTAGAAGTTTTCTCCCTAAATGGAGAGCCTGGTATATATTCGGCAAGATACTCTGGAGAGCATGGTAACGACAAGGCTAATATCGACAAACTTTTGGCTAAAATTAATCATACTTCATGTAAAAGTGCTAGGTTTGTCTGTGCCTTAGCTTATGTGAAACATCCACTAGACCCAACCCCTGTTACTACTCTAGGATTTCTTAATGGAGAAATCTCTGATATGCCAAGAGGTGAGCATGGATTTGGTTATGATCCAATTTTTACATTACCTGAGCTAAATAAGACTTTAGCTGAGATTTCTCTTGAGCACAAAAATAAAATAAGCCACAGAGCTATCGCTCTTAAAAACATCCTTAAGGTATTAAGCTAAATTTAATCACATATCAGATTATCTAAATCTTAGATTATATGTTAAAATACTTTGACATGTAGGTGCTATCAATAATAAAGCTTTAGGTTGGAATGTGAAACATTTAAAAACTTTTATTTATTTTACTCTATCTCATATATATTCTAGCCTTTTTACTATTTTCATACCTGCTATATACCTAAAGAAGCTACGTCGCAGCCTAAAAAACCCTAATTATAGAAAAAGATGGTCTGAAAGGTTTGGCCAAACCAAGATACGTCTTAAAGATTGTATCTGGTTACATTCAGTATCAGTTGGTGAAACAGTTTCTGCAGAACCTTTAGTCAAAAAGCTACTCGAAAACTATCCTGATGATAATTTTGTAATCACTACGACAACACCAACAGGTAGTGATGTTGTTGAACGATTATATTCAAATTATAAAAATGTTCATCATCTTTATATCCCATATGACATACTACCATTTATAAATAGTTTTTTTACAAAACTAAATCCAAAAATCTTCATCATAATCGAGACTGAGATATGGCCAAATATATTAAATAAATGCTTTGCCGAAAATATCCCTGTAGTAATAACTAATGCAAGACTATCAAAAAGATCTATGCGCAATTATACAAAACTACCTTTTGCTAAAGAATTTTTATTTAGTAAAATCTCTCTTGTTAATGCTCAAACAGAAAAAGATGCTAAAAGATATCATTCTTTAGGTATTCCTAAAGATAAAATATCATTAACAGGAAATTTAAAATACAACCTTATCACTCCTGAAAATTTACAAGAAAAAATGTCCGACTTGAAGGCGAGTTTGGGAAATAGAACTGTTTGGATTGCTGGTAGCACACACCAAGGTGAAGAAGAAGAGATACTTAAAGCTCATAGAGAGATTTTAAAAACATACCCTGAATGCTTATTAATTATAGTCCCTAGACATAAAGAAAGGTTTCTAAGAATTGAAAAACTTATAAATGATGAATCTTTTTCATATCAAAAAAGAAGTTTATCAAAAAATAAAATACTAAGTAATACCCAAGTATATCTTGGTGATACAATGGGCGAACTTTTAGATCTCTACTATATTTCTAATATCGCTTTTGTCGGAGGTAGCTTGATAGATAATGGTGGTCACAATTTACTTGAGCCAGCTGCACTAGCAAAACCTATAATTAGTGGAGCAAGCTTATTTAACTTTAGTAAAATATCTAAAGAGTTAACAGATAACCATGCATTAATAAAAGTGAAAGACAATAAAGATCTATCTAAGAATATACTAAAAATCCTAAATGATAACGCTCTTAGAGTTAAAATGTCTTCAGGATCACTAAAAACCTTTAGAAAACATAGTGATGTTCTAGATAAGCAATATGATAATATTATAAAATTCTTATGAAAACCAAAAATATCTTAATAGACTTCAACAACTTTGCTGAAAATATTTTTAGAAGCATCTTATGTCCGTCAAGTACATTACTAGAGGCTATGAAATATAGCTTTTTTAGTGGTGGCAAAAGAGTAAGAGCCCAATTTGTTTATGCCATAGGTGAGATATTTAATATAGATATAAACAATTGTCATAGAATTGCCTTCGCTATAGAAGCAATTCACACATATTCATTAATTCACGATGATTTGCCTGCTATGGATGATGACAATATACGCAGAGGTAAACCAACATGTCATATCAAGTTTAATGAAGCTACAGCAATTTTAGCTGGAGATGCGCTTCAAGCTTTAGCTTTTGAGATAATTCAAGATATTGAAGTAAACAATATTGCACAACTAAAAAATATCACCAAGATCTTTAGCAGATGTAGTGGTTCAGCTGGCATGGTATCAGGCCAGCAACTTGATATTGAAGGTGAAAATAAACAGCTACAATTAGATTCTCTAGAAGTTGTTCATATAAATAAAACAGCAAAAATGTTTACAGCAAGCATACTTTTGCCTTACTTAACATTAGACAACCACTGCTCTAGCACAAAAACTTCTTTAATTAAGCTTTCAGAATTAATAGGTTTGTGCTTTCAAATTAAAGATGATATTTTAGATGTTACAAAGACATCTGATGAATTAGGTAAAACTAGTGCTAAAGATATTTTTTCTAATAAGTCAACATATGTTTCCTTAATGGGGTTAGATGAGGCTAATAATTATCTCAGTAGCAAAAAAAGACAAATTGACGATATATTAAATATTTTAAAGAAAGAAAACTTGAACCTTGCAACGCTTGAAAAGCTGATTAATCTAGTTATTAATAGAAACTATTAATTATTTTTGCTACAATTCCGTAAATTTACTTATAAAAAACAATCAAAATGCAGACATTTCAGAAAATATATGCCTGGCTAGTACACCTTTTTACATCCTTAGGTGCTGTATTTGGTATATTAGCTATCATTTTTTCAATTGAAGCAGCAAAAGCTAGTGTCACTGGTCAAATAAGTCTACACCATCACTATATTAAGCTTTCTATGTTTAGTATTATTATGGCTATATTTATTGACTCCATTGATGGAAGTTTAGCCAGATTAGTCGATATTAAAAAACTTGCTCCATTAGATGGTGCACTTTTAGATAACATTATTGACTTTACAACTTACTCTATCGTGCCTTGCATTTGGATATATGTTTCTGGTGTAGTAAGCCAAGATTGGTTAATACCAATAGTTGTAATGATAACAATTTCATCATCATATCAGTTCTGCCAACCTAATGCTAAAACTAACAATAACTTCTTTGTTGGCTTCCCAAGCTATTGGAATGTTATTGTAATGTTTATGCTATGCTTCCAATCTTCGCAATTAGTTAATGAACTTACTATAGTAATATTAACAATATTTTCATTTATACCAATTAAATACATCTACCTTTCAAGGACAGAAAATATAAGTAATAGCAAAGCTGTAAAACTATTTACTTTCACATTTACTATGTTAGCCTCAGCATCAACATTTTTAGCTGTTATTCTTTACCCTATGAAAACACCTTCACCAATTATTAGCATTATAGTTTTATTTATGATTTTTTATATACTATTTAGCTTTAAACTAAACGTAAAACCTGTAAGAAATTAACCTATCTATTTACTATCTCTATATGCTAATATATTACTCAAATCAATTATTTGAGTGTTGTTTATGAAAGTTCTAAGTCAAGAAGAGCGACAAAAACTTTTTGTTGAAAATATTTTCCCATATAAACATAAAATACCTCGTAAAGTTTATGAGAAACAGAAGCATCACTTACAAATAGAGTTATTAAAATTCCAACGATGGGTAAAAGAAAACAACAAAAAAGTATTAATTATTTTTGAAGGTCGTGATGCCGCTGGCAAGGGTGGAACCATTAAACGTATGATGGAACATCTTAACCCCCGCGGTGCTAAAGTTATTGCTCTTGAGAAGCCTTCTGAAAGAGAACGAAACCAATGGTATTTCCAGCGCTATATTGAACATTTACCATCTGGAGGAGAAATAGTCCTCTTCGACAGATCTTGGTATAACAGAGCAGGTGTAGAAAGAGTTATGGGGTTCTGTACTGAAAGAGAGTATTTCTCATTTCTAGAGCAGGCACCACAGCTTGAAAAAATGCTTGTTGATAGTGGCACTATGATAATTAAGTTTTGGTTCTCTGTAAGCCAGCAAGAGCAAAAAAATAGATTTACAGCTAGGGAATCACACCCTCTAAAACAATGGAAGCTTAGTCCTATTGATAAAGCATCCCTTGATAAATGGGATGATTATACTGAAGCTAAAGAGAGAATGTTTATTTATACAGATAAACCATACGCTCCTTGGGTAATCGTAAAATCAGATGATAAGAAAAGAGCAAGATTAAATGCTATAAGACATATTTTAAGTATTGTAGACTATGATAACAAAGATTCTGAAGTAGCCATTTCCCCAGATCCGCTCATTGTTGGAACCTCTTCAAAAATATATAAATAAAAAGCGAATAAATTCAAAATAAATATTGACTACTAGCATTATTTTAAATATAATTCTGCTTATGTTTTGGGCCTATAGCTCAGTTGGTTAGAGCGCCGGACTCATAATCCGTAGGTCGTAGGTTCGAGTCCTACTGGGCCCACCATTACATTCTAATAAATCTAAGTTATTTCCTTATAAAAAATTATCTATTTCTCCTTATCGGGATAAATATTTGAGCCTTTATGCTTTTTTTCATCCCAAATTTCTTCTTCTGTTAAATAAGTTTCTATAAACTCAATTACAGCACCATTTGATTCAACTATTGCAACTCTAAATCCTTCTATAGGAAAGTAAGGACCCAGAAGAATATTTTTATCCCTAATAACCTCTTCTAAATCTTCTACCTTATATGCTATATGAGGTTGTGTTTGAATTAGTTTATCTAATGGACAATTAGGTCCAAACCTATGATACTGTATCCTTCCTGGCAACTCTCCTCCTGAAGTATACATATCCATAACTTGACTATAACGTTCTCCTTGACGAGGTTCTGTAACAGGGATTCCTACATGATGGTATTTGTATTTCATTCTAATTATATAGCTTTAATTTATTTTCCTATAGTATAAACCTTTTATCTGAGATTTTTACTACAATTATTTCATCAACTATAAACTTATAGTTTATAATTAAATTAAGTTTTATAGTTTGTATATCTTTAATATGCTAAATTACTCTCAAATAAAATACTTCTTAAAGGTCGCCCAACATCTAAACTATAAAAATGCTGCCGATGATTTATGTATATCGCCAACAGCTGTTAGCAAACAAATTATTGCTTTAGAAAATTACTTATCAGAAAAGTTATTCTATAGAAATACTCGAAATGTAGAGTTGACTCCATTTGGAATAATAATGTTAGATAAGTGTAAAAAATTAATCCAAGAAACTAATAATCTAGAAGAATTTATTGAATCTAGGCAGGCAACTCCTCAAGGTAAATTAACCATACTTGTATCAAAAATACTTGCTAGAAAGTTTATATTAGAACATTTAAATGACTTTGTAAAAAAATACCCCTTAATTCAATGTGAATTAATATTCTCTGAGCATGATTCAGATTTAGCAAGAAAAGACATCGATATAATGGTCGGATTTCCACAGATCCCTCCAATTACAGATTCTTTTAGATATAAGAAAATGCAGCCAATCTCAAATATATTATGCGGATCACCAAGACTAATCAAAGAATATGGCTTACCCAGATCAATAAATGATCTGTTAGACTATCCCTTTATATCCCACTCTTTAAGAAAGCCTGCCACAAAACTACCATTAAAAAATGGGGATTATACCCCTGCTCTGCACCAATATTATTTATTGATGATTTTAGTGCTCTTAATGAAGCCTGTAAGAAAGGTATTGGACTTTTTTTAACTGGGGATAGATTAGTTGAAAAAGACATCCAAAATGGCTATTTAATACAAGTATTACCAGAAGTTAAATTTAGAGAATATGAGATCTTTACTTTTTATCAATCTCACGAATATGATATTCCAAAAGTAAGAGCTTTTTTAGATTTTTATCTTTGATAAATAATAGTTATTGATTATAGTATAGCTTCTAGATAATTTTGTTTATCTTTATTTGTAAGCCTAATTCTATGTTCATTCATCAATGTACCATGAAAAGATTTCCCCATAGCCTCTAAAATATCCATCATCAACTCATAACAAGTTTTAACATCATATTCCATACTAGCTAACTTTCTATAATTCATCACAGCAATAATACCATCTACTCTACCCGTTTTTGTATCAGCAAACACTTGCTCTTCATTATCAGGTAAAACAGTAAATATCACATCGTTATAATTAAGTTTTTGAAATACTTTCTCATCAGTATATTTAACTCCATAATATTTTAAGAATGTAGCCAAATCTTTTACTTCAATTTTTTCTATTCCTTCAAAATAGAATAATAAGAAGCCATCTCTTAATAATGGATATTCACGTTGTACATTCTCAATATATGCATATTCAGATGAGCTTCTTGCTTTTTCTAGAAGTTGTTCACTATCTCTTTGTTGAGTGCCTTCAAGAATATCTTTTTGCTTAATGCGAAGACTTTTACGATATAGATCTACTATAATCAACACCACTAAAATTAAAACTAAAACCAACATTAATGTCATTTATCACGCACCTAATAAGTATATTTTTTTCTACACAAGTATTATATATATAAAGCTTATAAAAATTAAGATTTTTCTAATAACATAGTATCTAATACTTCGATTATTTTATCATCAGTATCCACGATCATACTTTCATGGATTTTTTCAAACTCTTGTACAATATAATCATTTCTTTGCTTGTCATCAAATAATTTTCTCAATTCTATAAATAAATTATCCGCAGTACAATCTTCTTGAATTAATTCTTTAATAATCTCACTCTTATGCAAAATATTAGGGAAAGCCCAATAACTATGACTTCCTACCAATAGCCTTCCAAGAAAAGCAGAAATTGTTGATAATTTATAACCAACAACCATTGGCAATTTACACAACATAGCCTCTAATGTAGCCGTTCCTGAAGCCAATAAACTAAAATCTGAAGCTTTCAGAACATCATGCGAGTTTGTTTTATAGACTTGTATACCAAGGTTATCAATCTGCTCTTTATATTTATCAAACAAAGGCTCTAATGATGGTTTTGCCAAAGGCATTATTGCTTGAAAACTATAACCTGCTTTTACTAATTTATCTAACGCATTTAAGAATAAAGGCAAAAGCCTTGTTACTTCTGTACTTCTGCTTCCTGGCAATACTGATAATATAGGCAAAGAAATATCACTTAATCCAAGATTTTCTCTATAACTAGATCTATCTATCTTGACTGGTATATCTTTTGCTAATGGATGACCAACATATATTGCTTCGAAGTTATGTCTTTTCTTATAGTAATCAACTTCAAAAGGAAGTATTGCCAAAATCTTATCTGTAGCCTTTCTAATCTTTTTAATACGGTATTCACGCCAAACCCATATTTTAGGACTAACATAATGGATAGTCTTGATACCAGCAGCTCTTAAGTCCTTTTCAACTGTAAGATTAAAATCAGGAGCATCGATACCTATAAAAATATCAGGTCTATTCTGTTTAAAATGATTGATAATTTTTTTACGGATAGCTAGAATACTTAAGCCTTTTGATATAATCTCAAAAAAGCCTATTAAAGAAAGAGAATCCATAGGGTATAAGCTTTTGAAACCTTGAGCCTGCATCTTAGGACCACCGATACCTTCTATAATAGCATCAGGATATTTTTGTCTAAGAGCTTTGACTAAGGTTCCTCCTAACTGATCGCCAGATAACTCGCCTGCGACAATACCTATTCTCATTATCTTAAAATACCCCTTCTAGAAGTACTTATAACATCAACAAATGGCTCTAAAATAGGATTATCTTTTGCCATATCTTTAATAACTTCTGCTGACTCCTTCATCATTAACCCGCGACGATAAAGAACTTTATAAACTTCTTTTATTTTCTTTATATCTTCTGGAGTAAAGCCACGACGCTTCAATCCTTCGGTATTAATTCCACAAGGAGTAGATCCTCCTGTAACTGCTGTTACCATAAGATACGGAGGAACATCTTTACCTATTAATGCTGCATGAGCGATAAAAGCATGCTTACCAACTCTACAGAACTGATGAACACCAACATTCGAACTAATTATAACAAAATCATCAATATGAACATGCCCTGCTAAGCCAACGCCATTAACTAGATTTATATAATTACCTACTTTACAATCATGTCCTATATGCACATAGCACATAATAATATTATTACTTCCTATCGAAGTTACACCAATTTCCTTAGATGTTCCACCATGGATTGTTGCACACTCTCTAATAATATTATTATCACCTATAGTAACTTGTGAAAACTCACCTTTCTTATAAGTATAATCAATAGGATCATCTCCAATTGACGCATATTGAAAAATACGATTATTTTTACCAATAATTGTATTATCACCAATAGTTACATGACTTTTTAGTTCTGTACCTTCGCCAATAACAACATTTTCTCCAATAACACAGAATGGCCCTATTATAGCACTATCTGCTATCTTGGCACTTTCATGTACTACTGCCAAACTATGTATCACGATTAATAATCCTTATATGCTGCCATTAATTGAGCTGAACAAACTACTTGCCCATCTACTTTTGCTACAGACTCTGCCGTACAAATAATATTTTTCTGTTTTACCATTCTTGATTCAATTATTAGCACATCGCCAGGCACTACAGGTCTTTTAACTCTAACTTTATCAATACCAGCTAGCATAAAAGTTCTTCTACCTCCACCAGCTTTTGCTACTACATGAGCAAATAAGGTTTCAGCCATTAGTTCACCTAATATGGCTGTTGCTTGAGCCATAGCCTCAACAATCAAAACCCCAGGCATTACAGGAAAATCAGGAAAGTGTCCATTAAAGAAGTCCTCATTTATTGTCACATTCTTTTGAGCTGTAATAGATCTTTCTTCAATATTCCAATCAACAATTTTATCTAAAAGGGCAAAGGGATATCTATGAGGTAAAATCTCCCTGATTCCCATGATATCAATCTGCTTGTTATTTTCATCAAAATGGCTCATTAAACAATCCTTACTTATTTTAATTTTTCTTCTAATTCTTTTACTTTTGCCATTAGTTTATCTATCTTAGATAACTTAGCTACAAATCTACCCCACTGAATCCTTGGTTTAGCTTCAAATGCTGCATAATACATGCCTGGTTTAGTTATAGATTTACCTATATTTGAAGCACCTCCAATTACAGCATTATCACAGATAGTTATGTGCCCAGTTATTGCAGATTGTCCACCAATAAGACAATTATTGCCTATTTTTGTACTTCCTGCAACAGCGGTAACTCCTGCCAGGGCAGTATTTCTACCTATAGTTACATTATGAGCTATCTGTACTAAATTATCAATACGAGCGCCTTCTTTAATGACCGTATCATCAATAGCTCCTCTATCAACTGTAGTGCCTGCTCCAATCTCAACATTGTTTTCGATAACAACTCTACCTAGTTGAGGAATCTTTGTCCAACTACCATCTTCATCTCGAGCATTACCAAAGCCATCACAGCCGATTGTAGAGTTTTGATGAATTATACAATCAGAACCAATCTCAACATCATGAGCTATTGATACATTACTTTTTATAATTGTAGCTTTGCCTATTCTAGTGCCGTCATGAATTGTAGCACAAGCACCAATAGTTACATCATCTTCAAGCACTACATTTTCACCTATCACAGCATTTGCATCTATTGTTACATTCTCACCTATAACTGCACTTGACGCTATTACTGCTTTACTATGAATCTTACCATTAGGCTGCGGCGACTTATCAAACAACTCCATAACTTTTGCCAAAGCCATATATGGATTAGATAAAACCACAGCATTAGTATTACAATAGTCTAATGCCTCTTCAGTTATCAAAACTGCTGATGCTTTTGTTTCAGATAAATCTTTTAAATACTTTGGATTAGTACAAAATGAAATATCACCTTCACCAGCCTGAGATAAAGTTGCAATCTTTTTTATCTCAACACTGCCATCACCCTTAACTACACCATCTAAATTCGATGCTAAAAAATCTAAACTATACATTCAGAAAATTCCTCTAATTAGAATCCTTGTTCATTAAAGTAATTACATCACTTGAGATATCATCAACACCATTTACATAAGCAAGAGCTTGTGTTGTCATTACAGCATTATAACCTTTTTGTTTAGCTATAGTTTTCACAGCACTGTCAAATGAAGCTTGGAATTTTTTAGCTAACTTATCTTTTGCTTCGCTTTCTTTTTTCTGTAGTACCATTGCTTTTTCTCTAAAGCTTTGTTCTTCTTTCTGGATCGCCTGTTGCTTTTGAGTTAATTCTTGCTTAGTCATCGTAGCCGAATTTTGTTGTAATGTTTGCATCTGCTGAACGATGCTATTTTGTTCTTGCTTTAACTTAGTAGCTTCTGGTTTAAGATCATTCTCTAGCTTTTTAACACTAACAGATCCTAAATCAGAATCATTAAAAATCTCAATCGGGTTAACTACAGCCATTTTTGTATCAGCATAAGCTCCCGTGAAAGCTGCCGTTATAACAGATAGTGATAAAATTATTTTTTTCATACTATTTAATCTCCTTGATTATTTTAATATATTTTAAAAATTTTGTCCCAGTGAGAACTGGAACTGCTGAGTTACATCTCCTGCCTGTACATTGAAAGGCTGAGCAAATGAAACTGCTAAAGGACCCATTGGTGAATCCCATCTAAATTCAACACCTACTGAATATTTCAGGTTAGTAAATGATGGTGAAGTTGGATGCGGTGGCGTTGGAGATAATACTCCAGGTATATCATAAGTAAGATATGTATTACCCAAATCAAAAAAGGCACCTACTCTCATTTTCGAACTATCCTTAACAAAAGGTACTGGAAACAGTAAATCATAATTGTTATAAATATTAAGGTTACCACCAATTGAGTTCCCTGTCGAGTGTGGATCGGTAGCTAAGTTCATATCACGTGCACCTAATGAACCTTGTAGGAAACCACGTACACTTCCCCAACCACCACCATAGAAGTTCTCATAAAATGGAAGTTCTTGAGTTTTACCGTAACCTCCACCATAATCAACACCTGCTCTAATTTGTAGGGCCGACTGATCTGTATTTGGAATTGCTATATTATAAGTACCAGAAACTTTTACTATATATGCTTGAATATTACTCACGCCAGGTATGTTTATAGAACCATTTAATCCAAATGATCCACCTGCTGTAGGGAATATATATCTATTTGAATTATCATACGTCCAGCCTGCTGTAAGTGCAGTTTCATAGAAACTATTGGTCCCTTGCTGTCCAGTAAACCAATCTACAACTGCTGATTGATATCCATCAGATTGCTTAACTTTATTATTTGCAAATGTAAGTCCACCACTAAAATTACTAAAAGTTGATACTGGTACACCATATATTAATCTAGCACCCCATCTATCTAACTGGTATGCTGCAATTGCATTTGTTTCTGCAAAGTTTGAGCGACTGACATATGCTGAAATACTTTGACTAATACCTGAAGTAGTAAAATATGGATTAATATAGCTTACATCTAAATTTTGGTAAGGAACAGCTAACTGAGCATTTACATTAAATGTGTTTCCTGTACCAAAAACATTTGGCATATTTAGCCTACCACCAATCATAAATCCATATAGATCTGAATATCCTAAACTACCACTGACAGAGTTAGCATTTCGCTCTTTAATATTATAATTAATATTAACCAAATCATCAGAACCTTTTACAGGAACAAGCTCCATATCAGCAGAACCTACATAAGGTAGCTGTTCTAGTCTTCTTTGTGATTTATCTATTTGTTTTTTATTGTATTGGCTTTGCTCATAATATTGTAACTGTCTACGAAAAACATAATCATTCGTTACATTATTGCCAAAGAAATTAATCCTATTTACATAAACTTTCTTACCTGCATCAACAACAAATTTAAATGAAACTGTTCTTTTCTTTTTATCAACACTTGGGATCGGATTAACTGTAACAAAAGCATAACCTTTACTACCGAGTAAAGTTTTTATCGCATCGACACTTTCAACAAGTTTTTTCTTAGAGAAAACTTCACCTTGCTTTAACTTAATTAAAGACTCAATTTCAGATTTTGGCAGTAGAAACTTACCTGTTAATGAAATACTACCTACCTTATATACCTTACCTTCAGTAACACCAAAAGTTATGTATGAATGCTCGCGATCTTTTGACATTGAGGCTTGTTTAGATTTAACTTTAAAATCTAAATAACCTCTATCTAAATAATAATTAGTTACTCCTTGAACAGATTGCCCCATCCCTTGAGGAGAATAATCATCAAATTGAGCTAAAAAACCCCATAAGTTCCATATAGAAGGAACCGCAAAAGCTACACTACTTTTTAGATCACTATCATCAAACTTTTTATTACCAATAAAGTTTATAGCACTGATCTTAGCTGGCTCACCTTCTTTAATATCTAAACTTATATCAATTCTATTATTTGGAAGTTTTCTTATATGCTCTTCAATCTTAGCACCATATAATCCCATTGATGAATATTGATTCAATAAAGACTGCTTTAGCAGGAACATTGTATTTGGATTATAAACGTTACCAACATAAATACCTGCATCAGTGAAAACTTTCTGCAAATCTTCTTTTTTAAGCTTCTTATTACCACTAAAAGTAAAGCCTGAAATAATTGGCCGCTCTTTTACATTAATAAAGAGATTACTTCCTTTACGATAGAGGTTTACACTATTAAAAAATCCTGTCCCATAAAGATTGTTAATAATCTGGTTTGTATCTTCAGGTGTGATATAGCTACCTTTCTTATAACCTATGCGGCTTTTAACTACCTGACTTTGTAAGCCTTGCAAACCTTCTATAGACACATTATTTAAGACAAAGCTACTATCATCTGCTAAGCCATTTAATGCAATCCCCATAAGAAGAGAGGCTAATACAAACTTCTTTCTAAAAAAAACCACTCTAATTTACCCCAAAATAGAATCCACATATTCACGAGTTTTTTTATCAATTTCAAAAACTTCTTCTATACTACATGGATTCTTAAAACTCAATTTCTCTGTTACTTCTTTATTTAATCTAATAATTTCTAAATATTTAATTTTACCACTTAGAAAAGCATCTACTAATTTTTCATTCGCAGCATTAAAAACTATATTGGCCGCATATTTTTTAGCTTGAAGATTATCAAAAACGATCTTTAAAGCTTCAAATCTTTTAAAACATGCTTTTTTAAAAGTTAATTCTTGTTTTGTAAAGTCAAGCTCCTCGACATTTACAAAGCCTCTAGTTGGATAATATAAAGCATTTGCAATTGGAGTCCTCATATCCGGAACGCCTAATTGAGCTAAATAACTACCATCAACATATTTCACCATCGAGTGAATTACACTTTGAGGATGAATCAAAACGCTTATTCTATCAATTTCAACATCAAAAAGCCAATATGCTTCGATCACTTCTAAAGCTTTATTTACCATTGTTGATGAATCAACGGAAATTTTCCTTCCCATATCCCAGTTTGGATGTGCACAAGCTTGTTCTGGTGTCACATCAACAAGCTCATCTAGATTCTTATCTCTAAAAGGTCCACCAGATGCTGTCACAACTATATGACTAATATCTGAAGTATATTTTTTTGTATTATTATCAATGCATTGAAAAATTGCATTATGTTCACTATCAACAGGTATTAGTTGAGCATTATTCTTCTTTACCTCATTAACAAGCAAATGACCAGCTGTCACCAAAGACTCTTTATTTGCCAAGAGTATTTTCTTGCCTGCTTTAGCTGCTGCAAAAGTAGGTTTAAGACCTGCTATCCCAACTATAGCAGACATAACAATATCAACATCGCAAGAGCTAGAAACTTTTTCAAGTCCTTCATCGCCAACTAAAATATCAACATTAGAAACTATTTTTGCTAACTGTTGTTTTTTACCTAAGCTTGGAACTACTGCATATTTAGGCTTAAATTCCTGACAAAGTTTTGCTAACTTCTCAATATTACTAAAAGCAGTTAATGCAAAAACCTCGAATTCTCGACTATCTCTAATGACAGCAAGAGTACTATCACCTATAGACCCAGTTGCTCCTAATACAGTAACCCTACTAACTTCAGACATATTATTCACTTTCTAATAGGTTATCTTGTGAAGATTCTTCTTCTGCTATTTCTTCATCTTCAAGACTCTCATCATCTTGCTTAACCACTTTTAAACTAATAAGTCTTTCATTATTTCTTAGGTTTATTAATCTAACACCCTGAGCAGAACGACCACATTCTCTAACCTGATCAGAAGATGTTCTAACTAAAGTACCATTATCTGTGATTAAAACGATATCTTCATCATTGCCAACAAGTACTGCAACCACAACTTTACCATTACGTTCTGAAGTTGATATTGCGATGACACCTTGACTCGCTCTTTTAGTTTTTCTGTACTCAGAAACAGCAGTTCTCTTACCATAACCATTTTCTGTAGCTGCCAATACAACTCCTTCATCAGGATTTGTAACAATCATAGATACTATTTTTTGCTTAGGCTGTAAACGCATACCAGTCACGCCCGCAGCAGAACGTCCCATAGCTCTAACATCTGACTCATCAAAACGAATAGCTTTACCTGCATCTGAGAATAGCATAACTTGCTTATTTCCATCAGTAAGAGCAACGTATGATAACTCATCACCATCGTTTAAACCGATTGCTATCTTACCTGTTGATCTTGGTCTAGCAAATTGAGATAAATCAACCTTTTTAACCCTACCTAACTTAGTAGTCATAAATACAAACCAACCTTCTTCAAATTGTGAGATAGGCATCAAGGCTGTAATTTTTTCATTTTTCTCTAACGGTAAAATATTATTAATTGGTCTACCTTTAGAAATTCTACTTGCAACAGGAAAATCATAAACTTTCGACCAGTAAACTCTACCTAAGCTAGAAAAACATAGCATAGTATCATGAGTAGAAGCTAGCATTAACTTAAAGATACTATCTTCTTCTTTAGTCTTAGTTGCTGATTTTCCTACTCCACCACGTTTCTGTGCATTATACATACTAAGAGGTTGTGTTTTAACATAACCATCCATAGAAAGTGTTACAACCATATCTTCTTCAGCGATTAAGTCTTCTCTTGTTAAGTCAAGCCTAGAGGTAATTATTTCTGACTTTCTTTCATCTCCATAATTATCTCTAATCTCAACAAGCTCTTCTTTAACCACTCGAATCAACTCATTAGTATCACTTAAGATACCAATCAAATATTTAATTCTTTCAATAAGTTCTTTAAACTCATTTGTAATTTTATCTTGCTCAAGTCCAGTTAATCTATGCAGTCTTAAAGCTAATATAGCCTCAGCTTGCTCTTGAGTTAAGTTATATGAGGTATCTACTTGAATACCATAATGTGACGCTAAAGTTTCTTTACGATACATTTTCACATCAACACCTTCAAGCATACTTTTTACTAAAGTACCATTCCATGATCTTGCCAGCATTGATTCTTTAGCATCTGCTGGAGATGGTGATGCTTTAATAAGCTCGATCATCTCATCAATATTTGCTAATGAAAGTAATAGTCCTTCTAATATATGAGCTCTTTCTTTTGATTTTCTTAGCTCAAAAATTGTTCTTCTAGTAACAACTTCTTTTCTATGCTTAATAAACTGTTCTAAAATCTCTTTAAGATTTAAAAGCTTAGGTCTATTGTCACTAAGAGCAACCATATTAATACCAAAACTACACTGAAGTTGAGTCTGAGAATATAGGGTATTTAAAACAACATCAGGAGACTCGTCTCTTTTAAGATCTACAACAACCCTAATACCGTCTTTATCCGACTCATCTCTTAGCTCTGAAATTCCCGTTACTTTCTTATCCTTAACTAACTCAGCTATTTTTTCAACAAGCTTAGCCTTGTTTACCTGGTATGGAATCTCTGTTATAACTATTTGTGACTTACCTGAGGCTTCATCTTCATGGATATCCGCTTTTGCACGCATAATCACACGACCACGCCCTGTCTTATAAGCTTCTAAAATACCATCTGTACCATTTATATATGATCCAGTAGGAAAATCTGGAGCTGGTATATATTGTATAAGATCTTCTATTGTAAGCTGTGCGTTATCAATAAGTGCGATAGTACCATTTATAACCTCAGTCATATTATGAGGTGGTATATTTGTCGCCATACCAACAGCGATACCTGAAGAACCATTAACCAAAAGATTTGGTACTCTAGTTGGTAATACATCAGGAACTAACTCTGTATTATCATAGTTAGGAGAAAAATCGACTGTTTCTTTATCTATGTCTATCAAAAGCTCATGGGTCAGCTTTTGCATCCTAATCTCTGTATAACGCATTGCTGCTGGAGAATCTCCATCAACAGATCCAAAGTTACCTTGTCCATCAACAAGTGTATAGCGTAATGAAAAAGGTTGCGCCATTCTAACGATAGTATCATAAACTGCTGTATCACCGTGTGGATGATATTTACCTATAACATCACCGACAACCCTAGCAGACTTTTTATATGGTCTATTGTAATAGTTTGATAGCTCATTCATTGCAAAAAGTACACGACGATGCACTGGCTTCAAACCATCTCTAACATCTGGCAGAGCTCTACCGACAATTACACTCATTGCATAATCAAGATATGACTGTCTTAATTCTTTTTCTATATTTATAGATGATTCTTTAGTAGCTATAGACATTACTTACCGCTTTTAATAAAGATAAAACATATAGTCGATATTCTATCACATCAAGAAGCAAAAAAGTATCCCTTAACAATGAACAAGAAATACTTCCTAATCCAGTTTCCAATCAATCTGTTCTAAGTTATTTTCAGACAAATAGTTATTACATTTATTAAAATGGTCACAGCCTAAAAACCCTCTATGGGCAGATAATGGAGATGGATGTGTTGACTCTAAGATTAAATGCCTTGAACTATCAATAAGATTTTTTTTCTTGCGAGCATGAGATCCCCACAGCATAAAGACAACATGCTCTTTATGTTGTGAAATTTTTTCAATAACAGTATCAGTAAATATTTGCCAGCCAATATCCTTATGAGAGTTTGCTTTATGGGCTTCTACAGTAAGAGTTGTATTTAAAAGAAAAACGCCTTGTTCCGCCCATTTTGTCAGGCATCCATGATTAGGGATTTCAAACCCTTTTACACTATTTGATAGCTCTTTATACATATTGCGTAAAGATGGTGGCACATCGACACCTTTTTGCACAGAAAAAGCCAAACCATGCGCTTGATTATAGTTATGGTAGGGATCTTGGCCAAGGATAACAACTTTTAGATTATCTAAATTAGTATATTTAAAAGCATTAAATATATCTTCTTTTTTAGGGAAAAGAACCTTACCACTATTCGTCTCATTAGCCAAAAAATCCAGTATCTGTTTGAAATAAGGTTTTTGTTTTTCTTCTACTAAAATATCTGACCAACTCATTACTGGTTCCTCATAAGATCTATACTAACCCCACATACTTAATAGCTTTTTAGCCTTAGTACTGCCCATCTCACTAGCAGTTTCTAACATTTGCTTGCCCTTTTCTTTATTTGAATCAGACACTAGGCCTTGGACATTCTCCTGACCGTACTGAGTAAATAACTGTTCTGCTATTTTTTTAACATTATCACTATGAGGTGCCTTAGGATCGTAGTGATCCGTAAACATTTTGGCATATTTAGAGCCTTCGCCTAAGTTGCCTATTTTCATATTTGATAGAGCTGTAACACCAACAGCATAAAGATCAGTAGGATTTGCCAAGGGCTTACAGTAAGTTATAGCATCCATATACTGCTTATTCTGCCACGCATTCATACAGCTTTTCATTGCCGTTTCTGTAGTTGCAAATGCACTTAATGAGGTCGTTACTAAAATAGTTGATAATAATATTTTTTTCATGATTTAATATGATATAAAAGTTGAACACAAAGTTTAGTATATCAAATCATTTATGATTTTTAAGACTTGCATTTTGAAAAAACTCATTGTGAATCAAAAATCTACCATTTTGAAAAATGGTGGGTGCAGAGGGGTTCGAACCCCCGACCCTCGCCTTGTAAGGGCGATGCTCTCCCAGCTGAGCTATGCACCCGATTTTGAAAAAAGATCGAAAACTTTAATGGCGGAGAGGAAGAGATTCGAACTCTCGATAGGGTTTAACGCCTATACTCCCTTAGCAGGGGAGCGCCTTCAGCCACTCGGCCACCTCTCCTAAACCATGTGAGAAACTATTATATCTAGATAAAACATAGTGTCAAGAGCAATATAGTATTTTTCAAGGCAATTATTTAATATAGGAGACTAGGTGAATTTTCTGAGCAAAATAGTTTGAAAATCATTATAATATTTAAATCAACGTAAAATTTTCTAATTAAATATATAATTAAGATGCGAAAAATTCTAGTTACTAACGCCCTTCCTTATGCAAATGGAGACCTACACTTAGGTCATATGCTTGGCTATATACAATCAGATATTTGGGTTAGATTCCAAAAGCTACAAGGAAACAAATGTATATTCGTCTGTGGTAGCGATACTCACGGTACACCAATTATGCTAAAAGCAAAAAACCTCGGCATAACTCCTGATGAATTAGTAGAAAAATACTCAAACAATCACCAAAAAGATTTTGCTGATTTTGAAGTTGCTTTTGATAACTATCACTCTACACATAACTCTTTAAACAAAGAAATTGTAGAAGATATATACGATAAATTAAATAGCCAAAACCTCATATCAAAAAAAGAAATAGCTCAGGCATACGACCCTGAGGCTAAAATGTTTTTGCCGGATAGATTTGTAAAAGGTACATGTCCAAAATGTAAAGCCGAAGATCAATACGGGGATAGCTGCGAAGTTTGTGGTACCACTTATGATCCAACCGAATTAATAAATCCAAAATCTGTTGTATCTGGTAAAGCTCCTATACAAAAAAATTCAGAACACTTCTTCTTTGACTTACCAGCATTAGCAACCGATATAGAGGACTGGATAAAATCTAATAAAAACTTACAGCCTGAGGTTGCAAATAAGTTAGCTGAGTGGTTTGACCAAGGCCTACAAAGCTGGGATATCTCACGTGATGCACCATATTTTGGTTTTGCAATACCTGGAACTAATGAGCAGAAATTCTTCTATGTTTGGCTAGATGCTCCTATGGGTTATATTGCAAGCTTTAAAGATTTTTGTAGCAAAAATGATGTTGATTTTGATGAATATTGGGGAGATAACTCTAGCCAAAGTGAGCTTTATCACTTTATTGGTAAAGATATTATTTATTTCCATGCATTATTTTGGCCAGCGATTCTAGCTTCTACAGGTTATAAGACTCCAACAAGTGTATTTGCTAACGGTTTTTTAACTGTAAATGGTAAGAAAATGTCTAAGTCTCGCGGAACTTTTATCCAAGCGAGAACATATTTAGATAGCCTTGAACCTAGTTATCTAAGATATTACTTCGCATCTAGACTAACATCCCGTATAGATGATATAGACTTAAATCTAGAAGAGTTTGTTACCAAATCAAATTCTGATATTGTTGGGAAGGTAGTAAATATTGCTAGCCGTTGTGCTGGATTTGTTTATAAAAAGTTCAATGCCACTTTAGCTGATGAGGTTTTTGATAGGGAACTAGAAAAAGAATTTGCTGAGAGCCACAATACTATAACTCAAGCTTTTGAAAAAAGAGAATTTGCAAATGCTGTACGTTTGATAATGGCTCTAGCTGATAAAGCTAATCAGTTCATTGACCATCATAAACCTTGGCAACTAGCTAAAGAAGAAGGTCAAGAGCAAAAGGTTCATCAAGTTTGCTCGCAAGGTATAAATATGTTTAAGGTTTTAGTTTCATACCTTAAGCCAATTATCCCCAGCATTGTCGCAAAAGCTGAGAACTTCTTAAATGTAGAGCTTTCTAACTGGAATGATGCTCCAATATTTTTAAGAAACCACAAGGTAAATAAATTTAAACCTCTTGCTACTCGTATAGAAAAAGAGAAAGTTGACAAAATCATAGAGGACACTAAAAGTATGTTAGCAAAAGAACAAACTACACAACCAAAGAAAGAAGAGCCTAAAATTGATATAGCTGATGAATGTAGCTTTGATGATTTTATGAAAGTTGATCTTCGTGTAGCCAAAATTGCTGAAGCTTCACATGTTGAAGGCGCTGACAAATTACTCAAGCTAATACTCGATTTAGGTGGTATTAGAAAACAAGTTTTTGCTGGTATAAAATCCGCTTATAATCCTGAAGATTTGGTTGGAAAGCATACCGTAATGGTTGCAAACCTTGCTCCTAGGAAAATGAAATTCGGAGTTTCTGAAGGTATGGTACTGGCAGCTGGAGATGGTGAAGGAATATATATATTAGAGCCGCACGAAGGTGCTCAACCAGGCATGCGTGTCAAATAAATATTATAGTTATGAAAAAATCTTTCTATATAGTAATAGTTCTTTTAATGTTTTTTTTAGCATTATTAAACTATCTTGATCGTTCGACTTTAAGTATTGCAAATACAGAAATTGCAAATGCTTTTAACCTAAAGCCTACTGAAATGGGTATTCTACTGTCAGCATTTATGTGGCCATATGCTCTAGCAAGCCTACCAGCAGGATATTTAGTCGATCGCCTTGGCATAAATAAAGTGATGCTAACAAGTATGATTGCATGGTCTGTTGCTTGTTTACTTGGTGGTTTAGTGATTGGCTTTTACTCAATATTATTTACCAGACTCTTATTAGGAGTTGCTGAAGCACCTTTTTTCATAGTTGCGACAAAGATAATTCAACAAAACTTCCCTACCTCACAACGTGGACTTATATCCTCAATTGTCTCACTAGGTCCAAGACTTGCTAATATCCTAGCTCCATTAGTTCTAGTTGCACTTATGTTATTGATAAGTTGGCGTGGAATGTTTATCCTACTTGGAGTTGTTGGGTTAGCTGCTGCTCTATTATGGCAACGCTTACAAAAGAAAGGGGTATTAAAAGAGCCGCAACATTTTAGCAGAACTCAAAAAGTATCGTTTAAGCAAGCTTTAAAAAATAGAAATGTTATTTTCTTATGTATAGGAAACCTTTGTTCATCCTATGCATACTGGCTATTTTTAACATGGCTACCTTATTATTTTATAAAGGTAAAAGGCTTAAGCTTATCGCAAATGAGTATTGCCACATCCGCCTCATTTATTTCTGGTGTCGCATCAGTTATGCTTGGTGGGATAATCTCAGACTTTATGATAAAACGCAACTTTTCTGCAGTCCATTCACGTTTAACCCCAATAATTATTGGTTGCTTAATTGCCTCTATAGCTATCCTTACTCTACCATATATACAAAACATCTTTTTAATTGTTATTGTCATTGGTATAACAATATTTTGTTTGGGCCTTAGAGTTTCACCAACTTGGGCTCTTGTGGCGGATATTTCACCGAGACATTTAGTAGGTACTATTGGTGGTGCACAAAATTTTGCCAACTTTATTGGTGGTGGACTAGCTCCATTAATAACTGGCATAATTCTACAAGCCACAAACAATAACTTCCTTATCGTCTTCATCTTCAGTGGAATAGTTTGCCTATTTGGATCAGCTATATATATGCTAATTAGAAATCGTAGAGTTATTTAACTATA
Source organism: Francisella sp. SYW-9 (assembly GCF_008711465.1). Classification (GTDB taxonomy): domain Bacteria; phylum Pseudomonadota; class Gammaproteobacteria; order Francisellales; family Francisellaceae; genus Francisella. The sequence goes on from NZ_VXKQ01000007.1 coordinate 71,347, forward strand.
CTCTAATCAATAATCTCTACTTTAATCTTACCTTTAGTAACACTATTTAACTCTTCTAAAAAACTCTCTTTATCTATCCTACTGATTTGAACCATTAAAATGACAATATCTGAATATTGCTGACTCAGCACCTCTACATTATGATGCCTTATAGCTACATCCACATTAGCTGTTTCACTATATCTATGCTTTATCTGAACATAACAGCTAGGCTCTACATCTATAATATCTACTATATCTAAAGCCTCTTTAGCTGCTTGGCCATAAGCTCTTATTAATCCACCAACACCAAGTTTAGTTCCACCAAAATAACGTACAACTATTACTAAAACATTTACTAGCCCACTACCCTGTATATGAGCGAATATCGGTTTACCGGCTGAACCACTAGGCTCTCCATCATCACTAAACCTAAACTTATTATTTTCAATAAGTGCATAAGCCCAGCAGTGATGATTTGCATCATTATATTTTTCCTTAATAGTCGTGATACTCTCTAAGGCTTCCTTCTCGTTTTCAATACGAAAGACATAAGTAATAAAGCGAGATTTCTTTATAGGTTCGATCTCAAGCTGTATATTTTCAGATATAGTTTTATAAGAATTCATTTATTAATATTTTATTTTTCTAAATAAATTATAAATCTATACTACCGGCACCTTGCCTTAATATTTGATAAGGTAACTCTAGCATCTCTACAACAGTTGTTGACTCATAACCACAATAATCAGATTCTATAACCGCATCAATATTATGCATAACTTGATCATCAAGCTCAGAGCAGTCTGTAACTACATAGTCCTGCCCAGGCAAAATAAAAGTACTAATGACTAAAGGCTCTCCAATCTCAGCAGATATAGCCTTAGGAACATAATGTTCACTAACTCTGATTCCCACTGTATTTTTAGACTTAGTAACAAGTAATGATGATACTTTTTTTGTAGCATTTAAAATAAACGTATATGGACCAGGAGTATATCTTTTTAATAGCCTATACGCATTATTATCAACCTTTGCATACTCCGATATTTCAGACAAATCTTTACATGATAATGTAAAGTTATGACTATTATCTAGATCTCTTATTTTTATAATTTTATTAATTCCTTTTTTTGACTTCATCTTACAAGCTAGGGCATAGCCCGAATCAGTAGGAATAGCAATAACCCCATCATTTTCTAAAATATTATCAATATCTTTTAGCTCTAAATCATTATTACCATAACTATATAATTCAATTAATCTCTTCATAATCTCTACAACAACCGTTATACTTCTAGGACATTATACAATACTTATTATTAATAAAAATGAATAAAATGATTAATGATTTGCTTCCAGCAATCGTATTTTTCACAGTTTACAAATTTTATGATATCTTTTTTGCCACTGCTGCTTTAATTATCGTAACCCTAGCTCAAGTTGCTTGGGAGTATATTGCTCATCGCAAAGTTGCTAAAACACAAATCATTATTGCTATACTTGTTGTAATATTCGGTGGTGCAACATTGTATTTCCACAATGAAGAATTTATTAAATGGAAAGTCAGTATTATCAACTGGTTAATGGGTGTTGGTTTAATAATAAGCACATATACGATGAAAGAGACTCCTATGCAAAAGATTCTCAAAGAAAATATTGAACTTAAAGAACATAAGTGGAAAGAACTTAATAATATGTGGGGAGCTTACTTTACAGTTCTTGGTACATTAAACTTATTTGTAGCATATTTTTTTTCAACAAATGTTTGGATGAACTTTAAGCTTTTTGGTTTATTAGGTATAACCTTTATCTTTTTGATAATCCAATCTATTTATTTATCCAAACATATTAAAAAATAATTTTTAGTTTGCAAAGAATTCTTTTACAAATGTATAATAATAGCACAATAAGAAATTTTTAGAAAAATGAGCGAAAATAACCCTGAGATTAATACAAATGTTATCTCTAAAAAATCCACATGTACATATAAAAGCTTTTTAGGTTGTGCCTGCCTAGTATTTATATTGGCTGTTTTTAGCTTAACAGAACTAACTATACTAGTTGGAATATTTATGTTATTTATATTTTTCTACGTAGCTATTGTAGTACTTGGTGGCATATATTTATTATTTCTTACGATCATGAAACTATCGGAATATTTAAAAGAAAAAAAGAAAAGTAAAAAATAGAATAAGATACCGATTTTAAACCTTCACTCAAAGCTAGCTTAGATGCTTAACTACAAAAAGTATTAAACATCTAAATCAAATTAAGTAACGCTAATTATTTGAATATTGTTTCTATAATAACTTAAAAATAATAATTAAATCATCCTACACCCAAACCAGTCAGGCTTTAAATCATATTTTTTATCATCTTTATGTAAATGTATATGTTTCCCATTAATACTATTAAGCTCTAAAAGATCATCAATATTCATAAGGTCATCTTTGTGTTGACGGATAGTATTTTTTAAAAGAACTTTTTGAGCTTTTTTTCTAGCCTCTGTTTGATTAGTGGCAACAAATAATCCAAATTCATGCAGTTCATTTAATCTATTCTCATCATAACCACCAAGATTAACAAAATATAATTTTTCATCATAATTCTGAGGGATATCTTCAATAGATACTCTATAACCGTCGACTCCTTTAACAGACTTATAACTATCTAGATGCAACCTATTAGTTGTACCAAACCAGTTCTTTTTAAGTTGCTCATATGTATCTTCGATACTATCACCAACTACAAACTGTACATCATGTAATTCAATATTTGCTTTTGGAGCTCTACCTCCTAAGTATACTATAAATAATTGATTCATTATAAACACTCCTTACTTTAACAATTTTCCTATAAATAATATAGATTTAAGTATTTATATTCTTTTAAAAAGATCGCCTTCTTTTATAACAACTACCACGTTATCTTGATTTTCAAAACATTTCGCTATTCCATCTAAAGGATTCGACTTAACAGCAATAATATCTGCATAATAGTTCTCTTTAATTTTACCTATTTTATCTCCCATATTTAAAAGCTCTGCATTTACTGATGTAGTAGAGCATAGAAGCTCATATGGAGTCTGTGCCGACTCATGCAATGCTAAACCTTCTAATTGTCTAGCTTGCTGCACCTCTCCAAGTAAGTCAGTTCCAAACCCTATTTTAATATTATGCTTCTTAGCTAATTTAATCGATCCTAGTCCATATTTTTGAACTTCCTCAAGTTTTTTTATAACATTTGCATTTAAATATTTCTCCTTACTCAGCAACTCCTTCATTGCTTTAAAGATCATTAACGTAGGCACTAAAAAAGCTTCTTTTTCTTTCATTAATATAGCAGTTTCTTCATCAAGCATATTGCCATGTTCAATTGATCTAACACCTGCCTCTAAACATCTCTTTATTGCCACAGGATGATATGCATGAGCCATAACATAAGTACCATGGTCTCTAGCAACATCAACAATCGCTTTCATTTCCTCAAATGAGTACTGACAACCATCAATCCGATCTGTTGGAGAGTTCACTCCTCCAGATGCCATAATTTTTATTTGACTAGCACCTTTTCTTAACTGCTCTCTTGCTGTTTTTTGAACAGCTGCTACTCCATCACATATCGTACTAATATTACTTCCCGATTGATGACAAAAACATGGCTCAAAATTTTCAGATTGATCCCTAAAATCCCCATGACCTCCTGTTTGACTTAGAGCTTTACCAGAATATAAAAGCCTAGGTCCTTTAACTAACCCTTGGTTTAGCACAAATGCTAGACCCTCTCCAGCACCACCTGCATCTCGAACTGTAGTAAATCCTCTAGAAATCATATTTTCCATAAATTGCTTAGCTCTAATTGATACTTCTTCATCAGGGATATTTATATTAGCTACTTGAGGCCGAGCTGCAGTAACATGAACATGAGCATCTATAAGCCCAGGCATTACATAATACTTACTCATATCAATTGATTTTATGTTTTCAATAAATATATTTTTCCCTATTTTTGCTATTTTTTTATCTTTAATAAGAATATCGACAAGTTCACTTGGCGATTTATGATCAGCATCTATTATCTTACAATTTTTGAGTATTAGCGTGTTAGATTTATTAATTAGTTTTTCCATTTTCTTGCTCTTATCTTTTTTTATATTATGTAATAGTTTTATCAGCCATATATGCTCCTAATAACTTAGTTGTATCAATTATAGGTAAAGGACTGTTTTCTTCTTTTATAACCAATGGCAACTCTGTACAAGCTAAAGCTATAGCATCACAAGAGTCTTTATATTTCTCAACAATCATAAGTAATTTATTTTCTACTTCTTCTAAATTATCAAAATATACAAGCTCATTTTCAATAAACTTATTTATAATATTAATATCCTCAGATGATGGATATGTTATTCTATATCCATAAGATTTTGCTAACTTATCATATAGTCCACCTTCTAGAGTCCATTTAGTTCCTAAAAACAAAACATTTTCATAATTATTTTTAATTATAAATTCAGATGTTACATCTAAAATACTATATATAGGTGTTGATATACTTTCTTTAACGTTATCTATCACATAGTGCATAGTGTTAGATGGAATAACAATATGATCAACATTATTTGATTCTAACTTACGTAAATCTTGTATAAGCAAATCAGTTAATAAATCAGTATTTTGATTTATCCAAGCTTTTTTAAATGGAGTTAAGTTTGCTTGAAAAATAACTATTTCAGGATTATCCAATAACTCAGAACTATTAACATGCTCTATAATTGCTTGATAACACATTATAGCTCCTGGAGCTGTAATTGCGCAAATACCAATTCTTTTCATTATAGTTCTCCAATAGGTTTTTTAATATTTATTAATGGAGATATATCCTCTATCTGTATATTAAGAGAGTTCGCAATCCTTCCTACACAACAGTAAAAGCTTATTGATATGATTAACTCAAAAACTTCTTGCTTAGTAAAGTAGTTATGTAGTTTTTTAAGAGTAACTTCACTTAAGTTAGCATTTTCTTCAATCTCATCTGCAGCATTAACTACCAACAGCTCTTTTTCCTGTAATTTAGCATTAGGCTTATCAGATAAAATAGCATCTATAATTGATTGTGGCACTTGATTTTCTTTTGCCAAAGAAATATGGTGATGCTTCTCATATATGCAATTACCCTTATACGCCTGTCTTAATATAGCTATTTCCCGAAAATAAGGAGATATTTGTGATTTATATATAGTTGAGATTAGATCTGTGAATGGAATTACCATATCCGGCTTATATCCTAGTACTCGAAAAATATTAAGAGCAGGAATATCTAACAATCTCTTTTTTGCACCTTCTGGTAAATTACTGATATCAGGTATTGAATACTCACTATCACTATGATGCTCTTTATTGTATAAGTGAGTATTCGTATGACTCCATTCACCTATTAAGTCAAAGCCATATTTATCAATACTGTTAGCCTTAATTTCAAAGATTATTCCATTACAATCTTTAAAAAAAGTCATGTATTCTTCCACACCATTACTTTGATCATAGATATTTGGTCCAAATACTATTTCTACATTATTTTTATCAAACTTATCCAACATATCAAAATATTCTTGATTTGTTATAAATGCACCAAAATGAGCTGATGGTAAAGTACCATTTTGATTAGTTTTTGGTATTTGAACTTTAATATCAGATGATTTAACCATAGCAGAAGAGCCTACTTCATGAAATGCGATATGCTGATCAAAGAAGTCAACAAACAACTCTGATGGCGAAAAGTCTAGCGATCTAAATCCTAGACTCGTATAGAATTTTTGCGTTTCTTTTTTATTTTTCATTGGAAGTGCTATATGTACTTTATGTTCAAAAGCTTTCATAGTATTTCTCCTTTGTTTTTTGCACAATCTTAAATTAAATTGTGTCTACACTAGTGATTATATAACTAGATATTTTCAAAAATAAGACTTCATACCTTTAACTTCTGTTAAAAAAAATTTGACTTACTATAATTAAACAATTGTTTAGAAATATTTTACAGAATGAGACTTGGAAATGTTAAAACAGTACTGTAACATTGAATTACAAGAAAACGAGCTTTAAGGAGTTCAAAATGAATAAAATTAGCACAAAAGAATCAATGTATAAATTCTACAATGCCTTTTCTGATCCTAATTATTCTTCTGAAAAAATAATTGAAGAGTGTGTTGCTGATAACTTCATGATGTATACAAATAACAAGACTCTAAATCAACAGGATTTCTATCAGCACATGAAATTTATACGCTCTAATATACGTGTTGCTATCTCTATTGAGCACCTTATTGTTGAGGATAACTATACATACGACATACACTCAGCTTTTGGATTCACAAAGGATGATACACCAGTACATCTAAAATATATTGCCAAAACGTTCTTTAACGAAGATGGTAAAATGGAAAGAATTGAGTCTATGTCTTATCCTATTACTGGAGATATGTCTCATATCAATATATCAACAAACTTAGTAAAAACTAAATAATAATAACATTTAAAAGAATATATAGTTGATAAGTCGTTTAAAATAGAATTCAAAAGTCTCAGAAGATTTACTTAACTAAACCTGCCGCATAAGTACGGGCACCTATTAAGCCAACATCAGTATTAGTTATTATGTGAATTGGAAAGTCTTTCATCATATTAGACATTCTTCCCTTATCTCTAAACTTCTCGAGAAACTTACTTTCTTTTATTTGTTTAATAAGTCTAGGAGCTATGCCACCAGCAATATATAACCCCCTAAATGGCAAGCTTGTAAGCGCCAAATTTCCTGCCACAGAACCATAAATACTTAAAAAGATATCTATAGTTCTCAAAGCAGAGGGTTCTCTGTGCTCAATTGCATATTTAACAATAACCGCTGCCTTATCTGAGTCTGAAACACTAAATAACTCTCTTCTTAATCGCATACATTCAGGCTGATCATATAATGGATTACGCACAACATACTTATAAATATTGTAGATACCATAACCACTACAGAATCTCTCTGGTGAGATTCTATGAAAAGTTTTACGCATAAATTTAAATAACTCTACTTGCTCATCATCAACTGGAGAAAAATCAACATGACCACCTTCAGTCTTATAAACTCTAGGAGTATGATCCTTATCATAGCTAACTAAACACATTCCTAGACCTGTACCAGCTCCAATAACAGCACAAAGAGTATCTTCATCTTTTTGACCATCTTGGATAGTTATAATATCCTTATCTTTATCAAGCGATTCTATCCCATACCCTATTGCTTCAAAATCATTTATCACTTTGACCATGCTTTTATCAACACCTAGACTCTCTGATATATATTGCTCAGAAACCATCCATGGCAAATTAGTAACCTCTACTTCACCATTTGATACAAAGCCCGCAACAGCTAAACATGCAGAGTCAATTTTCCCAACCAAGTCAACCTCAGAGAGAAACTTTTCTATAATAGCTGATAAACAGTTATAGTTAGCTCCTTTATATTTTCTAATAGCTATACTTTCTGTTACACCATTTTCTAAAAAAGAAACCTCTAATCTAGTATTAGTTCCACCAATATCTCCAGATAATATATACATTTTTTTATACTCCCATTTAGTAGTATCTTGTCAATACAAATAAATCATATTCTGCTATAATGAAGCAATAACTTAATATCATAATTTTTAGTTTAAATGTCTAAAGAGAATAAAACAACTGATTTTGGCTTTGCAGAAGTGCCTTGGGAAGAGAAACAAAAGAAAGTCGCTGGAGTATTTCATTCAGTAGCAGCTAAGTATGACTTAATGAATGACCTAATGTCTTTTGGCATACATCGGATCTGGAAAAAACAAACTCTTGCAAAGACAGGGGTTCGTAAAGGAGATAAAGTCCTTGACCTTGCTGGTGGAACAGGTGATTTAGCATATAAATTTTGCCAAATGGTCGGCGCACAAGGTAAAGTTGTTTTAAGCGATATTAACTCTTCTATGTTGGAAGTGGGTAAAGAAAAGCTTACTAACAAGGGATGTGTTGGTAATATCGAATATGTCCAAGCCAATGCCGAATGTTTGCCTTTTCCTGATAACTATTTTGATTGTATAACGATCTCTTTTGGACTTCGAAATGTCACAGATAAAGCAAAAGCGCTAGCATCTATGTGTCGAGTGTTAAAACCAGGTGGCCGTCTTTTAGTTTTAGAGTTCTCTAAACCTATAGTACCTTTACTATCGAAAGTTTATGATGAATACTCCTTCAAAGCATTACCATTTTTAGGCAAGATTATTACTCAAGATGCTGAAAGCTATAAATATCTTGCTGAGTCAATCCGTAAACATCCAGATCAAGAAACCCTAAAACAAATGATGTTTGATGCTGGTTTTGATAATGTTGAATATCAAAATATGACCGGTGGAATTGTAGCATTACATATTGGATATAAGTATTAAAATGATACAAACAATAAATAAAGCTCTTAGTTTTTTGCCGAAGCTCGATCCTCAAGCAAGTGCTTTGTTATCGCCACTAAAAGATAAAGCTTTAAGTGTAGTTATTAGTGACCTTGATTATACTATTTCGCTAAAAGTAGAAAATAATAACCTACATGCTACAAATGAGCTTACAGATAATATTTTAAAAGGGAAACTAGCATATATTCTCGAGCTTGTCTTCAATAAAAACTTACAGGAACTAATAATTGCTGAAAAGCTTGATTTCCAAGGTAGCCTAAAAGATCTAAATGAATTTAATACATTTTTAAATGCTATTGATATAGATGTGGTTTATAAAATTTCTAGCCTGACTAGCCCAGAGTTCGCTAGTGTTATAACTAAGCCTTTTGATAAAGTTAAAGAATACCTAAAAACCTCTCGTCAAGAAACGATTATAGACATTAAAGATTATCTAACTGAAGAAAAAAGAACTCTAATTTCTCAAAATGAAATCAATATCTTCTATAAGCATGTACAAGAGTTAAAGCAAGCTACAGATAGAGTAGAAGCTAAGCTAAAACTATTACAAGGCTCATAACATGATTAGAAAGTTTTTAAGAGTTATATATATTTTTTATATTATAAATAGATACTGCTTACTTAATGAGCCTATCCATGCTACAAATATAAAACTCTTACAAGCTCTGCTATTACTAAATCCTTTTTATTATTCAAGAAGAATTCGTAAGTTAGAACATGGAGTGCGTATCAGAGAGGCTTTAGAGAAGTTAGGTCCAATATTTATAAAATTTGGTCAAGCTCTATCAGTTAGAGCAGACTTACTTCCTCCAGAAGTTATAAAAGAAGTTGCTAAACTCCAAGATAACGTCCCTCCTTTTGACAGTAATATAGCTACTACCCAAATTGAAAAAGCTACTAAGCAATCTATTAGCGATATATTTAAAAATTTTGATAGTTCTCCTCTAGCATCAGCTTCGGTTGCACAAGTTCATAAAGCTACGCTTAAAAATGATGAAGAGGTAGTTGTTAAAGTATTACGCCCAGGAATTGAAAAAATATTAAAGCTTGACACCTCTTTAATGTTAATATTTGCCAAAGCTTTAAATCAATTAAAAGAGATTCGCCGCTTTAAACCAGTAGAAATTGTCAAAGAGATTAATCAAAGTTTTTTTGATGAGTTAGATCTTGTTCGTGAAGCATCAAATGCCTCTCAAATCCGTAGAAATTTTGAGAATTCTTCTATCCATTACGTGCCTAAAATATACTGGGAATATACAAGTTCAACTGTAATGGTAATGGAAAAAGTTGGTGGTGTAAGAGTATCAGATATAGAAACCCTAGATGCTTTAGGTGTTGATCGTCGCCTACTAGCTCAACGTGGTGTTGAAATTTTTTACTCTCAAGTATTCGATGATTGTTTTTTCCATGCTGATATGCACCCTGGCAACATGTTTATTGATGTGTCAAACCCAGCAGATCCGAAGTATATTTCTATTGATTTTGGAATTGTGGGAACTCTAAATCGTGATGACCAACGCTATTTAGCAGGTAACTTCTTAGCATTTTTCAAACGTGATTATAGAAAGGTAGCTGAGCTTCATATTGAATCTGGCTGGGTACCAAGTGATACTAGAGTTGATGTACTTGAGTCTGCTATTAGGACTGTATGTGAACCAATATTTGAAAAGCCTATGCGTGAAATATCATTAGGATATACCTTAATGCAGCTTTTCTCAGTTGCAAGACGTTTTAACATGAATATCCAACCTCAATTAACTTTGTTACAAAAGACTCTTTTTCATGTTGAGGGATTAGGCCAAAGACTTTGTCCTGAACTAAATATATGGGAAACATCTCGCCCTATCTTAGAAAAATGGATGAAAGAGCAAATGGGATTAAGAGGTTTTTATCATCGTTCTATCGAAAATATGCCTAGAGTTAGTGACAAACTTCCTGAATTACCACGTATGGTTTTTGACATATTACAACAAACACAAACAAACCTAAAGCAAGTAACATCTAGCCAATATAATACCTCTTCAAAACCAAAGAAAAAGTACACATTTGCATTAGCAACAGGTATTATCCTAACAGGCTTAGGTGTTATATATACTTTACATAATGATTTGTCGCCTCTAGTTAAGCTACAAGGATTTATAGAAAATCATAGCACTGGATTTATTGTAGCAGGTATAGCATGTTTAATTTATTATGGCTTTAAAAAGGAGAAATAAATGTCTAACTGTATTTTTTGTAGAATTATTGCTGGTGAGATACCGTGTAAAAAGGTTTATGAAGATGAGAACGTATTAGCTTTCCATGATATTAATCCAGTAGCAGATGTTCATGTTTTAGTTATTCCTAAGAAACATATTACCAGCTTAAATGAACTATCTACTTCTGATGAGGGGCTTATAGGAAAATTTATGCTAAGTATTCCTAAAGTTGCTAAACAACTAGGACTAAAAGGTTTTAAAACAGTTTTTAATACCGGGAAAGAAGGCGGACAAACTGTTTTTCATATTCATGCTCATATTCTTGGTGGCACTATTCATTCTATGCCTCAATAATACTCTTTATTCTTATTCTTAAGCAAAATTCATAACCGGTGGAGGAAAAGAAGCATTAGCAACTCCTCCAACCTGATGCAATTCAGATCCAAAACTTACTGTTATTATACTTATCATCAATCCTGTCATAATAGTTATTTTTTTCATAATCTTTAACCTTTTACAATACTCTTTTCTAATCTTATGTGAGTATTATGGCAGGCATCTACTATAAATAAAAATATATAGTATTTATTTAATCAATAAGTTTTTCTTATGCTGAATGGAATTTTCTGAATCCTTGAATATATTCACTATTCAGGACGCACTAATGTCATTATAGATATTTTTTCTATTTGGCTATTCTTCTTGATAGTTTGAATAAACTCCTGCATTGTTGAGCCAGTAGTCAAAACATCATCAAATACTAACAGATGCTTAGCAACTACTGGCTTCTTTAAAACAAATACACCCTTAATTTGCTCAAGCCTTTTTTGCCTTGTAGATCTAGACTGTGATCTTGTATATCTAGCTCTTGAGTAGTTCTCAAAAGTCTCAGGAATATTCGTATATTGAGACAACTGCGTAATTAAGACTTCAGCTTGATTAAATCCTCTATATAAATATCTAAGACGATGTATAGGAATAACTGCTAAGGCATCAACATCTTGTAAATGCTTTTTTGTAATATTGTCCCACCAATATTTAATAACTGTTGAAAAAACATTTGCTGATAATAAATCTTTTTGAAACTTAAACTTTTGTAGAAGATGCTTAACTTCTGCAGAATACTTAAGCAAATGATAATAATCATACTCCTGACCCAAATCAACTTGTTGTTTTTGAAAGTTTAAATGACTTAATAAACTTTCAAAACAATAACTACAAACAATATCATCTGAACTTTGTTTACACAAAAGACAATTTTGCTTAAAAAGCAATTTATATCTTGGAAGCATACTTGGCAATAAAACTTTTTAATTGATCTATTTCAAGACCTTTAGAGTATAGATATCCTTGACCAATATCACAACCGTATTGGGTAACTAATTTCTCTAATGACTCGTCCTCAACTCCTTCAGCAACAACTCGAATACCTAATTTTCGTGCTACTTCAATAATAGCCTCTACAATAATATTATTCTTATTACTATTCTTTTCAGCTAACCCAAAGATAAATGATTTATCAATCTTTAATGTATCAATATCATGCTCAACTAATCTTTTAATTGAGGAGTGATCAACACCAAAATCATCAATTGCTAATCTTATACCATTCGGTTTGAGAAGCTTAGAAATTATCTTTATATCTGAGCTTTCAATATTTTCAATAAATGAACTTTCAGTTAGCTCAAATTCCATTACATTATTTTTAATATATGAGCTTGATGCTACAATATTTACAAGTTCTTGAATATGTTCTTTAAAATTTCTAACTCTAGGGGATATATTAACTGAAATACTAACACTCTCAAGCTCAAGACTATCTAAATCTTTTATAATCTTATTAAACACATACATGTTTAATTCTTCTGATAAAGAAAGTAACTCTATTCTTTCAACAATCTCTGCTGTTGTAAAATCATTATCTGAATACCTTAATAACGCCTCAAACCCTTTTAGTTTTTTAGTTTTTAAGTCAAACTGAGGTTGATATACAAAATAAAACAACTCTTCTTTAAAACCACTATGAATAGTATTTACTAAATTATCTAGCCTATCACTCTCTTGTTTTAGATCCTGGTCAAATAACACATAGTCAAGCTTTTGCGTCTTACTTTTATATAGCGCTAAGTCTGCATATTTTAATAGCTTAGTTATACCTATACCACTATTATATCTACAAACTCCAATACTCATTGAAGTAAGTAGTCTTTCATTATCACGAGAATATGGTATGTCTTTTAGATCACTTACTCTTTGAGCAATTTTTTTAATCTCACTATCATCTTTTATATTATTACAAACTATTACAAATTCATCTCCACCTAGTCTTGCTACCACATCCGTTTTTTTAACTATAGATTTCAGCCTTGCAGCAAGCTCTCTAATAACATAATCACCAAAATCATGACCATATTTATCATTTATCCCTTTAAAATCATTACAATCTATCATAATGATGTAAAAATCTTTTTTAACTATATTATTTTCACTATCATATAGGCTTATTTTTTTCTCTAAAAATTGAGTTACATAAAAACGATTATAAATTCCTGATAGAAAATCTTTATTAGCCATATCTTTTATATATGCCATATCTCGATTAGATTCTATCAACATTGAAATCACATATATCATTTTAGACAATTCTTTGATTATATTTTCATCATAGCCACTATCCCTATTAGCAATGCCAACCATACCTATACATTTGTTATTTTTACCAATAATAGGAATTCCAGCATATGATCTTAAAGGCGGATGCCCCGTAGGAATACCAGTAGATTCAGGATGATTTGCAGGATCATTTGTAACAAGAGTTTTACCTGTTTTTATTGTATATCCAAATAATGTATCTAAATTTGTAAACTCTAATCCTTCCTGCCTTTTACTTTTATAAAGATCTTTGGTCTCTTTATTCCAAGATATATCTGTTATAGCGTATGTTCTTAAGTATTTATTATCACCAGAGTCTTTAAATATCCCACCAATAAAACCATATTCACTAGATGTATAATCAAGTAAAAAATGTAATATATATGAGAAAATTTTTGAGCTTTTCGTTTGCTTAATATGTAGTTCTTGTATTTTTGAGATAACTCTTACATATTGCTTTGACTTATACTCTTCTGTAAGATCCTTTATTGTACCTACAAAGACTTTTTCGCCATTATTTATCATTTCAGAAACTGCTAGCTCTATGGGAAAAATTGTGCCATCTTTTTTCATCCCTTGAACAGTTCGAGATGAGTTAATAATATTTTTTTTGTTAGTTTTAAGGTATTTTTCAAGATACTTATCATGCTTTGTCGAATATCTCTGAGGCATTAAGACTTTAACATTTTTATCTATAATCTCCTCAGAATCATATCCAAATAAAGTCTCTACAGCAGGGTTTACATAAGCTACATTACCCTCTTGATCTATAATAATAACACCATCAAAAAGAGTTGATAATAGCTTTTTTAACAGAGGATTTGTTTCAATATCTATTCGCACACAGAACCTTCCTTTAAAACTCTAACCAAAGCTAACTATCTAACATAATAAGCTTACTCATATAATAAATAATATCTTCATATACGATTTACATCAATCTCCACAGGTACATTATTAATATTATATTCCTCTGGGATTTCTTGCGTTGGCTTTACAATAATAACAACTTTTGATTCTTTTGAATCAAACATACTTGTATCATTATTCATCTCAGCAAATACAGGTCTGGAATCAACAACTCCCTTAAATTTTGCTCCATCTTGGAAACGTATAGTAACCTTAGTCCCTTTTGAAACATATGAGACAAACTCAGAATCTAAATATGCCCGAATAAAAGGCTTATCAAATAGTGAGAGTAAAGCCAATTCTTGACCTTTTTGCACAAACTCACCTTTATAAACATAGACTCTATTAACTACAGCATCAACATCTATTTTTATATCAAGACTTTTTATTTTTTCTTCTAAAATACTCTTCTGTAAATTAAGTTGCCTTAATATTTCGGCATAATTGTTATCTTTTTCCAAAGAATACTTTTGTTTCTCTACTAGAACATTACCAAAATCCATCTCAGCATTATGTAACACCTGTGATGATTGCTGAAGCTCGATAATATTAATAATATTTTTCTTTCTTAGCTGAACCATAGCATTATAAAACTTCTCATTAATATCAACATATTTTTTAGCTATAGCATACTTATGCTCTAGAGCTTTTAGATCCTTTTTATATAACTTATCTTGTAAGCTTTTTACATCTTTTATCTGACTTTTAATCTCATTAAGTTCAGTATTTAGAAGAGGCGATGACATTATAAAAACTTCTTCACCATTTTTAACAAGCTTTCCAGGATGAATATTATTTTGCTTGATAAAACCATCTTCATGAGCTCGAATTAGATACTTCTCAGTAACGACTGTACCATCTGCAACTATAAACCAGTTGCTACTAAAAATCATCCAACCTATATATATCAAAGGCGAGATAACTATGACGACAACCATATACCATTGTAACTTTGAAATGTTTTTCTTCACAGGAGATGCTTGGGTCTGCATTATCTGTTTATTTTTTGGTGGTTTGAACTTCATATTTACACTCTTACTTAACCTTTTTATTAATCCAAGTTGGAGCCATGGTACTATCTCTATGTGTTTTTATAAAAAGTTCACTTAATACAGCAACCGTTGCAACAAATTTTAAAAATATCGAATAAAAAGGCATCAAAGGAATCATGTACCACATTGCCAAATCCTGCTTTTTTCTTTCTGAAACCAAAACTATAAATGTCATAAATAAGAAAGCAGTAATTACTAGATAATAAAAATATACCGCAATATAGATCGGAATAATAATATAAAAGGGAAAAATAATCATGCTATATATTAAGCTAATAACTATTGCAATTGGTTGTACCGCATGAAAAAACAAACCAGAGAAAACTGTAATTAAGAAAGTTTTCCAGCCCAAGTATCTAGGTAATAATCTCTTAAGATGCCTTCTTATATATATAAAATAAGTATCTCCATCCCAACGCATTCTCTGCTTAATTAATTCCCAAATTTTCTCAGGAACTTCAGTATGAGCAATACTATCTTGAGAATGTGCTATCCTAAAATTAGGATGTCTTTTGAAAAAAAACTGTAATCTAAGTGTCAAATCAAGATCTTCAGCAGAACCATTTCTCCATAGTGTAGTCTTTTTTAACAATGATTTTCTAAAACAACCATAAGCACCAGATATATTATTTACACTATTGGCATTAGATAAAGCAATGCGCGACATATGTATCCCAAGCATATACTCTATGCCTTGCATGCGTGTAAGGATATTCTTTTTTATATTTCGTGCTCTGAGAGTTCCTGAGCATGCTATCACATTTGGATCTGCAAATTGTTGTACCATATTACTAATCATATCATTATCACATGAGGTATCGGCATCAAGAGTTATAACTAACTCACCCGTACTTATCTTAAAACCGAGATTTGATGATGAGGCATAGCCACCTCTTTGCCATTTTGGAATAACTTTTAGTGATCTCATAGGTATAGCTGTAAAATCCTTTTTATAGCTCATTGCCACATCAAGAGTTTCTTTATTAACACTAGCTCCATCTATTATAATTAAAACTTCAATATGTCCTTTATATAGCTGCTCCTCAAGACTTCTTAGCGTTATTAAAATATCTTTGCCTTCATTATATGCTGTGATGATACAACTAACCTTAGGATAATATGGTGCTCTATGGTCCGGACTAACAATCTGTCTAAAATAACTAGCCACTATGCTTAAAAATATGAATATATTAAAAGGTATTTCCAAGAATAAAACAAAACCAAAACCAAAAATAAAAAGCTCCCCTGGATTTGAAAATATCAATAAAGTTTGTTGATAAAATACATATAATATATCCAAAAATTCACCTTTTGTTTGCTAAATCCTTCAATAAAGTCTGTGCTTTTTTAGCCGTATCAATAGCTGTTGAGTGAAAAGTCTCAACCCGTATTGATTTTTCAGCTATCATATCTTCTGATACATTTATTTTCCTTAGTTTTTGGGCAACTATCTCAGCTCCTGATATATTTGTACCTGGAAGCCAAACCCATATGTTCTGACTATCTACTCTAGTTAACATATCTGTTTTTCTAAGGATATCTCTTAGTTTCTTTGATATATTAGATATCCCTATCATGGTAATATAGTCAAAGATATTTATATGTAGCAAAGAAAATTCATATGCTGAATTTCGCTTCTGCATCGAGCAAGCCCATTCAATCAAACTATAAAAAAACTCTGTTGCAATATAGTTAACATCATCAAATATCGACATCGAATACTCAAGCAAATTCATTTTTATAAAATGATGGGCTTTTTTTGTCAGATCATAGTTACTAACCCTTTGCTTTATCATTTTTTCAGTTAATGTTTTAAAACCACAATCCAAGCATTCTGTTATAACCTCAGGCTCCACAAAGATACTTCCACAGTCATTACATGAGTAACTTTCTAATGGCCTATCATAGTCATGTCCAATATGCTTAAGTTTTGTTTTACACTGAGAGCAAACCAGCTCATCATCTAACATAAACTCCCTCTCTGGCGCAATATTACCACAAGTATAACAATGTAAAAAATCTGCTAGAAGTATATTTTCACTTTTACAATCTGGACACCTTTCTGAAAATAGCGCTCTGGCAGAGTGACAACTACTACAACAAAAAAATGATTTAACAAAATTCTTAGATTTAATAATCTGTCTTTCTGCAAGCTCTTTTATCCAACCAAAGTAGTCAAAATCTTTTGTTTGACAAAAAACATCAATAATAGGGTAACTAAAAAACGACTTCCTTGATAAGTCACTTCGAACATCAAGTGTTAACACACTCCTTCTTGTATATAGATATATCAAAAACCTAGCTTGCCAATCTTGCTTTATGTTGTCTTTTTTTTGAGAGATCTCTTCTATAGTACTAATCTCAGCATTAACCATTTCAATAAATTCTGCTAATGCTGCACAAGTTGTAAATACAGTTGCTGTATAATCAACAAAACTAGCATCAACACAAAAAACTGGCTTTAGGTATGTATAAATACTGGCTCTAATTCTCTTTATAATATGCAAGAATTCTTCTAGATTATTTGTATTTAAAACAAAAGCATCAATATCTTCAAAAGACTCATCAATTTCATCATCTAAAGAAACTGCCAGCACCTCGCAGCTAGATAACTCTTGGCTAAGTTTTTCGCTTATTTTATCTAGTGTAACAACCTTAATTATATTCTCCATATATAGAAAAAAAGTCTCTTGTTATATTAATAAACAGTATATTTTTTGCCAAATAATGTAAATGCTTTTTATATTTTTAAACAAAATAACATATAATGTAGTTAAGTAATACATATTCTTAGGATAGTCTATAATGTATTTACCCCAAAGAAGAGCGCAAACAATTGTTAGCCTAGTTGTTCTTGTTATAGCTAGTGTTGTTATATTTGGTTGGCTAACTGGTAATGTAAGTATTGTTAAATTAAACAAAAGCTTTCCCCCAATGCAATTTAACACAGCTCTATGCTTTGCTATCCTGGCAATCGTTAACTTTATTCCTAAGACATCAAAATTTAGTTATAGCCGTTGTATACTCTCACTTATCGTATTAATAATTTCTCTGCTAACGCTATTAGAATATTTATTTGGATTAAACTTTGGTATCGATCATATAATAAGCGCAAAGACCCTTGATCATTCACTATATCCCGGTAGAATGTCACCCAATACTGCAGTCTGTTTTCTACTTCTGGCCATTGCTAATATACTACCTCGCTTTAAGAAAAATGTTCTTCTTTTAAGAGGATTATTTTTTGGAGCAAACCTAATAGTGCTCACATTAGCATATATCTCTCTATTTGGATACTTCTTTAATATTTCATTTTATTTTAGCTGGGGTCATATTACAGGTATGGCGTTACATACTTCTGTATGTTTGCTTATGCTGACACTCTTTAGAACTTCTTTTAAAGGAGTAAAATCTAAAGCTCATATTATAGGAATTATATTAAGTTCTGCTTCTTTTGTTATATTTTTCTTAGTTTGGCCATATACATTTGACCAAGATTCTAAAGCTATTAAAAACAATGTACATAAAGAAATCTCTCTAGTAAATATAAACTTAGAGAAAAAACTAGATTTAGAGGCAACAGCTATAGACAGGCTCTACAAACGCCTAAGCACATCATCATACTCAAGTAAAAAAGCTATAATTGCAGATATGCAAGCTTATGAAGATGATTATCCAAATATATACTTTATATACTACATACAGGATAAACAGCAAAAGCCTATTTTCTTATCTAACTATGACATAACACAAACTCAAGCTTTAGATGTCTTAAAAGAATGTAGCTCAAGCAAAACATTATCTAAAACAAAGACAATTTGTATTAAAGAAGAAAATAATAAGTTTAATGTTGTATTTAAACCCAACTTTTCAGAAAAAGTTATGTCTGAAATAAATCGCAACCACTATCCTATAGAGATTTATCTTGAAGGCCATAAGATATACTCAAACCTAGATCCTAAAAAATATTATGGTATGTCATACTCTTTCGAGTTCACTGGAGAAAAGCACTGGCACATCAAGGTTTTCTTTACAGATAAACAATATGAACAGTTACAAAAATTCTTCCCGACAATATTTTTCTTACTAGGTATAATTATATCACTAATGATACAAGGGCTATTTTACTTCATTGGTATTAACTTTAGAAAAAATAAAATACTAATACAAAAGCAAATAAAACTCAAAAAACTTAGCTCTATTGATTCTTTAACAGGATGCTTAAATAGACATAGTTTTGAGAAAAAACTAAATGCAATATTAAGTAGTGGACGAAATTCTGATAATGATAATATTGCTATACTATTTATTGATTTAGATAATTTTAAATATATCAATGATAAATATGGTCATGAAGTAGGAGATTTGATACTAAAAGAAGTAGCCTCTAGATTGATAAATAATCTTAGAGAGAATGATTTAATCTCAAGAATCGGTGGTGATGAATTCATCGCTGTTCTAAGAAATATAGATAATGAGGATATGGCTACAGATATTATTAAAAGAATAATTACTTCATTCAAAGAAAAAATAATTATTTCTAGTGAAGTTCAAATCACTCAAACGATTAGTATAGGTGCTACTCTAATTGATGCAAAGAATAATGATATAAATAGTGATAAGTTAATCACTAAAGCTGATATGGCTATGTATAAAGCCAAGAAATCAGGTAAAAACCAATTTAATTTTTCTGACTAATTTCTCTATACTTCTCTCTAAAAATTGTTACAACTGACTTTATAGTTTATAATTTTTAGATATACATTGACTGGTTTTTTATAGCATTATGAGTCATTATCTTAAAAAAGAGCTCTATGATCTAATAAGTGAAAATCATAAAATTTTTGACTCTTTACAAAAGTCTAGCCTAGACGGTCTATGGTATTGGGATTTAGAAAATCCCGAAAATGAATGGATGAATGATAGATTTTGGGAAATACTCGGCTATGATCCTAAAGAGAAAAAGCCACTTACATCAGAATGGCAGCATCTAATTTTCCCAGAAGATCTTCAAACAGCTACACAAAACCTAGAAAAACACCTTAAAGACCCAAATCATGAATACTCTCAAATAGTTAGATATAAACATAAAAATGGCTCAACAGTATGGGTTAGGTGTCGTGGAATGGCAATCCGTGATAAAAATGGTAACCCCATTAGAATGTTTGGTGCACATAATGATCTTACCGCACTAAAAAATATACAACAAGATTTAAAAGAATCAAAAGAATTCTCTGAATTAATGTTTGATGCTAGTGAAGATATTATGTTTGTTAAAGATAAAAATTATCGTCTTATCAAAGCAAATAAAGCCATGCTTAATCTATACCCTAAAGATATACAAGAATCTGTTATAGGGACAACAACAGTTGAGAAATTCTCTGCTGAAGATGCTAAACTTTTCCTCAAATATGACAAGATTGCCTTTAAAAAAGGCTCATCTAGAACAATTGAATATATAACCACCCCTACTGGTGAAAAAATAGTCATCGATACTTATAAGGTTAGATTCTGCAATAAAGCAGGAGAACCTTTTATCTTGGGTATAGCTAGAGATGTCACAGAAAGAGAGGCTTTACTTCAAAGCATAAAGGAAAAAAATACCAAACTTAATTATATTGCATATAACGATGAACTAACCAAGCTTTTAAATCGTAAGGGGTTTATCAAAGCTGCGGAAAGATCTCTCAAAAAAGCCAATAAAAATCTCCTAACTGCCCTAATTATGATAGATCTAGATAATTTTAAGTTTATAAATGGCTCTTTTGGGTATTCTGTAGGTGACAAGCTTATAGTTACTATAGCTAAGATCTTAAGATCTTGTTTACCTGAAAATAGTATTATTGGTAGATCAGGTGGCGACGACTTTTTAGTTCTAATTGAAAACCAAAATAACTTTCAAAAAATAGAAGATATTACTAAAAGTATAATAAAAAAAATATCTACTCCAATTGATATAAGTAAAAACAGCATAACTCAATCTGTTAGTATAGGAATCGCAACATATCCTGACATTGCACCAAATATAGAAAAGCTACTCCAAAATGCTGATACAGCTATGCACAATGCTAAATCTATGGGTAAAAATATATACTCAAACTATAGCTTTGATTATGATGAAGCTACAAGACGTCGTAACAGCATAGAACGCGAACTATTAAATATTGATATGCGTGAGTTTAATATTGTTTATCATCCTCAATTTGATGCTGATATGAACATTTACGGCGTAGAGGCTTTAATACGCTGGAACTCACCTAATCTAGGTAATGTTACACCAGATGAATTTATACCTATAGCAGAAAAAAACCAAACTATTGAAAAAATAGGTCAGTGGATATTTAAAAAAACCATATCTGATTGGCAGAAATTATTAAAAGCTAATTTAATAGATAACATTAAACTATCCATAAATATATCTAGCATACAACTCATCAACAATAAATTTTCTGATAAAATAATTAAATTCTTTGATAAGATTGATAAAAAATTAATCACTTTTGAAATTACAGAAACATACTTATTAAGTGATATAAATCATACAAGATCCATTATTAACAAATTAAATAATAAAGGCTTTAGTTTTGCCTTAGATGATTTTGGTACAGGCTACTCCTCATTGAAGTATCTTGCTAATTTACCTATTAAATACCTAAAAATTGATAAATCATTTGTTAGTGACTTTGATAGAGAAAATAATAAAGCTATTATAAAAGCTATAGTACAATTAGCAAATAACTTAAATAAAAAATGTGTAGCTGAAGGAGTCGAAACAGCCGAACAGCTTGAATTTTTAAAATCAATAGGTTGTGATTTTTATCAAGGATTCTATTTTAGTAGACCTATACCTTTTATAGAGCTTAAAAAACTATTACAATCTCTCCAACAAACTAAACCTAAGAAATAAAAATGTTTAACTATAATCTTTTTCTACAACAATTATCACATAAGAAACTTTATCAAACATCATTTATAAAAAATGAACTCGCTCAAAGACTTCTAAAAAGATTAGATTTTATAAACCTTGATCCAACAGATATTTTAGTTGATGGATATCAAGATACTAACTATTTAGATATTTTGAAAAGTCGTTTTCCTAATGCTAGAATCCATAATAACCAAGATACTAAACAACAGTTTGATATTATAATATCAAACTCTATTATCCACCTTACAGATAATTTAGTCCAAGAATTAGATAATTATTATGAACTTCTAAACAATGATGGAATCTTACTTTTTTCAACATTTGGTGATAAATCGTTTAGCACGATGAAACAAGATTTTGCAACTGTTAGTAATAAAAAACATACAAATGATATGATCGATCTATTAACATGGGGAAACACTCTACAATCAAGTAGATATAAAACCCCTGCTATAGAGTCAGACTTAATTGTTTTTACTTATCAAAGTACAAACACTCTTTTTGAAGATATTAGAGCATTAAATGAGCCACTAGCAGATACTACCATGCATACAGGTTTAACTGGCAGAAGCTTATGGAGCAATTTCATAAAACAGTTTAAGCAAAATCTACAGCTAGAAATAGAAGCTCTATATGGTTATGCAGTTCGTAAAGATGATGAAAATATTAGAATTCGTAGTAACCCTAACAGAATAAGTTTGGATGAATTAAAAGAACAAATTGCTAATTTCAAAAAATCTAACAATACATAATTGCCATTGTTGATAATTGATTCCAGTCATAATCTGGACATTGAGTTGGTTTCTTAAGTGGCTGGCAATATGTACGCCACGTACCACCTCCATAAGTTTTCATAATCAAACATTTCTTCAAACGTTTATCCTGCCCAGTCAATGAGCCTACAGTTGTAACATCCTCAATAGAATAACCATCAGATAACTTATACTTTGATTTAGCTTTACTGTTATCAATCTCATCAAATGACTCACCGATCTCTTTTGGAGTCTCTAATTTCACGCCACCCAAAAGATTTTTATAGTTTTTCATCTGATAAGCCTCAGCATCATTATAACCTTGAGATTCTTTAGTTATATAATCTTTCGTTGACTTATTACCCTGATATGCACCATAAGAATCTTTGAACTCTTCATTAATTTCATCATGACGTTTTAAAATATTTCCAGCCGCTTTAACATCTTGTTTCATAGATTCTTGTTGTAATTGTTTTTTCTCAACCACAACCTTATTACCAACATGTTTATTAATATGAGCTATCCTTTGCGCTATTTCTTGGTCTGACGGTTTCTTAATTTGAGCTATTTTTTTTGCTACTTCTTGATCTGCTGGCTTTTTAGTATTATCACGATCTGCCAGTATCTTCTCAGCATCCGCCAAGAGTGCATCATAACTAGCATTACTTGTATCAACCATAATACTTAGATCATCACCTTTATGAGTATCTTGTGATTTTGGAGTATTAGATTTATCCTGTGACTTACTAATCT
The DNA here is from genome assembly GCF_008711465.1 of Francisella sp. SYW-9. Lineage (GTDB taxonomy): Bacteria > Pseudomonadota > Gammaproteobacteria > Francisellales > Francisellaceae > Francisella. The sequence goes on from NZ_VXKQ01000007.1 coordinate 95,049, forward strand.
GTTTGACTGCTGTTGAAGCTTTTTCTTTGCTACTTATATTTGTGGCTACCTGATCAGCTTGAGTAACGCTAGCATTAACATTAGTAGTATCTGCTAAGACAACACTATAGCTTAATGACATAGTAGATAAAAAAAATATAACTTTATTTCTCATAACTCTATAAAAAAAATTTTCCTAAGCAAAGTATATTAGATATTGAGCATATAAAAAAGTATTTTGTACAAACACTTTAAATAACTATCTGCTCCTCATGGAGTTTTATATTATAGTTTTCCAAAACCGTGGTTTTGATAAATTCAATAAGCTGTATTATGTCACTCCCAGTAGCATTGCCATTATTAACAATAATGCCACCATGTTTAGGTGAAATCTGTGCATCCCCAATTATTTTACCCTTAAGTCCAAGCTCTTCAACCATTACTCCTACAGGCATATTTGCTTGAGGTCTTTTAAATACGCTTCCTGCTGTGGGCTTTTGTGGTAAATTAGCTAAACGACGCGAATAAATATCATCTAACTTAGCTTTAATCTCTTGCTTTGTTTTTTTCTCAAATTCAAATTTTGCAGATAATATACAAATATTACTATCATTTTTAAACATAGAAAATCGATAGCCATACTCTATATCTTCTTTTCTATACTCGATTATCTGTTTCTTATTAAGATCTAAAACTCTAACACTTTTTACATAAGTATAAATATCATCACCATAAGCTCCAGCATTCATTATTAAAGCTCCTCCTAAACTAGCTGGGACATCATAAAATGTCTCAATACCACTTAAGCCTGCATGGTATGTTTCTAATGCAAGATCCTGCAATAAAGCCCCTGCTTGAACATCTACCTCACAATCAGAAACACAAAAAGAGTTAAAATTTTTACAAAAAATAACGAAGGCTATTTCATCATCATAATATTCTTTAGAAAAGATTACATTACTACCATTACCAAGAAAAAATAATTTTTCATGCCTATCTACAATTTCTAGAAGCTCATTTTCATTACTAGGAAAATAAACATGTTTTGCAAATGATTTAATTCTATAAGTGTTATATTTTTCTAAAGATATATATTGTGACATTATTTACCTAAACATTATTATCTAAAATCTCTATTTGCATAAAATGAGACATATTCTGTATAAGGTTATTATACCCTCTAAATATCTGATGAGCATTATTTATAGTTGAGAACTCATCAAGTAATGAACCTGCCATCAGACATGCCATTCCAGCACGCAGATCTTTTACACTCATTATAGCTGGACGAATATCTTTAAGGCTTGTTACAGGTCTTATCTCAATCAAGTTATTATCTATGGAAATATCAAAGCCCATCTTACGAATTTGATATACATAATTTATTCTTTCTGGATAAACAGTATCTTGAATAGTGCTAGAACTATTTGCCATAAATAACATTACCGCATATATAGGCTGTAAATCTGTTGGAAAATGAGGAAATGGTGCCGCTATAATATCAACACCTTTAATATTGCTATCTTTACCGAAAAACTTTAGAGATTTATTTTTTTGATCATATTCCCATTTAGCAGTTGCATTAGTCAGTTTTTCTAACGGTTTTGCAATACTATATGTGTCTTTAGTATTTATATTTGTAATAGTTACATTTGTTTTGTATAAATATGCCATTGCAGCATAAGTCATTGCTTGAATCCGGTCAAAGATTATTTCAAACTCACAGCCTAATAGTCTTGCAACTCCTAATATTCTAATCTTTCTACTCTCAATATCAAATTTAATATTAGCGCCACACTTATTTAGATAATCGATTAATGTGACAACTTCAGGTTCAAGAGCAACATTCTCAAGAATAACTTCAGAATTACCGATAACAGCATACATAACTAAGTTCATCGTTGCCCCAACAGAAGGAAAAGGCATCTTAAACTCAGCATCTTTTTCTTCTTTATAAACAACTTCAATATGCTCTTCTGCTAGTGTAACCTTTGCACCTAAAGCTTCTAGCCCTTCAAGATGAATGTCAAAGGGTCTTTTCTCACTAAAGCTACAACCACCAGGAAATCCAATTTTTACACGCCCTTTTTTCTTTAGCATTGAACCTAAAAGCATTAAAGAACAGCGTGTTTTTGAAGTCATTTGACCGCATAATTCTAATGTTTCTGTTGATATTACTTTTGTATTAATCGTTACATCTTCACCTTTTTCTGTAACAACAGCTCCAACATTTTCGAGTATTTCCTTTGCACCTTTATAATCTAATAAAGTTGTTGGAACATTACTAAATGTAGTTTTTGTATCTGGAATTAAGCTTGCGAATATTAAATGCAATAAAGCATTCTTTGCACCACTAATATTTATTGTTATTTCATCAGCAATATTATTTAACTTTTTTACTCTTACTGCCTTCATCTTTTGATCTCTTATTTTTCTTAGTCGCAAATGGATTTTCTGATTGCTTAAACTCAAATACTATAGGAGTTCCTCTAAATTCTAAAGCTTCTCTAAAGAAATTTTCTAAATATCTTTTATATGAATGTGGTAGTTTACTTACTTGATTGCCATGTATAACAATTACAGGAGGGTTATGACCACCCACATGAGCATATTTTAATTTGATTCTAAATTTACCTACCATTGGAGGTGAATGAGCATCTATAGCAAGTTGTAATAGCTTTGTGGCATCTGCTGTAGTTATTTTCTTGTTTGCACACTCATAAGCAGTTTGTATAGACTCAAAAACATGACCAACATTTGTACCATGAAGAGCTGATATAAAGTGAATATCTACATAATCCTGCAAGAAATATAGTCTTCTTTTGATATCCTCTTTTACTTTATTACGATCCTCCTCTGTCATGCCATCCCACTTATTGACAGCTAAGACAAGAGCGCGGCCATTTTTAATTGCAAAATGTATCAAACTTAGATCTTGATCTGAGATACTTTGTCTAGCATCAACCACAGCCACAACAACATTTGAATCTTGTATAGCTTGAAGAGTCTTAACCACTGAGAATTTCTCTAGTGTTTGTTTTACCTTACCTCTTTTACGCACTCCAGCGGTATCAACTATGGTGTATTTTTGCCCATGTCTTTCAAATGGAATACTAACACTATCAATGGTTGTTCCAGGCATATCAAACACTACTACTCTGTCTTCTCCAAGCATCCTATTTGTAAGAGTAGATTTACCTACATTAGGTCTACCTATCAATGAAAAATGGATCCCATGACGAAGCTGTTCTTTATGTTCGCCTGTTTGAGTATAATCTTGATAATATTCATTCAATGGTTTTTTCAAAAACTTGTCTATTAGTTTTTGAGTATTTCTACGATGTGCAGCAGATATTGCAAAGACTTTTTCAAAGCCAAAGCTATAGAATTCAGCCATAGCAGCCTCTTCATCTACTCCATCAACCTTATTAACTACAACTATTACTTTTTTATCTCTTTGACGTAATAAATTAGCTACATACTCATCACCTGCTGTTAGTCCAGATCTACCATCGACAACAAAAAATACTAGATTAGCCTCATCTATAGCCATCTCAGACTGCTTAGCCATAAACTCATCAAACCCTGCATCTTGATCTGAGATACCTCCTGTATCGACTACTAAATAATCAAGATCATCATACTTTGCTTGGCCATATTGACGATCACGCGTCACACCTTCAAAATCGAAAACTAAAGCATCTCTAGAATTAGTAAGCACATTAAATAATGTTGATTTACCAACATTTGCTCTACCTACTATAGCAACTAAAAAAGACATATTTGTCCTTATATTTTATAACTTATATATTTACGCTAATGTTACTCTATTTATATTAGTTTATAAAGCTATATCTCTTTTTATTAAAAAGTTAAAGATATTTCTTTTAGTTATTTTCAATAGGTAAAATTCTTTTAGAACAATAATTATATATATACTGACATATCCAGTGTAATAGTATTCATATACTGACCACTGTATAATTTTTGATATGAATATTCTGGGCCAAATAAAACATTATTATCAAAGTACGCTCTGTTACCACTGATAATAAGCTGTTCTTTTATTCCTGAGGTTGTACTATTACCATTTATTGGAGATGCTGATAAGCTCATTGGTAAGGTTGCAGCATTATAAGATTGACCATAAGAGACACCAAAACTGGTATTTCTACCACCTAACAACATTGAGTAGTTAGCAGCACCATACCATGCACCTGCTAGCACATTACCGCCATCTCCATTAAAATCTTGTGAATTTGTAGTTGTTGACCAACCAGCACCTAAGTTTAAGAAGCCACCCCATAAACCATAAGTTAAGTTTCCATCAAAGTTAAATGCACCTATTGGTGTTGCTGCTGAGAGACCTTGATTTTTAAGGAAAGTACTCAATGAAGTATTACCGGCACCCGCCATATTATAAACATAACCAACGTTAAAAGCACCAATTAAGTTATCTGTCCAGCTATCAACATAGAATAGACCAGTTGAAAAGTCTGCAGTCTGGTCATCTGAGCCAAAAACAGTAATATTGGCGTTCCATACTTGATCTTTATAGTTTACAGAGACATTAGTGACCTTATCTGGAGATAAGAAGTCGGTGATACCTGACGTCCAAGGACCACCACCGCCATATGTACCTACAGATAGCTTATTCCTACCTGCTGTTACAAAGAATGGTGAAGTATCTAAATTACCAAAGATTACAAAAGCGTTACCTAAGCCAAAGGTACCAGATTCAGATGTATCAAAATCAAATTGTGCTGTTACATAGTGTCCAAGATTCGATAGGAAATATAGTTTAGCATTTGTTAAATAAATATTTTGGCCATTACCTGATATATTAGTAGATGCATTACTACTACCCCACCAGGATTGTGCATCTGCTTCAATAAAGCCACCAAAGAAAACTGAGTAATCATCAAACTTTTCTCTTTGACTTAATAAGGTTGAAGCAAAAAGGTTTGATGAAATCTGTCCAATTGGAATACTGTTGTTACCAGAATATGAACCTAGGAAAGTAACTTGACCTTGAGTTGTAATTGCTGGAGCTCCTCCGACATCAATACCACCGTTTTGGTTAAACACACCTCCTAAGGACTTATTTCCTAAGTCAACTATCGAGTTACTATCATTAACATTCTCCATAATATCTGAAGCACTTTGACCATCAACTAATGTCTGACTTAAATCATCTCCAGTTATTGCCTGTGGAGTGTTAGGCTGATTATCATATACTTTGGTACTATATGTGGCAAACTGGGAGTTTCCACCTGACATATTTTTAATTTCACCATTTTGGTTTTGACTTTGTTGCTTAATCTGCTGTAGTTGACCTTGTAACTTTTCAACTTGCTTTTGCAACTTTAATAAAAGTTCTTTCTCATTGACACTCTGATCATTTGATCCTTTACTTGAAGGTTGTGATGATTCAGAATCTTTAGCTTGTGAAGTCTTTTTAGCTAAGGAATTATTAAGGTCCTGTTGACCAATGCTCGTTGCACCTAAAGGCCCTCCTTGAGAAACGACATCTGGAGAACCATCCTCTGAATAACCCAATGTAAAACATATAAACATACCACTGATTAAAATAAAGGTTTTTTTAAACTTTTGCACTAAAACCACGCCTCCCCAAACATAAAAAATAAAGCCCTATGAAAAGTTAATCATAAAGCCATCATCTTGGCCTATTTAGACCTAGAGCATTATCAAATATACTATCTGCATTTTGCTGTATCATATTGACAACTATGTGTTATAAATTTAAAATTTAATTGCCAAACTATGACTTCATGGAACTATATAATAGACAAGATTAATTTACTAACCCCAATCTACAAAATAATGTCGAGAAAGTCACATCCGCTTAAATTTTACAATTTCTAATAATACAAAAATGCTAGTTTCGCTTAAACATATTAAGCTCAAATTTACATGATCTTATAAACATTTCAAAAGCTTACTTAATCACTAAAAACACTAACACTTCGACTTTTATTTTACTGACTAGATATTATAAATCAATAGAAAAGATAAATATTTTGAATAGCTATCAAAGACGAGACAGCCAATAATGAAATGGCAAATATTATACAAATATAGACAGATCTAGAGTAATAGTGTTCATATGTTTGCCACCATATAACTGTTGATATGAATATTCTGGACCAAATAAGACATTATTGTCAAAATAAGCACGCTGACCTGAAACAAGAAGCTGTCTACGTATCCCGATAGGTGATTTAGCACCATTTATAGCAGAAGCTGATAATGTCATAGGTATATCTTTTGCATTATATGATTGACCATAAGAAACACCGAAGTTAGTATTTCTACCTCCTAACACCATTGAGTAGTTGGCCGCACCATACCACCCTCCAGCAAGCACACTTGAACCATCCCCATTAAAATCTTGGGTATTTGTTGTTGTTGACCAGCCAGCACCTAAGTTTAAGAGTCCTCCAAATAAGCCATATGTCAAGTTTCCATCAACGTTAAAAGCACCCACTTTCGCAGAGGTGTTATTTCCATACTGCTCCTTCAAAAAGCTAACCACATCACCATTTCCAGAACCATTTAGATTATAAACATAACCAACGTTAAAGGCTCCTACTAAGTTCTCAGTCCAATTATCCGCATAAAATAAACCAGTTGAAAAATCAGCTGAATTATCATTTGTACCAAAAACAGATACATTGGCATTCCAAACCTGACTTTTATAGTTTACTGATATATTACTAGCTCGACTAGGTTTCAAAAAGATAGTCATACCATCTGTCCAGGTACCACCACCACCATATGATCCAACAGATAGCTTGTTTCTACCTACTGTTACAAAGAAAGGAGAAGTATCTAAGTTACCAAAAATTGCAAGGGCATTACCAACACTAAAATTACCTGTTTCATCTGTATCAAAGTCAAATTGCATAGTCACATAATGACCAACATTTGCTAAGAAATATAATCTAGCTGCTGTTAGGTAGATATTTTCTCCAGTTGGAGATAATTCAGTATTTGAAGGTCCATATTTCGCAATACCACTATTACCAAACCATGTTTGAGCATCTGCTTCCAAGTATGCACCGAAGAAAATTGAATAATCATCGAACTTTTCCCTTTGACCTAATAATGTTGATGCAAAAAGGCTCGAGCTAATCTGTCCAATAGGAATACTGTTGTTACCTGAGAATGAACCTAGGAATGTAACCTGACCTCGAGTAGTAATTGCAGGAGCTCCCCCTACGTCAATACCACCACTTGAATTAAATACCCCACCCAAGGCCTTATTATTTAGATCAACAATCGAACCTTTTGTATCAACATTTTCCATAATATCGGCAGGATTTTGGCCGCTAGCCAAATCAGATAAATCCTGACCGCTAAGAGAGTTAGGCTTATTATCATAAACTTTTCTACCATATGTAGAAAACTGTGTATTCTCATTAGATGTATTTTGGATACTAGTTTTTTGTGCCTTAATTTGTAATAACTGACCTTGCAACTGCTTAACTTGCTTTTGCAACTCTAGTAACATCTCTTTTTCATTTACATTTTGAGCATTTGACTGCTGTGATGCATTTGATCCAGCGTTTTTTGAAGTACCTGAGCTAGCAGTAGCGTTATTTACATTTTGAGCACCAATACTAACTGCTCCTAAAGGACCTCCTTGAGAAACAACCGCTGGAGAGTTCTCAGAATAACCAAGCCCACAACATAATAATAAACTACTTAAAATAAAGCTTCTCTTAAACTTTCCTGTCACAATTACATCCTCAAAATTAAACAAAAGTTAAACTAATCTTAAAGAGATTGCATGACGAAAAATTCACTTTCAATATTTTTTACAGCAAATATTCAATTATAGATTTACTCTCAAGACTCTTAGAGTTAAATAGAGTAAAGTCTTATATGGAAGCCTTTCCAGGCACTTTCATATTAGATATGAACAAACCATTCTCACACTACAAACAATTTTTTTCAATAGCTTTATAGTAGGAAAAATTAATATAAACTTAATGACTAAAAGCATGAGGAATCTAAAAAAAGAGAAGATAATTTAAGAAAATATTAAATTGGCATATATGGCGCATATGTTGGTGTCCATGAAGATAGATTAATCAATCTAGTAATCTCATCATCAAGCTCTTCAGGCGTAAGATCTTCCAAATCCACATCAACACCATGAACATCTTCTAATATAGCTTGTTTTGCTACTGCCTTTGTAATCTCTTTACTCACACCAACCAGATCAGATATATTTGCTAATAATGGTTGTGTTATATCTTCATTAATTACCATTGGTGATAATTCACTTAATCGATAACACGCAGCCCTAATCATACCATTAGTCAAGACTTTAGCATGGACTGCTACAGAGCCAAGGCCTAAACCAGGAAATATAAAGGCATTATTACCTTGAGAAATCCTATACTCTCGACCATTATATTCAACATCAGCAAAAGGACTTCCTGCTGCTATAAGAGCCTTTCCATCAGTCCATCTGATAATATCCTCAGGTAAAGCTTCACATAATGATGTTGGATTTGATAACGGCATTATAATAGGGTAATTGTTGCACTCAGCCATTGTTTTAACAATCTCTTCTGTAAATGATCCTGGCTGACCAGATGTACCGATTAGAATGTCTGGTTTTGCATTCTTCACAGTCTCTTCTAGAGTGATATAGTCAAAATCCTCAACTTTCCACTTATCTATCTCAGCACTTGTCTTAACAAAAGGCTTCTGTTCCGGAGTGATTCGCTTAGCTCTTAACTTATCACAAACTAAGCCATATCTATCAACAAGATAAATACTCTTTCTGGCCTTCTCAATTGTAATCCCTGCTCTATCTGCGATTACATCAGCAAGCTGTCTTGCAATACCACAACCAGCACTACCAGCTCCATAGATAACTATCTTAAGATCACAAATACTTCCTATAGCTTCCTCTTCGGTCAACTCACCCGAGTTAACTCTAATTGTCATCGCTGTCTTAATTGCCGCAATACAATTAGCCGCAGCTACAATACCTGTACCTTCGATATCATCATTAAAGGTACATAGTTTTTCTTTATATTTTTCTAATATACGAGTAGCGTTATCTCTACCTAAATCCTCCCAGTGTAAAAATACATTAGGAAATCTAGCTTTAACCTGAGTAACAAACTCTTCGATGAACTCATCATATGTCTCACCAGAAACTCTTGGTAAACGCACCCCTAAATATCCCGGAGCAGAAAGTAGATCATCATTATTAGTTCCCATATCAAGCTGTACTGGCAAAACTCTTGCAGGATCTATACCACTAGCCGCAACATAAACCATAATCTTACCGATACTGATATTCATTCCACCAATACCTTGATCGCCTATACCCAGAACTGCCTCACCATCTGTTACAAGAACAAGGTCAATACTATTATATTCATATCTCTCTAAAATCCTAGAGATATGCCTTTTATGGTTAATTGATATAAACAAACCACTTTGTTTTCTAAATGAGCTACTATATTTTTGTACTGCTTCACCAACAGTAGGAGTATATATAATAGGCATAATCTCCTCTAAGTTCTCACGCACAAAGTGATAAAATAAAGTAGTATTTAGATCATGTAGCCTATTTAAGAAAACATACTTTTCTAATGCTGTTGGTTTTATTTCAAGCTGTTTTTTAACTCTTACAGCTTGCTCTTCTAAGCTTTCAACCTTTTCAGGAAGATAACCAAGCAAATCAAATGCTATTCTTTCTTCTTGGCTAAAAGCAACATCTTTGTTCAAAACTCTATTATTGAGTAGTTGCCTACCCGTAAGGTTTGTTTCAATCGCAAAAACCTTACCGCTTTTATTTCGTAATTTTCTTATTCTCTTTACACGTCTTTCCATGACAAAACCACTTAAAAATATTTTACACAAGTATATTAAAAAACTTCTAACTAATAAGTATCTAACAGTAGTTGCTTTTTTTCAACAAAAAATGAATACTATTAGGTTATTATATCCCTTTAAAAAACTGCTTTAAACTATCTTTATAATGAAAATCATCACTAACTTTAAAAAAATCAAAAAATCTAACCCCTCTGCAGTTGCGATAGGATCTTTTGACGGTGTCCATTTAGGTCATCAAACAATCATAGAAAAATTAAAATCTATTGCTAAAGAAAACCAACTAGAAACTTATATTTTATTTTTTGAACCCTTACCAAAAGAGTTCTTCCTAAAAGAAAACGCACCTACAAGAATTTATGACTTCAGAAACAAAGCTATTAACCTATACGAACTTGGATTAGAAAATATAATCTGCCAGAAATTTAATTCCAATTTTGCAAACATTGAGGCTGGAACATTTATTAAAGAATATTTAGTAGATAGATTAAACATAAAGCATATAATCGTTGGCGATGATTTTAAATTTGGTAAAAAGCGCAAAGGCGATTATGAACTTTTAAAAAAATTCTCTAACGAATATGACTTTAAGGTTGATAAGGTATCAACACTAAACCTTGATAATCATCGTATTAGTAGTAGTCAAATACGCCAAGCAATTGCAGATCATGATCTAGAGCAAACTCGTAAACTACTAGGCAAAACTTTAAAAATTAACTCACGTGTTATTCATGGACAAAAAAATGGCAGAAAAATTGGCTTTCATACAGCTAATCAAAAACTACCAAAAAATTCAGCTTTAAAAGGAGTATTCCTAACTAAAGTTTATTTTGAAAGCAAAGAAAGCTACTACGGTATTTCTAATGCAGGAACCAGACCTACTGTAGATGGTAAGAATAATCTTTTAGAAACACATATCTTTAATTTTGACAAAGATATTTATGGTAAACATATTACTACAGAAATTATAGACTTTATTAGGGAAGAAAAAAAATTTAAATCTTTTGAAGAGTTAAAATCTCAAATATCTCAAGACATAAAAAAAGCAAAAAATTTAATTACTACATTGTAGACTATTAACATAGCCTTCTTTGTACATTATAATTTGTGCTTAAGTAATTTTTTTAAATCTCAATATTAACTATTTTAAATACCTAAGGAATTCAAATGAGTGACTATAAAGACACACTAAATCTCCCAAAAACATCCTTCTCGATGAAGGGTAACTTAGCCAACAAAGAACCAATGATTCTTAACAAGTGGGAAAAACAAGGTATTTATAAAAAAATTAGAGAGCATTTTGCAGGGCGTGACAAATTTGTTCTGCATGATGGACCTCCGTATGCAAACGGTAGTATCCATGTTGGCCACGCTGTAAACAAAATCTTAAAAGATATAATTGTAAAATCTAAAACTCTAAGTGGCTATGATGCTCCATATATCCCAACATGGGACTGTCATGGCTTACCAATAGAGCTTCAAGTTGAGAAAAAACATGGAAAAGCCGGTCAGAAAATCTCTGAAGACTCTTTTAGAAAAGAGTGTCGTAAATATGCAAAAAAACAAGTTGAAATACAAAAGAAAGATTTCAAAAGACTTGGTGTTTTAGGCGAGTGGGATCAACCATATCTAACAATGGATTTCAGCTATGAAGCCAATATGATTAGAACATTAGCAAAAATTATAGAAAATGGTCATTTAAGTAAAGGTTTTAAGCCTGTGCACTGGTGTACTGACTGTGGATCAGCTCTAGCAGAAGCTGAGGTTGAATACGCCGATAAAGTCTCTCCAGCTATCGATGTAAAATTTAAAATCAAAGATCAGTCTAAATTAGCTGAGGCTTTTGGCATAGATTCTTTAAATCACGAAGCTTTTGCTATTATCTGGACAACTACTCCTTGGACACTACCTGCTAACCAAGCTATAGCTGTTCGTAACGACCTAAGCTATAGTCTAATCAAGATTGATGATTCATATATAATACTTGCAGAAAACTTAGTAGAACAAACATTAAAAAGATACGCCATAGAAGATGCTAATGTAGTTGCTTGTACTTCTGGTGAGAGGTTAGTAGGAATTATTGCTGAGCATCCTTTCTATAGTCGCCACGTGCCAATACTACATGGAGATCATGTAACTGACGACTCTGGTACAGGTATGGTACATACAGCGCCTACACATGGTGTCGAAGATTTCGCTTTAGGCAAAGAACATGACTTATCTATGGAGATTTATGTCAAAGGAAATGGTTGTTACAGTGAAAATACCAAACTATTTGCCGGTGAATTCATTTTCAAAGCCAATGATAGAATCGTAGAACTTTTAGGTGAGAAAAAACGCCTAATGAACTCTGATAAAATAAAGCACAGCTATCCTCACTGCTGGCGTCATAAATCACCTCTTATGTTTAGAGCTACACCTCAATGGTTTGTTAGCATGGAAAAAGAAGGCTTACGTAACAAAGCTTTAGAGGCTATCAAAGAAACAAACTGGGCTCCAAGCTGGGGACAAGCTCGTATAGAAGGAATGGTCAAAGATAGACCTGACTGGTGTATATCTCGTCAAAGAACTTGGGGAGTACCTCTACCTTTATTTATTCATAAAGAAACTGAAGAGCTACATCCAAATACTATTGAGATCTTACATAAAGTAGCAGAAAAAATAGACAAAGGCGGTGTTGAAGCATGGTTTAACGCTGATGACAGTGATTTCATATCTGAAACAGATGATTATAGATCTGTAAAAGATACTCTAGATGTTTGGTTTGACTCTGGTGCATCTAGTATGTGTATATTAGATTTAGATAAACGCCTTAGCTACCCTGCTGATTTATATCTAGAAGGTTCAGATCAACATCGTGGTTGGTTCCAAACATCATTATTAGTTGGAATGTCTGCTAAAGGTAGCCAACCATATAAAGAAGTTTTCACACATGGTTTTGTGGTTGATGAGCATGGCCGTAAAATGTCAAAATCTTTAGGAAATGTAACGTCTCCTCAAGATATTTATAATACTCTTGGCGCTGATATCTTGCGTCTTTGGACAGCTTCTACTGACTATAAGAGTGAAATGGCTGTCTCTGACCAGATTTTAAAAAGAACAGCCGATACTTATCGTAGACTGCGTAATACAGCTAGATTTTTACTATCTAATCTAAATGGTTTCAACCCAGAAACAGATATTATAGAGTTTGATAAGTTAGTAAAATTAGATCAATGGGCGATTGCAAAGACTAAAGAGTTCCAAGATAAAATCATAGATGCTTATGAGAAATACCAAACCCATACAGTTGCTCAATTGATACACCACTTCTGTTCAGTTGAAATGGGAAGTTTCTACTTAGACATTATTAAAGATAGACAGTACACTGCAAAAACAGATGGGCATCCACGTAAGTCTGCTCAAACAGCTATCTACCATATTGTTCATGCTTTAGTTAGATGGATGGCTCCGATACTATCGTATACAGCTGATGAGATTTGGGAAGCTACTCCAAAGACAACTGACTTACCTATACAGCTTTGTGAATGGTACACAGGGCTTGAATCATTTAGCCCAGATGATGAGCTGAACTTAGATTTTTGGACAAAAATACAAGAAATTCGTTCTGAGGTAAATAGAGTACTAGAAATAAAAAGAAATGAAGATCTAGTTAAAGCTTCTTTAGAAGCTGAGATAACTCTATATGCTGACCAAGAAAAATATAATCTTCTTAAGAAGCTAGAAAGTGAGCTTAGATTCTTATTAATATCTTCTAAAGCAAACTTAAGACCTATAGAAGAAAAATCTACAGACTCAACTGAAGCGCAAATCTCAGGTTTATTTATTGACATTAATAAAGTAGAAGAGCCAAAATGTGAAAGATGTTGGCATCGTAGCTCTACAGTTGGTCAAAATGAAGAATATCATGATATATGTAGTCGTTGTGTTGAAAACATCACAACAGAAACTGGAGAATCTCGTGAGTTCGCTTAAACCTAAAATAAAGTATTTTGTTTTAGCAATTGTTATTATAGCTGCTGATTTATATACAAAACATCTTGCTAATACTTCTTTAGAGTTTGCACAACCAGTTAAAATAACTAGTTTTTTCAATTTCACACTTCTATATAATCATGGTGCTGCATTTAGCCTCTTAAGCAATAGTCATACATCATGGCAAATGGTCATGTTTTCAATAATATCATTGATAGCTGCGATAGTTCTTACCTATTTGATCATTAAACAACCCATTGAAGCAAAGCTAAATCTATTTTCTTTTTCTCTTATATTAGGTGGTGCTTTAGGTAATTTTTATGATCGTGCCTTTAGAGGATATGTTATTGATTTCCTAGATTTTCATATTGGGAATTATCATTGGCCATCATTCAATATAGCCGATTCTGCTATTACATGTGGTGTTATATTACTGATCCTTGCTTCGCTATTCAGCAAGAAAAAATCATAAAGTCTTTTTGTAATTATTATAAAATTGGCGCGCTTTAAATTTATTGCCTCCATAGGAGATATTATAAACAGTTTGTTGTAAACGAGTGCTCTGTTGCATTATAACGCCTATATACTTAAGGTCTGGCATTGGCTTATTAACCTCAGCAATCACCGTTGCTGTAAGAGGAAGCTTCTCATTAGACATAATTGTATAACCATTATTTTTTAGATAACTAATTAGCTTGTTGTATCTTTTATTAAAATCATCATTCCCATCAAGCTTAATTATCTGATCTGGATAGTTTGCGACTAGAAAATCAACCCCAGCAACATTGTTTGTATGTGTTGAATACTCAACTGGTTTTATCTCGCTATATCTAGTTAACTTTTTATAATGGGTCACATTATCATCCCAACCTTCTTGTACAGTCGTGCAAGAACTTATAACCAGTGAAACTAAGCACATTGTCAAAATTTTCTTATTCATATTATTAAAAACAATATATTTGATACAGTAAATTATATCGTCAAAGCCATTTTTTTAATATAGCTATCAACACAAATCAATTATAAAAACTTTTAATTTAAAGCTTAAATTATTTATAATATAAGATCTAAAACAAAGATCATGAACTATACCAACAAATGTCAAAAGCCTCAAACACTAAACGCTGGATGCAAGATCACACTTCTGATTTTTATGTTAAACAAGCAACTAAACTAGGCTATCGTAGTAGAGCAAGTTTTAAAATCCTTGAAATTCAAGATAAATACAAAATTTTCAAGCCAAATGCTTTTGTAGTAGATCTTGGCGCAGCTCCAGGAGGATGGTCTGAACAAATCGTAAAATACATTGGTAATAATGGCAAACTTATTGCTCTTGATCTACTAGATATGGCTCCTATAGCTGGTGTTGATTTTATCCAAGGTGATTTTTCAAGTGATGAGATCTATGAGAAATTAAATGATCTCGTTAATGGACAAAAAATTGATTGTATCGTCTCAGATATGGCACCTAACCTTAGCGGCAATAAGACTTCAGATCAAGCAAAATCAATATATCTTTTGGAGCTAGCTTTAGATTTTGCTAACAATAATCTTAAAAATAATGGAATATTTGTGGCAAAAGTTTTCCAAGGTCAAGGAAGTGATGAATACCTAAAACTAGTCAAAGAATCTTTTGTTAAAGTAATTCAATTTAAACCTAAATCTTCTAGACCTAAATCAAGAGAGTTTTATATAATAGCAAGTGGCTTCAAAGGTTAATGTTTATTATACTTTTGCTATAGTAGGTTAAGAAACACTTCACAAAACTAAGGAAAAAACTAACTATTTAAATAGATTAAAGAAAACCCTTAAGATTAAAAATTATCATTTTTTTTACAATCGAGTAAAGAAACAAAGCATAAAATACGTACTTTATACTATAAATGTTAACTATTAAAGAAGTTATACTTCGGTCATACTAGTTTTTCCAGAGGTTAAAGAAGCTTAAATATGTCTAATTTTATGATTTATAGTATGGAGTATGTATTATGTTAAATGATGATAGATATAATTTTTTTTTAGAAAAAAACAACTACATACTAAATACCATACAAAACCTAGGTTTTCTTAATATTAATAATGTTTTAAAAGAATATAAGAATTTAGATTTTAACAGATATCTAGACGCCCAAAAAGCTTTTAAAAAACATAACAACGCAAAAAAAGTTGTAGAAAAATATGAGAATTTAGATTTTAAAAAATATCTATACTCGAGAGAATTTTTAGAGAAATATTCTCACGCCGAAGAAGTTTTAAATGAATATAGTAGTGAGTATAAGACTATTATGTCTAAAATGGCATCTATATACCCTATTTTAAAAGCTGCAGTTGATTATTCCAATAAAACAGAGATTTTTTTTAGAAATGGAACATTCACCGCTTTTAGACATACTGTCAGTGATTCAAAATTTAAAGAAAAACTTCGTCACGTATTATCATATGCAAATAATAAATTACAAATATCTGATCGCCTTAATTGGGAAGAGTTTTTTAATATGGATAAGAAATATATGAAAGGATTAAATAACCACTCATTTTTAAACTTATGCAGTATTCATTGTGGTTATGGGGATCAACTACTTATACCTAAAGATGATGATATATACTTCTATTATTCTGATATAAGAATTAGTAAATTAACAAGAGCTAATGTTATGTCTATAATTAGAAGGTTAAAAAGATTAGCTAACAAATACACTAGTATTATCAATTTATACACAGGCAAAGAAGCCGCTCAAACAACTAATAATTCTTGGCTTATAGATTCAAATTCTGGAGACATGGAGTATCCATGTTTCCTAATAAAAGCTTCAAGCAATCCAGAAAATATTAGAGAGATAGATAATATTGCTAATAAAGCTTGGAAGAGTTTGGGTTTCCACAGCATGAAAGGTGAATCTATAGAACAATTTATGAAACCCAGCATAGATAATAGAAATACTCTTATAGAAAAAGAACACGCATATATATTACAATATTTTTGTACAGGTATAGTTACATCTTTGCTAGACCCCTTAATGCAGTATCTTAATGATGAGATAGATATTAAGGAACTCAAGGAGAGTCTTAAAGCATATAACATGACCTATATCATAAATCTTAATATACTTTCTACTATATATACAAGTCATTGGGCAAATAAAGCTGTAGAGTGTATAGATAAAAGAAAACCTACCACACGTGGACGTCTTTATCAAAGAGGATATTTTCCAGAAGTACTTAATCAAGCTATAACTAATTGCCAAACAATTAATAACTTATAACGACATTGCTCCTTTACTATCATAGCAGCAAAATATAAATATACGCAAACCTATAGCTCCTGAAAAGTCAGTAGTTCTAAACTGGATAAAAAATAATTTCGCACAGTCATGGGCAGATGAAGCAGAAGCGGCCTTCATGAATACTCCAAAGTCTATATTTATAGCTACTCAAAACAATAAAACTATCGGTTTTGCTTGTTATGATGCAATAGCACTTAGCTTCTTTGGTCCAACTGGGGTGTGAAACTACAGAAGGCCTTAGTATCGGTAAAGCCTTATTAAAACCCTGTCTCGTCGATATGAAACTAAAAGGCTATGCTTATACAATTATTGGAACTGTGGGTCCTGCTGATTTCTATGAAAAAGCTGTGGTGCAACTAAAATGAAAAAACTCATAGTCAGGTATTTATAATGATCTCCTAAAAAACTAATATCAGACACTTCTTAAATAAAAAATGTCCTCTAAACCAAATAAACAGTCTCTTCTAAAAAAAAGTAAACATCATAATATACAAATACAGCAAAACTTATGAATAATCAGATGAAAAATACTAAACATATATTTATTTGCCTTATTGGAATTATTCTAGTAGCATCTATTTTAAGAGCTCCTATTACATCAATATCACCACTACTTACAAATATTGTTGATATTATTAATATTTCTCCCGTAACAGCCGGACTGTTAGTTAGCCTTCCATTATTAATTTTTGCAACATTATCACTATTTATATTTTCTTTTGCAAAAAAACGTTCTATAGAAGTAAGCCTAATGATATCTATAGTATTAATAACTCTTGGCATATTAGTACGCTCATATATTAATATATATACAATGTTTTTAGGTACTATTATTATTGGTATTGGTATCACGGTATCTAACGTTCTTATGCCAGTATTTATAAAACAAAAATTTCCAAATAACATTCCTGCTATGATTTCAATATATGGATTAATGATGGGGTTAGGATCTTGGCTAACGATTAGCTTAATGATACCAATTATGCATCTAGCACAAAAATTCTCTTACTCAGGAAATTCTAGCTTAACACTAGCACTATCAAGTATTGCTATACTTAGCATAATAACTTTAGTTATATGGCTACCCCAGCTCAAAAATAAAACATTATTACCAAAAAATAACAATTCCACAAATCTTCATAGCCACATCTGGAAATCTAAGATTGCATGGCAAATAAGTATATTCCTATCATGCAGTGGTATACTTATGTATACTTTTTCCACATGGATTCCTTCTATTCTAGAAAACCAAGGATACTCTATTCAAGATGCTGGTTATTTAGCAGGGTTATTTCAAATGTCATCAAGCCTACCCGTATTAATAATAACTCCACTCATGAAAATACTAAAAAACAAGAATATTATTACTTTACTATTTGCATTATGCAATTTTTTAGGAATTTTATTTCTTTTACTTAATATATTTACCTTTATTGCAATTGTAGTCTTAGGAATAGGTGTTGGTGGTGCATTCATGGTTAGCTTAATATTAATAGGCGTCAGAACTAGCAATACACAACTAGCAGCTGTCCTTTCTGGAAAGTCTCAGTCAATAGCCTACATATTGGCTGCTTTAGGTCCAGTTGTAACAGGTCTATTCCATCAAATAACTTCAAGCTGGGAGATACCTCTTATTATCTGTATTTGTGTATCAATAGTTATGATTATTTTCTCACTTTTTGTTGCAAACCCAGAAAAAATAACATTAGATAATGTTTAAAAAAACATATACTTAACAATAACTTTTAATATACTTTTTAGGTGAACATTTAAAAACTCTTTTAAAAAAAGTAACAAAAGTACTTGTTGATTCATAACCCAAATATTCTGACACCCAATCTACTGAATAACCCTCATATAATTTTTGTAGAGCTACAACAATATGCAACTGTTTTTTCCAATCACTAAAATTCATTCCTATGTTTTTTTTAATTTTCCTTGCTAAAGTCTTACTACTAACTGAACATTCATAAGCCATATCAGATATATATTTATACTTTGTTGGTTTACTAAGCCATTTAAGAGCCACTTCTTGTAAAATCTTCTCTGAAGGTAAAGAAAAGTTATAAAATGTTGGCAACATTTTTGATAATTGATTAATCAGAACACTCGCTATTTTTTGATTTTCATAATTCAATTGGTCTAAAACTCTCTGTTGTGATAAATATAAAATCAACTCTCTTATTAAAGGGGATATGTACAGTACACAAGCTTTCTTCGGCATATTGACAAGCATTGACTTATCGACAAAAGTCATACACATTTCACCACCTTTCGTTATTAGATTACTATGATAAACATAGCTGGGAATCCATAATGCACTACCTAAAGGTACTGCCCAAACCTTAGATTCAACATTTGATTGAATAAGTCCTTTAGTTGGCAATATTAACTGTGCTTTAGAATGACTATGATATTCAGACTCTTCATTATAGTCTTTAATTTGAGATTTTAATACAATTAAAGCATTTGGATAACTTTCCGGATCAAAATCTATAGTTAAAATATCTTTTTGCATAAACAATTAAAATACTTAAAAAAACTTATAGAATTTTTATATTATACTTCTCTTTATATAAATTATATTAGAAATTTATACTTCCTTATTATTAACTCTTTCTATTTTTTGTTTGTTTTTTAATTTCACTCTTATTGCTTCTTGCTTATCTGATGATATGTACATATACATAACTGGTAATATAAATAAAGAAAATACTGCCCCGACCATTAAACCAGATGCTATAACAATACCAATACATTGACGGCTGACCGATCCAGCTCCTGAAGCTACAACTAAAGGTAAAACTCCTATGATCATTGCTAATACAGTCATCAATATAGGTCTAAATCGCTGTGAAGAAGACTTAACTATTGCATCATATTTGCTTAGATTATCTTCTACTTGTAATTTATTAGCAAATTCAACAACCATAATCCCTTGTTTAGATATAAGACCTATTAATGTGACTAGACCAAGTTGTGTATAGATATTTAAAGATGCCCAATCTTTATTAAAAAACTGTCCCAAATATAATGGTATTAATGCTCCTGATATAGCCATAGGTACAGTAACAAGAATAACTAAAGAATCTCTAAAACTCTCAAATTGCGCTGCCAAAGCGAGGAAAATGAGAACAACTGCAAACCCAAATGCAATCATCATAGTATTACCATTTTGAAGGAACTGACGAGATGCACCAGAAAATGAATATGAAAAACCTGCGGGTAAACTGTTATTAGCTAACTTTTCAATATAGGCAATCCCTTGACCCACTGATACTCCAGAACTTAACATTACGTTTACTGTAGCAGAGTTTAGTTGGTTAAAAGTATTTAAATTTAACGGTTGACCAACTGTTTTAAAATTAACTAATGCTGATAAAGGAACCTCCGAATTAAACATATTATCTATTTTGTCTGATTCAATATATATACTTCCTAACTGTTCCTTTGTTAACATTTGATTTCTTGGAAGTTGAGGTATCAACTCAAAGCTATAACCTTGTAAGAAAAAGTGATTTATATATCCTCCTGCATATGAATTTTGTAATGTCTTAGAAATATCAGACATAGTGATACCCAAAGCGCCTGCTTTTGTTCTATCTATAGATAAATTAATGACAGGATTATCAAAAATAAGATCAGTATTCACAAATGAAAATAAGCCACTTTTATTCATTTTTTTGATAAGTTTATCTGTAACTTGTTTAATTGATATATAATCACTAGTACTCTGTATTATTAATGAAATATCTGCACCATGATCCACTCCAGGAAGTGATGGATTTTGATAACTAAATGCAACTATTCCCGGAATTTTATTCAGTTTATTCTGAAGTATTTTTGCTGCGGTTTGTTGAGAAACTTTTCTATCACTGGAAGGTTTCATAACAATCCCTCCAATAATCGAGTTTGTCCCCATTACCCCATCTAAAACAAACGAATACTGTTTACCAGGAATCTTATCTTCAGCTTTGGCCATAGCTTTGCTAAAAACTTTTAGATAATTAAGGTTTGCTGCTGAAGGTGCTGCTGACATCACACCAACATAGTTTTGATCCTCTATTGGTGCTAGTTCAGACTTTATTCCTCGCCCCATTATAAAGCAACTTATTAAAACGACTATTGCAACCATAATAAAAGTAGGCTTAACATCTAACACCATTATCAGTAGTTTCTTATATGTATTAGCCACATTATCAAGAGTATGGTTTATAAATTGTGCAAATTTGGACTCTGATGTATTTCCCTGAAGGATTTTTGAACATAACATTGGAGATAAAGTATATGCCACAAGCCCTGATATTAGAACTGTTCCAGCTAATGAATATGCAAACTCAGTAAATAACTGACCAGTCAGACCATTCATCATACCTATTGGAGCATAAACAATAATTAATGTAAAACACATTAATATAAGAGGAGTTGCAACCTCTCTTGCTCCTTTAATTGTTGCAGTAAAAGGATCTAGACCATCTTCAATATGTCGATGTATATTCTCTAATACAACAATAGCATCATCAACTACTAGACCGATTGACAATATCATTGCCAATAGCGTCAAAAGATTAATAGAAAATCCCATCATTTTCATTAAAAAGAAACTTCCTATTAAGCATAATGGTATTGATATAACAGGGATAAGTACCGCCCTAAATGAACCTAAAAATAAGAAAATAACAAAAGCAACAATAATAACTGATTCAAACAATGTATGAACTACATCTTTAATAGAATCTTTAATATATACCGTACTATTGTATGCTATCGTAAGTTTTAATCCATTTGGTAAGGTTTTCCTAAGTCCTGGAACACTTTTAACTAACCTATCTACCACAGTAAGAATATTAGCATCCGGCGATACAACAGGACCAACTAATACAGTGGGTTTACCCTGGAATTGAACATAAGTCTTATAATCTTCAGGTCCTAGCTGAACTTTAGCAACATCTCTTAATCTTATAACTTGGTCACCAGATTTTTTGATAATTAAATCTTTATATTCTTGAGCATCAGATATACTCGTTTCAGGGTTTAATGTATAATTCAAATATGGCCCTTGAATTTGACCCCCTGCGGAAACTAAACTATTTGCTCCTATAGCGTTGTTTAAGTCACTTGGGGAAATTCCATATTCAGCCATTTTATTTTTATTTGGGAAAACTCGCATTGCATATGGCTCATTACCCCATACTAAAACATTAGATAATCCTCCTTCAGAATGTAGCTTTGGAACTATTGCTGAATTTATATAAGCAGATATTTGAGGTATAGTCATGGAATTACTAGTAAATGCTAATAGCAAAGGAGGAAATGTTGCTGCTGGGTTTAGCTTTATTGTAGGAGAATATGCATCTTTCGGAAGCTTGTTCAAAACAGCATTTACATTTTGTACAACTTCTGATAACACTGTATTTGGATCATTTCCCAACTTAACATATAACGTTATTGTACTTGTTCCTAATGCCGACTGAGAGGTCATATAATCAATCCCTCTAGTAGCTCCTACAGACTCTTCTATAGGTCTTGTAACAAAAGCTTGTATATTCGATGGGCTTGCACCTGGATAAGTAGTGGTTACAGTTATATTTGCACTATTCAAATATGGATACTGTCTTACTTGCAAAGTAAAATATGATCCAACACCGACAACGATTATCATCAAGCTTATAGCTATTGATAGTATCGGTCTATTTATAAAAATATCAATAAATCTCATTATATATCATCGCCTTGAGTATAAATATTATTATCCAACTTAATGGTATTATTTAGCATAACAACCATTCCTTTATGAACCTTATTTTGACCTGAGGTAACAATAAGTATCTTTGGTTTTAGACCTGAAACTAATGCCAAATTATTATAAGTTTCCAAAACCTTAATATTAATTTCTCCTACTTTGTATAAATCTTTATTTGTTTTAACTAGCTTCATTCCATCTGCCCCAGTAGATGTATAAATAGCTTTTTTAGGGTTTCCTGAAGAATCTAATTCTTTAGTAAGAGTTAATACAGATTGGCCATAT
The DNA here is from genome assembly GCF_008711465.1 of Francisella sp. SYW-9. Taxonomy (GTDB): domain Bacteria; phylum Pseudomonadota; class Gammaproteobacteria; order Francisellales; family Francisellaceae; genus Francisella. The sequence continues at coordinate 118,197 of NZ_VXKQ01000007.1, forward strand.
AAAGAGTAATTTATTGCATTCCTAGGTATTACCACAGCCCCTTTTTCATTTTGTAAGTCAATATGTATATTCAGAAACATCCCAGGTAATATTTTATGCTTAGGATTTTTATAAGTTGCCTGAACAATAATTGATCTATTTGAATTATTGATAAACGAATTAACAGCTGTTATTTTTGCAGCAAATTTTTGTCCTTTATACGAATCAGAATAAAAGCTTATACTCTGACCAACATGAATTAAGCTTAATTTATTTTGCGGTACTGCAAAGTTAATAAATACTGGATTAATTTTTGCTAAAGTTGCCGCATTATCGCCATTATTAAAATATTGCCCTAAACTAATATTTCTAATTCCTATTTTGCCATCAAAAGGAGCTCGCACTTCTTTAAAATCAATCTGTGACTCTATATTCTTTACCTTAGCTAATGCTGAAAGATAATCTGCAGCTGCCTTATCAGCACTTTCCTTAGATGTCGCTCGCTCTTTAGCTAAACTTTTATAGCGTTCATATGTTATCTTTGCAAGTTTCAAGTCTGATAGCTCTTCTTCAAGGTTTGCTTTTAGCTGACTAGTATCAAGCTCAAATAACAGATCACCTTTTTTTACTTCTTGGCCACTTACAAAGTTAATTTTACTAACAATACCTCCAGATTGAGTAGAGATCTGAGTCGTTTGAACAGCTTGAACTTCACCGATTGTATTTATACTTCGCTTCCAATCTGTTTCTCTTACTTTAGTAGAAGTAACACTAGCTGGCTCAGGCCTAAATCTTGCCATTTTATAATTAGTCAATGTCTGCATTAATTCAGCAGATCCAAAAATCAAACCAAATATAAGGAAAGTTATGATGATAATAAATATAGAAAACACTTTTCTATTTCTTAACTTAGGGACCTGCTTTTTAACAATTGGTAATCTTAAGATTAAATATATAATCCCTATAGTTAATCCAATATTACCCAGTATTAACCATACTAGTATTAATATAATAATCACAAAGATACTATATATTTTTCTATTAGTCTGGATTTTCTCATTAAAAATTTTGAGATATTTTTTATAGTCAATCATCTTATTTTTTGCTCTTTTTTAAAATTTAAAATAATAAAAGTTTAATTAAAGTATATATTAAGAAATAAAATAATACATAAGCCTACATCTTAAGGTCTATATGTACTTTTTTGTGTTATTTGATAAGTCATTTAAATATCAATGGCTTATATAATATATTTTTTTCATATAATATCCTTGATAGAAGGTTTAAATAATTAGATTATGGTATTCTAAAAGAAATATTTAACACTTAATATAATTATTTAGACTTTTTATAACGAATTATGGACATCAAGACAGATTGTAATGGAAAGTAACCCTATTATGTTACTTGGGTATAAAATGAGTCTTTTAGCTAAAGAAAATTTATAGATCAGAGAAAATTAAAAGCGACTATACGTTAAATTTCCATAATTCAAACATCCTATTAGCCACAACTTTATTTGCCTTTGCTGTAGGATGACAATAATCCCAACACAAATATTTCTCAGGGTCTCCTAAGATCTCTATATCATACTGAATATTACCTAGTGAGTCAGCACCACCATAACTATCTATACAAGCATCTGTAACATTCTCAAAACCATATTTCATAGGACTATCCATACAGTCATTTAATAATGTAAAGAAGTCAAAAAGCTTAAGATTCACTTCAGGAAAAAGCATTTGTAAATCAGTGACTCTATTTCTTAACAAACCATTTTGTAAATTAATATTTAATTGCAAATATGATTTAAAGAATTTACCTACCCAGTTAGATAAATATTCTTTATATCCAGGAGCTCGTGTCACATCAGGAATATTCCAAACTATTATATTTTTTGCTCCCATTAGAATAGCTTTTCTAAGAATCTTTTTAAGGTCTCTAGCAACCCTAAGCTTAGCCGTTAAATTTATATAAGGTATTTCATTATAAACAGTAAACATAAAGTTATTAGCACCGCCATTTATAATAACCATATCATCACTAGCAAATCTACCCTCTTCATTTTCAAACCTTGCTAATTGTTGAGATACAGGAAATGCGTGGTGTTTAAGCAACGAGGATGGATTGGGACCATGTGTTAATGCTCCGCCTATTGCATAATTCTTATGTTTAACCTCTTTTGATTGTTGCTCTTTAGCTATCAACTCAGCTAAATACTCAGTAGAAACAAAACCATTAGAAAACCTTCCATCAAAATAAGGTTTACCAGGTATATCAAGAGTTTTCATAATATTACCATTATCTAAAAGACTATCACCAAAAACTACAAGTCTATTTATATTCATATTTTTCTATTAATCCTTGTACTCAAAAAAATTGACCATCCAATGAGCTATTATCAAACTATTATCCCTTATTCTCAAACTCTCTAAAGCGTGCTGAAATTCATTTTTAATGTCATCTTGATACTCTTTTATTAAAGCATGGTTATGAACCTTCAGCATCTCCGGATGTGCCTGAATTCCTAAGATATGATTGTTTATACAAAACATTTGTACTTTACAATAATCACTTGTACTTATAAGCTCCGAACCTTTAGGTAACTCTACAACCATATCCTGATGGTAAAATAACAAACTTAGATAGTTATGAAATGGTTCCATCCAACTTTTCTTATTTAGAACCTTAACATTTCTTACACCTACGGCAAAACCTTCCGGCCCACGCTCAACCCTACCACCTAAAGCTTGAGCAAGTATCTGATGACCAAAACAAATTCCTATTATTTTTTTATTTGCATTATATAACTTAACTATTTCAGATTTGAGTCTAGTTATCCATGCTAACTTATCAAACGCTGTAGCCTTACTACCAGTTATTATAAAACCATCATAAGCATCATAGTTTTTAGGATATTCTTGCTCAGTCACATCAAAAATATCCAAATCAACAACCACCGATAATTTAAAAAATAAATTAGCAAACATATCCGGATAATTTCCTCCTGAAACTACCCTTCGATGCTCAGGTATATGATCTGTTTGTAAAATTGCTATTTTCATTTTGTTATTTTTATAACTCTATTTTATTAGTGCTTCGAATAATATCTTCTTAAATTCTTCTGTGATTTCAAAAGTATATGTATGTGCTTTGCCACCTAAACGAGAACCTTTTATTTTCAACAGATTTTTATCTTTAGAAACATCTTTGATATTTATTACATCAGCTGTTGAATCATCTAAGATTTCAGCTCTACGTTTCCAATTATCTCTATATCTTGTGATTGCCGCACGATAAGAGCCAGAGATTTTATTTTCTAAAGCTCTTTTGACAAACTCTTGTGCCCCTTGAGGAATTTCTTCAGCAAACTTTTTTAATTCATAAAGAGTTCTTACATCATCGATAATCCCTTTTTCAGATAACTCGCGAATATTATTATCTGAATCAGAAATTTTAAGACGCATAGAAATCCAGCTATTATCTCTTCCTAAGATTTTAGCAATCTCAGATTTCTTCATTTGCTTATTATCTATTAAATCTTTTAAAGCATCTGCTTCTTCAAATGGTGAGACACTCTCACGCTGATCATTCTCTAAAAGTTGTAAAAGTACAATACTAGCGTCAGATTCTTCTTGTCTGACTATACAAGGAATTGTTGTAAGACCAGCCTCTTTACTTGCTAGATATCTTCTTTCACCAGCTATTATATAATGTAAACCATCTTCTTTCTTAGTTGTAACAATAATTGGTTGGATCACACCACTCTCTTTAATACTTTTAGCTAGTGAATCAATATTTTTGAAAGTCTTACGCGGCTGATTTTTATCTGGCTTAACAATGTTTAAAGGTAACTCAAAAAGCTGACCTACTTTACTTGCTTGTTCATTAAGCTCTTGTAGCTGCATCGCCCTAAGTATATCTTTTTTCTCTTGTCCTACAGTATCATGAACTTTTTGATTAACTTTACGATTCATTAATGATACTTTCTTAGCCATTATTCTCTCCAAAGAATTCTGTTATTTCTCTCGCAAGTTTTTTAACCTGTACGTGAACTTTGCTCTGCTTTGCATAATCACCAATATACAAGCCTTCTGCTTCAGACTCGATAAACTTAACACTTTGAGAAACATAAGCTTCAAAAAAATTACCATCCTCTTCAAAAAAGTCCATCAAACTTTTTGACATATTTGACTGCATTTGTACTCGATTTGCAAAAAACTTGTATGGTTTATCTGCTGTTAAAGCTAGATCTTTCGCCTCAATAAGTCCAGATAGATCCATTCCACTTGGTGAGCATGGAATAACTACTAAATCAGATAATAAAGCCGATTTTAAGGCTGCTGTTTGAAAGTTCGGAGGTGTATCAATAACGATATAGTCCAAACCTGGTTTTAGCTCAGAGACTTTCTCTCTGACACTTTTTTCATCCAAATTATAAACAAACCCTTCCGACTCATCATTTTTTGTCATCCACATATAAGCGTCAGGCTTATCTTTGTCCATATCTATTATAACAACCTTATAACCTAACTCTTTTAATCCACAAGCAATATTTATAGCAGTTGTAGTTTTGCCAGAGCCACCTTTTTGCTGTAGCAACGAAATTACTTTTGCATTTTTTTGATCCATTTTTTTTAAACCTTAAAATGTATAGCTTATTTTATTTATATAAAATACTTATAGAATTATAGTCTATATTTGTCCGCTATAAAACTAACTTTTGTACATTAACTATTGATATGTGAGTTGTTTTCTTATATTTTATTAGTTCACTTATGAGTGTTTCAAATACTCTTATTACAAAAAATTCATTTCAAAGGTTTAAAATGGCAAAAAATTTAGTAATCGTAGAGTCTCCTGCTAAGACAAAGACTATAAAAAAATATTTAGGAAATGACTTTGATATTCTTGCATCTTTTGGTCATGTACGTGAGATACCATCAAAAGACACTTCTATAGATGTAAATGATAATTTCAAAATTAAATTTACAACTAGTGATAGAAGTAAAAAACATTTAGATGCTATAAAAAAAGCTGCAAAAAATGCAGACAGTATTTATCTAGCTACCGATCCAGATAGAGAAGGTGAAGCAATATCTTGGCATGTTAAAGAAGTTTTAAAAAATGCACGCCTACTTAAAGATAAAAACGTCTACAGAGTCAGCTTTAACGAAATCACCAAATCAGCTGTTACAAATGCTATTGAAAATCCCAAAGAACTTTCTATGGATTTAGTAAATGCTCAAAAAGCACGCCAAGCTTTAGATTTTTTAGTGGGCTTTAATTTATCTCCACTACTATGGCGTAAAATCACAAGCGGATTATCTGCCGGAAGAGTTCAAAGTCCTGCACTAAGAATGATTGTTGAACGTGAAATAGAGCGTGAAAGCTTTGTCAAAAAAGATTACTGGAGTCTAACTGCAGATACTTTTAAAAAGAAAAAGATTCTCGCTAATTTAATAGAGTTTGACAATACAAAAGTTGAGCAATTTACTTTTACAAAAGATAAAGATGCAGAAACTGCAAAATCTACTATCTTAAAAGATGCTAACGGCTTTTTAATTGTAGATGGAATTACTGAGAAGAAAACCAGAAGAAATCCTTACCCTCCATTTATAACTTCAACTTTGCAACAAGAAGCTTCTAAAAAACTTGGCTTTACGGCAAAAAGAACTATGTCTACAGCACAAAAGCTATATGAAGGTATAGATCTAGGAAATGGTGAATCTGTTGGTCTTATTTCATATATGAGAACGGACTCAACTAACCTTTCTAATGACGCTTTAAATGATATTAGAAGCTTTATTGAATCAAAATTTGATAAAGATATGTTACCAGCTAAGCCTAGAGTTTTTGGTAAAAAATCACAAAACGCTCAAGAAGCTCACGAAGCTATTCGTGTAACTGCTGCAAATAGAACTCCTGAGTCAATAAAGCAACGTTTAACTGCTGATGAATTTAAACTTTATAGCTTGATCTATAACAGAACTATCGCATCTCAAATGAAGCATGCTACTTTAAATAGCACATCTGTTGACTTAGTTACAGAAAACAATAAACATAAGTTTAGAGTTACAGGAACTGTTATCGTTGATGCTGGGTTCTTAAAAATCTATAACGTTGAAAAAGATGAGGACGATAAAGATTCTGATGATGAAATAACTTTACCTAAATTTGAAAAAGGCGAAAAGATAAAACTTAATGATGTAATTGTTAAAGCCCACTCAACAGAACCTCCTCCTCGTTATACAGAAGCATCTTTAGTCAAAGCTTTAGAAAAATATGGTATTGGAAGACCATCAACATATGCAACAATTATCTCTACACTACAACAAAGAGAATATGTTGAAGTTGAAAAACGTCGCTTTATCCCTACAGATAAAGGCCGTATTGTAAATAAATTCTTAACAGAATATTTTAAGAAATACGTTGAGTATTCATATACTGCTGGTCTAGAAAAAGAGCTTGATGAAATTGCTCACCATAAAAATGACTATTTAAGTGTTTTAAATAGCTTCTGGCATCCTTTTATTGAGAAGATAAACAAAATCTCCGAAGATGTTTCACGTAAAGATGTAGTCACAGAAGAGCTTGATGAAGATTGTCCTGAGTGTGGTAGTAAACTATCTTCTCGTCTAGGTAAGAATGGTAGATTTATTGGTTGTACTAACTATCCAACTTGTAAATATACTCGCCGAGTTGACAGCGATGGTAAAGAAATCGAAAAAGAAGAACCTACTGTTGTTGAAGGTAGAAAATGTCCAGAATGCGAATCAGATTTACATATTAAGCAAGGCCGCTATGGTAAGTTTATAGGCTGTTCTAACTACCCAAAATGTAAGCATATGGAGCCTTTGGAAAAACCTAAAGATACTGGTGTTGTTTGTCCTAAATGTAATAAAAACCATATTGTTGAAAAGAAATCTCGTAAAGGCAAAGTCTTTTATGCTTGTTCAGGATTCCCTAAATGTAAGAATGCTTACTGGTACCCACCAATAAAAGAGCCTTGCCCTAAGTGTAACTCTCCAATTCTTTTACATAAAACAACTAAGAAAGATGGTGAACAAAAAGCATGTCCTAACACAGAATGTGATTATGCGGTGCCTTTTGAAGATAATAAAAACACTTAAATCATAATTAAAATCTATTTTATAATCCTTTAAACACATTCCTAAAACTTTAATCTTATACTGAATACAATACTGTTTAAATGAGTTTAAGATGACTGAGTATAATAAATTTTTGATGCTATAGTATAATATTCGAATTAAATCCACATCGGTGGGAAAATGATAGGTAAAATAACTATACAGAATAAACTAGCAATTATAGCTAGACTAATTATTAAATAGCTAATCTTTGATATACTTACGTTATCTACAACTTGTATTTTATTAGCAAATACCGATAAACAAAACCCAAATACAAAGACACAGCCAAACAAGCCTAATGATGTCTTAAACATTGCATTTAACATACCATCTATCATGCCTGCTGTTAGCATCATTATAAATATAAGATGATAAGGGTTTGAGCATATTTCCACTCTATTTTTAAATAAGTTCTTAACACTTGTAATAATCACTGTAGCTGCTGCTATAAATGCTGGGATACCCCATTGTGACCATATCTCGAGTAATAAGTTGTGTGGATAAGCATCAGGTCGCTTAGTAACGGCTATATAATTCCATTGACCTATTCCTGTTAATGGATGCTCAACGCCAACCCAAAAAGCTTCTTTCCACAAAAGAATTCTACCACTCATACCACTTCTTAAAAGATCAGCTGTTGAATATATCCCAGAATGGACATTTGCCATAATAAAATTAGTATAAAATATATCAAGCAAAAAACCACAAATTAATGCAGATATCATTAGCACAGAAGTTAACCTAAAGTATTGGCGTGCAAAAATAAAAACCAATGGTAATATAACTATATATTCAGCAAATATTGTTCTAAATGCATGATTAATTAGTATAAACCAAGAAAGAGTCAGAGCTATAAATGCGCCAATCTTGTATATCGGTCTTAAATCAACAAACCAAGGTAAAAGCAAAAGTGGTAAAAACCAGCTAAAATAATTATCTAGGAAACGAGGGTTTAAACAGTTGTACATATATAACAAAACTTTCTGTATATTTCCTGCTATAGCCGGACCATATATAGAATAGTTGGCTAAGGATAACTGAAGAAATAAAGCACCTCCAAAAAATATTAATGATAACAATATGATTGTGAAAAAAATCTGTACTCCCTTATTATTACCTTTAATATATGTCGCTATAAATAAAACACAGAAAAATTGTAGAAATGTTACTGCAACTCCTTTAAATGCTATTGAAGGTGATATAGCAAAAGCAGATGAAATAATTCCTAAGCTAAAAAATATAACTATCGCATATCTAACTATCTTTGAAAAACTTTTAAATAACTCTATTACTTTTGATAACAACTGCTTATTAAGCAAGATCGCAGCACTGGCTATACATAGACTATAATAAAATATATAGTACCTATCTATAAATAGATAAATATTCATTGAACGTAGATCATTAAAATACTTACCTTTAACATCTGTTACGGGTATTATGTTTAATGTTGTAAAATGCATAAATGGCATTAAAAACACAACAAATATAGCTAATGTTAAAAAGTAAAAAACACAATTACTATATGTGATTTTTTGCAAAAATTGCTTCATTATTATTTTCCCAAATTACAAAATTAATTACTTTTATAGTTTAGCAAAAATATATATTTTATTCTTTGGAAAGATTAGAAATTTTAATTATTTGATAGAGACAGAACCTTTGGCTAATATAGAATTATCTGATTTATTAACAACTGTTGCTGTCCATTTTCCTTGACAGATCTTATCATCACTAAGAACACTTTGACTATCACTTGTAATATCTTGAGTATCTTTAAACTTAGTAATAGGGAAAGAAGTACTATAACAATTAGTATCTTTAGGTGCTGACCATGTTAAGTAAATTGTACCCTGTGGTGCTCCATTCCAATTTGTAATAATCTTAGCATCTATTTCATGAGTTTTAGCTTTATAATCTAAATTTAAAGTCGCTGTCGGCTTATCAACAGATAAATCCTCTCCTTCTTGATCTGGATTATCTAACTGATCATCTGGATTAACTTTCACAGAATCATCAGAATTATAAAGTCCACTAATAAAAGAACTATAAGACTTACTAAAAGAGTGATAAGTATCACTACAGCCTGCCAACCCTAAAACCATTATACAAAGTGCTATTTTTTTCATTAATTCTCACCTATTTACTTTCTATTTTACTGAGATTGATTTTGCTGTTAAATATCAATTTCTTTTTTACTTATTTGGTTACTGATCAAAAGCTAAAAAATGAATTTATTAATATTCCTTCATAAAAATTTAATCAGTTTCTAATACAAGCTATATTTTAACATTTGAACAAGACAAGTAAAGAAGATAATATTACCAGACTATATTTAATTATTTACTACTAGTCTTTAATTGATTAATTTGCTGGGATATTTTAGAAGCCTCGTTCGCTTGAGTCTGAGATGTTACCTTTAACTCATTTATTCTGGTTTGGTATTCATTAGCCTGGGCTCTATATTTATTTATTTTTTCATCTAATTTTACTTTATCTAAAGTTTTCTGTATAAGCTCTTTATTCACAGCAATAGCACTACTATTATTTGGATCTTTAAATTGTGAATATGCTGCTTTTAAATCGTTGATATCAGAAGTTAAAGCATCTGAATGTTTTTGTAGAGCATCAGCTTCTTTTCTATAAGCAACTATTTTAGCGCTATACTCCTCTATTCTAGCTAAATTTTGTGAAGCTTGGTACGTTAATTTCTTTTGAGTTTGTTGTAGCTGCTGCATTTGTTTATGCGCACTTGAAGCACAAGATGTTAATATAGCTGCTACGGCAAATATTATTGATATTGATACAATTTTTTTCATAATGCTATAGTCCAATAAAATAACAATGTAGTTACATCATAGCAAAATATAAAGTAAAAATATATAAGTACAAAATGTCTTGAAATTTGTAAGAAAATTAAAGAAATTTGTTGAAAAATATTAAACTGTTATTGAATCTGTAGCAATTACATTCTTATCAAACAGAACATTTGCCGTCCATGTACCATGACAGTATGTCTTACCTTGTTTGATTTCAACAGATGCCCAAGTCTTATCTTTCTTATCGCTATACTTAGTAATTGGGAAACTAGTATCATAACACTTAGTATCTTTAGGAGCTTCCCATTGTAATTTAACACTGCCTTGAGGATTATTGTTATATGTAGTATATATTGTAGCAATAATTTGATCTTGGCTATTTTTCTTAAGACTAACTGAAGCTGTCGGTGCAGTTGTACCAGACGCAGTAGTTGTTGCTTCTTGTGTTTTAGCTTGTTGACCTTGAGAGTCTTTTGCATCTTTACTATCAAAGCCTAAAGTCGAACAACTTGCTAGCCCTATAACAGCTAAAGAAATTGCACTTAATTTAACTATATTTTTCATAATCCACGCTCCTGAAAAGTAATTTTATATCATTTAACATTCACTTTGATTATATCAATAATTTTTTAAAAAACACAAATTATTTACTAAATAATTATACAGCTAACATTACGATTTTCATTTACTAACAAATTATATGTTTTACATGCTACATCACTTGCCATGAAATCAACACTCTTACCATTTTTGGCTAGCTCACTTATTATTTCAACTGGAGGGATAATTTGTGTTTTACCGGTTCCAATAATCACAATCTCTGGATCATTTTTAAGAATAAGTTGTAAGTGACTTTTTTGTATATCTTTAACATCAGTTATCTTTTCTTTATAATCAAGAACTTCTATGGCAGATAAAATAAGAGGATAATCATATTCACCAATATTTAACCTGAACTTACCATCGATATATTCTTTAAAAAATACTGGTGCAGTTATTTTTTCTTCTTGTAAACTCATCATAGCAAAAAAACCTTGATTATAATAATATAGTTATCATATATAAAATTATAACTTATCAATATTATATCTAAACAATATTTTAAGGTGATTATGAATTCAATAACTCAAAATACCAATTTACCTAATCTTTCACAATTTAAAGTAGATGAAGTAAAACCTGCGATAGACTCTTTATTAGAAATAGCAGATAAAAACTTAAAACAAGCTTTAGAGACTAAGAATCCAAGCTGGAACACATTATTAAATTTAGAAGAAAATGATGAAAAAATTACTCAAGCGTTTTCTTCTATTTCGCACATGAATGCTGTTTGTAATACTAAAGAGCTTCGTGAAGGTTATGAATATGCCATAGCTAAGCTTACAGAATTTTATACAAAAGTAGGTCAGAATAAGGAGTTATACAACTTATACAAACAAGTTCAAAAACATGACCTTAATAAAGAACAAGCTCAAGCAGTGCGTAAAGCTATAGTTAGTTTTGAGCAATCAGGTGTAAATCTTGATGAGTCTAAAAGAAAACGTCTACAAGAAATATCTCAAGAGTTAGCACAACTAAGTTCAAAGTTTGAAAATAATGTTTTAGATGCAACAATGGATTGGATATATTCTACAAGTGATGAAAAAGAGCTTAAAGGTTTATCCAACAACACTATTGAAGCTGCAAAAGCTAAAGCAAAACAAAAAGATTTATCAGATGAGTTTGCTCTTGGTATTGATATCCCAACATATCTTGCCGTTTTACAACAAGCAGATAACAGATCTCTAAGAGAAAAATTCTATAAAGCATATTGTACAAGGGCATCAAAAGAAGCAGACAATAAGGACTTTGACAATGATGAGATAATAGAGCAAATACTCAAACTACGCATTGAAAAATCTGAAATATTAGGCTTTAAAAACTATGCTGAGAACTCTCTTTTCACAAAAATGGCAGAGACTCCAGAGCAAGTATTAGAGCTTCTAAATAATCTTTTAGAAAAATCTACTCCTCAAGCAAAAAAAGATCTTAACGAACTACGTAGATTTGCTGAAGATGCTGGCTTAGTTGATGGGCTACAACCTTGGGATACAGCTTATTATTCTGAAAAACTGAAAAAAGCTAAGTTTGATTTTACAGAGGAGGAGCTAAGAGAATATTTTCCTCTAGAAAAAGTTCAACAAGGTTTATTTACTATACTTAATAAAATATATGGTTTAAAAATACGCGAAAATACAGAATATGCAAAATATATAGATGAGCAACAAACTTTTGATTTTTATAAAAATGATGAATATATTGGCAGTATAATTTGTGATCTTTTTGCTAGAGATAATAAGCGTGGCGGTGCATGGATGGATGGATCACGTACTGCATTTATCAACTCAGCCAACCAAGAGCAAAAGCCTGTTGCTTATGTTAACTGTAATTTTCTTGCTCCATCAAAAGATGGTGCTAACTTAACTCATAACGATGTTGTTACACTTTTTCACGAATTTGGTCATGCTTTACACCATATATTATCCCAAGTTAGCATACCATCTATCTCTGGTACAAATGGTGTTGAATGGGATACTATCGAACTACCAAGTCAATTTATGGAGAATTTCTGCTGGAGTGAAGAAGGTCTAGAGTTAATGTCTGGCTCTCGTGATGGTAAAGAGTTAACTAAAAAGCAAATATATAAGCTTGTTGGCACAAGAGAATTTCATGCAGCTTTAATGATGATTAGACAGCTTGAATTTGCAATCTTTGATATGAATATTCACTATAAAAAACTAACAACAGTAGCAGATATCCAAAGCGAGTTAGATAGTGTAAGAGAAAAAATAAACCTAATAAAAACTCCTAGCTATAATAAATTCCAAAATGGTTTTTCACATATTTTTGCTGGAGGCTATGCAGCAGGATACTATAGCTATAAATGGGCAGAGATATTATCTTCAGATGTTTTCTCTCGTTTTGAGCAAGAAGGAGTTCTTAGTGATAAAGTCGGCCAAGATTTACTTCAAAACATTATTTCAAAAGGATCTTCACGTGATGCTATGGATAATTTTGTAGCATTTAGGGGTCGTAAGCCTAGTGAAGAGGCACTACTTAGACATAGTGGAATTAGATAAATTATAATTTTTTGTCATCCTGAACTCGTTTTAGGATTTCAATTATTACTTTCATAATAAAACAAATATGCAAACAACAAAAATAGGCAACAAAGCAGAATTACAGGCTTGTAAATTCTTAAACTCTCAAGGGTTAAAAATTATAGATCAAAACTTCAAAGCCCTACCATATGGTGAAATAGATATTATTGCTCTAGATAAAGATATTTTGATTTTTGTTGAGGTTAAATACCGTAGTAAAACTAAATTTGCCAAAGCTGAAGAGATGCTTACCTATAGTAAACAACAAAAACTTATAAATGCAGCAAATATCTTCTTACAGCAAAATCCTAATTATGAAAACCATGAATGTCGCTTAGACTTAATTGCCATAAATGAAAATGATATTAACTGGATTAAAAATGCTTTTGGAGTAATGTAAAGCTTACAAACCACTACAAAGATCTGTAAAGCTACCTGTTACAAAAGAGGCCTTTTCACTTAACAGCCATAAAATAGCTTCAGCAACCTCTTCAGGTTTACCTCCTCGATTCATCGGTAAAGTTTTAGCAATCCTATTAACTCTATCAGGTTCACCACCATCCGCATGAATATCTGTATAGATAAATCCTGGTCTGACACAATTCACACGTATACCATCTGCAGCAACTTCTTTAGCAAGTCCAGTTGTTAGAGTATCAATAGCACCCTTAGAAGCTGCGTAATCAACATATTCAAATGGAGCGCCTTTTCTAGAGGCTCCAGATGAGATATTTACTATTGCACCACCTTTAGCCTTAGACATCCTAACTATCGCTTCCTTACAACAGTAAAAATGACTCATAATATTTGTATTAATAACTGTTTTAATACGCTCTCCACTCATCTGCATTAATGACATTTTAGTTTTTAAAATACCAACATTATTTACTAAATGAGTAATAGTTCCCATTTCACTATCAATTATTTTAAATAGTTTTGAAACTTCTTTCTCATTAGAAACATCAGCTTGTATAGCAATACATTTAGCACCGATTTTTAAAATTTCATCTCTAACTTTAAAAGCTGAAGCCTCATCATTTAAGTAATTAACACATACAGAATATCCTTCTCTTGCAGCTTGAATTGCTGTAGCAGCCCCCAATACCTCTACTTGAGCCAGTAATTAGTAAAACTTTATTGTTCATACTATTAATGAATTTTTCTATGATTAATAAAAGAATATACATTCAATTAGGTTTTTGAAATACATTAATACGAAATAGGTTTTAAATATAGCACTATAACTATATAGTTTATTAAAAGTAACTTTTGATTAAAGTTCTTCAGAAAGAGCTATTAACTTCTTAGCCTGTAAAAGCTGATACTCATCAGTTTCATCATTAAGATTAAGGTTTAAATGCCCTACTTTACGCCCTTTTCTAGGCTCTTTATTATAATTATGGATTTTAACTCTATCTAATGAAGATAAATCTTTTGTCGATGGCATACCACCTATACAATTTAGCATCACCGTTTTTCTACTTGTAGTGTCACCTAGAATTAATCCAGTTATAGCTCTAATATGGTTTTCAAATTGTGATGTAACTGCACCATCTATACTCCAGTGGCCACTATTATGCACTCTAGGAGCTATTTCATTGACAATCAACTCATCACCTTTGACAAAGAACTCTATTGCAAGCGTACCAACATAGCCAAATTCTTTAACTAATGTTTTTGCAACTTGCTGAGCTTTAGCTTGTAAAACATCATTTTCAAAAGGTGCTTCTGACTCAATTATTATTCCTTGCTTATGAATATTTTTAGCTAATGGATAAAATGCAACATTACCCTTAATATCAGCTGTACATATTTGAGAAACTTCATAATCAAAATTAACAAAGGCCTCATATATAAGACCATCTGGTGCATCTTTTAAAGCATTCCAAGCTTTGGCAATATCATCTTGTGATTTAATTACAAACTGACCTTTACCATCATAACCAAATCTACGTGTTTTGACTATTGCTGGTAACCCATGTTCTTTAACAGCACTTTCAAGCTTCTCTAAACTATCAATATTAACAAACTTTGCCGTCTCAATACCATGATCACGCATAAATGATTTTTCAAACAAACGATCTTGTGAAATTGCTATAGCTTTAGCAGATGGGTAAACATTTACCTCATGATTAACTGCTTTTATAAGCTCATGAGATATATTTTCATTTTCAAAAGTTATTACATCAAATTGTTTAGCCCAATTTACAACATCATTAACTTTATTTAAGTCTATATCTGTAACACTTTTTACAACTTCTTCGGCACAATCACCTAGCTTACCTAAACAATGAAACTCTAGTCCAAGAGGTGTACCGGCAATAATTAACATTCTAGCAAGCTGGCCTGCTCCAATAATACCTAATTTCATATTTACTGCTCTCTAGGATCTGGATTTTCTAAAACAGCTTTAGTTTGATCTGCTCTAAACTTCTCAAGTGCTTGTCCTATCTTAAGATTTGTATGTTGTAAAATACTCGCTGCAAAAAGTGCTGCATTTTTACTACCTGCCACACCTATTGCAAAAGTAGCAACTGGAATACCAGCTGGCATTTGCACTATAGATAACAAACTATCTTTACCACTTAATGTACTAGATTTAACAGGAACTCCTAATACTGGTAGATCAGTTTTTGCAGCAACCATACCTGGCAAATGAGCAGCTCCTCCAGCTCCCGCTATTATAACCTTAAGTCCTCTTTGTTTAGCAGTTTCAGCATAGCTAAACATTTTATCCGGAGTTCTATGTGCAGATACCACTTCACATTCATAGCTTATGCCCAAGCTATCTAAGATATCACAGCACTCTTTCATTGTACTCCAATCAGATTTAGAGCCCATTATCACACCAACATCTATACTCATTGATTATATCTCCACCTTATAGTCACCTACTTGATAGTGACATACTATTTTATTTTTTCCAGTTTTTAATAACCTCAACCCAAGCTTTACTCTCTAAATCCTGTACCTTAACTTTTAAACTTTCAGCAGTTTCATCATCACTAACATCACACTTAAGCTGTAAAATAGTATCTCCCGCATCAACTTCTTCTGTGACTTGATGGATTGTACAACCTGAAACATTATCGCCAGCATTAATCACAGATTGATGCACATCAAGATCCATTAATCCTGCATGTTTTGGTAAAAGTGAAGGATGAATGTTTAAAATTTTATTTTTAAAACTATTTATAAAAACAGTACTTAAAATACGCATGAAACCAATCAATAAAATCAAATCTGGATTATATTTTTCAACTTCTCTGACAAGTGTCTTATCGTACTCTTCTCGGTCTAATCCATTAGCACTTATAAATTTATTTGGAATATTATAATTTTCAGCTCTTTCTAATATGTATGCGGATTTCCTGTTTGAAATAACAGCATCTATACTAGCATCTACTTCTTTTGCTGATATGGCTTCAATTATAGCCTGCATATTAGTGCCCCGCGTCGAACCTAATATTACAAGTTTTAGTTTAGCCACAACTTATAGCTCCTGATACTTATCGCCACGTAATAAATTCATATGACTTATGCGTTTATTAATAAGCTCTTTTGTGCCGATATCTGGACGATGATACATTTTCCCATAAATATTCTTTACTGCATTTTCAGCTTTTTGCTCAGCTTCTACGATAGTATCTCCTAAACCAAGTACTGCTATTGCCCTTGACCCTGTACCAATCAACTTACCATCTTTATAATCAACCGCTCCAAGAAAAAGCTCAACATCATCTGGACACTGTGAAATATCAATCTCAAAGTTTTTAACAGATTGATTCGGATATCCCAGTGGCACTAAATACTTACACACACTCGCTTGTTTTTTAAAGCTCGAATTTACTTTATCAAGAGTTCCTTTTGTTATTGCTTCTGCAATCTCAACAAAGTCAGTCTCAAGTAAAGTTAATAAGTTCATTGCTTCAGGATCACCAAAACGAGCATTATACTCAATAACTTTAGTATCATCCTTAGTAGCCATAAAACCACCATATAAAATACCTTGATATGGTTCACCAAACTTCTCTTCTAACGCATGCACAACTTTTTCATTAATTTCTTTAGCTCTTTGAATATCTTTATCTGATAAAAATGGTAGACTATGGTTTGCATCAGAATACGTTCCCATACCACCTGTATTTGGACCTTTATCTCCCTCATGAGCTCTTTTATGATCTTGCACAGCTGGCATATGAATAAAATTTTTACCATCAGTAAATGATATTAAAGAAAACTCTTGTCCAACTAGCTTCTCTTCTATGACAAACTCTTGTCCTGCATCTACTAATGATTGACAATGTTTGATAGCCTCAGACATGCTGTGTAAATGATCGCCCCATACAAGTACACCTTTACCACCACAAAGACCATCTGCCTTAATTACAAATTGTTTAGCATATTTCTTTAATGTTTCCTCAACGCCATCCATTGAGTTAAACTTCTTAAAGAATGGATTAGCATCAATTTTATAATCACGGATTAAATCTCTAGTAAAACCTTTAGATGTCTCTAATTGAGCTAATTTTTTTGTTGGTCCAACTACACCTATACCTTCTGCTTTTAGAGTGTCGGCAAGACCAACTTCTAAAGGAGCTTCTGGACCAATTATTACTATATTTATATTTTGTGCTTTTGCATACTCTAAAACGGCATTACAATCACAAATATTAGCAACCTTATAGCCTTGTGCTATTTTATCAATACCAGGATTCACCGCACCACTAACACAATAAAGTTTATTTTCAATAGAGCTCTTCTTAACAGCTTCAGCAATAGCATGCTCTCTACTACCTGAACCAACTAGAAGAATATTCATTTGTTTCTCCGTATTTAAATAATTTGTAACATTCTCAGCTATACGCTGATTTATATTTTCTAATTCTCTTGGTAACTCAAACTCCTGTCCAGTTATCATCTCAAAAAGCGTTATATACTTTTGTGATAGCTCAACAACTAGATCTTCAGGTGCTTCAGGCAAAACCTCATCATTATATGGATCACAATTTTTGGCAAACCAAAGTCTAAAGAACTCTTTATCAATATTCTCAGGCTCTAAACCTTTCTCGACTCTATCAATATAACTGCTTTCTAACCAGAATCTTGAACTATCAGGAGTATGTATTTCATCAATTAAAATAATTTCACCAGTCTTCTCATCAATACCGAACTCATATTTAGTATCAGCTAATATTAATCCATGCTCTAATGCTTTTTGTTGCCCAAATTCAAAAAGTTCTAATGCCTTTTGTGAAGCAAAATCCCATTGTTCCTGGGTTAACCAACCTTCTTTGACAATATCTTGTGCTGAAATTGGGCGATCATGATCTTGCTCTTTGGTAGTTGGAGTTAAGATATTTTGTGGCAGTTTTTGGTTTTTGACTAAACCTTCAGGCAAAATATTGCCACAATAATCACGACTACCATCTTTATAATGAGTCCATAAAGAAGTAGATGTTGAACCTGTTATATAACCTCTAACTACAAATTCAATAGGTAATACCTTTGCTTTTCTAGCAATAACAACATTTGGATCTGGTGATTCTATAAAATGGCTTTTGACAATATGAGCAGTTTCTTTAAACCACCATACTGATGATTGCGCAAGTATCTGCCCTTTAAAAGGAATAAACCCTAAAGATCTATCAAATGCAGACTGTCTATCTGTAGATATCAAGATACTTTTATCATCAGTAAAGTACATATCTCTGACTTTACCAGTGTATTTATCTTTGATATCAAGGTCTGTTGATTTTAAAACATTTTTTATATTATTTGTGATAATTTGTTTATCAATCATTAGATGATTTCCACCTTACCTGAATTTGTAATTTTACCTATTTGATATAACTTAGTATTAGTATGTTTTTCAGCAAGCTGTTGCATTTTTTCGTATTGATCATTGCTAGCAATGATAGTCATACCTATACCCATATTAAATGATCTATACATTTCAAACTCACTAATCTCACCTATTCTCTGCATTACCTTAAAAACTGCAGGAGTCATGAAGCTATCTTTAGAAATCTGTGCGCCTAAACCTTCTGGTAACACACGTGGAATATTCTCAATAAAACCACCACCTGTAATATGTGCCATACCTTTAATCTCAACACCATTATCTAAAAAGTCATGGACAATATTTGTATAGTTAATATGAGGCTCAAGTAAAACATCACCTATTGTTTTACCTTCAAACTCAAGATATGTATCTGTATGCTTATTACCAGCCACATCAAAAAATAATTTACGTGCAAAAGAATAGCCATTTGTATGAAGGCCTGATGAGCTTAGTCCAAGTACGACATCTCCTTCTTTAATATTTTCACCATTAATAACCCTATCTTTATCAACCACTCCAGTAATAACACCCACCATATCAATTTCACCAGCTTGGTATACCCCAGGCATTTCTGCAGTCTCTCCTCCTACTAAAGACACGCCACACTCTGCACAAGCTTTTGACATCCCTTTAACAAGCTCTTCCATGATTTCAGGGTCTAATTTATCATGAGCTACATAATCTAGAAAAGTAATCGGCTTAGCTCCCATGACAACTATATCATTAGTAGCTGCTGAGAAAAGATCATAGCCAAGATTCTCAAATTTACCACACATCACAGCGACTTTAGTCTTTGTACCAACTCCATCAATAGATTGAACTAGAACAGGATCTTCATAGTTATTAATTATATTTTTTAATGAATATAGTGAGCCAAAACTTCCCAAGCCAGTTAAAACATCCTTTGTAAATGTCTTTTTGACATGATTTTTCATTCTTTCTACAGCTTGATTTCCTGCTTCAATATTTACTCCAGCATCTTCATATTTTAGGCTTGCCATTTTATAATTCCTTTTCCATATACTTTTGTCTAGCAATAACAGCAGTCAGACCACCTTTAAAAAGTAGATCAACTAATAATTACTTGGTGAAATTAACCCTCGTTCTGCTCCTTACAACACTGAAATGTATTATATAGAAGCTCTGTAATTGTCATAGGTCCAACACCTCCTGGTACAGGAGTAATAGCGGAAACCTTATCTTTGACATTATCAAAGTCAACATCCCCACGTATTTTACCATCAACATGGTTTATACCAACATCAATCACCACAGCTCCTGGCTTAATCATATCCGCTGTAATAAAGTTATGTTTACCAACTGCAACGATTAGTATATCCGCTTTAGTTGTATGAGATTTAAGGTCTTGTGTAAATCTATGACATGTTGTTACTGTTGCCTTAGCATTTAATAACAGTTGCGAGACTGGCTTACCAACAATGTTACTTGCTCCAACTACTACAGCATAAGCACCTTCAGTTTTTATACCATACTCTCTTAGCATCGTCATAATACCTTTAGGAGTACATGACTCAAGACACTTTTTATCTCTTAACTGGAGCCTACCTACATTTGTAGGATGAAAACCATCTACATCTTTTTCAGGCTTGATGTTATATATAATCTTTTGTTTATCAATATGAGCAGGCAATGGCAGTTGTACAAGAATCCCATTAACACTATCATCATTATTCAACTCATGAATTAGACTTAATAGCTCTTCTTCTGAAGTTGTTCCTGGAAGTGTAATTACATCAGAATCAATACCAACTTTTGCACAAGCCTTTTCTTTAGAGCCAACATACGTCTTACTCGCAGGATCATCACCAACTATAATAGCTACAAGCTTTGGTGTTACCCCCGTTTTATCTTTATATTCTTTTACCTGTTGAGACAGTCTTTGTTTTAGACTTAATGAAAGGGCTTTACCGTCGATTAAAATCATAGTTAATTTTCTAAGATACAAATTAAGATTTATGCCTATATAATAACAAATTTATATGGTCTTTTGATATTTTTTTAAAACTATTTTACGAACTAAAGATACAATAAATTTAGATTTAATTTTACAACATTTTTCTATTTTTCATCCAGTAATATATATAAGTTGTGCTATATAACCCTATAGCTACACCAAATATAACATCACTTGGATAATGAGCAGCGATTATCACTCTACTACCAGCAAATATTACAATCAACACGTACCACATGTATTTCAATCTTGGAAGCATATACATAAATGCTAAAAACATCGCGGCAACAGTTATTGAATGTCCTGATGGCATACTTGCAAAATTATATCCAGGGGCATGAAAGTGCTCAAAATAATGAGAGCCATACTGCAAAAAGAACTTAGGACGAGCCCTACCTATTATCATCTTCAATATCTGTCCAACAATACCACTAATTGCAACTGTAGCAATCATAAATCCTGCATAGACTGATAATTTATTAAACAAAGTCTCAAATCTTTCAGTAACTCTTTTAGGATCACAAACCAGTCTTACAAGAATAATAACTATACAGATTATTAAAATATATTCAGCTTTACCTACATTTGTAATATCTCTAAAAATAGTATCTATAATATGAGGCATAGAATGTTTAATATAGTCCTCAACCGGAGTATCAATATTATAAAAGACAAACACTACAACTAACATTATCGGTATAAAAGTATATTTTAGTTGTAAATATTTGGGAATTTTCTCATCTAAAACTTTCGGTTTTTTGAAAAAACTCTTTAACTGATCAAAATTGTTTTTAATTATTTTTTTCATTATTCTTTATACATAAATTCTGCTGTAAAACAAGTATAACAAAGATTTCTGCCACAAATTACAAAAAATTTCCTTTAAGTTTATTAAATTAATTTAATTATTTTTTTCAAAAATCGCTTGAATGAGTCTTTTTTATCTCTATAATTGAAGTTACCTGATGGTAATGGTGACTTTTCTCCAAACCTTCAGCGAGATGAAAATAAACTATAAGGAAAATATCATGAAAAATTTAAAAGCAAAAACTCAAAAAGGTTTCTCACTGGTTGAGTTAATGGTAGTAATCGCTATTATTGCTATCTTAGCAGCAGTAGCTATCCCTATGTATTCTAACTATACAACTCGTGCTCAATTAGGTTCAAACCTAGCAGCTTTAGGTGGAGCTAAAGCTACTGTAGCTGAGGAAATAGCTAATGATAATGGTGTATTAACTAATGTTAATATGAATGCTGGTACAAATGATCTACCAAGTGGTGCTTCTGTTGCTGCTGGTGTTATTAGCTATCCTTCACCTGATGTTAGTGGTGCGACTATTACTCTTAGCCCAACTGTTGGTTCTGGTGCTATGACTTGGGCTTGTAATATTGCTGGTGTTTCTACTGGTCAAGCTCCTTCTAACTGTACTGTATCGTAGTAGTTATATTAATTAAATATTGAACATATCATTTTAGGTCACATTTAGTGACCTTTTTTATATCTCCTATTTTTTCCAAATATTAATTAAACTTGAATAGACCTTTTTTCATATCTATAATGAATATACCTAGAAAGTCTTCTTTAAACTAATTTCAAGACCTTTCTAAGTTTATGAACAAAGTGTATAAAGGACTATCATATGATGAAAATTAAAGCTAACCAAGGTTTCTCTCTAGTTGAGCTGATGGTAGTGATCGCTATTATTGCTATTTTAGCAGCAATAGCAATCCCCATTTACTCAAACTATAGAGAACGAGCTGCTATCATAGATTCAATATCGATGATAGGAGATATAAAAACACAAATTAGTGAACACTTAAATACTGGAGACAATATTTCTGATATAACATTTACAGACTTACCTACAGGAATCTCCATAATAAATGGTTCAACTTCTGGTGCAACTATTGAGATAAACCTAAGTGAAACTTCTCCTAATATTTTTGATAACGTAAACGATGCTATTCGACTCGTTGGCTCCACAAATAATAATACTATAATACAATGGAGCTGCTCATATAATAATAACGCTTCTGATTTAACAACCACTAATGTACCAAGTAGCTGTGCCAATACATTTAGTAGCTAGTTTAAATATAGGTTATTCTGAACTTAGTTAAACGTAATGATAAAATGCTTCTAGAAAATTTTTATATTTAATGTAATTATATGTATTAATCAAACTTCTACCATAAATAATAGATATCAAGAATTATAAAAACATTATGCTATACTTACAGTTACTCTTTTTATAAATAAAGCCTAGATATGGAAAGCTACAAATCTTATGGGTTCTCACTACTTGAGCTAATAATAGTCATCGCGATATTAGCGATATTAGCTTCTATTGTTATTCCAATATATGGCAATTATAAAACTCGTGCTCTGATTATCTCCAATATCTATGCTAATACAGGACAACTACGTACAGCTATTGCTGATGACCTTAATGCAAAACTAGATATTTCGCAACAGACCTATATATTATCTGAAGGTTATTCTATAATAAATGCAAATACATCAGGAGCAGTAATCCAACTTAACTTAGGAGAGCTTTATCCTGAAACTCAATTTGATAACTCAGACTTAATAAGACTAACAGGACAAATACAAGATAACATTATTACTTGGCAATGCTCTTATAGTGCCGATAGTTCTAATTTAGAAAGTGGTATAATGCCTGACTCATGTATTCAAGAAGCATACTAAATTTTATAACTTTAAAAGCTCTCTAGCATGCTTAAGAGTATTTTCTGAGATATCTACACCTCCCACTATTTTTGCTATCTCAGATACACGCTGATTATAACTAAGTTCTATAATCTCTGATTCTGTTGTATCTTTGAGATATTTTTTATTCACATGTAGATGAGTTTGGCCCTGAGCAGCAACTTGAGGTTGATGTGTAATACATAGGACTTGTAACTTCTCAGAGAGTTTCTTTAAAAGTCGACCGACTATCTCTGCTGTTGCTCCAGATATACCAACATCGACCTCATCAAAAACTAAAGTAGGATATGAACGTTTCTCAGCCGAAACAGCTTGAATCGATAGCCCTATTCTACTTAGCTCACCACCTGATGCTACTTTTTTGACAGGCGCAAGTTCTTCGCCAAGATTAAAATTGATCATAAACTGGCACTCATCAAATCCTTTTGAAGTATTTGTGCTACTTTTTATCACTTTTGCAATAAAGCTACCTTTAGGAATATTCAATGAACGAATATTTTTCTCAACTTGTTTTGAAAACTCTTTTGCTGCTTTATTACGAGCATTACTAAGCTTGGTTGCATACTCAGTATACTTTTGCTCTAAGACCTGTTTTTGTTCTTCCAATTCTCTTAATCTAGAATTTTCATTAGCAAAACTCTCAAGTTCAATTTGTAGTTCCTCAATATACTGGTATAAATAACTTGGCTCTACCTTATGCTTACGTGCAAAATCGTATATTTCACTCATTCTTTGCTCTATTTTTGCAAGCTCTTCAGGGTCTTGCTCTAATGCTTCTAATTTATTTTGAGCCTCTTGGTAAGTTTCTTGAGCATATACTTTTGTTTGAGATATTAGCTCTTGTAGATTGCTGAAAATTGCTCCTTCTAACTTTAAGGACTCTTTTTCAAGTTCACTAAGCATCGCTGTTATATTTGTCTCATCATCATACATTAAATTAGATATAAGATTTAAACTATAACTAACATCATCAACACTGGATAAACTCTTTTGCTTTTGAGATAATTCTTCAAATTCATTTTCACCCAATTCTAAAGAAATAAGCTCTTCTAGTTTATACTCAAGCAATTCTCGCTGACTATTTTGGCTCTCAACTAACTCTTGTAGATCTTTTATTTGATTATTTACTTTTTGTAGCTGATAAAAAGATTCTGAAACAGAAGTTAACAATTGATCATTATTTGCAAAGCTATCTAGCAAACTTAACTGTGATTTCGGATCTAACAAATCTTGATGTGAATTCTGACTATAGATGTTTATTAGTTTGTCTGACACTTTTTTAACATCTGCTGCTTTAACTACACTACCATTTATAAATAAGCGACTTTGTTTTGATTTATTAACAACACGTCTAAAAGTACATTCACTATTCTCATAGTCAATAAAAAGCTCATCTAGAAGCTTCTTAGCTTTTTGATTATCTTTTATACAAAAAGTAGCTGATACTTCTGTGATTTGCTCATCGTGTAAAAACGTCTTTTCAAGTCTTGCTCCAAGTACAAAACTTAAAGCATCAAGTAATATAGACTTCCCAGCACCGGTCTCTCCAGTTAAAACTGTCATACCACTTTTAAAATCAATATCTGTAGATTTTATAATTGCGAAGTTTTTTATAGATAGATGTAACAACATAAGTGATCAGTTATTTTTTATTGAACATAACTAATATATATTCTAGTTTGATTTTATACAAGTTTTGTCAACAAATATAATTTATTAGCCTTTCTTTAATAGATAAAAATATATTATAATTCAATATGTAAAACCCAACAAAATATAGGATCAAGAAAATGCAATTATCAAAAAGAGTACAGGCAATGCAAGCCTCTCCAGTTCGTAAGTTAGTGCCATATTCAATCCAAGCTGAAAAAGAAGGTAAAAAAGTTTATCATCTAAATATTGGTCAACCAGATATTAAAACTCCTCGTGAGTTTATGGATGCTATTAGAGCTTATGATAAAGAAACTATTGCTTACTCAGTAGCAAATGGCGAACCTAGTTTAATAAAAGCGATATCAAAATACTACAAAAGATTTGGTATGGATTTTGCAGAAAATGAAATCTTAATCACAAATGGTGGTTCAGAAGCTCTTATATTTGCAGCAATTGCAACTTGTAATGCAGGTGAAGAAATACTTGTACCAGAACCTTTCTATACAAACTACAATGGTTTTACCACAGCTGTTGATGTAGCTATCAAACCAATCACAACAAAAGCTGAAAATGGTTTCCATCTACCATCAAAAGAAGAAATTCTAGCATGCATTACAGATAAAACTCGTGCAATTATGATTTCTAACCCAGGAAATCCAACTGGGGTTGTTTACACTAAAGAAGAGCTTGAGCTTTTAGCTGAAGTTGCTAAAGAGAAAGATTTATTTATCATTAGTGATGAAGTTTACCGTGAATTTACTTATGATGGACTTACTTGTACTTCTTTTGGTAACATCAAAGGCGTTGAAGATAGAGTAATAATAGTCGATTCAGTTTCTAAGCGTTATAGTGCTTGTGGCGCAAGAATTGGTTCGCTTTGTTCTAAAAATAAGGAGTTCATCACTCAAGTAACAAAACTTTGCCAAACTAGACTATGTGCACCAACTCTTGAGCAAATAGGCTCAGCAGCTCTTTATGAGGTTTCTGAAGAATACCTAAAAGAAGTAAATAAAGAGTACCAAAAAAGAAGAGATGTAACTTTTGAAGCTCTTTCTAAAATGGAAAATGTAATTTGTGAAAAACCAACAGGTGCTTTTTATGTAGTTGCTAAGCTTCCAATTGATGATGCTGAAAAATTTGCTCTATGGCTACTAACTGACTTTGAAGATAACAAAGAAACAGTAATGGTATCGCCAGCAGCTGATTTCTATGCCACAAAAGGACTTGGTAAAGATGAAGTCCGAATTGCATACATCTTAGAAGAAAAATCGCTTAAAAGAGCTCTAGAGCTTCTTGAAAAGGCTATTAAAGCTTATAATAATAAATAATTTATTTTCTAGATTCTACGACCAAATCGTAGAATGACATCATAATATCATGATTTACTTAAATTTCCTGAAACTCTAAATTAAATATAAAAATAATTGTAAAATTTTTAATAAGCAGGTCTAAAAAGTAACAACTGTTCTAATATTATTGTGCATATTTTCAAAGCCTTTATTAATATCTTCAATTTTAATATTTGAAGTAATAAGATTATCAATATCTATACGACCATCCATATACCAATCAACAATCATTGGCACATCAGTTCTACCACGCATACCACCAAAGGCTGAGCCCTTCCAAGTACGCCCTGTCACAAGCTGAAATGGTCTTGTGCTAATTTCTTGACCAGCTCCAGCAACACCTATTATTACACTTTGCCCCCAACCTTTATGAGCACATTCTAAGGCCTGACGCATAACTTTAGTATTTCCAATACACTCAAAGCTATAGTCTGCTCCCCCACCAGTTAGACGAATAAGATGTTGTACCAGATCTTCATCAATCTCATTTGGATTCACAAAATCTGTCATACCATACTTTTCTGCTAACTCTTTTTTATCATTATTAAGATCAACACCTACTATTTGTCCAGCTCCGACAAGTTTAGCTCCTTGGATTACATTTAGGCCAATTCCACCTAAACCAAATACAACAACACTGGATCCAGGCTCAACATTTGCAGTTTTAACAACAGCTCCGACACCAGTGGTTACTCCACAACCGATATAACAAACCTTATCCAAAGGAGCATCTTTACGGATCTTAGCCACAGCTATTTCTGGCAATACAGTATAGTTTGAGAATGTCGAGCAACCCATATAGTGAAATATTTCTTGACCATCTTGTGTAGTGAATCTAGAACTTCCATCTGGCATTAAACCTTTTCCTTGAGTCTCTCGAATTGCCTGACATAAATTAGTTTTTGGATTTAAACAATATTCACACTCCCTACATTCCGGAGTATAGAGAGCAATTACATGATCACCTGGTTTAACAGATGTAACATTTTTACCAACCTCTACGACAACACCAGCCCCTTCATGCCCTAATATTGCTGGGAATAAGCCTTCGGGATCTGCACCAGATAAAGTAAAGACATCTGTATGACAAATACCAGTTGCTTTAATTTCAACCAAAACCTCATTATCTTTAGGTAAAGAAACATTAACCATCTCAATAGTTAATGGCTGGTCTGCTTTGTATGCAACAGCTGCTTTTGATTTTATAGCCATAGAAATACTCCTATTATTAAAATGTAAATATAATAACTATTGTAAATGAAGGAATATAGAATAAATATTTTTTTGGTATTTTTTTAGAAGTTATACCAATCCCAACACAAATTGGTATTAGTCACGCTTGTAGATATCTTCTAAACGCACAATATCATCTTCTCCAAGATAATCACCTACTTGAACTTCAATAATCTGAATATCACTATCTGTAAAGTTCTCTAATCTATGTACAGACTCTTTAGGAATAAATATATGCTCACCAACGCTATACTCTTTAACACTATCATCAACTGTTATAGTTGGCTTACCTGTTACAACAACCCAATGTTCAGCCCTTTTAAAATGCTTTTGTAAAGAAAGCTGTCCTTTAGGCTTTACTGTGATGATTTTAGTTTGGCTTTTTTCTGTAAAATTAATAGTTTGATAAGTCCCCCAAGGACGCTCATAAACTTTACCAACTTGATTGATCTCAGACATTTTAATTCCTATATTTAATTGAATTTTAAATTACAAAATATTATTGAGTAAAATTAAAATAAATTCAAGCATAATAACGCTGTAATTTTTTATTGACAAAGTGAAATCCAGGTCTATAATTCGCTCACCTCATACATGAAGTACATGAGAATACAGAGAAACCATATCAAAGTATTTTTGTATGAGTTTAGTACTAGATTGCAAACGATAATTAGTCGTAAGTAAAGCTAAAAGTACTAAAACACCCAATGATTAAAAAAATAGAAATCTGTATTTTCAGGTACTTTATGTATAACAATTTTGGAGGTAGTGATATGGCATTAGCTAAAACTCTAAAACCTCGCCATATTGAGCTAATAGCTCTAGGCGGTATTATTGGATCTTGTTTCTTTTTAGGAACAGGATATGTTCTTTCAGAAGTCGGTCCTGCAGCTATTTTAGCTTACATTCTAGGTGGTATTATAGTTTACATTGTCACACTATGCTTAGCTGAGTTAACTGCAAACTCTCCAAACCCTGGATCTTTTATTTATTATACATCTAAATATATATCTCCATCTATAGCATGTGGCATGGGTTGGTCCTATTGGCTTAACTGGGTGGTTTATATTCCATCAGAATGTATTGCTGGTGGTATAATTATGCACACCCTCTTACCAGCTACCCCTACCTTTATGTGGGCAACCCTATTTGGTTTATTTATAACTATTATAAACCTTACTAAAGTAAAAGTCTTTGGTGAAATTGAGTTCTGGTTAGCTCTTATAAAAATTATAGCTCTTGGATTATTTAGCTTCGTTGCGATATTAATATTTCTAAATATTATACACAATAATGCAAATACTATTTTAGGAAGCACTTATATAGATGGCAAAGAAGGTTTTTTTCCTAAAGGGAAACTTATACTAATAACAACTATGGTAATATTGCTAGTCAATTTCCAAGGTTCAGAAATTATAGGTCTAGCTACAAGTGAGTCAAATAATGCTGAAAAACAAATGCCTAGAATAGCAAAACATGTAGCCATAAGAATTGTAGGTTTATATGTAATACCTGTTTTTCTACTGACAACAATTTTTCCTTGGCAAAAAATGAATCTAAATAACTCTATTTTTTCATTAGCTCTCGAACATTATCACTTAAATAAATTTGCTTCTCTATTTACATTTGTTGTTTTGATAGCAGCTTTTTCGTGTGCTAACAGCGGTTTTTATGCTGCTGTCCGTTCACTATATAGTTTATCTAAATCAAGGATGGCTCCAAGTATATTTAGAAAATTGAATTCTGCTTCAATACCACATTACTCCGTTTATGTAAGTATAATAGCTATATGGATATTTCTAATATTATCTTTCAAACTATCGGCATCAGCTGCTTTTACTAACTTACTAGCAATGTCAGGTTTTACTTCCACAATTTGCTGGATCTGTATATGCTGGTCACAATATAATTTTAGAAAACAACTAATAAAACAAAAAGTAACTAACAATATGTTGTTTAAGATCCCATTATTCCCGTATATTTCATTATTTGGCATATGGATCCAGGTATTATGTCTAGTTTTAACATTATTCAACAATCAGTTAAGAGGCGCTTTTTATTTTGGAATACCTGCAATGATTGTACCTTGTCTCGTACATTTTTATTTATCAAAAAGGAAAAATACTAGACTAATAACACCTAGTTCTTTAAAAAAGGTATTTTAAGCATATTTTTTAGGTTTTGAGTAATATTAGAGTCTTTATACTGATCTAAACCAATATCCATAGATTTGTAATTTTTTTTAGGTTGTTTTTTATATGTACCTAGAAGCTTATCCCAAAAAACTAAATTAAAACCAAAGTTTGAGTTAGTTTCAGAAAGTATTGTTGAGTGATGCACCATATGAACATTAGGGGTAACTATGAAAAATCTTAAAAAATTATCTAACTTTCTAAAAAGTCTAATATTACCATGATTAAACAAAGCAAGTCCATTTAAAGTAATTTCAAAAATAATTACAGCTAATACTGGGGCTCCAATAAAACATATTACTGTAAACTTTATCAACATAGATAAGATTATTTCAACAGGATGAAAGCGTAACCCCGTAGTAACATCATAATCTAGATCAACGTGATGAACTTTATGAAACCTCCATAATAAAGGTAAATAATGAAATAACACATGTTGAGTATATATTGCAAAATCTAAAACTAAAAAAGCTATAATAATTTTAGACCATAAAGGCATATCTAATATATTGAGTAAGCCAAGACCATAATCATTACAAAGTAAAGCAACTCCAACAGCTGTAGTCGGGAAAATAATTCTAAGTACTAAAGTATTTAAAACTACTAATACTAAATTATTAAACCAACGTTTTTTCTTTGAAATTTTCAACTTCCTCATAGGTGCAATAAGCTCCCATAAAGATACTACTAAGAATATTCCAATAAAAAAACTCAAACGAATCCATGAATCATGATACATATGGCTAATCCGAAATAACCCCGCACCACATTCTATCACCTCCATCCCCAAGAGGCTTAGGGCTATCTGAATAATTATCCGAACCCTCGTGAATCATTAAACTATGCCCTTCTAATTCTTCTAATGAATTTAATCTCGGTGCTAAAATAGGCTTAGTTGCTGTACCATTAGGATTAACCACAAGAACAGGTAAATCTCCTTTATGACCATTTTCATCATATGGACCTAAATGTTTACCACTATTTTGTGGATCCCAATGCCCTCCTGCAGACTTACCATTATTAGCACAACTTGGATTAACATGGATATGCATACCATGAGTACTAGACTTGGGCAAGTTATATAAATGTGGAGTTATTAACATACCTTCTTGCTTACCGTCTTGAATATATGGAGATATTGTAACTGTACCAACTTCTTTATTTGTTTGAGTATCTTTCATATGTACAATCAACTCTCCATCCTGGCTGCGATCATATTGCTTCTCTTTAAAAAGAGAAAATCCTGTTAAAACGACTAAAACCAAACCTATTCCTAATATCTTATAAGATGTATTTATAACCATGTAAGCCTCCAAAATATAAGTAACTACATTAATCATAATACAAATATTTATGGATATAAATCTATGTTGAAGGTTTCCAGTGTAAAAAATTCTTAATACTATAATTCTCAGCAAGTATCTTAGTTATGCTAAAATCAAAACATGAGACCATTATAAAACTTACTTTTTTTTATGAAAAAACTTTTAATTTTATTAATATTTACAATTCCAATACTTGGTTTATCTGAGACACCAAAATGGCAAAACTATAATAAATCTGAGGCTATAAGTAAGCTTAGTAAACTACAGTACTATGTGACTCAAAAGGCAGGTACTGAAAGAGCATTTAATAATAAGTACTGGAACAATCATAAACAAGGGATATATGTCGATGTAGTTTCAGGAGAGCCTCTATTTAGCTCAACAGATAAATATGACTCAGGAACGGGTTGGCCCAGCTTTACAAAACCAATAGATCAATCTTTTATTATTACAAAAAGTGATAATAGCTGGTTTATGAATAGAACGGAAGTTTTATCTAAATATGGTAAGTCTCATTTAGGACACGTATTTGATGATGGTCCTAAACCTTCTGGTAAAAGATACTGTATGAATTCAGCTGCTCTAAAGTTTATACCTAAAGAAAATATGAAAAAAGATGGCTATGGTGCATACCTATACCTTTTTAACAAAAAATTAAAATAAAGATAATATATTTAATAAAAAACTTATATAATGTTAATAAACCACTTACTTAGATTGAGGTTATTATTATCACTAAGGAACTTGTTGGAACAATAATTCTAAACACTGGTTTTTTTGCATACTCAATACAGTATGTCCCCCAAATCATACATAATATGAGACATAGGGAAAGATTATCTAATATAAGTATCTTATCTCAGTTTGCGATTTTTGTTTCTGTTCTATGTGATATTGTAATAACTATAGGATGTGGGTATCAATGGCAATATGCCGTTGTAGCTGTAGTTTACCTATTAGGTGTATGTATTCAGCAAATACAAATTACTTTCTTTTCAAGAAATGTCCCTGAGCAGGCTAATTTTCTTTTTATATTATGCTTTGCAATCGCAATGCTTGCGATGGGTTCAAATTCAGCGATTGTGTATAAAGTTACACAATATATCGGATTTACTATAAGTATCTTTTTTTGGTTTCCTCAAATATATAAAAACTATCAACAAAAAAGAGCTGATGGATATAGCCTAACCTTTATAATTATAGCTTTGATTGGTACTTGCCTATATCTATCAAGCTGTATATTTTTCTCTTGGGATCAGGTATATAAAATTAATGCCGGTTCAATTCTACCAGTAATAATAGTATTACTAATTCAAAAAATATATTATAAAAACCATCGAAAAATTAGTCAGGCCTAAGCAAATATTCATTTTAAGTAAAGAAGGTGATTACTTTGTTATATTTTAGTATTATTTGTTTTTTCTTATCATTATTTTTATTAATTCTATGCTCTAAAATAAGCATACGCATAAAATCACTTGCAACACCTATAACCCTACAAACTTATGCAATTGGAATTATTATCTTATTCGCCTCATCATGGATATTACTATCAAGCATATTCGCCTATGTAATCCTAGGTGCTCTTGGGCTTCCTATCTTCTCAGGTAATACTAAAGGAATAAGGGTTTTATTTGGTCCAACTGGAGGGTATATTATTGGCTTTCTTGTTGTTGCAGTCTGTTTTTACTTTTTAAATATAACCTCAGGCTTCTCGACTGAAAATGTATGGATTATGTTTAGCTGGATGATGATTGTTCATCTTATAATAATTACTTGTGGATTTTGCCGGCTGACTTTTCTAATAGGATATAAAAAAGCTTTTCATAATGGCTTTTTAGTATTAATAATTCCTGCAATAATTAAATCATTGATGATAATTTTAACTTTGATTATATTAAAATATATTCAAATATTTTAATCATATATCTAAACTTATAAAATCAGACCTAGATAGCCATAAAATAAAAATAGTATTTGTGGTATTATAATGCTCATAAACTATTTATTATTATCAAGCATGTCAGGAAATACCTTTGGTAAAATTTTTACAGTAACAACATGTGGAGAGAGTCATGGAGATTCTCTTGCTGCTATTATTGATGGTTGCCCAAGTAATATCCCCTTAAGCGAGGAAGATATTCAAATAGAGCTAGATAGACGTAAGCCAGGACAATCAAAATTTACAACACAACGTAAAGAACCAGATGAAGTCAAAATAATTTCAGGAATTTTTGAAGGAAAAACTACAGGAACCCCTATTGGCTTAATTATAAAAAACCAAGACCAAAAGTCAAAAGATTATGGTGAAATAAAAGACAAATTTCGCCCTGGTCACGCTGATTATACATATTTTAAGAAATATGGAATCCGTGATTATAGAGGTGGTGGTAGATCTTCTGCTAGAGAAACAGCAATGCGAGTTGCCGCAGGAGCTATAGCTAAGAAAATATTAAAACATCATAATATTGAGATTTATGGATATTGCTCACAAATAGGTGATCTAAAAATAGACTTTAAAGAAAAAGATTTTATAAATCAGAATCCTTTTTTTATTGCTGATAAAAGTGCCATCCAAAACTGTGAAGAACTAATTCATAAAATTCGTAAAGAAGGTGATTCAATAGGTGCTGAAGTAACTGTTGTTGCAACTGGATTAGATGCAGGATTAGGAAGGCCTGTTTTTGATAGACTTGATGCAAATATTGCTCATGCTCTAATGAGTATAAATGCTGTTAAAGCAGTAAGTATTGGGGATGGGTTTGATTGTGTTGCTCAAAGAGGTAGTCAACACCGTGATGAAATAACTCAGGAACAAGGCTTTTTAACAAATCATGCTGGTGGTATCCTTGGAGGAATTTCTACAGGACAAGATATAACCGCAAAACTAGCTTTCAAACCTACATCAAGTATCTTACAGCCCGGTAAAAGTATAAATACTGATGGCAATGATACAACAGTCATAACAAAAGGAAGACACGACCCTTGTGTCGGAATACGAGGTGTCCCAATAGCTGAGGCAATGTTAGCACTAGTTATATTAGATGAGTTACTAATTACAAAAGCTTATAAGAAATAATCATGAGTGAACAAGAGTTTTGGGGACTTTTACTTCACTGGGGATACCTCGCTGTAGGTTTAGCGGTTTTTGTGGAAGGAGAAATCTTTCTTATCATGGTTGGTATTGCTACTGCAGCTACACTATTTAGCTATCCTCTAGTAATTTTAGCTGCGACTCTTGGAGCTATTGCTCATGATAATACTATATTTATATTATCTAAATTTATTGGTAAAAAACTCATCCAAAGAAAAGCTTCTTGGAGTTATAAAGCTAAAAAATCCTCTAAATTTCTGGAAAAATATGAGTCTTTAGCTATTTTTAGCATTAGATTTTTATATGGTTTGAGAACTGTTACTATCTTAATAGTTGGTCTAAGTAATATTAGTAAATTGAAATTTATTAGTTTAGATGCCCTAGGTAGTTTCGTATGGGCTTTTTTATATATAACTCTAGGCTATTTATTTGGTCATGCTATATTAAAATTTGTTAATCATGTAGACATATCTAATTGGATTTCCAATAATAAATATTTATCTATATTTATACTTATTTTACTTTCAAGTATCATATACTTTAGTTATAAGATATTTAGATCAATATCAAAGAGGCGTATAAAATGAGTAGTAGATTGGATCTTCTTAAAAAAAGTTCTGATAGTAGTAAAAAAGAGGAAACTAAAAAGAAAAGTTCCCGATCTGATATGTTTAGTGAGAAAATTCAAAAAACTCAACAAGATAAACATAGTGAACTTATAGATAGTCATGACTCAGACGATGAATTTGAAAATGAAGCTGATCATCCAGATACCTCCAAATATGATATTGATATTGATGATGAAGATAATGATAACTCAGATGAGAATGTTAACGTCATTGAAATTAACTTAGATGAAAGTCAAGACCTAGATCCATCACTACTCGGCGATGACTTTGAGCAAGAAAAAGAACAAAAAAAAGAAGCAGATACATCTTCCCTAGAAAATGAAAAAATTGAAACACATGATTCTAGCTTTGAAAATGAGATAGTCGAAGGTAGAGTAACTGTTGATTATAGTGAAAAAGATATCAAGCAAGAGCTAGAGTATACTTTTGATCACCGTGAGCAGATTTTTTATATTCACTTC
Organism: Francisella sp. SYW-9; assembly: GCF_008711465.1. GTDB lineage: Bacteria > Pseudomonadota > Gammaproteobacteria > Francisellales > Francisellaceae > Francisella. The sequence continues at coordinate 153,776 of NZ_VXKQ01000007.1, forward strand.
AAAATAATTAAAGATGGTGGTATGGAAATAAATTCAGAAAAAGTCTTCCAACTTGGAGATATTATTAGAGTATCTATTACCCTAACAGAGCTTAAAGAACAGGTCGGCTGTGAAGCAAGAGTTATTTCTGTATACCCAAAAAGTATTCGCTCATCTAATCAAGAAAATACTAATCAATATCGCTATATGGTACAGTTTATAGGGCCAAATGCTTCAGAAACAGAAAGAGTTATCAACAAATACCTACTAGGTTATAAAGTAAAGTAATTTCTTATGCCAAAACAAAAAACTATTTTTATCTGTCAAGAATGTGGTGCCACTTCACCTCGTTGGCAAGGTCAATGCTATAGCTGTAACCAATGGAATACATTAGTTGAAGAGATTCAAGTAGATACTAAAAAAACTCCAAAATCTCGAGCTGGATTTTCAGGAAGCATCTCAAAAGCTACTGCTCTTTCTGATATAAAAGGTAAAGAATACTCCCGTACATCGACAGGCATCACCGAGTTTGATCGAGTACTTGGTGGAGGAATAGTTAAAGGCTCAGTAACCTTAGTTGGTGGTGATCCTGGCATTGGTAAATCATCTATTTTACTCCAAATAATGGCTTTTTTATCCCTAAGCAAAAAAGTTCTGTATGTAAGTGGAGAAGAGTCTTTAGAACAAATTGCATTAAGAGCAGAAAGGCTTAACCTACCTAAAGATGAACTACTGGTAATGTGTGAAACAAATATTGAGCAAATTTCTAATTACATTATCAAGCATAAGCCAGAAGTTATTGTTATCGACTCAATTCAGACCATGTATAACCCTGAGCTTCAATCAATGGTAGGAGGAGTGTCACAAGTACGTGAATCTACAGCATATATCACACAAGTTGCCAAACAACATGAGATAGCTATTTTTCTTGTAGGACATGTTACAAAATCAGGCGATGTAGCGGGCCCTAGAGTTTTAGAGCATATTGTTGATGCTGTAATCTTCATCGAGTCCCAAGATAATGGCAGGTACCGTATGATGCGCGCACTTAAGAATAGATTCGGTGCTGTCAATGAAATCGGAATATTTGCTATGACTGACAAAGGCATGAAAGAAGTTAAAAATCCATCTGCAATATTCTTAAATAATGGTCGTACAAATCTTGTGGGTAGTGTCATAGTTTCTGTATGGGAGGGAACTAGACCTCTGTTGGTTGAATTACAATCATTAGTTGTTGATAAAAATATTAATCAACCTCCTAGAAGATTATGTGTTGGTATTGATAGTAATCGTTTAGCAATGATTTTAGCTGTTATACAACGTTATATGCATATTGATTTATATGACAAAGATGTTTTTTTGAATGTTGTTGGAGGTATTAAGATAAATGAAACAAGTATAGACTTAGCTCTTATTTTAATAATATACTCAAGTATCAAAGAAATAGAGATACCTCATGATATGTTGATAATGGGAGAAGTTGGTTTATCTGGAGAAATTCGCCCTATCCCATACGGCATAGAAAGGATAAATGAAGCAAGAAAACACGGTTTTAAAAAAATTGTCGTTCCTCAAGCAAATATATCAAAATCATTATCACAAAAAGATATTGAAATTATTGGAATAACTAATCTAAATCAGATAAAGGATATAATAACAGGATAAATAAACATGAACTTTTTAGATATTTTAATAATAATAGTCGTTCTAATATTAAGCCTTTTTGCTTCAGTAAAAGGACTATTTAAAAACATAGTATTATTAGTTTTAATGATCTTCTCAGTTGTTCTTGCTGGAATTTTAGCGCAAAAGATACAAATAGCGTATATAAACTCTTTGATAGAAGATCCTAATATTGCGTATATTGTATCTTTTATACTAGTACTGCTTGGTGCTTATCTAATAATCTTTGGTATTATGAAAGTATTTTTGCGCAATAATAAAGAAAAGGAAAGCCTTACAAATACTATATTTGCTTTTTTTATTGCCTTAGTGCGTTTCAGCTTTGTATTTGCAATAGTTTGCTCAACTCTTAACTCTTTTGATAAAGTTAAGGAAAATAGCTTATGGGAAAACTCAACCATTGTAAAACCACTTGTTAAGTTTGGTGATTATGCATTTAATACAAGAGTTAGAATGCAACAAACAAATTTCAAAGACTATGTACCAAAAAAAGTTGCTGGTGGTTAAATATTAGTTCTCATTTTTTAATTGGCGAGTCATTAATTCTTTAACAATATCCTTAGGCTCAACAAGCTCATATAAAACTTTATATGCAGCAAAGACTAAAGGCATATCAACATCATATTTTTTAGCAAGTTTATAAACTGCTTTTGCTGTTGAGTAACCCTCGACAACATTATTTACTTTCTCTAATGACTCCTCAATAGTCATTCCTTGCCCTAGATAAAGCCCAAATCTACGATTACGTGATTGATTATCTGAACAAGTTAAAAGTAAGTCTCCTAAGCAACTAAGTCCAATAAATGTTTCAGAGTTTGCACCAAGCTTAAGTCCAAGTTTTTTGATCTCAGCAAGGCCTCGTGTAATCAAAGCAGCGTGAGCATTTACTCCAAACTCCATACCATCAGCTGCACCTGCTACTATTGCAAGGACATTCTTAACTGCCCCACCGACTTGAGCTCCAATAATATCTGTAGTTGTATAGCATCTAAAATTCTCGTTACTAAATAACTGTTGAGCATACTTTGCATAATCCATATCTTTTGATGCAACTACCACAGCTGTTGGTAGTTTATTTGCAACTTCTTTTGCAAAGCTAGGGCCTGTCAATAATGCAAATTTCACATCTGGTAAGATACTTTCAACAATTTCACTCAATAACGCATAAGTATCGTGACAAAAACCTTTTGTTGCACTAATAATATTTTGATGTGGTTGTATAACTTCTTTAAGCTCTAAAATAATATTTTTAAAACCTGAGCTAGGTGTTGCTACTAATATATCATCAAAATCTTTAATATGAGCTTTCCATTCTTGAACAGCTTTTAATGTATCTGGAAACTTCTCTATACTTGGAAGATATTTTAAATTATTACTATCTTCTAACATTTGTTGATTATGCTCTTTTCTCCAAGAACTAATTTTGACATTATGTCCCTTATAAGCAAGCTGTAAAGCTAATGCTGTACCCCAAGCGCCTGCGCCTAAGACGAGTATATTTTTTTGCATAACTAAAAATCATCTAACTACTTTATTTCCTACTATATTCTATAGTTACTAAAGTGTAAACACTTCTTACTCATACTTTTATTTTCCTAAGGGTATTTTAGAGTATAAGCTAAAAGATAATTAAACCGTTTTTTTTAGAACTATTAAGAAGAGTTCTAAAATAGGAACTATTCTTTTAGATCGACTAACCGTATACTGTATTATTAAATAGGTAATAAATATAAATCTAATGAAGCAGTTAATAACTGATTTTAAAAGCTCTTTTCGTGAGAATTATTCTGTAATAAAAATAGCTGCCACTTATACATTATTAATATATGCTTACTTTATATTTTCTTGGACTCTTTCTATAGACACTGAGCTAGCAACATATGACTTAGGAAATAGCCAATACTTATATCACTTAGATGTCCAGTTTTTAAGACTGGGTAGACCCATCTTAGGTTTATTGACATATTTAACCGGTTCAGTACCTTTACCATATTTCAACTCAATACTAGCTCTAAGTCTTATTTTTTGTTCTTATTTAATATGGATAACTATATTAAATAAAATCTATAGTAGTAAAAACCTAATAACAATTTTTGGATTATTTTACCTAATATCTCCAATTTATATTTTTCAATTAAACTTTGTTAATCAAAGTATTATTGTTGGATTAGGCTTTTTATTATCTGCACTATCAATATATTTTGTATCTCTATATTTTAGTAAAGAAAAGAATCTCTTAAGTTTTATTTTAAGTACTTTTTTATTATTCCTTTCAGTTGGAATTTATCAATCATTCTTAATATATTTCTTAGGGGGTGCTGCAATAATATTGATTCTTAACTGTCTAAAGTTAAATCTAAAATTTAAAGATGTTTTAGCTTATAGTTTTTATTTACTTTCAATAATTCTTATAAGTCTATTTTTTTACTTTATAACAACCAATATAGTATATTTATTTGTTGGGAAATCTCACTATCTTTTAAACTTCTTTGATGGCTGGTCAAAAGATCACTCAATAATTAAAAGCGTTCAAATACTTATAAAGTATATTTTTGATATTATTAAATCCCCTATTACATTTATTTATGCCCTATGCTACATGACTTTACTATTATTAATTTTTAGAATAAAAAAGCTATATAGTTTAATAATATTTTTAGGTCTAGTAACACCTTTATTACTACCTATTATATTTCTATCGCCAATGCCTTTAAGGATATTATTCTCAATACCTTTAAGCATCGCTATGATCGCTATTCTTTGCTATAAAGTCTTTAATAAAAAACGTCTTATATTAGTTTTAGCTATAGTAGTTGCTCTTTTTAACTTTAAACAAATATGCCTTCTAACATATAGTAAAAACATGGCCGAGAAATATAATGAGAAAATACTTAACACTCTTTATCAAAAAGCATATCAAATGATTGGAAAAGATATATACCATACTCCTATAGTCTTTGTGAGCTCCGGAAAAATTAGTAATAGCTTTTTTATTAAAGAAACTAAAAAGCAACCTTTCTACTTTAATAGTAATTTTGATTTATTTAGTAGTATATTTCCTGGTCCTTCTTGGCAAGAAAGTAACTTAAATCATAGAGCATATTTTTTCTCACATTGGTTAAATAACTACTATAAAATGCCTTCACGTAAACAAATAGAGTTTGGTGAAAAAATTGCGAAAGATATGCCAATATACCCAGATGAAGGCTCTATACTAATCAAGGATAATATTTTAATAATCAAATTATCAAATTAAAAATTTAATAAAAATTGCTATATCCATTGAAAACCATTTTTTTTACAAGTATTATTTCGTTATTTAGCGAAATATAGGTATTAAAAAATGAAACTTGCTGATATTGTTGATTTTCAAAAAGCCTTAAGTGATGAAACAAGGATAAGAATTTTAATGGTAATATACCAACATGAATTATGCCTTTGTCATTTAGCACATATTTTTAAGCTTGCCAATTCAACTATTTCTAAGCATTTAGATATTCTTAGGCGTAATGGCTTTATCCATAAGCGGAAGCAAGGACGATTTCATTACTTTTATTTTAACTCTATTTATAAAGAACAATTAAATTGGCTCTTTAAGATACTTGAAGATGATAATACCATCCAAAATGATCAAAAAATAATCAAGCAAATGATAAAAGAAAAGCTTGAACACCTACCTGAAATACATGCAAAGGAGAACTTACTATGAATGGTAATAACCAATATCTAGAGTTCAAGGTATACGGTCTAGACTGTATCGAAGAAGTAAATATTATAAAAAAAGCTTTGGGAAAAAAAGTATCAGAAGATAATATGCAATTTGACCTACTTAACGGTAAGCTTTTAATAAATCAACAAGATATTTCTGAAAAAGAAATTATTTCTTCAATCAAGAAATCAGGTCTAAATGCCACAACTTGGGATAAACATCTTGCAGATAATCAAAACCCTAGTTTTATTAGTAAAAACTTGCGTTTAATCACAACATCTATTAGTGGTATTTTAATAATCTTTGCATATTTATTTCATGCTCTTGATCATGGCTTTGTAAATGCCTTTATAGATAATGATAATGGTTCAGGTACAACACTTGCTCTAATATCACAATTTAGCTATATTTTGGCAATAATATTTGGTAGCTGGTTTGTTTTCCCAAAAGCTATCTCATCACTAAAGCGGCTAAATGCTGATATGAACCTACTTATGGTAATCGCAATACTCTGTGCTGCAGCAATTGGACAACTTTTTGAAGCTGCAGTTGTAAGCTTCTTATTCTCTTTATCTCTTGTTTTAGAAGCATGGAGTGTTGGCAATGCTCGTTCAGCAATAACCAAGCTTATGGATCTAACGCCAGATACAGCCTTAGTATATTGCTGTCATGATAAAGAGTTTGAAGAAAAGCCTTTAGCAGAAATCAATGTAGGCAAAAGGCTACTTATCAAACCCGGTCAAAAGATTGCTCTTGATGGTATTATTATAAAAGGCGATAGTTTTATAAACCAAGCTCCTATCACAGGTGAATCAATTCCTGTAGAAAAACAAGTTGGTGATGAAGTTTTTGCTGGTAGTATAAATGGCAACTCTACGATTGAAATTAAGACTACAAAAACAGCAAGTAACTCATCTATAGCAAAAATTATACAAGCCGTAGAGCATGCACAATCTAAACGCTCGTCATCAGAAAAATGGGTTGATAAATTTGCCAGAGTTTATACTCCTTGTATGATAGTACTAGCTATATTAATAGCTGTTTTTCCTCCACTACTTCTAGCTCAGCCATGGATTAAATGGATATATCAAGCTTTAGTTATTCTTGTAATAGCATGTCCTTGCGCACTAGTTATATCAACTCCAATATCGATAGTTTCTAGCCTTGCAAGAGCTGCACGAAATGGTATTTTAATAAAAGGTGGAAACCTCATTGAGATCCCTACAAAACTTAAAGCTATTGCTTTTGATAAAACAGGAACCTTAACTAAAGGTCTACCAATAGTAAAACAAACTATTGTTAGTGATAACTTCTCTAAAGAGCAATTAATAGCTATAGCTGCTAGCTTAGAAAAAGCAGTTGATCACCCTATTTCTAAAGCAATTATTGATTATGCTAACCAAAATAATATACAAATCAAAGAAGCTCTAAGTACAAAAGTCGTTGGCGGCAAAGGTATAACTGGACAAATTAAAGACTCATCTTATTGGTTAGGAAGCCATGCTTTTGCTCATGAGAAGCAACTTTGTAATAATAAAACTCTACATGAGCAAACAAGTAAACTTGGAGAGAATGGTTTTACATTAATATTTGTTGGAAATGATAAGCAGATAATTGGAGCTATAGCAATACAAGACAGTATAAAAGATAACATTAGCGAAGCGCTAAAACAGCTAAAAGAATCTGGAATTAATAAAAATGTAATGCTTACTGGAGATAATTTAGGTACAGCAAAAACTATTGCCAAGCAAGCTGGTATAGATGAATACTATGCAGAGCTTCTACCGGAAGATAAGGTCACTAAAGTAGAAGAGCTTGTAGATAAATATACTAATGTTGCAATGGTTGGTGATGGTATCAACGATGCGCCAGCTCTTGCTAGATCAAATCTAGGTATTGCTATGGGAGCTATTGGCAATGATATCGCTATAGAAACTGCTGATATTGCTCTAATGTCTGATGATATTGGTAAGCTACCATGGCTGATTAAGCATTCTAAAAGAACACTGAATATAATAAAACAGAATGTAACTTTTGCGATAGCTGTAAAAGCTATATTTATATCATTAGCTATGGCAGACTTAGCAACTTTATGGATGGCAATTGCCGCAGATATAGGAACAACACTTATTGTAATAATAAATGCGTTAAGATTATTAAAATAGTTTAGATATCATATCTAGTCCATAAAGGTAACATTCTTTTTATGTCTCTCATAAATTTAAATAAACCAACATTTAATTCAACATTACCATTAGGATCTGTTACTTTCTGAGGGAATCCAATACCAACACCAAAAAGTCCTGGTGCTATAATTCCTGTAGTAGGATCATAACATCTTACATCAACACCCTCTGCACTTGGAACTCTTTGTTGGAATCCTGTAGCATAAATAACTTTATTATACTTATTTAAATGGTTATTCACATGCTCTTGTGTAGATGAATATCTTTTAACTCTATTATCTAAATTTTGAGAGATATTCTTTCTAACCCACTTAGCTGTCTCACCTTTTAAACCAGAGTTATCATAAAGAGTATAGTCTCCCATATTAACAGCATATTTAAGTGGCTCTAGATAGAAGTTAGCAACATCATTAACACCTGCTTCTAATAAATTTCTAATAATTATCATAGCTGAATGTGATGAACCAAAAACTGCCACTTTATCATCAGATTTAAGCTCTTGTTTTAATTTACTAGGAGTTAAAGCCGTTGATAAATCAATCTCTTCAGTTACTTCAAAATTATGGATATTTAATGATTTTGGTATAGCTCCTGTAGCAAGAACTACTTTCTTAGCAGCATAATGGCCATTTTCACCACAAATATCCCAAACACCATCAGATACTTTTAAATCTGTAATCATATCTTTACTGTGGTTAACTCTATTTAGAAGATCATTTGTAACCCATTGTAATGGCGTAGTAACTTCTTTTAATAAAGTAAATCCATCTCTATCAAGGTTATCTAAAGGAAATTTTTGATCATTTTTTTCATAATTGAATGATTTTATATCTTCTATAAATCTAAAGAAAAGCTCTACAGATGTATTACTGCTTACTTCACCCCACTTTTCTCCAAAATCTCCAACCTCAAAAAGTGGATCAATCCATAACACATCACTTGCTTTAACACCATTATCTAATAAAAGGCCTAATGCAGCCATACCTGCAGGACCTGCGCCTATTATAGCCCATTCATATTTTTTAGAATTTTGCATTTGTTTATCTCCAATTTTCTATTAAGTTTAACAATATATTAATTTTATATTATATAGAAGCTCTCGCTACGATCCTAATTAGTAATTCTGATATTGCATATCAGAAAACCTTATAATACAATCTTAATATATAAGCATAACTAAAGTTGATATGAAAATCACGTTAAAACAGCTTCAAGTTTTTGTTAATACTGCCAAAGCTGAATCAATTAGTGTTGGTGCAGAAAAATGTTTTATCTCTCAGGCTGCAGCAAGTATGTCATTATCTCAACTTGAAAATATGCTTGATACAACTTTGTTTGATCGTGTTGGCAAACGCATGAAACTAAATGCCAATGGTAAAAATCTTCTAACAAAGGCCATTAAAATATTAGATGAAGTCGAAGAGTTTGAAACTTTTAGTGATAGTGATCCAAACTTATCTGGCAAAATAATTGTAGGTGCTAGTACAACAATAGCAAACTATATACTTCCTAAATATGTAGCTACATTTAGAGAAGCCTATCCAGATGTAAGCTTTGAAATAATATCCGGTAATACTCAAAAAATCATTAACAGTGTTGAAACGCTAAGCTGTGATGTAGCTTTTATAGAAGGTGAATGCAATAGTCAAAGCATTGAAACTAATCTATGGAGAAAAGACGACTTAAAAATTATTTGTCGAGCAAATCATCCTTTATGTGAGAAGGAAAATATAAAAATAAAAGATCTTTTAAAATACGAATGGGTCACTAGAGAACTAGGCTCAGGAACATTTGATATTTTTTTTAACGCTCTTGAAGATAATATGTCAAATATTAAAAAAGCAATTACCCTAAGTGGTTCAGAAGCTATAAAACAATATATTTCTCATAGTGATTGTCTAGCATGCTTATCAGGAATAATAACTAATTACTCAGAAGACACTAGTAAATATAAAATACTTAAAGTACAAGATCTCGACCTTAGACGTAATCTATATAGATTACTACACAAGAAAAAATATCATACAGCTCTAACAAAAACTTTCTGTGACTTCATAGAAGAAAATTTAAAATAGACTTGAAAAAATAATCATTTCATACCATCTTTATACTTAGATAACTCACTTGAAGGAGAGAAAAAATGACATTTGGAATAATTCTACTAATTATCATTGCAATAATTGTAATATATATAGTAATGACATATAACAAACTAATATCTGAAATAGAAACTGTTAAAAACTCAGAAAAACAAATTGATGTTCAACTAGATCGTAGAGCTAAGGTCTTTGACTCTCTAGTTAATGTTGTTAAAAAATATATGGACTATGAACAAACAACTCTTAAACAAGTAGTTGCACTAAGAAGTAAAGCAAATACTGCAAAAGAACAAGGAGATACTCAAGCAAGAATCGCAGCTGAAAACAAAATCTCTGATTTAGCAAAAGGTATCAATATCCAGTTTGAAAATTACCCGGAACTAAAAGCTAATCAAAATGTAATCCAACTACAAGAAGAAATTACATCTACTGAGAATAAGCTAGCTTTTGCAAAACAAGCACTAAACGACTCTATTGAAAGATATAATGCACACAGAAAATCATTTTTTGCGGGTATTGTGGTTAATTTCTTCAAAAAACTAAATGAAGATTTTATTTACTGGAATATCTCTGAAGAGAAGAAACAACAGCTAGAAGACTCTAGAGTGGAACTATAAAATGTCAAACACTGATAACCTTCAATACGGCTCAGTAAATTGGCGCGATGTTGTTCGTAAAAACACTCGTCGTACATATTTTGTAATAGCAACATTCTTGATTGTATTCTTTTTACTAGGAATTTTTGTTGATACTTTTTGGCGCTATAGTGAACTTGCAAATTATTACTATACACATACAGGTAAACAGTTACCTATTAGCCAAGTATTTATGTGGCTTGCAACATTTCAGATACCTCCATATGCAACAATGATAATATCAATAATTGCTATAATATGGATTTTTATAACCTTTAGTATGTACGACAAAATTATGCTCTCAGGCACGCAATACCATGAAGTATCTGCTGATAGCCAAGACCCTCTAGCAAAAAGAGTCTACAATGTCGTTGAGGAAATGAAAGTTGCTGCTGGAATGCGTTATATGCCCAAGGTATTTTTAATTGATGCAAACTATATGAATGCTTTTGCATCAGGATACTCTGAGAAATCTGCAATGGTTGCTATTACAACAAAACTTGCAAATGCTCTAAATCGTGATGAACTTCAAGCGGTAATGGCACATGAGCTAACACATATCCGTAATCAAGATATTAAGTTAAATCTGTTTACAATGGTTTTATCTAACATGATGTTAATCATTATGGATTTCTTGTTCTACTCGGCTCTTTTCTCAGGTAATAACCGTGATAGTAACAATCGTAATAATAATGCTGCGGCTTTTTTCATCATAATTATGATTTTAAGATATGTTTTACAAATCTTTACAATATTTATGATGCTCTTCTTAAGTCGAACGCGTGAGTATATGGCTGATGCAGGAGCCGTTGAACTTATGCGGACAAATATGCCGATGGCAAATGCTCTTATAAAGATTGCAAATGATAGTCATACACAAGAAGCTCAATATAGTTATAAACACAATAAAAATGAAAATCTTCGTCGTGCATCATATATATTTGATCCTTTAAGTGCAGGATTTAACGGTGGTGATATGTCAGATCTTTTCTCTACTCACCCTTCTATAGAAAAAAGGCTGGCATCAATTGGAGTTAAATCAAAATAGTCATAGATACCAAAAAAACTACATCTTTTAACATTACAACCCGTTAAATCTACATTTTTTTTGATAAATATATTATAATGACTGAGAAATTTTATTCATAACTATAATTCTAAAAACAAAAATTAACGCAAAATAAGTGAAATACATGTCAGATCAACAACCACGTAAGAAACTTTCATTAGGTAGAAAAAAATTATCTACGACTAGAACATCATCTATTAGCTCTAACCTTAAAACTAAACTACAAGCTAAAAAAGAAGATAATATTCAAACTTTCTTTCAAAATACTAATAAAGAGCTTCGAGAGCTATATCAACAAAGAAAAACTCTAGAAGAACAAATTAAACAAATAGAACAACGACTACTCTTTGCAAAAAGCGAACCGTTACAAGACTTTTTATTTGAATTAAAATCAAAAGATTTTGATTTAATGGTACAGATAAATTCCTTTGTAAAAAGTATCTAAATAATCAACTTAAAATATTGATTCAAATATCTCTTTAATACCTTTTTTAGCTAGACCTAACATTTTTGCAAACTCCTCTTCCGAGAAGTCTTTGCCTTCTGCTGTTCCTTGAATTTCAATCATACCACCATTTGAATTTATTACGACATTCATATCTGTTTCAGCATTCGAGTCTTCATCATAATCAAGGTCTAATACTGGCTCATTATTATAAATTCCTACAGAAATAGCTGCTACTTGTGATAAAAGAGGATCAACATCAGCCTTTATCATACCTTTTTCTTTCATATATTTAATAGCATCTTTAATAGCTAGTGACGCTCCAGTTATAGAAGCTGTACGAGTTCCACCATCTGCTTGGATTACATCACAGTCCACTTTAATAGTATTCTCACCTATTTTAGTTAAATCAACACTTGCTCGTAATGCTCTGCCTATTAGTCGTTGGATTTCCTGAGTTCTACCTGATTGCTTACCTCGAGCAGCTTCTCTATCCATTCTGGTATGTGTTGAGCGTGGAAGCATACCATATTCAGCTGTTAACCACCCTTCTCCAGAGTCTTTTTTAAATCTTGGTACTCCAGCCATCACTGAAGCTGTACAAAGAACTTTTGTATCACCAAACTCTATAAGAACTGAACCTTCAGCATGTTTTGTAAAATTATGTGTAACTTTTACATTACGCAACTGATCATTATTTCTACCACTTGGACGCATTTTGGAATCCTTTTATTAATTTAATAGCTTTATAAGTGTATAATTATACAAATCGAAAATAAAATAAGAAACCTTAACCTCAAGGTATTTCGAAGATATGAGTATAATAGACAAAGATCGCTTAGATAAAGCTAAAAGATATTGGCTTAATGATGCTAAAAACTTAGTTACTAGTTTATCTAAATTTCACGGCGATATAAAACTAGATATAATTTCACAAGATTTTACAAAGCTAACTCATTTAGAAGCAAAACTACTAGACACTAAAGAAGCTCTTGTTAGACAGATTACTCTATCTAATAACAATGAAACTTTTGTTTTTGCTAGAACAATCGTACCCCAAAATACCTATAATTTTTTTACTCAAGAGCTAGATGGCTTAGGCACAAAGCCAATAGGTGATAATCTACTTTTTGATAAATCAAAATTTTATCGAGATGAGTTTATAATTCGTCAACTCTCAACTCAAGATTTTCACCAAGAAACTGGTAGAAACCAACAGCATGAAATATTCTCGCGCAGTTCTATTTTTGAGTATAAAAATGACAAAAAACTTAAATTTCTAATTACAGAATATTTTCTAATTTTACCGGGACAATATGATGTTTAGTAAAGAAAAGTTAAATGCATACTTTATGCTAATGAGGCTACACCGCCCTATCCCAATTCTTTTGATACTATGGCCTACTCTTACAGCTTTAGTTTTAGCAGATCATGGAGTACCAAATATTAAATATTGGATTATCTTTACTCTTGGGGTTGTAATTATGCGTACAGTTGGCTGTATTGTTAATGATATTGCAGATATTGATTTTGACAAGCATGTTGCCCGTACTAGCACTCGACCCTTAACTAGTGGCAAACTTAGTGTGAAGAATGCATTATACTTATGTCTCGTTCTTACTCTAGTAGCTTTCACCTGTGTATTATTTTTAAACTTATACACAATTTTACTATCATTTGTTGCACTATTTTTAGCAGTACTATACCCATTTTGTAAAAGATTCTTTGCTGTACCTCAACTAGTGTTAGGGTTGGCTTTTAACTTTGGTATTTTTATGGCTTTCTCAGCTATACAAAACAAAATACCCCTAGAGGCTTTAATTTTTTATTTATCAACAATCTGTTGGACTATAGCTTATGACACGGTATATGCACTAGCAGATAGGGATTTTGATCTAGAAATAGGTATAAAATCATCAGCTGTTTTATTTGGTGATAAAGTATTTAAATATATATTTTTATTTAACTTTATCTCTCTAGTGTTACTTTTAATTTTGGGGATATATTGCCACTTTAATATAATCTTCTATTTAGGAGTGATCGTATCTGCATTATTTTTTATCAAAAATTATTTTATCTACAAAAAACTAGGCATCACAAATTGTATAAAAGCCTTTTCTGATAATCATTGGGTAGGATTAATAATTTTCGTTATTGTATTGCTTCAATTTTATTAAGATAAAATTATGATAAAAGTTTTTTATGATGGTAAATGTGGCATTTGCTCTAAAGAAATAAATTACTATAAAAATATAGCTGCTAAAGATATTTTTTCTTGGATTAATATAACAGAAATTGATGATTCTATTTTGAATGATGAAAATTTAGATAAAATTGAATGCCTAAAAATACTACATGTAAAAGATGTTAATAATAACTTATATAAAGGTATTGATGCTTTTATCTTAATATGGAAACAATTACCAAAATGGAAAGTCTTAGCTAGACTTGTCAATTTACCAGTCATATATAGCATATTCAAAATTCTATATAATTTATTTGCAAAATACCGATTTAAGCAAATAAAATACTGTAACACAGATAAGCAATAAAGGAGAAAAAAATGAATTTAGCAATAGGTGCTATTCTAGGTTTTATTTCAGTAGCTTTTGGAGCATATGCTGAACATGGCCTCAAAACGCAAATTTCAACTGAACATTTTGATTTTATAATGATAGCTTTACGTTACAATCAAATATACGCAATTATGATTAGTGGGATTGGTATAGTTCTTTTAAGTAGTAAGCAACTTGGTCAAAGCGTATTACTTCAACTAAGTAGCTTATTTTTTATAATTGGTACTATATTATTTAGCTTTAGCATTTATATTTCTGTAACTTATAATATACCTAGTATTTTAAAATTAGCTCCAATCGGTGGCACTAGTCTAATGATAGGATGGCTAGCTTTAAGCTTAACTGGTATTTTTTACAAGAAAGGTTTAAAAAGAGATTTAAAAAACTAAAAAAGACTCGATAAACTTAGCATAATGCACAAGATCACAAGAAATATTACAAATAAAGGCAAAATAAATCTTAACCAACTTAAATAATTAACTCGGGCAGTAGCTAAATATGCTAAAAGCATTCCCGATGTTGGTGTAACTATATTTGACAACCCATTTCCAAATAAGAATGCTGAAACAGTACTTTGAGCCGATACATGTAACTGATGCCCAACAGGAACTAATATTGGTAATGTTACAGCTGCTTGTCCTGAAGTTGAAGGAATTAAAACATCTAAAATCATCTGGATAAACATCATGATATTAGTAGAAACAACACCATCCCCAAACTGCAATAGATGACTTAATTCATAAATTATAGTATCTAAAATCATAGATTTTTTTAATAAAATATCAACAGCTCCAGCCATTCCAATTAAAACTGCTGCTAAAACCATTCTACGCATCCCAGATATAAATGCTTCAGCCGCAGCACTTGGATTTAGACGAGCAACTATTGAAATTAATAAAGAAAATATAATATAAAAAGTACTCAATTGATTAGTATTCCATGCCCAATGATGTTGAGCATAAATTAAGAAAACTATCGCTATAACTATTAAAACTAGTAATGAAGAACTTGTCTTATCAAGCTTTTGTGTTTTATCATGATTTATAGCTACGGGTGTAACAGCTAGCTTCTTAATATAAAAAAACATATATGCACAACCAGCAACCAATAATAATATGTAAGTACAAAAACGAAATGGTATACCACTTAATACTGGAATACCTGCGATTGGTTGGGCAACAGATAGTGCAAAAGGATTAGTTACAGATGCTATATAACCTAGTTTAGCTGAAATAGCAACAACAGCAAGACCCACTAAATTAGATAGTCCAAAACGTGCCATCAAAGCTACTATAATAGGAATAATAATTAGATATTCAGATATCAATCCTACAAAAGTACTGCCTAAACTTAAGATAATCATTAAAGCAAAAGTAAGCAAATATAGGTTTGCCTTAGTTAATACTAATAAACGATCTATACCTTTTTCTATCAATCCTGTTTCTTGCAATACACCAAACATTCCACCAATAATTAATACCATCATTATTAAAGTAGAGTAATTTTTAAATCCATCAGGTATCGCTAAAAATATATCTAAAATCCCTAAACCAGAAGAGGTTTGCTTAGAGTGAACTATAAATAGATTTGCTAAACTAAAGTGGGTATTATTAATCGCTGTATAACTATTTGGAATAACATTTTTACCACTATAAGAAAAAGTACCCGATGGAATTAAATAACTTAAAACCAAGCATAGAAAAAGAACTATTAACATCAACAATACAGGATGCAATAGCTTCTTTGATTTATTACTTTTATTATCCATAACTTTTCCTAATTATTAGCTAGTTTAGTTTTAACATAATCAGAAAGCTTTCGGCTTAAAATACCAAGATTAATCTGTAAATCAATAAACCCTTCTTTTTTTACATAACGAGTTTCGTCCAAATACAAAGCTCGATTAATTTCTATTTGCACACTATGAATATTCACATCAGGGTTGCCACAACTACGAACTATATCTCCTCCTTTATATGGATTATTATAGCTAACGCTATATCCTTGAGACTCCAGAGTATCAATGCATAATTTTACAAACTCTTTTTCGCTTGTTGTTCCTTCGGCATCACTTATTACAAAATCAGGTCTAGGTGCTCCAGCATCAATATTCATCTTATTACCTTTTGATTTCATTGAGTGACAATCAACATGATAAACTCGACCAAATTTAGCTTTCTTCTCTTGAAGTAAATCTGCTAATGTATTGCGATAAGGAAGATAATATTTATCAATTCTACCTGCAACTTCATCAACAGATAACTTACATATATACATTGGCTGATTTGGTAATGCATATCTACGAATAAGTCCCATTCCTCTTTTTGAATAATCGGTAATATTAATTTCTCTAGTCCATTCCCCATCAATCAAATCTAAATCAATATCTGTTACCGCTCTATTTGGATCAATAAATGCTCGAGGAAAAGATGCCGCTAGAATAGTAGCCCCATATTTCAATGACTCTTGCCAGAGTAGATCAACATACCAGTCACAGCCACTCTTTAAGGCATCAATGCTTGCACATGTTTTAAACTCTAAAGGAAAAATAAAACCACTATGTGGAGAGTCAAATAATAAAGGAATTTCTTCGCAAAAAGGCTTATGAATAGTATATGACATAAATTTTAATTATAAATTTTTTATTCACATTTTACTTTTAATCTGCAAATATTAAAAGAAAGTATTCAACACTTACTTTAGTTATTTAGTTTATAGGATCAACTTTTTGATAAAACATCTTTGAAATATGGCGGAGAGGAAGAGATTCGAACTCTCGATAGTCGTTAAACTATACACGCTTTCCAGGCGTGCTCCTTCAACCACTCGGACACCTCTCCAAAGAAATATAAAGTATACAGTAAAAGCTTATATTTTCAACTTTTTAGATCACCATAATAATACCTGAAACAAACATCAATATTATGAATAGCGACTTAAGTAATCTTGGAGATATAACACCTAAGTAGTTTACAGCCATAAGACTTCCTAATAAAGCAAATGGTATTGAAGATAAAAGCAAAGGTATACTTAAATAACCAAGTGTTGATGGAACATTTACAGACACCCCACAAGTAAGCATAAGTGTACCAATACCTGCTGTAATAAATACACATACACTAGTAGTTGCTATTGCTTTTTTTATATCGGTACCAATTTTAACAAAAAACATCGTTGCAAATGTTGATGAGCTAGCTAATACACTCAATATTCCACAAAGACCAAATATACTATATCTAGAAGTTCTTGGAAGCTTTATAACTTTATTATCATTATGAGATATCATCCAAATTCCACTACCAAATAGTAAAAATGCAAATATTACCTTTAACAAATCAGTATTTATATATTTAGCTATTAAGCCTCCTAAAATAGACCCTATCGCTAAATATAGTAGATAATACCTAAGCTCTCCTAGATGAATATTGCCTCTTTTATAATGCTTGTATGTAGCCATTAAACTAAGAAATACCGACATCCCAAAACAAGTTGTTAAGGCTATTTGCATTGCAAAAGCTGGTCCATAAACATGGACTATAATATAATAAAATGCTGGCACTGCTATCAAACCAGCACCACCACCAAGTAAAGTAGATATAAAGCTAGCTGTAAAACCAACTATAGCTCCTAAGATAATTAACATATTTTTTTCCTTTTAAAATTATTTGAGGTAGTTATAAACAGTAGCTCGACTAACACCTAATGCTCTAGCTATGTATTGACTTGCGTTTTTACCATCTAATGCACCTTGATTTTTGAGCTCCAAGATTAAGTCTTTTTTCTGAGAACGAGTCATATTATCTATTGATAAGCTTTTTTCAATACAATACTTTTGCACAAATTTGTTTATTTTCTCATATAATGTATCTTTGAATAGACTCTGATTTTGCTCAGACATTTTATCGTCGTTATTACTTAAAAATGCATTTATTAATCCTTGATACTTATCAAAGATAGAAATATCTAAATTTACACAAAGTGTCCCAATAACATTGCCTTTATCATTCTCAATTACAGTAATAATACTTTTGATCTTACGACCATCATAATTAAGCTTTTCATAAGGTCCTATTACTTTAGGGAGCTCGTCATAAACATCTAAGCCAATATGATCCATATATGAAGAATCTCCCACTTCTCTTTTAGATATAGGATTAAAAATAGCTTTTATTTGCTTTTTTTTAAGATCATGAATTACTACTTCAGCAAAAGGGTATAGCAACTTACTTATAGCCTCGGCTATATTAGAATATTCTTCAAATTTAGATTTCATTAGAGTCTTACTTAGATATTTTTAGATATTATATTCCAAGTTAGACTAAAGTGTCAATAAATTATCTAGTAAAAGATCTATTTAGTATTAATATTTCGGCGTATATTAATAAGATTGACAATAATTGGACCAACTATATTTTGCCAAATTGCATAAAAAGTTGCTGCTATGGCAGCCTGATTACCAAAAAACACCAAAGCTATCACAATTCCTAGCCCAACATCTAAGATACTAAACTCAAAAAGCAATGCTAACCTACTATCAATATCCAAACCTAAAATCTTTCCGATTAAATACCCAACTATATTGGCAAATAAACTAAGAACTATGACACTTATAATGATATCTACAGGTACAAGTATTATAGTACCTTTATTTAATGCCGTTACTACCATCACTATTAAGATAATCAAAAGAATTGGAATATTAGATATTTTATTTAAACTCGACTTGCTCAATTTACTAAACTTACTGATTAAGACTCCTAAAACTATTGGAACAATAACTATTATTGCCATAGTTTCAAACATACCAAACCAATCTAACTTAATACTCTTTGAGAAAAATATATAAATAATTAATGGCATAAAGATTGGCGCTAACAATGTTGTTAAGAAAGTTAAACTAACAGTAAGTGAAATATTTGCTCTAGCCAATAATGCCATCACACCAGATGCAGTACCTCCAGGACAAGCTCCTACAATAACTAAACCTATCAATGCAGTTAAACCCAACCCAAAAAACTTGCCAATTATAAAAGCGGCTATTGATGTAACTGTTAATTTTAATAGCAATATAATGACCAGTTTCCATTTAAGATTAGCTACTTTAACAAAATCTTTTGCTTGTAAATGTAAACCTATAATTAACATAATAGCAGCTAATAAATAAGTAATATAAGGCTTTAATGGTATAAATACAGATGGCATTAAAATTGCTAAAGAAACCCCAGCTATCACTATAATTGCAAAGTATTTTTGGATAAAATTCATTTTTTAATTAAGTAAATTCTTTTAACCTATTTTACTATATAAGCTAACTATAAGAATAGATTCTCAGCTTTTATAACACTAAAAATAAAAAAACAAGTTTGGAAAACTATAGCATATTGATATAATGAAATTGTTAGACTATTAACTCATATAACAAACAACAACCTCGTGAGGTGAAATTATGATGAAGAAAAAACCAATAATAATAGCAACGCTGTTAGCAGCTTCTATGTCGATTACATCATGTACAACTGCGGCTGTTGCTGTAACAGGTTTAGTTTTAGCCAGTGTTGCAGTAGGTGCTTTAGCATATAAATGGATGGAAAACCCTGATGCATATAATGCTTATGCTAAAAATAGAGAAACTGTATTTGCTGCTGCTACAGAAGTATTAAAAGAAAATAAATATGTTACAAAACAGCAAACTGTTGATGAGAAGAAATCTGAGATCAAAGCGGTATCTCCAACAGGCGACACTATTGACATAGTAGTCCAATCTGCTAAAAACAATCCTAACCAATCTGCTCTCTATATTAAAGATGATAGTAAAACAAATGCTACAATCGTACTTAATCAAATTAATCAGAAACTTGCAGATTCAAAATAATATATAAATAGTTTCTATCTAGCAATTAGCTACTTAACCATAAAACAGACACTATGGAGCAATCTCTTTACCGTCCCATGCAAAACATTTACCACTATCTTCTACTCTCAAACCATCTAACACTTCAACTAACTTACGAGCTGAATACTCAGGTGTAAAAAGCTTTCCTTGAAGTACTCTTGCTTGAAAAGGTTCTGATAAATGACTATCAACAGTCCCTGGATGTACCCCAACTATTACAGCGTTTGGATTTACACGCTTAGTTTCAATACTTGCCGTTTTGATAAACATATTTAAAGCAGCTTTTGAAGCTCTATAAGCATACCAACCGCCAAACTGATTATCAGAAATACTACCAACTCGTGCAGAAATAGCTGCAAATACAGACTTAGTATCTTTTGCTAATTTAGGTATAAAGTGTTTTGCAACTAGAGCTGGAAATATTGTATTTGCTTGAAAAAGCTCAACAAATTTATCAGCAGATAACTCTCTTAATGCTTTCTCAGGCATTATATCTTGTACGTGCAATATACCAGTAGCTACAAAAATTAAATTAACAGCTCCTGATTTTTCATAGACATATTTTGCAGCTTTCTCAATTGTTGATTCATTACAGTAATCAATATATTGATAAACCACATCATCTATACGATTAGTTACTTTAGTACGTGAAAAAGCATATATATTTGCATCCGGGCACAAATACCTTAATCTCTTAGTTACAGCATGACCTATAGAACCAGAAGCACCTATAACAACTATATTACTACTCACAATACTCTCCCGAATAAAGATTTAGTACTCTAAGTATACAAATAAGATTATGGATTTTTTATACAGATAAATAAATATTAAGAAAGTTTAATAAATAAGGTTAGCCAAAATTCCAACCCAATGGTATAGCTAATCCGAATAATCTTTGAAACCGTTTTTGTCATCATAAGGCTGCTGATACATAATTTGTAAAGACTTTCAATAAATGTGAAAAGGTCACTGAGCGGAGTCGAAGTGCTTATTTTGATAAATTTGTATTAATCAGCAATTAGATCATATTCAGTAGACTCAGTGATTTCAACATTAGCAAACTCACCTACTTTTAGACCTCTTTCTGCTGCATCACCAACAATAACTTGTCCATCTACTTCTGGTGCATCATATCTTGTACGCCCAATAGCATAGTTTTCGTCAGGATTTATTGAATCAATTATAATTTGTTGTTCTGTACCAACAAAGCCTTCAAGCTTATCTGCACTTATTTGAGCTTGTAACCCCATAAACTCATCTAGTCTTTGTTGCTTAATTTCTTCGGAAATCAGATTATCAAATTGATTAGCTTTAGCACCTTCTACTTCAGAGTATTTAAAACAACCTACTCTATCTAGTTGAGCTTTTTCAGCAAACTCTAATAAATGCTCAAAATCAGCTTCTGTCTCACCAGGGAAACCAACTATAAAGGTACTACGAATAGTTATATCAGGGCAAATATCACGCCATTTATTAATTCTATCAAGAGTTTTTTGCGTATGTGCTGGGCGCTTCATTCTCTTTAAAACTTCTGGCGATGAATGCTGCAAAGGCACATCCAAATAAGGAAGTATCTTTCCTTGAGCCATAAGTGGTACAATCTTATCAACATGCGGATACGGGTATACATAATGCATTCTTGTCCACATATCTAAATCACCAAGAGCTGTAGCAAGGTCTAAAATATTACTTTGATATTCTTTATCATTCCATATTCCTGGCTTATATTTAATATCAACACCGTATGCAGATGTATCTTGTGATATTACAAGTAGCTCTTTGACACCAGCATTTTTAAGCTTTTCAGCTTCTTTCATGATATTGTCTATAGAACGACTTTTCAGCTTACCACGAATATCTGGAATAATACAAAAAGTACAAGTATTATTACATCCTTCAGAAATTTTCAAATATGAATAATGTCTTGGAGTAAGTTTAATTCCTTGTGGTGGTACCAAAGATACAAAATCATTAGCAAATATAGGTGCATGCGTATGCACTGCTTCTATCAAGTTCTCATAATCCTGAGGGCCAGTAATGCTTAGAACTTCTGGATGTTTTTCTTTGATTAAATCAGCTTTATTACCTAAACAACCTGTTACTAAAACCTTACCATTCTCAGCAATTGCCTCACCAATAACTTCCAAAGACTCATCAATTGCAGAATTTAAAAATCCACACGTATTAACGATAACCATATCAGCATTATCATAACTATCAACCAAGTCATAACCTTCGGCTTTTAACTTTGTAATAATACGCTCAGAATCAACAAGATTCTTAGGACAGCCTAAACTAACAAAACCAATTTTAGGAATTTTAATCATAATAATTAAACTTAATAAAAAATTATGGACTATTGTAGATGAATTTAACTAAAAAAAATAGCTAAAGATAAATTTAGGTCTAGTAATTAGATTGAGCAGAAGAATCAGTTTGGTCACATTTAACACCAAAATCAAGCTCAGTTCTTCTATCTAAATAGTATGCTTTTTCAGAAGCTTTATACATGCAAGCATCATTTACACCATCTGTACAGAATTCATCATAGAATTTAGTCGGCTCTGCTGCAGGTTTTAATTTACCATAGCTAACAACACAGATTTGATCTTTATTTACACCTTTATTTAATAGATAGTTATAAACAGATTCTGCACGTTTTTGGCCTAGATTAAAGTTATACTTCTCGCTTCCTCTAGGGTCAGTATTACCAGATAGCTTAATTGGTTGATTTGGATGACCTATCAAATAATCCGCTGTTTTATCTAAACAGTCTTTAGCATCATCAGTGATGTTATAGCTATCAAAACCAAAGTATACAGATCTACAATTAATACCCATAAGTTCTTTTTTCATTTGATCAACTTCATCTGAACTTAAATTATCAGATCCATAAATCTGTGAAGACATTTGTAAAGCTTGTGAACTATCAACTCCAGCATACTTATCTTTGATTAAATCACTGTTATCCGGTCTAGTACTAGAACAGCTCGCTAACATAAGTACCGAACCTACTACCGCTATGCTTAAAAGACTCTTTTTCATAGTTTACAACTCCTATTTAATTTATATTACGCAACATTATCAAAACTTGTGGTTTCAAAATTACCACCATCATCAGCAAATCCAGTATACCCACTGCCATACTTTTGACCTGATTTAAGTGTACTAAAGAATCCAGGTCCAGATGTTTCATTTAATGCAGAGCCACTAAGATCAGCATCAGCATTTGCTTGTAAAGGAGGACCTTTATACCAGGCACACCCAGTTAATAATGCTGCGATAATAACGAAGGTGTAAAATTTAGTAAAAATCCTCATGTAAGCCCCTTAATAGTTTCTTGGAGACCAGCTTGGTGACTGAATTATAGTACTACCATTATTTGCAGTCTCAACACTAAAGTGATTATCTCCATCTAATGATACCATATCTAAAGAACTATAACCTTTCGAATTTGTAGAAATATATGCAATCATATTACCATATGGTGATATAGTTGGTGAACTATCAGACTTACCTTTTGTTAAAGTAGTTATATTTCCACTAGCTAAATTAAAATCTGCTATTTGAATACCACTTGATCGTGATCTTTGATACATAAACACTATATCTCTACCATTAGGAGTATAGTTAGGCTCATATCCTTGATATATTTTACTACTTAATCTTGAAGATTGCGGATATTTAGAGTTAACTGGAGCAACATAAATATTCGGTCTACCGTTACCTCTATCTGATGTAAATACAATACTTCTACCATTCGGTGAGAATTTTGGTGCAGTATTTATACCATTTATAGTTAGTCTCTTAAGAGCTTTTGTCGCCAAATTCATAATATAGATATTTGTCTGATCAGAATAGCCTTTAGATAAAGCTAAAGCGATACTCTTATCATCCGGAGAGAATGATGGTGAGCTGTTGATACCTTTAAAGTTAGGTAAACGAGTAACTTTTCCGGTAGCTATTTGCAAGTCATAAACTCCCATACTACCACCACTATAGCTTGAGTAAACAATATCCTTGCCATCTGTGGACCATGATGGTGTTGCAATAGGATTATCAGTTTGTCTAAGTACAGTATGCTTATTAAAACCATCATAATCAGATATAACAAGTTCATAAACTCTGCCATATCTAGCATATGGATTACTTACCTTAACATACGCAAGTTTTGTTAAGAAAAAGCCTTGCTCTCCAGTAAGTTTTTTATAAACATAGTTTGAAATCTTATGTGCTAAAGTCCTCATAAGAGAAACATTAATATTTTTATATATAACTGACTGAATATAGCTTGTATCATTTCTCTTAAGGATCTGAACCTCTATAGTATAGTTATTATATGAATTTTTAGTATATTTAGTTAAAACAACATAGTCACCTTTGACTTTTTTCCAAGGAATATCATGCTTTTGCTTTATCTCATATTTTATAGTGTCTGAACCTTGTAATTTAGCATTGTGATTAAGATCTGCAATGATTACGGAGTTCACATCTTGAGGAAACTGGTCCACGACATCATTACTCATTACCGAAACTAAAGGCTTTTGTATGACACCTGTTGTTACTTCTGCAACTAAGTCTGCGTATATATTAGATACTACAAAAATTAATACTGAAAAGCTCAAAATGATTTTTTTCATTATTATTCCTTATCAAGTTTGTTTAAATATAAAACTTATATTTTCTGTTTGTATAGTTTTTCGCGCCGCACTATTTGAAATCTGCGGAGGCGTTGTATTCTTAATCGCATTAATTAAAGACTGATCACATCTATAGCTACCAGAAGTACCAGTTAGTTTAATAAATTTACCATCTCTAATAATCGCTCTTGGTAAGTTATAGATTCCACGACATGGATCTTTAATCCAATTGTCACCAACTCTAGTTTGGTACTCTGCTATATAGCTAGAAATTGCCCTTTGAGCTTGATTTTGCTCAGCCTCTCTTTTAGCTGCGGCTATTGCTTCAGCTCTTGCTTTTGCTAATCTGTCTTGACGAGCTTTACGCTCAGCTTCTAGCTTAGCTTGTTTTTGTTGTTCTAATTTACGTTGCTTCTCTTGCTCTTTTCGTTTAGCTTCTTCTTCAGCCTTTTTCTTAGCATTTTCTTTAGCTTTACGCACTGCTTCTAATTTAGCTTGTTTTTGTTGTTCTCGTTTACGCTGTTTTTCTTGCTCTTTTCGCTTAGCCTCTAAAGCAGCTTTCTTTTTCGCTTCAATTCGTGCTCTACGCTCTGCTTCTGCTTTTTGCTTCATCAATAACTTATGTTTTTGCAAAGCCTCTTGCTTGGCTTGCTTTACATCTTGTCTAGCTTGACGTATCTCTTGCTGATGATTCTCATAATTAGATATTTGCTTATTTAGTTCACTGCTACTTATTGATGTTGCTTGAATTACTTGCATTTGCTTTGGAGTATTTGCAACCTCAGCCTTTAAAGATGCAGAGGTGGAATCAAATTTTAAAATACTTATATAAGATAAAATATAAAGGATTACAACTATAGCAACATGTACAAGTATCGCTTTAACCACAAAAGGGTTATGCTCAACTTGTTTTTTAAAAGATTGTAATAATTTCTGGTAATTAAGATTTGCCATCTTCTGTGACTAACCCCACTTTATCAACGCCTGCTCTTTGGATAAGAGCCATTGCTTTTACTACCTCTCCATAACTAGCACTACTATCACCCCTAACATATACTGGCTTACCAGGATTCTGTTGTGATAATTTAATTACAGCATTTGCAAGACTTGTAGGACTTAGCGGCGCCTTTGGATCACTAACCCCTTGGTTAACAAAATACTCACCTTGCTTATTTACAGTAACAACTATTGGCTTACTATCATTAGATGGAATTTTTTCTGACTTAGCTTTTGGTAAATCAACTTTTACACCTTGAGTTAAAATAGGTGTAGTAATCATAAAAATAACCAATAGCACCAGCATAACATCAATGTAGGGAACTACATTGATTTGCACCATTGGTCTCTTTTTCCTGTAAAATTTTTTATTTCTTTTTCTCATATCTAAAAGCCTTTATTAGCTTTCTTGATTTTGATGATGTACTTGATCCCTATGTGCTTCTTTTAAAAGCAAGATACATAAATCATCTTGAAATGATTCATAACCAGATAATACATCGTCTACCTGATTTGACAATCTACTATGTCCAATAACTGCTGGAATAGCAACAAATAACCCAAGAGCCGTTGCAATAAGAGCCTCTGCAATATGAGGTGCAACAACAGATATTGTAGCTTGCTCAACACCACCAAGAGTATTAAATGAAGACATAATTCCCCAAACAGTACCTACTAGACCAATATATGGAGCAACTGCACCAATTGTACCTAATGCCGGAAGCTTTCTATCTAATTCTTTAGCTTCTTGAGCAATTGCTATACTTACAGTTCTTTCCATACCTTCAAGTATAGTATCACCTTTTAAAATACCAGTTTCTTTAAGATTATTAAATTCTCGTAATGCCGAACAAAATATTATTGATTTACCAAAGATATTTTCTTTATGCTGTAAGTAATAATCATAAAGCTTTTGTATATGATGACCTGCCCAAAATAACTTATCAAACTGTGCTTGTTCATGACAGTATTTTTTTACACGATTATTCACCTCAAGCATTATAGCCCAAGAGTAAACTGACATAGCAATCAAAGCTATCATTATAAGCTGGACAATAAAGTTTGCATGCCATATCAACTGAACTAGAGAAAGAGAGTTATCTTGCATAATTAATCCTAAAAATTTATGTTTCTATACTTTTTCACATATCTGTTCGCAACATTATACGTAAAGATTTTAAAATTATAAACAGTTAAGTTTAGTTAAATTATACATAAATCTGATATTATTATTAATAATATATAATTTAATTATTAATAATATTTCAAGCATGAGAAAGATAAAATTTTTATCATTAAGTATTACTAGTTTAGCATTAATGTCATGCTCAACCTCGGCAGATGATCAATTTAAGTATGTAACTCCACCACCTACACAACAAAATATCGACTCAAACGATTCTTCAGTAACACCAAATAAGAAAGAATCAACAAATAATGGGAATGAAACTTTTAATAAACAAATTTAATTAAAGAATCAGAAGGATAGTCTTAGCTTGCTTAAAAAGTAAAGTTAAGAATCAGCATCAACTATTTTTTTGCCATCGACGCTCGATTTAGCATTTAAGTCACTATTCTTCATTTTTTGCTTATATTTATAATGAGAAATTGGACCAGACAAAGCATACCCGATCATTATTAAATAAAGTAACTTTTCAGGCATTGTAAATAGCATTAAAATAATCAATATAAAGCAAATAACATAAATTTTGCTAATATTCCCATGACCATCACTATCTTTAAAACTTCTGAATTTAATATCACTAACCATCATAAACGCCAAATATAAAGCTGTAAATGCAGTAAGACCTACAACCACAATACTTGAAAATGTTGAGTCTCCTACTAAAAATCTTTGACCCATCCAAATAAGTCCAGAAATTGTAACAGCGCCTGCTGGACATGGCATACCATAGAAATATAACTTACGCTCAAGGATATCATCTTCACTAAGATCTTTTGGCGCTGGTTGAGTATCAAATTTAGCTAATCTTAAAGCTACTGCTAATAAATATAGAAAACAAATTGCTGCACCTAAAGAGCCTAAATTATGCAATGTCCAAAAATACATAACTAAAGCCGGAGTCGCTCCAAAAGAAACAACATCTGCTAAGCTATCTAAAGCTGCACCAAACTCTGTTTGTGTATGAGTATATCTAGCTACTCTACCATCAAAAGCATCTGCAAAACCAGATAACAACATATATACAGCGCATGAAATAAAACTCTCTTGAAATGCGGATATAATGGCTAAAAAAGCAAATAATAAACTAGCACTAGTAAATAAACTAGGAAGTATATATTTAGATTTTTTCATATCTATATTTTCTAACAACCACATAGTATACCTTTTATTTTATTAAATCAGGCCTTAGTTTTTTTGCCTCATGCAAGTAAACGTGCCTGATATCATCCTGACTCTTTTCTGTATTATATGTCAACATAACTCGAATACAAAGCTCTAAAGCATCATCACACATCATTTGCTGACAATCTATTAAGGGAACACTAGTTAGACCCACCTCTCTTGCGGCAACCGCAGGAAAGGTTGAAGTTATATCAGATGTTGCAGTAAATATTATATTTACAATATCTTTAGTCTCAACAGCATTCTTCGTCAAAATATAGTATAAAAGCTCTTTTGTGGCTTCGATGACGTTTTCTTTGGTATCCTTTATTATTGTTGTTGCGCCTCTTATAGACCTTTGCATAAGTTATTTCACCTTAATTTTAATCGCTTTTTGTTTTAAAAGCCTTGGTAATGGAAAATGAATTTCTTCTTTAATCCCCTCGAATTCCTCAACTACAACATTATTATTGCAAACCTCGGATATCTTAGTGATTATATCCTGAACCAAATATTCAGGAGCTGAAGCTCCTGCACTTACACCACACACCTGCTTATTTTCAAACCAAGATTCTTCAATATCCAAAGGATTATCAACTAGATAAGAATCCATTCCTACCAAAGTTGCAAGCTCTTTAAGCCTATTTGAATTAGAGCTATTTTTAGAACCTACTACAACTAATACATCTATCTCTTTAAGCATAGATTTTATTGCAGTTTGACGATTTTGTGTTGCATAACAAATATCTTCTTTTTTAGGTCCTTTTATACTAGGGTATCTGTCTTTCAAAGCTTGTATTATACTCTGTGTTTCATCAACAGAAAGTGTTGTCTGTGTTGCATAGTAAAGATTATCTGGATCATTAATTTTTAGTTTAGCGACATCTGCTTCATTTTCAACTAAATATATAGCACCTTTTTTACTACGATATTGACCCATTGTTCCTTGAACTTCAGGATGCCCCTTATGCCCCACAAGAACACACTCTGCATCATTATTACTAGCTAATCTAACACCTCGATGAACTTTTGTAACCAAAGGACATGTTGCATCATAAAGAACAAGATTTTTTTTTGCAGCAGCTTCCTCAACTTTTAAAGAGACTCCATGAGCACTAAACACACACACAGAATCATCTGGAACTTCATCAACATCTTTGACAAAGATAACCCCTTTCTTTTTAAGTGAATCTACAACTACTTTATTATGTACAACTTCATGGCGCACATATACAGGAGATTTTTCAACTTCTAAAACTTTTTCAACTGTTTCAACAGCTCTACTAACACCAGCGCAAAAGCCACGTGGATTAGCTAGTAATATTTTCATCTAACTTGCCCTCTTCATCAGCGATATCTAATATCTTAGCTTCAAAAACTATTATTTGACCTGATAGTGGATGATTAAAATCAACAGTAACATCATCCTTAGCTATCTCTGTGACTAGCCCAGGAAGCTTAGAACCATCTTTTTGACTAAAAGATACGATCAGACCTTCTTCAAGCTCCATATCTTTAGGAAATCTATATTTTGGAACAGAATAAATACTTGCAGGATGTTTCTCACCAAAAGCCTCTTCTGGCATTAAAACAACTCTTTTACTGTCACCAACAACAGCCCCTACAAGCTCATTTTCAACCTTATCTGTAAAACAACCTTGACCCATCTGAAATATAAAAGGTCTATTGTAATTCTCAGTATCCTCAGCAATTGAGCCATCTTTAAGTCTAAACTTAAAATGCATTTTCACAAAACTATCTGGTGCAACTTTCATACTATTTCTATTGTTAACATTTTGCTTTTCAAGATACCATATTTAAGATTTTTATTCATCTAATCTTTATACAAAACACTTTTTGATGAGGGTACAAAAGTCACAAATATTCTACACAAACATTATTAAATTATAGTAGAATAACTTTCATAGAGAATCTCTTTAGATACATAAAATATGAAGAAGCTATTATATATTATTCTTTTTGTAGCATTTGCAACTTTTATCACTGGCTGCGACACCATGGGTACAAAAGACAATAAACCCCTATCTTTCCCAACACTAAAATACTGTAGCCCTGAAATGCTAAAAAGTGATAAATCGTTCATATGTATACAACGTCAACAAGGTGCTGATTTAATAGAGACTAATATTAAGTTTGAAAGTGATAGCTTCACCTTAAATGATCAAGCAAAAGCTGTGTTAAATAAGCTATACGCTTATCTGAAACTTACTGGTACTACTAGGTTCACAATTAAAGGCTATGCAGGAAAGATTGATTCTGACCTTATTACTGACAAAAACCTACTAACTGAAAGTAATATCCGCCTATCAAAAAATAGAGCTGTAAGTGTTAGGGAGTATTTAGTTAAAAAAGGCCTAGGAACAGATGATGGCATTGAACCTAGCGATGGCATCAAGATCGAGGCATTAGGATATCAAGACCCTATAGCCCCTAATGACTCTAGCGCTAATAGAGCAATTAACCAAAGGGTAGAAATATCTATTGAGAGTAAGTTAGTTGAACAAATTGATAATATCGAGCATAACTTAAAGCATTTACGCACAGCAGATTACACTAAATTTTTCTCAAATGTATATCTTCTCAATGGAGACCAACTAAAAGACACTGCTGAAATATATGATTCTCGCCAAAAAAGACCTGTTTTAGGGCCTAATTTCACAATATTTGCCAATAAACAATACACTGCAAAAGATGATAATAGCAACTTTATTATCGTATCAAAACCAAAGCCTATATCTAGCTTTAATGATGACCAAAAAGTTTATAGATTAGGTACTGCAATGTATAAGTTCACTTTTAAAGGAGTCACTGCCTTACTAACTAAAAATCTGAGTCGTGAAGCTAGTGTTGGAGATTATGTAATTCCTAATGATATTGTTTCTGAGAAGCTTCCTGAAGAAACCTTCAAAGTTAACGATAAAATTATTGCCAATGTAATGGAAGATGTTATAAATACAAATACATTCTCATCATCTTATAACAGCATTGTTTTAAATAAAGGCTCTTCTGATGGATTGAAACTTGGAACAGAAATGATATTGTATGAACCAGCCACTAGGACTGATGGTTTCCCTGTACCTCCTAGGTATATTGGCTATGGATTTATTTATAGACAATCTCAACATTACTCTATTATGCTAGTAGTAAACTCTTTACAAGAGATAACTGGCGATGCAATGGCAACAACGACTTTATAATGCAAGATAGTTCTAAAAGCCTAGTTATATTATCATATACACCATACTTTGGGTCTAGTAGATTTCTAAAAGCTTTATCTCAAAACATTGATTTTGTAGACATAATTAATTCCCCATCCAAATATTCAAAAACTCTATCTTTACGCCAGGAAACTATAGACTTTCTAAATAACAAAAAATATAAAACATATCTAGATAAAGTTAAAAAATGGCTAATTAACCCCAAAAATCAGTTATTAACATTTCTAGATGGCAACTATCCAAAAAATTTAAAACAAATATCGAACCCTCCTATAACTTTATACTGTAGTGGAAATATAGAACTTCTAAAAGAATCTCAACTTGCTATAGTTGGGGCAAGAAATAATACTATATATGGCAAAAATGCCACAAGTAAAATATGTAGCGAGCTAAAAGGATCAGAACTATCAATAGTAAGTGGCCTTGCTTATGGTATTGATACATTAGCCCATAAGTTTGCAATCGAAAATGATCTCAACACAATAGCAGTTGTTGGCACAGGAGTTGATATCATATACCCAAGCTCAAATAAAAACCTCTATGAAAAATTACTAAATACAGAAAACTTAATAATTTCCGAGCTACCATTAGGTACAGCTCCCTTACGTCACCATTTTCCTCAAAGAAATCGTATAATTAGCGGTTTAGCAAAAGGTGTTGTAATTGTTGAGGCAGCTAAAAAAAGTGGCTCACTGATTACTGCCCAACTTGCTTTAGAACAAAATAAAGAAGTTTTTGCTATACCTGGTAGTATTTTTAGTCAAACAAGTGAAGGGACTAATGAGTTAATCAAACAAGGCGCAAAACTAGTTTGTAATATAAATGATATTCTCGAAGAAATTAATATACACTCTATAATTACACAAAAAGACGACTCATACTTATTAAAAAATAACGATCACAAAGACCTCAGCACTATTGAGAAAACTATATTAGATAGTATTGATACTGAATTAACAACTCTAGACAAAATTATAACAAGATCCAACCTACCATATAACCAAGTAGTATCTACTCTACTAGAATTAGAATTAGAGTCATTAATTGAATCAGTCGCTGGAGGGTATATAAATATTCAATAATAATTTTTACAAAATGTTATTTCTATGGTCTTATTATTAACCTATAGGCACTCAAGTATCATCACACTCATAAGATGCTTTTAAAAAGAATTATTCATACCTTTTTGGTAAGCCACTCTTTCATATATTCTTTGACTAATACTTACTTAACTGTTTTACTAACTATACTCCAAAGTAAGGATTACTACTATGAATAACCAAGATTTAAGCCCTTTTGAATTTAAAGAAGAACTCATAAAGCTTGCCGAGAGTAAAACAGATAGATTAATGCTAAACGCAGGTAGAGGAAACCCTAATTTTTTAGCAACATCACCAAGACATGCATTCTTACGTCTTGGAGATTTTGCTATTAAAGAATCTGAACGCTCATATTCTTATCTTGATGAACTTTTTGGAGGATTACCTGAGAAAAAAGGAATTCTAGAGAGGTTCGATCAATACTCTTTAATTAACAAAAATGAAAGTGGTATTAACTTTCTAAAAGCTACTCTATCTTTTGCCAATGATCACTTAGGAGTTAATAAAGAAAATCTATTATATGAAATGGTTGGTGCTTTTTTAGGATGTAATTATCCTTACCCTCCTAGAATGCTACCTATCATGGAAAATATTGTTATGCATTATTTACGTGATGAATTATATCAAGCTACCGACACACCTCTAGAATTTGATATCTTCGCAACAGAGGGTGGAACTGCAGCAATGACATATATATTTCAATCTTTAAAGATAAATGGTTTACTCAGACAAAATGATAAAGTTGCCATGATCACTCCAATTTTTTCACCATATCTTGAGATACCTCAACTACCAGAATATAATAATGAAATAGTTCATATTCATGCTAATGAAAAAAATGACTGGCAAGTCTCAGATGAAGAGTTCAAGAAGT
Source organism: Francisella sp. SYW-9 (assembly GCF_008711465.1). Classification (GTDB taxonomy): domain Bacteria; phylum Pseudomonadota; class Gammaproteobacteria; order Francisellales; family Francisellaceae; genus Francisella. The sequence continues at coordinate 187,249 of NZ_VXKQ01000007.1, forward strand.
TAATAGATCCATCTATCAAAATCTTATGCTTGGTTAATCCCAGCAATCCTCCATCTGTAAAAATGAATAATTTAACGTTAAATAGTTTAGCTAAAATTATAAAAAGTAATAGACCAGAACTTATGATTATCACAGATGATGTTTATGCTACATTCTCTGATAATTTTGAATCAATATTTTCTAAATGCCCCTACAATACTCTCTGTGTATATTCTTTTTCAAAATATTTTGGAGCCACAGGATGGCGTATTGGAACTATTGCATTACACAAAAATAATATTTTTGACTCTTTAATTAATAACCTAAATAATCAAAAGCTTAAAGAACTCGATAAGCATTATGGATCATTAACACCTACTCCTAGAGAATTAAAGTTTATTGATAGATTAGTTGCTGATAGCCGCTCAGTTGCTCTAAACCATACAGCTGGAATTTCTCTACCACAGCAATTACAAATGACTCTATTTGCTCTTTCTAGTCTGCTAGATAACCAAGATATTTATCGTAAAGAAGCAAAAAATCTTATTCGCAGACGTTACAATATTCTATATAGGTCGATATCACCACAGTTACAAAAGAATTATGATGAAAATAATGTCGGCTACTATACATTACTAGATTTAGAAGAGCTTTCAAAAGAAATATATAATGAAGATTTTTCTATATGGCTAATGCAAAATCATAATGGGCCAGAAACTTTAAAAACCTTAGCAAAAGAAACAGGCATTGTTTTACTTCCTGGTAAAGGGTTTGATGTTAAACACCCTTCCGCTAGAGTCTCATTAGCAAATTTAAGAGAGTACGACTATCAACAAATTGGTATCAATATCAGACAACAGCTAGATAATCTATATATAAAATATACTAAACAATAAAACAAAATATTATTTTAACCTCATAAATACTATTTTTGCACTACATTTAAAAACTAAAGAGAGAGAAAATAATGGATAACAATATAATAGGTAAACATAAGCTTGATCTTGATACTCCGTGCTTGGTTATAGATAAGGTAAAACTAATAGATAATATCAAGAAAATGCAAGAATTTGCTAAAGCGAAAGGCAAGCAAGTAAGGCCACACGCTAAAACCCATAAATGCCCAAACATCTGTAAATTACAATTAGATTATGAAAGTATCGGAATTTCAATAGCTAAACCTACTGAAGCATTAGAGCTTGCAAAGGCAGGTATAAAAGGTTTATTAATTACATCTCCGATTGTTACAGACAAAAAACTTAAAACTCTCACAAAAATCCTTCAACTATCTCCAAAAACTATCATTGTTACAGACTCTTTAGAAAATATCCAACAGCTAGATACATTAGGAGAACAACTTCAACAACAAATCAATATACTTATTGATATTGATGCAGGTATTAGTCGTACTGGTGTAGATTTTAATACTGCTTTAGAACTTGCAGTAATTGCTAATGAGAAAGAACATTTACAAATGATGGGGATTCAATGCTATGCTGGACATCTACAACATATCAAAGATATGCAACAGCGTATTAATGCTACAGAACAGCTTTTAAATCGTGCAACCGAACTAAAAGCACAAATAGAACAAGTTACAGGCTTATCTAATCTAATACAATCAGGATCTGGAACTGGTACATTTGAAATTGACTGTAATATAGAAGGTGTAACTGAAATACAGCCAGGCTCGTATACAGTTATGGATAAAGAATACTACGACATAGATAAAACAATAACTTTTAGAGCAGCTATGACATTACTGACCACTGTCATAAGTGCAAACACTAAAACCCATGTAACTGTAGATGCAGGAACTAAGGCAATATATAAAGAAACTACTTTACCACAAATTATAAGTCATCCAAATTTAAAATATGATTGGGATGGTTTTGGAGATGAGCATGGTAAAGTCACAGGAAATAATTTACCATGTGTAGGTGAGATTATAGAAATTATAGTACCTCACTGTGATCCAACTATTAACCTTTATGATAAATTTTATGTAACTGAGAATGATATAGTCACTGATATATGGGATATAGTTCTACGTGGTAGAATACAATAAATAAACTAAAGTTAGATAGACTTTTCTTATACTAATCACTAAAATATAGCCTTTAGTATTTTATCAGCATCAAAATGTTACACAAAATAGAGACTTTTTTTGACCTAAAAGCAAATAATACCTCAATAAAAAAAGAGTTCTTCGCAGGTCTTGCTACCTTTCTGGCAATCTCATACATCATAGTAGTCAACCCCAAGATTTTAGAATCCACAGGCATGCCTAGCAATGCCTTAGTTACTAGTACTATAGTACTGTCTGCACTTGGTAGTATAATGATGGGACTCTTTACTCGCAATCCATTTGTAATTGCACCAGGAATGGGAATGAACATTTTCTTCGCATATACTGCAGTATCTGTTTATCACTTACCATGGCAAACTGCACTAGGTGCTACATTCTGGTCTGGGATTATATTTAGCTTACTTGTCATTTTAAATATCCGTACTAAAATTATGCTTAGTTTACCAAAATCAATCAAGCAATCTCTCGGTGCTGGCATAGGACTTTTTATAGCTTATATTGGCTTTGTAAATAGCCACTTTATAACATCTCATGAAGGTCTATTAACTCTAAATACTATTAACCCACATATTGTATTATTTTTAGTATGTCTAATTTTACTAATAATTCTGTTTATAAAAAAAATTCCAGCATCAATTATTATAGTGATTGTTATTGGGTATATTTTATCATTCCCTATTTCTTATATTAGCCATGAAAAAATAGTATCTCTCCCTAATCATATTATAAGCTTACCTGACTTTTCATTAATTGGGCAAATTGACTTTACTAATGGCTTAAAGTTCGCAATTTTGCCAACAATTTTTACTTTTTGTTTTCTAAGCCTATTTGATGGAACTGGAGCCATATCAAGTCACTATAGTAGCATGAGAAAAAAATGTTCACCAACAGATAAAGAGCTTAAGAGAACTTTTCTTGTTGATGCTGCTAGTGCAACTATCTCAGGAGTATTAGGCTCGAGTCCATCAACCGTTGTAGTTGAATCTGGTGTAGGTATTGCTCAAGGAGCTCGCTCTGGTCTTACTGCAATATTTGCTGGATTAATGTTTTTACCATTTTTATTTTTATCTCCTTTAATAAGCTCAATCCCTATAGAAGTAATATCTCCAGCACTTGTGCTAATTGGAATAATGATGATGCAACAAGTCTCAAAAGTAAATTGGTATGATTTTGTTCAAGCCACACCTGCTTTTTTCACTATCATCATGATGACCTTATCTTCATCAATTTCAACTGGAATTGCCACAGGAATCATAGTTTGGTTTTTAGTGTCAATCTTCTGCAATAGAAATGAGCTAAATTTTACTGCTGGAGTTATAACTGTCTTTTGTTTCATGATGTTTCTTCATGCTGTTAATTTATTTTAAATAAATAATTAACAAAAAGTACATAATTCCTAAAACCATATAATTTAATATTTACTAATATTTTTTTCTCTATCATAATGTTGTTATAGCTGTAATGAAATAATTTTTTCGTTGAGCTGTATAATATAATTTGCACTGAAATTGAAGGAGAAAGAGATGAATTTAAAAAGAACATTAACAGTTACATTAGTTACCGGGGCTTGTGCTCTACTATTAGCATCATGTGGACCTAATAAAAAAGAGCAAGCTTTAGCTAATCTACAACAACAACAGCAAGAGCTAAATCAAACAGCAAAAAACCAAAAATTACAAGCAGATAACTTAATCACAGATGCTAGTAATCTTGAAAAAGAATCAAAGGAAAGTAGTTCAAAAGCAAAATACGAAAAAGATCAAGCAAAAGTACTCAATGCAAAAGCTGATCAAAACCTTTCAAAGGCTGCTAGTTTAGACTCACAAATTGCAGCAGCTAAAGCAGAGGTGAATGCTCAGTCTTAATTAATGGTTTCATCCCCACTTTTCTTGATATTCTTTTTTATTCCAACCAGTTCTAGCATAATCTCCATCAACAACTAAAGGTCGCTTGAACAATAAAGCATCTGTGATTAACAGCTTTAAAGCTTCTTCTTCAGATAAGCTACCAAACTTTTCTTTTAAACCCATTTCTGAAAAAAGTTTACCATTAGAGTTAAATAAATCAATAACCTCAAAATTACCAATTTGCTTTATTTTTTGCATCTCTTGCCAAGTAGGTTTTTCTTTTCTTAAGTTAACATACTCTACCTTCTTGCCTTTTTCTTCAAAAAATTTAAGAGCATTTCTAACGCTTGTGCAGTTATTTATACCAAATACTTTTATCATTATATTTCCTTATAGGTTGAATCTAAACCTACTAAATAAACAAGAAATCATCAACACCATCAAGCATTATTTCAACAGAAAATGCAGTCAAAAATAAGCATGCTATTTTAATTATCATTTTCATAATCTAATATCCCTTTATTACTTCTAAGACACTAAATTATTCTCATAAGCTTTTAGTATAAAGTCAAGTTTTTTCAGCAAGTTTAAAATTCTAAAAAAAGAATCCTTTGATTCCATCAAACATCATTTCAACAGCTAATGCAGTTAGAAATAGTCCCATTATTTTAGCAATAATATCCATAACATTATGACCTAGAATATCTAAGATTCTTGGCAGCTCTCTAAAAAACATCCATAACATTAAAGTAACTAACAACACACAACCTGATGCAACAATCTTAGTTTCTGATGTTGTAAAGTAAACATGAACATCAGAGATTGTTGCCACTAATGAGCCAGGACCGGCAATTAAAGGAATTGCAATTGGTACAATTGCTAATTTTTTAGTATCTTGCTGGGCTTTTGAACTTGGCATTGGAGGAATAACACCAATAACTCTTAAACCGAAGAAAAGTACAATTATGCCTCCGCCAAATCTAAACGCATCAATATTTATACCAAAAGCATTTAAAACGCTAATACCAATCCAGGTTACAATAATCAGCGTTATCAATACAGCAACTGCAACAGTAAAAGCAAAAGTATTTTGCTCTTTTTTACTTAACGAATCTACTGCATCTAAATATATCCCTGAAATAGAAAAAGGATTAATTATGGCTAAGAGTGTTACTATAAATTTTAAAATTATTGTTAGATGTACACCTAAAATTATCATTTAATTTCTCATTTTTACTAAATTAGTACAAATGGTATTTATCTATAATCTAAATGTAAACCCTACTCGTAATATATTTGATTATTTCTATATGTATCTAAAATGATATCCAACTCTTTTTTAGTTAATTTGTGCGATAGTATTGGCAGATTGTCTAACTCAAAAAATTCAACCTTATCAACCTCAAAATTAGGATTATTCTCACCTCCAACAATCTCAGCTAAAAAAACTAAACTATAAACATTATAAATTTCACTTTGAGTATAATTATTTCTATCCATTAATGCCAAAAACTTAGTTACCTCAATATCATACCCAGTTTCTTCCTTTACTTCTTTAACGCATGTTTCAACCGGTGAAAGATCAATGTCGCACCATCCGCCAGGGATTGTCCATTCACCTGGAGTATCTACATCTTGAGCCATTAAAAGCTTATTGTCTTTAAATATAACTACTCGAACTCCGGGTTGTGGTGTTGGATAATGGGTTCCCAAGTAAATATCATACGGTTGAACATCTGACTTTATATATTCATGGAGCATTTTAGTACTTAACTCAAGTAGCTCATGATAATTATCTAGTGCATATTCACACTTTGAATAAACAACTCCAGTATGTGCTATTGCTTGAACCTTTTTTATAAACTCGAAGATTTTATCTTTATTCACTATTTTATCTTTTTCCAAAATCAAATAAGATAAAATATATCATATAAGGAGGTTAAGATTAATCTCTAAGTATATAGGAAGGAGTATATTAAAAAATTAAATTAGTCTATGAGTACTTATTTGCAATTTGCGCTATTGAATAAGCTGCTTGCTCAGAACCAGGTTCTTTTTGCAAAACTTCACTTATAACTGCTAGTTTATCGATCATTTCTTTATTATTTAAAAGTCTATTAACAGCCTTATCAAGATAAAATACACTCTCTGAATAGCGAGGGACATATATTCCTAAACCTAACTGTTGAACTCTGGATGCAACATTAAAACCATCCCAAGCAAAAGGAATAACGATAGAAGGTTTACCAAAATATAGAACTTCATTAAAAGTATTATTTCCTCCATGAAAGATAACTACATCTGCCTGTTTGATTATATCTGGTTGAAAAGTAAAAGGCACCAGCTGAATATTATCTGATAAGTCTCTATATTCAGAAATAAACTCATTCCCAACACTTGCAATAACCCTATAGCTTTTGTTTTTTAAACTTTGAAGCTGTCGGTTAGTAAACTCAAAGTCAGCATGCCCCATAGAGCCGTATGATAGGTAAATTAGAGGATAATTCTGATACTTAACATCAAAAAAGATATTGTTACTGTTACTTTCGCTTGGTGAAACTCTCACACTAGCATTTAAATAAACAAATTTTTGAGACAATGGTTCTTTTCTTTGATAAGCTATGCTTTTAGGTGTTAGTAACAAGTTTAAATAAGGAGATGGGTTTAGCAGCCTGCCCAAAGGCAACTCTTCGACACCATTTCGTTTAAGAAACATATTATATTTTTGGTGTACTTCTTTAATACTTTCATGGAAAGCTAATTCAAAACTCTTCCACTCCCCTGCTTCATGTGTTGAAAAATCAGATAAATGAGGAGGTATTTCATCATCTTGAATTTCTGTTTCAAAGCATGAAACTATTCTTACCCATGGTTTAGAACTCTTTACAACAGCTGGGTAAGTAACAACATCATCAACACATAACACATCATAGTCTATTGTTTTTAGTACATGTTCAATATTTGAATTTGCTGCTAAAGAGGACTCAACTATCAAACTATAGTAAGGTAATATATACCCTTTTATTTGATCAATAGACTTTTTTCTCCAGTATTTAACACCTGAATTAACCAATTGATCCCATGCTTGCTTTGCAGATTCTGAAGGGTTAGTTCTTATAGTAACGCATTCAAACTTATACTCTTCTATTATCTGAGAATACGATGAATCTACCAGAAATAAACACGAATGACCCATCTGTCTTAGCTGTTGAGCTATAGCAATGCAATTATATAGCTGGCCAATAGCATCTGCGTAAAACACTATTTTCATCTACACTTCCTTAGCTTAGATAACTATTTATGCTTATCATCAATAACTAAATCATCATTTTTATACTTAGGCTTCTTTAAAACTATAGCTACCAACATACCTATTACAGATACTGCCAAAATAACAAAAAATATTTTTATAATAAGAAATACTATATCTTGCATAAATTAAACCTTTCATTTTAGATTTTTTGGAAGAATATTTTGAGATTATTTGTAACTTTTAATTACTGAGGCTTACAAGCTTTCATATCATCTTTTGTCACAGCTTTATCAATACATGATTTTGCTTGCTGCATTTTATCTAATTTTTGTTGCATTTTTGTGATTCTATTTTGCATTCTTTCACTCATCTTTGCTTTTCTTGCTTCAAACTTCTGTTGTTGCTGGTTATTTTGCTGAGCATTATCGTTAGCATTGCTAGAATCCGCAAAAATTATAAAAGGTGCTAGTAATATAGTTGCTAATAATATTTTCTTCATTTTTATATCCCCTTGGTTATGAATCTAATATCAATCATATCACAGAAAATCTGCAAATTTACTTCTTAATTTCGGCTATTTTTGCTTTCCATAGTTTAGGACCCTGTTGATGTGCTGACACACCAAGTGAGTCAACAGCGACTGTTACTGGCATATCCTCAACTTCAAACTCATAAATAGCTTCCATACCAAGATCCGCAAACGCAACAACTTCAGCCTTTTTGATAGACTTAGATATTAGATAAGCTGCTCCACCAACACCCATAAGATATACAGCTTTATTCTTTTTGATAGAGTCTATAGTCGCTTGACCTCTTTCAGATTTACCTATCATTCCAGCTATCCCAGCTTTCTCTAGCATGAAAGGAGTAAACTTATCCATACGCGTAGCCGTAGTTGGTCCAGCAGGTCCTACAACCTCATCGCCAACAGGGTCAACAGGACCTACATAATAGATAAATCTATCTTTTAAGCTTACAGGGAAGTCTTCTCCGGCTTCATACATATCTTGTAAACGCTTATGAGCTGCATCACGACCAGTTAGGATCTTACCACTTATTAAAACATTATCTCCTGATCTTAAAGATTCAATCTCTTCCTTAGTAACAGTATCAAGATTTATTCTTTTAACATCATCATTTTGATCTTGCTCGATTACAGGCCAATCCTCTAATTTAGGAGCAGCTAAATCTACAGCACCGGAGCCGTCTAATGTAAAGTGTACGTGACGTGTAGCAGCACAGTTTGGAATAAGTGCTACAGGCTTACATGCTGCATGCGTAGGATATTCATTTACTTTAACATCTAAAACAGTTGTTAAACCACCAAGGCCTTGTGCGCCGATACCCAGAGCATTAACACGATTATAGATATCTAGTCTTAATTGTTCAGTTTCATTTTGAGGACCATTTTTTATGATATCTTGCATATTGATTTCTTCGCCAAGAGACTCTTTTGCTAAAAGCATAGCTTTCTCAGCAGTACCACCAACACCTATACCTATAATTCCTGGAGGACACCAACCAGCGCCCATAGTTGGCAACATTTCTTCAACCCAATCAACAATACTATCACTAGGGTTTAGTACTTTAAATTTTGACTTAAACTCTGATCCGCCACCTTTTGCAGCAATATCTATATCAATTTTATCACCATGGACTAAATCAATATGTACAATAGCTGGAGTATTGTCTTTAGTATTTTTTCTAGCTCCATGAGGTGGGAAAACCATAGATGCTCTAAGTGGGTTGTGCTCATCTGCATAACCTCTACGAACTCCCTCATTAACAAGCTCTGTGATTGTCCTATCTGTTTTATCAAGTTTTGCATCCATACCGACTTTCACAAATGCACAAACCATTCCTGTATCTTGGCAAATTGGTCGTTTACCAGTCGCTGACATTCTTGAATTTATAAGGATCTGAGCCATTGCATCTTTTGCTGGCTTTGACTCTTCACGCTGATACGCCTCATACATCGCATCAACAAAATCTTTTGGATGATAATAAGAAATATACTGCAGAGCTTCTGCAACGCTATTTATTAGGTCTTCTGTTTTAATAACCGCCATTTTAGAAATCCTCTCATTGGAAAAATATTAAAATTCAAAGGATATTATAACAGTAATAAGGTAATTTTTAAGCTTGATTATCCTTTGATTTCATAAAAGATCTAATTAAAGAGATTGTATTATAACCTATAACCACAACTAATAACCAATGCAATCCATCTGCTGATAGCATTGTAACAATATTGACTCCAATAAATACTCCAATGATTCCGAAACAACCAACTATCAAAGCTTTTTTAAGAGGTATAGTATTATTCATTAAAAATGCAAATGTAGTAACAGGTTGCTGAATAGCTCCCGCTGTTGTCATAATTGGAAACGCAACTTTTGGTGACATCCCAAGTAAGAATAATATAGCCTCAACTAGAGCAAATAACCCAACACCGAAACAAACTAAAAATCCTGCAAAAAACATCCCTATAAAGCCAACAATAAGTTTAATACCTGATAGCTTCATCAGATCGCCACCTACAGGTAAAATATTAAACAAATTACCAAGTAATAAAAGAATAACCCCAACAAATGCAAATATCATGATAAGTCTAACTGCTGTAGCATTAATTTTTGAAGCAAATACGCCTCCGATAAAACCACCCAATGTAGCCCCAAGCACAAGAACTATTAAAGTAACAAGATCAACATGCAACACCCCTAAAAAGAAAATCGCCTCAATGGCACCAGGTATAATCTGAGCACCATTTACAAATCCAGGAAGCTCAATATCTTTTGCTAACTTAAAAGTCTTTGCAACAGCTATATTAACAGCAAAACTCCCTACACCTATAGTATCAGCAATAAAAGAAATTACACCAGTACAAGCTAAAGCTATTTTTTGAGATAGCTTTTGTACAGGATACTGATCATGATCTTTAAAAAGTTTATACAGCATATAAACCATACACAAAGCAGATAATGTTATAACTAAAAAAATAACAGTAAAATACATGTTCACTACAACCTAAAAAATAATTAAGGCAAATATTAAGCTTTTTTAGAAAATTAGACAACAAAAATTAATAAATAATATTCAATAGAACAACATAAATAAAACTACTTAAGCAGAAAAATATAAAAGCTAAAATTACCGCATTTATAATATAATCTTTTGTCGATAACTTACCTTTCTTAATACTAAATCTATATAAAGATCTAGCTATTAATAAGGTAAATAATAATGCTATAACTATTGCTACTACACTTGCTAAAACCATTTCTTACACATCCACATAATTAACTCTTTTATTAAACCATTTATCTACTAGTTTTTTTGCAACACTAGGATTATTATGGACAACTATCTCTGCTAATTGAGCAACTTTTTCATAGTTATCATAATATTCATTTATATCAAAAGTTTTAAATGTTGAAACTCCAGATTGCTCTTTGCCCAATATATCGCCAGCGCCACGAATCTCCAAATCTTTTTCAGCCAAGTAAAAACCATCTTGAGACTCTCTAACTAGTGATAATCTTTTTTTACCAACCTCACTAATTCTATCACCGTATAAAAGTATACAAAAGCTCTCTTTTGCTCCTCTACCGACTCGTCCTCTTAGCTGATGAAGTTGAGATATTCCTAGCCTCTCTGCATTATCGATTATCATAATACTGGCATTTGGCACATCAACACCAACCTCTATAACTGTTGTTGCCACAAGCACATCATATTCTGCTAATTTAAAAGCATTCATTTCCTGAATCTTTTCTTTAGATTTCATACTCCCATATACAAGACCTACTCTATCCTGACCTAGAAAATCTGATAATTCTTTATGCAAACTTTTGACATCCTGTAAAAAATCAAGATCTTCAGATTCTTCAACAAGTGGGCAAACCCAATAAATTTGCTCTCCTCTAGATACTGCATCTCTAAGCTTTGTAATTAAACTTTCTTTTTTTGCACGATTTAACACTGTTGTCACAATCGGCTTACGATTAGGAGGTAGCTCATCAAGTATAGATAATTTGAGATTACCATATAGTGTCATGGCTAATGTCCTAGGAATCGGAGTCGCAGAAATTATAAGCTGGTGAGGGGCTAAGTTATTCCCATTAGATGAAGCTTTATTTATTAGAGCTAAACGTTGTTCCACACCAAATCTATGTTGCTCATCAACTACAACCAGACCTAGGTTACAATATTCTACCCTATCCTGAAAAATCGCATGCGTACCAACAACCACACAGTCTTTAAGAGTTTTTATCTTTTCAAGGCTTTCTCTAGTTTGTTTTGCTGTCAATTTACCTAGCAAAGGTACAACCTCAATATCAAAATTAGAAAAATAATTTGATAAAAAACTAAAATGCTGTTCAGCTAAAATCTCTGTTGGTGCCATTATTGCTGCTTGATACCCTGATTTTACAGTTGCATATAGCGCCATAGCAGCCACAATAGTCTTTCCAGCCCCAACATCTCCTTGAAGAAGTCTTATCATGGTAGTTTTTTGACCAATATCAGTCATAATCTCATCAATTGCTCGAGATTGTGCATTTGTAAGACTATAAGGAAACTTTTCAAGAAAGCTCTGCTTATCATTTAAACTTAAAGAAAGTTTTGCAGACATTGGTTTGGTCATATCTTTTTTAATACTTTCTTCAGCTAACTTATAAGCTAACATCTCCTCAAATTTAATTGATGATCTAGCCTTGAATAGATATTTATCATCAATCGAGTTTGTCAATGCATGAACATAATAAAGAGCATCTACAAAGCTCATCAAACCAAACTGCCTTAAATATTCTTGGGGCAGTATATTTATAACCTTCTTCTCATATAAGATTTTAGATATCACCTTTGCTATAAGCTTATCTGAAACCTTTTTAATTCTATAAACTGCAGATAATTTTTGTTCTAATGAACTATTACCATTATTAACCACTGCCCACTCTGGATGTACCATCTGCGGGTTCAAAGATAACTCTACCTTACCGTAACATCTAATATATTGAGCCTTTTCTAACATTGTTATCTGGTTAGGATAAAACTTAAAAAGCACAATCGTACAAATACCAGTTTCATCACTTACCGTAAAGCGTAAAAACTTCTTACCAAACTTTTTATAACTTATATTATTAACTCTACCCTCTATTAAGGATTTTTTATCACTTACCAAATCTCTTATTGGAGTTATATAGCGTGTATCTTTGTACTCCTTTGGAAAAATAGTCAGTAAATCTTCTGGAGTATGTAAATTATATTTAGCTAATGCCTTTATAGTTGCCTCACCAACTCCGGTAAAATCAACAAATCTCATAAGCTATAATTTAAAAATAAAAGGTTATAAAATTTTATCACTTTAAAAATTAAATAGATAATCCAATTGCTAATATCAATATTTATTGATAAATTTAAACCCAGCGTATATTAAGAAAATTATATTAAGAATAATGAAAAAACTATTACCTTTAATATTTATTTCAGCAGGTATTGTAGGATTATCATCATGTGGCCAAACAGGCGATTTATATTTACCTAAAGAAAAAATACCTCTATCTTCAAAATCTAAAACCACATCAAACTCAAAAACTAACAATAAGCAAAATAACGCTGACGATCAAAATAGTACATCTGCTCAAAGTGCTCAAAGT
>NZ_VXKQ01000007.1:200246-353013 GCF_008711465.1 Francisella sp. SYW-9
AGTGCTCAAAGTGCTCAAAACAGCTACGATAATGTATCAAGTAATCAAACACAAGTTAATAATACCAATAATACAAACCAATCATCTACCACATTGCAAAATGCTACACTACAACAAACAGTTACAAAAAAATACATATTAACTAAGCAAGCACCTAGTGATCAGCTAGCTTCATCTAGCACAGTAACAAATAGCTCTCAAACCACTCAAAAACACAGCCAAAAAACTAACCTATCCAGCAGTTCAAGTGTAAAAATCGATAATGACCCTACTCCTCCAGTAAAAAACTTCAATCCTAGCTATAATCAATTAATAGACTCGGGTGATAACTTTGCTTTTGATAATAATATTGAACAATCATCTCAGGCTGGAGGTACGCCATCCTAAAGTATCAATTAAATTTAGAAGATTTTTCAGTTTACTTTTTATAAAAAAAACACTAGAATTACCGAGATATTGTATTAATAATAGTTAAATTAATGCCCAGGGAGGGTTTCTAATGTCTAAAGTTTGTATAGTTACAGGTAAAAGACCTGCTACTGGTAATAATGTATCACATGCTCAAAATAAAACTAGAAGAAGATTTTTACCTAATCTTCACACTCATAGATTTTGGGTAGAAAGTGAGAACAGATATGTAAAATTAAAAGTTAGTTCTAAAGGTATGAGAATTATCGATAAGAAAGGTATTGATACTGTTCTTGAAGACCTTAGATCTCAAGGCCACAAAATTTAATAACTTTCTAAAAGGAAAAAGACAATGAGAGAAAAAATAAGATTAGTTTCTTCTGCAAAAACAGGACATTTTTATACAACTACTAAAAACAAAAGAGAAATGCCAAACAAAATGGAAATCAAAAAATTTGATCCAGTAGTTCGTAAACATGTAATGTACAAAGAAGCTAAAATAAAATAATTATAAATTTATTCTAATTTTAAGGCCTTACGCATGAAGCAAGCTTTTCATTTTAAAGGTGGTAACTATACAATCAGTGCCATTAACATTAATGTTACTGAATTTACCCAGATTGAAAGTTTATTAAACTCAAAAGTTTCTCAATCTGAGTCTTTTTTTCATAATACCCCTTTTGCTATAGATGTTAGAGATATCGATAAAGATGAAAAGTGCACAATAAACTTCTTAGAAGATGTCATTGAGACTTTTAAGTCTAACGGGATGATCCCTGTAGGCTTTGTTGTTAATAATAAAGAGTTAAAATCTCAATTAGCAAAAGCTGGTTACAACATTCTTAAAAATGGTAGATCTAACAAAGAAGCTTTGAATAATGAAGAATCTCATACTTCAGCTAAAATAATTACAACACATGTTCGCACAGGTCAATCTATCAATGCTCGAGACTGCGATGTAATAATAACAGCAAACGTTAATAACGGCGCTGAAGTTATCGCAGATGGAAGTGTTATCGTATATGGCAGAATAGGCGGTAGAGTTATCGCTGGAAGCTCTGGAAACAAAGATGCTAGAATAATTTGCAAAGATCTAAAAGCAGAGCTTGTTTCTATCGCAGGTAAATACGTTACTTTAAATAATGAAACAATTGTCGATGATAAAGACACTGATGGGTATATAGTTTATCTACAAGATGATAAAATACATATTGAAGGTTTTTAAAATAATAAGAGGCTTAAATAATGAGTGAAAAAAAACAAGGCAAAGTATTTGTAGTTACCTCTGGTAAAGGTGGTGTTGGTAAAACTACATCAAGTGCTGCTATTGCATATGCTTTTGCTAAAAGAGGCCTTAAGACTGTAGTTATTGACTTTGATGTAGGTTTAAGAAACCTAGATCTTATAATGGGTTGCGAAAGAAGAGTTGTTTATGATTTAATAAATGTTGTTAAAGAAGAAGCTACTATCAATCAAGCAATCATAAAAGATAAAAGAGTCGATAACCTATATATAATACCAGCTTCACAAACTAGAGACAAAGATGCTCTGACTGAAGATGGTGTTGACAGAATCATAAAAGAACTTAAAAACTCTTTTGACATTATTTTGTGTGACTCACCTGCAGGTATTGAAAAAGGTTCCTTGATGGCTATGAGATGTGCTGATGCAGCGATTATAGTTACAAATCCAGAAGTCTCATCTGTAAGAGACTCTGATAGAATATTAGGAATGCTTTCTAGCAAAACTCTTAAAGCTCAAAAAGAAGGTGAATTTAAAGAAGTTCATCTTATACTTAACAGATATGATTCTGCTAGAGCTAAAGCTGGAGCTATGCTTAAGGCTGAAGATGTAAGTGAAATCCTATATACTCCTATAGTTGGTATAATCCCTGAGTCTAGAGACATATTAGAGGCATCTAATAGTGGACACCCTATAACTCATTTAGAAGACACTATAGCATCTAAAGCATTTTATGACTCTGTAGATAGAATACTTGGTAAAGATATACCAATGAGACATACAGAACAAAAAACAAGTTTCTTTAAAAAACTAATAGGTAAGTCTTAATTATGTTTGCTAAACTTTTTGGATTAGAAAAAAAACAAAAGAGTGCTTCATTAGCAAAGGAAAGGTTACAGATAATAGTTGCTCATCAGAGGAGTGAACTACAACCTAAATCTTCTAGAATAAGTAGTCATTTGCTAGCTGAGCTTAAAGATGAAATCATTGAAGTTGTGAAAAAATATATTGCCCTATCTGAGGAAAATATCAGAGATATTGATTTAAAAGTTGAAGATAGCAGCAAAAACTCAACTATAGAAGTTAATATACCTTTTAATTAATTTCTATCATTATGAGTGATATCAGCTTTAATAATGTCTCTTTTTATAGAGATGACCGTTGTATTTATAATGATATTACCTTTACTATCCCATCAAATAAGATAACAACTATTCTAGGTCCTTCTGGTGCAGGTAAAACTACTATTCTTCAATTAATAGCAGGCTTAATAAAACCAGATATCGGCTCAATAGATATAAATACAGCTATCATAAAAAGAAATACTAGAGAAAAAGAGCTAGAGAAATTACGCCGTCGAATGGGTTTTCTCTTCCAGTCAGGCGCCCTATTCACACATTTAAATGTATATGAAAATATAGCATTTCCTTTAAGAAAAAATACTAAGCTTAATGAGAAATTAATTAGAAATATAGTTTTATTAAAACTACAAGCTGTTAGGCTAGTGCACACGATAGACATGATGCCAAGTGAGCTCTCAGGTGGAATGGCTCGTAGGGTTGCTTTAGCAAGATCTATAGCTATGGATCCAGATATTATGATGTATGATGAGCCCTTCACAGGGCAAGACCCTGCCTCATTTAATAAGCTTTTAGAGCTTATTGCTACATTAAATAAATCATTAAATATGACTTCTATTATCGTTTCTCACGATATACAGGAATCTTTAAAAATATCTGACCATGTAATTATTGTTGGAGATAAAAAGGTTATCGCAAGCGACTCTCCAGAAAACATTAAAAATAGTTCAGACAAAAGAATTATAAATTTCTTGTCTGGAAAGCCTTTAGATGATCACGATGAAGATCAAAATAATCTTGATAAAACTTTTTTTGAGAAAGAAATTTTAAGGAACTAATAATGTCTGTTTTTAGTAAGATTTATAAAATAGCTATTTCTCTAATTTATGACACCTTAAAATCCATTCTATTAATAATAAACATCGTAATTAGTAAATTTAGTATAAGAGACTGTATAATTCAGATTAAATATGTTGGTGTTGACTCAATAATAATTATAGTAACATCAGGAATATTTATCGGCTTGGTACTAAGTTTACAAGGATATTATACCTTAGCTAAATTTGGAGCTCATTCTCTACTAGGTGTTATGGTAGCCCTTAGTGTACTTAGAGAGCTTGGTCCTGTTGTAACTGCCATGTTATTTGCGGGTAGAGCATGTAGCTCTATCACATCTGAAATAGGACTAATGAAAGCTACAGATCAAATCAATAGTTTAAAAGTGATGAATGTGAACCCTATAAGCTTTATCTTGTCTACTAGATTTTGGGCTTGTATAATTAGTGGACCAATTTTATCGCTAATCTTTTGTACAGTTGCTATATTAGCTGGGTTTGTCCTAGCTGAAGCTGGGCTTGGTATAAGCTATGGAGGATTTTGGAGCAACATACAGTCATCTGTTATGTTATCAGATATATCTAATGGAATAATTAAAAGCATTGTATTTGCTTTTATAACGGCATGGATTGCCTTATATCAAGGATATTACTGTACTGCTGATTCAAATGGAATAGCTAAAGCTACAACAAAGACTGTTGTTTACTGTTGCATGAGTATCTTAGGGGCAGATCTTATTTTAACATCGATTATGTTTGGAGGAGTTTAATGAGAAACAAATACTTTGAGATCTCGGTTGGAATATTTATAATAATAGGAGTTTTATGCTTACTCTTTCTAACATTTAAAGTTAGTGACACATCTCTAAAATCACTTAGTGAAAAGCAGTTTACAGTAGAAGCACAATTTAAAAATATCGGCTCATTGCGTACTAATGCATCTGTCAAAATAGCAGGTGTAGAAATTGGTAGAGTTACAAATATTTCATTAGAGAAAACTTATAACGGCTTTATGGCGGTAGTAAGCATGTCAATAAATGCCAATGAGAAGATTCCTGCCAATTACTCTGCTGCAGTATCAATGTCTGGCATCTTAGGTGATAACTATATCTCACTTAGCCCTCCAAAAGAAGATATAATGGCAATTGCAGGTATAGGTAATAACCCTAGTTCATCTGAAAAAGATAAATACTTACACCAAGGAAGTGTTATTGCATTAGAAAATACACAGTCAGCGATTGACTTAGGCTCACTTATTAATACATTTGTAGCGGGGAAAAATAGTGATTCTAATAGCAAATAACAATTCTTGTTTCTTTCAAATCTAGCTATTTTATATTAAAATTTAGCTCAATGAATATAAATTAAACCTTTGGAATTTTCAAATGATTCGTAAAACTTCACTACTATTATTTTTACTAATTCTAAGTATATCCAGCGCATGGGCAATAGAAAATCCTGTAGATATGCTTAACAATACAATTGTAAAAACACAAAATAACCTTATTAAAAATGCTGGTGAATATAAAAGAGATCCATATAAATTATTACGCCTAGTAGATAATGAGATTATACCAATAGTTGCACCAAAAGTAATTGCTCAGCTTGTAGTCGGTACTGCTAAATGGAAAAAAGCGACTCCAGAAGAACAAAAACAATTCATCAAGTCTGCAACAGAAATGCTTACTTTCATGTATGCTAAAAACGTTGCCTATGCAGGTAAATATAAGATCACATTATTCCCATTCAATAAGAACGATAACAGTTGGCAGAAAAAACCTATAGTTGTAGTAAATGGAAAGATAACAAACGTAGATAACAACCAGAGCTCTGATTTTGCTGTTAAGATGTTCCAAAAAGATGGTAAATGGCATATTTATGACTTTGATGTTGCTGGGGTAAGTATACTAAGAACATACCAACAACAGTTTGAACCTTATGCTAATGTTGCGGAAATGACAAAAGCAGCTGAAAAAGTTACAACTAGAATCAAGAAAAAGAACTATCCAAAATTACTAGATAAAAACTACAACTTACAAAACGTAAAATGATACAAATAGAGAACCATACTTGGACTATTGATAGTGAATTAACATTAAAGACTGTTGCTTTAATATATAAGGATTTTAATAAAAATCTTAAGAACATATCTAGCACATGGATAGTTGATTTTAAAAATTGTCATAAAGTAGATAGTGGCGGACTTGCATTGATAATTGAGTACATCAAACATGCTCAAAATAATTCTATTAAATTAGAATTAGCAAATGTTAATCCAAAGATATTATCTCTAGCAAAAGTACATGGTGCCAAAGATATTTTAGAACAATTTATTAATCAACATTAAGAGAGAAAAAATGACAAAAGAACAATTGAAAGATATTTTAGAAAATTCATTTGAAAACTGTACAGCTGATATACAAAGTGACGATAATGTACACTTTTCAGCAACTATCATCGCTGATGATTTTAATGACATAAAAAGTAAAGTTAAAAGACAGCAGTTGGTTTATTCTAAAATAAATGAATATATCCTTTCTGGTGAACTTCATGCAATAGCAATGAAGACTATTGCTAAAAATGAAGTTTAAAACTGACAAGTTCTTTTTAAAAAAATTTAGAAAATTAGTAATATTGAATATCAACCAGCCCTATTTAAGTCGTAACTATCTACAATTATATTAGTAGACTATTTCACCACCGACACTCTCGCCCATACTAGGACCAGACCATCTACCATCGATATTCTCACCTATACTAGATTTTTTACCGACCCATTTACCATCAATATTTTCACCTATAATAGGGGTTGTAGACAATTTACCATCAACTTCCTCACCTATACTAGATTTTTTGCCAACCCACTGGCCATCAACATTCTCACCTATATTAGATATTATACTCTCGCTAGGTTTTTGTCCGTCAGTGGTATTAAAATTTGCTCTGAACTAGTATCTCCTACAGCTTCTATAGCTAGACCTAGCCCAATTAACACTACAATTAATTTTCTATAAAACATTTTAAGTTAAAAATATAAGTTTCATAATATTTCATTCTACTTACTAAAACAAATAAGTTCCATATCTTTAAAACTTCTTAAGATTCTAATTTATTGAATAATCACTTAGACCTAACAACTCTGTTTTGAATAACCTAATATTATTTTAATTTAGTAACTAAAAATTATAACGGTGAAGACTATAATAAGCTATATAGATGTTATTTTAACCCTGTTCTTCTAAGGACTGAACAGATGATGATAAAGAATCCGCATCGCCAGGTAAAGCTGCTTTTGCATCTCTTATTTGAGTATTTAACTTACTTGCCTCACTCTGCGTTGTATCATCTTTATCAACATTTGCTAGATCAATCACAGTACTATCTTTAGAGTATGCTTGGTCAAATTCTTCTTGGACTTGTGTGGCTTTATTAACCGTATCAATACTACTCCTGAATAATACAGGTTGCTGAGATTTTTTACTTGATCCTCCAGTTGTTGAAGCCACTTGAGATGCCACATCATCATTATCTAATCCAAGAACTCCTAATACTGCTTGATCTGTTTGCAAAGTTGCATCATCTTTGCGTAAATCTTGCTTAAGAACTCTTGCCATACCATAGTCATAATTTTGTAAATAAGCATTTCTCATAGCTATATATGGATCAATGGAGACTTCTTTTAAATTAGAATACGCTGGCAAATATGACACGCCCTGGTTAACATAGTACGCACCAGTTACACCAGCACTAACACCCCAAGAAATAGCGGCTCCAACAGGAGCAAAGAAAAATATATACGTTAATGGGTTAAATAATGCATCTACACCCATAGTTACATCTTCTAGTGTTCCTGGACCTATAAGAGGCCACACTACATACGGAGATGCTTCACCTTCATCATATGCTCCCCACTTATGTAATGTAACTGCAAAACTTTGATGATATCGCATAGGCTTCTTAAACCAACTATCTGCAACATCAAAATACCCAGCCACACCAAGAGTTGTATTTGTTAAAAATCTAACACCATCATCACCTGCATAATCCCACTCACCTTGAAACATATCATTAACAACCCTAGCAGGCTCTGCCAAATTGTTAAATATATTAAAAATACCAGTTTTTAATGTATTTGGAACTACCTTATCATAAGCATTTGCAGCTGGTGTTAAAGTATCGTATGCTGCATCATTAAAAGCATACATTTTTCTATTATAACTTTCAAAAGGATCTCTTTTTTTAGTAGATGTCTTAAAGCTAGAACAACTACTTAGAGTTATACTAAATATAGATAACCACACAATAGGGCTAGTTTTGAACTTCATTAAAATTATCTCTGTCTTACTTAAATTAAAAATTCACTTAGAAGCAATTATAGTGAATTCCCTCATAAAACTCTAATAAATTTTTTTTAAGCATATATCTTTGATATTATTTACTAAATAAGATTGAAATCTCTTAATTATATAAATGAACAAAGTAAATATAGACAATAATGAAGTAAATAAGTTTTCATCACTAGCAAAAACCTGGTGGGATACAAATGGTGAGCTAAAAACGTTACATCAAGTAAATCCATTACGACTTGAGTTTGTTAGAAAATTTGCAAATCTAAACAATAAAAGTATTATTGATATTGGCTGTGGCGGTGGAATACTTACAGAATCACTGGTTACCAAAGATAATAATGTCTACGGTCTAGATGCATCTTTAGAAGCTATTAACGTTGCAAAAGAGCACTCAAAAGCAAACAGTTTGAATATTAATTATATAAACTCAACTATCGAAGATTTCTCTGATAATAATACTGTTGAGTTTGATATTGTAACTTGTATGGAAATGCTTGAACATGTTCCAGATCCAGAAAGCATCATTGCTTCAATAGCTAAGATTATCAAAAAAGATGGTATATTTTTTGCTTCTACATTAAATAGAAACCTTAAATCATATCTACTATCAATTGTTGCTGCTGAACATATTTTAAAAATGGTTCCTCAAGGGACTCATCAATATAGTAAGTTTATTAAACCTTATGAACTTATTAAAGTTGCAGAAAAATATGGCTTTGAAGCATTAGAAATTACAGGCGTTCATTACAACCCTCTTTTAAATAAATTTAAACTTGGCAATGGTGCTGATATTAACTATATTATCGCATTCAAGAAGGTCTAAAACATGCAATATAATTATTTTCACTACCCAAATGATATGCTGCCTCCTTATGGTTCAGTAATGTATTTTAGCTATCGTAAGCTTGATGACAAAAAAAAAGAGACTTTATATCTACTTGATCAAATAAAATCTCAAATCATTTCTTGTACCGAACTTTATAATAATATTGAAGTAGCTAATGAGAAAATGAACTGGTGGCTAAAAGAGTTAAACAATCTAAAGAACTCTAAAGCTATATCATCACCACAACTTAAAAAGCTTGCTGAAGTATTTGATAATGATTTGCTTTATAAACATCTTGTAGATGATATTAGTCATTCTATTGATAATAGCAGTGCTACAGAGAGAAGCTTTACTGATCATATTGCAAAAAATTTTTTAGGGATAGGAATACTAAAAGCTAATTATCTAAACAATTTCTCAAAAATTGATGAAAATACTATAAAACAATTAAATACTAATAATGAGATAGTTAGACATATTTTCTGTATGCCTAAACATTTTTATAACCAAATATCTTTCGATGATAGAGTCTCTCCTAACATGTCAGATGATGATTTTAAGAATATAACATCTCAATGGCTAAATCTGCATAAGAAACAATCTTTAAATGGATCTCTCAAACCTCTAGAGAAAATAAATAAAGTCCACTACAAAATGATGAAAAAATATTTAAAAAACATTAACAATCCATTTAAAGAAGCTATCGAGTTTTCTCCATTAACACTACTTTTTTATTCAATATAAAATACTTCTGTTAAGAGTCTCAAATATAGAATTAGCAACAGTATCATCTAAAATATCACTCAATTTATCTCAAATTTGGATTAATCTTTTTACACACTTCAAACAAGTATTTTATTGCCAAAGCTATCAATCTGTGTGTATATTTTAATTATATTGTTTTAAATGTAGGAATATTTATGGAAATTAATACTGCTAAAAAAATGTCACTTTTTAGTGCTATTTTAATAGGTGTAACCTCTATGGTTGGTTCCGGCTGGCTATTTAGTGCCCAACTAACAGCAAAGAGTGCTGGTAACTGGGCCTTTTTAGCCTGGATCCTAGCTGCTATTGTAGTTATGATGGTTGGGCTATGTTTAGCTAAAGTAGTTTCTATTTATCCTGTTAGAGGTGCGACAACTCGATCAAGCGCCCTATCTCATAATAGTGTCTTTGCAATGCCTTTTGCTTTTGCAAACTGGTTTGGAATTGTTGTAATGATCTCAACCGAAGCTCAAGCAACTACACAATATCTTGCTGGTATAGATGGCTTTGGCTGGTTAATGCATGATGGCATTATTTCTATGTATGGAATGATGCTATCACTTTTTATATTAGTTCTTTATCTTATTATTAATTTTTATGGTGTAAAGCTACTTGCAAGTGTTAATAATGGTATAACAGTATTTAAGATGTTTGTACCTGCCATCATAGTAATAATTTTTCTTATATATGCATTCACACATAGTGCAAATCATCATAGCTTAATGTCATCAGAAATACCAAACAATAATTTCTCTATTAATAATGCTTTAACTGCTATTGTAGCTGGTGGTTTGATATATACATTTAATGGCTTTCAGATTGTTGTAGCTTATAGTAGTGAGATTAAAAATCCTTCTAGAAATGTACCATTAGCAATCATCTTATCATTATCGCTAGTTTTGATACTATATATGGGACTTCAGTACGCCTTTATGCAAGCAGTTCCTCACAACTATTTAGTATCAAAAGGTGGTTGGGCTGGACTAGATTTTGAATCTCCATTATTACAGCTAGCAACACTTATAGGACTGGGGTACATAGCTTTCTTATTAGTCATTGATAGTATTGTTAGTCCATCTGCAACTGGATATAGCTACCTTGGAGCCTCTTCTAGAATGCTATATGCAATGTCAGCGGAAGGTCAAATGCCAAGATATTTTGCTAAAATTAATAAAAAAGTCAATATCTCGCGAAGATCACTAATTGCTAACTTCCTAATTTGTACAGTTTTTCTAATGTTTTCTGATAACTGGGCTGCTTTAATGCTTATAGTTACTGGATTTAATATAATCGGTTATATGGCTGCCCCTGTAAGTATGGGAGCAATTGCACCTAAGCTGCGAATATTTGGCTTAATTGTCTTTGTATTACTTGCTTTACTTCTAAATACTGTAGAGGTTGCAACAAATATTCACCTAAGCATTATATTAGTAGTGCTTATGACTATCTTTGGAGCTTTTGAATATAGAAGAGTTGGTTTTAAAAACCTATTTATACTAATTGCTCCATTTATAATATTTGTCTGTATAGTATCACCTTTTAACAACTATATTTTTGAAGGAGTCATTGGTGCTATATTTTATTTAATAGTAACTGATAAACGCTATGTCACTTTCTGTAAAAAAACAGCCAATGAAAAGAATTTAGTTGAGGATTAGTCAAATACTCAATTATTTAAATAGAAAATATTAAGCTTATAATCTTAATCTACCATTCTTTCTTACTCTAACTGAGTATGACTTTGAGCCCTCATACCTCTGGCCATCAATTGTATACTCTAATGCTACATTAAGGTTATATGTTCCCTTAGAAAGTCCGCTTGTATCAAAAAGCATAGGTATATCATTTCCATTCCAATTACGAACTAATGTATCTCCCTGTGACGGAGGGTTAGCTATTGACTTCCAACCTTGATCATCAGTAACTGAAATTGATGATATCTGATCAAATAAACTTCCAGATAATTCATAATGAACAGAGGTTGGGTTACTATCACCATATAGTTTAAAATCATTAGGTAAATTCAGTATGTTTGTTGTTATATAACTACCCGTATATACAGACATATTATCAGCCATATCAAACTGTATAACTGTATTAGTTGTAGTTCCCTGTACGCTTGGACCACATGAGCTTAAAACTTCTTCTACAGTTTGAGTATTATATGTTGGTCCTAAATTTTCCCACTCATCCCAGTCAGGACCATTAACATCAAGAGGATCATTGCCAAATTGACCATTTTGACGATTTCTATAAAAATTACCATCTCTAATTACAACATCGTTCTCTAAGTATCTGATCTGATTACTCCATTCATAAATACCATCTATTTTCCAAGCATCTTTATCATTACTATCATACGGGTTATTAGTTTTATTAGTTTTTCTTGTTGTTACAAAGCGTCTACCATCAAAAATTACTTTTGTACCAGTATTATATGAAACATTATTACTATACGGTACAACCCAATCCAAGCCCGTTGAAGCTGAATCTGGTATAGATACTAACCATGCTTTACTATTATTAGGAATATTAAACGGAGATTGACTAATCCACCACTGAGCTTCAAATAGCATATTATTCTCATAACAGATATCACCCGTATTATAGACCTCACCATCAATACACTGTTCAAAAACACTTGTATCTATAGGAGGGTATTCTCCTTGACAATTTAGATACTCTTGAGTAGGATTTTGATTTCTATACGGGAAAACTATCTGTGCTGGAGTCAAATCTAGAGCTGTCATTCCCGCACTTAATATCGCTTGCAACTCTGGCGAAAGCTGATCAATTTCTTCTTGCTCTAAGGTAGGACCTAGATTATCCCAATGCTGAGTTCTAGTAGGCTCTTTTTTTGATGAATTATTTTTCTTACGATAGAACTCTTGCTGGAATAAAACAACACTACCTGCAGGATATTTATCAATATTCTCATTAAACTCATAGATACCGCTTCCTACTTCCCAAGAACCGCCATCATAAGGATCCTGAGTCTCTTCATTTTGAGTAACTCTAAACACAATTCCATCATATACCACTAAGTCACCTATATCATATATCCCTCCCTGGGTATATGGAGATATCCATTGACTATTAGGATAGTATATTCGCCAATTTGTATTATTTGTAAAAGGTAAACCTGTTGCTGATGCATTTGCCTCAAACAATATACCATCTTCTGAACATATATCACCTTGAGAATAACTTTCGCCTTCAACACATATCGGAAAGCTAACAGGATTTGGATATCTAATTCCATCAATATCATCATCACTATTTCTTACAAAGCTTACACATTCTAAAGCAGAAATATCAGCTAAAACACTTTCTAGTGGTGCTTGTATTATGCATGATTGCAAACCAGATGTACTATATACCCCTATAGATAAACGCCAAGAGCCATTATCTAAAGCCCAACCTTGTGATAAAGCAAAATCTCCAGCATCAAGATCATTTGGTAAACTAAGAGAACTAGAAGATGTGCCATCAACATTAGTAAAAGTAAGAATATGGTTATTATTATCTATCGTTAAACTACCTACCTGTCCTACTTGTGCTTGTGTAAAATTACCACTATCTAATTGTGTTGCAGAAAGTGTTTTTGTATTAACTGCTGGGATATTTAAGGTTATAGTCGATTTATTTACTGAAGCATCTCTACTTCTTTGAGTATTGCTAGGAACTCTGATATTTATGTTTTTCTGATTATTATTGGCTGCTAAAGTTAAATAATAATCAATAGTTCTCATAGTATAACCACTTTCTGGCACTATGAATGAATCAAAGCGCTGATTAGCATTATCATCAATATGATTATTTGTAATTTCAAAATTATATGTCCCATTAGCAAAACTAGAGCTTCCAGAACTTATACCTGGCACTGTATTTTGAGTATATTGAAATGAATTATTAGCAACAGCATCTCTAAATACTTGATGGATTGAAACTTTATTTTCTAACTGATTTCTTTTACCACTATCTAGTTTTAACAATGAGCTTGATAATGCAAAAAGCATAAACGACATCAAAAACAACACAATAGCTATTACAATAGCAAAGACTAAAGCCATCCCTTGTTGTTGATTACATTTTTTTAAGTTCATACTTTTGATAAAGATCTACTACCTTCTATAAGTTAAATCAGACAAAAACTAAAAATAATTCTAAAATTTTAAAGAAAATATTACATTAATACTTGATAAAAAGCAAAAAAAATGTTAAATGAAGGAAGATTTACTAAAACATTAATCTAGCTTTAAAAAAACAACAAGAATAAAATAATAAATTTTAGAATTACCTGATATTAAACATCCCAGTGACCATCACTTTCCATTGGTACACAAGTTGCTCTTGTCAGACGGCTAAATGCCTTACCTGTGTTATTATTATATCTTGCCCGACCTTGACTGTAGCTACCACTATAACTTCTTACTCTAAGACCTCCGCTTCTATCTGCATTTGCCCAAAGTGTCATATACGTTTGACCATCATCTGTATAATATGTCTTGCTCTTACGGTTCTTTAAGCTATATGCAACTTTTAAGAAAGCATATCCGCTTGGACAAGTGAAGCGAATATTATCGCCACTAGTAGTATATGCCATTCCATTACTAAGGCTTCCTGATTTTGAACTACTAAGACTATTAGGTGTTTCATAGCTAATTCTATCTGTTGATAGTTGCGACTCTAGAGTATAACTTAAACTTACCGATGGTAAAGATGTTACACCATCACTATCTTGTGCAATTACGTAAATACTATGACTACCAGCAGTATCAAAATCCACTGTTACACTATTTTGCACAGGGGTAGACATAACTAAATCATCATTTTCATCATAGAAATTATAAGTATATATACCAGTCCCGCCAGAAGACTGTGTGGTTATATTAATTACACAATTAAAGCGATCACAACTTCCTTTCTCAATAATTGGTGCTCTGATTATTCCATTACAAAGATCACGAAAATAATCAACAATTTGGCCTTCATATCTTGTACCTAAATCTTCCCAAGCACCCCATTGACCACTTGTTAATGGATTAACGCCATTATGATACCACTTTGCTCTATAGAAGTTAGATTCTGCCATTACAATATTACCAGTTTTATATGTAATATCAGTATTCCAATCATAGATACCATCAATATCCCAACCACCTGTTTCATAAGGAGTTTGCCCCTCAGCAACCCAACCATTATTGACAAAAACCATACCATCAAAAAAGACTCTTGTAATACTATCTCCATAGGTAATATTATTAGAATACGGAATCACCCAATTAAGTGATGGCATCACAGGTCTCCACGCTCCTGAATTATTTGCAGGTGATTGTGTTGTATAATATTGAGCTACGAAAAGTATATTATTCTCATAACAAGTATCTCCAAAATTATAAATTTTCCCATCCTCACACTGAGCATATGTAGTTGTATCTATTTGAGGATATTCCCCTGTGCATCTAAGATATAGTAAATCTTGAGGATCCATTACATTTAAATCTTGTCTATATGGAAACTCTATACCATAAGAAGGGTAACCTGAAGCTGGAATATTCTCATAATCGCTTCCTAATAATCTCCAATTTGTTAGATCTACACTTGGGTTCACAGAGCCTTGATTATCATTAATAGCCTCATAGAACTCATTATTAAATATTACTACTTTATTCCTATCATAGAAAACCCTGTCATCAAAATTATAGACTCCATTAATTTCCCAACCTGAATTTGGCTCTAATGGCGAGCTAGTCTGATCTTTTTGTGTATTTACAAATAGCTTACCTCCATAAACTACCTGATCATTTTTTTGATATATTACTTTATCTGTAAATGGAGAAACCCAATCTGCAGTTGGATAATAAACTTGCCATTTAGAAGGATCCTGGAACGGTAATGTGTTTATTACTTTGACTTTACCTTTTTGCTTAAGAGCTTGAAATAATATCCCATGTTCTAAACATATTGCTCCTTCTTGATAATTACCATATTCTATACATCTACTGTAACCTTGAGGGTTTGGATACCTAGCAAAAAGCTGTTCGATAGAGCCTCCACTACTATCAATAATAGCGCAACTTAAATTAGAAAAACTAGCCTCAAAATTTTGTAGCGTTGATGCTATTACACAAGCCTTCTCACTATCAGCATCATAAACACCTATCAACAATTCCCATGAGCCATTATTTAATCGCCACCCTTGCGCTAGAGATAAGTTCCCTGAACTGAAAGTTCCAGATAAATCAAGAGTTGATGCTACTCCTTGTGTATTTGTAAAAGTTAAAACATAACTATTATTATCTATGGATAAATCCCCTATATGGCCAACACCTGTCTCAGCTAATGTCGCATTAACAGAATCTAGCTGCGTAGCTAAAATATTATCAAAATTAATTGCTGGAATGTTTAGAGAGATGGTAGTCTTATTTATTGAATTAGGACTCCTATGTGTAGTACTAGGAACCCTTATAGTCATATTTTTACTAAATTTATCATAGGAAATTCTTAGATAATAATCTATAGTTCTCATTGTATAACCATTTTCTGGAACTATAAAAGATCCAAAGCGTTGGTTGTCTGTACTTTGAATGTGATTATTTGTAACCTCAAAGGTATATGAGCTACCACTATTAAATAGTACACTCCCTGAATTTGCTGATGGTATAGTGTTTTGATTATATAAAAATGCTTGATTAACAGAAGCATTTCTAAATGCTTGGTGTACGGCTATTTTGTTTTGTAGATGGTCTTTTCTAGATTTCCCTAAAGATAAAGCTGTATGAGATAAAGCAAAAATTAAATACCCCATCATTATCAACACTAAAGCTATTGAAATAGCAAGAATTAAAGCCATTCCTTGTTGATTATGATTAGTTTTTCTTAACCTCATATTACCTATAAATCCAAGTAACTATTTAACTACTTCAAAACACTACAACATCAAATCACCAAACTAAACAATACTATAATTATATCATACTAGATATCCCAGTGCCCATCACTCTCATCTGGAACACATACAGCTCTTGTATAATAGTTCCTATATTTAAATGCTTCTTTCTTACCCTTTAAATTATTTTGATATAACGCAGATGAGCTTGTATAAACAACTGACCCTGCTGAATCGGTATTTTTATCTGCCATAATTCGGACACCTTTTATTAGATATGTAGAGCCATCATATGTTTTATATGTTTTACTCTTTCTACTTTTAATTGCATCTGCTCCTTTTATAAAGCTATATCCAGTTGGACAATTAAATGTAATATAGTCTGTTGTCGCTGTGACAACAAGACCACTATTTGAGAATAGTTTATCTGTATATTTTGGCCCATATCCAGTTGGATCCATATATGTTATAGGATCTTTCGTCAACTGCGACTCAATCGTATAGTTTAGCTCATTAGATTTATATACTTCAGCTCCAGCTAAATTTTTAGCTACCGCATATATTTTATGCTCTCCAGCTGTTTTAAAGGTGAAATCCACGCTGCTACTAGTAGTAGATCCTAGAAGAGATCCGCTTTCATCATATATCTCATAAGTATATAACTGAGTAGTTGATGGTTGCATTATATCAGCTGTACAACTAAATCCATGACAAGATGATTTAAATATTACAAAACTTCTAACAACACTATCACAAGCATCTAAATACGCCTGTGCTGATTTACCTTGGTAGGTTAAACCTAGATTTTCCCATTCACCACTATTGCCACTATTATTTAGTGGATTTTGATCTTTATTTTGCCACTTAGCTCTATAGAAATTATCATATAAAATAACGATATCATCTTTTAGGTATGTAATATCTTTATTCCATTCATAAATTCCATCAACTTTCCAAGCACTATCTTCGTATGGATCTTTGCCTGCATTAACCCACCATTGATTTACAAAACGTCTATGATCAAAAATTACTTTTGTTGGCTTATCTGCATACATAACATTATAACTAAATGGCACAACCCAATTAGAATTTGGTAAATACAATCTCCACGCGTTTGGATTTTTAAAAGGAGAACCTGAAGTCCAATATTGTGCTACAAATAACATATTATTTTCATAGCACATATCTCCTTGATTATATACATCTCCATCGACACATTGCTGATATGTATCTGTATTTATAGGTGGATACTCTCCCTTACAATTTAGTAATGTTTGACTTGGATTTTCCTCTCTATAAGGGAAAACTATCTTCTCTAGAGCGTAACTGTCTACTGCCTTACCTTCATATGTATCACCAAGATCTGTCCATCTCTTAGTATCAGAAGGATCATTTCTTGTTTTTTTATCTGCTTGATAGAATTTACCATTATATGTAACAATATTCCCAGGTAAATACTGGATTCTTTCGCTCCATGGATAAATTCCATCTAATTTGAATTTTGCATTATCAAATGTATGTACCATTTGACCATCACTACTATTCTTATATAATCGACCATCATATACAACCAAGTCTCCGACACTATATCTAGCACCTTGAGTATATGGCTCAACCCACTGAGGATCTGGATAATATACTCTCCAATCACCATCATTCTCAAAAGGTAAAGCATCTGCATTATTTCTGTTTGCAATAAACGAAATACCATCTTCTTGACATATATAACCTTCTGAGTATCTTTGCCCTGCAATACAAGCTGGATATGCTTGAGGATTTGGATATCTAGCTCCTTGGATATCCTCTTCTTCTTCCTCATTAAGATTTACACAGTTTAGACTTGTAAAATTATTTAAAAAGTTATCTAATGAAGAGTTTATAACACAACCTTCTTCGGTATCTGGATTAAAGACACCTATAGATAAGTCCCAAAGACCATCTTTTAGTACCCAACCTTGTGTCAAAACTAATGCCCCTGACTCAAAGCCTGATAGGCTAAGCGTTTTAGGATCTGCATCATCTTTAGCTGTAAACTCAAGAGTTTGAGTATTACCATCAACCTTCAAGCTACCAATATAACCAACATCCTTGTCTATAAGTTCACCATCTGCGCTTAATTGAGAGTTTGAAAGATTATTTCGATTAATAGCAGGAATATTAAGAGATATAGTTGACTTGTCTATTGAACCATCAACACTAGGTTGCGTAATACTAGGCACATTTATTACAATATTTTTTGTACGATTAGCTAAAGTCATTTTGACATAATACTCTCTATTTCTCATAGCATAGCTACCTTCAGGAATTACAAAGGCACTAGATCCACTTGAAGAGTCACTATTAGAGATTTCAACTGTATATTGAGCACTATTATCACTAAGATTTTTTGATTCTGTAGAGCCAGAAGGTATTGTATTTTCATTATAAACAAATTGAGATCCTGAGATGACTCCAGACTTAAATGCCTGCTGAATTTGAATTTTTTTTTCTAAATTTTGCTTTTCAGACTTCTGTATAAAAAAATCAGAGCGGACTAGAGCAAAAAGCAAAAAACTCATTACCATAAACACTACTGCTATTGAAATAGCAAAAACCAAAGCAACACCACTATTATATTTCTTTATTCTAATGTTCATATACAATTCTCTGGCTAACTTAATCCACTTATACCATTAAAAGACAACACAACTTCTTGGTCTTGTCCATCTAATCGATAATCAATCTTTATCCCACGTATTTCACGATACCACTGTCTTTTATTTGTTTGAGCTGTTACAGCTTGCCACTGTTGATTCTGTCCAGCAGTTTTATAGCTTATATGCAAATCACTAACGCCTTTAAGTAACACCTGATCTGTTTCACTACCATTATTACTATATGATTTTTCATATAACTCAAATTCATTATTGCCATTACTATCTGCCACGCCAGTATCTCTAACATAGATTACTCTTATAATATAACCAGTATATAAGGTTGATCCAGCGGGATAGCTTTGACCAATAGGACTTGCTAAATCAAATGTTGTGACTCCATCATCAACCTGAGCAGAATCCCTAAGTAAAAGAGTCTGATTTGTATCATCTGTAAGCATCATATATTGGCTACTTCCAGGATATACTTTGTTGAAAGTTATAGCCTGATCTGTAGCACTAACTGCATTTTCAAGAGTTATTGGAAAGTCTATAGTTTGTAAAACTAGTACATCTGTGCCTTGCTGAGCATCTGATGGAAAATTAGAGCTATCAACTAGTGGTGCAGGTTGAGCATATATTAAAGGATAGTCAAAAGGGTTTGGTTGCGGAGCTGGATTTATAGCTGTATTTCTTCTTTTCAAAATAGAATATGTAGCATTACCAGTGATATAGGCATTATCAATTAAATTGGTAAATATAAGTCTCGCTTCAACATTATTTTTATATGAATCAAGACTTTGCACAGAACTATCAAAGCTTCTCCTAGCATGAAAGAAAGTATCAACTAGTAAAAAAGATACTATAACCATTATAGTAACACTTACTAATACCTCTACTAAAGACATCCCTTTTTGTTTTCTTACAAAGAACATAACTCCCATACTCAATAATTTATAGCATTTCTACAACATGCAGATATAAATTTTATAATATATATTACTACTTTCAAAAGGTTTTATATATTTAAGATAAAATATAATTTATGATATAAGTATGATTAAGGCTTAGTGTATTTAAATTTAATAGTAGACTAATCATTAGTTACATTTGAGAAAGTACATGAGTTATCATAACTACCTAAGTGATTATATTTTATAACTCCTTTAAGTCTCTTTTGATACTCTTGTCCTTCCAAAGATGAATATTCCCCTAAAGTATCTATTAAGCTATCAACATCATTTTTTTGCATACTACTTGATGCTCTAACATGTCTAAACTTAACAAACTTACCGCCTGTATTTAGTTTATAATAATATGCTAAAACACTATCACCAACATCTTTAAATATCTCAACTTGAGCATCTGATCTTTTTGCTTTTACACCACAATCTTTTTCAAAACAATGTAGTCCAAAGTAATTATTATATTTAACAGCGAATCTTGAAGTCCCCCAACCTGTTTCTAATATTGCTTGTGCTATAACCAAGCTTCTAGGAGCTATATTTACTTTAACTAGTAAATCATTCAATTGCTTTTCTAGAGAATGGTTATTGGATATCTTATAAAATTGTGTATATTTTTTAAGTATATCTAGCTGCTGTTTATTTAGTTTTTTTTGCTTATTTAAATCTTTCTGTAAATCTAAAATATTCTTTCTTTCACTACAGATCTCTTTGTTTGCTTCTTTAATTTCTTTTGACATAAAATCAATAAAAAGCTTTTTCTTTTTTGCAACATCCTTAATACTCGCAAAGTCAGGTTTATTATTATCCAACTTAACTGGACTTGTTGCTAGATGATACTTATCAGAATTAGCAAAGCATAAATTAGAAATCAATAAGAAAATAAAAATTAAACACCCTCTATTAAATTTCATAAACATCATATACAAACCTTCAAAACAATAAAATAATATCTACTAAATATAATACACAATATCTATTCTAATAAGAGCTTAAAATAAAGATTTTCTTATCCTTAGCATATACTATTGATATAAGATTTATAAAAAAATAAAAATATATTAAGCTAGAATTTAGTCTATATATTTTTAAATTTATACTAATATTAAAGTAATATTTTTTAGTTAGAAATCTATTTTCTTTGACAAAATAACTCTCTATAATGTCGTAACCTAGGCATCAAAAAATGCATATCTCTTTATGAAAGATAATAATAGCTTTAAAGATTTCTACAATTTAGAGAAGAAGGTTTTTGAAGCAACAGAAAAACAAAGAACTCATGAGTTCCATCAAAGAAAAAAAGGATTTAAAAGTAGATTTGTATCAGCATCAAGAAAAAGCCTGGTTAGTAAAGAAAAACTTTTGCTTATGGTAGCAATTTTTATACTAGGTGTTGTTTCTCTTCCAATGCTCGAAGCATACTTAATTAGATCAAAAATATCTGTTGCAATACAAGAAACTGAAGTAGCTCAAAAAGACATAATAGATAATATTATGTTTAAAAATAGCTCTTCTATAAATGCATTACCAAAACACACCTCCGTTGATAAAAAATTAAATCAAATTAAAATAAATATTGGTGAAAGTGGTAAACAGCTAGTTACCGGTAAGGCATATCTTACTTTAACTCCAACTGTAACTAAAGGCAAAGATACTGTAAAATGGAGATGTCGTGCTTTTGGAGGTGGAATACATGAAGACTATCTTCCAGGCAATTGTAAATTAATAAAAAAGAAATAATAAAGATCTTTATACAAGACCTACAGTGAAAAATATGTTCATCAAGAAATTAGTTAAACTAAAAAAAATCACTATTCTGAGCATATTGCTAACAATGCCTAGCATACTATTAGCATTTGTAAATATTAGTTTTATTCCAACTGAAAATACTATAGAAAATCTAATATCTAAAACTGACTCATCGGGTGACTTAAAGCTAGAGCTTATGTCTCTTGATGGTGATACATACAATTCTATAGCATCTGCGACTATATCTACTGGTTTAACTCTAAGCCGTGTCATAGTAATTCCAATATCTCTAGATAATAATCAGGTCACTGACAAAATAGTTGTTATCCCTACAGAAAAAGGAGCATCTGGTGAGGAATTTTCATCTATTGATATAATGAGTCCTGATCTAGAAAATACAAACTCTTCAACTGTTTCTCCAATTGAAATACAACTAATGCCGATAGTTATTAAAAACAACAATGGAATTTTTCTAATATGCGCATCACATAATAATGTAAGTCAAGATTCTCTAATAATTTACAAGGTTGATATAGATGCAGATACAGTTCAACAAGTTCAAATACCTTCACCAGAGAGCTATCAGGATATCAAAAATATAATACCTCTAGATAAAAATACTATTATCATAGTTGAACAAACAGCTGACTTAAAAATAATTGCTCATGTGTATAGCATTTCAGAACTAAAAACAATTGAAAGTTATAGCTTAAACACAGATTCAAACTTAAAAGTAGAATATAACTCTTCAACTTTCCAAACTAAGCTAGTTTCAGACCTGGATGACAAAAACATAACTGATGCTCCATCACCATATGGAATAATTAAAGCTTATTAAATTCCCTTAACAAGGATTACTAGTAGGATCTCCTACAGTTACATTACCACGGGAGTTAACTTCCATTTCCGAATATGCATCATTTCCTTCACATAAGGTCAAAGTAGCCCTATTATTTGATGCTCGACCTCTACCTTCTATTTCAATTGAGGTTTGTCCATTATTACTTAAACGCGCAGAATAATCACCACTACTAGGAGAATCTACAGCTGTCAATAGAGTATTATCACTAGAAAAAGCTATTATAGCACTACCATTCCATAGTGTGTTATTAAGACAAGTTAAGTTTGTCTTATCATTCGATGAGCATATTGTAACAGTTTCATTATTTTGTAATGCTGTTATTCTTGCAGTCTTTATCAGACTCTCTATCTGCTTTCTTTGGCTTTCCTGAGAGTAACCATCGCTTCTTATATAACTTGTAGCTGCAACAGCTAGTATCACAAAAATTGCAATAACAATCATCATCTCTACAAGAGAGTAGCCTTTAATATTTTTCATAATTACACGCCTAATAATTTTAATTAAATATTCCTTTGATGGATTATACCAAAATCAGAATAGATGCTTAACTTCTGTCTTAAAAGTTTACACTGTTGAGAGTTACCATCGCTATCTGATAGATTAATAGTATCATCACAATCACCTTTTAAAAAACAACTTAAACCTTTTTCTACAATATAGAAGTGATTATCTTTATTTCTATAAAACTGAAAATCATTATTTTTACTATTTTTTGCACTATGTGAATTTTTTATCACTCCTCCCCATAGAACTTTAAAATCACGATTACTATCTTTTTTAGATATTATTGTTAATTCAATAGCTTCATCTTTATCTGCTGTATAATCAAAATCCCTAAACCATGTTTCTATCGATATGTTCACACTAACTTGCTTAATATTATTAGTGATATCATCAATATCAAAATCAACTTTGCCTTCGGAACTTTTTATAGTTTTTATTTTGACATTTTTACCTATTATATAAAATATTAATTTATTATCTTTTAAAGAAGTATCTTCATGGCATTTAAAGATAAGTCTATTATCAACGCGATTTTTCCCTAAACTTATAAAACTACAGTTTAGTGCATATACTGTTTTAGATGCTAATAATGCAAACATAAAAACAATAATGAATCTCTTTAACATCTAAAATACCCTTATATAGAAATCTTACTTAACTGTCTATTTTCGAAATCATTTATATATACATGATTCTTTGTCACAATAAATTTCAAACCATATCTTACAATAATATTTTGTATATTTTCATCAGGATATATTACGGGCTCTATAACATTTATCACATCAGTATTTTTTGTATATTTATATTGAAAATATCGGTCTTCCCCATATGTTAGAATATAATAATCATAGGCATCTTTTTTAACCACTAAAGGTCGATTAGAAACTTTATTACTTAGTATTACAGTTTGTCTTTTAACTTTATAATGACTACTTGTGTTATATACAATCATCTTCTTACCAGCAAATATATATAAAGGGCTTTGTGCTAGTGTATAAGTCGGATCTAAAGCAATTGCATAAATATTACTATTACCTACATCTTCTAAACCACTGATGCTATCTTTTACTGATGTTGAATAAATATTTTGTAACGAATCATATTTCAGATCTTCAATAATAACTGCTAAATTATCATCACTATCTCGACGTGTTATTAAAACTGCTAAACTTGGCTCTGAATTATCCTTCTCAAAATACCATGATATTGCAGCAATATTTGAAGGTGAATCAAAGATTTCAACTGGTATTGAAAGATCTAAAGCTGCTTTACTAAGATTATTTACAAGGCTACTTAATTTAGTTCTAAATATATATAGGTGATCTTTATCATATATAGCCATAAGCATTTGCCACTGACCTTTTTTAAGGTTCCAACCAATATTAACTTTATAATTATGAGATAAATCTAAATTTCTTAAGCTTATAACCTGTGCTTGATTGTTTACTGAAATCAAAAGCCAATCAGATTCTTTTTTTATAAACCCAGTAAAGCCAACTCGATGATCTTTAATTTGGAAGTTTTTGTCTAAACGATAAAACTTCTCTGAATTACTCATTCTAGTAATATCAACATATGGAACATTAATAGGGATAATTGAAGCGTGATAATTTATCATCGAATGTTTTGGTAAGCTTTTATATATAATATCCTTAGTTATATCAAGGTTATTTTTATATGTAAGCTTATGTACTATATTACTAGTAATTGCAGCAGGCTTAGCATGATACAAACTTGCGTCAATATCTTTATTAGAATAGATCGGCTGCCTATTTTCCAATTTATTTTCAAAAGAATAGTTACCTAAAGTTTTATCACCTATCTTGATTGAACCTTTCTTAACAACTTGTTGCATATATTGTTGATCAACAGTTGTAACGTTTTCTTGTAAAATGAGGCTTTTAATACTAAGTAAATTATATCTAAAGATATAAGCTAAGCTTGATACTGTCACTAAAACCACAAAACCAAATATCATAACAGATACTAGTGATGATCCTCTTAGTTTTTTTACGCGGATAAGCCTCTTACCAATCATGACAATAAGATAACCTTTTCAACGCTTTTTTCTTCTAATTTAAATGATATCTTTAATGCTTTTGCTTTTATATTATCTAAATCAATATTTCTAGTTATCTTCCTCCAATGAAGATGCTGTCTATTTAGAATAGAATAACTAATCTTTAAATCTGAAACACCGTCAACAATAGGATATGTGACGCCAGGATTTGAACCATCTTTTGTGTACAAATATAGCGAATACTTTAATCTACCAGAAGTATTTCGACTATTATCAGCAGCTATATAAAATATTTGTATACCATATTTACCTACATAATCTCCCTTATGATATTCACTTTGTGGTGCGATAGCTAAACTAATTTTCTTATGTTTTTTATCTACATGGGCTATTTTAACAAGATTAATATCATCATTATTGCACAATGCAAGATAATCATCTTTTTCCAACTGCTCGGTAGAATTAAGATATAAATTTAAATTTATAGGCTTCATTACCAAGCTAGTAAACGTATCTTCACTCTTTATCATTATATAGTCTGTACCAGGCTGATATAAGCTTCCTCTTTGACCTTTAAAAGAATTCTCTAAGAAGTTACCTATCGATGATATATTTCCTACTCTAACTGGAGAGCTATCATACATAAAATCAAAACTAGTAGTATTTTCGCCCGTTCTATTTATATATTTTTGATTCTTAGCACCATATTTACAGGAGAGTCCTGCATTAGTCACAGCATCATAAAATATTTTTTTAGCAGTTAATTGTCTAATGTCTAAGGATGTTTTTTGTTTTGATTCTTCATACACTTTCTTCGAAGATAGATATATATTGATAGCCATAGTAATAACGATTGCAGATATTGTAATTGCTACTAAAAGCTCTACCAATGTTACACCTTTACTAGAGGTGCCTTTATTTATATCTCTCTGCATAGTATATTAAATATTAACTGAACTTTTGTATTTAATTATCTCTTTTGAAACTGCAATCCCAGATTCTTTATTTTTTCCAACAAATTTTACTAAACTAGAATTTGATGCTTTTGATTTCAAAAATTCATTTCCTTGGATTGAGGTACTATTAAAATTTCCCGTCAAAATATAATGATCAATTTTCTTTTCTAGTTCCTGATTAAGCTGTACTCTTTTTTGTGAAGTAACCGAGGTCATTATAGTTGAGTTTATTACTAAAAAAGACGATGTCAGTATAAATAGACCAATCACAGATGACAGTACACTTTCTATTAAAGATAATCCTTTCTGCCTCTTTATATTTAAGAGATTTATCATCACTAATTAATCTTATTTAAACGAAACCTTTGAATTATATTAACATATCTTCATTTTAAAACTAAATATATGCTAATTTTTTAGTTCTCTTGATCTTGCCTTAATTCTAAAAGAACCTCTTTTATAATGCCTTTTTCAACCTTATATACTTTTATTATAAACTCAGACTGATCCCAAACACTATTACTATTTAAATTATCACCTAGAGCACTTTTTAATAAATCTAGAACAGTGTCTGCGGGGTAATCAGAAAGATCAACCCCAACTAATCTTTCTACTGCATATACCGGAGCCTCTGCTTTTATTAAAAATTTATTAGCTGATATAGTTAACCAAGGCTCTTTCACAAAATGAAACTCATCTGACATTTTACCTATCAAAATAGCTAATAAGTTATCTAGTGTTATAAAGCCAACTAAATTACGATTTTTATATACCAATGCAAAGTGTGGCTTACCTTGTTGAAATTTATGTAATACATTTATTAACTGATCATGATATGAAACCCTTAATATTGGTCTTAACTCTTCCTTTTTAGAATCATCATCTAGAGCACACAAAATATCTTTAGTATGTATTACACCGATAATATTTTTAGCTTTGCCTTTATAAACGGGATACCTTGTATATAAATGCTTTTTAACAGTCTCAAGTTTTGCTTTACTTGATAGATCATAATCTATAGCAACCATTTCCTTAATTGGTCGCATGGCATCAATCGCCTGTAAATTAGAAAACTCAACTATTCTTAAAAGAATATCTCTATGATCTTCTGTCATAGGTTTCTTGAAGTGACTACTTTTAAGTATAAGTTTTATTTCTTCTGTAGTATATCCATACTCTGCATCAGCAACGGAATCTAACCTAAAAACTTTAAGAAGTTTATTTGCAGTTTCATTAAGAACCCATATAAATGGTAACATCACCCAATAAAAAATATAAAGAGGTATACAAGTTAACAGAGATAATCTCTCAGTCTGTCTTATAGCCATAGATTTTGGCATTAGCTCACCTATAACTATATGTAAAAAAGATATTACAGCAAAGCCAACTGCAAATGCTATAAATTTTGTAACCTCTGCTGATACAACTCCTAAATGTAATAAAAGAGGTTCCAGCAGTTCAGAAAAAGCAGGTTCACCAACCCAGCCTAAAC
The DNA here is from genome assembly GCF_008711465.1 of Francisella sp. SYW-9. Lineage (GTDB taxonomy): Bacteria > Pseudomonadota > Gammaproteobacteria > Francisellales > Francisellaceae > Francisella. The sequence goes on from NZ_VXKQ01000007.1 coordinate 227,828, forward strand.
CTAAAGATGCTAATGTAATTCCTAACTGGCATGCTGAAAGATATACATCAAGATCATTATGTACTTGATATAAGATCTTGCCTCTTAAACCTTTTTTTTGTTTTAAGATTTTTGCTTGAGAATGTCTAAGTTTAACTAAAGAAAATTCTGCAACAACAAAAAATGCATTTAATAATACAAATCCAAATGCTATAACTAAATAAAATAAATTGTCGTACTCGATCATATCATAAATGATTTTACTGTCTTGCTTTACCTAGTATAACAACACATAGGATTGTGTTCAAAAATAACAATATACTTGGTAGCATACACAGGAAATACATATAAAAGTTTGTTTGAGGATAAAATTTAAAAATTGAATAGGTAGCTACAACTAATCCAAATATTGAAAAAGCTAATTTACCAAAATTATCATAAATAATCTGTGGCCACCCTTCTATTTTATCAAAAACCTTACTAGTAGGCTTCCAACCTTGTGGCTTATTTAAATAATAATTTATCTCTGCTTTTATACCACACCAAAAAACAAATGATGAAAGCATAAACATTGATATATATATCTGTGAAATTTTACTCAGAAAACTACCTTTAATATCTCCACATAAATAGTACCAAAAACTTAATATAAACAATGGGACAAGGGTTATATTTACAATTAAAACAAACTCTGGATCTCCCTTCGGGAAAAGTACCAAAAGTAATGCAAATATAGGAAATCCTGAAGCAACTACTTTAAAGAGAAGATATAACATATCAAGCTTTACTCTAAAGTGAAGGTTGGGGGATTTTATTATCTTTGACATATGTTTATGCATAACTTGCATACCACCAAATGACCACCTTAGCCACATTTTCTCAAACTCTTTTAATGATGTAGGCACCCATTCACCCGTTTTAAGAAACACCGGTTTGCTTGTAAAACCCGCCTCATAACATCTAAAACCTGCCGCAATATCTTCTGTCACCATGACTTGAGATTTATAGTACTCTTCCCACTTTGATATTGCCTTAAGTGCTTTTTTATTCCAAATACCATTATGGCCTTGATAATTACAATAACCATATTTACCTACAAACTCATTAAAATATCTAATTGTATTTTGGAAAATGCTTGCAACTTTTGTAACCAAATTGGTGCCATAATTAGTACTTTCAATAAGAAAACTTATAAACCCTAATTTTGAATCTTTTTTAAATTCAGATAGGCCTACTTTTAGCGCATTTTCTGGCAATGTCGAGTCAGCATCTAAAAATAACACATAGTCAAAGCTAACGTTTTCCATAGCAATGTCTAAATTACGTGGTTTAAAACCTTCGATGCCATTTCTATGTATGAATTTACAGGCTATGCCATCACTCATATGTTTTTGATTAACATACTCACGCCATTTAATAAAATCCTTATTATCCAAATCACTGTTATCAACAATTACTATTTCTTTTTTATCTGCTGGATAATCTAAATCATACGCTGAATCAAAAGTCATTTTACAAACATCAAAAGGCTCATTACGAGTAGTAATAACTATTGAACAATTAAGATCTGATGTTTCTGAGAAAATCTTTGGATTACGTATCTGGTACAGGCTATCTACAAAGCAGTGTAAGCTTAGGATTATCCGATAACCTAATAAAAAGAATGTTGGTAAAAGAATAACGAGTATCACTACAGAAATAAGTGGATGGGAGTTATAGTCAGCTCCTAGAAAAACCTGTGTTACATATGCTACAAAGCCAAAACTTAATAGCGCATATATAATACCAATGAGTTTAAATTGATCCTTTTTAGAAGATAGAAATAGATATAATAAAAATAAAAATAATAAAGATAATAAGGTTATTGAAGCCATAAATCGTCCTGTGAACGAAACACTAAATAGCACACCTACAAAAGCTATTAGGCTTAATGCTCGTTTCATCTAAAAACTGTAAAATTAAATGTAAGAATTCTACTGCAAAATAGTCTAAGTAACAATAACTTTATTATAAAGCTTGTTTATATTTTTCATATTCAAGCTTTATTGACTCTTCCGGCTTTGAAGTTAAAAGACTAACAACTATTATCAATATACTACTACATACAAAACCAGGGACCATAGCATATATCTTGAACCATCCTCCTAAATTTGCAAATAAAGGCCATACTAAAACTATTATAGCTCCAGATAAAATACCTGCTATAGCACCAAACTTATTTATCCTAGACCAAAATAGAGAAAATATTACTACTGAACCAAAAGAGCTTCCTAAGCCAGCCCATGCATAGCCTACTAGCTTTAAGATAGTTGTATCCGGGTTTAAAGATATCACTATTGCTACTATCGTTATTATAAGTACAATTAAACGACTAACATTTAATTGTTCACGATGTGACGCGTTTTTTCTTATAAATTTAGCATAAACATCTACAGAGAATGCGCTTGATAATGCTAATAATTGAGCTGATGATGTACTCATAACAGCAGAAAGAACAGCTGCCAATAAAACTCCTTCTACCCAAGGATTAAAAAATACCGATGATAGCTTTAAAAATACAGACTCTGGATTTATCTGACCTGTATGAAAATAGGCTGCTCCAAGAATACCAACACAAGCTGCTCCAATAAGTGCTAAGATCATCCAAATCATACAGATCCACATAGCTTTATGAGTTTTATTTGGATTTTTTATTGCCATAAATCTTACAATAATATGTGGTTGGCCAAAATATCCCAATCCCCAAGCTAACAAGGAAACAATTGTTATTAATGGCACACCAGAAGTTATATCATAGAATCCTTTAATATCAATATTTGATAAAATACTCGTAGTTCCTGAACTATCAAAATTAAAGTAAACAACAATTGGTACTAACAATAAAGCAAATAGCATCAATGAACCTTGAAAAAAGTCAATCCAGGATATCGCTAAAAAACCGCCAACACAAGTATATATAAATATAATTGAAGCTGTTAGCAATAAAGCACTATGATACGAAATCCCAAACATAGAACTAAATAACACACCTCCAGAGACAAAGCCGGCACCAACATATATTGTAAAGAAAATTACTAAAACAACTGCTGTCAGAGTCCTAATTTTACCAGAATCATCATGAAATCTGTTTTCAAAATAAGCAGGTATAGTTATAGAGTCTTTCGCAATTTCAGTGTATATTCTTAACCTTTTTGCAATGACACCCCAATTGATAAAAGCCCCTATAGTTAACCCTAATGGCAACCAAATCTGATTAAACCCAGAAACCATAAATGCTCCAGGAAGAGCCAATAACAACCAAGACCCCATATCAGAGGCTCCGGCACCTAGTGCCGCAATAGGTGCGCTCAAAGAGCGACCCCCAAGCATATAGTCAGAAACTTTTTTTGTTTGAAAGTAAGAATACAAGCCTATACCAAAAATAATGACTATATATATTACGAAAGTAACCCAAAGAATACCTGTTTGATCCATTTGTTAAATATTTGTTTTAAAATCATTGTAACAATCTACCATTTTAAAAGCAGTTTTTAAACCTAGTTTATTCGTATTATTAGATTTATCTGTTAAATTAACTTTAAAAAAAGCATTTTTAATAAATATTATAATTAAAGCTTAGAATAATTTAATAAGTAGATTTAATACAGATTTTTCTTGAAAATAAATAAGACTTTAAGACATGAATCTCTCTACGCCATCTTTAAAATTAAAGCTATGTTCTGCTGTAATATGACGTACTGTTTTTGTAGTAGAGCGCATAACAACACTATGTGTTACCGCAAAAGAACCTCTAAGTGAGCTTTTAACTCTTTTAACTCCTTGTAGCATATTACCATCTGTAACACCCGTTGCAGCAAATACAATATCTCCTGAAGCTAGCTCATCAATATCATATTTTTTATCAAGATCTGTAATACCTAGACGATGGGCTCTTTGAACTTCCTCATCTGAATGAAAAACGAGTCTTGCTTGCATTTGACCACCTAGGCATTTTAGCGCTGCAGCCGATAAAACTCCTTCAGGAGCACCGCCAGTACCAATAAAGACATCAATTCCTGAGCCCTCAGTAGCAGTTGAAATAACACCAGAAACATCGCCATCATCTATTAAAATAACTCTAGCACCGCACTCACGTGCTTCTTTGACAATATAATCATGTCTTGGTCTATCCATAGTACATACAACTAATGCTGATACATGAACTCCTTTGAATTTTGCAATTCTTTCTAAATTCTCTGTTACAGAATCGTCTAAATCAACTATACCTTTAGGTGCTTTAATCCCACCAACTGCAATTTTTTGCATATAAACATCAGGAGCATTTAAAAAGCCTCCTTTATCTGCCATAGCTAAAACAGTAAGAGCATTTGCGCCACCTTTTGATGTGATAGTAGTTCCTTCAAGAGGATCTAAAGCAATATCAACTTCACAGCCTCCAGCACCAACTTTCTCGCCAATATAAAGCATAGGGGCCTCATCAAGCTCTCCCTCACCTATAACAACAGTTCCATCGATATCGACTTCATTAAGAGATTTTCTCATTGCATCTACAGCAGCTTGATCTGCAGCAATTTTATCTCCTCTGCCCATTTGACTCCAAGATGCTAATGCTGCTAATTCTGTTACTCTAACTGCCTCAAGAGCTACTTTTCTATTCATTACTCTGGTCCTTTTTGTTTTATAGTTTCTTAACTATGGGGGTTAAAAAGTCTTCTATTACATTCTTTAATTGTATCAATTTACCATGAAAAAAATGGCCAACTTGATCCATCTTTACTAAAGTCAGATCTGATTTTACTTTTTTAAGAGTAAAATCAAAAACAGAATTTGGATTAACCGTATCATCATCTATCCCTTGGATAACAAGCCATGGTACATTAGGCTCATTGAACTTAGTAAGATCAAATCTATCAACTGCTGGTGCAATCGTTATTAAAGCCTCGACATTATCTAAATTACTTAAGCCTTTATAAGCAATAGCTCCTCCAAATGAAAAACCACACAATAATATCTTTTTCACATCTGTGTTATCACAGATCCATGCACATACAGATAATAGATCATCTAGCTCACCATCTCCGTCTCCATACTCACCTTGACTTCCACCTACTCCACGGTAATTAAATCTAAATGATTGTATAGAATGAGTCTTCATTGCTCTAGAAATTGTAGTTACAACTTTATTGTGCATACTACCCTGATATAAGGGATGAGGATGACAAATCACTGCTGCAACTTGTGCATTAGAATCTTTGACTTTATCGTGGGCTACTTCAATTTTCCCAACTTTACCTTGTATAAAAAAAGTGTTCATAACAGTTACCAGCTATGACTCAGCAGATAGGTCACAGTCCTCTAGTTTTATCAACTTTGTTTTCTTAGTAAATTTATATACAAAGTATAACATTACAAAAGCAAAAAAACCTATATAAGTGGAAAAGAATTCAAGAATAACACTTGTCCAACTTCTACCAGACATAGTAAGAATATTTACGCCCTGTCCGACTATAACAATACTTACTAAAGCTAAGGCTATAAGAGGAGCCCAAGGGAAAAATTTTGCAACAAATGGAAGATCTTTTAGATCTTTACCCTGTTTAACATATGCTCTTCTAAAACGGTAATGGCTAAGAGCTATTGTAAACCAAGCAATAAAGCCTGCTAAACTAGATATATTAACTAACCATGTAAATATTTGCCCACTACCAACAAATGATACAAAAAAGAATGAACTACCAATTAAACAAGTAACTAGTAGTGCTATCATTGGTGTTCCTTTTGAATTAACTGATGCAAACACTTTCGGAGCCTGTTTAATTTTTCCTAAATGCCATAATACTCTTGTAGCACTATACATACTTGCGTTACACGCTGATAATATTGCTGTTAAAATTATCACATTCATAATAGTAGCTGCTGAGCTTAAGCCAACATTTTGAAACACTATTGTAAATGGACTAATTGAAACATCATTATTTGCGCCTGCTTTAATTAAAGAAGGATTATTATATGGAATCAAGAAACTAATAATAACAACAGCTAAAATATAAAATATAAATAAACGCCAAAATGTTTGTTTGATTGCTTTTGGTATTGATGAACTTGGATCCTTTGCTTCTCCAGCAGTCACACCAATAAGCTCACTGCCTTGAAAAGAAAATCCTGCGATCATAAATACAGAGATAAAGCCCCACCAACCATTATGAAATGGCGCATCACCAATTCTCCAATTTTCAAATCCTACACTTGAATGATTACCTACTAGCCCAAGTATAGATAAAAAACCAACTATTATAAAAATAATAACAGTTGAGACTTTTATAAATGATAGCCAATACTCAACTTCACCATATACACGTACTGAAAACACATTCAAACAGAAGACTAAAACAAAGAAAAAACCACTCCACATAAGTATAGAACTACCTGGGAACCAAAACTGCATAATCAAACCAGCAGCAATAACTTCAGTCGCAACAGTGATAGCCCAGTTAAACCAATAACTCCAACCTGTGCTAAAACCTAATGCTGGATCTACATACCTAGTTGCATATTCGCAAAATGTACCTGTTACAGGACTATGTGCAGCCATTTCTCCTAAACTGGCCATTAAAAAATATACCATTATTGCTATAATCACATATGCTAAGACTGTACCACCTGGCCCAGCATCAGCAATAGCACCACCTAATGCAACAAATAAACCAGTACCAATACAACCACCTAATGCAATCATTGACATATGGCGACTCTGTAAACTTCGCTTAAGTTTTTGGGACATTAAATTTTTTTCTCCAATTTTATAGTTTAAAAAAATTATATAACAAAGTAATTAAGACTTTTGTCTCAACTTTCTTTTATAAAACACAATATTTATTATCTCATTAATGATACATAAATCAATTAACCTTCGAATTCTCATGGAATTTTTAGCATGTTATTCCTAAACTAGCCATTGAGATGCTTGTTTTGCTTCACGTATTATTTGTATTTTATTTTTTGTATAAATGATCTCTGCAGGTAGTGTGTGACATAAGAAAAAAGGCATACTTTCTGTAAAACCATATGCTCCTGTTTGAGTAAACACTAAATAGTCTCCTGGAGCAGTATTATCAGGCAAAGCAATGCTCCCTAAATAGTCAATGCTTGTACATAGTGGACCATGAAGCTCCATAACTGTTTGATCTTCTTGATTAATTTTTGATATATTTTTTACTGGAAATGCTTGGTTTGTTATAAACGGGCGACTTATATGTTGACTTCCGCCTTCTAAAACTAGCAACTGCTTATCATAAACCTTTTTTCTATCTATTATTGGTGTTACATATACACCACACTCACCAACAGCATAACGACCTAGCTCTAGCCAAAAATCAACTTGTGGATATTTAAGTTTCAAGTTATTTAAAGCTTCTGAAACATCTTCAACGTTCAGCTGATTAGTTTGATTGTAGTAAGGTACTCCTAAACCTCCACCAAGATCTATAATTTTTAGATCCATTGAAATTTGCTTTGCTAACGCAACTAAAGTTTCAGTAATAACTCCCCAAAGATACATAAGCTTTTCTACATCTGTAATATTGCCCCATTGGAAGCAATGTAGGCCTATTACATCAACATACTCATTTTCTATAGGATTTTCTTTAAAAAAATTTACCCAGTCTTCAGGTGCTAAGCCAAAAGGGGTTATGCTATCACCACCAAGAACATTTTTCTCATCAGAATTATCCCAATTGATCTGAACACGTAATAATGATCTAACTTGAACGTTATAACTCTTAGTCGCTTTTAAAAGATCTAAATACTGCTGAATACTCTCAAGCACAAAGGTTCGTACACCTTTTTCAATGAAATAACAAATCTGCTTATATGATTTTGCTGGGCCAGTGTTTAAAATATTTTTTGGGTCTACTCCTTGCTTTAAAACCTGATCAAGCTCTCCACTACTTGCAACATCAAAAGATATATCCTGTTTAGCTACACTCTGGATTATGCTTGATAATGGATTAGCTTTAACAGCATACCAAAGCTTTACTGGTAGTTTTTTTAAACTTACTAACTTATTATCTAATGCATCTAAATCATAAAAGAAGAAGGGACTGCCTATATCCTTTGCTAAGTTAAGTAAATTATCTCTATGTAATCCCAAAGGAAACATTAACGCAACGCCTCTTCTAAAGTTAAAGCTTTATCACTCTTATCATCACGATACTTAATAATTACAGGGCAGTAAGATTGTAACCCATGAGATTTTGCCCAAGCTGAATTTATTGGTCGTGATCCAGGTACCACAATAGCGCCTTCAGGAATCTTTTCTCCTTTATCAAGCATTCTTTCATTAACACTATCATAAACTCTAACGCCTCTTGAAAGAGAAACAGATGGTGCGATTACAGATCTTTTACCAACAATAACCCCTTCAACAATAATAGCTCCAGCACTAACAAATACATCATCCTCAATTATTACAGGGTTCATCCCAACAGGCTCAAGAACCCCACCAATTTGCACTCCTGCTGACAGATGGACATTTTTACCTATTTGAGCGCATGAACCAACCAGTGCATTACTATCAACCATTGTCCCCTCATCAACGTAAGCTCCAGTATTTATATACGATGGTGGCATTATAATAACAGATGATGCAACATAAGCTCCTGCTCTAACAGATGATCCCCCTGGAACCATTCTAACACCTTCAGACTTACTAAACTTACGTGGTGCTAAGTTATGCTTATCAACAAACCCGTCATAAGCACCTTCATAATCAACATTCACACCTGCTTTAAAGGCTTCTAAAATAGCTTTTTTAACTTCGACATTTACTTGCCAGCTTCCATCATCTAATTGCTCTGCTGCTCTTATTTGTCCTGATTGAAGCCCATCTAAAGTCTCTTGCCATCCCATAAAACTACTCTCCTATTTTCCTATCCTATAAATTTTATAAATCTGTATAACTCTGTTTAACTAAACTATTAGCCTTTTTTAAATTAGTAATATCTGTTAACTCTTCTGCTACAAGTGGAGCTCTTAAAGTATTAGATCTTATTACACCATTATGTTTAAGCCATACTTTAACTGGTATTGGATTAGCTACCTCAAAGCATGCTTTTGTTGCATCCTTCCAAGTTTGGCGATGACTTTGTTGTATAGTTTTATTTATACTCTCTTTAACATAACTTCTAACTTGCTTAGGCCAAATATTTGATATCACAGATATTAAGCCTACAGCACCATAATTTGATAGCTCTGGAAGTATTCCATCCTCACCACTATACATTCTTATGTTTGGTGCGATCTGAGCATATTTTGCAAAACGTTCACAATCCCCAGAAGCTTCTTTAATTGCCCATGCATTTTTATGATCTTTTATATTTTCTAGTGCTTCATAACTTAAATTCACACCAGTTCTAGATGGAACATTATATAAAACACATGGCTTTTGTGCTGCATCAAGTAAACTTGTGAACCAATTAGTTTGACCAACTGTACCAGGCTTAGCATAAAGTGGTGTTACTAATAAAAAACAATCTATATTTTGAGAATTACAAAACTCTATCCACTTAATTTGCTGATCAAGTCTAGATCCTCCAACACCAACCATTATTGGGGTGTTTAGCTCTAATGAGCACGTAAATTTAACAACCTCACATTGCTCCTCAAAACTTAGAGCCAATGCTTCTCCAGTGCTACCTAAAATTAATATTCCACAGCCAGACTCTGCCTGATATTCTAAAATTCTTTCAAAACTACAATAATCTATTTCACCATTCTCAAGCATTGGTGTTACTATCGCTGTATAAAGATCTTTATTAATATTCATTTGCATACTCCTTAGCAACAAGCTCTTCAAATTGATAAAACCCATATAAATCAGGGTTATTTATTGCATACTTAGCTGCCCAGATAGCTCCTTGAGCAAAAAGTTTTCTATCATGAGCAATATGTTTTAGCTCAATAGTTTCATATTCATAACTAAGTGTCGCTTCATGAATTCCTTTAATATCACCTAATCGTTCTGAAGATATCACACAATGATCAACACCTAACCACTTTTGCCAAGATATTGCTGTACCACTTGGAGCATCTAGTTTTTTTGTATGATGAGTTTCATTTATCATGTACTCTAATTGTGGAATTAAATGCTGAATTTTGCCTAATGAATTTAACGCTTCCTTGATAAAAACCATGGATAAACTAAAATTATTAGCAACAATCCACATATTTTTATTTAGAGAAACTTTCTCGATAACATCTTGTGTATAGTCAAAGCCTGTTGCCCCACAAATAATAGGTGTTTTTGTCTCTAATAAAACAGGTAATATATCTGCCAAAACTTTAGCTGAAACAAATATAATTACAGCATCGGCATTATTAAGCTTTTCAGCTGTAACTGTATTATTTGAGTCAAAAATTTCATATATATTTTGACTTCCAAGTAAATCCAAAACAGCTTGACCTGTGTTACCTTTGCCTACAACTGCAATTTTCATACAACCCTTCCTTTTTCAAAAAATTGATTATAAATTTTTTGCATAACTTGAGATGATTCGTTTTGGTCAACAAGTAGACACATATTATGCCCACTAGCTCCATGACTAAGTAAGCGTATATTGTGATCAGACAACTCAGAAAATAATCTTGAGCTAATATTTTTAGTCTGATGAATATTGTTACCAACTATCGCAACTAAGGATAAATTCTCATCAATCTTTATTTCAACATTACCGATCTCATGTAAATCTTCTAATAAGCTTGGGGTAAGTATGCTATCTCCTATAGATTGACTACCAATAGGATCTAAAGTCAAGGCAAGGCTTACTTCACTAGTAGTTACTAAATCTACACTTATTTTATGATTAGCTAAAACCTGAAAAACTTTAGCTAAAAAGCCTTGGGTATGAACCATATGATAACTCTTTATCGTCAGTAAAACTTGATTTTTACGCTCAGCAACAGCCCGAACAACCGGAAGCTCTTGATCTAGATTTTTTGTAATCCATGTTCCAGGATTATCTGGATTAAATGTTGAGCCAATAAATACATTTATATTGCTTCTAATAGCAGGCCATAGCGTACTAGGATGTAAAACTTTTGCTCCAAAAGTCGCTAACTCAGCAGCTTCATTATAAGACATTTTCTGTATAGATATCGCACTTGGTATTGCTCTAGGATCAGCTTGATAAATACCGGGAACATCTGTCCAAATCAGTAAATCTTTAGCATCTACAGCTTCAGCTATTAAGGCCGCTGAATAATCACTTCCACCACGACCAAGAGTAGTTGTCAGGCCTTGAGATCCTTGGCCGATAAAACCTTCTGTTACTACAATACTATCTTGAATTAATGGTACTAATTTTTCCTGTACATTTGAGCGAATAATTTTGGTAATAGGTTTTGCCTGACCATAATGATTATCTGTTTTCATAAACTCTGTCGCTCTTAGATGTGTGGCATTAACACCTGCTTGACCTAAAAGCTCCGTCATGATCGTTGCTGAGATTAATTCACCAAAAGATAATATTTCATCTGATAATTGAGGAGTTTTCAACCTTAAAGACAACTTCGTAAGAGACTCTAAATCTTTGATAACCGCTTTTATCCTCATCGAAGTTTCAGGGTTTTTAATATGCTCTAGTATTGGATAGACAATCTCTTGTATTTTACTAATCGTCTCTTGTATAGAACTCTCGTTAGAACAGCACGTCACAAGCTTTACTAAAAGATTAGTAACTCCAGACTGGGCACTTACAACAACCACTTTAACTTGAGATGTATTTTTTATAATTTCAATACATTTTGTTATTGATTCAATATTGGCAACACTTGTACCACCGAATTTTGCAACACTTATTTGATTTTCCACAAAGCTCTCCATGTTTTCACTAAGTGGGGAAACTAAAGGCTTTGCAAAATAAATGCTTAGACCGAAGCGCCCCACGTTTAAGTTCAACGTGACAGTTCTGCTACCTTTCAGTATCAGACCCAAGAATATAGCTCATAACTTCTACATTCTTTCGGCATAATCTCTAAAAATCTAATCATCGTTAAGCGTTATGGCTTTCAGATTAGCATTATAGATCATGCACCTCTTCTTTAAATTACGTCAGTAAGATAACTTACTGATTTTGAGTCTAACATAGTAAGTCAAAACCTGTCAAATTGTATTTAGCATTTTATAAAATAAAATTAATGAGATAATATAAAATACTTTAATCTATTAATAGCCTCCTCTAAAACTTCTCTCTCAGCTGCAGCACTAATTCTAATATGTCCTGCCAAACCAAAGGCACTACCGTGAATAACTCCAACAAGAGTCTCTTCTAGAAGTTTTATACAAAAGCTCTCGTCTGTAAGTTGCATCCTTTCTAAAACATCACTTATATCTAAAAATATATAAAAACCTCCGTCAGGCATAAAGACTTTAACGTTAGGAATATCTTTCAAAGCATTAAAAACAAAAGAAACTCTTTTATAATACTCTTGATTCATATACTCAATATCAGCTCTTTCTAACTTTAATGCCTCTATTGCAGCAATTTGTGAAATTGAACAAGCACATGATAAAGATTGAGATTGAAATTTCTTTATAGCATTTATAAAAGCCGAAGGTGCTAGAATATGCCCAACTCTCCACCCTGTCATTGCATAATTTTTAGAAACCCCACTAGCTACTATAACACGATCTTTAAGTTCAGGAGAAATTTTTGTGACAGGAATAGGAGCTCTATCCCAATAAATCTGATCATATATCTCATCACTAATCAATACGATTTGAGGATATTTTTTCATTAGGTCAACTAAAGCTAACATCGTAGGCTCTGAGTAAATAGCTCCTGAAGGATTATTTGGGATATTTATTAAAATAGCTTTAGTCCTCGAATTTATTAAACTTTCAAGTTTCTCAACATCAGGTTCAAAACCATTTTCAATATTTGTTTCTAAGACAACTGGTACACCTCCAGATAATTTGATCATATCTGGATAAGAAGCCCAATATGGTGCCATATAAATAACTTCATCGCCATCATTAATAATACAATTAAATATGTTATGAAGACTATGCTTAGCTCCAGTTGTAACACAAACCTCATCAAGCTCATAATTAACACCATAGTCGCTACTATAACGATTTACTATAGTCTGTCTTAGATCTCTATAACCATCAACGGTTGTATACTGAGTATAATTATTTTCAATTGCTGTAATTCCTGCTTTTTTTACAACATCAGGCGTGCTAAACCCAGGTTCACCGACATTTAATGAAAGAATCCTTTCTCCCCTATCAACAAGCTCTTGTACTTTAGAAGACATTAATGCAGTTGCTGAAGGTTTAATATTTGTTACGCGATTACTAATTTGTATAGTCATTTATTTTCCCATTCTTTCGCTAATAATGGAGAGCTGAGACTTTGCAAAATTAATGCTTAGACCGAAGCGCCCCACGTTTAAGTTCAACGTGACAGTTCTGCCACCTTTCAGTATCAGACCCAAGAATATAACCCATAACATCTATACTCTTTCGGCACAATCTCTAAAAATCTAATCATCTCTAAGCGTTATGGCTTTCAGATTAGCATTATAAATTATGCTCCTCTTCTTTAAATTGTGTTAGTAAGAAAATTTACTAATTTCGAGCCTAACACAGAAACTCAAAAACTGTCAAACTCTATTTAGCATTTAAAAAAATAATTGTAAGAAGGTTTGAAAAAAATCCTCTGATAGTTAAAGATTAAGAAAATATAAGTATAAATATTGAACAAAAAAATTTAACTAGAATGTTTTTCTATTTCGAGAGGCTTTTTATTACGCTCATACATCACCCAGTACACAATCCAGGTACAGATATAAACAAATATCCCACAGAAAATTACATCACTAAAAAAGTGTCCTCCTTGAGCCATTCTCATTAGACCTAAGCCTCCTCCTGCTAATACTGCAATAGCAAAGGCCAAAGCCTTTTTTCTACGTGTGGCAGCTAAAGGCATAAAAGCAAAAAGCCAAAATCCCATAGATGCATCACCACAAGGGAAAGAACAATTAGTAGTACATTGATTTGATATAACAAATGGTTTTTGAAAAATTTTATCACCATTAAACTGTTGCACCATATATGGTCTAGGTCTACCCCAATGATTTTTAAATACAGCATTTACTACCAAACCTGGACCTACCCATAAACATACAGCTATAAAAAATATAGCTTTTCTATTTTTTATTCTAAAAGCTTTAATAAATAATGAACCAAGTAAAAATAAAATAACCACTATAGAGAAGATAACAGGGAATCTCATAGCAAAAGTATGCATAAATCCAAAGAATCCATGGCTTGGACTAACTGCGAAGCCATTTGTTGAACTGTAAAAGTCACCAGCTAGAGTCAAATCTAAATGTGGGAATATCAGAAAAAATACCCAAGCACAAAAGCAAACAATTAAGCCTACTATTATATGAAATTTTGCCAAAATTTATCCTTAATTATACTTATACTCAACAAATTATTATTTTAGTTTAACATTTTTAAACTTTTTTTTGTTAGAATTATGAATTGGTTTTATGATTAAGTTTAATATTTTATTTATAAATTAGTATGGCAGATAATAATACGAATAACACAAACAAAACTCATGCTGTTGGCAGATTAAAGATAACATTAGTTGTTATTCTAGCAGCAGTTGTAATATATCTATTTATAGCATTATTTAGTTTTAATATAAATGATCCAGGTTGGAGTAGTATATCTTCAGAAACTACTATTAAAAATTATGCTGGTCCTGTTGGAGCATATATTGCAAGTTTTATACTCTCAATATTTGGAGTAGTTGGATTTGTACTTCCTTTTATCCTTATTGATTTTATTAGAGTACTACTAATAAAAAATAAAGAACAAAACCTTAGCTATTTAATGTTCACAGTTAAAACTATAGGCATCATATTTTTTATACTATCATGTTGTGGCCTAGCGGAGCTATATCTTGTCTTTGCTAATTACTGGATGCCTCAACGCTCTGGTGGAATTTTTGGCTATGAAACAGCAAAAATGTTTATCAAATATTTTGGTTCAGTCGGAGGTGCATTTGCATTAGTAGTATCATTATTTATTGGCTTAACTCTTTATTGTGGTACTACATGGCTACATTTAATCAAAAAAATCTTTTCAGCATTTGGAAAGTCTATTAACTATGTATCAAAGCCTAAAGATAATGATAAAAAAGATATCACAAGCTTTAATGACTTTGATGATTTTAACAATAAACCTAGTGCATCTGCATTAGCTAAAGATAAAAAATCAACATTAATACCTCTTAAGGATGAGAAAAAAGAAACTCCTCGAGAAGACGTTTTCAAAGAAGTTCTAAAAGATAGTAAAAACAATAGTGAGCTATCTTTTAAAGACTTTAATAATAAACCTAGTCAAGATGAGCTATCTTTTGCAGAACTAGAAGCTGAAGCAAAAGAAAATAAATCCTCAATAAGAACTATTGAGAAAGCAAAACCACAACCTTCTAAAACAAACAATCTAAATAAAGATTGTCTACCATCTATTGACCTTCTCATCGAACCTGAAGCAAAAAAAGTTGCAGTATCTCAAGAACAGCTTAATGAAACATCATCTCTACTTGAGCAGACCCTAAATGACTTTAATATAAATGCTAAAGTTGTCGCTGCATATCCTGGTCCAGTTATCACTAGATATGAAATAGATCTAGCTAGAGGTACAAAAGTTAGTAAACTTACAAATATAGCCCAAGATTTGGCAAGAGCCCTTTCTACGACAGCAGTTAGGGTTGTTGAAGTAATTCCTGGTAAACCTTATGTTGGGCTAGAGCTACCAAACCCAACTAGACAGATGGTACGTATAAAAGAAGTACTCTCTGCACAAGAGTTCTTAAAATCAAGAGCCCCAACTCTAATGGGAATCGGTGTTGACATTTCTGGAAAACCGACTTTTGCTGAGCTTGCAAAAATGCCTCACCTTTTAGTAGCTGGTACAACTGGCTCTGGTAAGTCTGTTGGTGTTAACTCTATGATTATCAGTATGCTATATAAGTGTACACCTGATGAATTAAAATTTATCATGATTGACCCTAAGATGCTTGAGTTATCTATTTATGACGGTATTCCTCACCTTTTAACTCCTGTTGTTACAGATATGACAGAGGCCGCGAACTCTTTACGCTGGTGCGTTAAAGAAATGGAAAGACGCTATGCCCTTATGTCAGCAGCTGGAGTTAGAAATATTGCACTATTAAATGATAAAATTGAGCAAGCTGAGAAAGCTGGTAAACCACTAAAAGATACAATGTTTATCAAGATGAATCCAGAGCGTGCTCATGAAGCTCCAACTCTTACAAAGATGCCTTATATAGTTGTCGTAGCAGACGAGTTTGCTGATATGATTATGGTGGTAGGTAAAAAAGTTGAAGAGCTTATTGCAAGGCTTGCTCAAAAAGCTCGTGCTGCTGGGATTCATATAATACTTGCAACACAAAGACCTTCTGTTGATGTTGTAACTGGACTTATAAAGGCGAATATCCCTACTAGGATGTCCTTTCAGGTATCATCTAGAATAGATTCTAGAACGATCCTTGATCAACAAGGTGCTGAGCAGCTACTTGGCCAAGGTGATATGCTATATTTAAAACCTGGTTTTGGTGCTCCTATGCGTATTCACGGAGCTTTTGTGGATGATAATGAGGTGCATAGAGTAGTTGAGTCATGGAAAGAATATGGCCAACCAGAATATGTTCAAGATATCCTTGAATCTACTGAAGAAGCTGAAAATGGCTCACCTGGAGGAGAAGGTGATAGTGAAGATCCTCTATACAACGATGCCGTTGAAATAGTTATTAAAACTCAAAAAGCATCAATATCAGCTGTTCAACGTAAGCTAAAAATAGGCTACAACCGCTCTGCTAGATTAATGGAAGAAATGGAAGAAAATGGTATAGTCTCAGAAATGAATCAAAATGGCATGCGTGACGTGCTAGTTAAAAGAGAATCCTAAATGAAAAAATTAATCGTATTACTAATAATAGTTTCCATTAGTGTAAATATCTGTTTTGCTGATGCAGCTGGAGATTTAGTAAAGAAAATTAAAAGCATCAACTCTATGACGGCTAACTTTAGCCAAAGACTTATTAATAGTCAGAATAACATGAATACTCAAGGTAAAATGAGTCTTAAAAAGCCTCATTTTTTTAAATGGGTTACAACTTCACCAAATAACCAAAAAATCATCTCCAATGGTAAGAAACTATGGATTTATGATGGTGACCTTGAGCAGCTTATAATTAAGAAAGTTTCAAATAATATTGCCCAATACCCTTATCTTATACTTTTATCAAAAAACACAGATAACATTGATAAACTATTTACTGTAGAAGAAAAAAGTAACAATAGCTATATTCTTAAACCTAAGTACGATGAAATGATAAATAGCATTGTAATTCAGTTTGACAGTGACAATAGACTAAGGTCACTTGAAATTTCAACTTCATTAAATCAGTTTACGCAAATTAAATTTTCTGATGTCAAAGATAACGTATCTCTTGATAATTCGCTATTTAATTTTAAAGCGCCTAAAGATACCGATGTAATAGACGAGACTAAATCTTAGAAAAACTCTTTATTTCTTATCAACCATATATGCTCCAGCAGCACCTCCAGCAGCTGCCACACCTCCAACAGCTAGCCAAAAACAGCTATTTAAAGATAAAGTTAACGAACACAATAATAATAACGATATAAACTTCTTTTTCATCTATAGTTTTCCTAAAAAATAATATTTAGTATATCAATAAAAATTCTTTTTTTAACTATCAACACATATACTTTTATAAAAAAGCAAAGAGGCTAACTCCCATATATTAAGCTACTCTTGAGTAAACTAACTGGTTAGTATCAGCATCATAAACCTCAACTGTTTCAAAGCTTCTAATACGCAACCTGACCATCACTAAACTCAACATTTGTTTCGTACGCCCCTACATCGTTATTAAAGGCATTTAGAATCTCCTGAAGGTTTTGTCCATTTGCCTTTAGTTTTAAATTATCATTACCAGCTGATCCAAAATAGTCACCTGAGTATGACTGACCACTATTACTCCAGTCAACTACAACATTATCATCTCCTGGACCTGCATTTAAAACATTAGAACCATAGCCAACATTAACTGTGTCATTACCAGAACCTGACCTTATACCATTACTATAATCTGAAACATCTCCAGATAAATCACCGCTATTGCCAGAGACAACATTAATAACATCATCACCATCACCCGTAGTTATATTATCAGAGTTTACAGAACCCAAATTTATAGTATCATTTCCTTCTAAAGCCGATAGTTTTAGCTTTTCTCCACTATTGATATTAACAGTATCATTACCTCCTCCAACAAGTATCTCATCATTTGTACTTCTACCAATTGTTAACTCATCATCTCCATAAGCAGCTAGAGGCTCGTCAGTAAGAGTTGTTGAAGAGGGATCTAAGACATAATAGTTACCTGAACTTTCTAAAATCTCAACAATATCTGAATCACTAAACGTTGCAACATCTGAGTTACTAAGAGTATCTGCCTTTATAGTATCATCTCCATATGATGGTCGTACCGCGATATTATTAGCTGACATTAGCTCAATATAATTATCTGCTTCAGATTTCCTAATTGGATCAAGGAGTAAGGCATCTTTTAACTCTTGTGATAGGAACATTCTAATTTCACCATTTGAAATATCATCAGAAGCAATCAAGGATTGAGTATTTCCGTCTAAATTTAGTAAAGGAGTACCTTCTTCACTATACCTTGTCTCAACGCCACTATCCCCAACTTCATCAGTAAATAAGCTTTTCACCAGATCAATAGCATTATCATATAAACCACCACTACCTTCTTCTAAACCTTGATTTTGCTCACCTAGCAGAGATTCACTATCGCTATCTTGATCTTCCTCACTAGTGGTTTGCTCTCCAGAATCGCTATAGTTTCCATCTAAACTTTGATCTTCAGATCCACTAAGGCCTCCACTTGTGTTTTGAGATCCAGATAAACCAAAAACCTCCTCTACCATTTTGACTCGTTAAAGTACTCACATGATTACATTGTAATGGCATATAGCTACTATCAATGTCTGTTTGACATTCCCATCTAATTAAAGAGCCATCTGCTACAGGAGTAAGCTCTATCTGATGGTCTTTCAACTCTGAATAATTAGAATCATCAAACCTTATGTCTATATCAGGTTTTGAATACCCAAAGCTAACTTCACTACTACCATCTGATAAGTGTGGTAAATCATTAACACTTTCAGGAAAATCAGAGTTTGACGTATATCCCTCAGCAATTTGGTGCTTTACTGGCGATATTAAACTTAATGCTTTTGAAACTTCAGCTTTTGCAGTATTCTTACTATAGATACTAGTGAAAACAGCTGCTAATACAACAATTAACTCTAAAAGCGTTAAGCCTTTATGTTTAAATTTACCAAGCATGTTTTAAAACAGATATATAAAAGGGTACAAAACCTCTCAGATTATAGCCTTTCAATCCTAGAAAACAAGCCAGATTACAAACATTTAATCCAAAAACTTAGCATATAATTTAAATTAAAAGTTTATATAATAGAGCATTAATTTTTAGTAAATTTCCAACCTTATTATTTTATTAAAAACTCATTAATATTTATTAGGTAGATACAGAATCTAATAAAAACTACTGTTCTATACGGAGAATATAGATAACTAACCCTAAACAAATAACAGGAGGTATGATAGATATCAACATAAATTTCCAAATATATTCAAACGGTATATAACCCATTACAGATACTCCTATTAAAGCAGTCAACATATTTATAAAATTCATCCCTGTAGAAGCATTTGACTTACATTCAATAGCCGTTGAGGCAAGGTATGATGCCGCAGGATATATGAAATTACATACGAAATACATTAGGGTTGCCAATATAAACAATACAGCTGGTGTAACCTCATTAGAAATTTTCATTATAGCCAAAATAACTATTAAAATGATGAGACAAATTAAAGATACAACAAGTATCTTACGACTATCATATATATTTATTATCCTAGATACTATTATAGAACCTAATATAATTCCTACAATGGTCATAGAATTCCATATACTATATTGCGCACCCCCAAAATTAAACATTGAATGTGCAATAAAAGGTCCTGCTGTAGAATAACAATAACTAAAAACTGTCATCACCCCTAATGTTAATGCAAATGCTATTAACTTAAAACTGCTAAAGGCTTGTTTATAGCCATCAAGAATAGATGATATTTTCAAGTTAAAATCAGAGTCTTTTTTATTATCATAAAGAAAACTCGCTCCAAACATTATTAATGCATGAAGTAACAACACATAAAAAGTATAACTCCAATAACTATAGCTGGTAATTATTCCTCCTATCAATGTTGATAATGTTATGGATATTGCAAAAGATAACGTTGCATACGACAATGCTACCTTTGCTCGATGAGGAGCAACTGAATTATTTAATATTATAAAAGTACATACTAATCCTGCTGATGAGCCTATAGCTGTTATAAATCTACCTATAAGCAACATAACCATAGATGATGCCCCTACAAGGCAAACAATAAGACCTATAATATTTATAATCATTCCTATTCTTAGTGTTTTAGCATCTCCATATTTTTTTGCTATTGGTCCATATATTATTTGCCCAATAACATATCCGATAAGAAAGATACTTACTAACCACTCAACTGAACCATTTGAGAGACTGAATTCCTTTGCAATTTGAGGTAAGGCAGGATTTATAATAACAGATGACGCACTAGCTATACTTATATAACTTAGCAAAATTGCTATTTTATAATTTTTCAACTTTTCATTAACCTATTTTTCAATGAATGTCTCATATATTACTCCTATAAACAATATCTAACAATTAAGTTTCATAGCAGTTTATAAATTTTTAAAATACTTAATTCTATTTGTATAAGAATACCGCTTAAAGGTGTGCTATTACTTTCTCATTGATGATTAAGCAAAGTATCAATATAATGAATTCAATCTTTATTTTACATTTATTTAACTATTATGCATTTCGGTGTTGACTACTATCCAGAGCAATGGGATCACTCACTTATTGATGAAGATCTTCAACGTATTGTAAATTCAGAACTTAATTGTATCAGAATTGCTGAATTTGCTTGGCATCTAATGGAGCCTCAAGAAGGCCAATTTGATTTTTGCTTTTTTGAGAAAATATTGGATAAAGCTTATAAATTAAATCTCAAGGTAATGCTTGGCACACCAACAGCAACAGCCCCTGCATGGTTATACAAAAAAGATCCCAAAATTTTCTCAGTAGATGAAAATGGTCTACAAAGACATTTTGGCGGTAGAAGACAAGCTTGCCTAAACTCCCCGACATACAACAAGTATGCTGATCGTATCACTCAGAAAATGGTAGAGGCATATCATCAACACCCAGCTTTGTTACTTTGGCATATAGATAATGAACTAGGTCATGAAACTAGTAATATGTGCTACTGCGATCAATGTGAGTTAGAGTTTAGAAGCTATCTAAAACAGCAATTTAATAATGATGTTAACCTGTTTAATGATGCTATTGGTGCGGTCTTTTGGTCACAAACATACAATAATTTTGATGAGATCAATATACCTCGCCCAACTATTCCAGCACCAAACCCAGGAATGATGTTGTACTTTAATCGCTTTAGATCTCAAACAACTACTAACTTTTTAGCAAGACAAGCTAAAGTTATTAAAGACATAGCACCAAACCAACAAACTTTACATAACTTTACTGGAGATTATTTCTCTAAGGCTCAAGACCATACAGATCTAGCTGAGCAAATAGATCTTGTAGCACTAAACAACTACCCTGTTTGGGGAGGTCAGCAAGTTCCAGTAGATGCTTATAAGACTGCGATGAAGCTAGATCAAACAAGAGGGTTCCAAAGAGAGAACTATTGGATTACTGAGCAGCTTATAGGAGCTCAAGCTCATAATATAATGGGATTCGTGCCTCGACCTGGTCATGCTAAATTATGGTCTTTTCAAGCAATGGCGAGAGGATGTGATAATCTAATCTATTTTAGATGGCGTACGGCAACAAAAGGCGCTGAACAATTCTGTTATGGGGTTTTAGATCATGATAACAAATATAACCATCGCTATGATGAAATGTTAGATATCATTAAGTTAGCCAAACAAAACCAAAAGGCAATACAGGCTCCAACACAATCAAAAGTAGCTCTGTTATATTCAATGGATAATATTTATAGCTGGCGGATTCAACAACAATCAACTGCTTTTGATATCCAGCATGAGCACGCTAGACTTTATAAACCTTTCTTTGATAACAATATTAATGTTGACGTACTAGATATACGCCATGATTTTAGTAAGTATTCAATATTGCTACTTCCGGTATCTATGTTAATCACAGATAAAAATATTGCTAGAATAAAGGCATTTACTGAAAAAGGTGGTACTGTTATAGCTACATTTAGAGCAGGACTTAAAGAATACCACAATGAGATTCGCTTTGGTGTTGATAACCCTATTCACGAACTTGCTGGTGTAAAAGCTGAATATTTTGAGCCTCTCCCTACAGGGACAAATTGTAAAATCAAATATCAAGATAAAAACCTAACTGCCACTGTATGGCGTGATATGCTCACACTTAAAGGATCTAGTCAATCATTATGTGATTATGCTGATGAATTTAAAAACTATAGTGCAGCTGTAAGAAATAGCCTAGGTAAAGGATCAATTTATTATATTGGTACAGGTATTGATGATAGCTCTTTTTGGAATGACTTAGTGCTAGACATCACTAAAAAACATAATGTTAATAGCTTTCAATCTCCAGATGATGTTGAGGTTATCATAAAAGGTAGTGATGATTCTAAAATTGTCATTATTTTAAACCATAATAGCTCTAGTGTTAATTATTTAGGATTAAAACTTAATCCTTATGATACTCAGATAATAAGCTTCTTAGACTTCTCTAACTTATATTGCAAATATTATTAAATCAAAGGTAAATCATAATGAAATATAATACTCGTCGTTGGAATCCTTTTTTGATTGCTATACCAGATATTGGCATAGGAATGTATTGGTCATTAACTGGAACTATTGGTTCATGGATAGTTTATCAACACACAAACTCCTCTTTTCTAGCTGGTCTTTTATTATCTATGGCTGCTTTTACTGGACTATTTATGCAAACACTCTCAGGAATTGCCTCAGATAAAACACCTTCGCACAGATTTTTAGGTAAAAGAACTACTTGGTTATTAGTAGGGTTAGTGAGTACTTGTATATTTCAGATGCTCTGGCCTTTTGCACCTAACTATATTTGTTTATTTATAATTGCTTTTTTAACTTATGCTAGTATCAACTTCTTCCAAGGTCCTTACTATACAATGGTTGTAGAGGTTGTTGATCGTGATCAAATTCCTTTTGCTACTCTACTAGCTAGGACTACTGCACAAATAGGAACAATTATAATTGGTCTAATTGGTGCAATCATTTGGAATATTGGAGGTGCTTTTCTTAGTTGCGTAATAGTATGTCTACTACTAATAATACCTACACTATCTGTAATACCATTTATTGTAAAAGAGCGTCCAGAAAATCAAATGACCTCAGCTTTTAAACTAAGTTTTGATATCTTTAGTGATAAAAATATCAACCTTCTTTTTTTAGCCACATTCTGTATGTTAACTGGCTTTGGTGCTTTTATGCCTTTAATGGGTGGATATATGAATCATCATTTAGGCTTTAGTAAAGATTTTACAGCTTCATTAGTTATGACTTTTGGAATCGGATCTGTAATTGTTGGACTCTTAGCAACAACTATTATAAATCTAATCAAAGTTGAGAACATCTTTAAAATCGGCTTACTAATATTTGCTATAGCCTTAATTTGTGGCTCTTTTCTAACAAAAGAAAATTTCCTTTGGTACATTATCACATTTGTTGTTGCTATGGGCTTTATCCTATCTCAAGTATCTTGCTATACTCTGATTGCTAAACTAGCACCTAAAGATAGACTAGGAGAATATATGGGCTGGCTAAATATGTTTTTTTCACTACCACAGCTAATTATTCTTATTTGTGGAGGTGTACTTATAGATAGTCATTTAGCACCGTATTTATATTGGATAGCAGGTATTATATTGCTAATAGGATTTGTTGCTGTTACACAGATTAAGACTAACCATCAAGAAAACTAGTTTTTGGTTTTGCTTCTCTCTTATAAAGATTTCTATGCTTCAAAATTTCTTTTTTTTGTGATTCTGATTTGTTTGGGTTTGTATTATCAAACTCTTGCAAAAGCTTATCTGCCTCACTTACATATGCTCTATCTTTTTTGTTATCAAATAGGTGAGCTAACCTTAATATAAGTTTCATCATAGTAAAAACCTCTCTTAGATACTAATAATTTACCTTGTAGCTTAGACATAATTATACTAAACTAAACATCAAAGTCACCACTAAAGATATAGCTTTTAAGCATTACGTCAATGAGGTTAAGCCAAAACCCTAAGATAATCGGTATGTTCTTAATGTTTTTAAGTCTTACCATGCTTACACCTATTGTTGTTGACTATATCTATAATGAATCAAACACATACCCATTTTTACTAAGCTTTGCGATAACTTTTATCTGTGGTTTTTTACTATGGTTTATCGGTCGTAATGCCAGCAAAAAAATCACAAACAAAGATGGCTTTGTCATCGTTACACTTGTTTGGGTTTTTGTTACAGTCTTTGGTGGGATTCCTTATATGGTGTTTCCTGGGTTAGATTTATCTTTTACTCATGCTGTATTTGAATCAATTTCTGGATTTACTACTACAGGTGCAACTGTAATAACTGGTTTAGATAAGTTACCACACAGTATATTATACTATCGTCAACAGACACACTTCTTCGGCGGGATGGGGATTGTTGTATTGACTGTTGCAATTTTACCACTTCTTGGTGTTGATGGTATGCAGCTATACAAAGCTGAAGTAACAGGTCTAGGCAAAGATGAAAAAATTGCGCCAAGGATATCAACCACCGCTAAAGCAATGTGGCTAGTATATGTCTTATTAACATTTATCTGCTTTATTGCATATTTACTAGTTGGCATGGGACCTTTTGATGCCATCTGCTATGCATTTTCAACTATTTCAACAGGTGGATTTGCTCCTACTGATGCTGGTATGACTGCTCAATCAAAGCCTGTAATCTATGTATGTATTTTTTTCTTATTTTTAGGTGCCACAAACTTTAAGGCTCATTACATAGCTTTTTCAAAATTCAGTATCAAACATTATTTTAATAATATTGAAATCAAGGCTTATTTTTACTTCTTATTTCTTTCATCTTTGATAATTGCTGTAACTTTAATCGCATATTCAAAAGACTTATCAAAGATTCCTGATATGGTAACTAATAGTATCTTCATGGTTGTATCTATAAGCTCAACAGCAGGGTTTGTTTCTGATGCGAATTATTATATCTGGCCTAGTTTTATACCCTTCTTTTTGATGTTTATAGCTATTATCGGTGGCTGTGGTGGATCTACTGCTGGAGGGGTAAAAATGATAAGAGCTATTTTATTTAAAGAAAAAGCTACCCTTGAAGCAAAAAGAGTAATCCACCCTCAAGGAAAATTTAGCGTAAAATTAGATGGGGTAGTTATATCCGAGCAAGCTCTTAATAGAGTATCTGGGTTTGTTTCTGTTTATTTATTATTATTTGCTGTTTGTTGGCTAATGCTAATAGCGTGTGGGCTAAGTCCAGATACTTCTTTTTCAGCAATTGCAACTACCTTATCAAACGTAGGTCCTGGCTTAGATCAAATTGGTTCAAATTTTAAAACCGTACCTGATGATGCTCTTTGGATATGTAACTTTGCGATGATCGCGGGGCGTCTTGAGATATTTACGGTATTAGTTCTTTTTATGCCAGATTTTTGGCGAAAATAGCTTATATAAATCTTTTAAAGCTCATCTTATTCTTAATAGAATCAAAGACTTTTACTAATTAAGACTTATTATATACTAAATGATAAACTTGTAGCTTTAGAATAATTGTACTAAACTAAACATCAAAATCACTAAAGATAGAGCTTTTAAAGCATCAATCAATGAACTTAAGCCAAAAACCTAAGATAATTGGTATATTTCTAATGTTCCTAAGTCTTACTATGCTTAGTCCTGTTGTCATTGATTATATCTATAGTGAGAATGATGCATATCCTTTCATCCTAAGTTTTGCGATTACATTTTTATGCGGTTTTTTACTATGGTTTATTGCTCGAAAATCAAATAAAAAGCTCTCAAATAAAGATGGCTTTATAATTGTTGCATTAGTTTGGGTGTTTGTTTCAGTATTTGGCGCCATACCATATATGACATTCCCAGGTTTAGAATTATCTCTAACACACGCAATATTTGAATCTGTCTCTGGGTTTACTACTACTGGTGGCACTGTAATTGAAGGGTTAGACCAACTTCCCCATAGTATATTATTTTACCGCCAACAGACTGAGTTTTTTGGTGGTATGGGAATCGTTGTTCTAACCGTTGCTATCTTACCACTTTTAGGGGTTGGTGGTATGCAGCTATACAAAGCTGAAGTAACAGGTCAATGGAAAGATGATAAAATCGCACCAAGAATCTCTAGTACTGCAAAAGCATTATGGTTGGTATATCTGCTACTTACATTCCTATGCTTTATCTCTTATATAATAGTAGGCATGGGACCATTTGATGCTATATGCTACACCTTCTCGACGGTTTCAACGGGAGGATTTACCCCTAGTGATGCTAGCATGACGAACAAATCAACAGGTGTTCTTCTTGTTTGCGGGATATTTCTATTTTTAGGAGCAACTAGTTTTAAAGCTCATTATATAGCGTTATCAAAATTTAAAATTAGCCATTATTTTAGGAATGTTGAGTTCAAAGCATATTTTTTCTTTCTATTCTTCACATCTATGATAGTCAGCATTACACTGATTGCTAATGCAGATAGTCTTTCAAATACGTTTCACATAATTTTAAATAGTATATTTCAAGTAATATCAATTAGCTCAAGTGCTGGATTTGTATCTGATACAAACTATTACTTATGGCCTACATTCCTGCCTGTTTTACTTATGTTTATAGCAATTATCGGTGGTTGTGGTGGTTCTACAGCTGGTGGTCTAAAAATGATACGCGCGATCCTTTTCAAAGAAAAAGCTATGCTTGAAGCAAAAAGGGTAATTCACCCTCAAGGGATGTTTACTGTAAAGCTAGATGATATAAATATATCTGAGCAAGCCTTAAATAGAGTCTCTGGATTTATTTCTGTCTATATTATTGTGTTTGCTATTGGTTGGCTGGCTCTATTAGGATGTGGTCTAGATATTGCAACCGCATTTTCAACTATTGCCACAACCTTATCAAATGTAGGTCCTGGTCTAGGAGAGATAGGCTCCAACTTTAAAAATATCCCCAATGGAGCTCTATGGATATGTGATTTTGCAATGATTGCAGGACGTTTAGAAATATTTACACTTCTAGTACTTTTTATACCAGAATTCTGGAGAAAATAAAAATACCTTAAAGAGCACCTGACTCAACAAGATATGAAAGATTTCCTATATTGTCATACTCTACGCCATTTGCATACGCTATTATTTTATAATCAATATTTGACTGCTTACCTGTACACTCCAGTTTCAACAGCTCATTCCTACCAGATAGATATGCTGTAAAAGATTGCGTACTGTCAAACTGACCTTGGTGAGCACCTTTTCGATCTTTAGTATAAGTAAACTTACAACCTTCATTATCTGCAATATATACATTAACTATAAATTTAGTTGGCTCTTTGTTGACTACATTATATATACCATTAGGAGTAGTAGCATAATCAAAACCAAAAACTTGATATGCTGTATGCTTTGATTTTGAAAAGCTGTGCTTTATTATAGGTAACTCTTTAGCCTTTTTATCATTTGCACAGCTTGATAATAAACTAGTAATCAATAAAACTAAAAACCACAGATAAAATATAGTTCTCTTTTGTTTTAGCAATTTTATATAAGACATTAGCAATAACAATTATAGATTGTAATTAGTCAAATAATAAACCTAAAGATAAAAATAGACAATAATTTCAGTAAACTTTCTAGAAGAAAGTTTACTGAAATTATTTATTCTTCTGTGTCAACATCTTCTTCTGACTGTTGCTTTTTGTACTCATAGTAATCTTTCATAGTCAGGCCTTTTGCTCTAAATTCTGCTTTCTCAGCAATTTCATCTAGACGCTTTTTAGAATACTCAATATGCTCTGGTGAATAATCTTCAACAGGTTGACCTTGTAGATTAAACCTTTGTTTTAGTTCAAAAACAGCTTTGTGATAACGAGTATCACCAACATAACGACGTAAAACATTTCTAAGCACTAGTTTATCAACTGGAGCAAAATGCTCATTTTGATAGATTATTTCAATTTCAGGACTTATTCCTATTTTAAGAGGCTTCTTGTTAATAGGATCAAAACATTTTGGAAAACGCTTACATAACCACTTAAATAGCTTAGCTTCTTCTTTTTGTCTTTCTTTCTCAACATCAACTGTTATTACTATTTCTTGATCATCCTCTAATTGGGGATTTTGTAACTCATTGACTATTTTATTATTTATTCTATGTCCATATTGAGGAATACGAATAAATGAAGTATCTCTGTCTTCTACCTTTTTAGCGGGTGCCTTAGGCGTGTTCTTGTTCTTAGAGATATTTTTATCTCTTGCTTGTTTCATTCTAGAAGTTTTTTCTTCTATCTTAGAAGAACCACCTAGTAAAGATTGTAATAGCGAAAAATCGTTTAATTTATTTCTACCGTCAGACATTTTATTTTTTTATCATTTTATAGAGGGATCAATCCCTTTGTACACTTGGCTAATATCGTACTACAAAACCAACCCTTTTAGCAAGTAATAAAACATTAGTAATATTTTTTTTAATATAGCGTTTAATTAATATTGACAATTATCATAATTTAAATATAATATGCTACATCATTTGTGGCTATGTAGCTCAGTTGGTTAGAGCACAGCATTCATAATGCTGGGGTCGGTGGTTCAAGTCCACTCATAGCTACCACAATTTCCACCACATACCTTATAGCAAAAACTTACTAAATAGTTAACGCTAAGATAATACAATTTATTATAATTCAGTATTAACAGTAAAATAATTAGATTTTTATAGACTTGTTTAAAAAAAATATTAATAAGAATATGCTCTTCTTGCTGCTTGCTTAGCTCTTTTTATTGCGGCTCTTTTCGCAATTTTTCTTTTTTCTGTTGGTTTTACAAAAGTTTTTCTGTCTCGAAGTTCTTGTTTAATACCAGCTTTTTCACAAGCTCTTTTAAAGTTTCTCAAGCTAATATCAAAAGGCTTTCTTGGGTCAACGATTATTCTTGGCATATTATCCTCTCTTAATTTTAGAATATTAAGAACTATTAAAGTTCTCTTAGGTTATAAGATTATTACTAGCAAAATAGTGAATGAAGTATCTAAAGAAGGTTTAGAGGCTTTATTTTATTTATACCTGGTTAATAGTAATACAAACTAGCCACTAAAGATACATATTATAAGACATATATGAATATAATTAAAATTATGGCCTTATTTAAGAGTATAATAGTCTTATATTTAATAATATTGATATAAGATGATTGACCCTAAAACTAAATTTATTAGCTTTGAAAACAATAATATATTAGAGACTATTTTTCATGATATAACTAATTTAGTTAAGAAAATAGAAAAATCAAAAAAAATAAGCATTGCTCAAGCTGCCGAAATGAGCATATTAAATACCGAAATTATGGAGCAATTTATTAATTTGATAAACCATATGACAGATAGCAACTTTAGTGATAATAAAGAGTCTTCAATGGTAGAAAGCTGTTTAGATTTTCAAGATTTATGTTTATATCTAAGAGATATAGATAAATATGAAGAAGATTTTGATTTAACTAAAATGCCTAGTTTTCACTAAAAGGCTTCCAATTAAGGCTTTGTTACTATATGATTGCTAACAGTTATTTATATTGTAACTTTATTTGACTACTACGAAACTAATATATCAGAAGTTTATTTCCAATATTCTATCCTTTATAAGTAAATCGTTAAAGTTTAAAACTAAGCCCAATGTGATTTAACTTACATAAAACAATAAACAAAAGGAAATAAAACAATGAGACAAGGTACTATTAAGTTTTTCAATACGACTAAAGGATTCGGATTCATAGAGCCTCAAGATGGCGGTAAAGATGTGTTTGTTCATATCAGTGCAGTTGAAAATTCTGGTTTAAGCTCTCTACGTGAAGGCGAAAAAATAAGCTTTGAAACTGAAGAAAACAGAGGCAAAATGGCTGCTATTAATATCAAATCTATCTAATTCTATCCCTATAAAGGATATTCTTTTCTCTTTTTTAGAGTCAAATTAATTTTTAATACTAATCACTTCGAGAAAAACAACTCAATAAGCTTTTTAACCTTTGGTTAGACAATATCCATATTTTTATAAAACATATTACTTATAGTTGAAAGGTTGTATTAAGCTAGAAAACCCTATCCTTCTGTAGTGCTAATAAGTTCAATTAATCCGATCCCCACTGTCCTTGTGTATAGCCTGGTATTTGCTGTAGTCGTGAATATAGCTCATCTGTATTACCAAGCCCTCCACCAAGACCTTTAAGTTCAAAAGACATTAAAAATGTATCTGTAAGGCCTCCTAGCAAGGTAGGTTCATTAGGATCTTGGTTTGTATAAGCACTTACTTGGTATAAGAATCTCAGAGCCCATGATTTAGCATTATATTGAACACCTACAAAAGCATTAGCTATCTGTTTTTGTTGAAAATTATAGTTCCATAATCCTGCTACTGCCCAATGGTTTGTAAGATTTAATACTCCTCCTAACGTGATAGTCTCTTGATGTGGCGGAGCAACTCCATCATCTATTTGCTGTTGTGTTAAAGAATTCCAGTCATTTGCAATATTGTTATATGAAACACTAATTACGTTCTCACTCTTATCCTTATATATTAGCGAGTAAACCTGATAATCTAAGTTGTTTCTATTAATCCTATAGTTTATCTGACCATTAAAGTATAAATCTTTTGTTATATACATATCAAAAGAAGTCATTACTGGAGAAAAAGTATCTTTTGAAAACTCATCCATCATACCAGGGTCAGGACACTTTGAATTACCTTGACATAAAGTTACTCTCCTATCTGCTAAATATAACATCTGTCCTATTTTTGCTTTAGCTAAAGCACTACCATCAGATTTATCTAACATTGAGGTTTCTAATGCATATGTGACCTGATTAGCATTATTGATCCTGTCGTGCCCTGTAAAACGGTTAACCTGAAACATCTGTTGATACTGCTCATTCTGTAAACTTGTATCAAATAGAGGGATATCCGTCTGGTCTTGATATGGAATATATGTATAGAACAATCTAGGGTGTAGTGTTTGTGTAAATGAACCTACACTAGTTGTAACATCACGATCAAAATATGCTCCAGCATCAATATTAAATATTGGAATTATACTTGTCACAGAACTATTATTAAACTTAATAGTATCTGTTGGCTTTCTTTCTAACTGATAGTAACGAATAGGTACTTCTAAAGATGGCTTTATATAGCTCCAACTATTAGTATAGTTTCCAGCAATCTTTGGCGACTCATAACCTCTAAAAGCATTCACATTTGTTCCCAATGCCGCACCAGGATCTCCTGATATAGGACCAGGTGATTTTTGGAAAAATGTATTAAGGGTATTTGCACTTACTGTTAGATAGTTTGGAGTATAGCCTTGAGATGTAACATTAAATCTCACTTCAGGTAACTTTGCATATGGTGTGTTATCAACTGTTAAGGTCGGATTTACTTTACCATAATCTAAAATTGTAATGCCTGAATTGATATAGCTATTTTTATAATCTAAATCAAACTCTCTATCAAGTAATGTTTTAGTAACTAAATCAATATTACCAACTGAAAAGTCATTATAATACTGCGCATCACTTACATAATCATATTCAAAGTTTGTCGATATACCATTTTTAAAGGCACTCTTGCTTGTCAAAGTAAATGCTCCCCTCATTTCTTGTGCCTGAAAGTCATAAGGGACTATAGATCCTTCAAACTGCTCTTGGGTATTCTCTGACATATACCTAAAAGTACCATTCTCCATCAGACCTCTTTTTGACCAAAGCACTGTATCTAGTAATAAATCATAGTTTGGTGCAAGGTTAAAATAATAAGGAATAGATATACCATAACCAACATTTGTATTTTGGAGGATACTCGGCATTAAAAATCCTGATCTTCTTTTATCATCAATAGGATGAGAATAGTAAGGTATATACAAAACTGGTATATCTTTGATTTCAAAATAGCCATTTTTTATATATGCCATATTTGTTTTAGTATCTATATCGATATTTCTCCCAGTTAATCTCCAATCATTATCATATGGACTACCTGTGGTTATATAACCATCTGATATAAGAATGTTATTTTTTTTCTTAAGAAAAGATTTACCATAACCTCTTATATAGCCACTAAAGTTTTCTTTATTATACATCCTAGTACCTGATGTCTCTCGAGCAAACCTAAAATATGTAGGTCCAGCGCTATATGTATCATCATTTAAGTTTGCGCTCAGATCTTTTGTACGTATAACAAGTCCTGTTCTTGGCTTTCTCACGACCACATTACCAATTGCCTCTATAGACTCAACCGAAGATAAATTACTATTAAATCCAACAATAGCATTCTTAGCATATATTTCTTGATTACATTGAAAAAACTCAACATTACCAGAAGCAATCAGATTTCCATCTGAATCATATTGGGAACTTTCATTAGATATCTTTGTTGCTTTGGATTTACATAGCGCCTTAGTAAATTGAGTATCGTTATTATAATACCCCCCGACCATATACGAAGGTTTACTAACCCAACCCAAATCATTAGCTAGTGCTTTTTGCTTCTGGCTAGCCTTTAACTCTTTTGCAAAAACATTCTTTGGCTTCGGCGATTTACGACAATCCCATTGGCCATCTTGACCCACAGTACATGCCCAATCTTGTTTGGTGGGATTTCCATCTGTAATTCGTGAAGCATTTGCCTGAGAAAAAAAGATAGCAAATATGAATATATATATAAGACGACTATAGGACATTTATAGGTTTGAAACAAAATTAAAAATTAAAGCAAACTTAATATTAAAATAAAAAAATAATTATTGCAAAATATTTATCTAATATATAATTAATATAAATGATGTTTCAATAATATATAAATAAATCTAATATTAATTATATATTAAAATATGCCGGCATATATTCTACTAACTCTACTTCGATGTCTTTCCACATATAGTGCATCAACTACACCTTTTCTAAGTACATTCAGCTCATTAACAAATATACTTGAGCCCAAGATAGACAATATAATGAGATGCTAACTTTATATACACTTGGAGAAAACTATTGATCTAATACTCAAGCCATAAGCTCAGGATGGAATGTATAGTAGGTTAGAATGTTAATAAATATTTAGCTATATAATATAACCAATTCGCAATACAATGGTATATTTGGCGGATTAGGTGAAGGCGTAATAAATCTGAGTGACCATACAAGTACTGACTGGGCAAACTTAGCAGGTGAAACTACTGGTGCTTGGGATGTTGCGGAGGTCTTAAATTTGAACTCTCAAAACACCCTCAAACAAGTGTTGACTATAAATATATTCAGACAATGGCCCCTAGTGATTTGATCGGATATAATGGTAGGGTATCAATATGATATGTGCTAGTTTAACTTGGTTCTTCGGCAAATAATGCTTATTCACGCTTTATCTATTCAAATATATGAATAATAAACATGTCTTTATTATGAACCGTATAAAAACATGTACATGCATACCTTCTATTTATTTGTTTTTTAGATGGATGTATAGCCATTACCCACAAGAAATCAATAACTATCAATACTCCAAAAGCACAAGATATCAGAACATCTCCTGATTGGCTAATTCTAACTCGAACACTGCAAACTTTGATGACTTTAAAGTTACAGCTCAAGATAATGGTAGAAAAGCTCATAAAACTTGCCCTACTGATATAATATTACTTATACAGGATAAACTAATCATTCTAAAAAAAGCTAGCAACCGTAACTCTTGAAGCGGTTGCAATGATTCTTTTACTATGATTGTTGCAAAAGATAACCTTAGGTAATTACAACACCATAAAGGCCAATCTTGATGGAACTATAAATGATTCATCATTTTCCAATAACATAAATGATAGTAATGCAAGCTGTATCCCTGAAAAAGACTAGCCCTCCTAGTTTTTTATATGGTATATAAATACTGTATCCTAGTACAATTAGGATTTATAATTAATATTATAGTCTTTTTAATAAAATCAGATGAATGAAATCTTAGATTGGTTACATCTCAAAAGACGCAAATGGCCAGCTAATGATAGTTATTGGGATTTAAAATTTAAGATACATACTAATCCTAAGTTGATAGATACTTTAGAAGCAGATATACAAAATGCCAAACATATATTCTCTTCTGCTAAGAAAATAAGAAAACCAAACAATCAAACATCAATAATTTGGGATGCTAAAGATTCTATCGCTCTTAAGTATTTAGCTAGAGATATCCTGGATAAATATAACTTCAATAAGTATTGCTACTCTAACAAATATCACGGAGGTGTACCAAGAGCTAGAAAAGTTCTGACTAAGCTCCTAGAAACTCATAAGTATATTTACAGATCAGATATCTATAAATTTTATAACTCTATTGATCATGAGATTCTTCTCTCAAGGATTAGACGTTTTACAACTTCTAATCAATTTAAGCTTATTGCTAGACATTTAGATAGAATACAATGGCAAGATGGTAACTATGTAGAGATTCAAAAAGGTATATCAAAATCCTCACCTCTGTCACCTGTATTAGGTTGCATATATCTAAATGAGCTAGATCAAGCTATGCAAAGATTAAATGTAAAGTATCTACGCTATGCTGATGATTGGATTATCTTAGCTCAATCAAAGCCAATGCTTAGAAAAGCTGCCAAAATAACCAAACAAATATTAAATAAATTAAAGTTAGAAGAACACCCTGATAAAACTGATTATAGAAATTTAAATAACCCAAACTCAAGGCCTTTTATATTTTTGGGTCAAGAGTTTAATTTAAATAAAAAAGTTATAAATATAACTAAAAGAATTAATAATAATTAATAGGGCTTTATGAGTCACTCTAAATATTAATAGCGACCACCGACCGACTTGATAGTAAATATAAATTATTCTGTTGTGGGGGCGGAGTAGATATAGGATAGAATGTTGGACCTCTATTCGTCTCGCTCGTTCTCTTCTTCTTGTTTAAATTCCCTATTCTCCCTCTGACTTCCTTTTTATGTGGCTTTTTTTTTTGTCCACTCATATTTTTTTTCTTCACTCTCTCTTCGTTATCAACACTGATCTACCGTTAAGGACCCTCGCCCGGACTGGGTATTAGGTATCTCGCTGTATAAGGCTGTGCCAGCCGAGAACCAATACAATGTCGTATGTGCAATTTCTTTTCCACTGCTGCTGTATCCTTTCGCTTCTATCGTGTAACTACTACCTGGATAATCATGCATTCCATTACAGCTCGAAACATGACTACCGTTAAATACATCTGCGGAGTCGGCGGCAAACCAGTGAGAGCCTTTCGAACTTACGTTATGCGTTGAGCCTCGTATAGGCCGAGCAAGAGACGGTGCGCTTGATCCATATCCATAGTAAAGTTTTACTACTGCAATATTTGAGTCTTGTACATTAACTTGATATTGATTTATTCCTACATTCGGAGGGCCGGCCCAGATGAATTCTGCGCTTGTCAATTGTAGGGGCGTGGGTGGTGCGGGTTCTGTCGGTTTAAAATTACTATTAGTTTTGGCCGTCGCTTGAGATTTTGAGTCAGTAGCCGTTAAAACTAATTTGTAACTATCACCCGATTTATTCCCAGAAAAATCAAATGTTATTGATCTGCCATCGTTAGAATCGCTTATTTCAGGAGAAACACTAATTCGGGCATCTTTACCCGCTGTAGTATCCGTGACAGCAACGTCGTAACTGAATCCTCGACTTGACCCTCCACTCGCTTTAGTAAATGTCGCTGTACACTTCATATTGTTAGTAGAACAATCAGGTACTGTTAAACTAGGAGCAGTAATCGGTCCGGGTCTATAGTTCTCTTTACTCGAGTCTTTAGATTTAGTAGTATCACCTTTATCTGTGGCAGTAAATTTTACTTGCTGTTCCCACCCAGCTGTTTCATCAGATACAGTGAATCTAACTGACAAAGGATCGGATGTTTTTGCAGGTATGGTTGTTAGGATACTCGGTTTAGGGTCGTTATGACCTGTAATAGTACTTGAATCGGATATAGTATAGTCAAACCCTTCTCCGGTACCACCACTAGCTGGTGTTAACGTTGTAGTACACGTAAACTTATTAGATGAAGCAGGTGTACATATGACGGATGAAATTGATGGTCTTATTACAGGTTCCGCACTAGGTGTTACAGTTGCGTCCGGTGAGTGATTACTTATAGCACTGGAAGTGTTATCTTCTGCAACTGCATATACAGTATGATTTCCGTCACTTTCCCCAGCAAAGTCTAACGTAATTGGAGAGGATATATCCGTGATACTTGCTTTTATTGGTTTGCTCGTATCAGCTTTATCATAGATTGCGTATGTAAATCCATTAGTGGATCCACCAGTTGCTGCAGTTATTGTAACGTTGCAGCTCATCCCCGTACAAGAGCCAGCTGTTAAACCAGGAGGATTAATTGGTCCAGGTGTATATTCCTTTGTATTCGAGTCGCGAGATTTAGAAGTATCACCTTTATCCTTGGCAGTAAATTTTACTTGCTGTTCCCACCCAGCTGTTTTATCAGATACAGTGAATCTAACTGACAAAGGATCGGATGTTTTTGCAGGTATGGTTGTTAGGATACTCGGTTTAGGGTCGTTATGACCTGTAATAGTACTTGAATCGGATATAGTATAGTCAAACCCTTCTCCGGTACCACCACTAGCTGGTGTTAACGTTGTAGTACACGTAAACTTATTAGATGAAGCAGGTGTACATATGACGGATGAAATTGATGGTCTTATTACAGGTTCTACACTAGGTGTTACAGTTGCGTCCGGTGAGTGATTACTTATAGCACTGGAAGTGTTATCTTCTGCAACTGCATAAACAGTATGATTTCCGACACTTTCCCCAGCAAAGTCTAACGTAATTGGAGAGGATATATCCGTGATATTTGCTTTTATTGGTGTGCTCGTATCGGCTTTATCATAGATTGCGTATGTAAATCCATGAGTAGATCCACCAGTTGCTGCAGTTATTGTAACGTTACAGCTCATCCCCGTACAAGAGCCAGCTGTTAAACCAGGAGGATTAATCGGTCCAGGTGTAAATGGATCGGAAGTGTCAGAATCAGCGTAATCTGCAGGTGTTGTTGCATCTGTAGCTTTCACCCTTAGAGTCTGAGGCCATCCTGCTCCATCTCCATTTGTTGTAAATGTTATAGTTTGAGTATCTGAACTATATGATTGGTTTGCTATAGCACTAACATGACTTCCACTAGTATTAATTACAGCTGTATAATTAAAGCTTCCAGAACCTCCAGCTGCTAAAGTACTCAACTTAACGGTACAGTTTAGTCCTGTACAAGTTGGTTTGCCTATAGTTGGAGGAGTAAGAGCCACATATATAGACTTAGATACAGGACCATACGTTTGATCACCATAATTAATTTCAACTTTTACTTCTCCTGATACAGGAAATGTTCCATTTGGCCCGACAACTATTTGCTTAGCCTTTTTATCAGGAGATGAACCCTCAAATTTCCAACCCTTAGGCAAAGTCCAAGTATAGTGATCTCCATCTGGCAGGTTATCTCCGGTTGCAGTTAAAGTTGTATATTTACCTACTGACACACTAGTTGAAGAAGCAGTTATTGATCGTAATTGAGGAACATCAGTAACTATATCAATGAGGGGATTAGATATAGTTTTGCTTTGATTTCCGTTACTATCAGTGACATAGAGTTTTATATTACCTTGCTTTATTCCATATTGATCATCCGCAGGGAAACTTGAAATATATAAAGTCTGAGTTGTATTATCAGGGCTTAATGTGTAATGGTCTATAGGGTAACCGTAAGGATAAACATTATGAAAACTCCAACTGTAAGTATATGGAGGCTTCCCTTTACTTACATTAGCAGTAACGGTCATACTTTTACCTACGGTAGTTGTATATGTACTAGGAGTCATACTAATAGTTGGTCCATCTTCTTCTCCATTTATATGTACTACAGTAGAAGGATGAGCTGTAATAGTATTCCCTGCCGGATCTGAAACTGTTACTGTTAACTTATTTGATGGATCAAAGTTATATCCACTATCATCGGTATTCTTTGCTACATTTAAATAAATTTCTGATCCATCAGCACTTGTATGATCAAACGTAATAGACGCTGGTAAATTATTTTCAGCCCATGTATATGTTAATGTACCAGATTGGTCCTTCCCAGGACTATAGCTAGCTTTGTATTCAATTTTATCACTACCTCCCGTATTACCAACTGGTGTTGCAGATTTTAAAGCAATAGTTCCTTGAGGAGCATTTGCCTTTCCATTTATCGTAACATTCTCAGATGATTGTATTTCACCAGGCTCATCGCCGTCGCCATCTTGTATATATACACCAAAATCAGCACCCAATAATTTTCCTGCCGTTGCATCAGGTTTAATTGTGAATACAACTGAACCTGGTAGTGTACCTCCTCCATGAGCAACAATATCTTTATTACTATCCAGACCCTTTGTATCAATTTGAACAATTGAAAAAGGCTTAGTACCTTTAACAGTAGCCAGACCATATTTAATTTTTCCAGGATTTATATCATTATAAGGTAATGCACTCGGTGGTGTAGGACTTAATACTACATATGTAATCTCAGGTAGATTAGAGGATCCATTAATTGTAAGCTTTGGCGCCTGACCTAATCCTTTATCGCCATCCGCATCCTCCGCAGTTACAGATATATCTCCTTTTGATAATGTTTGTGGCTTATCCATCCCAGATGCTGTATCATCAACATCTAAAACAAGTTTATCGCCTGATTTACTTTTTATAGAGACACCGTTCAAGCTTTTTACTTTTTCAACATCCCATTTAAAGTTACTTAAAGTAACGCCTGCTT
The DNA here is from genome assembly GCF_008711465.1 of Francisella sp. SYW-9. GTDB lineage: Bacteria > Pseudomonadota > Gammaproteobacteria > Francisellales > Francisellaceae > Francisella. Next base: position 267,223 of record NZ_VXKQ01000007.1, read on the forward strand.
CTCCAGAGGCAGTAAATGTAACAATTTGAGAGCTCTTCCCAGATATAAATGGCAAAATACCCGTTTTTACTAAAGTAGGTATGCCCATACTCACGGTAATTGTAGGCGTACTACTTGATCCATTGATAGCCGCTGCTGGTGCATCAACTTTAGACTTATTACCAGTAGCATCAGTTCCTATAACAGTAATATCTCCTTTAGCAATAGACAACCCTCCTGGAGCTATTTCTTTATCATTAACAGTTAATGTTAATGTCGCCGTATCTTTTCCTGCAACACTTATACCTTGCGCCTTTGATACAGTAGCCGGTACAGTCCAACTATAACTTCCTCCTACTCCGGCTCCTTGAGCTTTAAATTCAAGCTTCTGGCTAGTATTATCTGCGTCATATGGAATTTTACCTGATGCAGGGGTCATAGTTATCGTTATATCAGGCGCACTACTTGAGCCATTTATCTTAACTTCAGGTCCTGGACCTGTAACCTTATTACCTAAACTATCTTGTGCTACTACGCTTACAGCTCCATTAATAATAGATTCACCAGCAGTATCTACCTTACTATCATCAACATCCAATACAAGAACGCTTCCTTTCATACTACTACTTGACTTATCAACACTTACTCCGTCCGGAAGATTTGAAACTGCCCAAGTATAACCTAATTTACCTATAGCTCCTTTTGCTAATTTATACTTAGCAGTATATGTTACTTCTTGAACGTCTCCTGTATACAGTAAAGTCGGCTTATCTACTTTTACACTACCTGTAGGAGCTCCTGCTGAACCATTTATCCTAACACCAGGTCCTGAACCTGTAACCTTATTACCTACGTTATCTTGTACTACCACACTTATAGCACCTGCTTTAATAGATTCATAAGTAGCATCCACCTTACTATGATCAACAGCCAATACAAGAACGCTATCTTTCATACTACTTGACTTAACACTTACTCCATCTGGAAGCTTTGATTTGTCAACTGTCCAGGTATAACCTAATGTACCTGTAGTTCCTTTTGCTAAAGCATAATTAGCTGTATATGTTATTTCTTGATCATCTCCTGTATATGGTAAAATCGGCTTATCTACTGTTACATCACCTGTAGGAGCAGCTGATGAGCCAGTTATCTTAACTCCCGTATTAGCAACTCCATAGTTTATATTACCATCATTACCCTTAACACCTAGCTTTATATCTGAGGGATCTATTTCTCCAGCAGCAGCTTTAGGCTTAACTGTTAATGTGATTGTCGCTTTACCACCTCCATCATTAGTCACTGAAGCATCTGATAACTCTGATCCATATTTAGCTATTAAACCAACAGAGTCTATAGCATAATTATATGGCTCTTTACCTCCGTTAACTGTCGCTAAATATGTTATTTCTTGTGAATTAATTCCATCATATGGAACTACTTTAGAACTAGTTAATACAATACTGCTAACACTCGGAGCACTTGATGATCCATTTATCTTAACTTCAGGTCCTGGACCTGTAACCTTATTACCTAAACTATCTTGTGCTACTACGCTTACAGCTCCATTAATAATAGATTCACCAGCAGTATCTACCTTACTGTCATCAACATCCAATACAAGAACGCTTCCTTTCATACTACTACTTGACTTATCAACACTTACTCCGTCCGGAAGATTTGAAACTGCCCAAGTATAACCTAATTTACCTATAGCTCCTTTTGCTAATTTATACTTAGCAGTATATGTTACTTCTTGAACGTCTCCTGTATACAGTAAAGTCGGCTTATCTACTTTTACACTACCTGTAGGAGCTCCTGTTGAACCATTTATCCTAACACCAGGTCCTGAACCTGTAACCTTATTACCTACGTTATCTTGTACTACCACACTTATAGCACCTGCTTTAATAGATTCATAAGTAGCATCCACCTTACTATGATCAACAGCCAATACAAGAACGCTATCTTTCATACTACTTGACTTAACACTTACTCCATCTGGAAGCTTTGATTTGTCAACTGTCCAGGTATAACCTAATGTACCTGTAGTTCCTTTTGCTAAAGCATAATTAGCTGTATATGTTATTTCTTGATCATCTCCTGTATATGGTAAAATCGGCTTATCTACTGTTACATTACCTGTAGGACCCCCTTTTGAACCATTTATTCTAGCAGCTGGAGCATCTGCTTGAGATGCAATACCATCACTATCTGTTCCTATAACCGTAATAGCTCCTTCAGCAATAGACAATCCTCCTAGAGCTATTTCTTTATCATTAATAGTTAATGTTAATGTCGCTGTATCTTTTCCTGTAACACTTATACCTTTCGCATTTGATACGGTAGCCGGTACAGTCCAACTATAACTTCCTCCTGTTCCTGCTCCACTAGCTGTATATGTAAGAATCTGACTACTACTTCCTGCGTCATATGGAATTATACCTGTCGCAGGATCTTGAACTACCGTAATTTTAGGAACAGCTTTAACTGTTGCTGTCGCCATTACCGGATCCGACTCTATAGAGGCCACATCGGTAACTGTGACTGTTGATTTATATATATTGCCTTTACTTCCTGTAGCATATTTAGGAGCCTTCAATGTTATAGTTGCATCGTGAGCTCCACCTCCACTAACAAAAGTCCAACCAGTAAATCCTGACATCACCTTACTCCAATCAAAAGTATATGGTCCTCCATAACCAGGAGTGCTAAGGTTTACTGCAATTGTCAATTTTTTACCTTCAGCTACACTTCCATCTGTCCTTCCACTTGCACTTTCATACGACAACGTGAATTCTGGCTTACTTGTACTCTCAGCTATAACAGTTCCAGTAACACTTACAGGATCTGATGATACCGATGCAGAGTCACTAATTGTCATATTTGCATTATATTTACTTACTCCAAAACCTGTAGCATATTTAGGAGCCTTCAATGTTATAGTCGGATCGTGAGCTCCACCTCCACTAACCAAAGTCCAACCAGTAAATCTTGACTTCACCCCATCCCAATCAAAAGTATATGGTGCTCCATGACCAGGAGTGCCAAGGTTTACTGCAATTGTCAATTTTTTACCTTCGACTACACTTCCATCTGTCTTTCCACTCGCACTTTTATACGACAACGTAAATTTTGGCTTACTTGTACTCTCAGCTACAACAGTTCCAGTAACACTTTCAGGATCTGATGATACAGCTAATGAATCACTAACTGTCATATTAGCATTATATTTATTTACACCAAAACCTGTAGCATATTTAGGAGCCTTCAATGTTATAGTCGGATCGTGAGATCCACCTCCACTATCTACTGTCCAACCAGTAAATCCTGACTTCACCCCACTCCAATCGTAACTATATGGTGCTCCTCCAGAACCAGGTTTAATAATATCTGCTGTAATTGTCAACGTGTTACCTTCAACTACACTTCCATCTCCTTTCCCACCTGTACTGTCATATTTAATTAATACTACAGGAGGATTCTTGATTATCTTTATTGGTTCATCTAATAACACAATCTTGCTTGGATTACCTTTAACATCATGTGCTACCACTCCTATAGAATCTATTGGTATCTCACTAAACCTAGATGCATTTTTCTCTAACTGAATCTTAACTGTATTTGATGTGTTTTTAGGATCTACTATACTAAAATCATCCGCATATAAAGGTACTACTTTCCACTGATACCCTTTTGGATCCACATCTTTTTGAGGTTCAAAATCTTCTGCTGTAAGAGTTACTATTCCTCCAAAAGGTACAGTTGCAGGTACAGGAACCGCTATCCTACCTCTCTTAAGGTCACTTCCTTTTATAGCTACAGGATCTTTCGAATATACCACCTTACCATAATGACGCTTTTTATCCTTACCTATATCACTAGCCTGAACCCCAATCACCCCAGCAGGAATACTAGTTAAATTAGGATTCAACACAGTAACTGCATTATTAGCTGTCGTACTATTACCTAATCTAAAATCATCTTGGTATGGTTGTTTTATAATCCACCTATAACCATCTTGATCAACAGTTCCAGATATATCACCTTCCATAATATTTAGTAGTCTAGATGACGCCGAACCTCCTCCTACAGTAAAGTTCTTTGCATTATATATAACTGTCGAACCAGCTTTAACACTACCAGATGTCGGATCAACTTCACCTCCAGTAGGGCCTTGTGAGCTGTCATACATTGTTATATGAAGAGAACCTGTACCAACACCTTTCTCACTTACTTTTATAGATGCCGACGGTAAGACATTTTTAGATGTCTCAACTGTTACCACCTGTGCATGAGCAGGAGTTCCTTTCTTAATACTCCAGCCACTTGGCAAAGTCCATATAAAATTATTTGAAGGCTTATCTGAACTTGCTTTATATACGTGCTCCGATGAACTATTAATAGCGTCATATGTATACTCCGATGAAGTAGCAACATTAGTTTCACCTTCAACTGTCAAATGCAAGCCACCAGATGTAGATAACTTAAGTTTATTTGACGGCGGTGACTGGTCACCATTCTTATCTACAGCAACCATCTGTAAGACCATATCATTACTAAAACTCTTAAATGTATAATCTAACTTACCTTTATTACTATCATCACTTCTTGTCTGTGCTATCTGTTTATTATTTAACAACCACTTATAATAAAATGGAGAATAACCTCCTTTTGGATCTTTAGTCACCTCAAAACGACATTTTGAATGAACTGAACTACATACACCATCTGTTGCTATTGTTGGCGCACCTAAATTATTAAACTTTATTTTAGTTGATAAATTAACAGGATAAATTATATTATTAATTGATGCTTCACCTTTAACATGTACTATAGCATGGGTAGCATTTCCATCAAATCGAAGACCAGTGGGGTTACTATTTAAAGTACACTGATTGTTAGTACAACTTATTAGATTACGCTCATCTAATTCTTTCTCACTCGCAAGTGCTGCCTTACTTTGACTATTTGCAAACCACCTAATAGTTGTCTTTACATATCCATTAGGATATGGTTTAGAATAAAGAAATTGATCTGTAATCAAATCCTGCTCATATACTGCATCTAAAGGGACCAGTGTTAAACTACAAACTCTATCATTAGTACAAACATATGTTACCCTAAACATTGGCTTATCATGTTTACCACAAGCACTTAATAACAAAGCTGAAAATATTATTAAAAATAAAAAACCTAACTTAAGTTTTAGATTATTGATTAAATTATCCATATATAGTCATTACTCATTAATTTATTTAATATTACATACCCAATTTTATATTAACATAGAATTAACAATATTCAATTTAAATTTAATTATTAATAATATAAAACCAATATATATTGAATAATAATTACTAATAATAATCAGTATCAACAACCATTCACAACAGAATCAACTTTTTCCTAAAAAATCATTAAAAGCTTAAGGTATATTGTTTGGATGCTAACTTCTTTTAGTCAGAGAATGGGTATGTTAGACCAAGAAAAGAAGAAAGCAAACTAATACTAAAGATTTAGTAAGCTTAACTCAACTTTTTCTATGGCTAATCTAGAATAAAATTCTTAGAATATTTGCTAAAGTACCAAGCATTTAGACTTCTACAGACATTTCGTAACTCTCTTAACTAAGAATACAATACTATAATAGTGATCGTCCAGTTTAGAAAAACTTTAATAAAAATAAAGCATAGGTTACTTCGAGAAAAACAACTCAATAAGCTTTTTAACCTTTGGTTGGACAATATTATTTTTCTCATAATAGATACACAAATCAATGGTTTCAATATTATCAGGTTTAAGTATCTCAACTAGAGATCCTTCTTTTAGCTCTTTCTTTACAGCATAATCATGGAACTGACCAATACCCATATTTTGTAAAACACAAGCTTTCATAGCTTCAACACTATTTAAATATAAAAAAGGTTGCAATTTCTCTGCTGTATTTTCAAACCCAGGTAAAACATGCATATTACTTTTTGTTCTTATTGTATGGGTAATAAGCTTATGATTATGCATATCTTTAACTGTCCTTGGCTCACCATATCTACAAATATATTCCGGAGATGCACAGGTAAGATAAGAGGTCTGTTTATATTTACGCGAAATAATATGTTGTGGCGGTGGCCAATTAAAACCAAATGCTATATCTATTGCTGTTTGTCCAAAATTAACAGGTTGCTCCGTCAAATCTATATTAATAGTAACATCAGGATACATCTGAGTATAAGTGTCTAACTTCTCTAATAAATCAGATGAAAATAACAAAGGGTTACAAATAATATTAAGTGTGCCACTAGGATTAGCATTTATCGCAGAAATCATATTCCTAGCTATATCTAACTCACGCTTAATATTCCTACACTGCTGATATAGCCTCTCTCCCTCAACTGTAACTTTCAATCTCTTAGTTGATCGCAAAATTAAAGGAGCGCCTACCTGCTGTTCCAATAGCTTAATATTCTTACTAACAGCCGCTACTGTAATACCTAGTTTTTTAGCTGCATTTGTGAAACTACTCTCTTCAACAACTGTTAGGAAAACTTCAAAGTGATCTAATGATGGCTTCAAATCTGGTGTTTTTAGCATAATACCTCACTCTTTTTAACTTTTAGTTAACTATGTTTAACTTTTTAAGCTCTTATTAATCTTAAGTTAAAAAGATATAATAATCAAAGTAAAGTTAAAACTTAGAAAAAATTATAAATTTTAAGGAGTAATCACAATGAACATAGTATTTGCAATAATTTGTTATTTAATAGTTCCTATGTCTGGCTTATGTATTGATCTATATGCACCATCTTTACCAGCAATTAGTTCTGCATTTGGTACACCTGAGGTTCTTGCAAAATATACGATCTCATTTTATCTACTTTCATTCGCTTTCTTTCAGCTATTTGCTGGACCTGTGACAGATAGCTTTGGTCGTAAAAAGCCTATAATCGTATCACTGATAATCTTCATAATTATCTCTTACTTAATGACATTAACAACTAGTATGACTGTTTTTATGGTATATCGTATACTACAAGGTGTGTGTATAGCATTTGTTGGAGTATCTGCTAGAGCAATTATTCCTGATATTTTTGAAGGTGCTCAATATAAAAAAATGATAAACTATATGACTATCATCTGGGCATTGGGTCCTATTATTGCTCCTTTCATAGGTGGCCATTTACAACACTACTTCGGTTGGAAATCATGTTTCTACTTCTTTAGTATATATGGAATTTGTGTACTACTTTTGGTCACCTTTATCTATCGTGAGACAGCTAAACAAACACACAAAATGTCTTTAGGCAAAGCCTTCTCAAACTACTATGAGATGGCTACTCATAACCACTTTGTTCTTGGTACACTTTGCATTGGACTACTTTATTCATTCCTTGTGATATTTAGTACAGTAGGAGTATTTGTTATAGAAGATACTTTACATTACTCAGCAATTACTTTTGGAAATATTGCACTATTAATGGGCTTTGCTTGGTTCTTAGGAAATATGGCTAACAGATTTTTACTACACCTAAGTGAAGATTTTAATAGAATGAAGTTAAGCTTAGCTGTTAGCATATCTGCAATATCTTGCTTAATACTAATGATTATTAGCATCCTCTTGCCAACTAGCATTGTAGCGCTAGCAGTATTTATGTTTATTGCATTCTTCTTTGCAGGAATTGTTTTCCCTAACTTCTTTGCTCTATGTATTGGTCTATTTAGTCATATTGCTGGTAGTGCAAATGCATTAATGGGTTCATTCTTTATATTTTTAACTAGTATATTAGTATTTATATTTGGCCTAGTGCATATTCATACAATCCTAGCTTTAGCTTCGATTATATTTATACTATCGCTAGTAAGCTTTATATTAATAAAACTTTTCTTTGCTTTAGAATTAAAAAAATAATGCTTATCTCACAAGAAATATTATAAATATCTTACTCATTAATAATCTACAAAGCCTAAAGCAATATCTTTCTCATAACTTTCAATAAACTTTCTACCATTACTTCTAAAAACTGACAAAGCCATCATATATGTACTTTTCTAAAAGAAACAATACTTCATAAAGACTAAATACCCATATATTAATAGATACAATATCTCAAAATCATCAACTCTTTGACTCTAATTTCATAAGTTCTGATAAAACATTCCTATTTATAGTTGCCTGATTAATATAGTCTTTATCCTCACCATTTTTGAGCCACATTTCTTCTGCAGCCTCAAGAGATTCATTATCATAAGCTTTAAACTTATCTACTTTAAGTTTAGCAATTCTCTTATCTTCACCCAGTCGAACTAATGTCTCAACAGCTGCAGAACTTGCTGATTCAAAGGTTTCTCTAATAGTATAGTTAGCCCCGGCATTCTTAAGTTCATACACATGATGTCTATCCTTTGCTCTTGCTATAATAATAATTTCTTTCTGATGCCTTCTGATCATAGATACTAAATCTATTTGACCATCCCTATCATCAATAGCAGCCACAAAAACTTTTGCTTCACGCGTACCTGCTGAGATTAAAAGCTCGGGATTCAGCGCATCTCCATAATAGGCAATATTTCCATATTTACGAAATGTCTCTATCGTATTTATATCGTTATCAAGAATTACTGGGTTATAATCATTTGCTTTTAATACACGTGCTATTATTTGTCCAAACCTTCCTGCTCCAGCAATAATAACTTTACTACAATGTTCGATATTATCTGCATCACGATTATTTTGATTTTGGCATATAGGTAGAATAATTTTCTCATATAACATAAATAATAGAGGTGTTAATAACATAGATAAAATAACTATTAAAGTAATTATATCGACTGTATTACTAGGAATTAATTTGATAGTTAAAGTAAAGCTAAGTAATACAAAAGCGAACTCTCCTCCTTGAGTTAGAGATAAGCTAAATAGCCAAAAATTTGATTTATCAAACTTATATATCTTTGCTATGAACATTAGTACAAGCATTTTACTAGACATCAGTAGAAAAACTCCTAAAAGAACATACTCCCAATTTGTAACTAAAATGTGGAAACTTATACTGGCTCCTATAGATATAAAGAACAACCCCATTAGAAGCCCTTTAAATGGGGATATCTGGCTCTCTATTTCATGACGATATTCACTTTCTGAGAGTATTACACCAGCAATGAAAGCTCCTAATGCGGGAGATAAACCTAAATAATTCATAAATATAGAGACACTAATGACTATTAGCAATACTAACCCTGTAAAGATTTCCGGAAGCTTTGTTTTTGCTATATATCGAAAAATATGGCGCAATAATAACTTACTTACAATAATCATTATTAATATAGTTATAAATATTATTATTGCATGTATTACTGGTGAACTTACTATAAAGTTATTATGGTGACGATCTATAGAAACAACTGTATGTTTAAGAATTAATAAAGGAAGTATTGCAAAAATAGGTATTACAATAATATCTTGACTTATAAGCACTGATAATATTGATTGTCCAGCCTTTGTATTGGATTGTCTTGCCTCTTGAAGACTTTGTAAAACAATTGCAGTTGAAGATAATGATAAAATTAGTGAAATTGCTAATGCTTGGTTCCAAGATATATTAAATATAAAAATACAAATAAAAGTCAATAATACTGTAGATATAATTACTTGTAATCCACCTAAACCTATTAAGCTATAACGTAATTCCCACACCTTCTTTGGCTTTAGCTCTATCCCTATTAAAAACATCATCATAACAACACCAAATTCTGCAAAATGTTGTATTGACTCAACGTTATCGTGTATTAATCCAAAAAGAGGTCCAAGTAATACACCCGCTATTAAATAACCTAAGATAGAACCTAATTTAAGTCTTTTTGTAATAGGAACAACGATAATTGCGAAAAATAAAAATAAAGTCGCTTCTGTTAGCATAACAAATATAAATATATTATTTTCAATATTTATTAATTATAGATTTAACCGTTATATTAATCTATTAGCTACAGCTTTAAAGAGAAAATAAAAGTTTAAATTGTTTTTATATATCTATATGCAAAAATATAGGCAATCAAACCTAAGATCATACTTCCTAAACTTTGACTTATTAAAATACCTTCAGCACCATAGAGACGTGCTCCAAAATATACAAAAGGTATAGTAAAAATAGTCGCCTTTAAGAGGTTAATTATAAAAGAATAAAATGACTTACCTAGATTATTAAATGTTGCATTCGCTATAAAACCTGCTCCAACAAGAATATAGCTTATAGACACGAAATGGGTAAACAAATACATAAGCCTAGCAGCATCTCCAGTTAGGTTAAATAAATAAACTAGATAATTATTTAAACATAAGAGCACTAAAGATACTAAAATTACAACTACAAGAATAAATAAAAATGATTGCACTAATGTTTCTTTAACTCTTTGAATATTTTTTGCTCCCAGATTTTGACCTATAATTGATCCTATAGCCCCTGATACTGCAAAAACCATAGCAAAAGCTACTGGAGATAACCTACCTATCACAGACATCCCAGCAACTGCAGAATCCCCATACTTTGACATTTCCGAAATAGTATAAGCAGTTCCTATAGGGGTAGTTATATTTGTTAATATTGCAGGCAGTGCTATTTTTGTTATAGGTGATAAGGATTTTTTAAAACTATTAAAGTTAAAAGTTAGAGATACTTTATATTTAATTAATAAAGTAAAAAATGCTACTAATAATATTGTAATTCGTGCAAATACAGATGCTATAGCAGCCCCCTTAACATTCATAGAAAATGAAAATATAAAAATAGGATCTAATACTGCATTGACTAGACCTCCTAGTAAAGTAGAGCACATTGAAAACTTAGCATCTCCAAATGCTCTCAATGCTGTGCTAGAAGCTATTCCAAGTGCTAATATTGGGAAAGAAGGTATTAAAATTTGTAAATATTGAGTTGCAAACTCTAAGGTTTTTCCTTTTGCTCCTATAAGCATCAACAAGTTTGGTATGTAGAACCATATACAAATAGCGATAGGTATTGTAATTATCAAAGTCACTAAATAAATATTAATTAAGTAACAGTTTGCTAAATGCTTTTTACCTTCACCAATTGAACGAGATATTAATGCCCCCATAGCTATACTAATACCTATTGCTATAGATGTCGTGAAAAAAGATATAGTTCCTGCATACCCAACTGCAGAAGCTAATTCAACTTCTCCAAGTATACTAAGAAAAAACATATCTAATAGATCAACAATAAATATAGCTATAAGACCTATTGAAGTACTTAAAGACATAATAATGACATGTCTTAATGTAGACCCTTGTGTAAACTTTGCTTTACTCTCTTCTTGTAAGCTTTCAGCAGCTACAGCTGCACTTTCTTCTATAGGTTTTTTACTTAATAATATAGTCATGTAGAATTAACATTAATATAATGAGTATTTTGACAATAATTTAAGACATACTATCAAAACCTAGTTGAAAATTCTAATAAAACTCATACACTATATTTATCTCAGTATTTAGCATAATATCTTTATATAGTCGATGATTACGTATGCTCTACTCAACTGTCAGACGTTTTAGTCTCAAAGCTACTGCAACCACTGTTACAGATGACATAGCCATTGCTAAAGATGCAATTACAGGACTAAGCATAATACCAAAAAATGGATATAAAACTCCTGCAGCAACAGGTATGCCACAGATATTATATATAAATGCTCCAACTAAAGTTTGCTTAATATTAGTAATAATTTTCTTTGAAAGGATAATTGAGTTATTAATATTTTTCAGCTCTCCAGAGGTCAAAGTAATATCAGCACTTTCTATAGCTATATCTGTACCATTACCCATGGCAAAACCAACATCTGCTTTCACTAAGGCTGCTGCATCATTGATACCATCACCAACCATACCAACTTGGAATCCTTGTTGTTGTAGATCATCAACAAATTTAGTTTTATCTTCAGGCATTGCACTAGCAAAAACCATATCATTATCAATTCCAACTTCTTCAGCGATTACTCTTGCTGTATGCTCATTATCTCCTGTAACCATTGCAACTTTAAGACCAGATTTTTTAAGTTGAGATATAACTTCTTTACTCTCTTTTTTGACAGGATCCTTAACAGCAAAAATCGCAGCTATCTTATTATTTATAGCAAAGATTATAGGTGTTGCACCTTGGTTAGCATAGCCATCTAAAACCTGCTCAACATTATCATCTATATCTACGTCATTTTCTGACATTATCTTCATATTACCAATAAGAACATCAGTTCCTTCAACTTTTGCTGAGATACCTTTGCCTGAAGTTGTCTCAAAATCACTTGCCACTAAATTTTTATTATATGCTTTACTATAAGTACTTAAAGCAAGTGCAAGTGGATGTTCAGATTTTGCCTCAACTGCATAAAGATGACTTAAAACTAAGTCTTCATCTGCAATGAAATGACTATTTGTAACTGCAGGCTTACCTTGTGTAACCGTCCCAGTCTTATCCATAACAATATGTGTTAAATTACTAACATTTTGCAACACTTCACCATTTCGAATCAAGATACCATATTCTGCAACTTTACCCATACCAACCATCATTGACATTGGTGTTCCCAGACCAAGTGCACAAGGACAAGCTACAACTAAGACAGCTATCCCAGCAGTTATCGCTAAAGGTAGGCTAAAAAAGCTCCACACTATAAATGTAAATACTGCAATAGCAATAACCACTGGTACAAATACAGCTGTAACTTTATCTACTATCCTAGTAATTTCTGGTTTTGAGCTTTGTGCAGATTTAATAAGCTCAATAACATTTGCTAAAGCTGTCTCATCTATAGATTTAGTCATCTTGACTCTTAAGCTACCATTTTGGTTTATAGTTCCAGCAAAGACTTTATCATCTACTTTTTTACTAACAAAGTCTGACTCACCTGTTAGCATTGATTCATCAACACTAGCTTTACCATCAATAACCACACCATCTACTGGAATCTTTTCACCTGGGTAGATAATGATAGCTTGTCCTACTTTTAATAGTTCTAATGGTATATCAACTTCTGCATCATCATGGATCACATGAGCATTTTTAGGCTGTAAATGAATTAGCTTTTCAATAGTCTCAGATGCTCTACCTTTTGATTTGATCTCCATGGCATGACCAATATTTAGAAATCCTAAGATAAGAACACTAGTATCTAAAAAAACATGTAGCATTTGCTCAGGTAAATAAAACTCAAATAGTATGACAATAACAGAATATATCCAAGCAGCTCCAGTACCTAATGCAACTAAAGTATCCATATTTGAAGATAGATGTTTTAGTTGTCGCCAAGTCCCTTGATAAAAACGCTTCCCGGAATAAAACATAACTACAGATGTGCCAATAGCTAATATAATCCAGATTATAAGTCTTTCGATACTATCATTATTTGAAAAATATAAAATACTATCTTGGTTTTCTGAATGCATTTGGATAGCCATAAGAATAGCACCCGCCACAAATGCAACTATTGCTTGTTTGATACTTGTTCTGATTTCCTTTTTAGCTCTATCTATATCTCTAGTTTGTGATTTTTTCTCTAGAACTCCTGGCTTACCTATTTTATCTAAAGTGGCAAAGACTTCGGTAACATCCATACTACCTTCGATCTCTAATATCTTATCAACAATATTAACGCTAACCTTCTCAACACCAGCAACCACTTTCAAAGATTTCTCTATCTTTGCTACACAACCAGAACAAGAAATTCCCTCAATAAAAATACGATATTTACTACTACTTTTTTCTTGCTGCTGTAGTTCTCCAGGATAGCCAATCTCTCGTAACTTATTTTGTATAGGGTCGGTCAAAGACTCCTCAGCTTCAACAAATACACTTTTATCAACAATATTTGCTTTAACACTACTAACACCATCTATACCTAGCAAAGCCTTCTCTATCTTTGCTACACAACTTGAGCATGACATTGATTCAACGATAAACCACATAACAATAAAACTTAAGCATAATAATCAATATACAAATTATTGTAGATAAAATATTAAGACAATACAATTAACTTGAAATAATAGATCCTTATATTGTTAATCCGAAAGGAGTTTGTCATTCTACGATACTGAATCAAGTTCAGCACAGGCTTTGATCGTAGAATCTAATTTTGAGACTTATTATGAGCAGATCCTATGATCACACTTTGACTCCGTGGTTACTGAGCGACCGGAGAGGATGACAAAAAATTTTCAAAAGATATTAGGATTAACTATATATCTAAGCTATCTAAATATTTAGCTATATCATAAACAGTATTCTGTGCTGAAACCTTATCTGACTTAGCTGAAATCTTTAGATAATTATACACACCAGCTATGGGAGCGCCTCCTAAAGGCCTACTTGAAGGTATTTGTCCATAAAACACAAAATCTACTCTTTTAGGTTTAAACTTTTGAATATTTTCTAAAATATTCTCAAAACTAATCCTTGGCATAAATACTTTTCTACTATTTAAAATATAGTACCAGCTATTACTAAAGTATGAGTAGTTATCAACATCATATTCTTTGGGTGCATGGTAAAAAGTCTGTAAACCTAGAAAACTTAGAGAACTAGGATTTTCTATAAATTGCGCTCTATATAGTGCATGTAGAGCAGTATTCACACAGTCGTAAGAAAGTCCTCCTGTATCCCCAGAAATACGCATATAATTAAGATCTTTATCAATGACATTTTTCATTTTTTTAATTTTTAGTTTATCAACCCCATATATAATAAGCGTATATGTTGGTCTGTAATTTTGTTGACCTTGAGATAAACTCCCAAAATAATCCATATATGAAATTTTTGCAGGAATCACCATCTTCTTATTTTTAGTTGTATAAAAATTAAAAAGATCAAAATTTCTAAGCATATTATTATCGATAGTAGCTTCACCTAAAACAAAGTGTCCCCCCACAGTAGCGAAATCATCACCTTGTCGTCCCGACAAACTAATTATCAAAGCTCTATCATTATTTCTGACTTTAGCATTATTAATTAGTGTGGCTTTAAATGGCTGTAAATTTTGACTCAACTTATCCTTCATTAAGGTTTCAGTGATAAACTTTTGATAATTTTTATCCAAAAGGCTTTTATATTTACTGTTAATTGGAAACTTCTCACTCATATTATCAAAAATATTACTTAGCAATATAGCTGATATATGTAAATATCCACCATCTGAACTTCCAATAACATTAACTTGCTTATTTATATAATAATCTATAGACTTTTTATCAAAATGATTGCCTCTAAAATCAATTCCATAAAGGAACTTAACTGGGATCTTACTATCAGATGACGTTACTATAAATAATTTTTCACCTTCTGCTACTAACTTTCCACTAAGCCTAATACTGCCACTTATTGAAGATGGTACCTCATTAAGAAACAAAGTGTTTCCAGTTATTTTAATGTAGTTATTAACAACAACTAAGCTACACAGAGACATTAAACTTTTTGACTCTTCTATAGTTTCTTTATCACCCTTTAAATTAAATTTCTTATCTTTAGTTACAAGTAAAAACTTCCCATCCTGGATATTTAATTTACCTACTAATGCCCATGTTTGGCTAGTAGTTACAAATACAAATAATAAGCAAACAAATATTTTAACTAAAGCTCTTGGCTGTATACTTTTCTTAAACCGGTTAATCATTCATGAACAGGAGACACTCGAATTTGTCAGCATATAATATCACAATTAGAAAAAATATATACTAGTAACAAACCAATTATATATCTTTAGCTGTAAAGGATACTCTTAACACCTAAATACTGACACATCATAATAGGCGATAGAACTTACCTATTAATCAGACTTATTACTAAAATATTTATAAGAAAGCTTAAATACTACTGGACTAAGCAACAGTAATGCTACTAAGTTTGGTACTGCCATAAGCCCATTTAAAGTATCTGCTAATAACCAAACAACATCAATTTTAAGTACAGCTCCAACAGGGATAGCTACAATCCATAAAATACGAAATGGTATTATAGATTTAATTCCAAAAAGAAACTCAACACAACGTTCTCCATAGTAACTCCAACTTAAAACTGTTGTAAATGCAAAGAAAATCAATCCTAAAGTAACTACCCAGCTACCAAAACCAGGAATTAAAGTATCGATTGATTCTGAAGATAAACTTGCTCCATTAAGACCACTATTCCATTGACCAGATAGAATTATCACAAGAGCAGTCATTGTACAAATTACAAGAGTATCGATAAAAGTCCCAAGCATTGCTACACATCCTTGCTTAACAGGACTATTTGTTTTAGCCGCAGCATGAGCGATTGGTGCTGAACCTAAGCCTGCCTCATTTGAAAATACTCCGCGAGCAACCCCCATCTGAATAGCAAGCATCACCCCTGCTCCAGCAAACCCTCCGGTTGCAGCTGTAGGAGTAAAAGCATTATCAAATATAATATAAAATGCACCAGGTAATAATTTGAGATTTAATAAAATTGCAATTGCACAACTCACAAAATATAGAATAGCCATAATTGGTACAATCTTACTAGCAACCTCTGCAATTCGTTTAACTCCCCCTAATAAAACTGTTGCAATAAGAATAGCGACAAAAATACCTGTAATATAATCTGGAATATATAAGTTTTTCTGTACCACATCTGCCATTGAATTAACTTGAACCATATTACCAATACCAAAACTAGCAACTGATCCAAATATTGCAAACAGTACACCAAGCCACAGAAATCTTTTACCCAAGCCGTTTTTAATATAATACATAGGCCCTCCAACATAAGAGCCTTTTGCATCTACTTCACGATACTTAACTGCTAAAACTGCTTCAGAATATTTTGTTGCCATACCAACTAGAGCTGTACACCACATCCAAAAGACAGCACCAGGTCCACCTATTGCAATAGCTGTCGCAACACCAGCAATATTTCCAGTTCCAATAGTAGCTGATAAAGCTGTCATCAATGCTTGAAAAGGCGTTATTTCACCATCATCCTTATTTTTCTCTTTACTAAAAAGTAATCTAAAAGCAAAAATGATTTTTCTCAAGGGTAAAAAGCATAACCCCAGCATTAAGAATAAACCTACACCTACAATCAACATAAGCATCTGAGGCCCCCAGACATAGCTATTTACTATTTCAACTGTCTGCTGAAACAAGCCTTTTTCCATAGCATTATTTCCTCCAGAAATTCTCTTTTAGGTTATAGTTTGCTTAAATATCTTTAGCTGCAGATAATGCACTTATCATCTCAGAAGTTAGATTATTAAAACCTTTAGGTGAGTTTGGTGTAAATATCACATTTGATTTACCAGATTTAGTCATATTTTCTAGAGTATCTAAATACTGATACATCATAACCAAAGATGATATGTACTCTGAAGATATATTATCCCCAGCGCCTTCTTTAACATCCTCTATAGAAACACGCAAACCTCTGGCTATTGCTTTACGCTGCTCAGCGATACCCTCACCAAGAAGTTTCATTGATTCTTTTTGACCTTCAGCCTCTTTTATCTTTATAAGCTTTTCAGCCTCAGCTTTTGCCTTTGTAGCTTCAAGCTGCCTTTGAGCTGCATTTATCTCATTCATGGAGCGTTTTACATTCTCTTCTGGATTTATATCAACGACTAAAGATTTAATAATTGTATAACCATAAGTACTCATCTCTTCAGAAAGTTCTTTTTTGATATCTAACGCTATTGCATCTTTATTCTCAAAAGACTCATCCAAACTCATACGAGGTAATGATGATCTAATCACATCAAACACATACGACTCCATCTGTGCTCTAGCATTTGTAAGCTTATAAAATGCATCAACCGCACTAGCTTCCTCTACCAAAAACTGAACTGATACTTTCATATGTACAAACACATTATCTCTAGTCTTTGTCTCAGCCATTATATCTAGTTGCTGAACTCTCAAACTAACTCTACCAGCAATTCTTTCAATAAAAGGTATTCTAAAATTAAGACCTGCTCTTTGAATTCTTACAAACTTTCCAAATCTTTCTATAATATTGACAGACTGAGTCTCTACAAGGCTTATTGATAAACCTAGCAAAATAATCAATACAACAATTATAGGTACTAACCAAACCATAAACATCTCTTATCTCCTTTTATTTGCTATTCTACTGAGGAAAATCAACAATTATTTTATAATCATCACTCTTATTCTTTTGCCAAACAAGCAAATCATGACCTGTAGCTACTTTACCAGTAGGACTAGTCCATATAAATTTCAATATTACTAACTGATGATTCTTATCAATATTTCTACAATATTGATAATTAAGTTTCAATTTACCAAAATTTCTTTTACCTGAGCTATTTGTAGCAAAACCATCAACGTAATGCTTTAATACTTTAGCTTTACTTCTATACGGTTTGCCACCACTCATATATATAAAGTCATCATCATAAAATGAAACTAACTTATTAGCATTGGCTGAGTCCCAAGCTTTCTCCATCTGCACAGCTTGATTTTTTATTGCATCAAAACTTTTATCACCACAGTCTCCAGTTGCATACATATTCATCACTATAAATAATCCCACCATCAACAAACATATTTTTTTCATTAACATCTCTCTCCTAATTTAACAATGACAATACAACTATATCTTTTTTCAAAATTTTTGGATTACTTTCAAATGGTCTAAAACACTCAAAGTGTAATACTACTTTATAAGGCACTTTCCTAAATTTCTTAGTAAGCTTTAATTTAAAATTATCCATGCCACCCCACTTTGAATTTTCGATATCCACACTCTCATGTGAATAACCAACATCATCAACATAATCATAATCTGGTGGTACAAGAAACCATCTATATCCATCCGTTGAGTCTACCGGCAGTTCAACATTAAATGTATAGTGCTTTTCATCTAGAACTATGGGCTTTGTATATAACTTATCAATCTCTGACTGAGTCATATCTGCTAAAGCCAAAGAAGGTACAAGTACAATTAAAATACCTAAAACTCTAAATATCTTCAGCATATTACAAATACAAACTTATCATATAGGTAAAATTATTATACAATTACAGCTGTTACAAATATACATATTAGTTTTAAATAAAATGGCATTAGAAAAATTTGAACTAGAATTAGTTTCTTTTAAAGATATTACAGATAATGTTAGACACTTCGTTTTCAAAAGGACAGATGGCAAACCGCTTAACTTTATCGCTGGGCAGTTTATTACATTCATGTTTGATGGAGATGACGGAAAGGTTAAGCGTCGTAGTTATAGCTTAGGCTCTCTTCCTTCTGATAATATGCTTCTAGAAATTGGTATCACTTATGTAAAAGACGGTATTGCTTCTGAGACATTCTTTAATATGGAAGTTGGTGGTAAAGCAAATGCAATGGGCCCAGCTGGTAGACTGATTCTAAAAGATGAAGATGTTAGGAAAATAATCTTAGTAGGCACTGGTACAGGTATTGTCCCTTATAGATCAATGTTTCCTGAGCTATTAGAAAGAGCCGATAATGTTGAAATACACATACTACTTGGCTGCCAGTATCGTAAAGATGCTCTTTATCAAGAAGACTTTATCGAATTTGCTAAAAAACATGAAAATATTCACTTCAAACTTTGCCTAAGTAGAGAAACTCAAGATCTTAAAGATTATGAGATCTCTGGCTATGTGCAAAACCAATTTGAAAAAATAGGACTAAACCCTGAAACAGATGTCGTTTATGTTTGTGGTAATCCAAATATGATTGACCAATCATATGAAATGCTAACAAATGCAGGTTTTGGTCCTAAAAGTGTAAGAAGAGAAAAATATATTTCTTCTAATTAAGCTTGATACTATGAATAACTTAGGCTAAAATGTTCAAGCTATTCTATCTAAAGGATATGGTGCTTAGATGAAATAGTCTAAGTGGCGATGTCAGATTATAAAAATAAGGAAATTAATAAAATGAGACAAGAAATTCATCCAAAATATACTGAAGTAACGGTAACTTGTAGTTGTGGTAACTCTTTTGTTACAAAATCAACATCTGGTAAAGAATCTATGGGCATAGATATTTGTTCACAATGCCACCCATTCTATACTGGTAAGCAAAGAATCGTTGATACTGCAGGCCGTGTTGATAAGTTCAAAAAGAGATTTGGCGGAATCAAGAAAGTATAATTTTACTTTTATTAGATTCAAAAATATTTATATTTTATGACCAACCAATATAATAGGCAAAAGTTATAAATATCCAAGAAACAACATACATAAATAAGATAAAGGGAACTATAGCTTTTAACCAATCAGTATAAGAAACTCTTGCTATAGCTAGCATGGCTAATGTGCCCCCAGCTGTTGGAGATATCATATAAGTAAAACCATCACCAACCTGGAAGGCTAAAATCATTAACTGCCTTTTCATCTCAACCATATCTGCAACAGGTATTAGTATAGGCATTGTTGCCATTGCCTGCCCAGATCCACCTGGAATAAAGAAATTTACAATACTTTGAACAAGTGTCATTAAGACAGCTGATAATGCCGCTGGAATATAACCAAGAACATCTGCAAGACCATAAACTATAGAGTCAATTATATGTCCTTCTTTTAAAATAACTTGGATCGCAGCAGCTAAACCAACAATCAAAGCCCCTGGAGTAACTTTAGAAGCTCCTTCCATCATCAACTTAATATAATAATTTGGAGTATATCTACATATCGCAGCAACAATTACAGATACAATCAAAAATACAGCTGCTATCTGATTTATATACCATGGCATTCCTAGTATTGATTGACCCTTAGAGTTCGTCATTCCAGAGAGTATCGAGCAAATTGCTATTACGGCAATACCTATCACAAAAATACCAATAACCAAAGAATCTCTTAGAGTCATATGATAATCTTCAATATTTCGTGATAATAATATCTCCTCATCATCGTTCTTATGTTTTGGTGCAACAAATTTTGCAATATAGAATCCTAGAAACGTTAATGCTAGCAAAACCATAACTGTTCTTAAACCAGCTCCTGAGAATAATGGCAAATGGGCAATCTGTTGAGCTACTCCAATCGTATAGGGATTTATTGGTGATAATGCAAAACCGATTCCAATTCCACCAATTGCAATACAAACTCCTATAACTCTAGACAACCTAAGAGCAGAAGAAATAATCAAAGCAACAGGAACTAATGCTATATTATTTTCATAACCAACAGCAATACCAAAAACACCATAAATATAAGTAGCTAAGAAAATAAGTAAAGTTTGTCTTTGAAAACCTATATGTTTAACTACTGTACCAATGCCATTTTCTAAAGCTTGAGATTTATCAAGAATATGAAATAATCCTCCAGCTATAAAGACTATAAATAAATATTCAGAAGCCTTTTCCAGCCCTTTTGGAATAGCTTCAAAGATTCCAAATAAGCTTACTCCATGACTAGGTAAATGGTGAAAAAATGCTGCATTAGTAGCACCATTACCACTATTTAAATTTTTTGCAAACTCTCCAGCAGGTATAACATACGTTAAGATTGCAGCTAATACTATGATAAAAAATATCACAACCATTGGATCATTTATCTTTTGATACCACCTTATATTATTTACTTCTTTTTGCATTTTTTTCTCCTATCCTGAATAATTAAAGTTTTCCAAAAACTCTTGTATTACTCTAGCAGCAATCAAAGCATCATTATAATCAATATCTTCTTCATGATGATGACTTAAACCATCTTTACAGCGTAAAAATAGCATACTAATAGGAGTAAGATTTATCATTGCAAGTCCATCATGGCCTGCTCCACTAAACAAAGAAAAAGGTTGCTCACCTACCTCTTCAATTGCTGTTAAAAGTTGCTCTTGCATTTTTTGATCACAAAATGGTCCTTTCATTTCATAGTTCTTTTTATAAGATATTTCCACATTATAATCACTCATCACATCCTTAAGGAAATCTGCTATCTGCGTCATAGCACTCTCTCTAAGATGATCATGTGGAGATCTTATTTCTATAGTCATATCTACACTATCAGGAATTACATTCACCGCATTAGGTGAAACATTAAGTTCCCCAACAACTCCAACCAAATCATCTGTCTTTTTAAATAGCTGATCAGCATATCTAATAATCTCTGCTGCCGCAACTAATGCGTCTTGACGTAAATGCATAGGAGTTGTTCCAGCATGATTTGCCTTACCTTGAATATGTATCGCATATCTTTGTATTCCAGTTATCGCTGTTACTACTCCAACAGGTAAATTCTTTTGTTCTAGAACCGGACCTTGCTCAATATGGGCCTCAAAGAAACCTAAGATATCATCTTTATTTCTCTTACACTTCTCAAGATCATCTGGATTTGCACCAATTTCTTTAAGAGCATCATAAATGCTAATACCTTCTTTATCTACTGCAGACAAAGCCTCTAAACTAACATCACCATTTAAAGCTTTACTACCTAACAGTGTCTCTGGAAAACGAATTCCCTCTTCATCACCAAATGCTACTAACTCAATACTATAATCAAGCTCTATGCCATTATCATGCATCTTTTTTAAAACATATAATGGTAATAAAACTCCTAAAATACCATCATATCTACCACCTTCAATAACGCTATCTTGGTGAGAGCCTATAATTAATGTTTTTGATGTCTTCTTTCCTTGTTTTCTACCAATAACATTACCTATTGCATCTAGATGTACTTCTAGTCCTGCCTGTTGCATCCATTCCTTTATAATAGGAATTATCTTTTTATGCTCTTGACTACAAAATAATCTTGTAACTCCTTTTTGTGATGAGCTAAAACTTGCAGCGATATCGAAATACGTTTTTAATTCTTGCGCAGAATAATCTATTTTCATAATTTAAATCCTTGTTTTTCTAATTTATAGAGCTAGGCTAGCCAGCTTTAGAAGGGTTATTAACTGTAGGAATTGCTTTGATAAATTTGTTGTAGTTAGTATCTGTATAATGAGAATATAGTTTTTTTATATCAGATATAATATTTGAAGAATAATCCATTCTTAAATCACATGGCGGGTGCTCATCACTAACAACTCTTATTGCTATAGACAATGCTCCTTGTTTATCACCTCCAGCTAATAATCCAGCCTCTAACGAAGCTATTATTTGCTCTACTAAGCTTTGACTTTCTGTTCTTATATATGTTTCTACCATCCTATTTAAAACTTCTCTGCTAACTAATCTATTACCAGCAACAGCTAAATTTTTCTGCAAAATATGACCACAAAAATCATCGTTACTATCTCCAGTCCAGCCTGCAGTATTTCCTAGTTTATCCATTAGTATAAATTGTCTAAATCTAGAGTTTTTATCTTGAGATATAACTTTATCCAGACATTCACTAACTGAATTCTTATCTAATAGATTTGACGCCCAATACGGATAAAGGTAGTTTGTATAAAAACCTTGAGTAGCTGCCACTATCTTATTAGTTTCAACATACGGAACAAAGCCTCCTACAGCAACAGAAGCTGTAACAGTCCCTACACCATATTGGTTACCTTTTTTTGCAATTATAGAATAAGTCAAAAGAACATTCTTTTAATAAATTATAGTTTAAATATATCTATGCTATCTTTAAATGTCCAGAAACTGTATATAGCAGAAAAATAAGAATATTGAAAAAACTTAGATTAGCAGCAGTCTTTTGATGACTCGTAATATCTATTAATATACTCATCTAGAGAAAGACTATCGCTCTCTAAAAGCTCTTTCTCAGCAATAACAGATTTAGTTACTTGTTCTTTTAATTTAGATTCTACCTCTTCAGAAATTTTAGAGTTTCTAAGCTCTTTAGATACATTTTTAGAAATTTCTAAAGCTAAGTTTTTATACCCTTTCTGCTTTGCAATATCAACTATTCTAGCTGATGGTGTTTTAGATACATCTAATACTTTTTGTTTTTCAACCCTAACCGCATCTAAATACTCTTGAGGCATTTTTTTAGCTGTATTTTCAATTTTTTCAAATAGCTCTAGAGCATAATCTTTTAATAAAGTTTCATTATTATTACAGCTAATTTTGCAAAGTTTAAGTTCCGGATTACGCCCATCTATAGCAACAGCTGTTAGGTTTTGTTTAGCTCGTTTTATAGCGCTTTTATTATAACGCCTACCTTTTTCTTCAAAACATGTCATAAGCATTGCTTCTACAAAAAGAGCTGTATTCTTACTTATGCCATTTATTGCAAAAGGATCAACATCTAGAACTCTAACTTCTATATACTCGACCCCTCCCATAGATAAAGCACAAGCTGGTCTTTGACATCTTTGTGTAGCTTGTTTTGGTCTAATCGCACTATAATACTCATTCTCTATCTGTAGGATACTTTCATTTAACTGTATTCTTTCGCCATTAGAATTATACAAACCTATAGCTTTATACTCATCAAATATATCATCAGTAGCTTGTATAAGGTCTCTTACATATGATTTAACATCATTATAAGATATTGCTAAATCTTTTTGTGCCGGACTTGTATAACCAAGATCACTCATTCTAAGGCTTGTTGCATATTTACCTACATAAAATTCCTCATCTAAGTCTACTAAATAGTCTGGCTTATTTTTTACAGAAGTTTTTGCACATATTGGACTAGCTCCAAATAAATACGGTAGCAACCACATGAACTCAAAATAATTATTTATAATATCAAAATAAACATCAGAAAAAGAAATATTATTTTGATCTGCTTTAATCTGAATCAACTCCTTATCAAAAGAAAAATTATAATGAATTCCAGCAATAATCTGCATTACCTTACCATATCTGACAGATAAACCTTTACGATAAGTTTGCTTCATCCTTCCTGAATTAGATTCTCCGAAATCAGCTTCTTGAATTTCACTCTCACTTGCAGATAAAGGCATACTAGTATTTAGAGTTATCTCATCATCGTTCATATTCTGTAATGTAAATGCCCCTAAAGTCTCCAACTCAGAAAAAACATCATCCATACTAGAGTGTGGAGATGTGATCAACTCAAGCAAATTCTCAGAAAAATCAACTGTTATACTATCATTAGTTAGCTTATGACCAAGCTTATAAGGATGATGTGAATGAGCTAATCCTCCATCAATTTTGATACGTAAAGTTTCTCTCTCTATACCACGAAGGTTATTATTTTTTTTAAAATCGTGCATTACTAATCCTACATAATTACCTAAATACAAGTATAAACTAATCAGCAAATAATTTTTAGGAATCTGTTACTTTTAATGATCTAAATGTTCCTAAAATAGTTATCACACTTATATATACCACAAAACCAACTAATACAATCAAGCAAATATTTTTTAGTCTTTCAAACATTGAAAGTCCAACCCAATAGCTATCACTTAGATTAAATAGCTTTAATACAAAAACCATAAGTATAGTCGCGATTATTATTCTAATTAAAATAGTGATTGGTAAACAAATTATCAAAAACTTTTTAAGATTAAAATCAGCTAATGCCATAAGCTGAGTAACTAAGTTAATAAAAGCTACAGCTGAACTAACAAATGCCAGATACATAAAAGCATATTTATCATTCGCAAATAAAGATACAACAACTAAATCTAAGCCTATACTAAGAATTAAACACACAAGGCTTATATAAAAAACTATCGAAGTTCTATTTTGAGTATATAGTGCAGATACTACAATTCGCACTATTACAAAACAAAATAGTGAAAGTAAATATCCTAACATTGCTAAATAAGTAAAATCAACATCTCTAAAACTAAAATGTCCATAATAAAACAATGTAATAACAATAGGTTTCGCCAATATGTACAATCCTATAACTGCAGGGATTGCTATTAGCAATGTTAACTTCACAATCCACATAAAGGTTTGTATAAACTTATCATTATCTGTTTTACATTTTGTCAAATATGGAATCATTACTACAGCTATTGCGGTACCAAAAACTCCATAAAGAAACTGGTTTACCCTATCTGCATAATATAACCAAGCTAAACTCCCTGATATCAAAAAAGAAGCAAAAAAAGTTTCTATTAAGCCATTTATCTGCAATATTGCTGTACCAAAAAAAGCACTTGGTAGTTTTTTTAGAAAAACTCTTGATCTAATATCTTTTAATAAAAAAATATCTCGATTAAATTTTAAACTTCCAACTAACTTATATAGTGCATAAAAACCTATTAATATCTGAAGTATACCGGCTAATAAAACACTATATGCCACACTACAAATAGAAATACTCAAATATGGTGAAGCTATTATTCCTATTATCATCACTATATTTAAAACTATCGGTAAAAGTGATGATACAAAATAACGACTATAACTATTTAATATTGCAGATATAAGCCCCATCATACTATTAAAAAGTATATATGGTATCATAATAACAAACATATCTCTGACAAGTTGATGAGAGTTACCTTTATCTACAAATCCATGGGCATATATATCTACCCATAAATTACTAAATACAATTAAGAATAATGTAATTATTAACATCATCAAAGCTATAAAATATAGTATAGTTACAATAAATCTCTTATCTCTAGTGTTTAATTTCCGATTTAAATAAGGATTTACAATCTGAGTCAATGCTCCAGATGAGGTAACTTTACGAATAAACTCAGGGAATCTAAAAGCTATAAGGAACGCCTGTAAGCTAGAGCTACTACCAAAAAAACTTGCTAATAGCAAATCTCTAACAAAACCTAAAGTTTTTGATAAGAATAAAAAGAAAGAAACTATGAAACTATTAGAAAAGAATTTCTTCATCTTATAAATAAGATTTATCTATCTTTATGAGTTCTCAGTTGGTTTCTTTTGCCAGCTGTTTTGGAAATTTTTTACTTTTTTATTAGCTTGTGCTAACTCTTCTTGAGATAGTTTAATCTTAGCTAATTCAGCTTGCGCAATACTTAAACCTTTATCAGATAAATTAGGACGACAGTATGCATTAAACTGATTCCAGAAGTTAAGAGCAGGCGTCTTATATAATGATATTGCTTGGCTTAAATACGCATATTTGTCAATATTACTATCAGATAACTCAGCAGCTATAACAAACGCTGGAGCATATGGTTGTTCTATAGCTTCTTGCACATATTTCTTCGCTGATTTCTTATCACCTTTTACAATATAAGCTTTCGCCAAACCTACTTCTACTGGCGAGATATGGTCTATTTTATAAGCCATTTTATACCATTTAAGTGCTTCATCTACATTTTTAGGTAGATCTCCTTCACCAGTAAAGAAGGCATCACCAATAAATGTTTTACCTTGAGATATACAATAAGGATATCTATCAATGAAACTTTGTTCATTATTAATCAAGAATGAGCTACGAGCTTCTAAACTACCATTTGCTATAGCTAATTTATACCACTTATATGCTTTTGCAAAGTTTGGCGCCGGAACACTACCTGCTCTTACATAAAAGTTCCCTAACTGATTCTGAGCAATTGCATAACCTAATTTAGCAGCACCGATAATATATTCCAAGCCTTTTTGTTGATTAATTTTAATATCATTAGAACCAAAATAGTATAGTTCCCCAACTAAATACAATAAGTAAGAATATGACTTCTTATCATGTGCTGGAATACCATTTTTCTTATAAAAATCTATTGCCCACAATGCATCGTTTAAAGCATCTTTATCATTCTCATCAAGCTGAATATACGCCTCTGCCAACAGTCCTGTAGCTCTAGCATCAGTTTTATTATAGGGCTGACATGTTTTTAAAACATTACCATAGTCTTTATCAGCTCCACTTTTATAACACTGCTCTAAAGTTGCATATGACGAGCTAAAAAATAGTACAGATAAAAAAGCAACTATCAACTTGGCCTTCATTTTCTCTCCTGTAATCTGAAATTGAGTTTTCGCATAAACTATAAAATAATATAATATCAATATATTATTTTTTTAACACATTTTTTACGCAGATTATCTAGCAAAACTCTACAACCCTACCCTCAGGTATATATTTTATAAGGATTTCAGCCGCTTTTTTCGGTAAAAAACCCTTAGCTTTTTCAGGCCATTCAACAAAACATATGCTATTTTCATTAAAATAATCTCTAGCACCAATCCACTCAAGTTCCTCTGGATCTGCTAGTCTATATAGATCAAAGTGATAAATATTAAATTTATCAAACTGATAGTCTTCAACTAAAGTATATGTTGGACTTTTAACATTTCCTTGATAACCTAAAGACTTTATAACTCCTTTAACAAAAGTTGTTTTACCAGCACCCAGATCTCCATATAAAAACACTACAGTTCCAAACACTAGTTCTTTAGCATATTCTTTAGCAAGCTCAAACATTTGCTTTTCGTTTTTAACTATTTTGCTTTTCATACTCTTTTATAAATTCTCCAGCTAAAACAAATGACCCGAAAACTACAGTTACAGTACTTTTCTTTGATAAATAAATACTGCTTAAGTCTTTATTATAATCAACTCTAACAATATCTTGTTCTCTAAATCTTTGCTTGATCTCCTTTATATCTAACGCTCGTGGATCTATGTATTTAAGATCAACTACTTCCCATTTATAAATATATCTTTTAGCTATAGATATAATCTCTGAGATATCTTTGCTCGCTAAGATTCCAAATATAGCTTCATATCTAATCTTTTCAATACCAAATTTAGCTTCTAGCAACTTAAACAAATGAATTACCGAAGCTGGATTATGCGCAACATCTACAATCACATAGCTTTTATTACTCTTATCCTCTTTGAGTAATTTAAATCTTGCATTTGCTCTTATATCATCTAACTTAGGAATATAGCTAATTTGCATTCTATTGAAAAGATACTCTGCTATACCCATTGCAATATTATAACTATGCGTAAAGCATTCTTTAGAACTACAATCATACTTATCACTATAGATTATCGCTTTTGCTGACTCTGCATATTCATAGACGCTATTAGGCATCTTTGAACCAAGAAATAATGGTATATCTTTTCTTGATATAGCTACCTTTTCAAGACCTATTTTATCTAACGTATCACCTAAAAGTTCACAATGATCAAAATCAATATTTGTTATAGCTGTTATATCAGGATCCATTATATTTGCAGCATCAAGACGCCCACCAATACCGACCTCAAGAATTAAATAGTCCACATCAGCTCTCTGCGAATACATACAAGCACATAAGAACGCTATTTGGTAATACGATAACTTATAATCACGTGTTATTTCCTCTAGTCGCTCTAATAGTTCTAGTAGACCACTATCACAAATAGGTTTTTTGTTTAGAGAAATTCTTTCATTAAATTTAAATACATGAGGAGATGTATGGCTTAAGACTGATTTATTATTAGTAGTTAATAATTCTTCTAACATTGCTACTGTAGTACCTTTACCATTAGTACCAGCAACAGTTATAATCTTGAATTTCTTTCTAAAATTAAATCTATCTAATATAAATAATAAATCGCGTGAGCTACATGAAAGAGCATCGTTATTAGCCATGATTTTAGCTATTTTTACTTCGACACTCATTTTTTTGATATATTAAGCTTGTTCTTCTGCTTTATGTTCTAAGGCTTGAGAATGGTTTATTTTTGTAAGATTTGGCATTAACTTATCTATTATTTTAGAAACTTCACTTCTTAAATTTCTTCTATCAACAATCATATCAACCATACCTTTTTCTACTAAGAACTCACTTCTTTGGAACCCTTCGGGTAGTTTCTCTCTAACCGTTTGCTCAATAACCCTAGGTCCAGCAAAACCGATTAATGCTTTTGGCTCAGCAAGATGAACATCACCCAACATCGCTAAAGAAGCTGAAACTCCACCAGTAGTAGGATCTGTTAGAACAACCAAGTACGGTAGTTTAGCCTCGGCTAACTTTTGTAATGCCGCACTTGTTTTCGACATTTGCATAAGTGAAAACAAAGACTCTTGCATTCTAGCTCCACCACTGGCTGTAAAACAAATAAATGGAACTTTCTTCTCCATAGCAAGTTTAACACCTCTAGCAAACTTCTCACCAACAACAGAACCCATCGAACCACCTAGAAACATAAAGTTAAACGCTGCAGCAACCATAGGAAAACCTTTTATAGTTCCATCCATAACAACTAGTGCATCTTGCTCTTCTGTTTTCTTTTGCGCTTGAGCTAATCTATCTTTATAAGTTTTGGTATCTTTAAACTTAAGCATATCAACTGGAGCAATATTAGCAAAATGCTCAGTTGTACTATCTCTATCAAAAAAAATATTCAATCTATGTCTCGCCGAGATTCTATAGTGATAGTTACAATGTGGACAAACTGATTTGTTATTATGTAGCTCTTCAGAGTATAGTGTTACTTGACAGCTTGGACACTGACTCCAGATACCTGAAGGCATGTCTTTTTTCTGTGCATTTGTACCTAAACTTCTGCTTATTACTCTTGTTAACCAACTCATTCTCTTATCTCCTCCAAAAAATTAAGACTAGATGCAGTTTTTTAGCTAAAAATCTCTATATCACTAAAGAAATATCTGATTTCTTGAGCTGCAGTATCTTCAGCATCAGAACCATGAACAGCATTAGCATCTATACTGTCTGCAAAATCAGCTCTAATTGTACCGGCATCAGCTTCTTTAGGGTTAGTAGCTCCCATCAACTCACGGTTTTTAGCTATTGCATTTTTGCCTTCCAAAACTTGAATCATTACGGGACCTGAGATCATAAACTCAACTAATGCGCTAAAAAAAGGTCTATCTTTATGTACAGCATAGAAGCCCTCAGCTTCTGCTCTTGATAATTGCTTCATTTTAGATGCTACTATTTTTAAGCCTGCTTTTTCAAAACGACTATAGATTTCTCCTATCACATTCTTTGCAACAGCATCAGGTTTAATTATAGATAAAGTTTTTTGTTTACTCATTTAGTATTCTCCAATATTTTATTAATTCAAATTATAGCACTTTTATTCATGAAATATCAAAACTAGGCGTTAATTATTAGAATTTTCGATAGCTGCCTGTATATATGACTCAAACAACTTATGACCATATCTCGGTGTTGAAGTAAATTCTGGATGAGCTTGGCATGCTATAAACCACTTATGCTCTGGTATTTCCGCAAGCTCCATTAAGTTATTATCTTCAGATCTACCTGAGAAAATTAATCCAGCTTGTTCAAGTTTTTCTACATAATTATTATTTACTTCATATCTGTGACGATGTCTTTCGACGACCTCATTAGACTCATATATTTCTTTAGCACGAGAGCCATCTTTTAAGACACACTTATACCCACCCAGACGCATTGTACCGCCTAAGTCTGAGTTATGTGTTCTTTGATGAATAGTTCCATCTTCTGCTTGCCATTCAGTTATTAGTCCTATAACTGGATTTTGAGTAGTAGGATCTAACTCACTTGAGTGAGCATCCTTTAATCCAAGTATATTTCTTGCATACTCAACTACAGCTAGCTGCATACCTAGACAAATACCCAAAAATGGAAGATTATTTTCTCTAGCATATTTAATTGAAGTGATTTTACCTTCGGCACCTCTACTACCAAATCCACCAGGTACTAAGATCGCATCAACCCCATCAAAATATGATGAAACATTTTCATCTGTAATATTTTCAGAATCTACAAACTTAATTTTTACTTTTACACCTTTTTTATAACCTGCGTTATATAATGCTTCATTTAGAGATTTATATGCTTCAGTTAAAGATACATATTTACCAACCATAGCAATTGTAACTTGGCCTTTAACATTTTTAATAGTATCTACAACACCTTGCCACTCTGATAGATCTGCCTCATTAGTGTTTAAGTTTAAAAGCTCTACTAATTTAGCATCAAACTTTTGCTGATTATATTTAAGAGGCACTTCATAGATAGTTTCTACATCCTCAGCTGTAAAAATACAATCTTGATCAACATTTGTAAAAAGAGCTATTTTACGCTTTTCATTCTCATCGAATCTCTGTTCGCATCTACAAACTAAAACATCTGCTTGTATACCAATTCCTCTTAACTCTTTAACAGAATGCTGTGTTGGCTTTGTTTTTAATTCACCCGCTACTCTTATATATGGCAGAAGTGTCAAATGAACAAACAAAGTTCTATTTCTACCAAGCTCTATTCTTAACTGCCTAATAGCCTCTAAGAATGGTTGTGATTCAATATCACCCACAGTACCACCAATCTCAACAATAGCTACATCAACATCATCAGCAATCCCCATACAAACTCGTCTTTTAATTTCATCTGTAATGTGGGGAATAACCTGGATAGTCGCTCCAAGATAGTCGCCTTTACGCTCTCTTTTTAAGACACTCTGGTAAACTCTACCAGTTGTAAAGTTATTTGCCTGAGTCATTTTATTACGGATAAAACGCTCATAATGGCCAAGATCTAAGTCTGTCTCTGCACCATCTTCTGTAACAAAAACCTCACCATGCTGAAGAGGACTCATTGTACCTGGATCGACATTAATGTATGGATCAAGTTTCATCATAGTTACATTTAAGCCACGACTCTCTAAAAGAGTTGCTAAAGAAGCCGCTGTAACACCTTTACCAAGTGAAGATACAACCCCACCTGTAACAAAAATAATCTTAGTATTTGAATTCATCAGAACACATGAAAATATAAAAAATCATGGAACATAATAATAACATTTTTCCTAAAGTGTTGCTATTTGAAAATAGCTTAATTAGCAAGATTTATTATTATATAAAGAAAATTTATGAAATCTAACTCTTTAAGAAAAGGCTCATAATATGATTTTTCTATTACTAAATTAGGTTTAGTAAATAGTTCCTACTAAAATGGACTCATTCATCAAATGAATAAATAATAAGTTTATAAAATCGTTAATCTAGAGATTAAAATATTAATATCCACATCAATACTATTATGATATCTATTAGGTTATTTTTCTAGCATGTCAAATATTAGTTAACAGTTGTTAACCAATTACTTAATGTAAATAGTTATATAATGTAAACATAAAAATAGTTTAAAGAAGTTAAACAATGAATAATTCTGGATATAACACATATAGACATCTAATAAGAGAGGGAAAGGGAACAACACTAACCTTAATTTAATTAGATCTCTTCTATCAAGTTTATTTGTTAATGTTCTTTTTAGTTATTAAAAAATCCTCTCGTCTTTTCAGACAAAAGAGGTTGTATCTTCTTTTACAAATACGGGTGAGTTATGAAATTGAAATTTGATTTTTTTATTGGTGCATTAGTTACTATTATGTGGGGGTTCAATTTTTGTATTATTGAGCTAGGTCTTAAAGACTTAGATCCTTTTATTTTAATATTATTACGCTTCTTTTTTTGTTTTTTTCCTATTATTTTCTTTATTAGAAAACCTGAAGTCTCTTGGTTTGCAATTATCATTTATGGTGTTTTATTTGGTGCCGGCTTATGGTGGATGGTAAGTTTTGCTATATATGAGGGGCTATCTGTTGGTATCTCATCAGTTTTCCTACAGTTTGCAGTTTTTTTTACTATTATTTTAAGCTTTCTTATATTAAGTGAAAAAATCAGCAAATCACATATATTTGGAATGATTATTTCTTTAATAGGCTTATTAATAATAATTTTTAGTTCAAAAGAACATTCAACAATAGAGGGGATTCTTTTAGTTTTATCAGCTGCTCTTTCGTGGGCACTCTGTAACATTATTGTTAAAATTACAAAACCTTCAGATATGTTTGCATTTATTATCTGGTCAAGTTTGTTTTCCACTATAGCAGTCCTAATAATAACTATTATAGTGAAGGGTTATAATGTAATTTTGCTTATACCAAATGAAATAACTCTAAGATCTTCCTTTTCTGTTCTATTTCAATCATATATCACTACTATTCTAGGATATTACATTTGGAATAATTTAATGAAAAAACATCTAGCTAGCTCAATAGCTCCTTTGTCACTTTTAACTCCTCCTGCAAGTATTATTTGTGCTTATATCTTCTTTGGAGATACTTTATCTATCAGCCAAATAGTTTCTGTTATTATAGTTATATTTGGTATATCTATTTTTTTTAATTTACAACAAATATTATTACTAAGACCTAAGAAATAATTACAACGGGGTAGAACATAAGTTCCAAGCTACCTCATTTAATAAATAGAAAGTATAAGTTAAGCTATGTAAATACTTATCAAGTTGTTAAAAAGTCTCTCAACTATTCAAAGAAGTTTGTTTTTTTAGAACATCTACTTTTTTAAAAAAAAGTTATCTGAGATAACATTTGATTCTTTATATAAGCTTACTAGTAATGATGTGAGCCTAATTATTAGTGATTCTATAGCTTATAAAGAAAAACTTTTAGATTTCTTGTCTTTATTAAGATTATATCAAGTCACAAACTTATCATGGATTGGAGTCATAGGTGAAAATAAGTTTCAAGTAGCCACAAGCAATATTAATATTAAAACCTGATTAAACTATAAAATTAACAGTTTTAAAAAGTTAAAACATATTGTCATTAACAAGGCTTATATATTTACTTTCACTATAGAAAATGATCCTAGGGAAATTAAAACTTCTCTTAAGGTAATGTAACACTGTAAAGGAATAGCTATAATTTTCTGATATTGCATTAAATAGAAATTTACAAGATATTATTAGAGCTAGATTTGATACTGATTTTTATAACTTAATCCAAGCTTGATCACCATATATACCATCTGGTCTATAGGCAGGTACTGAACACCAATCTGTATATGGCCAGCCTTTACATTCATATATTGAGCTACCAACCTTAACTTTATCTCCAGCCTTATACTTAGTACCCGCAACATATTCACTAGTATCAGCAGAGGTTCCCGTAAGCCTGATCTTCATA
The DNA here is from genome assembly GCF_008711465.1 of Francisella sp. SYW-9. Lineage (GTDB taxonomy): Bacteria > Pseudomonadota > Gammaproteobacteria > Francisellales > Francisellaceae > Francisella. Next base: position 302,027 of record NZ_VXKQ01000007.1, read on the forward strand.
TCTTTCTGCCAAATTGGTGCTCCTTGAAGAACACTACCAATAATAAGGTCATACTCACCTGGTTGCAGATTATTAGCAGTTAATGACAAGTCATATGTCTGCATAGGATCTATTTGTATATCTCTCTTATCGTATACTGCTTTGCCATTACTATCTTGCAATGTTACAAATACATTTGTTTTATCAGATGCATGTGACATAATCTTCGCTGCTATATTTACTGAACCATTTGAGCTTAGATCATATTGATCTTCAAAGCCCATTAAATGAAGTTCATTTTTAAGATGATGTGCTCCTTGATAATACTGGAAGCTAATATCACTATACGGCTTCGCTGCAACTTGATAAATACTAACAAGCTCATCATTTGGCACAACGTCACCATTATTATCCTTAACTCCCGCCATAATGCTACCGTCAAGTTCTTGTGTGCTAATCTGATTAATTTTGGCAGTCATCTCTTTAATTAAATCATTTGCAGACATACCTCGAGAAACTGTTACAAGATCATACTCTTTCATTACCCCATCTTTAGAGGCTTGTAAAATCACTCCGTCTCCTTCGCGAACATTATCTTCATTAATTGTGAAAGTATTCATTTTAATAGGAAAACGATCAGATGGATTTGTTTGCTCATGATCTCTAATATACTCCCATGGGCCCCATTGAGTAGCTCCTGGAACCTGACCTGGGTTTACCCACCATTTGCTAGCATAAACCTTTCCTTCATAAATAACTTCTGTACCACGATCTGGATAGCTTTTATTTGGGTCATATTCTTGCAACCCACCTGTGCTACCTCCATTATCAGTACCTCCGTTATCAGTACCTCCGTTATCAGTACCTCCGTTATCAGTATCCCCACTTGGTAGTATAACTGTTCCAGCTGGATGTGCATCTGTAAAATCGACATCTATAACATTAAGGAAACTAGCTGCAGTATCTCCAACATTCCATTCAGCAGCAAGAACTTGATATCCTGTCCTTACTGGCAAATCACAAGTCATGGTGAACTTACTATTAGCATCAGCTGGATGTGCATTGGTAAAATTAGGACTTGGATTATAGCAGTTTAATGATTGTGCCTCAAAATCACTTCTACTTAATGGCATGTTTGGATTCCAATCAGGTTTTGTTATCCAGACTCTAAATGATGCTGGAGAAACTGTCCAATGAGATGCTGTAAAATGCCATCTGATTGTTGTCGGGCCAGACCTAACAACAGTTTTAGCCCACCTACTTGCTGTCTGCTCAGAAAGAGCTGCACTAAGTCCAGCTCCTCCGACTTGATCACCCATAGAACCATTTTCAAAACTGCCATCTACAACTTCAAATGACTGTGGTTCATAAAGAGATATATTACCACACCCTTGATTTACACGTTCATTACATAAAAGAGGACGTCCTTTTGGTGTTTCAACATATGCATGCGAATACGCTTGTGAAGTAGCTAACAAAGCTAATCCTGTTAAGATTGTTATTTTTTTTAGTCTCATGATAAGCTCCTTATCTAAATTTATCTCAAGAACTCTAACTTTAAACACCCACATTGTCATGCTACACCAATAACTCTATAAATAAAAATATGCCAGAATATGACTATTTTGGATAACTTGGGAAGACATTTTTCTAATTCTTAATAAATGTTGAAGAATCATAAAAAAACTTTTTCAAGGTAAAATTAATCTAGACTTAACACTCACTTTTTTTGCAAAAAAAACTTGATTTAAAAAAAAAATCATCCGCCAACATATAAGAAAAAAATATAGATAACATTTTTCCTATATTTTTTTTATATCAAAAATTCTCTATTTATCACAATAAGAAGTAAGCACTTACCTAGACTTGTTTAATATAAAAGAAAGATATTAAACAATAGATATGATAAAAATAGTAAATCAAACGCTAGAACTATAAAGAATTGCTATTTTTTAACTTCCTTAATTTTACAAGTTAAGTTATACATATCACCACCAACTTTATAAACTACAGCTTTTGCATCACCACTAGGAAGAGGACACTTAACATAGTCTGATTTATTATTACCATGTGATGACGTGGCTTTACTCCAAGGTAAGATAGTTACCTGCTTGCCAGGATGCATACCCAATGGTGGTAATACTTTATGACGATATGCAGGTCTTAGAGAATCATTAGGGCCTACAACATAGTAAGGAGTATTTGATACCAACTTAACAGCTACATTATCTAAATTAGCCGTATCACCACCACCATTACCAGCATTTGGATCAATAAGCTTAATCTTCATATCTTTCTGCCAAATATCAGCACCATCTATAAGACTAGAGATAATAAGATCATAATCTCCAGGTTTTAGATTATCAGCCGTTAATGATAAGTTATATGTATCCATCGGTGATATTTGAATATCGTAGTTTTGATAAACTGCTTTACCACTACTATCTTGTAACACTACATGAACATTTGCCTTATCAGAACCGTGAGACATGATCTTCGCTGTTATATTAACTGATCCATTTGAATTTAGATCATATTGATCTTTGAAGTCCATCAAATGAAGTTGATTTTGAACATGATTATTTCCTTGGATATATTGGAAGCTAACATCAGCATATGGTTTAGATGCTACTTGATAAATACTTACCATCTCATTATTAGGTACAACATTACCATTAGCATCTTTAACACCAGCTATAATATTGCCTCCAAGCTCTTGAGAGCTAATCTCATTAATCTTTGTAGTCACCTGTCTGATTAGATCAGTTCTAGTCATGCCATTAGAAACTGTTACAAGATCATAACTTGTCAATACTCCATCTTTAGATGTTTCTAATACCACTCTATCTCCAGTACGAACTCCTTCTTCACTAATTGTGAAAGTGTTCATATTAATTGGGAACCTATCATTTGGTGTTGGCGTACCACCGTCGTGATCTCTTACACGCTCCCATGAGCTAGCCATATCAGGAGGTGTTCCTTGACTCCACCATTAGAATCATCGCCAGGTTGTATTACAGTACCGACAGGATAATCATTAGTAAAATCAACATCTATAACATTGAAGAAACTCATAGAGGTATCACCAACATCCCATTCAGCAGCTATAACTTGATAGCCTGTTCTTTGTGGTAAGTCACAAGTAATTGTAAATTTGTCTCTACCATCATTAGGAAAACTATTTACAAAATTAGGAATAGGATTGTAACAATTTAATGGTTGAGATTCAAAATCCTCTCTAGTTAAAGGCTTGTTTGGATCCCAATCTGGTTTCGTTATCCAAAATTTAAATGATGTTGGAGAGGTCGTCCAGTGTGCTGCAGCAAAATGCCATCTAAAAGTTGTAGGGCCAGACCTAACAACTGTTTTTGCCCATCTACTTGCTGTCTGTTCTGCTAAATCTGGACCAAGACCTCCACTACCAACTTCATTACCCATAGAACCGGATTCAAAATTACCATCTCCTACCTCAAATGATTGAGGCTCATATAACGACCTAACATCACATCCATCATTCACCTTATCTCTACAAAGAGCAGGACGCCCTTTTGGTGTATCAACATATGCATGTGAATATGCTTCAGAACTAACAAATAAAGCTAGTCCAGTTAATAATGCTATTTTTTTAAATTTCATTGATATGCTCCTTACCTATATTATTCAAACAACTCAGGTTCAATCCCTGCACCTTCAGTATTACATAAACAAAAATAAGAATAAAAAGCAGTGAAAAAATAATATATTTTTAATAATTCATAAAGATTACCTTAAAGTACTCCGTAAAATATACGTTAATCAATTTTAGTCTTCTTATCTATATTTAATGTTGTTTTAATAAAGATAACTCTGTTATAAAAACATATTGACATTCCAACTTTTAACAACGGTGATAAATAAGAAAATATTATTAACATATATATTTTAATATTTTTTTTATATTAATTTTGATAGTACATTTCGATAAATTAATTGCTAATTAATATCCAATTTACTTATAAATACTGATAATCTAAATAGAAAGTTAATAATTTTTTTCTACAAATGAAAAATACCAAAAAAATCCAAATGCCTGATACATTAGTAATTCTATTTTGTATCGCAATACTTGTGGCTATTGCTAGCTACTTTATTCCCGTAGGTAAATTTAATGTAAAAAATGTTCAGTATACTTCTGATGGACAAACTCATTCAAGAAGTGTACTTATTGCAGATAGTTTTAAATTCAAATTAGACTCTAAGGGTACTCCAGAAGCTAATCCTGTAAAAATATTTGCCAAAGATAGTTCTGAGAACAGAGGTTTTACAAGCTTTATCTATGATGGTATGACATCCGGTTCTAAAGATGGAGGTGCTGTTGCTATAATTGCCTTCTTACTGATAATTGGTGGCTCATTTGGTATATTACTTAGAACAAAAGTAATTGATCAGTCAATACTACGTGTAGTAAACAAATTCCAAAATAATAAAATAGTTCTACTGCCAGCTTTATGCTTTATTTTCTCATTAGGTGGAGCAGTATTCGGTATGGGAGAGGAAACTATACCCTTTATAATGCTACTAGTTCCAATTTTTGTACTTATAGGTTTTGATGCTTTTACATGCGTAGTAGTAATATATTTAGCCACTCAAATAGGATTTGCAACATCTTGGATGAATCCTTTCTCTGTAAGTATTGCTCAAGGTATAGCTCAAGTTCCGATATTATCTGGAAGTATATTTAGAATAATCATGTGGTTAATATTTACTTCATCAATAACTATTTTTGCTATTATCCATGCTTTAAGAATACAGAAAAATCCAAAGTTATCTCCAATGTATGAACATGATAACTTATATAGAAACTCTGATGAGCACTCCTTAGAGTTAACACAAAAGATGTGTATTTATTCTTGGTTAATACTAGCAAGCTTAGTAATAACTATAGTTTGGTTAGTCTATGGTGTTGTTAAATTTGGCTATTATTTACCAGAAATTGCTACACTATTTACTATATTGGGTCTTGTAACAGGATTTTTTGCAATAGTTGGTAAAGTAAATGGCATGACTCTAAATACAATACTAGATGCATTTAAAGATGGAGCAAAAGCCTTACTACCGGTTTGTTTAATTATTAGTTTTGCCTATGGTTTGATTTATCTAATGGGCGGTTCAAACCCTGAACATTACACTATGCTAAACTCTATTCTCCACTATGCTTCAGAGAGTCTATCTGGCACTAACCATTATGTCTCAGCATTAGGAATGTTCTACTTCCAATCTATCTTTAACTTTTTTGTAACTTCTGGATCTGGACAAGCCGCTTTGACAATGCCAATTATGTCACCTCTAGCAGATTTAACCGGTATAAGCAGACAAATAGCAGTCTTAGCATTTCAGCTTGGAGATGGATGGACACATTGTTTAATGCCAACATCTGCGACTTTAATGGCTGTATTAGGTGCAGCAAGAGTACCTTATGGGCTATGGTTGAAATTTATTTTCAAATTTTACCTATACCTTATGATTCTAAGTTCAATTATGATAGCTCTTGCTGTCTATATTGGTTATAACTAATCTTTGATCAAAAGCATTCTGATATTTAAGAACTCGCACTTGCTACCAATTCAACACAATTGTGAATAATTATTCACATTAAATATTTGTCATCATATTATTTTCTGATAAAATGAATAAAAATTCAAAATAAGAAAGAGTGATACATGTCTGAAAAATATCAAAAAGTTGCAAGCCATGAAGCAAAAAAAGGAGACTTCAAACGTTGTCTTTTACTTTATTCTGGTGGCTTAGATACATCTGTAATGCTTAAATGGATCCAAGAAGAATATGATGTTGAAGTTATTGCGTTAACCATAGATATTGGCCAAGTTGCGGATAACCTAGAACAAATAAAGCAAAAAGCCATCGATTTAGGGGCTATAGATGCTGTAGTATACGATGCCAAAACTCGTTTTGCAGATGAAGTTATAAGCAAAGCTATCAAAGCAAATGCTGATTACCAAGGAGGCTATGCTCTTTCTACTCCTTTAGGTAGAGTTATTATCTCAGAGATAGCTATTGAGGTTGCTAAAAAATATAACTGCCAAGTTGTTGCTCATGGTTGTACAGGCAAAGGTAATGACCAAGTTCGTTTTGAAAGCTATCTAACTACATTAGATGAGAATATAAAAACAATCGCTCCAGTAAGAGAATGGGGAATGGGAAGAGAACAAGAGCTAGAATATGCAGAGAAACATAATATCCCAGTTAAGCAACAGAAAAGTAAACCCTACTCTTACGATGAGAATATGTGGGGCAATACTGCAGAAGGTGGTGAAATAGAACACTCAAACCTTATTGCTCCTAAAGAAGCTATCTTACAGTGGTGCAAAACTCCTGAAAACGCTCTCGATAAGCCACAAAACATTAACCTAGAATTTGTCGAAGGTATACCTGTAAAACTAGATGATGAATCAATGCCTTTAGCTAAGCTAATAATGCAATGTAATAAAATAGGTGGCGAACATGGTGTTGGAGTGTTTAATCTTATTGAAGATAGATTGATCGGTCTAAAAGTTAGAGGTATCTATGAAAACCCAGGTGCTAGCATTATTATAGCCGCCCACAAAAAACTAGAACAACTTGTCTCTACTCGCCAAGAGAATGAGTTAAAGACATTTATGGATAACAAATGGGCTTATCTTGCTTATGCCGCTGAATGGTACAATCCTGTGATGAATAATATTCTTGCATTTATCGAAGAACAAAATAAAAAAGTAACAGGAAAAGTGACTGTATCATTATATAGAGGTAATATAGAAGTAGTAGCAGTCGAATCACCTTTTTCTATGCTTAAACCCGAGTTAGCAACTTTTGAAGCTGGTGGAGATTTATTTAACCATAATGCTTCAGCTGGGTTTATAGAGCTACATAGTCTAGCTCAGCGTACAGCATATTCAATAATGAAAAATAAGAAATAATTATGAGTAAAAAACTTTGGCAAACTGAAACAGATAAACTCTTACCTATAGTTGAAAAGTACACTGTAGGGCAAGACTATATTCTTGATCAAAAGTTACTTAAATATGATATTCAAGCTAGCTTGGCTCATGCAAAAATGTTGCTAAAAATGAATGTCATTAGTAAAGATGAGCTTTCATTACTAACCAAAGGTTTAGATGAGATAAAAGAGCTTGCAGCTAAAGGTCAATTTAAAATAACTCAAGATCAAGAAGATGGACATACTGCAATTGAGCAATATCTTTGTAAAAACTATGGTGATGTTGGTAAAAAAATACATACTGGTAGAAGCAGGAATGATCAATCCCTAGTAATGTTACGCCTTTTTATGAAAGATAAACTGCAGCAACTAGAAGAAACCATACATGAAAATATCCATACTTTACGAACTAAAGCTAGTAAATACGTAAACACTCCCATGCCTGGCTATACACATATGCAAAAGGCGATGCCTACTACAGTTGCTGTATGGCTAGGATCTTTTGCTGATGCATTAGCTGATGCCTTACTTTTGATATCTACTACAAGCAAAATTATTAATCAAAATCCTCTAGGCTCAGCATCTGGATTCGGTATTGATAATTTCAAGCATGATAAAGATTACACAACTGAGCTACTAAGCTTTAGTAGAACTCAAGAAAACCCTATATATTGCGCTTTTTCTCGAGGATATTTTGAAAAGCTGATTTTACAAACCCTATCAAACCCTATGAGTATTTACTCAAGATTTGCTAATGATATGATGCTTTTCACCATGTCTGAGTTTAATTATTTTAGTTTGGATAATTCATATACTACTGGATCATCGATTATGCCACAAAAGCGTAATTATGACTTATTTGAGATTATGAGAGGTAATGCAAAACTTTATCAAGGCTACCTACAGCAGATCACATCTATAATTGATGGCGTACCTAGTGGCTATAATCGTGATTACCAACTGACAAAAGCTCCTTTCTGCCAAGCTATAGAACTAATAGAAGATACCATTTTGCTATTCGACTCAACTGTAAAAAATCTAAAAATTCATAGTACAGAGTTAAATCAAGCAATGACTTCTGATCTCTATGCTACTGAAGAAGTTTATAAACTTGTCCAGCAAGGATTAACTTTCCGTGATTCTTATATAATTATTAAAGAAAAACTTAATAAATAGTTCATCTTTTTGTTAAAGATATATGTATATCTACTTGAAAAGTTTATAATACAGCATAATTTTTTTGATAATTATTAAAATTTGGTGGTCTACTAGTAAAAACCATCGAGAATAACTGTATAGTTAACTCAAATAAAACCATTTTGTCATCCTATACTCGATCATAGGGCTTATTGGTTATATACTTAAAAATGAAACTCTATGATCAAGTTATAGAGTAGTATATTTCTTTTGGGTTAATATAGGTATAAAAAGATATTAGATAGTATAGATATAAGTTTATCTATTTAAGGAAAATATTATGGACAAATCAGATATTTATAATGATTTAAGACAACTTATTCTTAGCAAAGAATTCTCTTCACAGAACGAGATATGTGATACTTTAGAACACTTAGGTTATAGTGCTAGCCAATCTAAGGTTAACAGAATGCTAAAAAAACTAGGGGCTATTAAAATCAAAAATGAGAAAAACACTTTAGTTTATAAGATACCTAATGAGCCTGCTCCACCAATAATGACTGATAATATTTCATCTTTAGTCATTAATGTTAGTGCCAATGAAGCGGTAGTTGTTATTGATACAGCGCCAGGAGCAGCACAGTTAGTGGCAAGAACATTAGATTATAATAAGAATAGCTTTGGGATAATTGGTATAGTAGCCGGAGATGATACAGTTTTCGTTGCTCCTTCAACAATAAAAAATATAAATAAACTAAAAATCAATGTAGAAAAATTCCTATTCTCTCAGCCTTAAATCTTTTATTATCTGTATCACTTCCAAAATAGTCTCTTTACTTATAGTTAATGGTGGTAAAAATCGAATAGTATTATTCCTGGTTTTTACAGACAACACCCCCAAACTTAAAAGCTCTTGATAAAAATTCTCAAAATACTGCGGATATATTTGTAAAGCGATAAATAAGCCTTTTGCCCTTATTTCTTGAATATATTTAGAATTTACTTTTTTTAGTTCATCTACAAATAAGCTTCCTAAAGCACCAGCTCTCTCTGCTAAAGCTTCTTCATCCAAAATGCTAAGAGACTTATGCGCTATAGCAGAAGCTAAAGGATTCCCTCCAAAAGTACTCCCATGATCACCAGGGTGCAACACTTCCATAAGATTTTCTTTACCAAGAAATAATGAAATTGGTAAGACTCCTCCCCCTAAAGATTTGCCTAATGTCATGCCATCTGGATCTAAGCCATAATGCTCTTTAGCAAAATTTCTACCAGTACGCCCCATACCTGTTTGTATCTCATCTAAAATAAACAACACATTATTCTTTTTACAAATTTCTTGGCACTTATATAAATACCCTTCATCTGGAATAACAACTCCACCCTCACCTTGGATAGGTTCAATAATTATTGCTGCTGTGTTTTTTGTAATAGCTTTTTCAAGAGCATCTAAATCATTAAAAGGTATTGAAATAAAACCTTGTGGCATAGGGCCAAACTTATCTTTATACACAGGATTCGATGATGTACCTATTGCAGTTATTGTTCTACCATGAAAACTATTATCAAAAGTTATTATCTCTGCTAAACCATCTGGGATTTGCTTTTTAACATACCCCCACTTTCTAGCTACTTTTATAGCAGTTTCTATAGCTTCAGCACCACTATTCATAGCTATAGCTTTATCCATATTTGTTAATTTGCAGACTTTTTTAAATAAATTTGCCAATGGCTCATTATGAAATAATCTTGGGACAACTGAAATTTTATTTGCTTGCTTGAATAATTCTTCTAGAATCTTAGGGTTATTATGACCAAAATTTACTGATGAAATCCCTGTTGCCATGTCTATATATTGTTTACCTGTGTCATCATACACATAAGCATTATCCCCGTTAACTATTGCTATAGGTGCAGGTAATATAATATTTGCACCATATTGCTTTATTGTATTAATTGTTGTCTGCATCGCTTATCTCCCACTTAAATACCAACTAATTATAGTTGAATAAAAAAATATTAAATTGACATAATTATAAATATTTATTCTTTTTTAGTAAATAATTATTCACTTTTTATTTTATTAATGTTAAGCTACTTATCAAACGCAAATTTATAAGATAAAACCATGACGTGGAAAATGTGTATAGCAGGTGCAAATGGCTACACCGGTCAACTTCTTAAAAAGCTAATAAATAAACACCCTAACTTCGAACTAGTTGGAAGCCTAGGAATATCACCACAAGAAGACAAAACATATACATATACCTTAGATAGCATAGGCACAAAAAATTTTGCTATAGATTTCCTACTTCTCGCAACACCAGCTGATATTTCTATTAATATCTTAGAAAAATTACAAACAAAGAATATTAAAGTTAAAGTCATTGACCTAAGTGGAGCTCTTAGACTAGATAAAAATCTCTTAAAATTATGGTATAACTTATCTCACTCTATCGAAGGACTCGAACATGGTGCTAAATATGGACTTTCCCCATATGCTAACTTTGATGAAAATGATACTATAATAGCAAATCCTGGATGCTATGCGACATGTGCATTATTATCACTACTCCCCCTACTAAAACATAAGATAGTAAAACCTAACAATATAATTATAGATGCCAAATCAGGAGTCTCTGGAGCTGGGAAAAAACCTAGACAAGATCTAATGTTCTCAGAGATGCTAAATAACTTTTTTCCATATAAGATTGGCAAGCATCAACATATTCCGGAGATTCTAAAATCTTTAGCAGAGTTTAATATTAATGAAGATGAATTTTATTTCAACACAAGTATGTTGCCTGTTCATTCAGGTATTTCTATGAGCATTTATGCAGATCTTAATTTAGATAATCAAGCTTCGAAAGAGGATATTAGAGATTTAGTCAGTGATGCTTATAACAAAGAATATACTGACTATCCTTTATTTAAATTTATTGATATTGCAGCAACAACGAACTCAGAAGCATCATCATTTTTATCAATTAAAAGTGTTGTTGGCACACCTAATACTCATTTAGGTTTTATATTAAAAAACAACAAAATCATAATTTTTTCTTTTATTGATAACTTATTTAAAGGTGCTGTTACTCAAGCGATTGAGAACTTAAACAACTATTACGGGCTTCCTATAACCACAGGATTATAAAAAAGGAGATAGATATGGAGAGCTTATTTAGAACAAAATTACCAAAAGGATTTTTAGCAGGTGGTGTAAATTGTGGTGTTAGGCTCTATCGTCCAGATCTAGGAGTTATAATCTCCGAAGATAACTGTAAAGCTGTGGGAGTTTTTACAAAAAATAAATACAAAGCCGCTCCAATTAAATATTGCATGAATTTATTACCTGCAGATAATATCAAAGCAATAATTACAAATAGTGGTCAAGCTAATGCTGCTACAGGAGAAATAGGAGATAAACATAATCAACAAGTAGTTGATTGTTTAGCGACAGAACTAAACTTTTCATCAGAGCAGATTTTGATCGCCTCCACTGGTGTTATTGGCCAGCAAATGGCTATTGATAAAATAACATCTGCGATACCAAAACTAGTAAATAGCCTATCGAATATTGCTGATAAATTTGCGATCTCAATACTAACTACAGACTTACTACCTAAATCAGTCTATAAGAAAATACAGCTATCCACAGGAGAAATCACTATTACCGGAATTTGCAAAGGTTCTGGAATGATCAATCCAAATATGGCGACAATGCTTGGATATTTTCTAACAGATGCTGATATAGATATTCAACTAGCTCAAGAAATCCTTAAAGAATCAAGTGATAACAGTTTCAATATGATTTCAGTAGATGGTGATATGTCTACAAATGATTGTGTATTTATGCTAGCAAATGGCGCAAGTGATGTAAAAGTCTCATTGAAAGAGGATATAAAGATATTCAAAGAAGCATTGCATGAAATAGCTATTATTTTAGCTAAAAGTATTGCTCGTGATGGCGAAGGTGCAACCAAACTTATCGAAGCAAAAGTTTCTGGTCTAAATAATGTAGAGCTTTCCAAAGAGTTAGCAAAGAAAATAATTTCTAGCTCTTTAGTCAAAACAGCAGTATATGGCGAATCTCCTAATTGGGGAAGAGTTTTAGCAAAAATTGGTGAAGTTGATATAGATGAGCAAACTCTAGAAAGTTGCCAAATATTTATGCAAGGACAAAAAATCTTCGCTAATGGCCTACCTATTTTAGATGATTTAACAAATCTTAAAAATGCAATGAAAGAAGATACTGTAATTATTGATGTCACATTTTCTCAAGGAAACGAACAAGCAATAGCATGGGGTTGTGACCTAACTCAGCAGTATGTAAATATAAATGCGGAGTATTTATCATGAAAGAATTAGTAAATAAAAGAATCCTAATAAAACTAGGTGGCTCGGTGCTTGAAGATGAGAAAGTTATGAAAACCCTATGTGTTGATATAAAGAACTTAAAAGAAGCTGGTGCAGAAATAATCATTGTCCACGGTGGCGGTAAATTTATAACTAAATGTCTCGAAAAACATAACCTTCAAACAAAATTTTTAGATGGTTTAAGAGTTACCCCAAAAGAGCATATGGAGATAATTCAGATGGCTCTGTATAGAGTTAATAAAAAACTCTCACAAATGTTTAGTAGTATTAATTTAGATGGTATTAGCATCTCTGGTGAGGATAGCAACTTACTTACTTGTAGCCTAATTGACAAGGAAAAATATGGTTATGTTGGTCTAGTCAAAGATGTTGATCCTACAGTTATCCTAAAAGCTCTACCACAAGGACTAATACCTATAGTTGCAACCATTTGTCTTACAGATAAATTTGAGTCAGTAAATGTTAATGCTGATAACGTTGCATCTGAGCTGGCTATTATTTGTGATGTCGATGAGCTTATCTATATAACCGATCAAAATGGTGTACTTGATAATAATGGCAATCTAATCAAAAGCCTATCAGTAAAAGATATTTCAAAACTAATTGAAAATAAAACAGTTATTGGTGGGATGAGCATCAAACTTGACTCAATAAAAAACTTTTTAAATTGTTCAAAGAAAACCATCAGCATACTAAATGGTAATGAAGAGAAAATTTTAACAAAAAAAATATTATTTAATGCAGAAGAACTAGGAACAACTTGTGTATTTGGAGGAGGAATATGAAAAACTTATCTTTTAATCATCTACTTTCTGGAGCAGAAATAACAACTAAAGATTTTAAAAATATAATGCAAATAGCCCAAGATATGAAAACTAATCCTCAAAAATATAACAATGCCTTAAAAAATAAGATAGTTGCGTTGATTTTTGACAAACCATCTCTTAGAACTCGTTTTAGTTTTTCTGCTGCTATTATTGAAATGGGCGGCAATCTAATCGAGAGTGTTTCTGCCTCTAGAAAAAATGAGCAACCCAAAGATTTTATTAGAGTGATACAAAACTACTGTTCTGCTGTTGTGATTAGAACTTTTGCTGATAGTGATGTTGAGGAAATGGTTTCTTACTCTAAAGTTCCAATTATAAATGCTTTGACAGATTTATATCATCCTTGCCAGACATTAGCTGATATTTTAACTCTAAAAGAAGTTTTTGGTAGTTTAGACTCTCTAAAAATCGCTTATGTAGGTGATTCTAATAATATCTTATACAGTTTGTTGCTATTAGCTAATACTATCGGTTTAGAAGTACATTACGCATGTCCTGAAGGCCACAAACCAGATCAGAAAATTTTAGACCAACTCCAAGACCTAAGTATTGTTAAAGGTTTTAATGATCCTAAAGAAGCTGTCAAAGAATGTGATGCGGTATATACTGATGTTTGGTGTAGCATGGGCTTTGAACCAACGGCAGAAGATGCTTTTGTAGGATTTCAGGTAAATAAAGAACTAATGTCATACGCAAATGATAATGCTATCTTTATGCATTGTATGCCTATGGAAAGAGGTAAAGAAGTCAGCAAAGATCTTCCTGATGATAAATGTTCCGTTATTTTCCAACAAAGTTTAAATAGAAAATTTGTCCAAAAAGCTCTTTTGTATATGTTATTGGGAAATCCTGTGACAGAATAAAATATCTAAATTAAAAATCAATTTCTCGTGTCAGATAAAAAGCAATATCTTTTTCATAATACGCAGATTCATTCACAAAAATAGGATACCATTCTCCAGGCTCATTCAATAATTGAACACTGCCATCCATTAATTCAAAAACTGGATCTTGCTCATTAATTAGCTTAAAATCATTACCATTAATATTATCATGAATTACTGCGTTAATATTACCCTCATTATCTCTAGGGAAAGCAATAGCTTTAACAGGTTCATATGCTTTACAGTCTTTAACTTCTGGTAAATCATCACAGTTTGCCATCTCAACAAACTTAATAATTTCATTTAATATTTCGGTAGTTATCTCAATAGCTTGTGTATCATAAACACTTGTATGTACAGCTCCAATTTCAATAGTTAGGGACATTGGTGCAATATTATTAATCGCCACGTCTGTAATACTTTGATGCTTGATAACTCTAAGACCATCAATTTGCTCAGCCAGATATCTACATAACTTATTAACAAATGGGCTTCTACCATCAGTAATTATTGTTTTCCCAAGATTTGTAGTTGTTGTATGAAAATCAACTAGAAAATCAACGGGAGAATCTGATTTAAATCCATAAGTTTGGTTAATTTCTCGAGCCCTTTGATCTTCGTAAGTATTTAATGAAAGATTGTTTAAATCCTCAGTTGAAAAAGATCGATTTAAATCTTGATCCTTATATCTTTTACTTAATTTAAAAGCTTCTGGGTTTGATAATAAAGGTATAATTTCAAATGTTTTTGCTTTTAATGGATATTTTTTCAACCGATTAATTATATAGATACCAGTATACTCATTCCCATGGACACCACCACTAACTAGCAATTTATTTATTTTCATAAAAAATACTCATAAATTTGAATATATAGATACTGATAAGTTTACATTATAGTTTAATAAAATTCTTCTATTCTATGGCTTACCATGGAATCCATTTGATAATTTAAAGTACTACCCCGACCTGCTTCGCAGCCCACCCTTCGACACTCGAAGAGGAATATCAAACTTCAACCTTAAACCAAATTCCCCTTCAAATTTTGAAGGGGTGGCAGTCGTTAGACTGACGGGGTAGTTTTACCCAACGCTCATCAACTATTTATTCTTTCAGTCTAAGTAATTTTCTAACTTGTAAAGCAATTAAAAACCATAATAGTGTTGCTAAAACAGAAGTCAGCTTTAGAGCTAAGATAACAAATGGTTGCTTTATATCATTGGCACTGATAAATATCCCTGCAAGAGGTAAAATATTATTTATGGAATGATAAAAGACCTCAGTCCCATAATCAATAAACTGGTATTGCAAAATTACAACATTTGCTATCCAAATGAAAAACATACATATAATTGGTTTTACGAAACTAGTACCACAACCATTTATCAAATCATAGATGTTAATCAATCCAGATAAGCCTGTCCATTTTTTACAAAAACAAGGTCTACTTTTATTAGTTTTCTTATCTTCTTTAGATTCCTTTTTTAATGACTCTTTAGCTTTTGCCAACAAATAGTGTCTATGTAACTGTTGTGCCTCCATATAGGCATTATTACGATTGAAAAATTCTGCTAAACGGCTAAACTCTAGAGAATCTCCGTCAATTTTTAACAAATTATCAAAAGTTATTTTATCTATATTTAACGAGTGGCTTATTGATGATTTATCGTCGAAATATGGAATTGATTTAAGCTTGCTGTTCTCATCAGTTTCAAACTCTAAGAGTTCACTATCTAATACTTGCAAATCTCCTTTAAATCCATTTAAAGACAAACAAACATGTTTCATACTTGAAAAAATATACTTCTGCGGACCCTTAACTGTTATTTTTATTGGAGTAAAACGATGCTTTATAATTAGAATATTTAAATAATTTTCTTTATCATTTGCTAACTTGCTTTTATAAAATTCTAAATTATCTATAGTAAAATTAGGATCATATTTATATGGAATTATTTTTATATCGTCTATAATTATTTGCTTAAAATGATGATTTGGAATTTGTTTTTCATTATTATCAGTAACCTTAAACCGTAATTTTCTAAAGTTTTTTAACTCTATACTTTCAACTATTGTGGTGTATATATTCTCTTTATTATCTAAAATTATATCTAATTGATTAAACCCATTTGATGCTTCACAATGTAATTCAATAAAAACATCTTTTGAATCTGATATTTTGTAGCCTATTTTACCACAATTAATAGGGCTTAGCTTTAAGCTATATAAACCACTAAAATATTTTAAAAGATCTTGATATAAACTCTCTTGTTTATCTCTTTTAATTTCGTGCAATATTTTTTTACAATATCTTTCTTATTTATGTTTTTAGATAATTTAGAAGATATAGCTATCAAATCATTTTCAAAATCATCCTTACTTACTTTATTATTTTCTAGGAAACTGTAAGCATGTGCAGAACATTTATTATCATCATTTACATCTTCAGAGCAATAAGGGCAACAACGAGATACTTTTCTTGGATTATTAAAAATATTAAGATAAAAAGCCTTAAGCTCAGTATCAATTTTACAAGTTTTGGGCAAACCATCCCAACAAAAATCTATTTCACTATTCATAAAACGCCAAATAAAAATACCCTATACTTATAGAATACGGTATAAGTTAAAATAATAAAAATTAAGGTATAAATTTAAAAAGAAAAAATATTTAGAGAAAAACTATCTGATATATTTATTTACAAGCTTAACAAAAGACATAGGATCTTCTATTTTAGCGCCTTCAACAAACATTGCTTGCATAAGAAGTAACTCAGAAATATCACCAAATACTTCTGTATCAGCTTCATCTTTTAGTTTTTGTACTAAATGATGCTCAGCATTAAGCTCTAAGATAGGCTTCATACCCATACCAGGCATAAATGCTTGTCCAGCTTCTTCCATCATTTTTTGCATGTGTAAGCTCATACCATAGTCATTTACAACCACACAGCTTGGAGAATCAGTTAGACGCTTAGATAAACGTACATCTTCAACTTTATCTTTTAGAGATTCTTTTACTTCTTCTAAGATTTTTTTGAAATCTTTAGATTCTTTTTCAAATTTCTCTTTGTTTTCTTCTGACTCAAACTTATCAAGATCGATATCACCTTTGATAATAGACTTCATATGCTTACCATCAAACTCAGTCAATGTAGACATCATCCACTCATCGATACGATCTGACATAAGGATTACTTCAATACCTTTCTTCTTGAATGCTTCAAGTTGTGGGTTATTAGCAGCAGCCTTATGACTATCAGATGTAATATAGTAGATAGTATCTTGACCTTCTTTCATACGCGAAATATAGTCAGCTAAAGAAACTGTTTGCTTAGAGTCTCCATTCTCTGTAGTCGCAAATCTTAATAGGCCAGCAATTTTTTCTTTATTTGAGTGATCGTCAGATATACCTTCTTTAAGCACTTGACCAAAGTTATCCCAGAATTTTTGATATTTTTCTGCATCTTTATTAGCAAGCTTCTTAAGTTCACCAAGAACCTTAGAAGTTGTCGCTTTTCTGATCTTATCAATAACTTTATTATGCTGTAATATCTCACGTGATACGTTTAGTGGTAAATCAGCAGAGTCAATTACACCTTTAACAAATCTTAAATATGGAGGTAGTAATTCCTTGTTCTCCATAATAAATACTCTACGCACATATAAAGATAAACCATAATCTTTATCTCTATTCCAGAAGTCAAAAGGCTTATTCTCTGGGATATATAGTAAGCTGTTATACTCAAGGTTACCCTCAACTTTGTTATGTATCCACATTGAAGCATCTGCAAAATCATGAGATATATACTTATAGAACTCTTGATACTCTTCATCAGTTACTTCATCTTTTGATCTTAACCAAATAGCTTTAGTATTGTTTACAGTCTCATACTCATCTTTGATTGTTTGCTCACCTTTATCATCAGTTTCAACTTTTTTCATCTGAATAGGAGTATTGATACAATCAGAATATTTATGAACTAAACCTTTTAATAAGTTATGCTCTAGTAGGTCTAACTGATCTTCTTTGATATGCAGAGTTATCTCTGTACCACGCTTTTCTTTAGTGATAGTTTCTACTGTAAAGCCATTTTTCGCATCAGAAACCCACTTAGTTGCCTGAGCTTTGTCTTGACCCGCTTTTCTAGTTCTAACCGTAACTTTATCAGCAACGATAAATGATGAATAAAAACCAACACCAAATTGACCGATAAGTTCATTATCTTTACTCTTATCACCTGTTAAATTCTCTAAGAATTTCTTAGTACCAGACTTTGCAATAGTTCCAAGGTTCTCAATAACCTCTTCCTCTGTCATACCAATACCATTATCACTAACTGTAATAGTCTTAGCATCCTTATCAAAGTCTACTTTTATTGCATAATCAGTGTCACCTTCGCTTAACTCTGCATTTGAGATACTTTCATATCTTAGCTTCTCAATTGCATCAGAACTATTTGATACTAGTTCTCTTAGGAAAATTTCACGATTTGAATATAGCGAATGAATTACAAGGTGAAGTAATTTATCTACCTCAGTTTCAAAAGTATATTTTTTTTCTGACATTTTATATAACCCTCTTTTGTTATATTCATTTAAATAAAATCTATGACAGTGTATATATGAGAGTTATTATTATTTTTTCAAGAATTTTTTATTCTAATTACACTTTAAAGGCTAATTTGGCGAAGAATCTTTATTACTTTTGCATTTCTTTTTAGCAGCTTCCTCGCGTTCTTGTCGCATTTCTTCAATAAAAGCCCCACCTATTAAACCACTAGGAATAGCAAAAACTCCTATACCAAGCATCGAAAGAGCTGCTGCAATTAGTCTACCAGCCAAAGTTACTGGATACATATCACCATATCCAACTGTTGTTAACGTTGTAACTCCCCACCATAATGTTTTTGATATAGTTGAGAACACTTGTGGTTGCGCATTATGCTCTGCGTAAAACATCATTACACATGAGATTATCAATATTACAAAGATTAAACAGTATGCTACTAACAGCTCAAGATAGATTTTCTTAAATACATTAACCAATCTATTCATAATTGCTGAATTTTGAAATATTTTAAATATACGTAACAACCTAAGCACTATTAGTTCATGGGAATTCACACCAAAAAGCGCAAGTATCAATGGTAAAAAAATAGCTATAAAGTCGATAACATTATAAAATTTAAAAACAAATACTAGTTTTTTAGGCGATATAACTAATCGAATAATATACTCAATAGAAAAGATCGCGGAAAAACTAATATTAACATAGTTAAGATAATCTACATTACCATAATCTACTTGCGTTATTAAAGTTATAGAATTGATAATAACCAATATGATAATTACACACTGGTAAAGTTTTTGAGCCATATAAATAAACTAAATAATAAAAAATTATAAAGTAATTTTAGCAAATATATTTGGGATAATGAGAGTAAAAATTTAGATATTTTTGAATAAGAATTTTTGAGATATAAAAGAAATTATTCTTCGTCAGCAGCTTCTTCTACTTCAGGTCTGTCTACTAATTCGATGAAAGCCATAGGCGCTTTATCACCAAATCTGTAACCACACTTAAGGATTCTAGTGTAACCACCAGCTCTTTCTGCATAACGAGCACCAAACTCTTCGAAAAGTTTAGTTACAGCTGCTTTGTTTCTTAAGAAGTCAAATGCTTGTCTTCTTAATGCGACTGATTGTGCTTTAAACTCATTAGAATTTACATCTAACTCGTTTCTTAATTTATATTCTCTTTTAGCTAAAGTAACTAAAGGCTCAACGATAGTTCTTAATTCTTTAGCTTTTGGTAAAGTAGTTTTGATAAGCTCATGATTGATCAAAGAAGCTGACATGTTTTTAAACATAGCTTTTCTATGACTACTAGTTCTACCAAATTTTCTACCTTGCTTATGATGTCTCATAGTAATTACTCCTTTATAGTTAATATTATATGATTACTATACTATTATTTATTTTCCTTCAACTAATTCTCTAAAGTTATCAATCTGAACACCTAGAGATAAGCTGTTATCTATCAATATTTGTTTAATCTCATTTAGAGATTTTTTACCTAAATTAGGTATCTTCATAAGTTTAGACTCACTATATTGAACAAGATCGCCAAGATACTTGATGTTCTCAGCTCTTAAACAATTAGATGATCTTACAGTAAGCTCTAAGTCATCAATTGGTTTAAGAAGTATAGGATCAATATTAGAATCTAATAAAGCATCTCCAGTTTTACCATTGCTAGGTACTTTAAGAGATACAAAAACTGACATTTGCTCACAAAAATATTCTAAAGCTTTTGTAACAGCTACTAGTGGTTCTACAGTACCATTTGTTTTCAAAAATACTTCTAGAACATCACTCTCGCCATTATCAATTACTTCAAATGCAACTCTTTTGATTGGGTTATAATCTGCATCAACAGCTATATCACCAATTCTGTCTAGTTCAATTGGTACAGCTGAAAGTATCCCTACATTTCTGCCATAATCAACTGTTGCAACTAAACTGAACTCTCTTTGATTTGTCAAAGTAGCTATAGGTTGATCTTTATTTATAATCTCTACACCTTGAGTTGTCTTAAAGTCACCAGCCGTAACAACACCTGTTTTATTAACAGATAACTCTAGCTCAACACCTTCGATGCCATTGTCAAGTTTGATTGCTACTTTCTTTAAGTTAGAAACGATTTCGACAACATCTTCTTTGACATCTTCTAAAGCAGAATACTCATGCAATACATCTTTAATATTTACTTTAATAATAGATGCACCAGGAAGAGAAGATAATAAAACCCTTCTAATAGAGTTGCCAAGGATATGAGCCATACCTTTTTCTACAGGAGAAAGCTGTACTTTATATCCTAAAGCACCTAAATCCTCTTTAAGCTGTATATTAGGTAAAAATTCTTGGTTTGAATTATTATTACTCACTAAAAAATCTCCTTGAAATAAAGGCCATAAAGAGCCACTAAAGATAATAAAATATTATTTATTATTACTTAGAGTAAAGCTCGATGATTAATTGTTCATTTATGTCTGATGATAGCTCAGATCTATCTGGAGAAGCTTTCATAGTACCTTCTAATGAATCAGTATTTACATCGATCCAAGAAAGTTCTTTTCTGCTTTTAGCAAGCTCAACAGCATTTTGAATTCTTAATTGTTTTTTAGCTTTCTCTCTTACTGCAACGATATCACCAGCTTTAACTTGAGCAGATGGTACGTTACAAGTATGTCCATTAAGAACTATACCTTTATGAACAACAAGCTGTCTAGCTTCTGCACGAGTAGCAGCAAAGCCCATTCTATAAACAACATTGTCTAATCTTGATTCTAATAGTTCTAATAAAGTAGCACCTGTGTTACCTTTTCTTCTATTAGCTTCAAGATAGTATTTTTTGAACTGACCTTCTAAAATACCGTACATACGACGAACTTTTTGCTTTTCTCTTAACTGTAAACCATAGTCAGAAAGACGCGCTCTTCTTGCTCCATGTTGACCTGGTGCAGTATTCATTTTGCATTTTTCGTCGTTAGCTTTTACGCCACTTTTTAAAAATAAGTCAGTACCTTCTCTTCTAGAAAGTTTACACTTTGGTCCTAGATATCTAGCCATTATTTATTTCCCTTTAAAATATTAAACACGACGTTTCTTAGGAGGACGACAACCATTATGAGGTAATGGAGTCACATCTGTTATACTTGATACTTTTAGGTTCTTAGCGTTTAAAGCTCTAACAGCTGAATCTCTACCTGAACCTGGTCCTTTTACTAAAACATCTACATTTTTAACACCATATTCTAGAGCCATATCAGCTGCTCTTTCTGCTGCAACCTGAGCAGCGAAAGGTGTACTTTTTCTTGAACCTCTAAAGCCACTACCACCAGAAGTTGCCCAAGATAAAGCATTACCTTGTCTATCTGTGATAGTCACTATAGTGTTATTAAAAGATGAGTAAATATGAGCAACTGCATCAGTAACTACTCTTTTTACTTTTTTCTTTGATGATCTAACAGACTTAGCCATATAATCTACCCTTTAATCTTTATAGTTATAATTGTATTACGCCTTGATTGGCTTTCTTGGACCCTTACGAGTACGAGCATTAGTCTTCGTTCTTTGCCCTCTTACAGGAAGGCTACGACGATGTCTTCTACCTCTGAAGCAACCTAAGTCCATAAGTCTTTTTATGTCCATAGAAACTTCACGACGCAGGTCACCTTCTACAGTATATTTAGCAACCTCTGTTCTTAAGGCTTCAACTTGCTCATCTGTTAATTCTTTGATTTTAACAGTCGGATCTAGTTTACAAGATTCACATATTTGTTGTGCTCTTGTCTTACCTATTCCATAAATTGAAGTTAATCCTATTACTGCATGTTTATGAACAGGAATATTAACACCAGCTATACGAGCCATCTAATTCACTCCTAAATAATTATTCTTAATTTATTTGCTATCAAAGCAATTTAGTAACTTGCTAGGATAACTTTTTAAAAACAAATAATCAAGCTTTATTTAATTTTGCTTGACTGATTAACCTTGTCTTTGCTTATGTCTAGGGTCTGTACATATCACACGAACTACTCTGTTACGCTTGATAACTTTACAGTTTCTACACATTTTTTTAACTGAAGCTCTAACTTTCATTATATTTCTCCAAAAAATATTTCTCTATTTTCTCTTACCGCTAAGATTTGCTTTTTTCAGTAAAGAATCATATTGTGTTGACATCATATGAGATCTAACTTGAGCCATAAAGTCCATCATCACAACTACAACAATTAGTAAAGATGTTCCACCGAATGTAAATGATAAACCTTGTGCAAAGAATTTCACTACAAATATCGGTAATAAACATATAGCTGTAATATATAATGAACCAACTAAAGTCAATCTTGTCATAACTGCATCTATATACTTAGCTGTCTGCTCACCAGGTCTTACACCCGAAATATAAGCGCCAGATTTCTTTAAGTTATCCGCCGTCTCTTTTGGATTAAATACTAATGAAGTATAAAAGAAACAGAAAAATATAATAGTCGCAGCAAATACTACTGTATAAACTATACTACCTGGTTGTAGCATCTCAGCAACATTAGCTAACCAGCCTAGTGAATTATAGTTAGATAACCAACCGATTAAAACACCTGGAACCATAAGTATAGATGAAGCAAAAATCGCTGGGATTACACCAGCCATGTTTAACTTCAAAGGCAAATGACTTGTCTGAGCAGCAAACATTTTTCTGCCCTGCTGTCTTTTTGCATAATTCACAGTAATTTTTCTCTGTGCGCTTTCCATAAATACTACAAATGCTATTACTAACAATAGAAGTATTAAAAGAACCCAAACAGATAAATATGATATTACATGTTGATTTGCCTGAGATAGAGTGTTTGATATTTCAAATGGAAGATTTGCAATAATACCCGAAAAAATTAGTAGTGAAATACCATTTCCCACACCTCTTTCCGTGATTTGCTCACCCAACCACATCAAAAACATACTACCAGTAGTAACAGAAACAATAGTCGTTAAATAAAATAACGGCATATTATGTGTTGTTACTAAACCATCTTGATGCAGAACAAATGCAACAATACCAAATGATTGCACTACCGCCAAAGCAAGAGTAAAATATCTTGTATACTGAGTGATTTTTTTCTGACCCGATTCACCTTCTTTCTTCAGCTCTATAAACTTAGGATATACAGCTGATAACATTTGAAAGACAATCGATGCAGAAATATAAGGCATCACACCCAAAGCAAAGATACTCATTTGAGTAAGAGCGCCACCAGAGAACATATTAAACATGCTCATCAAACCACTTGTTGATGAGTGTTGATTTGAAATAATTTGAACTAATTTTGTAGGATCAATGTTAGGGATAGGAATATATACACCTAATCTAAACACTAATATAGCAACAACTACAAAAATTAGTCTTGATTTTAATTCACCTGTTGTACCAGAAGCACTATTAAACTTTGACATATCTTTAAATCTTACTCTACTTTACCACCAGCTTTTTCGATAGCTTCTTTAGCACCTTTTGTGCAAGCTATACCCTTAAGGTTAACAGCTTTTTGGATTTCTCCAGAAGCTATTACTTTTGCTGTTTTAATATCTTTTCTAATAAGACCAAGATCTTTTAAAGTATCTAGAGTTACTTCATCAGCAGCTACATGATTTAACTCATGAAGTCTGATCTCAGCAACAAATCTCTTAGACGCAGAAGTGAAACCAAATTTTGGTAGTCTTCTTTGTAAAGGCATTTGACCACCTTCGAAACCTACCTTATGGTAACCACCTGAACGTGCTTTTTGACCTTTGTGACCCTTACCAGAAGTTTTGCCTAAACCACTTCCTATACCACGACCAAGCCTTTTTGGAGCGCTTTTTGAGCCAGCAGCAGGAGCAATTGTATTTAATTTCATTTGATACTACCCCTCTATCTTAACCATATAATATATTTTATTAGCCATACCACGGTTTGCTGGAGTATCTAATACTTCAACTGTGTGGTTGATCTTTCTTAAACCTAAACCTCTAGCAGATGCTATATGGTTTTGCTTACGACCAATCAGGCTTTTTACTAAAGTAACTTTAAATGTTTTAGCTTCGCTCATTTTAATTACCCCTGAATCTCTTCAACAGACAGGCCTCTTTTATCAGCGATCTGTTCTGGTGATTTAATTTTCGCCAAGCCTGAGATTGTTGCTCTAACAACGTTTACAGGATTAGTTGAACCATATGTTTTTGCTAAAACGTTATGAACACCAACAGCTTCAAATACAGAACGCATAGCACCACCAGCAATAATACCAGTACCAGCAGATGCAGGCTGCATAAACACTTTTGAAGCACCATGGTTAGCCATAGTAGCATACCATAACGTATCGTTATTTAGATTCACTGATACCATGTTTTTCTTAGCGTTTTCCATAGCTTTTTGGATAGCAACAGGCACTTCTCTTGATTTACCTCTACCTACACCAATTTTACCTTTACCGTCACCTACTACAGTTAGTGCGGCAAAGCTCATGATTCTACCACCTTTAACTGTCTTAGAGTGTCTTTTAACACTAACTAACTTTTCAATCAGCTCTTCGTTCTTTTTTACTTCATTAGACATAATGAATAATCATCCATATTTTATTTATTAAAACTGTAGACCATGCTCTCTAGCAGCTTCTGCTAAAGCTTTAACACGTCCATGATATCTATATCCAGATCTATCAAAAGCAACTTGCTCGATACCTTTGTCTTTACATCTGTTAGCAATAACTTCGCCAACGATTGCAGCAGACTCAACATTTCCAGTATATTTACATTTTGCTTTAACATCTTTCTCTACAGTAGACGCAGAAGCTAATACAGTAGAACCATCACCTGAGATTACTTGAGCATATACATGCTTAGGTGTTCTATAAACACAAAGTCTAGTATGCCCTAATTCTCTTAGCTTAATTCTAGTACGCTTACTACGATTTAAACGAGCAGTTTTTTTATCCATAATAATACTATCCTTTACTACCTACTTCTTCTTAGCTTCTTTCTTAGCTACATATTCGTCTTCATAACGAACACCTTTACCTTTATAAGGCTCAGGCTTTCTATAGTCTCTAATTTCAGCTGCTACTTTACCTAAAAGCTCTTTATCAGCACTTTTAAGAACGATTTCTGTAGGAGCTGGAGTCTCTGCAGTTACGCCTTGTGGTAAAGCATAAACAACTGGGTGAGAAAAACCTAATGTAAGATTTAATTCACTACCTTGAGCTTTAGCACGGTAACCTACACCTATAATTTTTAGCTTTCTTTCAAAACCTTTACTTACACCTTCAACCATGTTGTTTAGGATAGCTCTTGCAGTACCTGATTGGGCAACTGCATTTTTACTATTATTATTAGGTGTAACTGTTGCTTCATTATCTGCAACATTAAAAGTCACATCAGTAGAAAAAGTTTTGTTTAAAGTAGCCTTAGCTCCTTTAACTTCTACCTGATTGCCAGCAGCAACATTAACTGTAACACCGCTTGGGATAGCAACAGGCTTTTTACCTATTCTTGACATATCAAATCTCCTTGCTAACTTAAGCTACGTAGCCAATTACTTCGCCACCAACACCAAGAGCTCTTGCTTTTCTATCACTTACTAAACCTTTAGAAGTAGAGATAATAGCAACACCAAAACCACCATATACTGTTGGTAAATCTTCGTGAGACTTATATATTCTCAAACTTGGTCTAGAAACTCTTTTGATCATCTCGATCACTGGAGTACCAGCATGATACTTAAGCTCAATTTCTATAGAAGGATGACCAGCAGCAGTTGTACCTTTAGCACAGCCTTTAACATAGCCTTCTTTAACTAAGAAGTTTGCGATTTCCATTTTCATCTTTGAAAATGGTACAGAAACAGCTTCCTTTTCAGAAGAAAGACCATTTCTGATTCTTGTAAACATATCCGCGATAGGATCTTGCATACTCATAACTTAAAATTCCTTATTACCAACTAGCTTTCTTCAAACCAGGAACATCTCCTGCCATTGCATACTCTCTAAGCTTATTACGACATAAGCCAAACTTTCTGTATACAGCATGTGGTCTACCTGTTACTTTACATCTTCTTTGTACTCTAGAAGCTGAAGAGTTCACTGGTAGTTTTTGCAGTTTAATTTGAGCTTCCCATACTTGTTCTTCAGTAGAATTTACATCAAGAATAATAGCTTTAAGCTCAGCTCTTTTTTGAGCATATTTAGCTACTAGTTTTTCTCTCTTTAATTCTCTCTGAATCATTGCTTTTTTCGCCATTTAAAACCCCAATTTAGATTAAGACTTAAAAGGAAAACCGAATGCTTTAAGCAAAGCCTTTCCTTGGTCATCATTTTTAGCTGTAGTAGTTATCGAAATATCTAAGCCTCTGATTGAGTCAACTTTATCATAATCAATCTCAGGGAAAGAAATTTGCTCTCTCATACCTAAGCTGTAGTTTCCTCTACCATCAAATGACTTAGCACTTAAACCCCTAAAATCTCTAATTCTAGGAATAGCTATTGTTATAAGTCTATCTAAAAATTCGTACATACGCTCACCACGTAAAGTAACCTTACAACCGATTGGCCATCCATCACGGATTTTAAAACCAGCAATTGACTTTTTAGACTTAGTAACAACAGGCTTTTGACCAGCAATAGCTGTCAAATCATTTAATGCAAAAGTCATAATCTTTTTGTCTTTTGCAGCATCACCAACACCCATATTAAGAGTAATTTTCTCAATAGCAGGCACTTCCATTATATTATCTACATTAAGCTCGTCTTTTAACTTAGCAACAAGCTCTTTTTGATAATGATTCTTTAATCTTGCCATAAAACTTAGTCCTATAAGTCTACAAGCTCGCCATTTGATTTAAAGTAGCGAACCTTTTTCTCATCAACAAACTTGTAACCCACTCTATCAGCTTTTTCAGTAGCTGGGTTAAAGATAGCAACGTTAGAAGCATCTACTGGAAGTTCTTTTTCAACAACTCCACCTTCAACACCTCTATTTGGGTTAGGTTTAACGTGTTTTTTAACAACATTAATACCTTCCACTAAAACCAAAGAACCACCTTTAGCGAATGCCTTAACAACGCCTCTGCGACCTTTGTCTTTACCAGCGATAACGATTACATCATCGCCTTTTTTTAATCTATTCATTACTTACACCTCAATAAATAACTATAATACTTCTGGTGCTAAAGATACGATCTTCATAAACTTCTCAGTACGAAGTTCCCTTGTTACAGGGCCAAAGATACGAGTTCCCATTGGTTGCCCGTTAGCATTTAGTAGCACGGCAGCATTGCCGTCAAAACGAACTTTAGAACCATCCTTTCTGCGCACACCTTTAGCTGTTCTCACAACTACAGCATTATATACAGATCCTTTTTTAGCCTTACCTCTTGGAGCAGCCTCTTTCACAGTTACTTTAATCACATCACCAATAGATGCATATCTGCGATGAGAGCCACCCAAAACTTTTATACACTCAACTCTCTTAGCGCCACTGTTATCAGCAACTTGGAGTTCTGTTTGCATTTGAATCATACAAATAACCCTTATTTATTATTATATAAGACTGCTCGTGGATTTTTGCAGTCCGATAAATATACCAATAAACAAAAATAAAATCAAATTTATTATTTTTCTCTATGGATAATATCTACTAAACACCACTTCTTAGTTTTTGAATATGGCTTAGTTTCTTTGAACTTGATAACATCGCCCTGCTTACATTCATTCTTTTCATCATGAACATAATACTTAGTAGTTTTCTTAACGAACTTACCATATAAAGGGTGCTTAACGTATCTTTCAGCTCTTACTACTACAGTCTTATCCATAGCAACGCTAGAAACTTTACCTTCTAACAATCTAATTTTATCGCTCATCTTTAACGGCACCTATTTATTCTTTTCTGATATTATTGTATTTATACGAGCAATATCTCTTTTAGCACTTTTAAATAAGTGATTCTTTTTTAATTGCCCAGTACCCTTTTGCATACGAAGAGAAAATAATTGTTGCAATAACTCAATTTTCGCTTCTTGCAATTGGTCAATACTTTTACCTCTATAATCTTTTAAAGTATCATTTCTTTTCATTACATCACCTGCTTTTCAACAAAAGTTGTCTGCACTGGCATTTTAGCTGCTGCTCTTGCAAAAGCTTCACGCGCTAACTCTTCTTTAACACCAGTAATTTCATATAGTACACGTCCTGGTTGAATTTGAGCAACCCAATATTCAACTGAACCTTTACCTTTACCCATACGAACTTCAAGAGGCTTTTCTGTAATAGGCTTGTCTGGGAAGATTCTTATCCAAACTTTACCACCACGCTTAATATGACGGTTAATAGCTCTTCTTCCTGCCTCTATTTGTCTAGCAGTGATTCTGCCTCTAGATGTTGCTTGAAGACCAAACTCACCAAAGCTTACTTTATTACCTCTGTGAGCTAAGCCTCTATTACGCATCTTCTGCTGTTTACGAAACTTTGTACGCTTAGGCTGTAGCATTATCTAGCTCCTTTTTTATTATTTTTCTGATTCGTTTGACCAGGAAGGATTTCACCTTTATAGATCCAAACTTTAACACCGATAATACCATAAGTAGTTAAAGCTTTTGATGTAGCATAATCTACATCAGCTCTGAATGTTTGTAGAGGAACTCTTCCATCTCTAGCCCACTCAGAACGTGCGATCTCAGCACCACCTAAACGACCACTTACCATGATCTTGATACCCTTAGCACCTGACTTCATAGCACCTTGCATAGCTTTTTTCATAGCTCTTCTGAACATTACTCTTTTCTCTAATTGTTGAGCAACACTATCAGCTACTAATTTAGCATCTATTTCAGGCTTACGAACTTCTTCAATGTTGATTTGAACAGGAATACCCATCAACTTATTAACTTCTGAACGAAGCTTTTCAACATCTTCACCTTTTTTACCAATTACAATACCAGGTCTTGCTGTATGAATTGTAATCTTAGCATTTTGAGCAGGTCTCTCAATCTGAATCTTACTAACTGCTGCTGAAGCAAGTTTTTTATGCAAAAACTCTCTAACCTTAATATCTTCATTAAGCTTAGTAGCGTAGTCAGAAGAGTCAGCATACCAAGTTGAGTTATGCTCTTTTACTATGCCTAATCGAATTCCATTAGGATTTACTTTTTGACCCATTTTTACTACACCTCTTAATTTTTCTCAGCAACTTTCACAGTAATGTGTGAAGTTCTTTTTAAAATACGATTACCACGACCTTTTGCTCTAGCTTCAAAACGCTTCATAGTAGGACCTTCATCAACGGATACTGTTGAAACAAATAAAGAATCAACATCCATACCGTCATTATGCTCAGCATTTGCAACAGCAGAGTTTAAAACATCCTTGATTAGAACCGCTGCTTTTTTGTTACTAAAAGTCAAAAGATTAATAGCTTTCTCTACAGGTAAACCCCTGATTTGATCAGCAACCAATCTACATTTTTGCGCTGAGATTCTTGCAAATTTTAATTTAGCTTGTACTTCCATGTATATAACCCCAACTATTTCTTCTTAGCTTTTTTATCAGCTGCATGACCACGATAGTTACGAGTTACTGCAAACTCTCCTAGCTTATGACCTACCATTTCTTCAGTCATAAGAACAGGCACGTGCTGCTGACCGTTATGTACAGCTATAGTTAAACCTATCATATCTGGCACAATCAATGATCTTCTTGACCATGTCTTGATTGGCTTTTTAGAATTACTTTCTTGCGCTTCAAAAACCTTCTTTAAAAGATGATGATCTACAAAAGGTCCTTTTTTTAATGAACGAGGCACAACCTTCTCCCTAATTACTTACGTTTTTGAACAATCAACTTATTAGAACGCTTATTTTTACGCGTCTTATAACCTTTAGTAGGCATACCCCATGGAGACACAGGATGTCTACCACCTGAAGTTTTACCTTCACCACCACCATGTGGGTGATCTACCGGGTTCATTGCAACACCTCTAACTGTAGGTCTTACACCTCTCCAGCGCTTAGCACCAGCTTTACCTAAAGATTTTAAGTTATGCTCAGAATTAGATACCACACCTATAACCGCTCTACAATCTAAAAGCACTCTTCTCATCTCACCTGATCTTAGACGAATAATTGCATATGCATTATCCTTACCAACCAACTGAGCAAAAGTACCAGCACTTCTGATCATTTGCGCACCTTTTTTAGGCTTCATTTCGATATTGTGAATAACTGTACCTAGAGGGATGTTTCTAAGTGGCATACAGTTACCAACAGCAATATCAACTCTTTCACCAGAAACTACAGACATATCTTTCTTTAGTCCTTTAGGAGCAATGATATATCTTCTTTCACCATCCGCATATAAAACTAAAGCAATGTTTGCACTACGATTAGGATCGTACTCGATTCTCTCAACCCTAGCAGCGATATCATCTTTATTTCTTTTGAAATCAACTACACGATAGTGTTGCTTGTGTCCGCCACCGTGATGACGCACTGTAATTCTACCAGTATTATTTCTACCAGCTTTTTTACTCTTAGCTTCTACCAAACCCTTGAATGGCTTACCTGTATGTAATTCTGTATTCTTTACGCTCACTACGTGGCGACGGCCAGGTGAAGTAGGTTTAGCTTTTTTTATTTCAATCATGATTATAAACCTTCTTTATAATTACTCTGCACCAACAAAATTGATATCATGTCCTTCAGCAAGCTTCACATAAGCTTTTTTCCAAGCTTTTGTTTTACCTTCAACACGACCAAATCTACGCGCCTTACCCTTAACATTAAGGATATTCACAGACTCAACTTTAACTTCAAAAAGCTGCTCAACAGCATTTTTCACATCTAGCTTGCTTGCAAATCTTGCAACTTCAAACACGATCGTTGAGTTTGCATCTGAAAGACCATAAGTTTTATCAGAAACATGAGGTCTTATTACAGTTTTTAATAATTTTTCTTGAGAACTCATACTAACTTCTCCTCTATTTCTTTTATAGCTTGCTTAGTAAAAACAACGTTCTCAAAGCATACTAAAGAAACTGGATTAATTTCCACAGAATCACACACTGCTACATTCTTAAGGTTTCTAGAAGATAAGTATACATTCTCACTAAATTCTTCTACACCAACAACAAAAAGCACATCATTAACTCCTAAAGAATCAACAACTGATTTAAACTCTTTTGTCTTTGGAGTTTCTAATTTTAACTCTTCAACCACAGTCATTCTTTCTGATCTTACTAACTCAGATAAGATTGACTTAATAGCACCTGAATACATTTTGCGATTAACTTTTTGCTTATAACTCTTAGGCTTAGCAGCAAATGTTACACCACCTTTTCTGAAGATAGGAGAACGGATAGTACCCGCTCTTGCTCTACCTGTACCTTTTTGTCTCCAAGGCTTAGCTCCACCACCAGATACTTCTGATCTAGTTTTTTGAGCTTTTGTACCTTGACGAGCACCCGCCATATAAGCAACAACAACCTGGTGGATCAGAGCTTCATTATAGTCTGCTGCAAAAACACCTTCTGCAACATCTACTACACCAGCCTCTGCACCAGCTAAAGATTTCATATTTAAGTCCACAACAATCTCCGGTATTTAATATTTATCTACTAACTTTTAACAGCTGGAGTAACAACGATATTGCCACCAACTGAACCTGGAATACCACCTTTTAAAAGTAATAAACCATTTTCCGCGTCCACTCTCACAACCTCAAGAGACTGAATAGTAACATTCTCGCTACCCATATGACCAGCCATCTTCTTATTCTTGAACACTCTACCTGGAGTTTGGTTTTGACCAGTAGAACCGTGAGCTCTATGAGAAACTGAGTTACCATGAGTTGCATCTTGCATAGCAAAGTTATGACGTTTAACGCCACCTTGGAAACCTTTACCTTTAGATACGCCTCTTACATCCACTTTTTGACCAGCTTCGAATATAGTAGCTTCAACAGATGAACCAACTTCATATTCAGCAGCATTATCTATAGCGAATTCCCACAATCCTCTACCAGGCTCAACACCAGCTTTCGCATAGTGACCAGCTGCAGGTTTGTTTACATTAGAACGCTTCTTGAAACCAGTAGTTACTTGTATAGCATTGTATCCGTCTGTTTCCGCAGTTTTAACTTGAGTAACCTTGTTAGGCTCAACCTGAACTACAGTAACAGGAATAGAAACACCATCTTCAGTAAAAATACGAGTCATACCACATTTGCGACCAACTAATCCTAAAGACATTATTTAATCCTCTATTATTATTATATTAACCCTGTGATTACGATTGACCACAGAGACCTAATTAATTACATTTTTTGAGTTTTTCAAAAAAGTAACGTATATATTAGCTTAAACTGATCTGAACATCAACACCTGATGCCAAATCTAGTTTCATTAGAGCATCTACAGTTTTATCCGTAGGCTCAACAATATCGATCAATCTCTTGTGAGTTCTGATCTCATATTGATCTCTTGCCTTTTTATTTACGTGAGGAGAAATAAGAATCGTAAATTTCTCTTTACGTACTGGTAAAGGAATAGGTCCTTTAACCTGAGCCCCTGTTTTCTTAGCAGTATCAACGATTTCTTGAGTTGAAACATCGATAAGCTTATGATCAAAGGCTTTTAATCTAATTCTAATACGTTGATTATTTATAGCCATTTTAATTATATCCTTTTATTATGAGTTACGTGATTTGATGATTTCATCAGCTATGTTACTTGGCACTTCAGAGTACTTCTTAAACTCCATAGAGAAAGACGCTCTACCTTGGCTCATAGAACGAACATTAGTAGCATAACCAAACATTTCTGAAAGAGGAACTAGAGCGTTAATCACTCTACCGCTTGGATTCTCATCCATACCTTCAATAATACCTCTTCTTCTGTTAAGGTCACCCATAACATCACCAAGATAATCTTCAGGAGTCACAACTTCAACTTTCATGATCGGCTCAAGTATACACGCATTTGCTTTTTTAGCACCTTCTTTAAGAGCCATAGAAGCAGCAATTTTGAACGCCATCTCAGATGAATCAACATCATGATAAGAACCATCAAATAAAGTAGCCTTAACACCGATCATTGGATAACCAGCTAAAACACCGTTTTGCATTTGCTCTTCGATACCTTTAGCTACTGAACTAATGTATTCTTTTGGTACTACACCACCAACAATCTCATCAACAAACTCAAATGTTTTCTCTTCACCTTCATCATTGGTTTCAACAGCTAATGGCTCAAACTTAACAACAACATGACCATATTGACCACGACCACCAGACTGACGAACAAATTTACTATCTTGATCTACAGTTCCACGAATAGTCTCTCTGTAAGCAACTTGTGGATTACCAACATTAGCTTCAACCTTAAACTCACGCTTCATACGATCAACAATAATATCCAAGTGAAGCTCACCCATACCAGAGATAATTGTTTGTCCCGACTCTTCATCAGTTTTAACCCTGAAAGATGGGTCCTCTGCAGCTAATTTACCTAAAGCTATCGACATTTTTTCTTGGTCAGCTTTAGTTTTTGGCTCAACAGCAACAGAAATTACTGGTTCAGGGAATTCCATCCTTTCCAAGATAACAACATCATTCTGATCACAAAGAGTATCACCTGTTGTAACATCTTTAAGACCAATACATGC
This sequence comes from Francisella sp. SYW-9, assembly GCF_008711465.1. Classification (GTDB taxonomy): domain Bacteria; phylum Pseudomonadota; class Gammaproteobacteria; order Francisellales; family Francisellaceae; genus Francisella. Next base: position 336,456 of record NZ_VXKQ01000007.1, read on the forward strand.
AGCGATATCACCAGCACGTACTTCTTTGATTTCTTCACGCTTATTAGAGTGCATCTGTACTATACGACCTACACGCTCTTTCTTACCTTTAACAGGGTTATAAACAGCATCGCCAGACTTAAGTACACCAGAGTAAACACGTATAAACGTTAAGTTACCAACAAACGGGTCAGTAGCTAATTTAAACGCAAGAGCTGCAAATGGCTCATCATCAGATGAAGGACGAGAAGCTGGCTCACCATCCTCTGTTTCACATTTAATAGCAGCAACTTGATTAGGAGCTGGTAAATAACGAATAACACCATCAAGAACAGCCTGAACACCCTTGTTCTTAAATGCTGAACCACAGAATGCAAGCACGATCTCATTATTAAGAACTCTAGCACGAAGACCTTCATGAATTTCATCTTCCGTAAGCTCACCTTCTTCAAGATACTTTTCCATAAGCTCTTCTGAAGATTCAGCCGCAGCCTCAATCATCTCCATACGTAACTCTTCTGCTCTATCTTGAAGCTCAGCTGGAATATCTACAAGATCATAAGTTAAACCCATATCTTCTTCATTCCACATAATAGCTTTCATTTTAACTAGATCTACAACACCTTTGAAATCTTCTTCTGCACCAATATTTAATTGAACAGGAACAACATTTGCTTTTAGTCTTGTTTTAATCTGACCACACACTCTTTCAAAGTCAGCACCAGATCTATCCATCTTGTTTACAAATACAATTCTTGGAACACCATATTTGTTAGCTTGACGCCATACAGTCTCAGACTGAGGCTCAACACCTGATGAACCACAAAATACAACAACAGCACCATCTAACACACGTAAAGAACGCTCTACTTCAATTGTAAAGTCAACGTGGCCTGGAGTATCAATAATGTTTACACGATGCTCTGGGAACTGCTGATCCATACCAGACCAGAAAGTAGTTGTCGCAGCAGAAGTAATTGTAATACCTCTTTCTTGCTCTTGCTCCATCCAGTCCATAGTAGCAGCACCATCATGTACCTCACCGATCTTATGAGAAAGACCAGTATAGAATAAGATACGCTCTGTAGTAGTTGTTTTACCTGCATCAACGTGAGCACAGATACCAATATTTCTATATTTTTCTAAAGCTGTTTTACGAGGCATTTTCTATTCTCCTATTACCATCTAAAGTGAGCAAATGCTTTGTTAGCTTCAGCCATCTTATGAGTATCTTCTCTTTTCTTGACAGCAGCACCTCTACCTTCTACAGCTTCTAGAATTTCCGCAGCAACTCTATCACCCATAGTATTTTCTTTTCTCTTACGTGCAGCATCGATTATCCATCTCATACCTAAAGTTTGACGACGCTCTGGTCTAACTTCCACAGGTACTTGATATGTAGCACCACCAACACGGCGAGACTTAACCTCAACCATTGGGCTGATGCTTTCTAACGCATTTTCAAAAACTTCAACTTCATTAGCTGAAGCATCTTTTGCTTTGATTTTATCAAATGCACCATATACAATTTTTTCTGCTACTGATTTTTTACCATCTAGCATGATATGGTTAACAAACTTAGCAACTACCTGACTTTTATATTTAGGATCAGGTAAAATATCTCTTTTAGGAGCTCTATTTCTTCTAGACATTATTACACCTTTTTCAAATGTTAAATTTTAAACACAAACTAAGACTTAGGACGCTTCGTACCATACTTAGAACGACCGTGCTTACGATTATTAACACCTGAAGTATCTAAAGCACCCCTAACGATGTGATAACGTACACCTGGTAAATCTTTAACCCTACCACCTCTAATAAGCACAACACTATGCTCTTGTAGGTTATGGCCTTCACCACCAATGTAACTTGTTACCTCAAAACCGCTCGTTAATCTTACACGAGCTACTTTTCTAAGTGCTGAGTTAGGCTTCTTAGGAGTTGTAGTATAAACTCTTGTACAAACACCTCTTCTTTGAGGACAAGCCTTCAACGCAGGAACCTTAGACTTAACAACCGATCTCTTGCGAGGGTTGTTCACCAACTGATTTATAGTTGCCATTAGTTATTATTCTCCGTTTTTTTATCAGTTTTTTGATTAAATAATTTCAAATGCTAGACAAAGGCAGTGCCTATGCAAAAATAGCATTAGGCAACAATAATAACAAAAAAGCAAAAGAAAGAAAAGAAAAAGTATTACTTATTAGATTTTCCAAAAACAGATTTAAAAGCAACATATAAATAATTGCACATAGAGTAAACCGTTAGAACCACGGCAATATATAGCATCAAGAAACCTAAAAATATAAACCACGTATTAAAACTCGCATAATCTATAGAGTGTCTAAAATCTATTGCCGGCTTAATTAAAAAGATAAATAGTGCTGCCATTTGTGCTGTTGTTTTAACTTTACCCCAGATACCAACCTTAACAACACTACGTTGACCTAACTCAGCCATCCACTCCCGCAAAGCAGATACCAAAATCTCTCGACAGATCATAATAATAGCAGGTATAGTAGCCCACCAATAAGGATACATCTCCACAAATAAGCACAGCGCTGTAGCCACAATAAGCTTATCTGCCACAGGATCCAAAAAAGCTCCAAGCTTGCTTGTTTGCTCCCACTTACGTGCCAAATAACCATCTAACCAATCAGTAGCTGCCCCCAACAAAAATAACGTAGCTGTGATCCCATGATGATGAGAAAAATCAAAATAGTAACATATCACTATAAAAGGAATTAAAGCTAAACGTCCGAAAGTTAAAATGTTAGGGAGATTAAAAAACATAAACCTAAACTCCTGTATGACCAAAGCCGCCAACAGCTCTAGCAGTCTCTTGTGAAAACTCTTCAACAACATTAAAAGTCGCCTGAACAACAGGCACAATAACAAGCTGAGCAAATCTCATTAACGGCTCAATTTCTATAATTTCTTGAGAACGATTAAAGCAAGAAACTTTCAACTCTCCCTGATAATCAGAGTCTATAAGCCCCGTACCATTTCCAAGCACCAAACCTTTTTTATGTCCCAAGCCTGATCTTGGCAAAATCATCGCAGCATAACCAGGATCGGCAACATTAATAGCTATACCAGTCCCAACAAGCTTACACTCCCCAGGATTTAAAAATACACTCTCAGAGACACACGCTCTCAAATCAACAGCTGCTGAACCTTCTGTCCCATAGCTTGGCAACTCATTTACAATTTCTTTATTTAAAAACTTAAGCTCAATATTCACAAAAACCCCTATAAAATAAACACGCCAGCAAAATACCCTAGCATCACAAATATTGGTAAGGTAGGCATATAGCCATCCAACCTATCAAGCACACCTCCATGTCCAGGCAAGATATTACCACTATCCTTAACACCTGCTATACGCTTCATCATACTTTCAAATACATCACCAACAACAGATAACACTGCAACAAGTGCTGAAATCAACACCATATAAACATACTCTAAAGGAGTTAACCCCATATACATTAAGAATATTATAGCAACTATAATAGCACAAAGCATTCCGCCTAGAAGACCTTCTATAGTTTTATTAGGACTCAACCTAGGTAACATCTTATGTTTACCAATTGCTTTACCTGTAAAGTACGCCCCACTATCAGCTGCCGCAACAACTAAAATAAACATAAATATCCATGCCACACTATTACTATGCAATATATATAAACACGCAGCAAAAGGAGTTATAGTAAATAACCCTAAAACAAGCATTTCTGTAGATGAGACAGTATTTATTTTCTCTTTCTCATACTGGCTTAGCTTAAATATAGCGTATAACCAGAATATAGGGAAAACATACTGCAGGTAAACAAAGAACTGAGAAACCACAAAAGCAGCAACTACAAATATGATAAAGTATTTGAGCATATAGTCTTGCTCAATCTTTGCCAGCTTTAACCACTCATGAGCAGACAAAATAGCCACAAGAAAAACACCAACACCAAACAAATAATCAGATGCGTATAGTAAAAAACAAAATACAACTGCTACAAGCACAAGACCTGTTATAATCCTTTCTTTCATAATTTCCTCTTATTTAACCTGCTCACCACTTTTACCAAACCTTCTTTGACGCGAATAAAAATATTCTACCGCCTTATCCAATTCCTTTTTAGAAAAATCTGGCCACATAACATCAGTAAAATACATTTCAGCATATGCCAATTGCCATAACATAAAATCACTCAAGCGCACCTCCCCACTTGTACGAATAAGCAAATCAACAGGCTCATTACCCGCTGTTAAATATTCGTCAAACATTTGCTCAGAAATATCATCCAACGATACTTTCTGATCTTGAGCATCTCTTACCACAGCTTTAACCGCTTGCACTATATCCCAGCGTCCAGCATAATCAACAGCTAACCTCAACTGCAGACCAGTATTTTGTCCTGTTAAAGATTCAGTTTCAGAAATTATATTTAGAAGCTTCGATGAAAGTCTTGTCTTATCTCCAACAACTCTCAAAGAAATATTATTTTTATGTAGCTTAGGAGCTTTATCTTTTAAGGTTTTACAAAAAAGATCCATCAAACCCTCAACTTCCTGAATTGGTCTCAACCAATTATCCCTACCAAAAGCAAAAAGCGTCAAAACTTCTATATTATTTTCAGCGCAATACTCTATTGAAGCATCAACACTAGATATAGCATTCCTATGCCCAAAAATTCTTGGCTTTAATCTACTTTTAGCCCACCTACCATTACCATCCATAATTATGGCAATATGTCTAAGAGGATTTTTCTTAGCCGAGATCATAAATAAATTATAATAAAAATTAAACTAGGTAAATAATAAGAAAGAATAGTAAGAATTACAAGAGCTAAGACATCAATATATACCAATCATCACAAACCAGACCGAATACTACTCTCAATTATTTTAACAATATTTATCATACCCTCATCATATTTACTAGTATCAACAACTTCCGAGACAGTACGTTTTGCGACAACCATACATATACAACTAGCATCCAAACCAAAGACAGAACACACTGTTAATAATGCTGAAGATTCCATTTCCAAATTTAAAACGTTAAGTTTGCGCCATTCTGCTACAGAGTTCTTAAAATGATTTCTCACATAACCACTGTAACTATCAAATCTTTCTTGGCCAGGAAAAAATGTATCTGATGATCCCGTAACTCCCGCATGGATTTCCATCCCCAAATCCCTCGCTGCCTCAAACAACTTATTATTAAGTCCAAAACTAGCCACCGCAGGATATTCAATTGGTGCATAATGGACAGATGTCCCATCAAGACGGACTGCAGCTGTAGTTAATATTAGATCACCAATATTTATATGCTCTTGAATAGTTCCACATGTCCCTACACGTATAAATTTCTTTACTCCAATCATTGCCAACTCTTCAACACCTATAGCCACCGATGGCCCACCCATACCCGTTGACATAACCAAAACATTTACTTTACCTACTTTACATAAATGCGAGGTATATTCCCTATTACATGCAATAAATTTATTGTGCTTATCCAACATATCAGCAAGGTATTTAACCCTCCCAGGATCCCCTGGAAGTATTGCAACAGTAGCATCTTCTATCACTTGTTGGCTTAACTTAGTATGATATAGAATCTCACATACAGCCACTCGTTTATTTTCAATATTATTATTTGACATTTAATCTCTCAAAAAACTCAACTCTAAGAACAATAATATTTAAGCACAACATAAAAACAATGGATGTTACTGCAGATAAAGATTAATAAGCTCAAAAAAACTTTTAAGTTTTAATAAGCCTACGATAAAGTTTTAAAATAAAACTTGCCAAAACAAGTGAAACTATAAAATAGAAAATAAACTTAGATATTTAATGATTAGACTTCCATTAAGTCTTGTTCTTTTTTAACTGCTAAAGCATCAGCTTGAGCAATCATTTTATCAGTTATTTTTTGAATATTATCTTCCGCTCTTTTTGCTTCATCTTCAGTTATTTCTTTCTCTTTAAGGAGCTCTTTGATATCACCATTAGCATCACGACGAATATTTCTAATAGAGATTCTGCCACTTTCTGTTTCAGACTTAACTAGTTTAACCAGCTCCCTTCTTCTTTCTTCGTTTAATGCAGGCATAGGCACTCTCAAAGAGTCACCCAAGTTTGTAGGGTTAAGACCAAGATCAGAAGTCATAATTGCTTTTTCAATCTGACCAGAAAGTCCTTTCTCCCATGGAGTAATACCCAAAGTTCTCGCATCTAGAACATTTACGTTAGCAACTTGAGTAATAGGAGTAGCTGAACCATAATAATCTATAGTCACATGAGCTAATATATCAGGATGAGCACGTCCAGTTCTAATTTTAGCTAAATCATCAGCTAGAACATCCAAAGATTTACTCATTCTGCTTTCAGCATCTTTTAGAATTTCATTTATCATAAAAATAATCCTTTAAAAAATTAATTAGTCTAAAGTAACCCAAGTACCATGCTTTGAATCAACAACAGCATCAACTAAAGCATTAGGCTGAGTCAAATCAAATATATATATTGGAATACCAAAATCTCTACATTGAGTAAAAGCTCCCAAATCCATAACATTCAGCTCTTTAGCAACCACCTCCGAGAAAGTGATTTTCCCAAAGCGTTTTGCATCTAAATATTTATTTGGGTCTTTATCATACACACCATCAACAGTTGTAGCTTTTAGTAAAGCATCTGCACCAATCTCAACAGCTCTTAAACTAGCTGTAGTATCAGTAGTTACAAATGGATTACCTGTACCACCTGCAAAAATCAAAACTTTACCAGCAGCTAGCGACTGATTAAACTCATGCGCACTAGCCACCTTAAGTAAACCATCAACACCCTTTGCAGAAAAAACTTCTGCCTCGACATTTTCACTAAGAAGCATATCACGTAAAGCCAAAGCATTAATCATCGTAGCGATCATACCCATTGAATCTGCAGTAGCTCTTTTGATCTTATTACCAAAATTAGCTCTACCACCACGCAGGATATTACCACCACCAACAACTATAGCGATCTCAATACTTTGAGATACAAGTGTTTTAATTTGATCTATAATAGGTTCTGCAGAATCAACACTTATACCAAAACCTTGATCTGCAGATAAAGACTCCCCACTTAACTTAAGAAGAATCCTCTTAAGTTTTAGAGGGTTTTGAGAACATTCTGACGAATCGTTAGACATATATTAACCTTTAATTTGGTTCATCACCTCTGCTGCAAAGTCTTCTTCTTTCTTCTCGATACCTTCACCAACATCTAAACGAATAAAGCTAGCTACTTTTGCATTTTTATTTTTAAGAAGCTTTTCAACTTGGATGCTAGGATCTTTAACAAAAGCTTGACCAGTTAAACTAACTTCACCAGTAAACTTCTTCATACGACCAACAACCATCTTCTCAGCAATTTCTTTTGGCTTACCAGATTGCATAGCGATCTCAACTTGGATAGCTTTTTCTTTTTCTACAACATCTGCAGGAACATCTTCAGGATTAACATACTGAGGGTTAGCAGCTGTTACGTGCATAGCAATATCTTTAGCAAGTTCTTCATCACCACCTTCTAAAGCAGCAACCACACCGATTCTACCGCCGTGAACATACGCACCTAGGTTACCAGCTTCTGTAGCTTTAACTCTACGAACTTGGATATTCTCACCAATCTTAGCAACTAAAGATTTTCTAGCTTCTTCAACAGTTTCACCAGTTGAAATTTTAGCTTCTAAAACTTCTTCGATAGTCTTTGCATTGGCAGCATGAGCGGCTTTCACAGCTTCTTTCGCAAACGCTTTAAAGCTATCATCTCTAGCAACGAAATCTGTTTCAGAGTTGATTTCAAGTAACACAGCTCTACCATCAGCAGCATAAGCTTCGATAACACCTTCAGCAGCAACACGAGAAGCTTTTTTATCAGCTTTTGCTTGACCAGAGATTCTCATCTCTTCAGCAGCTTTTTCAATATCACCTTCAGCAGCAACTAGAGCTTTCTTACACTCCATCATACCAGCACCAGTTCTTTCTCTAAGTTCCTTTACTAATTTAGCAGAAATATTTGACATTGTTCTATTATCCTTGTTTTGTTTCTTATGCTTGTTGTTGAGCTTCTACAACTTCATCAGCTTTTGCTTCAATAGCTCTATCTAAGCCTTGAGCATCGATAACAGCATCAGCAAATTTTTTCATATAGAAAGATATAGACTTAACCGCATCATCATTACCTGGGATTATATAATCAATACCTTCAGGGTTTGAGTTAGTATCTACGATAGATACAACCTTGATACCAAGCTTCTTAGCTTCTTGAATAGCGATGTGCTCTTTGTTGCTATCTATAACAACGATAGCATCAGGAATACCACCCATTTCTTTGATACCACCAAGAACTTTCTCTAACTTCTCGATAGTTCTTAAGTTTTGAAGCATTTCTTTCTTAGTTAAAGATCCAAAAGTACCGTCTTCTTTCATCTTTTCCAACTGAGCTAATCTTTTGATAGATTGTCTAACTGTTTTATAGTTAGTAAGCATACCACCTAACCATCTGTGGCTAACAAACGGCATACCACATCTTTTAGCTTCCGTTTCTATGATATCTTGAGCTTGTCTTTTAGTACCAACAAAAAGAACTTTACCACCATTAGCAACAGTTTTACCAACAAAGTTAACAGCATCTTGGAAAAGAGGAACTGTTTTTTCTAAGTTGATGATATGTACACCATGGTTAATACCAAAAATGTATTCATTCATTTGTGGGTTCCAGAAAGCTTTTTTGTGTCCAAAGTGAACACCAGCAGATAACATTTCTTTCATTAAAGACATTTTATTAATCCTTATTTATTTGGGTTATATCTAACACTTTAGACCAGCTCAAACATCGCAAAACGACACCCTTTAAGCTAGCATTATTTTGCTAAAGTGTATGATTTATTAATTAAACATTACTTATACATAAAAATATAAGCTTGCTTATTCTATCATAAGACATGCAAAAATTACAAAATTTTATTTTTGATTAGATATCGAATACATTTTGACGAAATTAATAAAAAGTTCTGCTAAAAAGTGTAAAATGCTACAATATTACAAAACTGTTATAATTAATACAAAAATATGATTTCACTAATAGTTGCATATGACAAAAACCTTGGAATAGGTAAGGAAAATACTCTAGCATGGAAGCTATCCGAAGATCTTAAGAATTTCAAAAAAATCACAGAAAATAACTATATTGTAATGGGTAGAAAAACCTTTGAATCAATTGGTCGCCCTCTTCCTAATCGCAAAAATATAATCCTAACTAGAGATAAAGAATACAAGCAAGACAAGTGCTTAATAATAAATAGCATCCAAGATATCTTAAACTTTACCAAATCAAAACCACATTATGAAATATTTATAATAGGTGGCGCGCAGATTTACAAAGAGTTTTTACAACATGCTGATAGACTATACATAACTGAAGTTGATACACAAATGAGTGATCTTGACGCCTTTTTTCCTCAATGGGATGAATCTAAATACAAACGCATAGGTCATAAAGAATTTAAAAAAGATGATAAAAATGAGTTTAACTTTACTTTCAGTGTTTTTGAGAAAAAAACAAACTAATGAGCAAATACCAAACCTACTAAAAATCATAATAAAAATGTAATATAAAGCCAAACCCACATACAAATACATTTTATTTCCATATGAAATCACATGATTTAAGCGTTGGTGAGGTTGCCAAAAGAGCTGGTGTTAAGATATCAACTCTCCACTTCTATGAAGAAAAGGGCCTAATATATAGCAATAGAAATCAAGCCAATCAAAGACGTTATACAAGAGATGTATTACGAAGAATAGCTGTCATAAAAATTGCTCAAAATGTAGGCATAAGCCTAAAAGATATAAAAATAGCCCTAAAAAAATTGCCTAATAATAATGTAGCTACAAAAAAAGATTGGCAAAAGTTTGCAACTATCCTAAATAATGAACTTGAAGATAAAATAAGGACTTTAAACAACTTAAAAAGCCTTTTACTTGGATGTATAGGATGTGGATGCTTATCTATGGATCAATGCCCAATGTATAACAATGATGACGAGCTACATAAAGATAGTAAATTAACTGGAGCAATTATTATTAATCAAAATTTATATAACGAAGACTAAAAAACTAAGATCTAAACTTACGTGGTGATATCTGATTTACGACTAGAGCTATAAAGATAATAACCAATGCAACCCATGTATTAATAGAAATATCTTCATGTGCAATTATCGCACCTATAAAAACTCCTATTGCAGGCACTAGATAATTTGTCAGCGACGCAAAAATAGGACCTGCATCATGTATCAATTTCATAAATAAGAAATATACCACCCCAGCACACATTACACCTAAAAATATCACAGCACCAATAGAGGGCAAAGAAAACCCAATATAAACACCTCGGGAAAAGAACAAACCTACAATGAATAACTGAATACTCGACATTGCTAATATGTTACGAGCCAACACTACAGGATGCAGAGAACCTCCAAACTTCCTAATAAATAATAATGAGCATGCAAAACTAGCTGCCGCTACAATAATGGCTAGGACACCCCAGAAATTAAAAGCGACAGAAAAAAGATCTGGGAAAAACAATACTATCAAGCCAACAAACCCTATGGCAACACTCAATAGCTTAAAAATGTTAAGGTTAGATTCCTTAAGTATAAATGGAGCTAAAATGGTTGCAAAGAAAGGTACAGTAGCTATAAGTATCGCAGTAATTGATGAGTCCACATATTGCTGTCCCCAAGGAATTAATACAAAAGGAACTGTTGCCTCTAGAAAACCAATAACCCCAAAAATAAACCAGCTTCGCCCTCCTCTAAGACCCATATATTTACAAATAACAAATAAGGTTATAAAACCTATAAATGAACGTGAAAAACCTATCCACACAGGTGGAATATTTTCAACAGCTATTTGTTGAAATATAAACTGTGAACCCCAGATAACTCCAATACTCAAAAGTAAAATATAATTTCTGACCACTAAAATGCTCCTTAATTAACCCTTTCTGAATGCTATTGCATCAACTTCAATAAGCATATCATCTAACGCTAATCTTGGAACAGGGATAAGAGTACTTGCCGGAAGCTTATCTTTACTCCATACCTTGAGCGCTTCTCTAGTCCACACTTTTAGTTTCTCTAAATCATGATCAACAATTAATACTGTAATTTTAGCAACATCATTAGATTTTAATCCTTGAGATTCTAAAACTAACAACAAGTTTTTCAAAGCCTCTTGAACTTGAGTTTCAAAACTGCTGCTTAATTTGTGGTTTACCCCTTCTCCACCACTCTGCCCTGAGATAAATACAATATCACCACTCCCATTAGTAGAGACTGAATGAGTATACGCGTTAACAGCTGGATCATAAATCGTACTAGGATTACAATAAGATAACGAATTTATCACCTCTTTTTCAGAATATTTCATATTTACACCTTGCTTTCTAAAAAATATAACTTGATTCTACAACCTCAAGTTATATTGAGGTCAAGTAAAAAATACACCTATTTAGAAAAAACTCTAAAGATCATATAAGATATTAAGAAGTCTATGATATTAACAACTTTCACGAAACGATTTAAAGGATTAATAACTTTTATTCATTAGCTCAACTTATTTACAAAACACAAAACAGTATGAAATTTCACTCTTCAATAAAACTAACAACCACATCATACAACTCATTAGGCCTTTCAATATAAGGCAAATGTCCAGTATTCTTAAAATTATAGTATTCAGCATATTTCATCAATTCAGAAAGTTCTCTTACATCTCTCTCATAGAAAATAACATCTTTCTCACCAGCAACTACTAATGTAGGAACTTCAATTTTGACAATCCATTTACTTGAGCTAAATCCCTCAACTGCGCAACGCTGATTTTTAAACCCAACCAAACTAAATGGATAGGGATTTGTTACTACCCGATCAACAAGCTTTTGTATTTTTAAATCACTCCTCAAAAAATCATCAGAATAAACCCATGGTAAAAATAACTTTGTTGTAACTTCAGGAGCTACTGCTTTAGAGTTTAGAACCTCATAGAAAGATTGCATAAATAAACTATAATGCCGAGATGTCTTTGTTGCCGAATTTAATATAACTACTTTCTCACATATCTCAGGAAAATCATAAGCAAACTGCTGAGCAATAAACCCTCCCATAGATGAACCAATAATAATTGCTTTTTCTATCTTCAAATAATCACAAAGAGATTTCACGTCTTGGGCCATCTGAGCAATTGAATAAGGCTCATCTGGACAACTAGTCTGTCCTGCTCCTCTATTATCAAATGTTATTACTCTATAGCCTTGCACAAGCTTGTTAGCGAACTCTCCCCATGCGTTATGATTAGCACCAAAACCTGCAATTAAAACAATAACTTGCCCACTACCTTTATCCTCATGATAAACATTAATATCATTAATTTTGACCTTAGACATCGCCCTCCCCCTATTAATATAATAGAAATAATAGTCCTATTATAATCAAAACAAGAGTTAGGTAAATATAACAATTTAAGAATACACCTAACAAGCAATTGCCCAAAACAAGATAAAGTATTTTCAAACAGGCATAAAAAAAGCCACATTGAGTGGCTTTTCAATTTGGCATCCCGTAGGGGATTCGAACCCCTGTTGCCGCCGTGAAAGGGCGGTGTCCTAGGCCTCTAGACGAACGGGACATAAGACTTTTTCAACCACTGTTTCCAGCGATATGAGGTGTATTATAATGACTTTTAAAACTTAGTCAAGCTTTTTGTTAAAAATAATCAATATTTTTAACATTTATAAAAAATTGGCTTATAGCTATCAGAAAATAACTATATAGATAAAGTTGGATATAAAATAAATTTTAAAAGAAAGCTTATTAGAAAGTAAGCATTAATGATTTTAAGCTATGCTATTTGCAAAAGTTTTCTGTCTCAATAAGAAGAAATAGCAAATTAACATCACAACAAAGAACGCTAAAATTGAAGCTACTGAGTTTAGGTCATTTATTTCTTGGAAATATGCACCTATTACAGTTAATATCATATAAAGGAAAACGCTCCACGAAGATGCAAATGCTTTTTTAACACCTTTAGCCGAACGATAATAACTTAAAGCATAAACTACAAATAATATGATATGTATAATTAATGAGAATGCTACCGCCTTAAGACCTGACTGTATTATCAGATAAGAAACTAAAAGATATACAAATCCACTTAGTATACGCCCACAAGGAACATGGAATATATCACCTTCTTTCTTCATATCAGTGTTTAATTTAACATAGGCAATAGGTATAGCAACACAGGTCAAAAGCTGGAAAACTGCAACTACAATCATAAGCTGTTGCCAACTTCTAAAGAATAGAACAATTCCTATACATATAAGTAATCCAAAGATCAATGATCTTCTAGAGAGATTAAATTGCTCATGCATTTTTGCAAAGAACTGAGGCATTTGTTTATCCTGAGCCATTCCAGTAAATATTCTACCTGCAGATCCAGCGTAAACTGTAGCTGTACCTGATGGGCTTATTGCAGCATCTATATACAAACATATTGCAAACACATTTAAGTTAAGAAGTAACATTAGCTGAGCCAATGGAGATGTGAAGTTTAGCTTATGCCAGCCATGAGCTAATAGATGGCTAGGTAAGGCGCCTATGAAAGCTACTTGCAGTAATAGATAAATAATCAAGCATATAACTATACATCCAGTCAATGCTAAAGGAATATTACGCTTTGGATTCTTAATCTCTGAACAAAAAGTTGCTATAGTTCCAAAACCATAGAATGAGTAGAAAATACCACAAGTCACAACTGCAGAGAAAACTGCTCCATATCCATATGGATTAAAACTGTCATGATACGAGACAAAGTTATGCGTATTAAATGAAGTATAAAGTAAGATTAACCCAGTAAGAACAGGCACACCAATTTTAAATATAGTCATGAAATTAGTGAACTTAGTAAGTGTCTTAACACCCCAATAATTAATCAAACCATAAATAAATATTAAAACAATCACACATAAAATACCTACATATGTAAGATCATGGTTAGAAAATATATATGGTTCTAATTTCGGATACGCCGTACTTAAATACTGAATCGTTGCTTGAGCTTCTGATGGAATAGTTAAAAGTAAACCAACCCAGTTAGATATTGCTACAACAAACCCCATATCCGGATTATGACTAATTGTTAACAATCTACCAAACAATCCTCGGACAGGTCTAAATGATGCAATCTCACCGAGTAGCAAAGATAAAATCAAAACCATCCCAGCACCGATCAACCAAGATATAAGAGATGCTGAACCAGCCTGTTTCGAAGCATAATAGGCAGCAAATAACCAACCACTTCCAATAATACACCCTACTCCAATAGCAATCGCAGAAAAGAGTCCAGGACCACTATTTACACTGTTATTTTCCATAATATTCTAGTGATTTCATTAAACAATAGTTTCTACAGTCTAACAAAAAAAATATATAACTAGATAGTTTGCTACAGCAGATCTTAAGAAATGAAAATAACAATTAGTTACTATTTATCAAAGATTATTTGTTGATAATATATTTATTGGGAATATTATTTATTGCATTAGATATTCTTGAGATGACCTTTTCTTTACCTAACAATTTCAACGTAATGCCAATATCTGGTGACTGTCCAGAACCTGTAATAGCAACACGTAGTGGCATACCAACCTTACCCATACCAACTTCACACTGCTCTGCAGTATTACCAACGATATGATGTAATTCTTGCGGATCTTGCCATTGCTCTGAGCTTAAAGCTTCAAATTTCTCTAGCGCTACTTTCAGTATACCACTAGTTGCAGCTTTAAAATGTTTCTTAACTGCTTTTTCATCATACTGAATATCATCACTATAGAAATAACTAGACTTCTCAGCAAGTTCAACTAAAGTATCAACCTTTTCAGCCATTACAGCAACAAGCTCTTGTAAATCTGGACCATTATTAATATCTAAACCTAGCTTTGAAAAATGATATTCAACTTCTGAACAAATATCTTCAAAGTTAGACTCTTTAATATAGTGTTTATTTATCCATTTAAGTTTCTCAAAGTCAAATCGTGATGGCGAAGCGCTAATATGTTCTAAATTAAAACTTTTTATCATCTCTTCAAGGGAGAAGATCTCTTGATCACCATGTGACCACCCTAATCTAACAAGATAATTAAGCATCGCTTGAGGTAAATAACCATCTTCACGATATGCCATTACATTTACAGCACCATGACGCTTAGATAGTTTCGCCCCATCTGGACCAAGAATCATTGGCACATGAGCAAATACAGGAATATCCGCATTTAATGCTTTATAAATATTGATTTGCTTAGGCGTATTATTAACATGATCATCACCACGAATAACATGAGTAATAGCCATATCCATATCATCAACAACAACACAGAAGTTATAAGTTGGAGAACCATCTGTTCTTTGTATAATCATATCATCTAGCTCTTGATTAGCTATCGAGATCTTACCTTTTACAGCATCATCCCAGCTTACTACGCCATCTTTAGGGTTTTTAAATCTTATAACAAAACTCTCACCCTCTTTAGGTACATAGCTCTCATCACGACACTTACTATCATATCCAGTTTTAAGATTATTTGCTTGTTGATATTCTCTTAGTTCATCTAACCTTTCTTTAGAACAGCTGCAGTAATATGCCTTACCTTCGACTATAAGTTGATCAATAACTTCTTTATATCTATCAAAATGCTTTGTTTGGTAGTAAGTTTCACCATCGTTTTTTAGACCTAGCCATTTCATTCCATCCAAAATTGCATCAACTGCTTCTTGAGTAGATCTTTCTAGATCAGTGTCCTCGATTCGTAGAATAAATTTACCTTCATTATTTTTTGCATATAACCAGCTAAATAATGCTGTACGCACCCCACCAACATGTAAAAACCCTGTTGGGCTCGGCGCAAATCTTGTTGTAACCATAATTAGATACCTTAGAAATAAAAATTGCTTCAAGATTAAACTAGAAGATAAATTGTTTCAAGATTTTAAGAATTAATTTAATCTTTAAAGCATTTATATAAGCTGATTATTAATGATAAATCTGTAGTTATAGCTAAATATATATGCTTTAATTGAAGAAAAATCTTCTAAAAGTAACAATGTCACAAATAAGGCAATTACAACTTAACGAAAGTGATATCGTCTTTCACCCATCTATAGGCAATAGCTATCAAGTAAATGAAGTAGCAAAAGAAATAATAGCCTTATTACAAAAAAATAAAACCACTCAAGAAATTATAGAAAATCTAAATAAAGAATATGATATCCCTGAGCAAGAGTTGTGGTAGTGTCCACTAAATTGTGTCTGTAGCTAGTCGACTTTATAATTAAGTTGAAAGAAAAAATAAAGGACTAGCTAATGAAAGATATTAACTCAGAACTACAAAGAAATATACAAGATGTACTACACTATGATAGAGGTACTGCAGTAGAAAATATTGTCAAACTGAGATGTGA
>NZ_VXKQ01000008.1 GCF_008711465.1 Francisella sp. SYW-9
TATCTAGGACAGCCCCAAAATTTATATTTAATTGCTGTATTAAATAGCATATATAAATAGTTAATATAGCCAATATACAGTACGCGAAAGGATTAAACCAAAGTTTACTTTCCAATACATCGATCTGACGCTTTATTATTTTTAAAATATTTAACATCAAGAACACCTCTAACATATAAAATATTTATAAGGTTTTACAACCCTTTTCGTAATATCTATTGTAGTACAAAACTTAGAGATTATCTTTAATAATTATTTATAGGTGTTCCCTGGTGAAATTTTAGTTTCCAACTGTTATTAGAATATAACCAAATTGAACTTCTGTTAGATTTTAATTTATCTATACCAACTTCACTAATATAGGTAACTTGATAAACATTTTTAGTTATTTTGTGAATTTTAAAATTTTTAAGAGGTATTGTAGCATTTATCTTTTGGTAAGGATGAGATAATATTTCTTCTCGAGTATAAATTTTACCTGAACGTCCATATTCAAAAAAATCGTCAGCCAAAAGATTATTAATATATGACACATCAAATCTAGTCTCTTCTACCCAAAGAGACTCTTCAAGAGTCTTAAGATGATTAATTCCATGTCTATTTAATAACAGAAACACCACCCATATAGTTTATAAGCGCTTCAGGAACCATAATAGATCCATCTTCTTGCTGATAATTTTCTATAACCGCCAATAATGTTCTACCAACAGCTAAGCCAGAACCATTTAAAGTATGAACTAATTTTGGTTTTTTCATTGATGGATCTTTATATCTAGCTTTCATTCTACGTGCTTGGAAATCACCACACCAACTGCAAGAAGAAATTTCTCTATAAGTATTTTGAGATGGTAACCAAACTTCTAGATCATAGGTTTTTTTAGCACTAAATCCCATATCACCTGTACATAATTTCATCACTCTATAAGGAAGATTTAGCTTTTGTAATACTTTCTCAGCATGCGAAGTTAAAAGTTCTAAAGACTCTTCGCCTTTCTCTGGAGTTGTAATATGTACTAGCTCAACTTTTTCAAATTGATGTTGACGAATCATTCCTTTAGTATCTCTACCATAAGAACCGGCTTCACTTCTAAAACAAGGAGTATGAGCTGTATAATATCTAGGTAAAGATTCTGTATCTAATATCTCATCTCTAACTAGGTTTGTAACAGGAACTTCAGCTGTAGGTATCAAACTATACTCAAAATCACCCTCTAGCCTAAAGAGATCTTCTGAAAACTTAGGTAACTGGCCAGTACCATACAAACTATCGTTATTAACCATATATGGCACATAAACCTCTTCATAGCCGTGCTTTTCTGTATGTATATCAAGCATAAACTGAGCTAAAGCACGATGTAGCTTAGCTATCTTACTTTTCAAAACAACAAAACGACTACCCGTAATCTTTGCCCCTGCTTTAAAATCGATCATCTTAAGTATTTCACCAATATCAGCATGATCTTTTGCTTGAGCTTCAGGATGGAATTCTCGAGGAGTTCCCCATTTTCTTATTTCAACATTCTCATCCTCATCTTTACCGACAGGAACATCCATAGCTGGAATATTTGGCATACCTAATAAACTATCATTAATATCTTCAAGTAAAGCTTTTAGGTGTTTTTCAACAGTTTTAAGCTCTTCATTTATCTCATTAACTTTGGTAAAAATATCGCTCGCATCTTCACCTTTAGCCTTTCTTTTACCAATCTCTTTCGAGATAGTATTTCTGTCAGCTTGAAGTTCTTGAGTTTTTTCCTGTAATAGTTTTCTCTTTGCTTCTTTTGCTTCAAATTCTGAGATATCAAACTTATAACCTCTTGTTGCAAGTTTTTCAGCTACTTCTTGTAGATTATCTTTGATATATTTTGCATCAAGCATTTTTTCTAAAATCCTTATTTTTCAAATTTAAAAATAGTTTTGCCTGTCATTTCCTTAGGCTGAGGTATACCCATTACATTAAGTATAGTCGGAGCAATATCAGAAAGCTTACCATCTTTGATAACAACTTCAGCTTCTTTATGGCCAACATATACAAACGGTACAAGGTTTGTTGTATGAGCTGTATGAGGCTTTTGAGTCTCTGGGTTTAGCATCATATCTGCATTACCATGGTCCGCTGTGATAAACATATTGCCATTATGCTCAAGTATCACATCTTTTAATTTAGCTAAACATTGGTCAAGATACTCTATCGCGCGCATAGCAGCTTCATAGTTTCCTGTATGTCCAACCATATCAGAGTTCGCATAGTTACACATTATACAATCATATTTGCCACTTTTTATAGCTTCAACTAATTTTTCTGTAACCTCTGGCGCTGACATTTCTGGTTGTAAATCATAAGTAGCTACTTTCGGAGATGGAATCAAAATCCTATCTTCTCCTTCAAATTGATCTTCCTTACCACCATTGAAAAAGAATGTCACATGAGGGTACTTCTCCGTTTCTGCTATTCTTAATTGTGTTTTATGATTTTTCATTAATACTTCACCTAGAGTATTAACTGGCTGATCTGGAGGAAATGCTACAGCACACTCAAGTTTAGAATCATACTCTGTCAGTGTTGTGAAGCTTATATTTAAATGCTTTGGTCTTGGAAAACTATCAAAACTTTTATCCACAAAAGCATGACTAATCTCTCTAGCTCTATCAGCTCTAAAATTCATAAAAATAAGACTATCGTTATCTTGAACTTTAACTAACTTATCATCTTTTTTAATACAAGTAGGTATTACAAACTCATCAGATTGATCGCGAGCATATGATTGCTCTAATGCTTCAAGAGCATTATTATAGATAAATTCAGCTTCTGCATTTGCTATAGCATTATAGGCTCTTTCAACTCTATCCCAACGATTATCTCTATCCATAGCATAGTATCTTCCAGAAACACTTGCTATATAGCCTAGGTTTAGATCTTGTAATAGCTTATCAGCTTTTTTAATTGATTCTTCTGCTGATCTAGGAGGAGTATCTCTACCATCTAAAAATGCATGTAGATAAACTTTCTTAACACCCTTCTGCTTTGCAATTTTTATCATCTCAAAAATATGCTCTTCATGAGAATGAACCCCGCCAGGAGAAAGTAGACCCATCAAGTGTAGACTTGAGTTATTTTGTTTAACATTTTCAATAGCATCACAAATCGCTTTATTTTCACCAAAAGTCTTCTCTTCGATAGCTTTGTCAATTTTTGTAAGTTCTTGATAAACTACTCTACCAGAACCTATATTCACATGACCTACCTCGGAGTTACCCATCTGACCTCTAGGAAGACCTACTGAGAGACTAGATGCATCAATAAGAGTTCTTGGAAATTCATCCCAGATGTTATCCCAAGTTGGAGTATTTGCATTTTTAATAGCGTTGAAGTAGTCACTCTCACTATAGCCCCAGCCATCAAGAATTACTAATAAAGTAGTTTGTTTCATAATTATCCTCAAAAAGTTTTAACTTTTGAAATCATTTTTCAATACAGAGCTAATTATAACTTTATATTTAAAGTTTGTCTGCTTTGATACGAAATTTTTAAATATTTTCTAATTTCTAAGCTATTTTTTCAAGGATATAAATACACTAAAATTATGAATTTTAAAAGATAATATTGTAGTAACGTAATAATATATTAATTAGCTAGGACCTCTTCCATGCTATTTAATCTCCGTACTTCAACCTGCTGATTAGGAATTATAATAGCTATAATTAACCCTATAACAGCTACAGCTAGAAGAAGTAAACACAGTCCTACAGTTGGAGATAGCCATCCCATAATAATAGTAGCTATCATTGGCGCGAACCCAGATAAGGATGCTCCAAAACCAAAGCCTATCGAACAACCTGTTGCTCGAACTCTAGGTGGGAAAATTTCTGTATAATATGGTGTTGATACACCTTGTATTATAGATGTCAAAGCAGCCATAGCAATAACCATAGAAGTTATTAACGCCACATTCCTTAATTGCATAAACATAACCATTGGCACACATAAGACTAACAACATCACATACCCTGCAATATGTGTCTTCTTACGACCTATTATATCAGATAAATATCCTGCTAAAGGCATAACGATACACATAATTGCTATACTAACAGTATTTATAGCTAGTGCTGTAGAAAGACTAAGATTAAGCTCAGTTTCCATATACGTTACCATATATGTTATATCTAAGTAGTAAAGCACCATCGCTGTTGTTGATAAACAAATAATTAATGTTAAACGCCATGGATAATGCTTAAGCAAGTCTCGAACAGGCTCAACTTTAAAGTTATTATCAGTATTCTCTATTTTCTTATCTTCTTTTATAAAGAAATGTATCAATAATAAAAAGAATCCTAACGCAAACGGTATACGCCAAGCATAATATTGCCAAGATTCTGGTAAGAAATGTATGGCAATATAGCTAAGTCCAGATGCTAGAAGAAAACCTACAACTGATGCTGAATATGCAACAGCTAAATTAAATCCTGTAAATGCTTGTTCTTCAGCTGTCAAAGTCATCAGATTACCGAACTGCCCTCCAGCAGACAAACCTTGTAGCACACGCACTACAACTAATAGTATTGGTGCCCAAATTCCTATACTGTTATATCCTGGTAGAAAGGCCATCATTATAGTTGGTATTGCCATGAAAACAATCGCAATATTCATGGCGTAGTGACGACCTAACTTATCTCCAATCCTTCCAAAAATCACTGAGCCTATAGGTCTTGCAATAAATCCTGCAGCAAAAGCTCCAAAAGTTGCTATCAAGGCTACCCAGGCATTAGTCTTAGGAAAAAACTGAACTGCAATTATTGTTGCAAAATATCCATATAATGAAAAATCATACCATTCGATTATATTACCAAAAGAGTTTTTTAATGTACGAACAACTTGTTCAATCATAATAAAAGTTTGTACTCCTTATTCATTTTTATAAAAATTTATTATCGTTTTATAATAACTAACAAACGCTATAAATTCAAATTACTAATTTTATAACTTTCTAACTTGAGTTTCTTATTTATGTACCTTTAGTTTTCTTATATAATCTATTAGTAGTCCCCTATTACTATTTATGTCGGCTTTTATGAAAGAATCTATAAAAAAAAATAAATTACCAACTCTTGATAGTGTGAACACTTTAAATGTCTTAATAACCGCTTTTTCTGAAGAGCTAAGAAGAATGAAATTTGAAGGTGATATCCATTCTGACTACGCCTCAAGGATATCCACCTCTATGGATAACAGTGTGTATTTTATTGTTCCAGAGCTAGTAGTTTTTCCAAAAAATAAAAGCGATGTTAATAGAATCTTTGCTTTAGCTAGTAAAAAAGAATATCAAGAGGTAAAGTTCTCGCCACGAGGAGGAGGTACTGGTACCTCAGGACATTCATTATGTGCTGGAGTTATAGTGGATTCAAGCCGCTATATGAATAATATTTTAGAAATAAATATTGAAAAAGAATTTGTCAGAGTAGAGCCTGGTGTTGTATTAGATCAATTAAATGATGCTTTAGCAGACACTGAATACTTTTTTGCTCCCAATCTATCACCAAGTAATAGAGCAACATTAGGTGGAATGGTAAATACAGATGCTTGTGGTAAAGGCTCAAGAATATATGGTCGCACTAGCCAACATGTTTTAGAGCTAGGATGTACATTAGTCAACGGACAAAAACTAACAACGAAAAAAATAAAACTAAATGACCTAGAAGAAGGTAATCTAAGTGAAGTTGAAAAGAACATATATTCAACTGTAGTTGGACAAATAATAGATAAATATTCTTTAATTGAAGAAAAACTACCTAAATTAAGCAGATTTTTAACAGGTTATAACTTAGCTAAAACCTATGATAAAAAAGATAATAGTATCAATCTTAGCTATTTGGTTTCTGGATCAGAGGGTACTCTTGCTTTTGTTAAAGAGATGACTCTTAAACTTACTAAAAAACCAAAATACAAAGCGCTATTTAGTATTTCTTATGATAGCTTTGATAAAGCACTAAAAGCTGCTAGAGACTTATTACCATCAAATCCTTCTGCAATAGAAACCATTGATAACAATATTGTTGAAATAGCCAAGGATGATGAGATTTATCCGAAAATAAAATATATGCTTGAAAAAGATACTTCGATAAACCTTGTAGCTATAAATCTTGTAGAGTTTATTGCTGATTCACAGCATGAGTTAGACACTAAAACTGCAAAACTAGAGAGGACATTATTAGATAAGCGAGCAATCTTTCACCTAACAGAAAGTCCTTCTGAGATGGGTAGTCTATGGGAACTTCGTAAAAAAGGCGTAGGACTACTCGGTGCAATGAAAGGTGATCGTAAACCAGTACCATTTATAGAAGATACTGCAGTTGCTCCTGAAAGATTAGCAGACTACATTGCAGAACTAAGAAAACTACTAGACTCTCATGGTGTCAAGTATGGCATGTTTGGTCATGTTGATGTTGGCTGTCTTCATATCCGCCCTGCTTTGGATATGAGCTCTCCTGAAGATTATAAAAAGGTTGCACAAATTACAAAAAAAGTTAGTGAACTTGTCAGAAAATATGGCGGTATCTTATGTGCTGAACATGGACATGGCCACAGAAGTGAGTATCTAAAGGATTATTTTGGTGAAGAACTTTATGAATCTTTAGGTCACATTAAAAAAGCTTTTGATCCACATAATCAACTTAACCCAGGTAAGATAACTGTACCTAACGGTAGTAAAGATCAGTTAGTAAAAGTTGATGGTCCTTTTAGAGGGTATTTAGATGAACAAGTTCCAAAAGAGATGCGTCAACAATTCTCTGGTGCATATAATTGTAATGGTAACTCTCAATGTTTAAATTATAATTTAGACACGGTTATCTGCCCTTCAGCTAAGGCTAGTAGGAACTGGTTATATTCACCTAAAGGAAGGTCTGCTGTTTTACGTGAATGGCTAAATCAGCTAGCTGCAAAAGGCTACTCTACAATTGATAAAGAGGATAGCTTTGGTTACGAAAAATCTGAGGATACTCTTAATGATTTCTCACATCAAGTTTATGATTCTTTAGATAAATGCTTAGGCTGTAAAGCTTGTATTACAGGATGCCCTATAAAAGTTGATATACCTACTATGAAATCACAGTTTTTAGCAAATTATCATTCTCGATACAAAAGACCAGCCTTAGATTACTTCGTTAAACATAGTGAATCTATCTTAAAGATAAATTTATATATGCCAAAAATCTTCAATGATATATTTAATATACAATTTGTTAGAGCTGGCTTAGCAAACACTATTGGGTTTGCTGACACTCCTTTAATAAGTTCTTTAAATTTAAGAGTCGAACTAAAAAAAAGGAATGCTCCTGAATTTAATATCCAAGAGCTAGAAAGCTTATCAATAGAGCAAAGAAAAAAAACTGTCTGTATTGTACAAGATATATTCACATCATTATATGATACTCATATAGTACTAACTTTATATGATTTCTTAACAGCTTTAGGATTTAGAGTTTATTTTGCTCCTTTTAAAATAAATGGTAAGCCCTCACATGTGAAAGGTTTCTTAAAATACTTTAAGAAACAAGCTCTAAAAGCAACCAAACTCTACAATGAAATAGCTAAAACTAAAGTTGAGATGATTGGTATTGATCCAGCTATGACTCTAGTATACCGTGATGAATATCGTAAGATTTGTGGCGATCAAATAAGATTTAAAGTAAAAATGCTTCAAGAGTGGCTAGTTACAAAACTAGAAGATTTGCCACAAATGAACAATATGATAAAAAATGAGTTTAACCTATTTAATCATTGTACAGAAAAATCCCTATCTGCAACAGCAACTAGCGATTGGCAAAAGATTCTTAATTACTTTGGTATAAATACAAAAATAGCTAACGTTGGGTGTTGTGGCATGTCAGGTAGCTTTGGTCATGAATCTAAACATGTAGATGGCTCAAAACAGATCTATAATTTAAGCTGGAAAGATAAAATAAAGCAGTCTGGAATTAGAAACTCTATAGCAACTGGATTCTCTTGTAGATGCCAAGTTAAGCGTATTGAAGGACACACAATTAAGCATCCTATAGAAATTTTAGAATTAAATCGAAAAAAACAGCAAAAAGTGTTGACACAGCAAATAGGATAAGTATAATAATCAACATTCCTCGGGTTGTTAGCTCAGTCGGTAGAGCAGTTGGCTTTTAACCAATTGGTCACAGGTTCGAATCCTGTACAACCCACCACTTATTTCTTATAATTTTACTACTAAAAACCAAAAATTAAATTTATTTTTTATATTGCTTTTGATAAAGTAATAAATTTTATTTAGTATTTAAATTTTTACCTAATTTTCAAGAGACTTTTATCTATTTAAAAATAGATATTTTTTATTAATCTTCACAATTTTTATCAACCTAAATTAAATTTAGCAAACAGCTTAGATTAATTAAACTATAATTACTAGTTTCCAATTAATTTAAGATTTGCATATATTAGAAAATAGAACCATAATAAAAATATTAAATTACGTGTACTTATAAAATGACAAAAGAGCAAAAAAAAGTTTTTTATGGAATGGTAATAGGACTAACTTTATCTATTCTAATTATATTTATTGGTTCGATTTGTGATATCTTCCATCTTGAAAACACATCTAACAAACTTTCAATTGCTTTAAAAGCTCTTCTTATTCCTGCTTTATTTTTAATAATCTCTGTAGCGAGATTAGCAAAGCATCGTTTTTTTAGTAGTGAGGATATAAATGGTAGCGGTCTAACAAATAGTTCTCAAAAAGCTAAGGTTCTACAAGCTTTGATACAAAATACCTTAGAACAATTTTGTATTGTGCTTGTAGCATATACATCATGGGCAGTAACAATGCCAATAACTAGTTTATCTGCTATAGTCTTTGCAGCAATTACTTTTGGAATAGGAAGAATCTTGTTCTTTTTAAACTATCATAAAGGTGCTGGCGCTAGAGCTTTAGGTTTCACTCTAACATTCTACCCTTCTGTTATAATGATAGTAGTAGTTTCAATTTATATATTTATATAATTTTTTGCAAAAGAGCAAAAATAAAAAATATTCAAACAATAAATTTAATAGAAACCGAAAGTTTAGCCACAACTTGGATCTGTAGTCTCTGTACAGTGTCCACCTGGAGCCGTTAAAGTAGCGTTTATCTTATTCTTTACCACATTATCTGGCTGCAATTGTAAATTTGTTTCTTTTAGATCAGCAATATTAATTTCTTTTGCTATCATAATATATTCTCCTCATTATTTTTATTTATTAAATTTTAATTTTATAAGCTATATAGATAACTTAACTATAGCATTTGACAACGGTATCTATTACCCAATCAATTTTAAGTAATGATAATCAATATTACTATCAAACACAGCTTAATATTATTTAATATTTTGCTGTAAATCAATGGAGTGATTTATTTAATAGTTGATTTAAAAAGCTTCTTCTAAATTAAAACAGAAGGAACTATATTTGGCTTATAAAGCCTTAATAACTGATAGACTATACCAGCTTCTCCAAGCATTATTCCAGCACAATAACTTTGAGGATCACAATACTCATTTTGAATAACTTTAGATAGTAACCCATTAATATACTTTTTATAAGTATCTTCATTTATATAATCATTTTGATAAGCTTGTAAAAGAAGCTCTGATGATCCCATTAAACCATGACATAAATTTCGACAATTTTGATTATTCATTTGGTCAATAGTAGTATCTAGAGAAGTACTAAAGTCATCTAACAAATACTCTTGATTTAATATCTTTGCTAACTTTAAACGTGATAAACCAATACCAACACTTCCATGACACCATGATACACCACAGCTTTGCCCATGTTTAACACCTGAGCTTTCTCCACGTAGATCTTGCCAATTCTTCTCATTTTCATCAAAACAGCTCTTCTCATACTCTAATGCTTGATCAATCCATTGTTTGACTTTCTGAGTACATTTATGCTCATCATAACAAGCTAACGCAAGGGCTATACCAGTAGTACCATGAGAATAACTAATTATTGGTTGATCTCCATCAAACTTATATCCTTCATAAAGCATACTAGGATTAGGATAACACTCTAGTATTCTATTCACACATTGATCTAAAGAATCTTCAAAAATCAAACTTCCTTTAAGTAAGGAGGATACTGTTAGCAGCTGTGTAATATACCCTGCAGATCCTCCTATAATATCAAACGTATTATCTTCAGCAATTAATTCTTGCCCTATTTTTAGTAACTTTTCTATATGCTTTATTAAATCAGGATCTTTCCATAGTTTATATAACTGACCAAGTACAAAAACTCCTCCTCCTAAGCTTCCATATCCATCAATACTTAACTCACTTTGAATATAAGACTGGGATAAGCTACGTAAATAACTATCCAAGCACTGTTTAGCTACTTTTTTATAATGAGAATCTATAATTTCCCCAGCATACGCATATAATAACATAAATCCTAAAAGACCATCATAGAGACCAAGCTCAGTAAAGCTCGGTGTTGATGATTGATTATAAAGCTTAAGTGTTGGCCAAAAGATAAATCCATTATTATCAATCTTTAATGCTTCTATCTTAGATAAAAAATACTTTGAAAGGAAAACTAACTCAGATGAATAATCTTTAGGATCGTTATACGAACTAACCTTAATTACTTCATCTTCTAAATTAATACTACTAAAACTAGCTTCTATTATATGATATTGAATATGTAAATCCTCTTTAGATAGAATGTTAAGTAATTGCTTCACTCTGTCAAAACCAGAACTCTCTAAAGATATATTAACAACTCTATTTTGACCATCATATATAGTATCGCCTTCTGTAGTAGTGTAAAAATAAGGAATATCTTGATATTTTAACTCCTCTTTTTCATGTTTTATAATTTGCTCATAATTACAATGGTATTCATTACGATATAAGTTACTATCTATATATTTTTCATATTCTGTAGCAGAGTTTAATAGCATTGGATGATTTGTATTATTTAGTATTTGGGCATACTCTGAAGTCGATCGCGTAAGCACCCTAACCCTTAAGCCTTTAAAAAATTGTAATGGTGACTGATCACTTAAAAATAACTCTTTATTCTCCATAAAGAATCTATATATTTCTACAAATCCTTGTTTAAACTCATCTTGATAGTTAATAATACTGACTCTCTCTCCTTTTATATTTGGAATATTATCGGCAGCTTTCATAGTAAAGCGCTTCTTAGCTATTTTCATACTATCTGTACCCTTATTCTCCCAATAAGCTGATGCAATAGGCGCTTCCTGACCACCCTCACCATTTGTAGCGCTCATATCTATACCTTTATGTTCATCAGATGCAAATGAGCGACAAGGCAGAATTAAACTATCTGAAACGAAAGTTCGCGTCTGCATATATTCAGATTCTATTTGATAAAAACTAGGTGTAAAAAAGCATTCATAATCTATAATCACAGGATACTTGCCATGTGCAATAATGTTTTCCAAATGTAAGTCACATCCTGATAAAACATAGACAAGAGCAAGCATTGCCCCTAAGTTTTGATAATACTCTTTGATATCATCTTGTATATCGCACGACTTATAAGTAACAAATTCAGACCAAGAATAATCTTTATAATCAAGTATTTTATGAGTATAAAACTTTATTTTTGACTCTTGAGAAAGCCATCTAAAAAATGACTGAAATTCACAATCAATTTGTGATGGTCTTGGCTTATATACACACTTATATTCCTTAGTTGTATCACTGATTGATCTAAAGGTAAGAATTCGTGTACTACGACCTAATCTATGTGTATCTCCACTAGCACTTACTTTAATAAGTTTAACAGTATCATCATTAAATAGCTTATTCTGTAGACCATCTAAATTCTCATTTAGTCGATCTAACATTTCAATATTTGCACTTATAAAATTAGTTAAAACAAAAGATACTTTTTCTTTGAGTTTAGGGTATTTCTCAAAAATTGCCTCCTGATGCTCTTTCTTTTTCAACTCTTCACAGAAAAAATAAAAGCGATCTTTTGGTGTCTCTCCCTTTAAATAACCTTCTCGACTTGCTGAAGCTAACTCCAAAGCACAAACATTAGTAATAATATTCAACAATGATCTAAATAGGTTCTCTTTTAACAAAGATAATAGTAACTCTGCACTAACAACATTCTCACTATAGTACTGAGATTTATTAATTAATTCTGCTATAGTTTGTTCTATCTGTCTCTCTAATAAATTAAGAAATAAGAGCTCCTCATTAGTAGATATTATTTCTCTTAATTTAATTTCCATATTGTCCCTCATTAATTCTTACACAAAACACATGCAAAACCTACATTGTAAAATTTAGAGAAACAAGCTTTTTACTGCACTTAAGAAAGTTAGTAGTATTTAAAATTTATGATTCATTCGAGAAAAATAATCATCTAAGAATTGGCATACAGAATGTTAGAAACTTATCTTATAAAAGAGATAAATGCGTAGATTAAATAGATATAGTTTCTAAATTATTTTAACAGGATTAAATTAGTAGTTAATCAGCTATAGCAATAGCTTCTATTTCAACACGGACATCTTTTGGTAATCTAGCAACTTCAACACATGAACGAGCTGGGAAGTTATCATTAAAGAAAGAGCTATATATTTCATTAATTGTAGTAAATTCTGTCATATCTTTGATAAAGATAGTAGCTTTAATAACCTTATCTAGACTAGATCCTGCAGCTTCTAATACAGCTTTTAAATTTTGCATAACTTGAGTAGTTTGCTCTTTTATACACTCGCCTGATATGCTTCCATCTGGTCTCAAAGCGATCTGGCCTGAGGTATAAACAAAACCTCCAACTTTTATAGCCTGCTCATATGGACCTATTGCTTGAGGAGCATTGTTAGTATTTATTTTTATTTTTTCCATTTTTATATATCCCTCGCTACTTTATATGTTGGGTCAATCTCTTCAAAAACACAGTATGGGCCTGCATTTTTCAATATTTCACGACAATCTTCACTTAAATGTCGTAAAGTAACCTTTTTACCTATATCTAGATATTTCTTAGTTATTGTATCTATAGCTTCAGCACCTGATATATCCATAACTCTAGAATTAGCAAAATCTAAAACAATACTATCAGGATCATGCTGTAAATCAAACAAGCTTATAAAAGAAGTTGTTGAACCAAAAAATAATGGTCCAAAAAATTCATATACTTTTGTACCATCTTCTTCACGATGAGTTCTACTTCTTACTTGAGAGTTTTTCCATGCAAATACTAGTGCTGATACAATCACACCAGAGATTACAGCCACAGCTAAATCTGCATAAACTGTAATAACAGTTACAATAATCAATACTAATTTATCTGAATTTGGCATATATCTAAGTCTATTAGTACTTTCCCAAGCAAAAGTATTAACACAAACCATAAACATAATACCCACCAATACAGCTAATGGTATCAATGATATCCAGTGAGATAATACAACTACAAAACTAATCAACAAAATCGCTGCTGTTAGTGATGATAGGCGTCCTCTACCACCATTTGTGAAGTTGATTATAGATTGACCAATCATTACACAACCAGCCATACCACCAAAGAAGCCACAAGTTATATTACCAACACCTTGGGCTACGCACTCTTGGTTTCCACTACCTCTTTTACCATCCATTTCATCTAAAACAGATAGTGTTAGTAAAGACTCTATAAGACCTACTAAAGCAACTAATACGGAGTAAGGTAATACAATCCAGAAAGACGCCCATGTTAAATGAAAATCTGGAATAGCAAAAGTTGGGAAGCTTCCTGATATATCTTGGTACTGACCAATATTCTCAACAGGTAATTTAAATGCGATAGCTACTATTGTTACAACTACAATAGCCACAAGTCCTGATGGAATCTTATCTGTAATTTTAGGTACAAAATATACAATAGCCATTGTAATAACTACCAACGCATACATCCATATATTTGCATCATGGAAAAATCTAAGCTGAGCCATTGCAATCACAATTGCTAAACCATTTACAAAACCATACATTGCAGGTTGAGGAACTAACCGAATAAACTTACCAAGTTTAAATAAACCAATTAAAATCTGCCATACTCCAGCCATAATCGTACATAACAATATATATTGCAGAATGTACATGCTTGTTTGCTCTTTGGTCATACTATGCAAAATATCCGCCGGAATAATTGCATGTATATGTATCCCTAGAGCAATTAAAACAACTGCTACAGAGCCAGTAGCTCCAGAGATCATACCTGGCTTACCACCTACTAACGCTGTAATAAAACCAAGTATAAATGCTGTATATAAACCAACTGTTGGTGAAACTCCTGCTAACAAAGAAAAACCTATTGCCTCAGGTACTAGAGCAACAGCAACAACTATACCAGATAGAACATCACTTTTTATATTTCTACCTATAAAGGTATTTTTATAATCTAACAATTTACTTCCTATTATTATTTTTTTACCATAGCCAACCCGAAAAGTATGTCATTCTAGGACTTGATAGTAGAATCTAATTATGAAATCTATAATCATGGATCCTATAGTCAAAACATATTCAAGCTAACTATATTTAGTTAAAGTTTAGGGCTATAAAGATACCATAAAAGTAGTTAGTATTTAAGTAGAACAAAATTTCACTTAAATAAATTAAATTGTATTTTTATATTTTTTTAAACAAATAACAGCCACTACAACCATAAAAATTAATAGAGGATATATACTATTTAATATATCAAAGAAACCAGCTCCTTTTAGCAAAATTCCTCGAACTATATTTAGATAATGAGTCAGCGGCAATATATTACCTATAACTTGAGCCCATTCAGGCATTCCTTCAAAAGGAAACATAAATCCAGATAGTAATATCGATGGCAAGAAAAAGAAAAATGTCATTTGCATTGCTTGTAGTTGTGTATCAGCAACTGTTGAGAAAGTTATCCCCACCAAGAGATTTGCTATAATAAAAGGAAATGTCGCGACAAGCAATAATAAAATACTACCAACAATTGTTATACCAAATATTACTTTAGCAAAAAATATAATTAGTAACAGCTGAATATAACCCACAACTATATACGGAGTTATTTTACCAAGAATAATTTCTAAAGAAGTTACAGGTGTTGCAAGCAAAGACTCCATAGTACCATACTCTTTCTCTCTAGTTATAGTCAAAGATGTAACCATAACCATCGTCATTGTTAAAATAACTCCAGCTAAAGCTGGCACAATATTATTTTGCGTTTTACTCTCTGGGTTATATTTATTATGAATTACAAAGTTAAATGGCTGCTTTTGCTGAACTTGAGATTTATTTGAAAAATATTGGCTATATATAGCTTTAACTTTATTTATAGCATCTAACGCAGCACCTGTACCAGAGTTTGCTCCATCAGCGATTATTAAAATATCAGGTGACTGCCCACGATAAACATCTTTCGTAAAGTTTGGTGGAATATCTATTATAAATTGAACATTACCTTTTTGCATCAAAGTCATAGCTTGATTGCGTGAAAGGTTTTGATACTTAATATCAAAATATTTTGTATTATTAATTTTCTCTATAAGATAATTTGTCTGTAGAGTTCTATCGTTATTAACAAGAGCCGTGTTTAAGTGCTTTGGATTCATATTAATAGCAAAGCCAAAAAGTATTACTTGAATCAAAGGTATACCTATGACAAGTCCAATAGTCACCTTATCTCTAAGCATATGAATAACTTCTTTTAAGAAAATCGCATAATATCTATTAATATCAAAATACTTCATGCAAAATTATCCTGTTGGCTTTTCATTAAAAATATAAATGCATCCTCTAAAGATGTATCTATCTTTTGCCATTCAAACTCACTATATTCTTTTTGTATATCTGCTACATCTACATTATTTTTAACACTTAAATGTACACTACTACCAAACATAGAAACTTGCTCAATCTCATTATTATTCTGCAACTCTAAAACAACTTTATAAACATTTTTTCCCGAGATATTATATGTTTTGATGCCACAACTATCTATTATATCTTTCTGTGTCCCACTAGATAGTAACTTACCATACGCAATATAAGATAGCTTATTACATCTTTCTGCCTCATCCATATAGTGAGTAGAAACCAGTGTAGTTATACCTTTACTAGATAAAGTTGAAATATAATCCCAAAACTCTCTTCTTGCTTTAGGATCCACTCCAGCAGTTGGCTCATCTAATAATAAAAGTTTTGGGTCATGAATTGTTGCTACTCCAAGTGCTAGTCTTTGCTTCCAGCCACCTGAAAGCTCATAAGCCTTTTGATTTGCTCTTGCTTTACCCATTTGAAGGTTATCGATAGTTTTATCTACAGCCTCTTTGATGTTTTTTAGACTATGTAATCTAGCAAAGATTATAAGATTTTCTTTGACTGTTAGATCTGGATACAATGTAAACTTCTGTGTCATATAGCCGACTTGCTGCTTGATAACACTAGCATGTGTACCAATATCATAACCAAGACAAGTCCCCTCTCCTTTTGTTATTGGCAGCAAACCACAAACCATTCTTATCGATGTAGTTTTACCTGAACCATTAGGCCCTAAAAAACCATAAATATCACCCTCTCTTACTTGTAAGGAAATATTGTCTACAACAGTTTTTTCACCATATACTTTAGTCAGTTTTTTTACATCAATAATAAAGTTATCTTTTAAGCTTTGGTTCATTGTAATTCTACCTTTATAGGCTCTCCTATATGAATCAACGAATTTTTAGGTGAATATTTCACTCTAGCTTTAACTTCAAAGGATATTTCTGAATCAGAGTTTATACCATATAGTAGTGGAGGTGTATATTCAGCTTTATTAGATATATAACTTATTTCTGCTTGAATATTTTTACCATCAGTATTTTTAATATTGATTTTTTGGCCTAAATTCACTCTTGCTAGATCCTCTTTCGATACATAAAATACCACATATACATCTTGAGGATTAATAATCGTAATAACAGGGCTATAAGCTCTCACCTCCTCTCCAGTTCTATAAAAAATTTGATAGACATAACCATCTTGAATAGCCTTTACATCAGCAGATTTTATTTTCTGTTGTAAATAATTTGAGTTACTATTAACAGACATAGACATAAAATTTGCTGCTGCAACTAGATCTTCTCGAGCTGGCATCTTATTCATAGTTTGCATAACTTCAAGATTTCTTACTTGATTTATCGCCTCAACAAGCTTCCCCTTAGCTTGTTCAAATTGCTTCTTAGAAGTACTATCATCCTTTAATAAAGCTTTCTGACGTACATATTCATCTTTTGCTACTTCTAAGTTTGCTTTGGCTGTTCTTATATCGAGATTAGTTCTATCTAAGTATGGCTGTCTTTTACCTTTTGACAAATTATTTGCTATCGCCTCTGATGCTTTATATAAAAATTTATTTGATTTTAAAAGAGTCTGATTTTTTGATGAGTCTAATATAAATAATTGCTGGCCTTCTTTAATATATTGACCTTCTCTTACCTTTAGATCTAAAAGTCTGCCACTTTCGTCTGAAGATATATATCTAATATCAGTACTAATATATCCAGGTATAACTTCTACTTTAGATCTAAAGAAATAATATAATACTCCTAAAAGACATATTATTACTAATAAAGCTATAGCAAAACCTTTTCGCTTATCAATCATTTCAACTTATAATTAAGAGAATATCCATAAATTATAGATTAATTATATTTCAAAATAAATTTTAAGCTGTGCAACTGTTGATATTTACAGCAAATTAAGTAATTATTTTGAAATCAGAAAAAATAAATTTAAATTATGTTTAAAAAAATAATTGCTACAGCTGCTCTAGCTAGCTGTATAAACTTTGCTGTTGCAGATGTTGTTAATATTTATGCTCATAGAGGATTACGCCCATTAGCTCCTGAAAATACTCTACCAGCATATACTGATGCTATGCGTGTTGGTGTTGATGTTGTTGATATGGATGTCAATATGACTAAAGACAAAGTTCTTGTAGTTAGTCATAACCTAACGCTAAATCCTGATCTAACAAAAGATAAGAATGGTAATTGGATTAAAAAAGCAATTCCAATAAAAGATCTAACTTTAGCTCAATTAAAACAATACACTGTTGGATATATAAAACCAAATTCTCCAACTGCAAAAATGTATCCAAATCATGTTGCAATGCCTGGAGTACATATTCCTACGTTACAACAAGTAATAAACTATGTTAAGTCTAATGTTGGTAGCCGTGTTCGTTTACAAATCGAAATAAAGACTAATCCTAACCAACCTGATCAAAGCTGGACAGCTCAACAGATGGCAACAGCCTTAAATAAAATACTAGTTAAAAATCAAATATCTAGTAGTGTTGAAGTACAAGCTTTTGAATGGCAGGCATTGATAGATCTTCAAAAACTAAATCCAAAAGTTCAAACAGCTTACCTAACTGATAGTTACAGTGATCCTATGGACAGTGAAGCAGCTAAAAAAATGGCTGGACGTAAAAAACTAACGGCCCCTCTTGATCCTAAAGACTATAATTATAACTATCCAAAAATGGTTAAAAAGCTTGGTGGAACTTTCTGGGAACCTTATGAAAAAGACTTAACAAAAAAAGACCTTGATGAAGCTCATAAGCTAGGACTTAAAGTTGTAACATGGGGATGGACAGAAAGAGAAGGTACTGACTTTAACTATAAAGTGGCAAGTAAGCTTATCGATTGGAGAGTTGATGGTATTATAACTGATAGACCAGATATTTTAAGAGGTCTTGAAGCTGCTAAAGGTCTTGATTTACCACCAGCTTACCCAAATATGCCTTTCCCAAAAACAATCTAAAAAGTATTAGTTTATAATTTTTATCATCTAAGTAAATTTTTATTGAGGAATGAAAATTCTTAAACTAAACTAATTGCTACGTAATAGTAAAAAAATAAACCAAAGATATAGATAACTTTATGAATTTTTTAAAACCTGCAAAAAATTTGCCTTTACTAGCTAAAGAGCAAATACAAAAACTATACCCTCATTGGCGACTAAGAATGTTTCTAGTTGCCTATATCGGCTACTTCACATACTATTTTGGTAGAAGTAGTTTTGATGTATCTAAACAATATATCACAACACTATCACCTGATGAGCTAGGACTAATAGGTGCTGGCTTAGGTATTGCTTATGGTGTCAGTAAATTTCTTATGGGTAATATTTCTGATAGAAGTAATGCCAAAGTATTCTTAGCTATAGGCTTATTTATAACAGGATTTATTAATCTTTTATTACCTAGTCTTCTTTCTCTAGGTGTTCTTGTTATGTTTATAGCAATGTTTTTAAATGGTTGGGCTCAAGGTATGGGTTGGCCAGCTTGTGCACGTATTATGACTCACTGGTTCTGCTCTAACGAACGTGGAACTAAAATGGGGATCTGGAATACTGCTCATAACGTAGGCGCAGGATGTTTAGCGATCGTTGTAGTTCCGATTGGGTTATATTTATTTAGTGGTGACTGGCATGGACTTTTTTATGTTGCTGGTGCATTATGTATAGGCGTAGGTATTTTAATATTAATTTTTGGTGCTGATACTCCTCAATCACTAGGTTTACCAGCTATTGAAGTATATAAAGGTTACACTACCGCTGAAGCACATCATGAGAAAGAATTCTCAGCTAAAGAGATATTCTTTAAGTATGTATTAAATAATAAGTGGGTTTGGTTAATAGCTGTTGCAAATGCTTTTGTATATTGTGCAAGATATGGTCTTGGAAGCTGGGCTCCTTACTACCTAGTTCACGTTAAGCATTTATCAACTTCTGATGGTCTTATTGCTTATGCTATGTTTGAGCTACCAGCAATTCCAGGAACTATAGTCATTGGTTGGTTAACAGATAGATTCTTTGGTAGTCGTAGAGCTCCAATGAGTGTAATATGTATGATTTTATTTATTGGTGCTTTACTTGTATATTGGTATAGCAACACTCCTGTAGTACTTTGGGCATCATTATCTGCAATGGGGATATTAATATATGGTCCTGTTGCCTTGATTGGAATATTAGCTCTAGATCTTGTTCCTAAAAAAGCAGGCGGAACAGCTGCAGGATTTACTGGATTATTTGGTTATTTCCTAGGTACTGTTGGTGCTCAAGCTGTAATTGGTGCGATTGCTACATTCTTAGGTTGGAATGCTGTATTTGTCTTCTTATTGAGTGCTTGTGTTATTGCTATAGTTCTTTTGGCAATATGTTGGAATCTTGGCTATAATAAAGTTTCCGAGGACTAGATTATACGCCTAGATGACTTTTAATAATTTATTAAAAATTTTGATAACCTCTATAATTTTTATCTCATCAATATCATACTCATTAAACTCTATAGAGATTAATAAATCCTTTGATAAAGCAGTAAAAAACAATCAGCTTAATTCTGCTCTAATTGGAGTTAAAATTACAGATTTAAATAATGGTAAAACAATATACTCTAAAAATGCTGATAAAAACTTCATCCCGGCTAGCAATACTAAACTTGTAACTAGTACAGCTGCCTTACTATACCTTGGGAAAAATTTTAAATACAAGACCAAACTTTATTATGATAAATTTCAAAATCATACTATAAATAATCTATATATAGTTTTTTCTGGAGATCCTAGTTTTACTACTAAAGACTTACAAAATCTATTAAGCTCATTAAAGACTTCTAAAATAAACAAGATTAACCAAGTCTATTTTGTTAATAAGTTTTTCACCGGCCGTAATACTTCTATAAATGAAAGTCAGTCTAGTGCAATATTTGCCTATGGAGCACCAAGTTCAGTATATAACCTTAATGAAAACTCTGTAGCATTAGAGTTAACACCTGAAAAGCAAACCTTTAATATTAAACAAATATCTGGCGAGCCATTACAATTTAAGAACGAACTATTTATTGCTAATAAACAACAGCTTAAAACATGTCAGTTTAATGGTTATAACTATGCTGAGACATTAATTCTTTCAGGATGCTTACCTAAGAATACTTATACTTTTAGTTTTGCAGTTCAGAATCCAAAACTTACAATGAAAAAAGCCGTCTTAAGAGAGCTATCAAGAATAAACATCACTACAACGAATAATATAAAAGTTACTACAAAGCTTCCCAAGAATGCTACTTTATTAGCCCAACATAATTCAACTAAATTAGATGTATTGTTAAAGCATATGCTAGTTATCTCCGACAATCTATATGCTCAAACAATACTACGAACTATCGGCTATTATTATAATGGTGTTGGTAGCATCATATCTGGGAAAAATACTACTTTTGAAATATTAAAAAATAAACTCAAGCTAAACACTGACAGTATACAACTAGAGGATGGCGCTGGGATGTCAGATAATGATCTACTAAATCCTAACTTCCTAGTAAACTTATTATATAAAATGTCTTTAAATAAAGATTATAAACTTTTTAAAAGTATGCTAGCAATATATGGAGAAACAGGCACATTAAAAAATTTCAAAGGTAATGATCTTAAAGGTAAAGTTTTTGCAAAAACAGGTACTCAAACTACAGGTATAGCATTATCTGGATACCTTATTAAAAACAATAATCAATATGCTTTTTCAATACTTATCAACTCCTTAAAAGAGTCTCAGAAATCTCAAGCTCATAATTTTGAAAAAGAGTTATTAGAGAGTTTATATACAAACTAACGGTTAGTAAAAAATTTCTATAACCAACAAAACTATAGAAAGTAAATTTAGTATAATCAAAGTATAACTAATATCTTTAAAGCCTGATATAAGAATCTTATAAGCCGTCCATAGAATCAGCCCCAGTATCACACCATGAGTTATTGACCCTGTCAAAGGAATTATAAACATAGTTAATAACGCTGGTACTGCTTCTGGTATATTATCCCAGTCAATATCTATTACTAGCCTGACCATATGTACTCCAACAATAAATAACACTGGAGCTGTTGCTACTGCTGGGACAAGAGATAACAATGGTGATAAAAATAAAAATGGTAAAAATAATAAACCTGTTACAATAACTCCAAATCCTGTTTTAGTTCCTGCTTTAATTCCAGTTATCGACTCAATATAACCTATTGCTGAACTAGTACCAAATATTCCTGATAATATCCCTGCTATACCTTCAACAGTCAGTATTTGTTTAAAATTTCTAGGTTCTCCTTTTTCATCTAAAAGGTTTCCAGCCTCACAAATACCTATTGCACCAGCCAAGCTATCAAATAACACTGTAAATATAAAAGCAAATATCGCAGGCCATAATGCTATAGATAAAGAATTTACTAAATCAAGTTGACCAAATATTGAAAAATCAGGCATTGAAACAATACCACTAAATTTAGTAGTTAGACCGAAACTTGGAAAAAAGAAGTTCAATATCAAATAAATAAGAGTAATAGCAACAATACCTAAGATCAATGAAGAAGAGTAATTATAATAAGTCAATATCCCAATAAATAATAACCCC
This sequence comes from Francisella sp. SYW-9, assembly GCF_008711465.1. Taxonomy (GTDB): domain Bacteria; phylum Pseudomonadota; class Gammaproteobacteria; order Francisellales; family Francisellaceae; genus Francisella. The sequence continues at coordinate 22,478 of NZ_VXKQ01000008.1, forward strand.
AGTAAAAATAAAACAAATGATATATTTATATTAGCCATTTTAATAATATTAACAGGATCAGGCGCTACTATATTTGCTGATTTTAATGCTAAAAAAGCTATCAATAGTCCTATACCTGCAACAACTGCATATCTCAACTGTTTAGGAATAGCCTTTATAATTTTTGTTCTAATATTTGTTATTGATAAAACTGTAAAAATGACCCCTGACCAAAAGACAACACCTAAAGCAACTTGCCAACTTACATGCATTTGTTGGACTACTGTATAAGTAAAAAATGCATTAATACCCATACCTGGGGCGATTGCTATAGGATTATTTGAAAATATCCCCATTAGTATACATCCAACAAAAGACACTACTATGGTAGCAGTCAATGCTCCAGCGAAAGGAATTCCTGCTTGTGATAATATAACTGGATTTACAATGATTATATACATCATTGATAAAAAAGTTGTTACGCCACCAATAGTCTCTCGTTTAAAGGAGAAGCCCTCTTCCCTAAACGCATCAGATATCTTTAATTTCATAATATTTAACCTAAATAAATTTTGCTTCTAAACTATTATTTATAAGTTTAATAATTTGAGCTTCAGATAAGTTTAAAGCTTGTGCTAACTGCCTATAGTTTTCATTAACATAACCACCAAAATATGCAGGATCATCTGAGTTAATAGTTACTTTAACACCCTTTTCTAGAAGTTTAGCTGCAGGATGTTTAGACAAATCTGTTATAACTTTTAAACATTTATTTGATAATGGACACATTGTCAAAGCAATATTATCTTTTATGACTCTTTGAATTAATGTCTCATCATTTAAAATTGCATTACCATGGTCTATCCTATCTATACCTAATACATCTATAGCTTCCCAAATATACTCAACAGGCCCTTCTTCACCAGCATGAGCAACTAAATATAGACCATCTTTCTTGGCTTGCTCAAAAACTCTTTTAAATTTAGATGGAGGATTTCCTAATTCACTACTATCTAAGCCTATACCTATAAAATGCTCACGAAAACCCATCATTTTTTCAAAAGAGCGTAGTGCATGATCTTCTGATAAATGTCGTAAAAAACACACTATAATGCTGGCCTTTATACCAAAGTCTTTTTCGGCTTGTTTAATAGCTTGAGCCACACCGCTAAATACAGTTGATAAACTTATTCCTCTCTCTAAATGAGCTTGAGGATCTATGAACATTTCCGTATGCGTTACATTATCTTGATTTGCTTTTACTAAATACGCATAAGTCAAATCATAGAAATCTTGCTCAGTTAATAACACAGACATACCTTGATAATATAAATCTAAAAAATCCTGGAGATTATTAAAATTATACGCTCTTTTAATTTCATTTATTGAATTATACTTAAGACTTACTTTATTTCTTTGTGCTAACTGAAACATCATCTTAGGCTCTAATGTACCCTCTATATGTAGATGAAGTTCGGCTTTTGACATTGCTAATACACTCTCATATTTCATAATATTTAACAAACCTAATGTTCAATATTTAATAAACCTATATTACCACATAAAAAAGTTCTTTGGAGCTTAATAAGTTTCATATAAGAAATATTTATTGTTTATATAACCAATTACTATTTGACTCAATTTATTAGATTAAATAAAATCGAGTTATAGGCTTAAATTTATTTTAAATATATTTAGACCTTTATGAAATAAGTATGAATGATATCTGATCCTCATTAAATTAGATAATTAACTACTTATAAGTCAAGACCAATAAAAGGAACAAATCATGGTAAAAAAAATTGTCACAGCTGTAGGAATGTCTGGCATGTTACTATCTGGTGATGGTGCTTTCGCAGAAAATAGAGGTCCTCTATCTCCTCAAAGTGTAAACCTATCTCCTCTACGTAACTTAAACACTATAGATAGCCCAATGGGCAAAGATTATAGTTATCGTGAAGCATTTAAGAAGCTTGATACCGAGCAGTTAAAAAAAGATATGCAGGAGCTTCTAACTCAATCACAAGACTGGTGGCCTGCTGACTTTGGCAATTATGGACCTTTCTTTATTAGATTGTCTTGGCATGATGCAGGTACATATAGAGTCTCTGATGGTCGTGGTGGAGCTAATCGCGGTCAGCAAAGATTTTCTCCTTTAAATAGTTGGCCAGATAATGTAAACCTTGATAAAGCTCGAGAGCTTCTATGGCCTATCAAACAAAAATATGGAGATGCTGTTTCTTGGTCTGACTTACTTGTCTTAGCTGGTACAGTTTCTTTAGAGTCTATGGGAATGAAACCTATTGGCTTTGCATTTGGTAGAGAAGATGATTGGCAAGCTGATGATACAAACTGGGGTATATCTCCTGAAGAGCTTTCAAGTAATGTCAAAGATGGTAAACTTGTTAAACCATTCTCCGCTACAGAAATGGGATTAATTTATGTAAACCCAGAAGGGCCTGATGGTAAGCCCGATGTAAAAAAAGCTGGTAAGGCTATTCGTCAAGCATTCAGTGGTATGGGCATGACAGATAAAGAGACTGTTGCTTTAATTGCTGGTGGCCATACATTTGGTAAAACTCATGGCGCAGTTCCTGCTAAAGATGTCAAAAAAGATATAGGCCCAGCTCCAGATAAAGCTCCTATAGAACAGCAAGGTTTTGGCTGGCATAACAGTTATGGTACTGGTAAAGGTGATGACACTATGGGTAGTGGTCTTGAAGGTTCTTGGACTTCTACACCAACATACTGGAACCATGATTTCTTAAATAATTTATATAACCTAGATTATGAAAAAACATTATCTCCAGCTGGGGCTCATCAATGGGTTGCAACAAATGCTAAAAAAGAAAATATGGTTCCTGATGCTCATAAGCCAGGCGTTAAACATAAGCCTATAATGTTTACTACTGACCTTGCATTAAAAGAAGATCCTAAGTTCAATAAATATGCTCAAGAATTTTATAACAATCCAGAAGAATTTAAAGAAGAATTTGCTAAAGCATGGTTTAAACTAACCCATAGAGATATGGGTCCTAAGTCTAGATATATAGGGCCTTGGATTCCTGAGCAAAACTTTATTTGGCAAGATCCAGTTCCTAAAGCTGACTATAAGCAGATATCTAATCAAGATGTAACGCAGCTTAAGCAAAATATCATAAGCTCTGGACTTACTAACCAACAACTTATAAGAACTGCTTGGGATTCTGCTTCTACGTATCGTAAAACCGATTATAAAGGTGGATCAAATGGTGCTAGAATTGCTTTGGCCCCAGAGAAAGATTGGCAAATGAATGAGCCAGCTAAACTTGAAGTTGTTATAACTAAGCTTAAAGAAATCCAAGCTAATTTTAACAATAGTAAAAAAGATGATACTAAAGTTTCTCTAGCTGATCTAATTGTACTTGGAGGTAATGTAGGTGTTGAACAAGCAGCAAAACAAGCTGGATATACTATAGAGATACCTTTTGTTCCAGGTAGAACAGATGCTACACAAGCCCAAACTGATATTGAGTCATTTAATCATCTAAAAACTAAAGCTGACGGTTTTATAAACTACACTGATGGTACTATAGCTGTTAATCAATTACCTCAAGCTTTAGTTGAAAAAGCAAGTATGCTTGATCTAAATGTTCCAGAGATGACAGTATTAGTTGGTGGTATGCGCGCACTAAATATAAACTATGATAACTCTCAAGAAGGAGTATTTACATCAACTCCGGGTCAGCTTAATAACAAATTCTTTGTGAACTTGTTAGATATGTCTACAGAGTGGAAAAAGTCTGATACAAATGCTGGAGAATATATTGGTATAGATAGAAAAACTGGTAAGCAAAAATGGACAGCTTCACCTGTAGATCTAATCTTTGGTTCAAACTCAGAGCTTAAAGCTGTAGCTCAAGTTTATGCTGAAAATGGTAATAAACAAAAATTTATCAATGATTTTGCTAAAGCTTGGCATAAAGTTATGATGCTTGGCAGATTTGATGTTCAAGAATCATAAATCTTAATAATCTTCTTATAAAAATCAGTATTTTTCTTTAATTACAACACGTTTTGTTTTTGGTTTTGCACGGCAAAGTAATACCTGATTTTTTTCTAATTTAGAAGGTAAACTAAATTCATAATATACACTACCCTCTACTAATGATGCTTTACAAGTTTCACATATCCCCATGCGGCAAGAACATGCAGGTTCTAAACCAGCAGATTCAGCCAACTCTAAAAGTGTAAAATTATCACTAGCTTTCCATTCTACTTCTTTATTTGAAGTTGTAAACACAACTTGTGAGCTTTCTAATTCGCTATGCTCCTGAGTATTAGCATTTATTTCAAATGACTCTTGAAATATACGTTCTGGGTTCCCACCACCATCAATCAAAGCTTTCTGTAGAGTCTCTTGAAAGATTTTAGGACCACACATATAAACATCAAACTCATGCAATGGCATATCCATTTTTTTACTTCCGTTAAGAATATAACAACCATCAATAATAGATTTAATATCTTTAATAGTTAAATAGCCTTTTATATCATAATCAACTCCTAAAGTATCTTCGCTATTTGGTTGAGAATAAGCATACAACTTTGAAATATTATATTTATTTACTAATTTATCCAGCTCATCTCTAAATGGATGATTAACTTTGTTTTGACAACAATGAATAAAATAAATAGGTGGGTTTTTTCCAGCTCTTGATAAATGTGCTTTTAACATAGCCAATATTGGAGTTATACCTATACCTCCAGCAATTAGTAATATTGGTTTAAAGCCACTACGATCAAGAACAAACCGTCCCATCGGCGGTTGAACTTCTAAAGGCATACCTTCTTGAATTTGATTATGCATAAAACCAGAGCCAACTCCTTTAACTTCTCTTTTAATACTTAATCTATACGACTCTACTTGATCGTGATAGTCTGACAAACTCCAAACACGGATTAAAGATGATCTATCATTATTTTCTATTGGTAATTTGACAGTAAGAAATTGGCCTGCTCTGTACAATGCGAGAGGTTCATTATCAATAGCTTTTAAAATAAATGATTTGATATTAGGTGTTTCTTCAATAATCTGATCAACAATTAATGTTCGCCAGTTTTCCCAGCTATATTTACCTAATCGTTTTTGATCAATAAGTGTATAAAGTCTATTTCCTAAAAGAAGGGATGAGGTTCCACTTAATCCTGGTAAAGCTAAAATTAGCTTTAGCTTTTCTTCATCAAACATTTGTTGCCCTAATGCAATGGATGCTATTTCTGTAATAGCAATACTATTTCTTTCTTTATGTATCACCTTTACCTTATCACCAGCCTGTATTTTACCAGGTTGTAGAACATTGAAATAAACGCCACTTCTTCCAGAAAGTCCAAACTTTTGTATAAATGAGTTGGGCTGATCTAAACGCCAGCATAACTTAAAACAAGGAATACGAGGGCCAGAGACAGATAGTTTGACCTGTTCGCCAATAGCTATAACATCACCAACATACAAATTTTTTTCATCTAGTTGACTAATAATTAAATTCTCAGCAAAAAAACCCGGGGTAAACTTTTTACTACTTACATTAAGTTGATCTGCCCAATACTGATAGTTTTCTTCAGCAAAAGCATAAATAGCGTCAGCATGTTCGGCAACCTCATTATTAGCTAAGCCATTTTTTTCAACAGCTATTGGACCATTTATAGGTTCTTTAATATAAGCAGTTCTTACTGATTCACCATTAATGTTTTGTATACGAGTTTTTCCAACACAAATATTTACTAATTCCATTTAAGTTTACACTCCTATTAATAGTACAAAATCTATTAACATTTTTATTTACTTTTTTTTCTTAAAACTTTTAATAAGAAAATTTTAATATCTTCTTCTGTTCTTAAAATCAAATTATTCATTCTATTTTATAGGTTTAAATTAATTACCTTTACACTTGTAATTATATAACTAATTATCATTTTAAATAAGCCATCATGAACTTAACCATTGTTAAAAAAAATTAACATCAAATTACTTAGTAGACTTCTGAAACATTTGTAAATAATTAACATTCATCTTTGTGACTTTTAAAAATTGAATACTTTCTTTTATATGATAATTTATAAGCTAAACCCTTGATGTTTAATATTTTTCAACTTTAGACAACATCGTGTTTAGCCTTTTGCAATTGCTTTTATATTTTTATGCATAGAATCTAAATTAAGAAAAGATCTTTTAGAGTTAACTTCTCTTTTGATTGATGAGCTAAATAAGTGAACTTGTAAATATTTTTTTTTGATCTAATATGTAAATATAAACGCTATATTTTATCAAACCTTATATGCCTATAAACCTTTATCATGAAAATGACTATCTAAGACAAAATAACGATATTGCTAAAAAAGAAAACTTCTCGCCTTTTCGTAGAGATTATGCGCGCGTTGTACACTCTTCATCATTTAGAAGACTTCAAGCAAAGACTCAAATATTTCCAAGTTTTGAAAATGACTTTTTTAGAAATCGACTTACTCACTCTTTAGAAGTAGCACAAATAGCTAAATCTATAGCTGTTAAACTAAATGCTGAGCATGATCTTAACCTTGATTATGATCTAATTGAGACAGCTGCTCTTTGTCATGACATTGGCCACCCTCCTTTTGGACATAATGGTGAGGTTGCCTTAAATAAAAAAATGCACAATTTTGGTGGCTTTGAAAGTAATGCTCAGACACTTCGCTTAATTTCTCATACTGCAAAAAAGGATGTTGATCAAAAACAGAGCTTTGGTCTTAACCTAACTTATAGAACTCTTGCAGCAACTATAAAGTATGATAATTTAATACCTAGTGACCTTGAGCATCTAACAAAAGGATATTATAACGAAGAATCAAGACTTGTCGAAGATATCAAACAAAAGCTACTAGAACCATACAATTTAAAGTCTATACAGGGTAGTTTTAAAACTATTGAATGCTACATTATGGATGTAGCTGACGATATTGCTTATTCAACTTATGATGTAGAAGACGCTCTTAAAGGAGGATTTATTGATCCGTTATCTATGGCTAGTATTGATGATAAGCTTCTTAAAAAGATTTTTAATGCTATGCCTAAGGATCTTGAGATAACTAGAGATGAGATTAAATTCATCTTAATGAATATCTTCTCAGACTATATTGACTTTGATGCAGACTGTAGAGATGTACATAAGATCTCAAAAAATATAGCTAATAATAGCCTTCTACGCACAAAACTAACATCAAAGCTGGTTAATAGCTGTATTCAAAATATTGAAATTGATATTAATCAAAAAGCTCCTATTATCTCTAAAGTTTATCTAAATGATGAAATTAGAAAGCAAGTTGAAGTCCTAAAAAAATATATTTTATTTAAAATTATAAAATCACCAAAACTCAATGTTCTAAGATATCGCGGTAGAGAAATTATTTCTGAGATTTTTGATATTTTGATGAATTCTGATGTAGATGAGAGTCTTCTACCTGATGATATTGGCGCGATATTTTATAACACTCATAATGCTCAAGGTAAAGCTAGAATTATCTGTGACTATATATCATCAATGACAGATAGATATATAATTGAACTTTATAATCAGTTTAAATCTGACCCTTCTTCAATGATATTTAAACCTTTTTCATAAAATAGCTAGCTCCAACGATTCCTACTAGGGAAACCGCCCCTGCTATAATTATTAGATATATAGGAACTAATAAACTGTTAGTGGAAGAAATTAGCGATATCGTAAGTGCCGGAGCTCCTGCTGAGAATATTAAATATCCTAAATTATAAGACACTCCATAACCTCTACATCTATATTCAAGCTTAAAGAAATTAGTTATAATAACGTTGTATGTCGATGCAAAGAATCCCATAACTATAGACAATATAATAAAGCTCGCAAAAATATCTTTGCCATCAATTATATTTTTATAAAAAATAGAACTTACAACCATTGATACAATAATTAAAAACGCTAACATTTTAGCTTTAGATACATAGTCACTAATAAAACCACCTACTAGACAACTTATTGCCATTATTATAGATCCTGTTAGAAGCAAGTCTGATAAATCAAACTTAGAAACTATATACATCTTCTGGAATGTCGGTAAGAATAAATATAACTGTGTAAATAGCATTGCAATAGCTGCAACCAGAGATATACCTACTATAGTCTTAATAATAAATACTCCCCTTGAAGAAGCTCTACCTTTCTCATTAGCTATAGCCTCTTTAACCTGTGGTAAATCAATAATATTTTTTCTCAAGAAGAATAAAGCAAGAGTAAAACATGCTCCTAGGAAATAACCGATTCTCCAACCATATTCATGTACAAAATTTTGACTAGTAAAATGATCCAATAAAAATAAAACCAATGATGTCATCATAATACCAAGGCTCAGACAGCAAAATACCATACTAGTTACAAAACCTTGTCGTTTAGGATAGTTTTCAACTATATAAACTACTGAAACAGGAATTTCTGCACCAATAGCCAGTGCTTGTATACAGCGTAAAAAAACAAACAATATAGTAGCAAATACTCCGATACTTTCAATCGTTGGTAAAAATGCTAATATTATTGTTGAGAAAAATAATAAAGCCATATTTAAGCGAAGTATAAATGCTCTTCCTTTTATATCTGCAATATAACCAAATCCCCAAGCACCTAATGGTCTAATGATATAACCAACTATATACACAAGAAAAACTAATAACATACCACTAATAGAACTACCCTTATCAAAAAAATTATTTTCGATAGTCATAGCAAAAACAAAATATATTGCGGTATCGTAGTACTCAAAAGCAGCACCTAAAGTTGAAAACAGAAGTCTTTTATATTCTTTCATTTAATTATTCTTTTTAAAAAAATTTTATATATATTAGTACAATATTAACAATAATCAAATATTAATGAGCATATGCAGGTGAAAGATCTATTATCTCAATAGAAAAAGCATATTTATTTATATCTAGCTTCAAACTATCAATAACCTTTTCTTTTAAGTCTTTAGATATTTTAGTTAAATGGTCCTGATTACGTCCAGCTAAAATCTTAATTTGCATATGAATAAGTTTTTTATCTTCAGCACCAGCAACTCTACAATATTCATAATTATAAACTCTAGCCCTAAACCCTTGTATTTTCGTAGGTAAGTTTTCTATTAAATATTCTTGTGTAATATCTAGTATTTGTTTTGTTTCTTGAATATTAATTTCCTTAGGTACTTCTAAAACTATATGAGGCATTTAATCTCCTTTTATAAAAAAGTCTTAATGTATTTAGCCTTTAGAATAATACTAACAATTCTCATAATCCATAGTTTTCAAGCAATTTAAATAAAGTTCAATAAAATAGAGTCATAACATTTTCACCAAATATACTATATTAGGCTATATCAGCTATTTTAATTAACTACATTTTGTGGTCTAGAATCTAAAAATAATTCAAGATTTTCTTTTATTACATCTAGTATTTTATTCATAGCCTCTATACTTGTCCAAGCTATATGTGGTGTTATATAACAATTTTCTAGCCTATTAAGTTCATGTTTAATACATGGTGGCTCTTGAGCCAGTACATCTAAACCTGCTGCTTTTATTTCATTTGCACTGAGCTTTTCATATAGTGCTTTCTCATCAACTAAATTGCCTCTACTAACATTTATTAATATAGAGTTTTTTTTCATCAATGATAGTTCTTTAGATCCTATTATATTTCTTGTTTCTTTAGTTAATGGACAATGTAAACTTACAATATCACTATTTTTAAGCAACTCATTTAAACTTACAAAACAAACTGATTTATCATCATAGCTAGATCGACCATAAACTAAAACTTTCATTCCAAAGGCCTTTGCAATAGAGCTAACTTTTCTACCAATATTACCAAATCCGATTATCCCAATTGTCATATTTGATAGCTGGTTCCAATGATTACTTATTAAGCACCATTGTTTACTAATTGCCCAAGAATCATTCTTAACAGAGCTAATATTTAATGATATTTTATTAACTATGTGTAATATTAAAGCAAATGTATGCTGTGCAACAGCATCTGTCCCATAAGCAGGTACATTAGTTACGGTAATGTTATATTTTCTTGCCGCAATAAGGTCAATAGAGTTAACACCTGTTGACATGACTCCTATATATCTTAATTTTGGAGCTTCTTTAAAGTGCTTTTCTAATAAAACTGATTTATTGACTATCGCAATATCAACATTTGATATCCTCTTTACAACTTCATCTGAATTAGTTTTATCATAAATTTCCACGTTTCCAAACTCTTTTAGAAAAGTAAAATCTTCCCTTTTATATGGAGCTGTCTCTAATACTACAATATTTAACATATACTATACTCTCCCACTCATTTTTTTATATTCATTATCAATACCTATTTTAATAGTCTTCAAAAGAATTATAATTCTTTTTGTCTTTTTAATACAAAAGCTTCTAATAAGCTCCTTTTTTTAAGTAAGTTCTTAACGGTGGAATTAAAAAAATGGTCCTTGCTATATAGAATAATATCAAAGCTATCCATAAACCATAATTTTTAAATGGGTCTAATAAAATTACTGCTACAACATAAACTAAAGCCGCTAAAATCATAGCATTTCTCATAGCTACAGTTTTTAATAATCCAACAAAAACCCCATCAGTCCAGAAGCTAAAGCTTGCAGCAATAGGAATTAATATAGAAAATAAAATATATTTATTAACTTGATATTTCACATCAACTAAAGATGTAAATATAGTAATTATATGATCTTTAAAAAAAGCGTAAATAAATATTAAAATAAATGTCACTATTAAACTCTGTAATAATGTCTTACTAATAACCTCTTTAAAGATACCTTGATCATTATCCACATAAGCTTTGGCAACCAATGATTCTGTAGTGTTAGCTAAAGCATCAAGAAACATTGCTATAAATAAACTCACTTCGATCAATATTGTATTTGCTGCTAAAACATCTTTACCATATTGGGCTGAAAATATATAAAAAGAATTCATTGACAATAATAAACACAATGAACGTATAAAAATATTAGTATTAAGCTTTAAAAAAGGTATGTATTCACTAATCGTAAAATAATCAAATTCTTTAAGAACATTTTTTATGTTTACTCCTTTGCTTACAAAGAATCCATAAGTTTTTGTAAGTAAAAATATAGTTGTAACACAATATGCCGATACCAAAGAGATTGCAACTCCCACAACATTATATTGCATAAACATAGTCCAATAAACACTAGAGCTAGTTGCTAATACCATTAGAATCAAAGAGCTATATAAAACTACCTTTGTCTTACCTATACCTATAAAAAAACCTAAGAAAATAAAGTTTAATAATGCAAACCAAAACACATATATCGCAATATTATAAAACTTAATAAATAAGCTTTTTACCTCACTATCAGTATGGATTATGCTTAGAACTACACTTAAGATAAAAGGTTTTAGTATGAAAACAATTACTGCAATAATACTTGCAACAATTATCGCTCTTATAACAATACAAAGCATTTTCTCAATATCATTAATATTTTGAGCTATCAAACCAGTTAGGCTCATTCTAAAAAAAGCAAATAATAAACATATAACATTTAGTATCGAAACACCTAAACCTATGGCCGCTAAATAACTACTATTATTAAGATGTCCAATAATAGCAGTATTAATTATTCCCACCATCGGTAAAACTAAATTAGAAAATATCAAAGGTAAAGATAATAAAAATATTTTTTTATGCATTGAATAATTATCAAAAATCAATATGCTCAAAATTATAGCATTTAAAATGCCTAATAATTAATCGTGTATTTTTACAAACTTTTAATTTAGTTACTAGCTAAACCTTATATGTACTAATATCTATTTTGCAATAAGCCTGATTTTTCATTTATCAAATTCTCACAAGTCCTATTAAATTTTCATATGTTTGGATTTATAACTTTAAGATATTATTAAGACCATTAAAGACAAAATAAATCTTTCACAATAAATAACAAAAGTTTCATTTAGCGAAACCATAATAAACTATAATTTTAAGTTTTTTTGTTTGCTAATTACTTTTTTACGTTCATATAATTAAGATGTAAAACAAAATACTTTTCATTCTTAGTAAATTTATAAGGAGATAATTTATGAGAAATAAATTAAAACTAACACCCGCTATGATCTGTACTTTAATAGGTATAGGATCTTTCTCAATGGCTAATGCCACTGAAGCTTGGTCTACAAATGATCTATCGTCATATGTTGCAGGATCTACTGTAACTGATAATGGTAAAACATATAAATGTAAAGGCTGGCCTGCTTCAGGATGGTGCCAAATAGCTGCTTATAAACCTAGTGGAACATACGGTAGTGATGCTTGGGATATAGTTGGCAGTGATCCAAATCCACAACCTGAGCCTACCCCAACACCTACTCCAGATCCTGAACCAACACCAGCTCCAACACCAGATAGTTCTGTTAAAGAGTGGAGTGCTAATACTGTTTACAACCCTAGTGATAGTAGCAAGCCATCTCAAGCAATATATGATGGTAACTTATATACTGCTAAGTGGTGGACACGTGGCGAAAACCCGAGTAAATCAGGTCAATGGGGAGTTTGGAAAAATGAGGGTCCTGTTGCAGAACAAGGCAAAGGTACTGTATCTATTGTTCTTCCTGCTAAACCTGACTTTATTGCTGAAGGTAAATTAGCAGATGTTCAGATTCTTAAGAATGGTGTAAAAGTTGCTGAAACTAAAGATGCTAAATGGGGATCTACTACTAATCTAGAGGTAGCTGTAGGTGATAGTGCTGATCTTACAGTAAGTGTACCTGCTATAGATGGCGCTACAGGATCTGCAAGCCCAGCATCTTTTACCCTTGCAAAAGATGCTTCACAAAGTGTCTCTGTAGAGTATGCAGCACCAAAACCTGCTGAAGAGGGCTCTATCAAAATCAATGCTAATTCTAGTGATGTTACTACTAATGTTTCAACAACATATACACTTACTAACTCAGAAGGTAATGTTATTAGTAGTGGTAATATTGAGATAAATAAAGCTCTTACTTTAGATCATATCCCGTCATCTGAAAGTGGAGTTACTTATACATTAACTGTTGGTAGCTTCACTACAAATGGATATAACTATACTCCTGTCAAAACTTACTCTGTCGGTGTTCACAATTTTAATACATCAAATATTAATGTTAGCTTTGATAAAAAAGCAATACCTACAGAAAATGTATCTATTTCCATAACTGGATTACCTGAAGGTAAAGATACAACTCTAACTTTATCTAATAACAAAGGTGACACTAAAGAGATTGTACTAAATAGCAATACTCCTGTCTCTGTTGAAATACCTAAAGATGGATCTGTCTGGAGCGCTACTATTGCTGCTATGGCTGGATACACACTTTCTGTATCACCATCTTCTTTCTCAGCAAATCAAGACACTCAACAACTAACTGTTAAAATTACAGAAAATACTTCTTCTAGCTCAGAATGGCCAAATAGAGTTGTTGTTGGCTATGTTAGAGGATATAATGCTCCATGGCAAACTCAGCCGAATACAACTAATCATATGATATCTGAGGCTCTTAACCATGGTTACAATGTATTAGTATATTCATTTATTGGTCAAAATGATGATGGAACTGTATTCTTTGATAGTAACTTTGACGTTGATGGTATGAAACTACAATGGGATAAGTCACTATTAGCAGATCTACCAAATCAAATGGAAACTATTCATAAAAATAATGGTATTGCTCTAGTTGCTATAGGTGGAGGTGTTAACTTCTTTATGCCTGATATGAGTGGTGATAAAGCTGTATCAGCTGGTAAAGCTATGGGTAAGTTTATCGCTGAGCATAATTTTGATGGCTTGGATATTGATGTTGAGCATCCAGTAGGATCAGCTAAGGATGATGATAATTTCTTACGCTATATTGAAGCTACAAGAGCTGAATATAAGAAAATAACTGGCAAAGATATGTTCCTAACCGCTGCACCTCAAATACATGGTTGGTATGGCTCTGGTCAATGGGCAAGTGGCTATGCTAGATTTGCTGAACCATTCTATACTCAAGACTTTATGAATAAAGTGCATTTTGACGCAGTATTTATACAGACTTATAACCAATATGGTGGTGCAATCTTTGATGGTAAAAAAGGTCAAGATGTAGGCTTCTTAAGCATGACATTTAAACTACTAGGCCAAGAAGCTCAAAAATCTATGCCTGGATTAACAGACCAAAATCTAACAATACCTTCAAATACAAAGATTGTCTTAGGTGTACCTAACTATAGAGGTCCCTCAGTTACAGATGCTCAATATAAACAAGGACTATGCCTAGCTGATGCTTCTTGCTCAGGCTCTGGTCTATATAACCCTGTTGATATCACTACAGATATTACAAATGGTGGTCTTGGCAATTACGAGCAATATGGCGGTTTAATGACATGGATTATGAACTCTGATTCTTACCAAGGTTGGACATGGGTCGATGGTATCAAAAATGTAGCTTATAATTAAATCTCAAACTTTCTAATACTTATTCCATATCTCTTTTAAAGAGCTTGAGTTCTATAATAAATTCATAGAATTGCACTTTTTTTAAAGTAAAAGCTTATCCTGTGATTGATAATCTTACTTAGTTCCAAATATTTTATCTCCAGCATCTCCAAGACCAGGGATAATATATTTCTTCTCATTTAAATGACTATCTATCGATGCTGTATATAGCTCCACATCATGATGAGCTTGCTCTAATGCTTGTATTCCTTCAGGAGCAGCTACTAAAACAATAATTTTAATATTTTTTGAACCTGCCTTTTTTAATAAAGTAACAGTTTCTATCATCGAACCACCTGTTGCTAACATAGGATCGACAATAAGAGCCAATCTCTCATCAAGCTTATCACAAAGCTTAGAGAAATATGGTATTGGTTGTGCTGTTTCTTCATCTCTATACATACCTACCATGCTTACTTTAGCTGCTGGAATATGCTCAAAAACACCATCCATCATACCAAGACCTGCTCGTAAAATAGGAACTACCGTTAGCTTTTTACCTTTTATTTGCTCTACTTCGATATTATTACCTTGCCAACCTTCTATCTGTATTTTTTCTAATTCAAAACTAGATGTTACTTCATAGGTTAAAAGACTTGTTATCTCTTTAGTCAATCTCCTAAACTCTTGTGTACTTATCCCAGCAGCTCTCATAAGACCTAGTTTATGCTGAACCATTGGATGCTTAACTTCTACTATTTTCATGTATTTTCCTTTTACTAGTTAAAATAATTTACTTGCCCAAGTATAACTTTATTCTTTGCGCCTGTTGCCGCAGGTATATTATTATAGTTTTTATTAAGAGTTTCATTCCCTAATACAGCAAATGCAACAGCTTCTTTTGCATCACTATTTTCACCAACATCCTCAAATGTTAATATATCCACTTCCAATAGTCCTGCTATAGCTTTTATTAGAAATTTATTATAAGCCCCTCCCCCTGTAAAGATTATTTGATCCAGATCATGCTTAGACAGAACAAAATCTTTATATGCTCGAGCAATACTTTCAGCTGTAAATAAAGTTAATGTATGCACTATATCCTCAGATGCATTTTCTTTATATTTATTGATTATAAAATCAGTATATTCAATACCAAATAGTTCTCTACCTGTAGATTTTGGAGGTTCCTGCTTTAGATATTGATTTTCTAAAAGCTCCTGTAACATATCATAAATAAGCTTACCCCTTTTAGCTATATTACCATTTTCGTCATAGTTTTTTGCAAATAAAACCTCTACCGCTCTATTTATCATCATATTCCCTGGCCCAGTATCAAAGGCATAGACATCTTCAATATTTGCATTTTTGGGAATAATTGTCGTATTGGCAATACCTCCTACATTATGTAAAGCTCGTGATTTATCATTATCTCTATATAAGATATAGTCCACATATGGAACTAGCGGTGCACCGTCACCCCCTGCAGCTATATCTGCTGCACGAAAGTTTGATACCACTGTTGTTTGGCACTCATAAGCAATTGTCGCAGCATCTCCCAACTGTAATGAAGATTTAATAAAGTCGCCTTCACATACTGCTTGATGATAAATTGTCTGACCATGGTTAGCTATAAATGCTATATCTTTTAAGTTTAGCCCTACTGTTTTAACTAACTTTTTTACCGCATTAGCATATTCTTTACCAAGCTTAAAATTAAGACTACATAAAAGCTGAGCATTACTTTTTGATAAATCTAACGATTGCTTAATATCATTTAACAAATCATCCGAATATGGATATGTTTCAAAATTAACTAACTTGATATCTGTCTCTAGCCCACAACCTTTGACCTTACACAATGCCACATCAATGCCATCTAATGATGTCCCTGACATAATTCCTATACAATATTTATAATCACTCATACAAAATCTTCCAAACTTAAAACGTTTACTAAATAAATTACATCCTAAAAAAGCTTCAAACTCAATCCTTAAACTTGTTTAGACATATAAGTTTGTTTATTCTTAAATAACAAATAACTTTTTTTCATATAATCATGAGGTATTTTCAACTAAAGCTTTCTCTATTTCTTATATTCTTTATTAGTGCTATTTTACTAAATAGTGTTGGTATAGTTATACTACAATCTGTTACTCATTATCATGTTACAGATGTTCAAGCAAGTATTCTTGAAGCATGTAAAGATTTAACTATTGCTATAGTATCTTTTATTATATGCTCCTTTATCCCAAGATATGGTTATAAAAAGGCTATGCTTACAGGACTATCTATAATAACTATAGGCTGTATTACAATGGCAACCTTAAATAGTTTTTTAATTACAAAGATATTATTTATTCTAATCGGAGTATCCTTTGCACTAATCAAAGTCTCAGTATATTCAACTGTTGGTTTAATTACTAATGACTCAAAAGCACATGCCAGCCTTATGAGCTTATTAGAGGGTGTCTTTCAGATAGGTGTAGTATTATGCTTTTTTATATTTAGTATATTTATACATTTTGGTAACTGGCTTGGTACATACTGGCTAATTGTTGGCTTATGTGTAATTGCATTTTCATTACTTTTATTTACAAGACTTGATGAATCAGCTGTTCATATATCTCAAGGCTCTAGTTTTCTAACAGATACTCTAAGCATGCTAAAACTTATAAAGCTACCGATAGTTATGCTATTTATCATAAGCGTCTTTTTCTATGTCTTTATTGAGCAAGGTGTTCAATCATGGCTACCAACTTTTAATACTAGAGTTCTTCATCTATCTACTTCTACAAGTGTGTTTATGGCAAGTGTATTTGCCTTAAGTATCGCTGCTGGTCGAATTACTTTTGGTTTTATTATGAAAAAAATCGACTGGAAAAAAGTTATTCTTTTAGGCCTAATTTGCTGTGCAATACTAATAGTATTTACATTACAGCTATCAAAACTTATAAACCCTAAAGAAACAGATACTCTTATTGCTATAGTTATATCGTTACTTTTCCCTATGATTGGCTTTTTTATGGCGCCAATATACCCAACTTTATGCTCTAGTATTCTTAGCAGCCAACCAGAAAAACTTCAAAGTGCCATGGCCGGTTTAATAATTATATTTTCTGCTTTAGGTGGTACTATTGGCTCAAGAATAATTAGTGAAATATTTGCTCATTTTGGTGGCGTTACCGCATTTTACTGTGTATTGATCCCTATAGCTCTTTTAGTACTACTAATCCCTCCTTATGCAAAACTTCATAGGAATAAATAATATGTCAAATAAATCACTAATCCAACTCTCTGGCGAACTTTTTGAAGCAGTTCAACTAAAGCCGTGCTTTAATGATTCTAAATATTTTGTCGATATGACACCCAAGAGATCTCCTGATAAAATATTAAAAGAATATAGGAACTTAAAAAACTCAAAAGATTTTGACCTTAAAATATTTATTGAGGATAACTTTTACCCTCCTATAGCAGAGAAAACTTTTAGTAATGATCAAAAAACATCACTATCACAATATATCAAACAAATGTGGCGCTTCTTGCATCAGTCTTCTGATCAGCAGAATTCATTAAGCTCTCTTATCCCACTACCAAAACATTATATAATCCCAGGAGGTAGATTTAGAGAGGTTTATTATTGGGATTGTTATTTTACTTGTGAAGGCCTTCGTGAAGATGGTGAAATTCAAATGATCAAGGATATAGCTGATAATTTTGCATATCTTATAGATACTGTAGGATTTGTACCAAATGCCAATCGAAAATATTATTTAACTCGTTCTCAACCACCATTATTCTATTTAATTGTAAATATTCTTTATCAAGAACTTGGTATCTCTACGATTAAAAAATACTTAACAACCTTAGAAAAAGAATATTCATTTTGGATGAACACTCAACGAAATATAAATGGTTTAAATAGATATTGGGATGATTCTGCAACACCTAGACCAGAGTCATATAGAGAAGATATTGAGCATGCACAAAACATCAATGATAAGCCAAAATTCTACCGTAACATTCGTGCTGCTTGTGAATCTGGATGGGATTTTTCTAGTCGCTGGTTTGCTCAAGAGGATGATTTTAATACTATTCAAACAACAAATATTTTACCTGTGGATTTAAATAGTTATTTATATGGACTTGAACACCTTCTTGGTAAATGGTTTACAGAAACATCAGATGAAGCTAAAGCTAATAAGTATTTGAAATTAGCAAATAAAAGAAAAGAGCTTATTCAAAATAGATTTTGGAATAATGATAAAGGATTCTTTTATGATTTAAATCATACTACTAACAAACTTACAACCATATCAAGCTTAGCCGGAGTAACCCCATTATTTTTAAATATAGCGACAAAAGAACAAGCTCAAAAAGTAGCTGATATGATAGAAAACCAATTTCTTACAGAACATGGGCTTATTACAACTGTTACACATACATCGCAGCAATGGGACTCTCCAAATGGCTGGGCTCCTCTACACTTTGAAGCTGTTATCGGCTTAAAAAATTATGGCTTTAATAAGCTTGCCGAAACGATAGCTAAAAGGTTTGTAAACACCGTCAATCAGAAGTTTAATGAAACTGGAAAGATTCGTGAAAAATATGATGTAATAGACCCAGAAACAAATGCTGGTGGTGGAGAATATATTGTCCAAGATGGTTTTGGTTGGACAAATGGAGTAACTGCAAGCTTTATTAAAATGTATGATATAAAGATATAAATAAAACTATATTTTCAGATATGAGATACTAAAGCAACTTCAGCATCTCACTTTATAACTTTATATAATTGGAAAAATATTTAAAGAAAATTTTTAAAAGATATCTTATTTGATAATTGGATCTAGTTCGCCAGCTTCATATTTTTGAAACATTGTTTCAAGTGATATTGGCTTGATTTTACTAGCCATACCAGCACTACCAAATGCTTCAAATCTAGCTTGGCAAATCTCAGACATTGCTACTTTTGCTACAGCATTATATTTACGTGGATCGAACTCTGCAGGGTTCTCAGCCATAAATCTTCTAACAGCGCCTGTAGCTGCCATACGCAAGTCTGTATCGATGTTTACTTTACGTACACCAAACTTAATAGCTTCAACGATTTCTTCTACAGGTACACCATAAGTTTCACCCATAGCACCACCATAGTTGTTAATCACTTCTAACCAATCTTGAGGAACAGAAGATGAACCATGCATCACTAAATGAGTATCAGGAATTCTTGCATGAATCTCTTTTACTCTCTTAATAGATAAAACATCACCTGTAGGTGGCTTAGTAAATTTATAAGCACCATGTGAAGTACCAATTGCAATAGCTAAAGCATCTACCTTAGTCTTTTTAACAAAATCAGCAGCTTCTTCTGGATCTGTAAGCATTTGATCCATAGATAAAGTACCTTCTGCACCAACACCATCTTCTTCACCTGCTTGTCCTGTTTCTAATGAACCAAGACAGCCTAGCTCACCTTCAACAGATACACCACAAGCATGAGCCATATCTGAAACTGTTTTTGTAACGTTAACATTATACTCATAATCAGAAGGAGTTTTACCATCTGACTTTAACGAACCATCCATCATTACAGATGAAAAACCTAACTGAATAGATCTTTGACAAACTGATGGAGATGTACCATGATCCTGATGCATACATACAGGAATATGTGGATACTCTTCTATTGCTGCTAAAACCAAATGTCTAATAAATGGTGCACCAGCATATTTCCTAGCACCTGCAGATCCTTGCAAAATAACAGGTGAATTTACTCTGTCTGCAGCTTCCATTACAGCTCTAACCTGTTCAAGGTTATTCACATTAAAAGCTGGCAGTCCATAACCATGCTCTGCAGCATGATCTAACAATTGTCTTAGTGAAACTAAAGCCATGTTTTATCTCCTTATCTTACTTGACCTGCAACTATTACTTTAATCTTGTTTGTACTTCCGTGTACACCCATACTATCGCCACTAGTTAAAACAAAAACATCACCATTTTTAGCTAACTTTCTGCTTTCTAACTCCATAGATGCTGATCTATTCACATATAGTTTAGACATTCTTGTTGAGTCAAAGTATATTGGTACAACCCCTCTAAATAAAGTCATAGCTCCAAGCGTAGGTGCATTACGTGATAATGCATAAATAGGTAAATCACTATTTATACGTGACATCCAGCGTGAAGTATTACCTCCTTCTGTTAGCACTATCAAACCTTTCGCACTAATTTCATTAGCAATTTTTACAGCAGCTACTGACACAGCTTGATCGACACGATCACAGCTAGCAATCTTAGGTTTTTTAACCATATGGCTATATTTACTATGCTCTGCTGAATCACATATACGTGACATTGCTTCAATAGTCTCTACTGGATACTTACCTACAGCAGTTTCAGCAGAAAGCATCACAGCATCAGTGCCATCAAATACCGCATTTGCAACATCTGAAGCTTCTGCACGCGTTGGTGAAGAATTTTCAATCATTGATTCCATCATCTGAGTGGCTGTAATAGAACCTTTCTCATTCTGACGTGCTGTAGTGATTATAAGCTTCTGAGCAGCTGGTACATTTTCATCACCAATCTCTACAGCTAAGTCACCACGAGCCACCATAACAAGATCAGATGCATCAACAATACCTCTTAGATTTTCTTCTATGACAGCTTCTGCTCTTTCAATCTTAGCAACCATAGCAGGCTTCCAACCAGCCTCATTTACCAATTGACGAGCATATTCCATATCCTTGCCATCTCTAACAAATGATACTGCCAAGAAATCTACTTGAAGCATTGCAGCTATTTTAATATCTTCCTTATCTTTATCAGTAAGAGCTGGCGCTGTAAGTCCTCCACCTTTCTTATTGATACCTTTATTATTAGAGACCTTACCACCGACTACTACTTTAGTAACAGCTTTATTCCCTTTTACAGAGTCAACTTCTAAGACAATCTTACCATCATCGACTAATAGAATATCGCCTTTTTTTACATCTTGTATTAATTCTTTGTAGTCAATACTTACTGCATTTTCGTCACCATCTTCAAGTCCCAAATCTGCATCAAGAGTAAACTTCTGTCCTTTTTTGATTTCTACAGAACCTTTCTTAAATTTTGACAATCTAATTTTAGGACCTTGTAAATCACCTAGAATACCAACATAAGTATCTTGCTCTTTTGCAATTTGACGAATCAAGTCTACTCTTTTACGATGATCTTCAGCAGAACCATGCGAGAAATTACATCTAACTGCATTTACTCCTGCCTTAATCATTGCTGTTAAAGCTTCTCTAGACTCACTAGCTGGTCCAAGAGTAGCTAAGATTTTTGTTCTTCTCATATAATAATCAACCTTTCCTAGTTATTTGCTTTGTCTTTTAGAATCTCTACTGCAGGTAACTGCTTACCTTCTAAAAACTCTAAAAATGCTCCACCAGCTGTTGATATATAAGAAACCTTATCTTTTATATCAAACTTTTCGATAGCTGCAATTGTATCGCCACCACCTGCAACTGAAAAAGCATCTGATTCTGCTATAGCTAAAGATAAAGCTTTTGTGCCTTCTGCAAAGCTATCAAACTCAAAAACTCCCACAGGGCCATTCCACAATATCGTATTTGCAGAAACTAAAAACTTAGCAATATTTTTCTCAGACTCAGGACCAATGTCTAAAATCATTTCATCATCAGCGACATCTGATACATTTTTAATAACGGCTTTTGCATTTTCACTAAAATCTTTAGCTACTCGTACGTCTACAGGTACTGGAATGCTTATTCCTTTTGCCTTAGCTTTTGCTAGAATATCTTTTGCTTCAACTACAAGGTCTTCTTCATACAGAGAGTTTCCTACACTGTAGCCTTCAGCCTTTATAAAAGTATTTGCGATACCTCCGCCAACAATAAGTATTTCAACCTTATCTAAAAGATTATGCAATACAGACAACTTAGTTGAAACTTTAGATCCACCAACTATTGCAGCCATTGGCTTTTTAGGTGCTTTCAATGCTTTTTCTAAAGCATGAATCTCATTAGCTAAAAGTAATCCTGCACATGCTACAGGTACATACTTAGCTACACCATATGTTGATGCTTGAGCTCTATGAGCTGTAGCAAAAGCATCCATAACAAAGACATCTCCAAGACTTGCTATCTTTTGAGATAACTCATCATCAGATTTTTTCTCACCTTTGTTAAAGCGAACGTTATCACACATAACGATTTCACCAGAATTAACATCTACACCATTTAACCAATCTTTAGCAAATTTAACTGGCTTATTAATAATTCCAGATAGTGCTTCTGCTACGGGCTCTAGTGAAAACTGAGGATCATATTCACCTTCAGTAGGACGACCAAGGTGAGACATTAAAATAACAGCTCCTCCTTGATCTAAAATATATTGAATTGTTGGAATAGCAGCCTCAATTCTAACTTTACTTGTAACCTTGCCATCTTTGACAGGTACATTAAAGTCTACTCGAACAAGAACTCTTTTACCTTTTAAATCAACATCTTTTAAAGTTAGAAAACTCATAACTTACTCCAGATTTATAAAGCTCCAAAATATTCTACTACTCTAACCATTTGGTTTGTATAAGACATTTCATTGTCATACCAAGATACAACTTTAACTAATGACTTATCTCCAAGTGAAGTTACTTTAGTTTGAGTAGCATCAAATAATGATCCTTCTGAAATGCCAATAATATCACTAGATACTAACTCTTCTTCTGTATAACCAAAAGAATCATTAGCAGCTGCTTTCATTGCAGAATTAACTTCTTCAGCTGTAACACTCTTAGATACTACAGCAACAAGCTCAGTTAAAGATCCAGTAGGTACAGGAACACGTTGAGCAGCCCCATCTAATTTACCAGCTAACTCAGGTATTACAAGACCGATAGCTTTAGCAGCACCTGTCGAGTTAGGAACGATATTTGCAGCAGCAGCTCTTGCACGGCGGAAATCATTTTTTGCATGAGGAGCATCTAAAGTATTTTGATCACCAGTATAAGCATGAATAGTAGTCATAAAACCACTTTCAACCGTTGCTAAATCATGTAAACCTTTAGCCATAGGAGCTAAACAGTTAGTTGTACAAGATGCTGCAGATATAATTTTCTCATCTGAATTTAATATATCATGATTAACACCAAATACTACTGTTGGTAGATCATTACCAGCAGGAGCTGAAATAACTACTTTTTTAGCACCAGCATCTATATGAGCTTGTGACTTTGCTTTTGATACATAAAAACCAGTACATTCTAGTACAACATCTACATTTAACTCACCCCATGGTAAGTTAGCAGCATCTTTTTCTGCATATATTTTAATTTCTTTACCATCTACAACTATAGAATCTTCTTTTGCTGATGTTACAGCTGCCTTTGAGAATCTACCTTGAGCAGAATCATACTTTAATAAATGTGCTAACATTTTTGGATTTGTTAAGTCATTAATCGCAACAATTTCAATTCCATCTTTATCAAACATTTGACGAAAAGCTAAACGACCAATTCTACCGAAACCATTAATTGCAACTCTCATTATTAATCTCCTTAAGATATTATCTTGCGAAAGTTATTTACACATATCTAGCAACAATGTTGCTAATATTCTCTACAGTAAAGCCAAAATGTTTAAATAAATCTGCAGCAGGTGCTGATTCACCAAAACTGTAGATTCCCTTTACTTCACCGCCAGCCTTAGGCATATATTTATACCACATATCAGGCTGTGCCATTTCTACAAAAACAGCTGGAATTTCATTTTTGATTACTGATTTTTTATACTCTTGAGACTGAGCATCAAAAATTTCTACACAAGGTATAGAAGCTACATTTATCTTTATACCTCTATTTTCAAACTCTTTGGCTGTATTTATAGCTAGTTCAACTTCTGAACCTGTAGCAACAATAGTTGCTTTTGCATCAGAATGCTCTTTAACTAAATACCCACCTTTTGAAACATTTGCTACTTGCTCTTGGTTTTCAACGACAGGCTGTAACCCTTGACGAGTTAAAACCATCACACTTGGTGTATCTTCTGATTTTACAGTTTCTTGCCAAGCAACCATTGTTTCAATTACATCTGCAGGTCTCCAAACATTTAAATTCGGTATTAATCTTAAACTTGGTACATGCTCAATTGGCTGATGCGTTGGACCATCTTCACCTAATCCAATAGAGTCATGAGACATAACATGAACTACAGGTTGTTTCATCAATGCAGACATTCTAATAGCATTTCTAGAATAATCACTAAATACTAAGAATGTGCCACCATAAGGTTTTAATCCACCATACAAACTTAAACCATTCATAATAGCAGCCATACCAAACTCTCTAACCCCATATGATAGATAGTTAGCTCCATCATCGGTGTTGTTTAACCAAATAGAACCACTCCAATTAGTGTTGTTAGATCCTGTTAAATCTGCTGAACCACCAAACATCTCCGGCATTTTACTGCATAATACTTCTAATGCCATTTGAGAAGCTTTACGTGTAGCTACTTTTACAGGATTTGCTAACTGAGACTCAATATACTCACTTACAGCAATATTTAGCTCGGAAGGTAGCTCTTTATTTAATACTCTATTTAATTCTTCAAATTTAGGACTATCTTTATAAGAATCCCATATTTTCTGCCAATTCTGCTCTAAAACTTGGCCTTTTTCTGTAGCATCCCAATATTTATATACATTTTGGGGCACTTCAAATGCTTCATAACCCCAGCCTAACTCTTTTGCAGCTGAAGCTCTCTCTTGATCACTTAAAGGTGAGCCGTGAACAGAAGCCGTACCTGCTTTTTCAGGTGATCCAAAACCAATAACTGTCTTACAACATATTAAAGTTGGCTTATCCTGTTCAGCTTTTGCATCAATAATTGCTTGTTCTATAGCAGCAAAATCATGACCATCAACACCTTTAATAACATTCCACCCATAAGCTTCAAACCTTTCAACTGTGTTATCTGTAAACCATCCTTTAGTATCTCCGTCAATAGAAATACTATTATCATCCCAGAAAGCTACTAACTTATTTAACCCTAAAGTTCCAGCTAGAGAACAAGCTTCATGAGAAATACCTTCCATTAAACAGCCATCGCCTAAAAACACATAAGTGTGATGATCTATTATTTCCGTATCAGATGTATTATATCTTTGCGATAAAAGTTTTTCACCTAAAGCCATACCAACAGCATTTGCCACACCTTGGCCTAATGGTCCCGTAGTGGTTTCAACACCAGCAGTATATCCATACTCTGGATGTCCTGGAGTTTTTGAATGAAGTTGTCTGAAATTTTTAATATCATCAATTGACACATCATAACCTGACAAATGTAATAATGAATATAAAAGCATTGAACCATGCCCATTTGATAGCACAAATCTATCTCTATTTATCCAACCTGGATTCTTAGGATTATGTTTAAGGAACTTCGTCCATAAAACTGTAGCTATATCAGCCATACCCATAGGCATACCAGGATGACCTGACTTAGCTTTTAATGTTGCATCAATAGATAAAAATCTTATAGCATTTGAGACTTCTTGAGGAATCGATAAAGACATTAGTATTTGACCTTTTATTTGTAACTGTTAACACACAAAAACATTAATTATTACGATAATACAGCAGAGACTTCCATAAAACAAGAAATCACGCTAGAATGTTATAATTAAAGATTACAATTCATTATAATGAAAGATAGTTATTATTATATAAACTACTCTGTATATGCTAAGCAAAAAAGGGAGTTGCAAAACTTTAAAATCACGCTAGAACATCCTGAAGAAATTTCTACATTAATTCATAACATACCTCAGAATTTTATATGTAATTTTTCATTTTTTGAGGAGAAAAATCATGCATGTATAAAGTATAATATATATGCAACTATTAAACTAATTTGTCAAAATACTCTAGAACCTTTTGATTATGATTTTAAAGTATCAAATAGTATAATAATTGTAGAAGATGATAGACTAACTACAGATAGTTTGAATGAGCCTTTTATATGTGAAAAATCAGTAATTGATTTACGCGACATCCTTAAAGAAGAAATCCTCCTAGACTTACCTCTAGTACCAAAAAAAGACTCTAACACTTGTAAAAATGTAAAAAAACATTCATACTATAGCGAACAAGAAAATGTTACAAAAGAAAAAAAGAATCCTTTTGAGATTCTTAAAAATCTTAAAACAACATAATTTGCAGTAAATTTAAAAAAATAAGAGGTTAACTAAAATGGCTGTACAACAGGTAAAAAAAAGCAGATCAAGAAGAGATATGAGAAGATCTCACGACTCTCTAACATCTTCTACTTTGTCTACTGACAAATCAACAGGTGAATTACACTTAAGACATCATGTATCACCTAATGGCTTTTACAAAGGCAAGAAAGTTGTAAACACAAAATCTGAAGACTAATTAGTTTCATAAATAACTTCGGTAACCTGTTTATTAAAGGATATTTAATTTAATAAGCACAACTAACTATCTATATAGGAAATTTTATTTATCATGAGTTATAAAATATCTATAGATGCTATGGGTGGTGATAACGGTTTAAATACCACAATCCCTGCAGCTCTTGAAGCAGTAAAAAAAGACTCTAATCTACAGATTGTACTTGTTGGTGATCACCATAAAGTTAAAAGAGCTTTAGACAGATACTCAAAGGTAAAAAAAATAAAACTCCCTGTATTACAGAGGGTAGCTATTCATCACGCTAGTGAAACCGTAGCTATGGATGAGTCCCCATCAATCGCTGTAAGAAAGAAAAAAGACTCTTCAATGAGAGTAGCTATAAACCTTGTTAAAGACGGTACTGTTGATGCTTGCGTTAGTGCTGGTAACACTGGCGCCCTAATGGCGACATCTAAGTTTGTATTAAAAACTGTAAACGGTGTTGATCGCCCAGCTATTGTATATGCACTTCCTGCATACAATAGAGAAACTAGACAACTAAGCAAAACTTACATGCTTGATCTTGGAGCTAACGTTGTTTGTTCTTCTGAACAGCTTTTCCAGTTTGCAATAATGGGATCAATATTAGCAGCTAGTTCAAAAGGAGTTGCTGAGCCTAGAGTCTCATTACTTAATATTGGTGAAGAAGAAATGAAAGGCTTAGACAACATTAAAAATGCTGCTAAGTTACTGCAAGGTTGTGACTTTATTAATTACCAAGGTTATATCGAAGGTAAGTACATTTTCGACGACTCTACGGATGTTATCGTTTGTGATGGTTTTGTAGGAAACGTATCATTAAAAACTATGGAAGGTAGTTTGAGACTTATCGAGTCATTAATCAAAAAATCAATGAGAGAAACCTCTTGGTTAATGAAGGTTCCTTTAATGATGGCCTTACCATTTTTCAAAAAAATGAAAACGGGGATGAACCTTGATAGTTTCAATGGTGCTTCACTTTTAGGCTTAACAGGGATTGTTGTGAAGAGCCATGGTAGCGCTAGCGCTAATGCGTTTGAAACAGCGATTTATGAGGCAATCAAAGAAATCAAATATAATATTCCTAAAACAATCCAAGAATCTCTAGAAAAAGTTCTTTAATTTTTTTATTCATGATACAATAATTTTTGAGTCCTAAGCTATTTATCTGATAATTAGCTTCAGGAATTTTTTGTTATTAATCTAACTAAAGTAGGTATAACTATATAATGTTTTCACAAATACTAGGTACAGGAAGCTATTTACCTGAAAAAATCTTAACTAATGAAGATATAAGTAAATTTGTAGATACTTCAGATGAATGGATAAAACAGAGAGTTGGTATAGAAAGACGTCATTGTGCAAATGAAAAAGAAACAACAAGCTATATGGCTACACAAGCAGCAAAAAAAGCTCTTGAGGCAGCCAACTTAGAAGCTAATGATATTGATACTATTATAGTTGCTACGAGCACTGGTGATTATATCATGCCATCAACAGCATCTATGGTTCAACAGAACCTAGGAATAACAAACCTAAAAGCTCGCTGCTTTGATGTTTCTGCTGCATGTAGTGGCTTTGTCTATGCTCTTGATATTGCGAAGCAATATATAGAAAGCTCAAGTTCAAAGAACATTTTAGTAATTGGTGCTGAGAGGATGACACGAGTTCTTGATTGGAGTGACCGATCTACATGTGTCCTTTTCGGTGATGGCGCAGGAGCAGTTGTTGTTTCAGCAAGCAAAGAACAAAAAATACTATCATCATTATTATTTACAGATGGTTCTTGTCTTGAAATGTTAAATGTACCGAATAACCTCCCAAACACAATAGGTAGTAAGATTGGTATCGACCCCTATATAGTTATGGAAGGAAACAAAGTTTTTAAATTCGCTGTTTCAAGACTATCATCCTTAGCCGATGAACTAATAGCAGAAGCAGGCATAGAAGCTAACGATATTGACTGGCTAGTTCCTCACCAAGCGAATTATAGAATACTAAACTCAACAGCAAAAAAAATAAACATGCCTATGTCTAAAGTTGTTACAACATTACAAGATCACGGCAATACTTCTGCAGCATCTATACCTTTAGCTTTAGACTATGCTGTAAGAAACAATCAAATTAAACCCGGAGAAACAATAATTTCTGAAGCATTCGGCGCAGGATTTGTCTGGGGTGGATTTATCGCAAAAATATAATCTAGCATATAACAACTTTTGTTCAATAAGGAGATTTTATTATGTCAAAAATAGCTATAGTTTTTCCAGGTCAAGGTTCACAGAAGTTAGGAATGCTTCAAGACTATTATGAAAGATTTGAAACTTTCAAAAACACTATTGACGAGGCAAAACAACATCTTGGCTATGATCTATGGAATATCATCCAGAATGATCAAGATACTTTAAATAAGACTGAATTTACACAACCAGCGCTACTAGCTACTAGCTATGCTATTTTCAAAGTTTTAAAAGAACAAAAACCTGATCTTAATATAGAATACTTTGCTGGACACAGCCTAGGTGAATATACTGCCCTTCTAGCTGCTGGATGCATCTCATACAAAGATGCTTTACAGCTTGTATCTACAAGAGGTAAATTAATGCAAAGCGCAGTTACTGATAAAGACTGTGCTATGAGTGCCGTACTAGGATTATCAAATGAAGATGTAATCCAAGCATGCAAAGAAGCTTCTGATGCTGGAGTAGTTGAAGCTGCCAACTTCAACTCAACTGGCCAAGTTGTAATCTCTGGTGAAAAAATAGCTATAGAAAAAGCTAATGTTATAGCTAAAGAAAAAGGTGCTAAACGTGCTCAAATATTAGCAGTTAGCGTACCTTCACACTGCTCATTAATGAAAAATGCAGCTGATAAGTTTGAAGCTGAATTAAATAAAGTAGAATTTAGAAAACCTACTACAGCTGTTGTACAAAACTTTGATGCGAAATCACACAGTAATCCTTCAGAAATAAAGTCAGCAGTAATTAAGCAATTATATAAGCCTGTATTATGGACACAATCAGTAGAAGAGCTAGCTAGTCTTGGTGTCTCTGAAGTTATTGAGTGTGGACCAAATAAAGTATTATGCGGACTTATAAAGAGAATAGATAAATCTCTAACTATCAAAGATACAAACACAGTAGACAGTTTAGAAAACATTTAAATAGGAGATATAAATGTCTTTAAATGAAAAAGTTGTATTAGTAACAGGTGCTAGTCGTGGAATTGGTTTTGAAGTTGCAAATACATTAGCAAGTAAAGGTGCTACAGTTATAGGAACAGCTACTACTCAAGCATCAACTGAAAAATTTGAAAAGTCAATGTCTGATAAAGGCTATAATGCCAAAGGCATGGTTCTAAATATTTCTGATACTGACAGCATTAAAGATTTTTTTGCTCAAGTTAAAGCAGAAAAGCTAGCAATAGATGTACTAGTAAATAATGCTGGTATTACTCGTGATAATTTGATGATGAGAATGTCTGAAGAAGAGTGGAATGCCGTTATTAATACCAACCTTAGCTCTATTTTCCGTATGACAAAAGAATGTATCCGTGGAATGATGAAAAAAAGGTGGGGAAGAATTATTTCTATTGGTTCAGTAGTTGCCTCAGCAGGTAACCCTGGACAATCTAACTACTGTGCAGCTAAAGCTGGTGTAATTGGTTTTTCAAAATCATTAGCGTATGAAGTTGCTACTAGGAACATAACTGTCAATGTTGTAGCCCCAGGTTTCATCGCAACAGATATGACTGACAAACTGACAGATGAGCAAAAATCATTTATTGCAACTAAGATACCATCAGGCCAAATGGGTGAGCCAAAAGATATAGCTGCTACTGTTGCATTTCTAGCTTCAGAAGATGCAAGATATATCACTGGCCAAACACTTCATGTCAATGGTGGCATGTATATGGCTTAATTTTTGGAAAATTATTGCAAAAATGAATAAAAAATAATATTATTAGAAATGAATACAAATTTTCAATTTTTAAAACAAAAATAAGAAGGAAAAAATAACATGAGCGCAAACGAAGTATATGCTAAAGTAAACTCTATCATTGTTGAGCAACTAGGTGTTAAAGAAGAAGATCTTAAACCAGAAGCTTCTTTCATTGATGACTTAGGTGCAGACTCTCTAGATACTGTTGAATTAGTTATGGCTCTAGAAGAAGAATTCGACACTGAAATTCCAGATGAAGATGCTGAGAAAATCAGAACTGTTAAAGATGTTTACGACTATATCGACTCTAAAGTAAACTAATCTAAAATTATCCCAAAGTCTGTACGGGTTTTAGATAATCCGTGCTTTTTCTAAAAGTATATAAACAGGTTAATTTAAATTATGAAATCTAATCGTAGAGTAGTTGTTACTGGTCTTGGTATGGTAACGCCTTTAGGAAATGATGTCCCTACGACTTGGGCTAATATTCTAGCTGGGAAAAGTGGTGTAGAAACTATTACTAGTTTTGATACTCCAGCTCCAGATATTAGCGAGTTTAAAGTTAGATTTGCAGCAAGAATCAAAGGTTTTGATGTAAATGCGCTTGTAGGGAAAAAAGATGCTAAAAGAGTAGATCCTTTCTGCTACTATGGTATCGCAGCAGCTAATGAAGCTTTGAAAGATGCTGGTATAGATAAAGTATCTGAAGAAGACTCTTATAAATTTGGAGTTTGTGTTAGTTCTGGAATCGGCGGTATAGAAACTTTAGAGGCTACTAAGGCAACTATAGATAAAAAAGGACCATCAAAGATTTCTCCTTTTTGTATACCTTCATCTATTATAAACATGCTTTCAGGGATTATATCTATAAATCATGGTTTAAGAGGTCCTAACGTACCAATCGTTACAGCATGTACTACTGGTACTCATAACATTGGGATGGCAGCTAGATTAATTGCTAGTGGCGATGCTGACGCTATGCTGGCAGGTGGTTCTGAGAAAGCTAGTAATGCTATCGGTATGGGTGGTTTTGCTGCTGCTAGAGCATTATCTACTAGAAATGATGATCCACAAGGTGCATCTCGTCCATGGGACAAAGATAGAGATGGATTTGTCTTAGGTGATGGTTCTGGTGTGGTTGTTCTAGAAGAATATGAAAAAGCTAAGGCACGTGGTGCTAAAATCTACGCTGAAGTTGTAGGTTTTGGTATGTCTGCTGATGGTTACCATATGACTATGCCATATGCAGCTGGTCAAGAAAGATGTGTGCAAAATGCTCTAGCAGATGCTGATCTTGATAAAAACCCAGATGCTATTGACTATGTTAATGCTCATGGTACTTCAACTCCTTTAGGCGATGTTCAAGAAAGCCAAGTTGTTGAGAAAATGATTGGTCAATATAGAAAAGATCTTGTAATGAGCTCTACTAAATCTATGACTGGACATTTACTTGGTGCAGCAGGTGCAATAGAGTCTATCTTTAGTGTTCTTGCGATAAGAGACCAAGTAGCTCCACCTACAATCAATCTACAAAACTTAGATGATGGCTGTAATTTAGATTATGCTGCCAATGCAGCTAAGAAAATGAAAATAGATTATGTACTTAATAACTCTTTTGGATTTGGTGGTACAAATGGTTCTGTAATTTTCAAAAAAATCTAATATCTATCTTAATTATTATAATAACTTTTAAAGCCACATTAGTGGCTTTTTTTATACCTAGGAGAAAAAAATGCATATTCATATTATTGATCTACAATATTTAGTGGAAGAAAGTGAAGTAGCAAAAATTAGACCATCTCATAGAGACTTCTTAGATATTGGCTACAGTAAAGGTATATTTCTAGCATCAGGGCCAAAAATACCTAAAACTGGAGGAATTATATTGGCTTTAGGGAATATAGATGAGATTAAAGAATTTATTAAAAATGATCCGTTTTATATAAATAATATTGCTAAATATAGTTTTAGCAGTTTTGATGCTGTTAAACATGCAATTAAGGTTTAAAAAAACCATACATCATTTCTCTTTTCTTGCCAAACCCTGTATCTTTTTTTACTTCAAAACCATACTTCTGCAATTTTTTTCGTACTAAAGAGCTTGCTGTAAAAGTTGCAAATGAAGAATTTGATTTAGAACGTAAAGCCATATTTTTGAACAAAATATCATTCCACATCGCAATATTCCTAGCAGGTGTAAATCCATCTAGAAACCATGAATCTACTTTAGAAAATCTATATTGCCCAATATTATTAACATCATCTATAATTAGCTTTAATGTTACATTCTCAAAACTAATTATATTTAAACCTTTTTGAGGCTTATATTGCTCTAGAAATTTTTCATAGTTATTTAATTGTTCAAAGCTATTTAATACTTTTGATGTATTTTCTAAATCCATAGGATATTTTTCAAATGAGACAAACTCTAACTGAGCATCTTTAGGGGCGACTTTTTGCCAAAGATTAAGTGTTAAAGTAAAATTAAGCCCAGCACCAAAACCAGTCTCACAAATACAAAATTTTTGCTTAGTACTTAGGGATTTAAACTTATGCTCTAAAAAATTATGTTCTAAGAAGTTATAAGTACTCTCCTCTACCCCAGAATCACTAGAAAAATAAAAATCATCAAAAATATCTGACTTTGGAGTGTTTTTCTCCCAGATTACTTTTGCAAAATCCATAAAATATAGTCCTATCTAAAATATAAAAGAATTTCCTTAGCAGAATACTAAGCAAGCCTCTTGCTAAAAACAAGCGCATGTGCAAAAATAATGTTTTGATATCACTTGTCTAAAGCCACAATGGAAAATACAGTAGAAAATACAACGTCTCTAAAAAATAAACTATTAATAACATTAATTTGCTATCTTTGTTACTTTTATACAGCTAATGTTGTTCTTGTAACAGGATCTGTAATGAGGCCTCTATCTAAATATTTTCATGATAGTAATATTGGTTTTGCATTTACTTTTATTAATGTAGCAATGTGGTTTGCTATACTAGTGATCGGTTTTCTAATGACTAAGTTTTCAATAAAACTATTACTTATAGCAGCTGTTGCAATTGGTGTTATATCATCATTGATTACAAGCCTACTGCCTTCAATGTTTACATTAAAAATACTTTTAACTAGTGTAGGTATAACTGGAGGTCTATTCATGGCTATCGGTAGTTATATGATCGTACGAATCTATAATGACCATAAAATAAGAGCTATGAATGTAATTTTTACAGACTTCTTTTTTAGTTTTGGTGGCGCTTTAACACCAATCTTTGCAGCATATTTAATAACACAAAACTTCCAGTGGTATACGATATATCTGATTTTACAGATCACTGCGATTATTATATTAATACTTTCAGCTTTTGCTGACTTCACAATATTAAATAGACATAAAATAGCTCAAACCACTAAATCAAAACTAAGCTTTTCAACATGGAACTTTAGTTTATATTGTATAGCTTTTGCAGCATTTTTATTTTTACTAGCGCAATTAACTATGACTAGTTATGCGCAAACTTATTTCCAAGAAATCTTAGGCTGGGGAACTATTGATGCAAACAAACCATTATCATATTTCTGGATGGCACAATGTATTGGCTTATTCATAAGCCCTCTAATAACAAGAGTTGTTCCTTTAAAATATATCTTACCAACATTTATGCTTGTTGGATTAGTTGCTTTGTCTTGTATCCTTTACATACCAAATATGGATATCGTATTAAAGTCTGCGATAGTTTTTGGGTTATTTAACTGTTATATTTATGCTGGATTATTAGCTTATGGAACTTTTCAAATTGAGAATGCTCCTCCTACACTAATAACAACTATCCTACTCTTTGGTACGACTGGTACTGCCCTTTCAACAACTACAGGAGCATTTATCAATAAATATTTTGGTCTAACAAGTGTAATGCACGCTGTGATAGCTTTTTATGTACTATCTTTTATACTTGTTATATTGGCTGTTATTTTTTCTAAAGAACAAAAAAAAGCTATTTAAAAAATATCCATTATTAATTTTCCTAATAAGACATATCAATTGTTTTAGTTATCAACTTATATAAAAACACTGTATAGTTTATCCAAGATTATCAACAACTATAGAGTAACTATTATGAAAAACTACTTTACACAAAGTATGATCCTTGGTGTATTTTTAGTAGCTATACTTGCTGGTATAGCATACTTTATTGCTAAAATTCCAATGATAGAGAATCTCGGGATTAGTCCTTTAATTATAGGTATTGTTCTAGGTATGGCTTTAACACATACTCCAGCAGCTAAAATAATACATCAATGGAAAGAAGGCATAGTTTTTAGTGCTAAAAAGATACTTAGATTTGCAATTATCTTTTATGGTTTTAACTTAACTTTTCAACTTATAGCATCAGTCGGTTTAGCAGGACTATCTGTTTCTATAATTATGCTAGTTTCTACATTACTAATAGGTATTTTTCTAGGTACTAGAGTCTTTGGACTAGATAGAGATAGTTCTATCTTAGTTGCAGCTGGTAGTGCTGTATGTGGCGCTGCTGCTGTATTAGCAACTGAAGGCACACTAAAATCAGAACCATATAAAGCAGCTATGGCTGTAGGTACCGTTGTTCTATTTGGTACAACTGCAATGTTTCTATACCCTATCTTAATGAAAGCAGGCCTTTTAGGCCATATGAGTGATACTCAATATGGTATATTCGCTGGTGGCTCTATTCATGAGGTTGCTCAGGTTGTAGCAGCTGGAAGTGGTGTTAGCGCTCATGCTGAAGAAGTAGCAGTAACTGTTAAAATGATACGTGTAATGATGCTAGCTCCGATGCTAATTGTTATTGGCATATGGTTAGCAAAATCTGCTGCTAAAGCTACTGGTAAAATTGGTACTCGACCAGAAAAAGGTTCTATCAAAAAAATAATCCCATGGTTTGCTATAGGTTTTATCATTGTTGCTGGATTTAACTCTTTAGATCTATTACCTGTAGCAACTGTAAGTAGTATTAGACTAGCTGACCAATTTTTATTAGCTATGGCAATGACAGCTTTAGGATTAGAAACACATGTATCTAAATTTATCCAAGCAGGAATCAAACCTTTAGTATTAGCTCTAATACTATTTGCATGGTTATTCTTTGGTGGCATAGCTATCACATATGGCGTAACTAGCATAATATAGTATCTTATTTACCTAAAGCTATCCTATTTTGTTATTAAATAATGTATCATATAAAAAAATAATTATTATTACAAAATCTCTACTATGAAACCCATTCTTAATGTTGTAACAACTATCGCTAGAAAAGCTGGAAAAATCATCCTTCAAGCACAAAATGATCCAAGTACTATAAAAATTTCAAAAAAACCTGACAACTCTGTTGTATCTAACGTTGACGTTGCAGTTGAAAATTTTATCATCGATAATATTAAAAAGTCTGGTTTTAATGATTACTTTATAACTGAAGAAAATGGCGAGTTTGGTAACAAAGATAGTCGTTTTACTTGGATTATAGATCCAATTGATGGCACTAGCAACTTTGTGCACGGATTACCGCACTGCTGTATTTCTATAGGTGTAAAAAAGGATGATGATATTGTTCTTGGTGTTATCTATAACCCTTTCTTAGATCTAATGTTCTATGCTTATAAAGGTGAAGGTGCCCTTTTAAATGGTAAAAAAATCCGTGTAGCACAAAAACAAGATTTAACTGATACTCTTATTTCAGCATCTCTTAAATACTCACGCAGAATATTTAATGATAGCTATGTTGCGGAAATCATAAAACTACAACAAGTAATTTCAGGATATAGATACTCCGGTAGTATAGCTATGGATATGGCGTATGTGGCTGCTGGTTATATTGATGGTTTATGGGCTTGTGGTAATGTGAAAATCTGGGATCTAGCTGCTGGTTATATCATCATGAAAGAAGCTGGTGCTATTGTTACAGATATCCATGGTACAAATAACCTAAACTCAGGATTAATAGTTGCTGGTAATAAAAAAGTTCAACCTAAACTTATCAAACTTTTAGCAAAACATATTAAACAATAATGAATACTCGAGCTATAGCAGCTAAAGTTATCTTAGATATTCTAGATCAGCAATATTCTCTTTTAACTATTGAACACAAGCTTTCAAACCTAGATATATCTGATCAAGATAAGTCCTTTGTTAAACTTCTATGCTATGAATTTTTTAGAAACTACTTTTCTTTAGAGAAGATTCTAAAGCCACATATCTCAGACAAAACCAAACAAAAAGCAAAGATTTTAATAATGCTTGGAATTCTACAGATTTTTGAGATCAATCAGCCTCACTATGCAAGTATTAATGAAACAGTCTCTGCATGTCAAAAGCTAAAGATAGTTTGGGCAAAAAAATTAGTTAATGGTGTTCTTAGAAAAATTCTTAGAAATATAGATAGTCTAACTGAAGAATATAATAACCATAAGAAATATGATATGCCTGAATGGCTTATTAATATATTAAAACAACAGTACCCTAATAGCTATCTAAATATTATACAAGCTAGTAATTCAAAAGCAGATATGTTTGTGCGTTTAAATAGCTCAAAAGATCCTGCTAAAGTTATAGAACACTTTAATGAAAACGATATCCCTTATGAGTCACAAAATAAGCTTAAAAACTCAATAAAGCTTAAAAAACCAATAGCTGTAGAAAAAGATACCCTTTTTCAAAAAGGCTATTTTACAGTACAAGACTTATCTGCTCAATACGCAGGTTGGATAATTAATCCACAAAATGATGATAAAATCCTCGATGCATGTGCTGCTCCTGGAGGCAAGACTTCACATATTTTAGAACTGGCTCCTAAAGCAGACATTACAGCTATAGATATCTTAGATAGGCGCCTAGAACTTCTAAAAGAAAACCTAAATAGAGTCTCTCATAATAATAACGTAAAAGTTATTAAACAAGATCTTACAAAAACACTTGACGACAGATTTAACAAAATAATCCTCGATGCTCCTTGTACAGCTTTAGGAACTATTCGAAGAAATCCTGATATCAAATTATTACGTAATAATAGTGACATAAATAATATTACAAAGTTACAAGCACAAATTTTACAAAATATTTGGGATAATAATTTAGAAGATAATGGCCTGCTTCTATACGTGACTTGTTCAATATTAAAACAGGAAAATCAAGATCAAATAGAAAAATTCTTAGCAAAAAATAATAATGCAAACATTGTTAACGTTGATATTTTAGAAGAGTATAAAACTAAGTACGGTTATCAAATACTACCTGACACTAAAAAAGGTGATGGATTTTATTATTGTCTGATTATAAAGACTTCTTCTTTTTAGCTGTTATTTTAGCTGCTGCTTCCTTAGGAGATACAGTTAGCTTCAACCTATTTAGTTGATAATCATTATCGAAGAATATATCTTCTATCTTATCATCAATAACAAAACCTAATGCTGTATAAAATGCTAAAGAATGTATATCATTTGAATACACATAAGCAGTATCTATTTCATGCTTCTCAAATAAGTATTTAACTACATTTTCACCAATTCCTTTACCAAAGTATCTAGGATCTATAGGAGTAAAAAGAAGCTCTCTATCACGGATACATGTAAATCCAACAATCTCATCATCTATAACTTGAACAAAGGATTTAACATTTGGATCTTTAAAGTATTTTGCTTCTAAAGCTTCCATCTCTTTATTGATCTCACTTGTTGTAAGAAATTGACAAGTTTTAGATATGCACTCTTCCCATATGATCAACATATCTTTAAAATCTTTTGGAGTTGCCTTTCTTATTTGCATTTTAATCCTTTAAATTAAATGAGTTTATAATATGTAACTTCACGTAATTCTACGATAAAGAATTAAGGTTGTAAACAATTATTGCATATATACGTAAACCAATTCCAATAAATATTTCATTTAAATTTCATCAAATATCTACTTAATTTTTATCGCAAAACCTTAATATTAAAGGCTTTACTAGTATTAAATACCTTGTATTATTGTCATAGTAAAATATTGTAATATAGCAATCTTTGTGTTAATCCTAAATTAAGTTAATTTTTTGGGAAAAATTATGATTAATTGGAAGCCTCATCAAAAACACACTGTAACGGGCTGTTTTATCAGTTGGACTCTCGATGCCTTTGACTTTTTTATTCTAGTTTTTCTATTTCATCGTATCTCAGCTTATTTTAATACGAGTATTACTGTAATATCTTTTACCGTAATGCTAACTTTGA
The DNA here is from genome assembly GCF_008711465.1 of Francisella sp. SYW-9. GTDB lineage: Bacteria > Pseudomonadota > Gammaproteobacteria > Francisellales > Francisellaceae > Francisella. Next base: position 61,629 of record NZ_VXKQ01000008.1, read on the forward strand.
TCTGTAGACCAATAGGAGCCTTTATATTTGGTATACTTGCAGAAAAGTATGGACGAAAAAGAACTTTATTAATTAATGTTGCTAGCTACTCGATAATACAAATTATCTCAGCCTTTTCCTCTACTGTTTCATTCTTTATGGTTACTAGACTTATCTATGGTATTGCTATGGGTGGGGTATGGGGAGTCGCATCAACACTAGCATTTGAACAATCTCCTGCAAATGCTAGAGGCGCTATATCTGGATTATTCCAAGCTGGATACCCTTTTGGGTATTTATTAGCCTCCATAGTATATGGCATCTTTATTAATTTCTTTGATTGGCAAGGTATGTTTATTTTAGCAGGACTTATTCCTCTTGTATTTTTATTACCATACCTATATTTCAAAGTACCTGTATCTGATGTATGGCTTGAGCAAAAACAACAAAGACAGAACAAAAGTGTTGCTATCGATATTGTTCATTCAATCAAAAATAATTGGAAGGTTTGTATCTTTATAGTAGTAATGATGGCTGCCTTTAATTTCTTCTCTCATGGAACACAAGATCTATATCCCACATTCCTAACTATCCAACATCATCTAGATAGTACAACTGTTAGTATAATTGCTGTCTGTTATAATATTTCATCAATCATTGGTGGTATATTCTTTGGTATATTTTCTCAAAAAATAGGTAGAAGAAATGCAATTTTAATAGCTGCTTTATTAGCCTTGCCAGTAATACCTCTTTGGGCATTTGCTGGAGCCCCTATTTGGTTTGGCTTGGGAGCTGTCTTAATGCAATTCTTTGTTCAAGGTGCTTGGGGAATTGTACCTACTTATTTAAATGAACTAACTCCAAAACAAGCCCAAACGACTTTACCGGGATTTGCATATCAATTAGGAAATGTGGTTGCCTCTATTAATGCTCCTCTTCAAGCAATTATAGCAGCACACCATGGCGGCAACTATGGTGTAGGATTAGCTTGGGTTGCTGGAGTAGTAAGTGTCATACTAGTAATATTAATGCTAGTAGCAAAATTGATGCCTAATATTACTAATCCTAAGAATCTATCTACTATTTAGTTATTCATCGATTTTCAAATAAATGATATATTTAGTGACAATATAACTAATCTTAAAAATTTTGGTAATTTAATATGGAAAATAACTACGATGTAGTAATTATTGGAGCGGGTATTATTGGATTATCTACAGCCTGGCAACTATTAAAAAATCATCCTTCATTAAAAGTTTGTATCTTAGAAAAAGAAGATAATCTTGCAAAACATCAAAGTGGTCATAATAGTGGAGTAATTCATGCAGGAGTGTACTATACACCAGGTAGCCTAAAAGCCAAGCTTTGTCTAGAAGGTTGTAGAGAAGCTAAAAAATTTTGCCAAGAATATAATGTAGATTATAAAGAAACAGGAAAATTAATAGTTGCACTAAATGCTCAAGAGTTAGAATGGATGGAAAACTTGATCCTCCGTTGCCAAAAGAATGGATTATCTATACAACGATTAGATAAAGATGAGGTTAGTAAAATACAACCAGGATTAAAATCTGAAGGTGGCTTTCTTGTTAAAGAAACCGGAATAGTTAACTGGAAAGATGTTTGCTTAAAATACGCTGAGTTATTTCAAAATTTTGGTGGAGAAATATTTTATAATAAAATTGTTGAAAATATTAATGAATCTTCACAATGTATAGATATCTTGACTAAAGATAAAACTACAATTTCTACAAAATATCTAATCTCATGTGCAGGACTATATTCTGATAGAATTCTAAAGATGTCTGGAATTATCCCTGATTATAAAATTGTTCCTTTCCGAGGAGAATATTATAGTTTAGATTCAGAGCTTACAAAAACTATTAAATATTGTATATACCCTGTTCCGAACCCAAATCTACCATTTCTAGGTGTGCACTTTACTCCTCAAGTTAATCAAGACGTAACTATCGGACCTAGTGCTGTTCTAGCACTAGCCAGAGAAGGATATAAGTGGAGAAATATAAATCTAAAAGACTGCGTAGAAACTATATTTTACCAAGCTTTCTGGAAACTAGTATCAGCTAATTTAAAAGCAACCTATGATGAGCTTAAAGACTCTATGTTTAAAAAATCATATTTAAAAAAAGTACAACAATACTTTCCAAATATTCAAACTGGAGATTTAAAGCCTTACCCAGCCGGTGTTAGGGCTCAAGCATTAGGAAAAGATGGCAAGCTTGTTGATGATTTTCTTTTTAAAATAACATCTCGAGCTTTACATGTCTGTAATGCCCCTTCTCCTGCAGCAACATCTAGCTTACCTATTGGCAAATATATCATTGATAAATTTGAGAAAGAGATTTTACAATCTTAATAATGTTTAAATATCTAGGAAAAACCGCTTATAAAACTTCTCATCTAAAGATAAATTATTTGGATGCGAACCTGATAATCCTTGTGGAACCTTAAGTCCATACTGATTATAAAACTCTATCCAATATTGTGAAATTGTAGAATCATTTTCAGAAATATAGTTAAGCTCATGTTGTGTAAAGTATTTTTGTTTACTTGCTAAGTTAAAAGCCTCATGGATTAACTCTGAGCAGTAAAGCTTTCTTTTTATATCAGGTAAAAATAAGTCATTATAGCTAAAACCAATAAATTCTTTTGCTTGTAAAATAACTTTATCTAAAAAGTTATTACTTTCATTTACTCGTGCTGCAAGAATCTTTTTATTTAAATATTTAGAGATATTGGATTTAATTACTCCACCAACCTTTACAGCTTCAATAATCTCTCCAGATCCGATATACAAAGCACAATGATAGTAGCTATCTTGAGCATACCCTCTTGATAATTCAGATATGTTTTTCTCAGAACTATCAGAAATAAATAGTACATCACCCTTCTTTAAGTTTTGAATATTCATAATAGATCTTTTAGTTGCTCTTCATTTATAACATCTACACCTAAATCTTGAGCTTTTGTAAGTTTGCTACCAGCATTATCTCCATAGATAACCATATCAGTCTTCTTAGAAACACTTGAAGTAACCTTAGCACCGATTAATTTTAAAAGCTGAGTAAGTTCAGTACGACTATAATTTTCAAAAGTACCTGTAATAACTACTGTCTTACCAACAAAGTTATCATTAGTCTCTGACTCGACTTTCTCAGGGTTTTGTATATCAATTCCGACGCTTAGAAGATCATTAACAATATTTATATTTAATGAATCTTGCCAAAAAGAGACTATATTATTAGCCATAATCTCACCGATATCACTAATTTCTACTAGCTCTTCAATAGTTGATTTTTTAAAGCTCTCCAAATTACCAAAATGATTTGCTAGTGCTTCTGATGAAACTTCACCAATATCTTTGATACCAATAGAGAAAATAAATCTCGCTAAGCTTGGAGTCTTACTTTTAGCAATAGAATCTAAAACGTTCTGTGATGATTTAGTTCCCATTCTTTCTAAGTTAATTAATTGCTCAAAACTAAGCTTATATATATCAGCAGGGTATTTAATCAAATCCGCAGCAACTAGCTGTTCTATCAATTTTGCACCTAGCTTGTCAATATCCATAGCTTTACGTGATACAAAGTGTTTTAATCGTTCTGTAGTTTGCGCTTGGCAATGCCACCCACCTGTACAACGATATATAGCTTGATCATTAATATTCTCTATCGATGAGTCACATACTGGACAACATAAGGGCATCTCTACTATTTGAGCATCTGGCTTACGATATTGCACTAATGATTTAACAATCTCAGGAATAACATCTCCAGCTCTACGCACTATCACCCTATCACCTACACGAATATCTTTACGCCTAATCTCATTGATATTGTGCAATGTAGCATTTGAGACTATCACACCGCCGACAGCAACAGGTTTAAGTCTAGCTACAGGAGTAATAGCTCCTGTCCTACCAACTTGAAACTCCACATTTAAAATCTCTGACTCAACCTCTTCTGCTGGGAATTTATAAGCAATAGCCCACTTAGGACCTCTTGCCGTATAACCAATAGCATCTTGTAGCTTAATGTTATTTACTTTAAAAACTAAGCCATCAATATCATAAGCTAAATCCGCACGTTGATGACTCATTTTACTATGGTACTCTTTAAGCTCTGCAAAATCTTTTGCTAAAAACATATTATCACTAATAGTAAAGCCAAAATCCTTTAACTGATTCATCAAATCAAACTGTGTTTCTGGATGGATAAAGTCTTTTGAAAAATAACCTATACCATAACTGTATAGTTTTAACGGTCGCTTTGCTACAACTCTAGAGTCTAACATACGAATACTACCAGCTGCTGCATTACGTGGATTTGCAAAAGTTTTATTTTCATTAGCCTGCATATACTCATTAAGAGCTAAGAAACTTTGCTTATCTAAAATAATCTCCCCCCGAACCTCTAATTCTTCAGGTGGATTCGCTGTATTTAATTTAAGTGGGATATTTCTAATAGTCTTAACATTTTCAGAGACCTTTTCACCTTGAATACCATCACCACGTGTCACAGCATAGTCAAACTCACCATTTTTATAGAAAATGCTAATAGCTAGGCCATCCATTTTAGGCTCACACTCAAGCGCAACATCATACTCAATTTTTTCATAAAAATCTTTAAGTTCTTCAAGACTAAAAACATTAGCTAAAGAAGTCATTTTCTTTTTATGTTTGATAGTTTCAAAACCTGCCAACACCTCTCCCCCAACTCGATCAATGACTGAGTTTACAGGTTTAACCTGAGGATTTTTATCAACTAAATCCTGAAGTAATTTAAAAAGCCTGTCATAGTCAGAATCAGAAATTATTGGCTTATCTAAGGTATGATACAGATAGCTTTGGTGATTAAGAAAATCTGCAAGTTTATCAATATTTACTTTTAGTTCTGTCTGACTAAGGACACTATAGTTTAGAGAAAGAAAATCATTAACATTCATGAAAATAAGAATGGTCTATAAGTTATTTTATAAGGGATATTTTATACTATTTAATTACTTTGTATAAGGCAAAATCAATCAAATATTCTTTAGATAAAAAGAAAATATAAATCTCTTATTGTTTGTATTAAAAGCATTGTCATCAAACTAAACATATGGTATAAATTCACGTTGTGAAAATAAGACTGTATACATTATAAGTAACAGTACTTATAAATAGCATTGATATTGACCTATCTTATAGGCAATAATAGTTAAAAATTAATTTAAAAAATGGACTTGATTTATGCAACAGGTACCTAAGTATGTAATTGTCGGCGACGGCAATGTAGCATCTCATATATGCTACTATTTCGAATGTTTAAAATTAGATTTTAAACAATGGTCTCGTAAAGAAGATATATCTAGATTAAATAATCTACTAGATAAAGCAACTCATGTTTTAGTTTCAATCAAAGATGATCAAATAGAGAACTTTATAGAAAGCAATCTTTCTAACAGATTAGACTCTCTAGTTATAATACATTTCTCTGGCGCGCTAAGTATTGAGAATGCAATTGGAGCACATCCACTACAGAGTTTTCCTGATAAATGCTTATACACACTAGAAGAGTATAAATCTATCCCATTTATTATAGATAATAAAGATATAGAGTTTAGTAAACTTTTACCTGGATTACCTAATCCTAATTTCTCAATAAATAAAGACGCCAAACCTTACTATCATGCGATGTGTGTTCTAGCAAATAATGTAACTGCTATAATTTGGAAAAAGTTTTGTATTGAAATGGAATCTCGCTTCAACATTAACAAAACTCATCTAATGCCTTACCTAGATAAAACATTTAAAAATATCCAACAAAATCATAATGCAATATCTGGACCAATTTCAAGAGGAGATAATATAACTTTACAAAAAGATCTTGAAGCCTTGGTTGGCGATGATTTTTATAACTTCTTTAAGGCTATCGTTAATCAATTTATAACTACGGATAAAATATGAAATCAATTTTAGACTTCGAAAAAGCTAAAGCAAAGCAACAAAAGATATCCATGATTACATGTTATGATTACTCTTTTGCGAATATTATCAACAATACTGATATTGACTGTATTCTTGTTGGTGATAGTGGTGGTATGGTTTTGCTTGGTAAAGAAAATACTACTCATACTACTTTAGCTGATATGCAATTTATGACAAAAGCAGTAGCTCGAGGAGCTAAAAATAAGCTTATAATTGCTGATTTACCATTTATAAGCTATAGACAGTCACTTGAGATAACAATGCAATCTGTAGCAACCCTGATACACTCAGGTGCCCAAGCAGTCAAATTAGAGGGTGCGGCTGGTAATTTAGATACTATAAGACATATTGTTGATTCAGGCGTTCCTGTAATGGGTCATATTGGCTTAACTCCACAATTCATAAATGGTTTAGGTGGATTTAAAGTCCAAGGTAAAACTGAAGTTGCTGCTATAAAACTACTAAATGAGGCAAAGCAACTAGAAGAAGCTGGGTGCTTTTCAATAGTATTAGAATGCATCCCTACTAAAGTTGCTAAGAAAATAACACAAGCTTTAAATATCCCAACAATAGGCATAGGAGCTGGTTCAAATACCGATGGTCAAGTTATTGTTCTACAAGATATGTTAGGAATGAATAATGATTTCCAACCTAAATTTGTAAAAAAGTTTGTAGATGCTTCACAATCTTTTTCTAAAACAATAAATAACTATGTTAAAGAAACAAAAACGGGTATTTTCCCAAGTAAGGAACACACATATGATTATAACTAATAATATTGAAAATTTTCAGCTAGTAAGGTCTAGCTTTGGTAGCGAGAAAAAGATTGGTTTTGTTCCTACTATGGGTACTTTACACAGTGGTCATGTTAGTTTGATTAAAAAAGCTCAAGCAGAAAATGATTTGGTTATAGTTAGTATATTTGTAAACCCAACTCAATTTAATAATCATCATGATTTTCAAACTTACCCTAATAATTTAGAGCAAGATATAAAAATACTAGAGTCTCTAGAGGTAGATATATTATTTAATCCTAATCAAAAAGATATCTATCCAGATGGCGATTCTCTTAAGATACTGCCTAATATTGAAATAGCTAATATATTAGAGGGAAAAGCACGCCCTAGACATTTTAGTGGTATGTTAACTGTAGTTCTAAAGCTTTTACAAATAACTAGACCAAATAATTTATACCTAGGTGAAAAAGATTATCAGCAGCTAGCTTTAATTAGGCAACTTGTAAAAGATTTTTTCATTGATACTAAAGTAATTGGTTGTCCAACAGTTAGAGAAGATTTTGGACTACCTCTTAGCTCAAGAAACAAAAATCTATCAATCTCTGATATCGAGATTACTAAAGAGATCTATAACATTCTCAAAGATGATGATTTCTCTAACTTAGAAGATCTTTACAGCAAAATTGAAACTATAGGAGCAAAACCAGAATATATAAAAGAGATAGATAATAGAATATTCTTGGCATTTTATGTCAAAAAAGTACGCTTGATTGATAATTTTTTTAAGGAGACAGGACCAGCATGCTAATTTCAATGTTAAAATCAAAAATCTCATATGCTACAGTAACAGGTAAAGATCTATTTTATGTTGGAAGTATAACTATCGATAGCGAAATAATGAAGCAAGCTAATATTGTAGAAAATGAGAAGGTCCAAGTAGTAAATCTAAATAATGGCGAGCGCCTAGAAACATATGTAATAAAAGGACAAGCTAATAGTAAAACTATCGCACTAAACGGCCCAGCTGCGAGAAAATGTGAGAAAGGAGATCAACTTTTTATTATCTCATATGCACAGATTGATCCTAGCAAAGAAACACTAAAACCTAAACTGGTTGATCTAAAACACGGAGAATAAAAAATGTTAGTATGCATTGATATCGGAAATACGCATATATTTGGTGGAGTTTTTATAGGTGATAAGATCAAATATAATTTTAGATACCCCTCAACTACACCATGTACTTCTGATACTTTAGGCATATTTTTACTTTCATTTTTTGAAAGAAAAAAACTGGATATCGAAGATATTGAGGCCGTTGTGCTATCTTCAGTGGTTCCTCATTTAGAGTATTCTGTTAACTCTGCATGCAAGAAATACTTAGGCATAACTCCACTTGAGCTAAAACCTGGAATAAAAACTGGACTCAAACTCAGTATTAAAAATCCGCTAGATTTAGGCGCAGATCGTGTAGCAAATTCAGTGGCAGCAATGTCACATTTTCCTGCAAAAAATATTATGATTGTTGACTTTGGCACAGCTACTACTATCTGTGCTATCTCAGATAACAAATCATATATTGGTGGTGCGATCCTACCTGGAATTAGCTTATCAATGGATAGCTTATCTAGAAAGACAGCAAAGCTATCTGATGTCACAATATCAAAACCAGACTCAGCTTTAGGTAAAACAACTATCTCACAGATCCAATCTGGTTTAGTCTATGGACAATTAGGTGCAATCAAAGAAATAGTTAGTCGTATATCTCAAGAAAGTTTTCCTGAAACAGCCTCTGTATTAATAGCTACAGGTGGTTACGCTCACTTATTTGAGAGTGAAAAATACTTTGATGTTATTATTCCTGATTTATTACTTCACGGTTTAAAAATAATTCACAAGATGAATAAATAAACTTACAATTTGAAGAATGTTCTCAAAATTTTTATCTATTCAAATATGATAATAAAACTAAAAAGAATCTATCTAGAACCTATACAAGAGAAACATGCTCTTAAAATGAATAGCGCAATAAATGAATCATATTTTGAGTTAAAAGAATGGTTATACTGGTTAGACAAAAGACCTACTAAAGCTGAGTCTTTTGAGTTTTGTAGAGAAATATATAAAGATTTTTTAAATCAAAAGTCTATGCAGTTTTCTATTGTAAACAATAAGAGTGATGATTTTATTGGATGTATAGGAGTAAATACTTTTAACTATCAAAACAACCCTAAGCATCTAGAAATTGGTTATTGGATTAGTACTCGATATACTAAAAAAGGCTATATGATGGAAGCTCTTTTAGGCCTTATAGACTATATAAATAAAAATATAGAGTATGTAAATATAATTATAACTACAGATCCTGCTAATACATCAAGCAATAAATTAGCAGAAAAATCTGGTTTTATTCTACTAGAAACAAGAGTAAATGATTTTAAAAAGCCTAATGGTGAATATAGAGATACAAATGTTTATGCTTATAATAAATAAATTACCCATATCCATCGCAGTATTATATTTCATAGAGATCACATCTCGTAATATTATAGTGTTTTTAGCTAATAATACTTAAAATAAGTACTTATAGTGCTAATAAAAAGAATTATAAAGAAAATTATTTTTATTAAATTCATATTCTTATTTGAAACAATATGGCCTCCAAACTTTCCACCTATATAAGCTCCTAAGGCCATCACAATAGCATATGTGTAGTTAATCTTGCTAGTAATAATAAATACTACCAAAGCACTGATATTTCCTAGTAAATTCAGTGGTTTTGTATACATTATTGCTGATTTTATATCTAAATGAAAAAACTTCATTAGCATAATTGTCCAAAGAGACCCTGTTCCTGGACCAAAAAAGCCATTATAAAACCCTATTGATGTCCCCATAACCATAAACTTAGTTTTATCTGGTTTTAGAGTATCACTTTCTGATTTATTCTTTCTCATAAATATCGTCAAGATCATTTGAATTAAAACATAAGTTAGAAGAATAGGTATCAATTTTTCTAGCCACGATACTGAAATAAACAAAAGTATAATAGTTCCTATTACAGAACCTAAAATAACAAATATAAAACATGGTATTACTAATTTATAATTAACGCTTTTCTTTTTAAAGAAATATAATGTTGAAGATGCTTCACCAATAACCGTTTGAAACTTATTTGTCCCAAGAGCAAGCACCGGAGGTAAACCACAAAATAATAAAGCGGGTAACGTTATTAAACCTCCTCCACCTGCTATAGTATCAGTAACCGATGCCATAAACCCTACGACAAATAATATTGGATCAATAATGTGTTGGTAAATCATATTTTATCTATGCTAAAGTTATTAAAATCTAAATATTTTTTAGAATAAAGATTATAAATTAAAAGAAATTTAGCAATTTGTGGATAAAATTACTATTAAATATTTAGCAATTACTGAGCTTAGCTTATTTTATTAATTATTCGTGTATGAACACCTAATTTAAAATAGTAAATGTTATTTATTCTATAAATAGAATAATCAAATATTTGTTGATGGTTTATTATAGATTTTTAACCATAAAATAGCTAAAAAAATAAATGTAGTAATTATTCCATATAAAATATTAACATTAGAAAATTTTACTAATACAATACTACTTTGTGCCACATACTGAGAATACAGACCAGCTATAATTATACCTATAGCATTTCCAAATGTACTAAACATAAAGTACATCCCTGTAACCGAGCCATAATTACTATTATTGGTTGATTTTGTTGTTATTGCAAGTAATGATGGTGATGCTATCGCATACCCAGCCCCTAATACAATAATAAGAAACTCTAAGAATAAAACTGAACCATTTCCATATCCAGAACTTAGAATAATATATGCTACTATCATTAGTATAAGTCCACTTAAAGTAATGCTATAGATAGATATTCTTAAATCTATCAACCTTCCACTAACAAAAGCTAAAATAAATAAACAAATAGTGCAAGAAAGAAATGATAATCCTGCCTTGAATGGAGACAGGTGAAAGTAATTCGATACATAGATTATAAATGAGTACGTGAAACCCATAAAAACAGTTTGGAATAATAATCTACAAATACAACCTATTAATACATTACGATCCTTGAATAAGTTAATTTTGATAATTGGATTATTTTTATACTTTAAATAAACTCCTAATACAAAGCTTAGTACAACAATTGTTATTAAATATAAAAGATGAATATATAATGTTATTGAATTAAATGAACTTAAATAAAAAGATATTGTTAATAATAATAAACAAGTAATCAATACCCCTAAATAATCGACTTCCTTTTTTGAATTATTTTCTGAAGTAAAATTTGATTTATAAAAAAAATGAAAACCGCATATTACTAACATAGCTACAGCAGTTATTATAAATATTCCTCTCCAACCAAATAGATCCGTAAAATAGCCACTTACTACAGGCCCTGAGGCTATTGCTAACCCAACAGATGCTGTAAATAGTCCTATTAACTTACCTTTAGGATATATATCTGTTTGTTTTAAAATCAATGATGCCGCGTTAGGCCAAACAAGAGCCCCTCCAACACCCTGTAAAATTCTCATTATTATTAACATAGTAAGGCCATTTGAAAAAGCACAACCAAGTGTAGAAAGTAAAAAAACATATATACCTATAAGATATATATTCTTACTATGATATATATCTCCAAGCCTACCAGCGATAATTACAGTCGATGAAAAAAATACCATATATATACTGCCAATCCATTGAGCACTACTTATAGATATATCTAAATATCTAGATATATTATTAAGCAATACTGCGACAGCATTTATTTCCAAATTAACAAAGAAAATAGCCGCTAAAAAAACATATATTAGAACTTTATTTTGAGATATTTCCATCCTTTTATATCTCGATTAGATGACATATATTATTGTAATAGCATTTTTTATATTTATCATAATCACCAACATTTACTGTTTTCATAAACCACCTTTGTTTTGCATATCTGGGTTCTTATAGATAATATTGTCTTAGAATGATCTATCATCAAGAAATTTAACAGCAGTTATTCATCTATTATTGGGTTATATGAGTTTCTTTATCTATCAAGTATTGTATATTTGAATTTCTAGTTACTGATTTTTTTATAACTTTATTGAATATCTTTGATTGGCTAATTATATCTAGTTTATTTTTAGTCCTAGTTATAGCTGTATATATAAGCTGCTTTGTTAAAGCTTCATTATCATTATCAGGTAATATAATAGCTACCTCTTCAAACTCTGAACCTTGAGTTTTGTGAATTGTCATTACATATACTGTTTCATAATTAGGAAGCATATTCAAAGAAAATACTCTATCATCTTTACCATCAAAATACGCCCGAAGCTTACCGCTAGAGTCTGGCCAAATAATACCAATATCACCATTAAACAAACCTAATGAATAGCTATTTTGCGTTATCATAATAGGCCTAGCTTTATAGTTAGAATCTATTGTTTTACCCAATAACTTCTCAATCTTCTGATTTAGCTTATCTGTACCAATATCTAAATTTTTATTTGCTACTAATATTCTAAATTTACTTAGCAGTTCCAAAGCTTCTTTATAGCTACTACATTTTTCTAAAGCTTTATATTTATCTGTATAGTTTCTAAGCAGTTTTTCACTATCTCTCGAGTCATAAAAACTAATATTCTCACTTCCATGATCCACTGGTGATACTTCACCTATCAATACACTATTTGCAAGATTATTTATATTTTGCTGTGAACGATAATTCTTTAAAAGCTTAGTCGTATAGTTTGGTATATTTCCAGTTATATCAACAGTTAAGCTTGCTAAAAGGCTTCCTACTTCTACTGATGGTAATTGATTAATATCTCCTAACAATATTAACTTGGTATTTTCACCAACAGCTCGTATAAGTTTGATAAAAATATTTATATCTAACATAGATGCTTCATCTACAATAATCACATCATAAGGAGCTTTTAATTCTTTATGATACTTAATATATTTTGAATTTGGACGCAAGCCTAAAAAGCGATGTATTGTTTGAGCTTCTAAGTTTTGTAGATAGTTAATAAGCTCCTGATCAGGGTTAGGAATGACTGAAAGAGCTAAAATACTAGCCAAAGTTTTCTTTAACGATTCTGTCATTCGCTGTGCCGCTTTACCTGTTGGTGCTAAAAGTGCTATCTTCTGCTGTTTATCATTAAACATTTGCATGGCTAATAGTAACTTTGCTACACTAGTTGTTTTACCTGTTCCGGGTCCTCCAGAAATTATGCTAAAGTCATAGTTAAAGCTATTTAAAACAGCTTGTCTTTGATAATCTATCTCTTCAGTAGTTTCAAACAGTCTAGATGCGATCTCATTTAGTTTAGCATTATCACTGCAAGCTATGTTTTTACTAGTTTTTTGCCTAATAAATTCTGCAATTTCTTTCTCATAACACCATAACCTTTTGATATATAAAGAATCAAACTCTTTAGCAAAATAAACAGGGAGTTTTGTATAGTTTATAGAGCCTAAAATATCTATAAGCCCTTTATAACTAGGTAGCTTATACCCTTCTCTAAACTCTTGCTTATCATCTTGTGAAGCAAACAAAGTCTTATCTGCTAAATCTTTTATCTTAATACAGCTATGTCCAAAACTATGTGCTGACATAAGCTTCATTAATAAGTGAAATAAAGTATCTTTAGAGCTATTCTCTAATCGTATATTATGAGAGTTAATCAAAGCTAATACTTCTTTAGCAAAGAAAAAATCTACTGCCTGAATATCTGCCAACCTCTCTTTAGCTTCATGGAAAGTCTTATACATTAGTACCTCCATTTAGTAAATTAGATAATTTACTAATAATTTCAAAAGATGGACTAGCTTGATATATTCCATAACCATTTTTCATACCACGTAAATAGAAATAATATACGCCACCAAAATGCTTCTCGAAATTATAATTTGGAATATTTTGTTTTAGATATTTATTTAACGCAACACTATATATTAGATACTGTAAATCATAAAAACTACTTTGATTTTTCTCCTGCATAGCTTGCTGATTATAGTCTTCCAATTTATCACCAAGATAATTTGATTTATAATCCGCGACGTAAAACTTACCATCATATTCAAAAATCAAATCTATAAAACCATGTAGCATACCAAAAATCTTATAATTACCTAGTTCATCAACCATTATTGAGCTATTACGATATTCTTCTAAGATCTTAATAATATTGTTTTTATAAAGCTTCTCATTAGCAATAGGAAAGTAGAACTCTGCTTCCTTAAGAGTTTTTGAGTTTGGAATATCTTTTAAGCAAAAGCTTTTTATATCCGTATTATGTTGAAATTGATTTGGCATTTCACCGTTATTATCAAACAAGCTATATTGAATATCTTCATTAGAGTTTAACGATTTTGAACTAGATTCTGATATGTCACTATTTTTTATAGGCTTAATCTCTGCAACTAAACATTCTTCTAACCAAGTTTTTAAATTATCAAAATCCTCTGTAGCAACCACTCTATACCTGTCCATTTGCTCTTGTAACAAAGTATGGTCAATTAAACCTGTACTAAAATCAGTATATTCTAAGACATTATGCAATATATTACCTATATCAGCACCTTTTACAGCTGTAAATCTAAACTCTAATTCATCTTGTGATTCTTGAATTTGACTATCTTCCGACTCATCATTTTCTTTTTCTAAAGCTGTATTTTGTGCTTTTGATTTGGATATTTTTGAGAAAGATAACATCTCCCAATTATCATCTTTTAATTTAGCTATTTCATTAGCTTGAAGATGCTGATTAACTTCTGTTTTATTTATATTATCTAACCCTAAAACTTCAAAATTATTTATCTCTAAAAGCAGACTTTGATTATCTGGATTAGCTGTGATTTTTTGTACTTTTTCTAACCAGCTTTCATCTTTTTCATACCCTAAAAACTGTGCTAAAGGACTGTTAAATGAGTCATCACTAGCTACTTTAGCTCCCCCCTTTTTAGACTGATATCTAGCAACGCCAATATAACATCTATGTTCAGCTCGAGTTACCGCGACATAAAATAGTCTCATTATCTCTTGTATAGTTTCTTGCTCAACTAGCTTTTTAGTCACATCACCTTTACCAATCTTATAAACAGTCTGCTCTAAGCTGCTATCATAATATTTATTAGCATTATTTAAGCTAAGTTTTTTAGAACTTATATAGCTTGCAAAAGGTATAAAAACAACTGAATACTCAAGCCCTTTTGAACCATGTATCGTAATTATTTTAATAAGATTATCATCACTTTCTAGTCTAAGCTCTCCCTCTGCTGTCAATGAACTTTTAATCTGCTGACGATACCATTTGATAAGTTGGTTCGGGTGTTTATATTTATTCTCAGCTACTTTTATAAGCTCTGCTAGATGTAATATATTTGTGATAGTCCTTTGTTTTGAACCATCTCTTTGACTAAAGCTTTCATGGATTAGTTGCATTATAAAAGCCATAAAACCACATTTATGCCATTTCATGCGTAGACTTTTAGCTTTTTCTATTTCCTCATCCCATGCTGAGATATCATCATCGTCTGTATATTTTATAAATTTATCAGCACTACCTCCTAAAAGACTAGTTGATAATGCTTTTTTTAATAAAGATTTATTCTCAAGCTCGTTAATACCTTCCATAACAGCTAATATTTCTGTCGATTCTTGGCTATGGTAGACATTATCCCTTTGACTTAGATAAACTGAACTTAATTTTTTATTACTCAAAGCTTGCTGAATTTCTTTAGCTTGGGTACCATTTTCAACTAGTATAGCAATATCATTTTCTGCTACTTTTTTAGAGTTTAATAGTCTGACAATTTCATTTGCTGTCCATGCTGATAAATTTTTATCAATATCATTTTTTTTATCTTCTTCTGATACTTCATAATAGAAATAGTTTATCGGCTTTAAACCATCTCCAAAATCTCTAGCCTTCTCATTTGCTTTTGGTGATGCTTTAACAGTCTGATAACCAATACCTTTGCTAAATATATTTTCCCCAAGTTTACCCTCATCTTTTGGTTTATAATCTTCTTTATAAAAAAGACGATTATAAGCTTTTATCATTTCGCTAGTTGAGCGCCAGTTAGTGTCCATACTCCATTGATTTTCTTCTGGACAACTATTCTTAGCTTTCAAATATGTAAAGATATCCCCGCCTCTAAAACCATAAATTGCCTGCTTAGGATCGCCAATCATAAGAAGTAATAACTCATTCATTCCCCTTTGGGACGAAGGGGTGGCAGTCGTAGACTGACGGGGTAGTTTACTATCTTGAGGATAAATAGTATCTAATATTTCATACTGCTCAGCATCCGTATCTTGAAACTCGTCAATAAGAGCTACAGGATACTGTGCTTGTAAGGTTTTTACTAAATCTGGAGAACTCTTAACACTTTGACAAAGCTTGGTAATTAAATCATTAAAATCTAAAACTCCTTTTTGCGCTTTAGCATTTGCAAAATCTTGGCGAATCTTTAGACATACTTCTTTAATAAATTGAGCTGATTTTTGCTGTCTAATTTCTAGCTGCAATTCTTTTAGTTCTTTAACACTAACAAATACTGGCTTTACTTTAGCCCCTTTAATCTTTTTACCATTTGTAATTATAGATATACCATCTGGAAATGGTGTTTCATCATCTAGTTTTAACCAGTCTAAAATTTTATGATATTCTTCTACTCGCCTTCCCTCTGGCTCCCCTTTACCTAACTTAGATAGAAAGTCATCAACAATATCTTGATTATTACTAAGAATATCTACTTGTTGTTTTTTACGTATATTAAATTCATCTAGACTAATAGGTTTATCAACAACTATTTGATGATTAGACCTAATAACATTTAACAAACCACTTCTATCTAAAAACTTCTCTGGAGTATGTAGTTTATATGCTTTTAGATACTCAAAATTAGTTTTATTTTTATTGATATGTTTCCTAAAAAAATCCTCAACTACTTTTTGCAAGATATCAGAAGTATCAACTTCCATTGAAACATCCATCTCCATACCGCTTGCAAATGCTTGCTCATTCAAGACTTTTTTACAAAAACCATGTATTGTAAATATAGCAGCTTCATCGATCTCAAGTAATGCTCGTTTTAGATGTTTATAATTTTCACTATCAGATTCTTTTTTCTCATCCGTATAGCTAGCTAATACTTTTCTGATCTTAGCTTCAACTCTACCAATAATTTCTTGGGTTGCATCTTTAGTGAATGTCATTACAAGAATATTATTGGGCAATAACTTTTTCTCTAACAAAAGTCGGATATAGAGCTTAGTGATATTAAAAGTCTTACCCGTACCAGCACTAGCCTCGATAATATGGCGATCTTGTAGGGGTATTATTTTTGCATCTAGGTTTTTCATACTCATTAATTTTAGTCTTAAACCTTTTGAGATTATAGAAATTGACTAAAATAATTATAACCTAAGCACCTTTCTTTCCATAATTAGAATCCACTTTTATAAACTTCACACAAATTAATAAAGGTACAACTATGAGAAATATAAAAACAAATGTCCACTCATAGCCAACTAGTTCTTGGATATAACCACTAACAGCACGTATTGGAATCTGTACTAAAGTTATAAACCCTGAAAAAAATGCAAAGTGAGATGTTTTATAACTGCTATTTCTTATTAGATACATCATAAAAATGGCATACGCACATACAGCAAATGTAAAGCAAAACTTTTCAATTATAATAAATATTAATACTATGCTGTAACTCATATTTGGATCATGTGCAAGTATTATAAATAAACCATGAGGAACATTCATAATCAACACCATAGGTGCTAACCAAAATTTCAACCCCTTTTTATATATAAGATAGCCTCCTAATAATCCAGCAATAATAGTAAAAGGCACCACAACGGTACCATAGGCAAACCCAACTGATGCGTTACTCAGACCCATACCACCATGAGCATGAGTATCTATAAGAAAAAGCGGAAATATTGCTGAAACTAATAGCTCTCCAAGCTTATATAACACGATAAATGCTAGACCTATCCAGATTCCCTCAAGCTGGAAAAATGTTTTATAAATTTGACATATCCGTTCAATTACACCTTCTCTTGGAGTTAGAGAATCAGTATTTTGCTTTTTATAACTATTAGGTCTCTCTGGTAATACAAAAAAGTGATATATAGCAAGACATAGTGTCACTATAGCAGCTATAGCTAATGATATTTGCCATGCAATAAAATAATTATGTGTATAACTAAAAACAATACCTGATAATATAACCAAGAATCCTTGTGAAAAAAATTTCCCTAAGACAACAAATACAGACTGAAAGCCTAAGAAAAAAGATTGCCTCTCTGTCGGAAGATTTGAGACATAGTTACCTTCAACAGACATATCATGAGTATTACTATTAATAGAAAGTAGAAAAAATAATGCTATAGTTATTGAGAAAAAATATGAACTACTAAGTGCTAGAATTATTAATAAAATAAATAAAGCTAATAATAGCTCTGTCATATATATCCACCACCTATTTGATTTATAGATATCTAAAAAGACAGCTAAAAATGGCATTACTAATGATGGAAATAGAAACAAACTTGTATATGATGTAATCACTGCATTACCTACACCTAAATTCTTAAGCATAATACTAGATACTACGAATATAAGAATATAAGGAAATCCTTCCATAAAGTATGTAGTTGGAACCCAGAACATACCTGATTTTTCGTATTTATTTAAATACATAGAGCCTCTTGACCTTACGTCAACATTGTTCACGCGTACATAGTATTATTATACTAAGGATAAATGTTTGCAAACTATCTCTAGCACTTAGACAAATATATGTTTATAAATGAGTAAATATTCATTTATGAAAACTTGTAGTTATATAGGGAAAATAATTAAAGCAGTAGATTAGGTGTCAAATTACTTAACAAGTCGGTAAACTTCTAAGATTTAAAAAGAATTAATCCAAAATCTGCTCCAAAGCAGCCAAAGCTCTTTCTCTAATAGCCCAGCCTGTACCAGCTTCAACATAATTATCATTAGGATTTATTCTAATTAGCTTGGTATTATCACCATGTATTGCCAAAGTCCATTCATTATTCATACGTACTGTTGGAATTGTTGTGCCACAGCCTATTTCTATGATTGCTAGCTTTTGGTTTTTCGCCATAACAGAATCATGTAGCCATTTTTTATATTTCCCTTTTTGTTTGTCAGTATGATTAGCAACCCAATAGAAATCATCAAACATTAATATATTTGGTCTAGCTATACCACCACAATTATTACATTTAGGAAACCTATCAACTGTCATTTGCTCTTGATTGACATATATAATTTCACGGTTATTCCATATCTCATCATTACAGTTCATAGCACATTGTAAATGATGGATGCTACCGTGTATCTCATATATTTTATTATCATCATAACCAGCTTTTTGAAAGTGTCCATCAACATTTGAAGTATATACAAAATAGTTATTATTCTTGCTTTTGACTAAATCTAATAGCATCTTAAAACCTACATGAGGTTGAGTTTTACGATACATCTCCAATCTATGCCCATAAAATGCCCATGCTATATCAAGATTTGAGAAAAATTGTTGGACACTTGCAGCTTCCATAAAATCTATATCTAACTTCTCAAATAATGGATATTCTTTCCAAAAACCATTCTTACCTCTAAAATCAGGTAAACCACTATCTACACTCATACCAGAGCCAGTTACTATAAGTACAGCATCAGCTTCTTGGATATAGTCTTTTATTTGGTTTAAATTTTCTATCATTATTTCACCTGTATACTATTACTATGTGCATGAAGCTTTATATCATAGCCAAAGCTCTCAATACGCAATATATTCATCAAATCCAAATCTGTATGGTCATACAAAGCATGAAAAACATAACAATGATTAAGACAGTCAAACTCTCTAATAGTGCAATGATCTTTTTCATTAAGCTCTATACCAAATGGATGAATCTTAAGATTTCTACGAGCGACTTGCATATTTGACTCTAAAGTAACTAGGATATTATCAGCATCTTCACGATACAAAGGGTCTAGCTCTCCAACATGACCTTTAATCAAAACTGAGACTTCTAGATCAGTATCCCATAAAAAAATATCCCCTCGCATATACATCTTGGCAAGCTTCATATACTCTTTTGTAACTTCTACAGTAACTTTTTCGAGTTTCTCATTTATATCCCTAAAACCACTTATAAACTTAGTAGCTAGCTCTTGATCGCTCAAAGGTTTATTTAGAAGCAAAAGAGGCATTGGCTCTACACCACAGTCATAATCATATTTATAACCATCTTCATAAAGCATATGCTTTCTTTCGATCTTTTTAGATTTTTCGTGCCAGTATTTTTCTACCATCATATATCCTCCCAAAACTCTGCTGTGTCTCGTTCTGTATATTTGCCTTACCATATGACAATATACAAAGCCGTACATTGCCATCTAGTCGCTCGCCAGTATAGTTAAAATACCCATCTATCTTTTGTATCATTTCGATAGAGTCATCATTAGGTATATCAATATAAATATCACCACAATATCCTGCTAAGATACGACTATCTTTAAAAAATGGACCGCAAATTTCATGAGGAATATTATTTGTCTTCTAGCCATTTCTTTGTTTCTTGCCATGGTTTGTAACTTTCATAATGCTCAAAAGATTTCAAATGATTGGATTTAACCTATATAAATAAGACATCTCTTTGCTTTTCTCTAGCTATTTGATCGATGGTTTTTATTGCTCTCATTTTTTCTCCTGATCCTGTCCATACATCATGCCCATTACATTTTTCAAAAGAAGCATTCCAATCATTACAGCAAGGCCTTTTTTGAAAAATCCAGATTGAGGATTTTGTACTGTATGTACGCACCAACCAACTATTGAAAAATATAAAACTACCAAAGCTAAGATTATAAAAACACATATTGCTATTAGTATATACGGATGAGCATCAAAAAGACTTGTCAGATTTTGCATAATATCTCCTTATAACTTTATTAGTACAAATTAATTATAAAGAACAAAAATGACAGCTTTATGTCGTTGATTTAAACTTCTAGAAAAATTAATTTAGCTATCCCAAGTAACTTTTGAAACCATTTTTGTCATCCTATAGCTTGACCATAGGATCTAGCTGTCATGAGCTCAAAACTTAGATTCTACGATCAAGTCGTAGAATGACTTATTTCTTTTGAGTTAACTATACTTAAGCTATTTGATCAAGTACTACTTTTAAGGGTAGTAGGCTATATTTTAAAACTTACTCAAATACCTTTCAGATACTCTTCTAGCATATTTTTTAGAGAAATATTTAAAGACTGTGGCTCTATAACTTTGATATCAGGAAGCCATCTTTTTATAACTGGTAAAATCTCCATTTCATGACTAACTGTTACAGATATTACTAAACCATTTTCATCTTGTTTGATAATCTTTTGCGTTGGTGAGCATGGTTTTCTAATCAAATATCTAGCTATCTCTTGAGAGACTTCTAACTTCACTTCAAATGGTTCATTGCTCTCTTGAAACCACACATTTGTTGATTCTGTAAGCATCTTATTGATATTTCTAGTTATCTTAAAAGTTTTATCTGTGATAAAAATATTACCAATACCTTTTAGATAGTACTTTTTGACGATCTCATTATGTACAGCCATTAGATACCAAAAGCCATCATAGTTAATAATTTTCAAAGGCCAAGCTTTGACTATATAGGTTACTTTATTTGAACTATACTCAAACTCTATCCAAAGTTGCTGACTAATAGCCGATTCTAATTGTTTAAGCTCAGCTAAGTTTGCTGATACATCTTCTATATGTAGCTTTGCATAGATTGTGTTATCTTGCTCATTTGTGATTTTAGCTAGTAACTTCTTAGTACGGCTATAAAACTGCTCACCAACACTCTCAGCAAATTTATCAAGGATTTTAAGCACAAGAGAGTCTTCCGTATTTAAGTTCTTCTCAAGTGTATAGCCTTTGATAAAGTACCATTTGCCTTTATCCTTATAGATTGGGAACATTGCTAGTCTTTCGCTAAAATCTCTTTGGATAGTTCGCACCGAGACATTAAACTCTTTAGCAATATCTTTACTAGCTACTCCCTGCCCTGTGTTTAGGATGTTTAAGATACTTACTAGTCTTGTTAGGGTTTTGTCGTAGTCGTGTTTATACAGCATTTTGGAGTTCCTATTTACCCACTTAATTGTAGATCTTTTCTATTTCTTGCTTCTTATCAACTATCTTTTGAATATCTACCTTCACTCTTCTTATAAGATCATTGTTACTTATTCCATCTATTTTAAAATATTTATATTTAAACACTGAGTTTTTCCCTTTAAATTGATTATAAAGCTTACATTTCTTAGATGATTTATTAGGATAGATTTTACCCTCATCAATATCATCACCAAAGCTAAACCATAGATTGTCTTTAGATATTGATTTTAATAAGTTACAAATATCTTTTTTAGAACTATCAAAAAGCTCTACAAAATGACGATACTGATTACCTTGAATTTGTATACCAATAAAAAAATTATCATTAACTCTATACTTTATATCCACTAAACCACTGCTGTTAGTAAAACCATGATATATAGATATATTTTTATGATTGTTCGGCTTACTCGTATACTCAACTTTACTTTTTAACTTATCAAGCTTATATAGTTCATCATATATAGCACAAGCAAAACTCTCATATAAACCTTTTAAGAAAATATCATGCATTTTAATCTCTCTTAGAGACTCTAAGTATTTATAACACTCTTCTTTTTTTATCATATAAGTTAGATATTTGGATTACATCTATGTTGATTTTATCAATTAAATTATTTTTGATATCTGTTACAAATTTTACATAATCATCTATCAAAGACTTATGATATTCATTTTTAAACTCTAAACTTTGAAAAGCCTCTAATAAATTTTTGTATGATAATCTTATCCAACCAATATCTTTTAATTCCTTATCCGATATTTTACTCTCTTTTAGAGAGAGTAATACTAGCTTTTTATTTGCTACTTTTTTGAATTTATCAGTATATTTTTGTAGCTGCTCAATACTAGCAATACTTTTAACTTTATTCTCAATAAGAACAAGAGTATCACCAAGCTTAAAAGATATATCTATATTTTGTTTTTCTCTTTGGATTTTTTCTATTTTATTACTATTTGATAACTCTAATTTTTCTGAGAAAAACTTACCCAACTGCTCAAAATAAGTTTCTAATACCCATGCTATAAAGTTACTATGAAAAAGTTCTTTTGAACTTAACGACATATTGAATATTGGTGATTTTTTTAAATCCTTTATCCAATTGCTTTCTATATTTCCCATAACTTTTCAATCTCCTTTTAAACACCTACAAACCATAATACACCACAACCATGACAATACCATGTCGTAAAATCTTCTTTACTCTTCTTAAAACACAATTAAACCTTTTGAGAATTTTATTGTTCTAGTTAGTCATTGAGCAAAGATTTTATAGTTGTGTTTTAGATGTTTTTGTAAGATTTAAATTATAGTAGTATAGATCTGATATATGATGGACTTATGTCACAACTCAACTAACTAGTCCGTATCTTAAAAATTCGACTAATAAAGATAAAAAATAATGCTATTGCAGTACCACTGAAAGTCTCAATCAAACGTAATCCAGTATTCACAAAAGGTGAATAATTAGGTTGATATAATCCTAATGCAACTATCACTCCAGCATTAGCACTACTCATTTTCACAGCATTTTCAAGACCAATACTTGCTGTAATAAAAACACTAATAGCGACAGCTAAGATCATAATCCAATAATAATAGCCAAAAATAAATGTAAAAATAAAGGCTGTAACTCCTCCAATGATCGATCCTACAAATATTTGAAAAGCTGCAGAATACGAATCTTCAACACTTAGTTGTAATATTGTAGAAACGGTAATCAAACACCAGAAACCTCCGATAATTGACTGTCCTTTATGTAATAAATCAGAGACATAAAAACCAAATAAGAAACATAAACAAGCAGCTATAGCAATCTCAAAGCTTATGTATATATTTTTATATGTCTGTGGTACTTTGTAATATCTATTTAAAATTTTCATTTATAACCTTAAAAAAATCTCGATAAATTTCTTCGCCTTCAAAATCCTCAACTTTTGGGAACTTTGTATAGAAAAGTTTAAAATATCTATCATCTTCTAAAGCACTAAAACTATACTCCGAAGATTTTATAACACCTTGCCATGCATTTAATCTATCACTATTATTTTCATGATTATAAATAGCTTCTGCCAAAGCTAAATGTACTAATTTAACTTCAGATACTATTTGCTCAGCCTTTCTTATATAGTGCTCAAGCACTTGCTTAGATGTTGCATACTGAATATTCTCAAACCTAAATTCTTCAACCTTATTATCCTTTAATCCATAATATACAGCTGAAATATCTCTTTGCTCAATATGCGACACCATTAGTGCTGTTAAATATAGCTCGAATTTTTTTGTTATACTCAAACGAGAAGTAGTAGATAACAAAACATAATTATCTTTAATATAACAACTTATTTCTAGCTCATATCCAGCGATATCTTGAAAAAATGTGCGTTGTTGATAGCTTTCTAAACCTATCTCTTGTATTAGAGCTTTTATACTTTCAACTTCAGAATCTAACTCTATATCTGTAAGTAATGATTCTGGAAATTTACCACTTAATTTTGCTGTTTTAATTGTTAAACTATTATCTCTATTATCTTTCAAAACATCAAATAACTCTTGCTTTAAGCTATACTTCTCAAGACTATCAATATCAAATGGCTCACTATCTTCTAACTCTTCAAAATTATCTTCAAGATATAAATCTAAACTATAGTTTGTGTATGCTTTTAAAGGATTTTCAAAAATCTTAGCTAATTTAGATATTGTGAGGCTTTGAGGTAATTTGGTATTTATATTAATACTATTGTCATTCTCACGCAGGTGGGAATCTCTTAAATTTATCCCATCACTACTGAGATACTCTCGGTCACTGAGCGGAGTCGAATGTGCGCGGGTATGACTATGCTCTTTATTGATGGATTCCGTGGTCAATCCTGACAGAATGACAGAATTATTAGCACTCCCCTTCGCTTCGTGAAGGGATGGATTGCGTAAGCAAGACGGGGTAGTTTTTTTAAAATCATAAAAAGGCTTAGGTTCCGCCTGTAACAAATTAAGCCACGCATTATCATAGCTTCTATATTCTTCGGAATAGCATTTTGGACTAAAAGCATGTAATGGATACTCTTTTATATCACTAACTATATTCTTCCTTTCAGGTTTATGTTTCTGCTTCTCTTTAATTTCGTCCTCAAATGTATACCAATTATAATTTGCTCTCAAATAGCTAATTAATTCTTTAAGAACTAAGCTAGGCTGTTGCTCAACATTAGTCTTAACACTTCTACCTAGATAGCTAAAATATAAGTAATCTCGAGCTGATAGTATTGCTTCTAAAAATAAGTACCTATCATCATCTCGCTTCGTTCTATCACAGGCTCTTCTACCTAACCTTGCCATTAAATCAAAACTAATAGCTGACTCTTGACGTGGAAATTTACCATTATTTAAGCCAAGCATCGCTACAACTTTAAATGGAATACTCCGCATGGGTGTCATTGAGCAAAAAGTAACTTTACCATTAAGAAAGTGGTTATTAATAATCGGCTCAGATAACTGTGAGATTAAACAATATCTAATTGTATATAAATCAATAAGTATATCAGCAGATATTTCTTTAGCAGTCTCAATTGTCCTAGCTATAATATCTTTTATTTTTTTAGCAATATATTGTTCTTCTTGTGTAATGTCAAAAACATTATCAAACATCTCTAAAAGATAACTATGCCAATCCTCAAGGCTCCTAGTTTCAAGTAGTTCCTCAGAGTGTGCTGCTAAAAGCTCTAATAACTCATATAACCCTCCTAATTCAGCTACTTCACTACCCTCGATAATAGGTACAGTCATCAGCTGATCCAACTCCTGAAAATCCATATCAATTCCCCTTTGGCACGAAGGGGTGGCAGTCGCAGACTGACGGGGTAGTTTTAAATCAACAACATAATTATCATCACTATAGCTAAACCCAAGCATTAATCTCTTTAGCCCCCAGCTCCATGAGAATGTCTCCCCATCATTACTATGATGGATACACGCCTCTTTTAGCCAATAGCGTATAGTTTCTAATTGCTCATTTGAGATTTTAAATTTATGCTGTATTGCTGGAACTGATAAGTAATCTAATATTTTATTAACCTCAAAATCACTCTCTGGCAACTGTAGAAGTTCTATAAAACTAGCAGCTAATGGCTCTGAATCAAGTAGCGTTCTATCTGCTATTGAACACGGTAGCTTTTTATCTTCCGCATATCTAGAGAAAACACTATCAATATATGGTGAATAATCCTCAATATTCGGACACATTACCAAAATATCGCGAGGTTTGATATTAGGATTATCATTTATCATATCCAAAAGTCTATCATGTAGCACTTGTACTTCTCTAAGAGGACTGTGACAAGAGTTAATACTTATTGATATATCTTTTTGATGTGAGTAGTTTTGACAATTAAGTTCAAGTAAATTGCGTTGTAGACTGACTAGTTGACTTTGATTATTATCTTCAAGCTTTGCAAAATTCAAATAATCATTATCAAATTTCTCAAATATTTCTAGCTCATTTTTTTCTTCATTATCTAATAATTCACTAAAAAACTCTTTGCCCTGCTGACCTAAATTTGCTAAAAGTGGCTGGATCTCATAATCATCATTATCTAGCCAAACAGAAACTTTATCTTTCTTTAAATCATACCAATATTCACTACATGGATTAATATACAAAATATTCACATCAATGTGCTTAGCTAATGCAAATATGAAATTAAGATTTTTCTTTGAAATACTATTTATACCAAAAATATAGATACTATTAGGAACATTTATATTTTTCAAACTTTCTTTGCTTAATAACTCTAATGCTTGAGCTTGTATTTTATATGGAGTTGCTGGAACTTCTTCAACTAGTCTTTGCCAAAGTTGCATTTGCCAAAGCTCATCGACTTCTTCTTTAGTAGGATTTATAAATTTGTTTTGTTCCCAAACTTCTAACCAATCAGTACGATAAGCTAGATATTTTGAAAAAACTTCAGCTATTTTTGCTGATAATTGATATTTTTTTAGATCACTATTTTTATAATATTCTTTAAGCTTATCATTATCAATATCATCTAAATGTTTAAAAACTCGCCAAGCTAATATATCTTTTGTATAAGCTTTTTTATATTCATGATTTTTCGTTAACTCATAGCAAATATCTAAAATATAACCATTAATCATGTCGTACTTGAGATTCATAGCAATATCGCGTGTTTCTGCTAACTGCATACTCAGCCAATGTTGCATACCACGGCTACCAACTATTAATTGTGTTGGTGTAAATAAATCTTTTTTCTCAAGATCTAAGAGCTTAGATAAAACTCTAACCAAATACTCTAGCTTATTTGATGGATAGGTATATAGTGACATTTTTCTTAGATAAGAATACTTGTAGATAATATTTTAACAAATAAATCTAGACTATAGTTTAGTTATTTTTTGGAAAATCTTTTATTGCTGATAAAAACTAACTCCTTTATTTATTTGACAGTTTATACTGTAACCTTTGTCCATTGCTGAAAAATCACTAGCATTAAGAGTTTTTGTATTAATTGCTAAATTTCCTTTAGAATCAAGCTTATATGATACACTCTCATAAGTAGGTTTACCTTTGTAACGAGGATTGTTTACTGTAAAATGTAGATCTGAAAAACTTATATTCTTAGAAGACTCATACATTACTGCATCAGGAGAAAAAGAAGCTTTTAGATCCATCTTTTTCATATCCATTACTTTTGAAGAACAATTTTTAAAATCAATTGCAACAGTAAATCTATTTCCTTGATTTAATGATTTCTCAATGTCTTTAAAGCTATTAAGCTTCGTAGATGCAAACACAAAAACTGGCAATAAGCTAAGAACTACTAAAACCTTTTTCATAAGCTACAATTAATTATCAATTGGTATAATATCAGTATCACCTTTTAATTCATCATTAGTCAATATA
Source organism: Francisella sp. SYW-9 (assembly GCF_008711465.1). Lineage (GTDB taxonomy): Bacteria > Pseudomonadota > Gammaproteobacteria > Francisellales > Francisellaceae > Francisella. The sequence goes on from NZ_VXKQ01000008.1 coordinate 89,543, forward strand.
TTAACAGCACTAACTGAATTACACTCAAAAAGAATCCGCTGAAGATTTTTCCCATGATCTCTTAAATGTCTTTGGAATATTACCTTCAACTAAGCAGTTTTCAGAAATAAAATCATATAAATCAATATATGACTTAACTTCGTTTACAGATATACGTTTTTTCAGATTTTCAGGTCCAACATCTTTAGCAGAAGTTAAGCCCATAGCTCCTATAATTTCAGCACATGATCTAATAGTTGCTTTATGGAAATTATAAACACGATGCTTTTTATCATCTACAACTAGGGCTTTCTCTAAACGAGGGTTTTGAGTAGCTACACCAACAGGACAAGTATTGTTGTTACATTGGCGAGACTGAATACATCCAACAGTCAACATCATAGCTCTAGCTGAGTTACAAGTATCAGCGCCCATAGCGAATAGCCTCACCATATCAAATCCCGAAGCAACTTTACTACTCGCTACGATACGAATCTCATCTCTTATTCCACAGCCCACTAAAGCATTATGAACAAAAACCACACTATCCTCTAGAGGCATACCAATATGATTAGCAAACTCTACAGGAGCTGCACCTGTCCCTCCATCTGCACCATCAACAGTTATAAAGTCTGGTTTTATACCAGTCTCTAGCATTGCTTTACATATAGCTAGAAACTCAATATGGCTTCCAATACATAACTTAAACCCAACAGGCTTACCACTTGATAAATCTCTTAACTCTTTTATAAAATAACAAAGTTCTTTAGGTGTCGAAAAGGCACTATGTGCAGGGGGAGATAATACATCCTGACCCATAGGTACACCTCTAATCTTAGCAATCTCTGGTGTAATTTTAGCAGCTGGCAAAACCCCTCCATGAGATGGCTTTGCCCCTTGAGATAGCTTAATTTCTATCATTTTTACATTTTCTAAATTAGCCCTCTCAGCAAATTTTTCAGGTGAGAATTTACCATCTTCTGTACGACAACTGAAATACCCTGTACCTACTTGATAAACAAGATCACCTCCTTGTAAGTGATAGTCTGTTAAACCACCCTCACCAGTACTATGACAAAAGCCTCCTAGCTTAGCACCTTTATTTAAAGCCATAATAGCATTTCCAGATAAAGCTCCAAAGCTCATCGAAGAAATATTTAAATGCGATGCCATATATGGCTGCTTACAATCAGGCCCCCCAAATTTAACACGCGTTTCAACTTCGTCTAAATGCTTTGGTGCTAGTGAATGTGTTACCCATTCATACCCTATTTTATAAATATCCTTCTCTGTACCAAAAGCCCCTGTATCATTAACTCCTTTAGCACGACGATAAATAGTAGAACGTTGCTCTCGATTAAAAGGCTTCTCACTTTCATTATCAGCAATAAAATACTGCTGAATTTCCGGACGTAAAAACTCCAAGATATAACGGATGTGTCCAAGTATAGGAAAGTTCCTTAAAATAGAATGACTTTTTTGAGAAAGATCATACACTGCAATTACTACTAAAATTGCTATAAAACCAATACTAAACCATATTGAGGCATGAAATAAAGAAAGAGATAATAAAACTATTATTACGAAAATGCCTAAACCAATATACCATTTTCTACGTTCACTTATATGCATAGGAGATTTTCCACAAAAGCTATTTAAATCTTATAATAATAATGCTCTTCAAAAGTAGATTTTGCAATAAGAGCAGGATAAATATTTAAACTCTATTTAGGTATAATAGTCTCATCTTCTGTAGGTGTTGATTCCACTGATGTAAAATCTGCTGGATAGGAAATATCAATATCATGATTTAAAGCTATTGGATTACTTGAATATACTGACTTTATAGGTGGTGAAGATAGTTTACGTCTAGGAGTAGGTAATGCAGTAGCATAAATATTATAATCATTACCACACTCTACTTCACCCACACTTGCTCTAGTTTGTCCTGAGAAAGCAATATTTCTGTAATCCTGATCCTTTTTGGTATTAACCATATTTAAAACTACTCTATCTGAGTCATTATAAACACTTGGTTTAATCCTTATATATACATTACAAAGGTTCCCATCTGCGAAGACAAATATAGGCAACATTATTATGCTTGATAATAAGAGTGTACATTTAAACAATTTCATTATTTATAATTTCTTATATTGTTTGGTAATAAAATACTATTATCAACAACCTAAAACAAGTGATAAGCTAAAAAGTAGCCTCTGAATTTAAAAGATATATTAATTATCATCTTCTTGACTTAAAGATTTTGCTGTTTCCTGAGGTAGTTTGAATACCATATAACCAGCACCTCCTACTGCAAGCCCAGCTGCGGCAAATGGCGCTACAAAAATATTAACTATATCACTATCTCCAGAGTGATGTTCTCCATTATATAAAATAGCGTTAGTCTTTGTTATTCCTTCAAATACCCCAACAAACGCTCCTATTGGAGCCATTATTAAGGATGCTACACCTATCCCAACACTCTTAATAGGCTTAATAATAATATTACCTAAAGTACTACTATCACTTACTTGAGAGCTTTCAGAAGAACTTGTAGCCTTTACAGAAGCATTAGCTTTATTATCATTAGATAAACCATAGCTAAACAATATAAGAAAAACAAATACATAGCATGCTAACTTTTTAATCATTATTTTTAACCCTTTTAAATAATATTAATTAAAGCCTAACATCTAGTTAATATCAATATTTCAACAATTAAATTATGCAATAATGTTTTTTATATTATTCATGATGGTTTGTTTTTTGATAATTATTTTTCTCATACCTAAGCTAGCTCCATTATTGGAGGAGGAAAAGAATCACTAGATACTTGATTTGCCAGCCCATAACTATAACCAGCTGAATTTAAACTTAACAGTATTAATATAGAAAATATTGCTTTTTTCATTTCAATTAACCTCTCATTTAACTCTATATCTCACACTCCTATTATGATCAAAAATTCTCTTATAGTTAAATATATAGTTCTTACTATTCCTATAACATTATCTTATACATATAATTTATATATTTTGAGACAGTACTTTCTCTTAGGTTTACATAGGCGCATATGGCTATAATTTATTATTAAAATAAGCTATGATATTTTAAACCCACTCTTCATTATTTTTTGATATGAACTCTAGGTCTATTGGCTCAATTTTTCTTATAATTGGTACAACCACTGGTACAGGAATGTTGTCATTACCGCTAATTGTATCTGCATGCGGCTGTTTTACCGCAGTGATACTCCTAATTCTATCATGGAGTATAATGTATATCGCAGCTAAGAAGCTTTTAAAAACCTGTGCCGAACATCCTCTTGGTGCTGATTTTACATCAATAATGTATTCAAAAGTACCAAAGCCATATTTGATATTTTTTACTATTATCTACTTACTTTTCTTTTACTCAATGTTATCCAGCTACATCTCTCAAGGCTCTTCACTTTTATATAATTTAGATGGCATGTATCATTTAAATAAATCTCAAACAGGTATATCTTCAATTATTTTTATACTAATATTTGGAGCCTTAATATTTAGTTATAAAATCAGTGATTATACAAATAGAATCTTTGTTATTTTTAAATTTATATTTTTTATAATAGCAATAATAACTATGTTATTTTACATAAATACTAATTATTTAAGTGATTCTCCTGCTGGAGCATCTGCAATTATATATGCTTTCCCAACTATCTTACCTGCATTTGTATTTCATAGCATAATCCCCTTCATCTATGAATATCAAAAAGGTGATGTAAAACGCATAAAAAAAGATATCTTAATAAGCAGTATAGCTGTTCTAATTATTTATATAGCTTGGGTTTTCGTATCATTAGGGGTCATTCCTCAACATAACCAGTATAGTTTCCATAGTCTTTACTTATCAAATAACTATACACCAAGTGGCTTAATTCATGAAATTAGACTTATATCAGGATCCAATATACTAGACTTTGCATTAAATTTATTTATTCATTTTGCAATAATAACTTCATTTATAGGTGTTAGCATAGCTTTAGTACACTATATCCGAGATATATTTAATAAATATAATAAACATCTCAGTAGTTTGGCTTTAATACTAATATACTTTATCCCACCGTTGGTCTCTGCTGTACTATATCCTTCAGAATATATACTTATTCTTCAGTATGCCTCGATATTTACTGTTATTATATTTATCTATACACCAATGTTTCTTAATACAAAAACAGATCTTAAAATATATTTTTCTCATACGTATATAGTATCTATCGGGAGCGTGATTATTCTATTTGAGATATTTAACTTATTCTATGAAACTAACCCTTTTATGTGGTTTTAATAAAATCTTTTAATTTCAAAATTTAATTAATGATGAATATAACAAATAAATGGCACAGGACCAACGAATCATATACTTTAAAATATTGATGTATAAAGTTTTAATTCTAAATAAAAGTACCAATATAGCAAAAAGTACCCTATATCTTGATACTTTTTACTTAAGATGCTAGCTGCATTACTGGAGGTGGAAAAGAACCTCTAGATACTTGACTAAAAGAGCTATAACTAAAACCAGTTGAAACTAAACTTAAAACTATTACTGTTGATAATATTACTTTTTTCATTTTGATGATCTCTTATAATGTAAATTTTATATTGCTATTATGATCTTTGATTTAATTAAAGTGAAATATATAGTTTCTATGAACTCAATAAGATTAAGTTATGCAACAATATTAGACTTTTAAATGACATTTGATTTTCTTTTGAGTATTTCCAGTTTCTTTATCAAATATACTTACTATTTACCAAGGCTCTATTTCATCTATTTTGCGATACTTAAGCTTTGGTAGTATATATTTTATCAAGTAATCTTTTATTTTGCCTATAAGTATCTTCTGATCTCCAAAGGTCTCCCTTTAATATCAAAGTATTTATTAGCTATATTTACAAATAAACTATCTGCTTGTAGTTTTTACTTTTCTTTACCTATCTTTGGATTCTTAGAAGCTTATTATATTCCGATACCTTATCTCTGGCCTCTGCTATTGATATATCTTTATACTTTCCAAGAGTAATCTTATCTCTAGTACCATTGTATGTAAATCTGTAGAACCAACTATGATTACCTCCAGGTCTAGCCAATAGGTATAGTCCATCACCATCTCTATAGGCTTTGTCTTTCTCTAATTCTTTTATTTCTTTTGATCTTTCTATTAATTGTTTAGTTAAAATACCCATAATGATAAATAAAAAATCTCAAGGTACCACAAAGTCAGAGATTGGGCAATACAATTTGATACGTGATGATACAATGAAAGTATCTCAAAGTATTGATTTTATTATGATTATGATACAGCTTGAAACAGCATGAAATAAGAATATGGTGCCCGGGGCCGGACTCGAACCGGCACGGAGGTTAAGCTCCGAGGGATTTTAAGTCCCTTGTGTCTACCAATTTCACCACCCGGGCAGTATGGAGGCTGAGGCCGGAATCGAACCGGCGTCCAAGGCTTTGCAGGCCTCTGCATAACCATTTTGCTACTCAGCCACACATGCAAGAGTATGTGGAGCGGGAAACGAGGCTCGAACTCGCGACCCCAACCTTGGCAAGGTTGTGCTCTACCACTGAGCTATTCCCGCTTTATAGAGACATATATTACCCTATTTAAAAGTTTTGTCAACACTGATATACGCTAAATTACTATAATATTTTCTTTATTTTATTATTGGTTTAACTATTAACATCAAAAGTTATTTTAAATATTTTCTGTATATCGTTTATTAGCTTAATGTTAGGTGATTTACTTAGATCAACTTTCCCATTTTTTTGTTGCATAGGGTTATGTCTTTTTAATGCTTTAGTATCATCTACCAACATATTTAATAACGCTGTCTGATTCACAGGCTTATTAGCTTTAGCATGTATACTTATATTTTTAGGATTTTGTAAAAATATCGCAAAAGATGACAATACCTTTCTCAAGAACGGATCTTGCTGCTGTGTTGCAAAAAGTTGCAATAACGCACCATATGATCCAAGCACTTGTTGCGGTGTTGTATTTGGATCTTTATTAGTATATCTAGCAATTTTCTCTAATAGTCCACTATTTGCAAAACTAAAATCAATGTCTGTCAAACATAGCTGATTGTCGCAATTATATAGATCTTTCTGGTTTTTACCATTTGCCCCAACATACGGTAATAAACTTAGCTTACCATTAACTATAGCCTTAGTGCTTGCGCTTAAGTTAGCTAAACCATCGGCTTCTAAGTTAAAGTTATTATTATATTTTGAATCTTTATAACTATTGTTTGAAGTTATTTTTATATTTAAATCTTTTTTACCTAGAATATTTAGGACTTGTTGCATTGGTGATTTTTCAGAGAAAGAATCTTTATTAAAGTTCAAATCAATAGCAACATCTGCAGAATTTGTCTCAATATATGCATTTTTTAGGAAAGCATTAGATCCACTTACTATATCTTCTATTGGAGTATTATTTAAATCAATACCATCAACTATAATATTATATTTAACATGACTTTGTGTGCCTAAATTACCATTAACATTAAACTCAAGTTCGCCCGGTGTTTTACCTAAAGATCCGTTAATATCTAAGCTTGGTGTTTGCTTATAGTCTTTACCTAAATACTCCGAAGTTATTTCTTTCAAAACTTCTGTAAAGTTACCATCAAATTCAAGGTTTTCAATTTTTGAGCTCATCACCTTATTTTTTAAGCTTGCTAAGAAGTCATTATCAAAGCTAGTATCAGATAAGTCAAAGCCTTTTAACTTAACATCTTCTTTAACAAAAGCTTTATTATTCACTGTAGAGTCAAGATCAAATTTTAATGTACTATCACTATGATCATAATCAATTTCAAAGTTATAAACACCCTTACCTATAGTGTTCATAACTATCTTATAAAGACTACTATCACCAGATAGATCCTTATGATCCACTCTTGCACTAACAACATTACTACTTGCAATAGAGGATGCTAGATTTGTAACCTTTAAACCTTCTACTTTTACAGAGACATCATCATTAATCTTTTGATTAACCTTCAAGCCTTTAACTATAAGCTTATCGATAGATAAATTAGGATTATCTTTACTACTACTTACTATTAAAATATTTGAAGCGGTAATATCACCATTACTATCTTTATCAACCTTACCCACTGTAATATTAGTTTGAAAAGGAAATAAAGAATCCAAGTTACTAATAATAGTGTTTTTTATAACACTATTATCCTGTGTGGTAGTCTTATGTGATGGTGTAACTACCACAGCATATAGATTAGTAGTTGCTAAAGTAGCTGTACAGATTGATGTCACTAAAAATGCTTTTTTAAAACTCATTTTACCCCTCTTTTTAGTTTATTTTCTCTAATTTTAAAAAGTCTAAGTCTTTCTTACGTAATGAAAAGATTCCACAATTTGTCTCAAATGCTATAGGGCCGCCAAATATAGATTTATTTATAACAGTCATTTGTTGACCTTCTATAACTCCCATAGCTATTATCTTATCTTTAAAAGCATTTGGACAGCTTTCATGAAAACCTTTAATAATAAATTTATCATTTTTCTGATAGCTCATAACAAAACCCTATATATTTTTATATCACTATTAATTATAATCTTTGTTTAGTATAACACTAATAAATTAAACCATAGTTTAGTTTATAAAAAAATTGTTGCCAAAATAAAGCTTATGAAAGATCTATCAAAACTAGATATACCTAAAAAACAAAAGAGTGAGGTTCCTCAAGAGCCAAAGAAAACTAAATTAAATAAGAAAAAGAAATTGCTAATTATCGGTGTAGTATGTCTTTTGTGTATTGCTGTTGCTTCAAAACTTATCAACAAGCATTTAAAGAAAATTAGAGCTGAAGAAAAAGCAAAAATAGAGCTACAAACAGATAAAAACAAAACAGCCACAAAAGACTCTAAGCCTGATAAAAAAACTAATAGTGATCAAAAGCCTAACTTCTCTGAGAATACGCCTAGTGGCAAGATGGTATTTACATTTTATGATAACCTCAAACACGATAGTGTCAGTGTAAATGTCGAACCTGAAGCTAAGCGAGCTCAATATAAATATACATATATTTACCAAGTTGCATCTTTTAGAAATATGGATGAAACATCTTGGTATGTTAGCAAAATGAAAAAAGTTGGCTTAAATCCACAATTCAAACGTGTCGGAAATTGGGTTAGGATGTACATAGGTCCATATGATAGTAAACGAGCTATGGCTCCAGACATTATTAAATTACAAAGAATAGGTCTAAATGGTGGATTCCCTAGAGAAATTAGTCGCACCAAAATAGAACCTAAAGATGATAAAAAAGACTCTAAAACATCTGATAATAAAAAAAATAATACTACTGAAGAAACTCAAGATTAATAAATAGTAATTAAAAATTATTTTTTAACTCTCGTAATTTTACAAACATATCTCTACCTAGTAAATGACCTGGTAATGCTTGCTTAAGAGTACTATCATTAATTGACCTAATAAATATATTAAGTCTACTTTCCTCTGCCAAGTCAACTATTGGTTTTGCTTCAGCATCTAAGTCACCAATTTGCTCTCTATAGTGTTTAAAACTTTCATCATCCGGTAAAATGCTTAAAGCAAAATCTAAATTACTTTGCCAGTAATCATGGGCTGGATAAGGTTTAATATCTGCATCTAATTTTGCTATTCTAACTAATGATTCATATAGCTCATTTACATCTGCTGTTTCAGCATGAACACCACCAACCCCCGCATTGAAAAGTGTATCGCCACAAAATAGCGCTTTCTCTTTCTCAAACAAGAAGCTCACATGGTCTGAAATGTGCCCAGGAGTATACATAATTTTAAAACTAGCAAAACCTAAGTCAATTGCATCACCATCTTTAACATATACATCCGGCTTAAATAAATCATTATCTGTATATGCATAAATCTTAGCACTAGGATATAACTCTACTAACTTTTTTACTCCAGCTATATGATCTCCATGCTTATGCGTTATAAGTATAGCCTTAAGCTGTAAATTATTTTCTCTAATAAAATCATCAAAAATGTCAGCTTTTAAAGGATCTACAATTATTGCATTATTATTATCATATAAAAGATATTGGTAGTTTCTCAAGCTATTGTTTAAGAACCATCTTTTAACTTGCATATACAAACCTCTTAATTAATTACTTCTATAAACTAGTCTTGCTTCAGATAAGTCTAGACCTGCAGTTTCACCATTTTTTATAAAAAACTTACATAAAATATGTGAATATTTTTCCAAATCCGACTTTGAAAGCAAGTCTTTAATATTTCTCTCAATATAATCATAAATCATTTTAAAACTTACATTATCTGATTTAACTACAGCTAACTCTAATAATGTAATAATACTACTATAGTCACTATTGCCTTTATCTAAGATTTTAGGTACTAGTTTTGAAACTGGAATACCCAATGCATTAACATAAAGCCTCAACATTTCTGTAGACAAATTTAAATTATTTAATTGTTTTTTTGCAAATTTCTCTGCAAGAGTCATCTCATTAAACCCTACTAATTGTTCTAGATACACTCTACTTAAAACAGGTGTAGTGTCTGATTTAGTATAAATATCTGACAATTTATCAACATTTTCTGCTTGTTTTAACGCTAGTATTATTAGCTTTTCTTCAATATCAGTTCTTAAATAAGCATCATATTTTTCCAAAATCTTTAATGCAAAAGTATCGTCTTTATCAGACAAAGCAATAGATCCTGCCAAATTTGCAACACTTGGTAAAAATCTATTGTCATTACACTCAAGTAATACTAAGACTCTTGTCTTAGCTTCCCCAAGCTTCTGCACCATATAAAACTTATATACTTCAAAATATTTATATGTAAGACTATCACTCTTTAATTGCTTCAAAGACTTTTCAAGCTCTTTCACCCCACCTGAAGTAGATATCATTTCAAACTTCCTAAAAAGAATATAATCTCTCAAATATTTAGGTGTTAATTTCACCAAAGCTGAAACACTTATTTGTTGCATTAATTTGTTATTTTCTAATGAAATATCAGCAACTATATCTATGAACTTTTCTTGTTTATCAACTACAAACAAGCCAAAAAACCAACTAAACAATAAATAAGGAAAGCTGAATATTAACCTGATAATTCTAACACCAAAAACTATTAAAAAAAATAATATAGCTATTGCAAAAACAAATGCCACTAAATTCATCTTTATAGTTTTATCAGATAAAACAAGCATAATGTAACCATGATATTTAGTAGCCCAAATACCAACTATCGTAGCTATGATAACTGCTATTATAAGTTTTATAATATTTATCATTTATTACTTCCTTTTTTACTTGCACTAACTTTTAGCTGAGACTCTTTAGTTAAAAGTTCATTTTGCTGACTCGATAATTGATTAATAACTTTATCAAGAGCATTATTCAGATCTTGAGTTCTTCGAGCTTGAATATTTTGTATAGATTTTTCAAGGTTTTTTGCATTATCATCTTGAACGAAGTACTTTTGTAAAATATTTGTAATATTTATTTTTGCTTTTGTAATATCAGCTTCATTATTTGTATACATTGCTGTTTGTAAAGCTATTAAAGATTGGTATAAATTATCAGATATAAATTGTTTTGCTTGCTTGCTTGATACAATAGTTTGATTTTTAGGTATATCTTGAATCTCCACGATCGAACTTAACAGCTTCATATATTTACTCTTAGTCTGATTCCCTTTTGCCGAACTAGCATTTTCAGGCGTTATATACTGTAACTTACCAAACTGCTGTTCAATATTAATAAATTCTTTTATTACATCCTCTTTAGAAGCATAATTTTTCAAAACATTTTTGATATTTTGGCGATCATTTGCACTGATATTTGCAACCTTACTTGCTTGAATCTTATCAAAAGCCATACCTACCAAATCATTTGCTCTTTGAACATCTCCACTAAACGCTACAACATCTTTAGCTAAAATTAGATAGTCAATAGCTGACTGAATATTTATAATGCTCATCTGCATATACAAATCTTTTGCAGGAGTCTCTAACTGACTATTTACTGTAGTTAACTGTGATTGGATTGCTTTTATACTATTTTGTTGTGAATCATTTTGACTACTTAAATCATTGATAATACCATTTTGATCATTTTGAGCTTGTTTAAGCTTATTTAGCAGTTTTTCTAAAGAAGAATACTGCTGATTTGTATCATTAGTTTTATTTTTATGTTTGATTACTGAGTCAGCTGTCACATATCCAGCCATGCCTATAGCTACTAATGATATTACAATACTAAATTTAGATAGACTTGATTTTGATTTTTTTACTTTAGTTGTGTCTTTTCCTACAATAGTGCTTTTAGCATCACTACTTTGCTGATGGGAGTTTTTTGTTGCCGACATTTTTACTAGCCTCTGTGATTTCCAGTATTTTTTTATAAATATAATCGTTGTTTATTTTCTCAAGCTCTAAAGTATTCTTAAAGCCTTGCTTATTTACAAATTCTAGCATTTTTGAACTAGTTATGGTAATAATTGCGTCTATCGGGAGTGATGTTTTTGCAAAAACTCTAATTAATGATTTAAATACATCGAGGCTTGTCACAACTATAAGTTCTGGATATTTTTCTGAAAAGAACTGTTTATATTTAGCTTCTAAAAGATCAATATCTATAAACACCCTCTCATATATTTCAAACTTTTTACACTTTGTTACTTTAGAAAGCTGTTTTATTAAAAGATCATTACCCCCCACGCCAGATGCTATCGCATAGTTTTGTTGAGATGGATTATCTTGAAAAATCAGTCTAAATAATTCCTGAGAATTATACTTAGTATGAGGATATTTTGCTACCAAACCAAACTTAGCTAAAAGATTAGCTGTACTAGCTCCTATTGCGTATATTTTTTTGTCTGCAAAAAATTCTGGTGAATACTTTTTAAATAAACCTTGAACTGCATATTTGCTTGTAAATATAATCGAGTTATACTCATAAATTTTTTTAGAAATATCTTTATAATAAATTTTTATAGTTGGTAGACTAATAGCATTACAGTTATGAGAATTAAGTAACTCAACTAAACCATAAGCATCTTTTTCTGGTCTACAAACAAGTATTTCCATTTACTGATTTCTAGTAGCTGTTGCGTATATGAAATTAAGCATTGATTTTAAGCCATTAGCCCTATTTGAACTTAAATTATTACCAAAGCCAATCTGCTGGATAAAATCAGTATTTGACTCTAATATTTCAGTTGGAGTTGCATTATTATAAACTTGCAACAATATAGCTATAAGCCCTGAAACAATTAATGCATCACTAGTTGCAATAAAATTTAACTTACCATTTTCAACACAGCTATCAAACCAAACTTGTGATTGGCATCCTCTAACTAGATGATCTTCCGTCTTTCTATCCTCAGGAAAGTCTGGCAACTGTTTACCAAGTGAAATAATATAGTCATATTTATCTTCCCAGTCATCAAAAAAAGATAACTCTTCTATTAACTCTTGCTGTTTCTCTATAACTTGATTAGTCATTTTATTAAAAGTAAATTAGCTAAAAACTTAGCGAATATATTAACATAAATACAGATTCATATAAAAGATTATAAAAAGCTATAAAAACTTTAAAAAAACATTGACAGCACATGAAAAGGATCATATAATACATCTCGTTACTCCCCGATAGCTCAGTCGGTAGAGCAGTTGACTGTTAATCAATTGGTCGGCGGTTCAAGTCCGTCTCGGGGAGCCACAAAAAATTTCAGAAAAGTTCTTCATGCACTACTATAAATTAAGTTTTACTTAGAGCTGTTTAGTAGTTTATATTTTTCTCCTCCTTTCTTATCTCTAAATTATGAATTCTAAACAGCTCTAAGTGCGCGTGTACATAATGTATAAATTAGATTTATGTAACATAAAACATACATAACTTAAATTTATACTTAATGAAAAAATAATTAATTTTTAATCATCTGCCATAACTTTATTACTAGAAAGATTCTCCCTATCTCATAGAATACTATCGATTTAATAATACTTTATTGAATATAGATCATATGTTTATTAAACCCACCTATTTATCAGTCATTTATCTTTTATAAACAACTGCGAAATTCGCTGTAATAATTATTGATTTATTTTTCTTTTATTATAAAATATTTAGTCTTAAAAGTTCCGATGTTTGAAATAATCCCTATATTTAACATCTTACTTTTGGGCTCATAAAAAATGACTTTAGATAGAGACTCCTTTTTAGTTTTTTCATATCTCCTTACTTTCCCTATCTAAGGTCAATTTTTATATTTTATAATATTTTTTTTGCTATAATTTAGCTCATATTTTGATTTATAAAACTTATTAAACTTATGAAAGCAACTCAAACTCTTATTGCTACAACTAAAGAACTTCCAAAAGAAGCTGTACTTACTAGCCACCAATATATGCTAAAAGCTGGTCTTATTAAAAAACTGGCTTCGGGTATATACACTTGGATGCCTATGGGACTAAAAGTATTACAGAAAATCCAAGAAATTGTCCGTTCAGAGATGAACAAAGCTGGTGCTAGTGAGTTACTACTACCAAGCATATTGCCATCGGAGCTTTTACAAGAAACTCACCGTTGGGATAAGTTTGGACCAGAGCTTTTAAAACTTAGAGATAGACATGACAGAGATTTCTGCTATGGCCCGACTCATGAAGAACCTATAGTAGATATGGCTAGAGATACTATTAAAAGCTATAAACAACTACCTTTAAATTTATATCAAATCCAAACAAAATTTAGAGATGAAATACGCCCTCGTTTTGGAGTAATGCGTGCTCGTGAATTTATAATGAAAGATTCATACTCTTTTCATGAGAGTAATGAATGTCTAAACAATACCTACAAAGTAATGTATCAAACTTATTGTAACATTTTAGATAAAATAGGTTTAGCATATCGTCCGGTAAAAGCTGATAGCGGTGCTATTGGTGGTGATAATAGCCATGAGTTTCAAGTACTAGCAAATGCTGGTGAAGATATTATCTGTTATAGTAGCGATAGTGATTACGCTGCAAATATAGAGCTCGCTACTTATGCAAAACCTGATCTTAGCAAAAGAGAAATATCGCAAAACTCAATAGAAAAAATTCATACACCAAATATAAAAACTATTGAAAAACTTTGTAAAGAAATGAAGTTTGATATTAAACAAACTATAAAAACTATGGTTATAAAAGATTCCCAGGGGAAATTCTTTGCATTAGTAGTTAGAGGTGATCATGAGCTAAATGAAACAAAGATTCATAAGCTTCCGCAAGTATCTGCTCCATATACTTTAGCTTCACGTGAAGAAATTTTTGGGCTTTTCAACGCAAATCCTGGCTCACTTGGAATATATAACTCCCCTATTCAAATAATTGCTGACTATAGTGCTGTAGCAATCTCAGATTTATGCTGTGGTGCTAATGAAGATGGTTATCACCTGACAAATGTAAATTGGGATAAAGATGTAACTAACTATGAAGTTGCTGATATCAGAAATGTAGTTGCTGGAGATATTTCTCCTGACGGTAAAGGCACTCTAGAGTTAACAAATGGTGTAGAAGTTGGTCATATCTTTGAGTTAGGAGATGTCTACTCAAAACCAATGAATGCGACTGTAATTGCTCAAGATGGTAAATCTAAGCCTATATTAATGGGATGTTATGGATTTGGTGTATCTCGAGTTATGGCTGCAGCTATCGAACAATCACATGATGATAAAGGCATAATATGGCCAGAAGCTATAGCTCCATTTGAAGTCGCTATACTTCCAATCAATTACAATAAATCAGAGAATGTCAAAAAAGTTGCTGATACTTTATATCAAGAACTATCAGTAAAAGGAATAGATGTATTATTAGATGATCGTGGTGCAAGACCTGGAGTAATGTTTGCTGATGCAGATCTTATTGGCTACTCTCATCACGTTGTAATCGGTGACAGACTTTTAGAGCAAAATCTAATAGAATATAAAAACCGCAAAACCCAGGAAAAACAAGAAATAACCCTAGAGCAATTAAGAAATCTTTTTTACTTATAATTATCTATAGGAACACCTATAACACTATTAAAATCATAGAATTTTGCAAATGCGATATTACTATATGTATTTTTATCGGCCGTAATATCATTAATGAAAACTGTCTGCCCTATATATTCAGGAAGCATTGGTAATACTGGATTACTAACATTATTCTGATGGCAATACACAATCAGGCTTTTACGGTCTTGTTCAAACTCATATATTGAAAAATAAATACTAAATATTAAATAAAGCTGTATAACTAATAATATAGAAAAAAGCCAACTTAATTTCTTCATATTTAAATACAACTTGTCCATAAAATTACTGCTATGATTATAAAATTGCTGTAAAAAAGCAATAAAGAAAATAACATAATAAATAAGCAACACTCTTTGATTTAATGCATAAGATTTTGCTACTGGTGTTAAAACAAAAATACTTCCAATAAGAGCTATACTATAAATGCTCGCCTTAAGTCTAGAGACATTTTTATTTAGAAATATAAGAATTAAAAAAAGTGCTATTAATATTATAAGTATTGTAGTGTCAGGGCTATTCATTATTTGACTTATCAAATTTACCAAATTTCCAAAAATTGAAATATCTACATTTGATGAAGTAGCAGAATCTAGCCTTACATAGTTTCCTGGAGCTGCAATTAGAATAACACCTCCAACAAAACAACTAATAAAAAAATAAATTATACTTTTATTAATATTCTGCCTAGATATTTTCTTATCTATAAAATAAGCTAAACAAAGTAAAAGAGTAACCCCAACGAATATCTCGTTATATAACCCTATAAAAAAACCAATAAGTAAGCTAAACACGATACTTGACTTATCTTTTATAATAGTTAAATAATAAAAAACTGTTAATAACGTTATTCCCCAAAAATACTGTATTGCGGCAGTTTTCCAAATTATATTGGCTATAAAGCCTGTTTGATAAAAAACAAATATGAAAAAGAATACATATAGCAAAAAGTCTTTTGATAAAATTTTACCTTTATCTAGAGTTACAATTCTAAAAGAAATTAATAAAAATAAATAAAAACAAATAGAGTTTAAAATATTGATAATAAAAACCAATATATGAATATACGACTTATTAAGGAATAAATAAATTAATGCCTGAGCTGTTATTCTACCAGTCCAATGAAAATAGTTTGAGCCTATACCTCTTAGATAAATTATAAATCCTTTACTAAGAGCATCAGTATAAGCCCTCCCAAAATCATCTGCTCTTAATGGCTGTAAATAATTTAATAAGAAGAAATAAGATACAAATAAAATTGATATTACAAAGATAAAACAATATTTTTTTCTCATTAGTTTATAAAAACTGTAATAAATAGATAACCTATTATATTTTGTTAGAAAAGAAAAAAATAGCTTAAATATTATCTGATAAACAATTTCTATAAAAATTTAAAAATTCTAATATTTCTACCGAAACTATTTTATTTTATTTAACTAATAAAAAGCTGTATTATTAGTTCCTAGATAAGTTAAAAAGTAAGCTATTACCAACAATAATGAGTAACATAAAATATAGAAAAGATATTGATGGATTAAGAGCACTAGCTGTTCTATCTGTTGTATTATTTCATCTTAATTTAAGCTGGGTCAAATCAGGGTTTCTTGGAGTAGATATCTTCTTCGTTATTTCAGGATATCTTATAACCTCTATAATAATTAGAGATTTAGACAATAATTCATTTTCCTTGAAAAACTTTTATTTAAGAAGAATGAGAAGAATATTACCAGCTTTAATCACTGTCTTGATATTTTCAAGTGTTTTAGCATGGCTAATATTACTACCACAAGATTTAAAAAACTATTCTGAGTCACTTGTTAGTGCTATTGCTTCTGTATCAAATCTCTTTTTCTTTGTGAAATTAAACTTCGGATATTTTGGAGCAGACTCTCAACTCATCCCTCTTTTACATACATGGTCTTTAGGAGTAGAAGAACAGTTTTACTTATTATGGCCTATAATTTTGATATCCCTATTTAAAATAGGAATATCAACAAAGAAAAAGCTTTTCACAATATCAATAGTGCTCCTAATTGTTTCTTGTCTACTTTTTTTATCCGGAGAGGTTGATATTTACATGCTAAGCTCTCAAAGATGGTATTACTTTCCAACTCATAGAGCTTTTGAGCTACTATTTGGTTGTAGTTTAGCAATTTCATTATATAAAAAAAATATTAAAGTAATAAATAATAGACTTCTTCTTAATACAATTTCAATAGTAGCGATACTATTAATGATAATTCCTATATTTACTATCAATGTTGGGTTTCCAAGCCTTTGGACTATAGTAGCCTGCTCTGGTGCTACACTATTTATTTACACAGGTAGTAACAAAAGTTTCACTCCCATTGCTAATAAAATATTATCTATAAGACCTTTCGTGGCTATAGGATTAATTTCTTACTCCTTATATTTATGGCACTGGCCTATAATTGCTTATGTAAATTACCTTAGCATAGATAAAACTGGAGAGGTCTGCACAATAATATTTATAATAAGTATATTATTAGCAACTCTTTCATATTTTCTAGTAGAAAAACCTTTTAGGCATAAATTCAAATTCAGCTTTGCTAAGAGCTTTTTTGCATTATGGCTTATACCTTTAATTATTGCTATGTGTTTTTACACAGCTTCAACAAATCATAAATTTGGATTTAATCAACCTAAAATAAACCAGAATGAACTAACCTACTCTTATGGATTTGAAAATATTGATAAGAACAACTGTTTTCTTATGATTGCATCTAGTAGTTTCGAATCAAAACAATTACCAAATATAAATAAGTGCTCTATTGGATATAAAAACATAGAGAAGCCTAATACCTTGTTAATAGGTGATTCTCATGCAAGATCTGATATTCCTATGGTTAGCGTTTGGTTAAAAAATGTAAAACAAAAAGCATATGTCATATCTCAAAAGACTACTCCTTTTATTTATGATTTTAAGAATGTTGTCGAGTATGTATCTGTTACAGATAGAAATCATGCCATAGCACAATTAATTAAAACTAAAAAATATAAATATGTGATTCTTGCTGGTGAATGGTCAAAAGGAATATATTCTAGCTCAATAAAGTCAATTAAGAAATCAATAAAACTAATTATAGATAATGATGCAACACCTATAATAATCCTTGATACCCCTACTCTTTCATCAAATATTAGCAATCTATGCCCACTAGAACAGCAAAATTTACCTTTTCTTTTTGACAAGCATTCTTGTCAAATAAATGCAAACTTTGTTAAAGAACAACAGCTTGCATTCTCAAATCTAATTAGAAAACTAAAAAAAGAATTTCCTCAAATGATTATAATAGATCCTAAAAAAGCGATATGTAATGATAAGTTCTGTAATATTGAAATAAATAATATTCCAATATACGCAGATTCCAATCATTTGAACTATATAGGATCTAAGTTACTTGGTAAGAAATATATGACAGAATATGGCAACCCTCTAAGCTTTATGAAATAGTTTAAGTTATTATATGTAATTTCATGATTTACTTATTTAAATTTTCACACATATTTATTAACTTAAAATAGTGTCATGGCAAGATTTATAATATAATTTATCCTAATACATTATCACAAAATACGGGATAGTAACTTATGATCCAGTCAAAACCCTACATTGATACAACACCTTCAATATATGGTACATTCGGTAGTTTAACAGCAAGCCATAAGGCTCTTAATTTTACTCAAGGAGCTCCAGACTTTGATACTCCAGAATGGTTAATTGATCGCACAAATTTTCATATGAAAAAAGGAGAAAATAAGTACTCTCCAATTCCTGGAGTTATGGCTTTACGTCAAGCAGTAGTTCAAAAGACTAAGATTTGTTACGATGTAGATATCACAACTGATAATGTCGCAATTACTGTTGGCGCTCAAGAAGGGTTATTTACTACTATATCCGCATACCTTGATAAAAATGATGAAATTATAATGTTTGATCCCGTATTTGATGCTTATGTAGGGATTACAAACTTTAACCAAGGTAAAGCTATAAGGCTTAAGTTACTACCAAATGGCAACATTGATGTGCAAGCTATAGCAAATGCTATTACAGAGAAGACAAAAGTTATACTTCTTAACTCTCCTCATAACCCAATGGGAACTACTATTTCAAAAGAAGAATATCAAGAAATTGCCAGCATTGTTAAAGATAAAGATATTTTAATAATCTCTGATGAAGTCTATGAACATATATATAGTGGAGATAGCTTTACGAGTGCCTTACAAATTCCTGAACTAAGAGATAAGCTTATAGTACTACAATCTTTTGGTAAAACATATAATCTCACTGGTTGGCGTCAGGGATCAATGATTGCTCCAACAAATATTTTAAAAAATATCTTAGCTATAAAGCAATTTTCAACTTTCTCAGCTTGTACTCCGATGCAACTGGCATTAGCAGAAGGAATTTTAGAACACCCTGAATTCTATCAAAATCTACATAAGCTATACAAGAAGCAAAATGCTCTACTAAGAGAAAGCCTAAAAGGATCAAGGTTTAATCTTTTAGAATGGAAAGGCTCTCCTTTTCAAGTTCTAGACTATAGCCAAATAAGCGATGAAGATGATCATACTTTTGTAACAAAACTTATCAAAGAACATGCTATAGGACTAATCCCACTATCTTCATTATTTGTAAACCCAGATAAAGGGTTATTAAGACTCTGCTTTGCTAAAAAAGACAATACTATAATTGAAGGAGCAAAAATACTAACTCAAATATAAAAGTTATCCTAGCTTCCTTCTACTAAACTAATAAATGTAGCTGATTTAAGTGAGTTTCCTTTCTTACCATACTTCACTGCTAAGTTTGTTGTATTTTGAGATACCTTATTCATCACAACTTCTATAAAATCATTAGAATCATTATCATTAACTGCTAGTACTAAGGCTTTCTGATCACTCTTTTGATTTGTATTTATTGCATAAGATTCACCTGCTAAGCTAGGAGCTTGCCCAGATTCTATCAACCTTAATGTTTCACTATAAACCTTATTTAAGCTTTTATGGACATTCTCCGAAGAATAACCTTCATTATTATATTTGATATTATTAGTAGCACATGCTGAAATAAAAGCCATAATAATAACTAAGACAAGGAATTTAAAATTCAATTTAATATTTTTCATTTAAAAAAATGTAAATTAGAGTAATTTCAATTATGTTATTAGAACACTCATTTGTCAATATTTTAAAATTAGTTAGATTTAGAGTTTATGAATTTAGCATTTTTGAAATAATAATAGATAAATATTTATTAAACATCAATTAGGAATTAAAACCATTATAAATTAAAAATTTGGAGTTACTTTAGATATGGGCTAGACATACTAATTAACTTTATTCAAAATTTAGTTTTTCTACGAGACACATTTCTCTCTGTATAAAAAAACTAAACAACCTCTAACTTAAAGTTGGGGGTTTTTAGCTTGCCTTGTTTGTATAAACTTAACCCACTTCTTCTCATTAAAACTATCTTAACATAGTTATCTAGAACAGCCACTAAATTAATTATATAAAGCAACTAAGTTTATAAAGAATCATCATGTGTACAGAGAAATTTTACATTTTAATAATCTTTTTTAAAAACAGGTATACAATCTTCACGTTGGATAGGTTGTTTAAAGCTTTTATCTTTATATATTTCATGGGCATAATATAGTCTTTGAGCATATTCATTATCTGATGTAAGTTTCCATGAAATAACATCCTCTCTCAAGAAAGCTAAGCCAGTAACTTTAATACTTTCTATCGTAGCATTGTCATTTACTTTTCGAAGGTAAAATATCCCGACATATTCATAACCAATCGGCATATCATCGTAATCATTTTGAGATTTTTCAACTATAGATTCTAAATATTTTAAAGTTTCATCATATCTTTGATTTGATGATTTTGAAACTATAAAGTCTCTCATATAAGTATATAAATCAATAATTCTCTTAATATGGTCAGTATTAGTTTTAAGCTGTTTTCTTTGTCCTAACATTATCATCTCCTCTTTTTTCTTTCTTCTGAGTTGAACAAGTTAGTTACAGTTTCAGAGTATACTAAAAAGCCATATTTGGGAATTAATACTATATTGAATTTAGTATAAAAATCATTACATTAACTCTATTATAAATATAAATTTAATTATTGTTATTTTTAAATTATTCTTCTCGATTCCCTTTTATAAGGCCAAAAGCTTTTATTAAAGATCTTTCATTCTATACTCTATACTTAAACAAATTTATCTAAGTTTTTTTGATAGTAGCATAGTTTTATAGGCACTATTACTAAAATAAGATGTGTATGTATCAACCCCATCTCCCATGTAAAATTCTGGGATATCATCCAGCTTCATATAATAACTTGATTTTATTCCGAAAATATTCCATTTAATTATAATAGTAAATCTTTTTGATAATACTATGTCTATAAAAACTCTTCATTGAATGAAGTTCATACTATAATCATTTTGTAAAATGGACAGCTATAACAATGCCACCATCAGTAGTATTCATATCAACTAGCTATGTAAAACATACAGATTTATATTTTACAAATGCTATACGAAAATACCTGTTTGTCATAATTTAACAGAATCTAGACATAAGGTCTAACAGCTAAAAGTAATACTAGTGATGATCAATATTACCTTGTATAATCGGAATTAAAGCTGATGATCTAATAGCATTGCCTTCACTTCCATACTTTATAGATACTTGTGTTTTATCTTTTGATTTTTTCTCAATTACAATTTCAACAAAATCTGTAGGAGTACTATCACTCTCTGCAGCAATTACCGCTTCATTTGACATTTTTTTATTTATTTTAATGTCATACGGACTGCCATTTAAATCATATGTTTGTCCATTTTTTATAGTAGCTAATGAAGCTTTGTAGACATTATCAAAATTTTGATTTAATGTCGTTGTGTAATAGCCATTATTAAAACTAGAGCTATCAAAGGTTGAACACCCTGATAATATTGTTATAGTAGCAACTAAAATTATTAAACTAAGCTTAGATTTTAAAAATCTCATTTCTTTACACTCCAAATTACAATAAAATGATTATCTTATTAGATATCTTATTTGTCAATATTCAAATAAACTAGATTACTTTTATAAAAATAATTAAGATTTATTTAAATTATCACTTTGTAACATAGAAATAAAAGCCGATGACCCTATCGTATCACCATTCTTATTATGTTTTACAGCAACTTTTGTCTGGTCCTTTGATCTTTTAGTAAAAATAATCGCAATAAAATCAGATGAATCAACACTACTTTTTGCAATAATCTCTGCTTCATCTACCATTTTTTTATTTACATCAATATTATATTCGTGTCCTGTATAATCTCTCAACTGACCACTCTTTATAAGGTCTAGTGATTTGTTATATACTTTTTCAAAACTTTGATTAATAGTTACTACTAAATAACCATCTTTATAATAACCATCTCTATTAATACTAGAGCACCCATATATTAGAGCAAATACTATAACTAAAATAAATACACTTAATCTTAACTTCAAACTCCTCATTTCTTACACCTGAATTCTAAATTAAATTAATTTTCATTATCTTCCTGAGATTTCTTGTTGTCAATAATTTTAAAAGCACTTTAATATTTTTTATATAGGATAACTTAAATACAATAATCACAGCTCAAAAAGTGTTAGAATTGTGATATTTAGCTAAATACATCTATTTATTTAAGGTACGAAATGTCGAATTTAAAAGTTAGCATAATTCAAACAGACATTATTTGGGATAATAAACAGCAAAACTATAATAATTTAGAAAGAAAATTAGCTCAAATAGATAATGACATAGATATTGTTGTTTTACCAGAAATGTTTAATACCGGTTTTATAATGAACCCTACTAATGAAGCTAGTACAGAGCAAGATATTATAGACTGGATGTCCAAGCAAGTGAAAGGTAAAAACTATGCTCTTGTTGGCAGCGCTGCTACATTTACAGATACAAAAATAGCAAATAGACTATATTTTGTAACTCCTGAACAAAAAATCCATACCTATGATAAAAACCATCTATTTATTCATGCAGGAGAAGGTGAAAAATATTCTGGTGGTAATAAACGAGAAATTATAAATTATAAAGACTTTAAAATATTACTTACAGTATGCTTTGACTTACGTTTCCCAGTATTTAACTGTAATAATAATGACTATGACATATTACTAAATGTCGCATGTTGGCCAGAGTCTAGGCGTGAACATTGGCAAGCTTTACTTAAAGCTAGAGCTATAGAAAATCAAGTTTTTGTAATAGCGTGTAATAGAGTTGGTAAGGACCCTAACGTTAGCTATTCTGGCGATAGCATGATTATAAATTATAATGGCGATATTCTAGCTCATGAAGA
The DNA here is from genome assembly GCF_008711465.1 of Francisella sp. SYW-9. GTDB lineage: Bacteria > Pseudomonadota > Gammaproteobacteria > Francisellales > Francisellaceae > Francisella. The sequence goes on from NZ_VXKQ01000008.1 coordinate 113,050, forward strand.
ATATAAAGAAGCAATATTAACTGCTAATTTGAGTAAGAAAGATCAACAAGAACATCGTAAAGCTTTTAGTTTCTTAGCTTCTCAAGATAAGTTTACTCTGCATCTCTAATAGATTTAGAAAGCTTCTGTAAAACAGCATTTATAAACTTATAACCCTCTTCGGTACCCATGCTAAATGCTATCTCAACATACTCTTTTATTATTATTTGATATGGATTTTCTAAACATTCTATAAGCTCAGCTATGGCTACCTGTAAAACTGCATAATCAACATAATTAATAAAATCCATTCCTTCATCTGAGTTTTCTGAGATATAACTATCAATTGTAGTCTGATTTGCCTCAACAGCATCAACAAGCCTATAAAAAAGTTCCCAATCAGTTTGATGACGACCAGCGTTATCAGCATAGTATTGTACTTTCAGCTCATCAAAAGTATTATCATTAACTTTTTTTTGGTATAAAGCTTGTACAGTATATAATCGAGCATTATTTCTAGCTCTAGCAGTAGTTTTCATAAATTCCTTTGATGTTTTTTTAGATAATTTAAGATATTATTACTTCGCAAATAACTATTATAACCTATCAGTAAAAAATATGTATAAATGGTGGCAAGAAATTGATCTAAAAGATATGACAAATGAGCAGTGGGAATCTATTTGCGATAGATGTGGTCTATGTTGTTTAAATAAACTTCAAGATGATGAAACTGATGAAGTGTACTATACTAAGATTAGTTGTAAGCTTTTAGATACTAATAAATGTCAATGTAGTATGTATCAAAAAAGAAAGCAACTTGTACCAGAATGTATAAACCTAACTTATAAGCAGCTAAAAAATCATGCTTATAAATGGTTACCAAACAGTTGTAGCTATAAACTATTATTTGAAGGTAAGGATATACCTGATTGGCACCATTTAAATAATGATGGCTCAACAGAGAAAATGCACCAAGAGAAAAAATCTGCTAAACATTTTGCAATTTCAGAATATGAGCTAGATGTTGATGAATATTTAGAGGATTTTATTATAAAAATAGATAACTGATTTTTAGTTTTTGCTATATAATTCGCTCACTTACTTCTTATTGGGCATCTAAATGTCTAATTTACCCTCCCCATTCCCCTTGTATGAAAGAGTCATAAACGATTATCTAAATGAAGGATATTGTATAATTGATAATTGGTTAGACACTTTTGAAACAACATTCTTAAGATCTGAACTAAATATGCTCAACGAGTCTGACTCTTTTAGAAAATCAGCCATAGGTAATCGTTTAAATGAAAGTCTTGAAAGATCTATTCGTAATGATTTTATATATTGGCTAGATGAAGCAAAATATGCTCAAATATTTTTTTCAAAAATAAATAATTTTATCGAATATATAAATAAAACCTGCTTTGCTGGTATTGTTACAAAAGAGTTCCATTATGCAATATACCCACAGGGTTCTTTTTATAAAAAACATATTGATACTTTTCAAAATGATTATCGAAGAACTATATCAATAGTTTGCTACCTTAATCAAGTTTGGCAACCAAGCTTTGGTGGGCAGCTAAAATTATATTTAACTGATAAAAATCTAGAAATTTTTCCTACTAACGGAAAAATCATACTTTTTGATAGTAAAACAATAGAACATGAAGTGTTACCTGTACTTACTGAAAATAAAAGATTAAGTATTACAGGTTGGTTAAAGACTAATTAAACTTATCGATTTTTCTTAGAACTGCAATGTTTTTTTCTAATGATTTTACGAGTTTCTCAACATCACTATCAGTTGTAAAGCAACCAAACGATATTCTTAATGTATTTGCTGCCTGGCTTTTATCTAGACCAATAGCACTAAGTACATGAGATGGTTTATCAGCATTTGAAGTACATGCTGAGCTCATAGATAATGCAAAATCTGGCATCAAAGTAAATAAAATATCTCCAGGAACTCCCTTAACAGTTACACTTAAAATACCAACATAACTTTGTTCTAAAGGAGTATTAACTATAACATTATCAAACTTTGTTAAGCACTCAACAACAGACTCTCGATATTTTTTCAATTTTGTTAAATCTGTTTTTTTCTTAAGTAATTCAATTGCTAAAGCAAATGCTACAATCTGTTGAGTTGACAATGTCCCGGAACGCATACCATTTTGGTGCCCTCCACCATGTATTTGCTCTTCTAGCTCTATGTCTTTGGCAACATACAATGCACCTATACCTTTTGGACCATAACATTTATGCGCTGACATAGACAACATGTCAATATTCATTTTTTGTACATCGATTTCAACTTTACCTATACCTTGGGCTGCATCAACATGAAATACAATATCCTTCTCCTTAGCAATTTTACCAACCTCTTCTAAAGGATTTGCTACACCTATTTCATTGTTTACCGCCATTATAGAAATTAGTACAGTATTAGAGTTTATTAAGCTTCGCAACTCATCTAAATCTATACGTCCATGCTTATCAACACTTAAATAACTTACACTAATTGAATCATCTTTCTTAGATAGGTATTTACAGACATCTAAAACTGCTTTATGCTCAATTGAAGTTGTTATAATATGTTTTTTATCCTTCTCACTTACCTCAACTAGGCCTTTAATTGCTAGATTATTTGATTCTGTTGCTCCAGATGTCCAAACAATATTTCCACCTGAAGCATTTATAAATTTAGAGATAGTCTTTTCAGCTTCATCGATCTTTTTCTTAGCTAATCTTCCTAGGTAATGTGTTGACGCTGGGTTAGCAAAAAATGTATCTATTTCCATATATTTTTGCATTTCCTCAACAACTTCATGAAAAACTGGTGTTGTTGCAGCATAATTAAAAAACAAAACTTTCTCAAAATCAAAATACTCAAGTTTAGATGGAACAATAGTTTTATTACCATTATTACGCCAACCTGCAATACCTCCTAATAAGCAGTTAGCATCTTCAAATAGATTTTTAAAAAAACTATGTACTTTACTTGATCTGCCAGCTGTTTCACAATATATAGCTACACTTTTATGATGCTTATACTTATCATAATTAATTAAAAATTCACTTATATGGATAGCTCCAGGAATAATATCAACTAAATATTCTTGATAGCTACGAATATCCACTAATAAAACACCTTTTCCTAATTGTTCTTTTAGAACTTGATCTGTGATCATTGCCATAACTTACTAATCCTCAAAATTCTAACTTTTAAATTCAAAATACTATAGATAATGCGACTAGACTAAATTTTTACATCATATATTTAATCCAAATAACTTTTAAAATCACTTTTGTCATCCTATCCATGTCACTAAACGGAACCAAAATGTAATTATAGGATTACTTTATGAGCCTTAAATTTTCGAATTAATTATACATATAACAATTCAATGTCGTTTGAATAGATTATATAATATTTATTAGCTACAAAAAGTCTTTTATCAAATTATTAATCTTATCTATAGCATTTAGCATAACAAAGTGTCCTGCATTTATCTGAATATATTTAGCTTTATCATATAAGCACAAAAGATCATTTTTAGATGTTCTTGGTGACGCACTAGCTATATATAATAATGGCATATTTAGTTTTGCAAATAAATCTCTCTTATCATAATAAAATGCTTCTCTAAGAACTTTATTAAAAAACTTTGGTTGCCTTTGCCAATAAGCTAACATTTGTATAGCTTTATCTTGCATAATAGTATAATTGTCAAAACGTTCATCTATTATATAGTTATGTATATAATCTGTCAGAGTTTCTAAACCACTCTGACTATCAAGCCCCTCTAAAAAGCTCTTTTCATTATCTGTAAGTTTTAATTTTAACGTAGTATCAATTGCTATAACTTTTTTAATATCCAAATCAATTTGAGCTAACTTTAGAGCTAAAAAGCCACCCATGCTATGGCCTATAATTATGATATCTTTATATTTAGATAACTGATCATATAAATATACAACCACTTCTTCTACACTGTCTTTTCCTAGCGAAATTATTTCGGAATAATTAGGAGCTATTACATTGTAGTTTTTACTAAAAAAATCAATTTGGGCATTAAAATCTGACGGCTGACAACACCAACCATGTAAAAAAACTAAAGTAGCTTTATTTGAATGGCTCATTAATATGATATGGAAATAATTAAATCTTAGATAAATATTAACCTAGATAGATTAATTACTAAAGTATATAAACACTCCTAGGACAACAAGCATTACTGCAAATATAGTTTGTAGAACCTTATCATTAAGCTTTTTCTTAATTTTATTTGCTATAAGCATACCTATAGCCCCACCAATTATAAACATACTAGCAATATACCAGTTTACGCTTGTCTGTCCATAATGTGATGCAAAACCAGATATTGATACAACAAATATTACTAATAAAGATGTGTTAATAGCTCTTTTAATAGGCATTGCTGTGATAAAGACCAATGCTGGTACTATCAAAAAACCTCCGCCAACACCAAAGAAGCCTGTCAAAGTACCTACAATACCACCACTTATTAATAAAGCAATAATACATTTAGGTCCTATACTTTTACAAACAGATTTATCTGAACTAGACATCACTTTAGCTTTTATTAAGCTCCAAATACCTATCACAATCATAAGTATAGAAAAGCTAAGCATTAGTAAGTTATCAGATAGTGCCTGTGAAATATAACTTCCTATAGGTGCAAAGATTATACCTGTGATAATCATCACAACTGCTGCAATATAGTGAATATCTTGATTTTTATAATTTACCGCAATACCAAAAATTGCTGTAAAACCAACGACAAGTAAAGATATAGTGACTGCATTGTGAAAATCTAAGCCAACACCATAAATCAAAAGAGGAACGGCTAATATTGATCCACCTCCTCCAGTTAGACCTAATGCTATTCCACAGATAAAGCCAAACACTAACAAAATCATTTTATTTTACTAAACCACATTTTAAGTTAGCAGGAACTGCAACATCCATATATTTTGGTCGAGGTAAATTAAGGTTTGCCATAAGCTCAGCATATTCTTCAGCAGATTTTACTTGCAGCCTTGGATTAAATTTAATTTCTTCACCAATAGTACTTGATGTAAAACCATTATAGTCATGACCTGGATAAACTATAGTATCCTCTGGAAGCTTAAAAAGCTTATTCTTGATACTATCATACTGAGCAAAAGAGTCACCGTGTTGAAAATCTGTTCTACCAGTACCTCTCACAAATAAAGTATCACCTGTAAAAAGCTTATCACCTAGAATAAAGCTATATGAATCATCAGTGTGGCCTGGTGTATAAATTGCTTTAAGCTTCATACCATCAAAATCAATTGTTTCATCTTCTTTAATTTTTACAGAAACACACTCAGCCTTACTATGATTCCCCATTATAGACTTACAACCAAAATCATTTCTTAGATGTCCAATCGCTGTAATATGATCAGCATGAACATGAGTATCTATAGCAGCAACTAGCTTAATATCTAACTCACTTAATAACTTATGATATTTTTGCATCTGAGTATCAACAGGGTCAATAATAACTGCTTCCCTACCATATCCAGATGCTATTAAATAAGTATATGTCCAAGTATCTTGATCAAACAACTGTCTAAAAATCATAATTTCTCCTCTTTTTTATTCTCTAATTAAAATTTGCTTTATTAAAAGGCCTTTCTTCCCTCTTAATTCTTGCAATAGTATCATAATAATATGACATCATAATATATCCTCCAGCGATATTATAAACATCATAACCTTGTTGCTGGAGCATCAATACAACATTGTAAGAGCGTTGACCAGTACGACAATGCACATATACAGGTTTTGACTTATCTATCTCTGCTAACCTGTCTCTAATTTCAGTCATTGAAATATTTTTTGCACCATTTAGCATACCATTAGCTATCTCTGATGGATTTCTCACATCAATAATTTGAGCATTTTCATCAATCAAATCTTTTACCTTAGTAAAGGGTACTTGCTTAAAATCACCATTTAAAATATTACTCGCAACATAACCTGCATGATTTATAGCATCTTTACCAGTTGAATATGGTGGAGCATAACAAAGTTCAAGATCCTGAAGATCCTCTACTGTCATACCTGCTTTTATAGCTGTAGCAAGCACATCCATCCTTTTATCAACGATACCTTGACCTGTTGCTTGAGCACCTAATAACTTACCAGTATTTTTCTCGAATATAATCTTCATAAATATTGGTTTAACTCCTGGCATAATACCTACTCTATCTACAGGCACAACATAAGTATAATCATACTCAATATTTAGGTTATGAAACTTAATCCAAGCCTCATTTAAACCAGTACTTGCACCAGTATAGTTAAAAACTTGTATTATTGATGAAGCTATATAGCCATTATTTACAATCGTCTTACCATTTATATGATCAGCTATTAAACGTCCTTGTTTATTTGCTGGTCCTGCTAATGGCAAATTAAAATCTTGATTACTCAAAGCATTCTTAACTAAGATAGCATCACCTGCAGCATAGATATCTTCATCTGATGTTTGATAGTTTTCATTAACTTGAATATGACCGCTCTTAGCTAGATCTATTCCAACATCTTTCAAAAATTTAGTATCTGGAGCTACACCTATAGATAAAACTACCAAGTCAGATTTGATTTCTTTACCTGACTCAAGTAAGACTTTATCAGACTCAAAACCAACAACTTTTTCTGATAACATCAGTTTAATATCATGCTCAAATAATTCTTTTTCTAAGAACTTAGCCATTTCATAGTCAAAAGGACGCATAATTTGATTAGCCATCTCAACTATAGTTACATTAAAGCCTCTTTCTCTAAGATTCTCAGCAACCTCTATACCGATAAATCCAGCTCCAATAACAGTTACATCCTTGACTGTTTTGTTAGCATTAAAAACTGCTTGATGTATCTTTTTAACATCTACTACATTTCTTAGGATAAAATGATCTATCAAATCAAGTCCCTCAAATGGAGGCACTATTGGTTTAGCTCCTACAGCTACAATTAATTTATCATAGCTTTCTGTATATCTTTCATTAGTTTGAAGATTTAAAACTGTAACAAGCTTATTTGTCCTATCAATATCTATAACTTCAGAGTTTGTACGAGCATCGATATTATATTGCTTATCAAACTTTTCTGGTGTCATTAAAACTAGCTTCTCAGCTGGCTCAATATGTCCACCAAGGTGATATGGTAAACCGCAGTTTGAGAATGATACATGAGGATCCTTTTCAAACATGATAATCTCTGCTGATTCATCTAACCTTCTTAGCCTAGCAGCTGCTGATGCCCCTGCAGCAACTCCTCCAATTATTAGATATCTCTTAGTCATAAAAAGCTCCTTTTATTTTAAATTATTTTCTTTTGTTATAGGGTAAAAACTCTAACATCACTGCTAACCCACAAGTTCCTGATAACCCTGCAAATAGAAGCCCTGCGCCAAAGAAACCACTTAAAATTGCAAAATATTGAGATATTGTAAATGAAAGCACAACACCTAAAAGCACCATAAAACCTACTATGATCTGTACTTGTCGCATAATTGGTAACGGTTCTTTAACATTTTTTTGTGTTGGCTGTTTATGCTGTTTCCATGCATTAATGCCACCTTCTAACAAATAAACCGCCTTTGCATTTAAATCTTTAACTTTCGTAGCTGCTTGATTTGTTCTATTTCCAGACTGACAATGAAGCACTACTATCTCATTAGACTGAATATTTGCATCATAAATTTCATCAACTGTGATATTCTCAGCACAATCAATACACTCTCTACTATGCTCACCAGCTGTTCTAATATCGATTAGCTTAACTTTTTCTTTCTTTTTTAAATCAAGAAACTCTTTAACTGAAATATTTTTTACTTGATGCATTCCACTACTCCTTTAGATTTATCTAATTTAGATTTAACTAATATTTAATGTAAATTTTTTATCCACAATATATGTTATATAAAGCTTCTAATATTTTCTTAACAGCAGGATCTTTTAAACTATAGAAAACTGTTTGAGCTTCTTTTCTAGTCTGTACTAACCCTTCTCTTCTCAAAACAGATAAATGCTGAGAAAATGCTGACTGGCTAAGATCGGAATATTCAGCAAGCTCACCAACTGTCATCTCTTGTCTTAAAAGTAAACATAGTATCAATAATCTAGACTCATGCGAAATAGCCTTTAATAGTGATGATGCTTTACTTGCATTATCTTTTATTTGCATTAAATCCATAGTTAAATTTATCCTTTTAAAACTTCAATACACACATATTAGCAAATACTAATTTAGATATCAATAATATAAATAATAATTTTAAATTAATTTCCATAAGTTTATAAACCTCTGTAACAATATGATAAAAGTCAAAATAAAGCTATATGATATAATTACATTAAAAATAGACTATAGAGGATAAACTGATGTTAGAAATAATCCAAATTTCTGTTGCTGCTCTCTGTGGTATTGCAGTAGGAATTGAAAGACAACATTATGGATCATCCGCAGGAATTAGAACTTATGCTCTTGTTTGTGTTGGATCGTGCCTATTTGGAATTATATCAACTCATGCAAGAGGCGGAGCATATTATGAAAGTGTTGTTGACCCTACTAGAATAGCTGCTCAAATTGTTACAGGAGTTGGATTTATTGGAGGAGGTATTATCTTTAAAGATAGTAACCGTGTTAGAGGAATTACAACAGCTTCTACAGTTTGGATTATGGCCTCAATTGGTTTAGCCATTGCTTTTGAGATGTTTTTATTACCTATTGCAGCTACTATACTGTGTATTATTATTTTAACTTCAAATAGATGGCCTTTTTTTAAAAAAATAGGTAAAAAACATCAGCATTATTCAGAAGATGAGGAATAAATTTCAAGCTTTACGATCAGTCTTAGAGAAAGTTTAGAGAAAGGCTAAAAAACCTCTCCAAACTCCTTTGCATAATAAACTGTTTGACCCTTTAAAAGCTCTAGCTTATTAGTTAGATCTAAAACCATAAAGACATCACTTGGTACATCATACTGACATTTTATTGTATATTCACTTGTTGGTTTAAAACCAAAACGAGGATAATAACTAGGATGACCTAAAACGAATATAGCATCTATATTATTTTTTTTAGCTTCTTTTATAACTGCTTCAACAAGTTTTGTGCCTATTCCTTGATTTTGATATTCTGGTGCTACGCTCATTGGAGCTAAGCCAAATATGCTTATATTACTTGCTTTTGCTTCCATTTTAGAGAGAACTATCTGGCCTACAATTGTATTATCTATCTCAGCAACTAGAGATATTAAACTCTGATGATCAGTATGCAATAGTCTAACTAACTTCTCTTCATCATCAGTTTCAAAAGATGAAGCAATAAGCTGATAAACAGCTTCTTGATCTTTTAGTTGTTCATAACGAATATTTATATTCATAAATTAATCCTTTATAACTAAATCTCTAGTTGAACGTATTTCAATATTTAAAAACTTATCTGTTTTTTTGATTCTTCCAAAGACTGCAAACTTAGCTCTTTTACTTTTATCAAAATCTAAATACTTCACTTGATTTGGCACTATAAATATAGAAAATCTTGACTCTTGATCAAGCTTAAAAAGAAGCTTTTTACTGTCATCTATATCTGAAGCTGTAATTCCTGCTACCCCATAAATAATACAATATTTATTATTAATACTCTGTATATCCATATCAGCTAGTTCCAAACCATTTATTGTATAAATATCTTGCTTTGAGTATTCTCGAGTGCGATTTTCAGCTAACTGTTGCTTTTTAAAAGGCATTAGATTTAGTTCATCTTCCTTTTTAAGCACACCATCATTTTCAAGTTTTGTAAGAAGATTTATGTATCTTTCAAGATTTTTATTAACTAAAAAGTTAAGCTTACTCATATCTTTTTTTGAGTCACTTAGAACAAGTTCTTTTATCTTATCATTTGCTATTGGTTTACTAGATCTAAGACATAGCTCATCATGCTTATCTTCACCTTTAATAAACTCAAAGTACGAATCTTGATTTGCCTTACGGATAAGCTTTAATTTAGCCTTACCACAATCTGGACAGAAAATGTTGCCAAAGTGTAGTTTACTACTATATTCACTAGCTTTTATAAAACCTTTTTTATATCTGGCTACTTTCACTATTATTTCCTTTATTCAAAAGATTGAACAATGTTCAACCACTATAGTTTTTTTAAATTTTAACCTAAATTTTTTTAAACAGTATATCTGATATTTGATGATCTAGGTTTTGACCTCTTTTTTCAAATTTTGTCAAAGGGCGCCATTCTGGCCTTGGTGCAAACCCAGAATACATATTTTGATATTTATCATCACTTTCAAGTAGTTCTAAAACATCTTCAGCATAAGGCAACCAATCACTAGCATAATGAAATACTCCGCTAGTCTTAAGCTTCTTAGCAAAAAGATCTATATTAGATTGATTAACTAATCTACGTTTATTATGTTTTTTCTTATGCCATGGATCAGGAAAATATACTTGCACTCCAGATAGAGACTCATCAGCAATCATATTTTCTAAAATCTCAACAGCATCATGGCTCATTACCAGAAGGTTTGATATATTTTGATGTTCTATTTCATATAAGATATTTCCAACACCAGCTTTATGTACTTCTATGCCTAGATAGTTCTTATCTGGATTCTCTAAGGCCATTTGAATCAATGATCCTCCCATTCCAAAACCAATTTCTAAAACTACTGGATTAGCATTAGAAAATATCTCTGAAAAATCTATTCGTCTATCATGATTATAGCTAATCATATATTTCTCAGCATAACTTTCAAGCGCTTGCTGTTGCTTCTTCGTTACCCTACCAGCCCTTTGTACATAACTTTTTACTTGGCGTAAATTTTCTTTAGATTTATCACACATTTTTCTAGATTTACAATTTTATTAATACTATTCTATATCAACTATAATAAAAATAAGAGTGTATCCGTGTTAATATTTTTAACAATTCTTGCTTTACAGATTAGTTGCTTAGTTCTTCCGGGACCAGATTTTTTTATAACTATTAGTAATTCTATCAAATTTGGTCAAAGACAAGGGGTTTATACAGCTTCTGGGATAGCATCAGGAATTCTTATCAATACATTTATCGTCTACTGGTTCGGGTCATTTTTACTCTATAAACAACCGATACTATTTAAGTGCTTAATCTTAATCGGATCCATATATTTAGCTTATCTAGCCTTTAACCTATATAAAAGTATATTTACAAAACAACAAGATTTAAATCCAAACGCTAGTCAACATATTAAAAACCTAAATACTTTTGCTGTGCCATCAAGTCTTAAGCTTTTTTTAAACGGAGCCTTCACTAATTTAGCTAATGCAAAAGTTTTAGTTTTCTTTAGCTCAATGTTAAGTTTAGTTGATGGTCTATCTAGTTTAGGTAAAGTCGGTATTTGGATATGTATAGCTCTTACAACATTTATTTGGTTTTGTATTGTTGCTACTTTTTTTGGCAATAATAAGCTTAGACAGATCTTCTTTAGAAATATTAAAAAGCTAGAGTTTATTTCGGCAATATTTATAACTGTTTTTGTAATAATTATTGTAATTGAACTTTTCTAAAATAAAACCTTACTCCAACCTAATTTTTCTCTTAAAGTATCATAATAGTTATAATCTTGTGTATGTAGAACTGTAACTTTCTTTTCCGCCTTTTTAATAGTCACTTTCTGATGAGAACTTAGGATAGTATCATGTCTACCATCTATACTTAAGACAGGCTCAGGATTATTATATTCTGTTATATAGATATCAATAACACTATCATCTGATATTACCAAAGGTCTACTATTTAATGAATGTGAACATATCGGTACAAGAACTATACTATTTTGATTAGGATTAAGAATCGGACCACCTGCTGCCATAGCATGTGCTGTAGAGCCTGTAGGTGTCGATACAATTAGTCCATCTCCACGTTGATCAAAAGCATATCTTCCATCGATATAAACTTTTAAACCAAACATTAATCCTCGACTTGAAGTTATTGCTATCTCATTAAGTGCTATTGATGCCTCTAAAGGAACACGTAAGTTATCATCAACCCGACACTTAAGCATACTTACATTAGAAATAGAAACTTGACCTTTTAGAATATTCAAAAGATCATCTTTTAAAGTTCTATCATTTGGAGCTATAGTTGTCAAAAAACCTAGCTTACCTTTATTAACACCCATAACAGGTATATGACTATACAAGGCTAATACTCTAGCTGCTTTTAAAAAATTTCCATCGCCGCCGACAACAATTGCAACATCGCAATTAAGTGCTATTTCTTTTAAACTAAGAACTTCAATATCTCTTAAATTAATATCTTCAGCAGTCTCAGTTTCTACAACTATTTGTAAGCCTTTTTCAACAAGAAAATTACAAAGCATTTCGACAGTTCGACTAACATCCTCTTTATAGTGCTTCCCTATAATGGCTACTTTTTGATATTCAAACATTCTCTTTGCTTTAAAAAAATTTTATTAGAACTAGTATAGCAAAAAATAAATTAACCAATAAATATTAATATCTGATTTTTTTGATAAAGAAAATATTCTAAGACTTTAAACGAATACCTTTTTCTAATAAGTACCAGCAAAGGTAATACAATATAAATGTAAAAATAATAATTGCAGTAAATGCATAATATGGATTAACAGTTGAAACACCAATAAAACCATATCTCACAAAATCAACTATATAAAATAATGGATTACATGAAGATATAAAATGCCAAAAACCAGTAAGACTATTTATATTATAAAAAACTCCTCCTAAATAGATAAGAGGGGCTAATATAAACGTAGGGAAGATAGTAGTATCATCAAATTTCTGTGAGAATATAGCATTTATTAAACCACCAAGTGAGAATAATGCTCCACAAAATATAAACCCAGCTAAAACTAAAAATACACTATGAATAGTACTAAAGCCATCCAATACAAATGCTGCTATACTTACTAATATACCAACTACAAATCCTCTAAATATTCCCCCTGAGATGTATCCTAAAATTATTACATGATTATTCACAGGAGAAACTAACAGCTCTTCAATCGCCTTACTAAAACGTATCCCAAAAAAAGAGCTTACAACATTACCATATGAGTTTTGAATCACTGCCATAATAATAAGACCTGGCGTGATGTACTGCATATAAGTAATACCATCTCCCATAGTACCTATACGTGATCCAACAATCTTACCAAATATCAAAAAATATAAAATAATAGTTATAACTGATGGTAATAATGTCTGTGGCCAAATTCTAAACATCCTTTTACATTCACGACTAAAGATCGTTACGTACGTTATCCAATAATCTTTTAAATTCATAAATTTACCTATTTATTCCTTGCAACATCTATAAATAATTTCTCTAGTTTTGCTTCTTTAGTACGTACATCTAACACATCTAGATGATACTTATTTGTCAATTCTGAAAAAATCTCATTTAAAACAACACCTTTTGAAACTTCTACTTCTAACGTATATTCATCGACCAACTTTATATTACCCGAACTAAGCTTAATATCCACTTGGCATTTATCCTTTAAGTCAAAGATATAGGTATGCTGATCTGCTGTTTTTAGGAAACTTTTCATATCTGTATTTACATGAACATCACCCCTATGAATAAGAGCAATACGGTTACACATAGACTCTGCTTCTTCTAAGTAGTGTGTAGTCAAAATCACAGTCAACCCTTCTTTATGAAACTGCATAATCATTTCCCATAAAGAGTTTCTAAGCTCAACATCAACTCCAGCTGTTGGTTCATCTAATATCAGTAATTTTGGTTTATGTATTAATGCTCTGACCACCATTAACCTTCTTTTCATTCCACCTGATAAGAATCTTACTTGGGTATTTCTCTTATCATAAAGATCTACTTTTCTAAGTAGCTCCTCTGCATAAGGTATAGCCTCTTTTCTAGAAATCCCAAAAAATCCAGCCTGTGTAATTAAAATATCTATTGGTTTTTCAAAAAGATTAAGATTTACCTCCTGAGGCATAACTCCTAAATGTTTTCTAGCACTTATAAAATCATTATCAATATCATGACCAAATATTTTTATTTGTCCTGACGTTTTATTTACAAGAGAAGAGATCATCCCTAATGTTGTTGATTTTCCTGCTCCATTTGGACCTAAAAGAGCAAAAAAATCTCCTTTATTTACATCTAAACTAATATCATTTACGGCTTTAAAACCACCTTTATAGATTTTAGTTAGATTTTTTATTTCTAACGCTTTTTCACTCATATGACTAAGATTTATTTATTTTAACTATAAAATGTGAGGACTATTATAGCACTATGGTTTTATAGTTATATTGATTTTATGGATTAATTTTTGTTAAAGTGACTAAGCAATTACCTTTTATAAGAAGTTATAACTGATTATTACTCATCACTATTACGCTCATTAGGTATATCACTATAATACTCAACAAATTCAACTTCATAATCACTAGGATCTATAAAATAGACATTTTTCCTATATTTATTTTCAGCGCCTAATTTGGCATCAAACCCAGCATTTAATAACCTCTTTTGAATAGATTCAACATCATCTACAACATAAGCAAAATGTGCTAATCCTATTTCATGACCTTTCAAATTTCGATTTTCTCCTTTTCCATTACTATTAAATGTTAAGTACTGAAAGTCATCTCCAAAATGAACCCAATCTCTATCGACTCCGTTCCAGGTCGAATGTCCTTTAGCCCTCACATACCAATGAGGAAATGCTGACTTATAAAAATCAATCATACTACCTATATCTTTAACTACTAAGTTCAAATGTTCTATCCTCATTTTTCCTCTCAATTATTAATAATCCTTTTCAAGTTACTTATGATTGTAATACCTCAACATAAGTTGAGGGCAAGGCTTTTTTGAGAAATTTTACTAAATTACCAGAGAAACAACCTTCAAAGATAAGGCTAGATAATAATTATTAAGAGATACTTTTATATTAAGAAAAAGCTAAAAGTATGTATTTTTTATCATAAAAATAATACTTAAACCAACCACTACTATAAATATTGGCCTAACAAGTTTTGAGCCTTTTAATATAACCATTCTAGATCCTACAATGCCACCGAAGAAACTTCCAATAGCCATTAAAAATCCAAATATATAATTCACATGTCCTGATAAGATAAATACTGTAAGAGAAAAAACGTTACTTTTTAAGTTTAATACTTTGGCATACCCTGAAGCTTGTAGAAATGTATAACCAAGAAAATACACTATTGCAATAATCCAGAAATTTCCTGTACCTGGACCAAAAAATCCATCATATGCACCTAAAAGAAACCCAAATAATGTAAAAAATGCCACTTCTGACATCTTTTTTTTACCTTGATTAACCCCAAGATTCTTATTTACAATGCTAAAAATAAAAACCACAATTAGGAGTATTGGAACAAGTTTATTCATAAAATCATTATGGATCACAACAGCTAATATTGTGCCCAACGATGCCCCAATAAAACCAGCTATCAAACCTCTTAGAACTGTTTTGAAATTTATCAGACCATTTTTATAATACTTAAAAGTTGCCATCGCTGTACCAATACTAGCTTGAAGCTTATTGGTACCAAGGATCATAACAATTGGTAGTCCCGTCATACTTAAGGCTGGAATACTTATCAATCCACCACCACCCGCAATAGCATCAATAAAACTAGCTAAAAAACCCATCAATATTATAAAAAAACATAATATAAAAAAATGGTTAGCAAAAAACTCTTGCATATATTTATTTTCCTTTAAAATGTATAGCTAACCATATAGTTGGATTAGCAGTATAAGTAACCCAATGCTTAGTATTTCTGGGTATTAGCAGATACTCACCTTCTCCTAGGTTATACTCTTTATTTTCTAATACAAGCTTTGCGCCACCTTTTAATATTAAAACCCACTCATCATGATTTTGAATATATGGTTTATCGATATCAGTAACTTGCCCATAAGAAATAATTTTCTCAATTTGAACATCTTTATGATTTAAGAGATTTATAAAAATTTCATCATCACAAAAATCATTAGAAATACTGAAAATATTATCCATAATTATAGAAGCCTTTTAGGTGTCTAGAATTCTCTACATTACATTATTTGAGAATCTTTTTTATTGTCATTTTTAATGTATATATCCATTTTAGCAAGTGAAATTCTAATATTATTTGCGTTAAACTCTTCTAACACTTTTATTCTTAAGTCACTTAAAATATGAATTTTCATAGTTCTCAAACAGTATGCTCTAACCATAAGAATCATAGATGACTCACCGTAGTCATATAAAAGATACTCTGGTTTTGGCTCCAAAAGTATTCTTCTATCTGCCTTAATTACTTTCTCACATATAGACACAGCCTTTTTAAAATCATCCTCGTAAGATAATCTTATTGGTAAATCAAGTCTTACTTTCTTATCAAGTGTTTCATTAGAAACCACATCTGTTACCATGACATGATTGGGAACTATTAGTGAATTATTATCAAACGTTAATATTTCTGTAGCTCTAATACTAATATTTTTTACTACACCAATCTCTTTATTAACTTTAACCCAATCACCTATTTTAACTGGTCTCTCAAACAGCATAATAAGGCCCGCAAAGAAATTTTTAATCAAATCTTGCATAGCAAACCCCAGTCCGACAGATAGACCAGAAACAATAAATGTAATTGCCGTATTACTCATACCCAAACATTTAATAAATATAAATACTGCTATTAATATAAATAGATATTTAATTATAGACATTGCTGCTTCTATAGATCCATGATCCATTTTTGTATAAGGAAACACTCTTCTATTACAAAATATTATCGTAAGCTTACCGACAAACAAAGTTATAACAAATAGCACTAGTGACTCTAATAAGGTAACCGCAGGTATTATCTTTATACCCAAAATACTAATTCCATGATAAGCAAAAATTTCCCATAAATCTTTAAGCTTTTCTGGTTGAATATTTAAAGATAAAGGCAACAAGATCAAAAATATTAATATCGCCAAAATAAACATTATATTTTTTACCCAATATCGAAGGTTAGCTCTTTTAAAACCACCTAAAATATTTTCAACCAAACCTCTAGTTAGAATAATCTTATTTTTCTTACATAGAATTAAATCTACAGCTAATACAAGAAGCTTATAAAAGACATAAACATATGTGCCCCAAAAGAAAGTTTGATATAAATCAAATCCTATAGACATCCCAAGATTAGGATACCCTCCTAAAATCATTGTAAAAATACTAACAACTAAACTAATAAATATAAAATATTTTGTACAAACTAATACTTTTAATTTAGTTTCTCGTGACCTAATCTTAGGTTTACTTAACATTATGAAAGCAATAGTTGCTGGAATAAGCATCAACAACATAAAAAAGAAAACTAAAACTAAAATATCATCTTTAGGCATTACTGCGATAAAATGACCTCGTTCAAAGTTAATCAAATTTGATCTAAATAGATACATAATTAAACCAAAAATACTATATAAAACTAAGATTGTTACTTTTATGCTTCTTGAAAGAACAACCTTAGCAAACGATTCCAAGACAAATAATATAGCCGAGTAGATAACAATAACTTGTAATATAGTATCAATTACATAGATAGAGTTATTAGATAGATTTCCAATATAGTTTAGATAATTAGCTATAGCTAAAATCACTAAAGGATAAACAATAGTACTTAGCATTAAAATATAAATGCTGTTAAATTTAATAGTTGCCTTGGATATGTTTCTTTTATGCTGCAACCTTGGGTTTTCAACCAATATTTTCTTAAGTGAAAAAAATCTTTTTATAAGAAAATAAATACCTAGTATAAAAATAAAAATCAGCATATCTTTTGATATCATTGCTAGGTTTTTTATAAAACTGTTTTTAGCACTAATCCAATTACCCCACTGCCATAAAACATTATTTTTTTCGAACCTAAACTGATTTCGTAAATAAGTTCTCATATTAGAAATATGTGTCAGAGCATCTTCAACATTTAATTTAGTCTCTTTTAAAAGTATCAATTCATTTAGAATAGAAGCTCTACGGTGAGTATAATTTTTTAACTTTGCCTTAAACTCACTATTTTCTTCGACCTGCTTATTTATAAAGCCTGAGAATTTTTTTATTTGATATTTTTTTTGAATAAATGAAAGCAAAGAGTCAACTCTTTCAAGCTTACTATTTAAGTTAGCCATTTGTTTACTTAAATAATGTTTATAGCTTAGAAGCTTACTTCTCTGGTAAGCTATCTTTATTTCACTATTTGCTTTATCATCTTTAATAACTAAAAGATAACTATTTATCTCTTTAACTTTATGGTCTATATCATTTGAGCGACTACTTGCATAAGATTGTTGACAAAGTCCTAATAAAAGAAATAATATAATACAAAAATAATTATTTATTGATATAAGTTTTAAATTTTTCATATAAAGTTCCAAATCTAAAATTTCAACAATCTCCTTCCTTAAGGTTAGCATATTAATACCAAATAATATTAGTTTTAAACAAAGACTTATTCATAATATGAAATATTTCAGACAATTTTTTTGCTATAATCTGTTACAAATTAAATAAAGCTTTATCAAAAATGATAATAGACTCACATTGCCATCTTAATTATTTAAAACTAGAAGATACAAGCCTTGATAATGTCATTACAAATGCTAAAAATGCAGGTATAGATAAAATAGTTTCAATTGCGGTAGCATGGCATGAGATTAATGATATCCAAAAAATAGCTGAATCATATAATAATGTGTTTTTTTCAGTTGGAGTTCATCCAAGTGAATTAGATTCGCATCAGCCTAGCACAAAAGAAATTATTACCAGATCAAATCATTCAAAATGTGTCGCAATTGGAGAAACTGGATTAGACTACTACTATAATGACCAAGAAACAAAACCTAAACAAATATCTAAATTTGTAAATCATATCCAAGCAGCTATTGAAGTAGCAAAACCTATAATTGTACATACTAGAGCTGCCAAGCAAGATACTTTAGATATTTTAAGATCTGAAAATATCGAAAAATGTGGCGGTATTCTACATTGTTTTACAGAAGATTATGATATGGCAAAACAAGCTATAGACATGGGAATGTATATCTCGTTTTCAGGAATATTAACTTTTAAAAATGCCAAAGATATCCAAGAAACTGCCAAAAAGCTTCCCTTAGACAGAATACTTATAGAAACTGATGCGCCATATCTTACTCCAGTACCATATAGGGGCAAGCCAAACTATCCAGAGTATGTTAAATATGTTGCAGAATTTCTTGCACAATTAAGAAATGAAGATCTTGAAAAAGTAGCTAAACAAACTTATGAAAATACTTGTGATGTTTTCAAATTAAACCAATAATTATAATAAACCCAGCTTATCAAAACCTATATTATTTAGAGCACCATATAATATAACAGCCACTGAATTCGATAGATTTAAACTTCGACTATTTTTGTGCATAGGGATCTTAAGTTGGGTCTGTTTCAGTAGTTCTAAAACTTCACTAGGAAGTCCTCTTGTCTCAGGACCAAAAAGTAGAATATCATCACGGCCAAAATCTACTTGATGATAATATTGTTTTGCCTTTGTAGTACAAGCCCAAATTTTTTTAGCTTTATTTTTTTGATAAAACTCATCAAAGTTTTTATAAATCTTAAGATCCGCAAACTCATGATAATCTAACCCAGCTCTTCTTAACTGCTTATCTTCTAGTTTAAAACCTAAAGGTTCTATCAAATGCAAATTAGCACCTACATTCGCACATAATCGAATAATATTACCAGTATTTGGTGGTATTTCTGGTTCGTATAAAGCTATATTTATCATATGAATAATTACTCTAATTTCACTTTTTGGAAATTTTAAAACTTAGTTGTGAATTCTATAGAATATTACTTTTTTTTACAATTTAATTATAAGACTAAAATAAATGCGCAGCATTTATATATGTAGCTCGTCATCTAAAAAATGCTCGAATTCATTTTCTTTAGCATTTTTTTTCTTTATTTGTTTATTGTATAAATCTTCATAGCTTTTAATAGCTTTTTCATTCATAACTTCCTCTAAATACTCAGGATCTATTAGAAATGGTTTTGTAGAGGTTTTTTGGTTTTGAATAACCGCAGGCATTCTTAGTGAATATAATACGCGGACATTATTATTATTTTTCTTAGACTTATCCAGCATAACTATTAAATTAGCCTTTACATCGTATTTTCTTGGCACAAGATGATATTCTTTCTTACCATATGCATTAATCTGCTTTATTGGTCGTAACTTAAGGTTTAGTTGAACAGGCCTTTTAATTACTCTCTTATTATATTTTTTTAAAGCTGCAATAACTTTTTCTTTATTATCTTCTTCCAGTCTATCTTCAGTCTCACTTAACTGTGGCAAAATTTGTTTAATAAAATCATCCGCTTCCTGCTGATTTAAGGCCATACATGTCCCTGCACCATCAACACTTTTATCAAAGCAACTATGCTTATCTATAAACAGGTAGAGATTTTGGGTTTTATCATAATAAATTTGGTACTCTGGTAACTTTACAGGATGACCTAAATATACAAATTTATGATCTGTAATAATAGCACAGGCTGAAAGAGTAATAACAAATACTATCAAAGAAAAAAACTTAATGAATCCAGTCATTATTTACTTATAGGGAATATAGTGTGCTTATCAAAAATTCTATATAAAATTATTTTTATTACAATTGATTTAATCAGCACTTAACCCAATCAGCTACATCTAAGGCAGTATAAGTAAGAATAATCTTAGCTCCAGCACGTTTCATTGATGTGAGTGTTTCAATTGTAATAGCTTTTTCATCAACTAAGCCAGCTTGAGCAGCAGCTTTTATCATCGCATACTCACCACTAACATGGTACGCTGCAATTGGTAAACCAACTATATGGTTTAATTCATTTATAATGTCAAGATAACTTAATGCGGGCTTAACCATGATAAAATCTGCACCTTGCTCTATATCAGCAACAGCTTCTCTAATAGCTTCTTTCTTATTACGATAATCCATCTGATAAGTTTTACGATCACCTCTCAAAGAAGAGTCACAAGCGCTTCTAAATGGTCCATAGTAAGCCGAAGCATATTTTACTGAATATGACATGATACTTACAGTTTCAAAATTAGCTTCATCTAAAGCCTGACGCATAGTTATAATCATACCATCCATCATACCACTTGGTGCAACTATATCAGCGCCAGATTTGGCATGAGATACTGCAGTTTTTGCTAAGATTTCTAATGTTTTGTCATTATCAACATACTCAGCTTCATTTAAGATCCCACAATGTCCATGAGGTGTAAAGCTACACATACATACATCTGTGGCAACAACTAACTCTGGGGCTAGTTGCTTAATCTTTCTAATTGCTTGTTGTGTAATACCATTTGGATCATAGTTCTCAGATGAAACTAGATCTTTAGATTTTGGTACTCCAAATATCATGACACTTTTTATACCTGCTTGTAGAACCTTCTCAACAAGCTCATCTAACATATCTATAGACCAATGATATTGATTTGGCATACTTGAGATTTCTTTTTTAATATTCTCACCATGCACAACAAATATTGGATACATTAGATCATCAACATTTAAGGTTGTTTCAGCAACCATATCTCTAATGTTTTGTGACACTCTAAGTCTACGCGGACGTGATATTGGAAAACTCATCTCTAAACCTATTTTCTATTTTTATTAGGATTTTTTCTATATAGAACTAGAATATTACCTATTATTTGCACTAACTCTGATTTTGTTGCTTTAACAATCTCAGCTGCAATTTGTTGTTTTTCTTCTTTTGGTAAACGTCCTGCTTTTACTTTTATAAGCTCATGCGATGCTAAAGCTAAATCAATCTCTAGCATTACATTTTCAGTAAGACCTTTCTCACCCATTAAAACCACAGGTTTCAAACTATGAGCTTGAGCCTTTAATTTTTGTTGTTGTTTTACTTCCATTTTTTACCTACTTTATAATTTTTAATATTAAATTTTCTAGAACTAATTCTTTATCAACATTTTTAAAATTAAGAAAATAATCATTAGCTTCTAATGTTTTTTGATATAGCTTATATATTTCATCTTCTGAGAATTTAGCAGCAAGATATTTAATAACCGCAATTTTATCATAATTAGCAATATTTTGATCTTGATCATTAAGCTTATAATAATACACATCAACAATTAAGCTTGTTAACCAATAAAGCGTATCTTTAAAATTAGGGTTAACCTCTTTAAGAAAAATATTGGGGTTTAGCTGATTTACTAAAACTCTCATTAGACTATTTCTAACTTGCCAAAAATGCTGCTCTAACTTAATCTTAGCAATAACATTAACATCATCTCTAGCCATTAATAAAGATTTTTCTATAGCATCTTTTGACATATCAAATGTGTACTTTAAGTAACTATACTTATCCTCTTGGTCAAAGCTTATATCATAACTTAAAGATCTACTTTTTACAGTCGCTAAAATATTATTATAATTGCGTGTAAACATTAAAAAGAAAGTATTTTCAGCTGGCTCTTCAAGCGTTTTTAAAATAGCATTTGCCGCAGATTCATTTAAGAATCCAAGCTCTGGAATTATAATAATTTTAGCTAAGTTATTATGTGCTGTTAGCTCACAGTTTTTTATAATTTTTTTAACCTCTGCGACTCTAACCTCATTATTCTCTGAATTAGCTATTGTCACATATGGTGACTCATTATAGTCATCAACTTTTTGCCCTAATAATACTTGGCATAAAGAGTTTATAAAACTATCTAAAAGTACAGCATCTTTAACCCTAAAAATAAAAGCATGATGTAGCATCTGCTTAGACTTCTGCTCAAGAAAATTATCCAAGATTTTTTGATGTGTATTTAAAGAAAGCACTTTGATCCTATAATATTTTACGTGCGTATAAGAAGTTTGTTAGAGATCTTTTGATCATAGCAAGCTTAGACTTCAACAACCCTTTATCTTTTTTCCTAACAAAGCTTACCTCATACACATCATGTTTGTTACTAAGTAAACTTATCAAATAATCATCATAAGTTTGAATCTCATCAACTAAACCCAACTCAAGAGCATCTTTACCAAACCAGTACTCTCCAGTACCAACTTTATGCATATCTAGATTAGGACGATAATTTAAAATATGCTTTTTAAATAACTCATGAATATTTTCAAGGTCTTGCTTGAATTTCTTACGGCCCTCTTCAGTATTTTCACCTACTGTTGTTAATGTACGCTTATACTCTCCAGAGGTATGCATCTCGACATTGATGCCATTCTTTTCAAGTAGATCTCTAACATTTGGAATAGTTCCAACTACACCTATCGAACCAACTATAGCAAAAGGAGCTGAAATTATTTTATGCCCAACAGCAGACATCATATAACCACCACTTGCAGCAACCTGGTCAATACAAATAGTTAAATTAATACCTGCTTGACGAATCCTCTCTAGTTGAGCTGCGGCAAAACCATAGCCATTTACAACCCCACCAGGACTATCGATTCTAACAATAACTTCATCATTTGATTTAGATACAGCTAAGATAGCAGATACTTCTTTACGTAGATTTTCAACTTGAGAGGCATGTATGTCACCTTTAAAGTTAACTACAAAGATTTTTCCTTCAGGCTTATCATCTTGTTTATCTAGTTTTTTCTGTTCTTTAAGATAGTTTTTATAATCTTTCTTGCTTAATAATGTTTCTAAAACTTCTTTTTTAGTTTCTTTATAGTCTTTACCAATTTTATTAATTTTTAGTTTACCCTTAGTCAATTTAGCAGCTTCCTGCTTTGCCTTTGCTAATAATGAGAAAAAACTTCCAATGACAAAAACTATCGCTACTACAATAAGTATCACACTAAGAGCAAAAAAAACAAAATTTACAAAACCTTGATACCACATATAACGTTACCTTACCTATGTGCTCTTAAAGTTTTTAATAATGACTCATTTGCATTGCCTTTTAAGTTAGCCTTCTTAACAGAATCTCTAGCAAATACTCTTTTCTTATAAGCATGCATAGCACCAAATGTCTCATCTATAACAAAACCTTCAGCTTCTAAACAGATTATTAATGCAGCAATATAACAATCTGCTAAAGTAAAACTAGATGATATAAAATAATCAAATTCACTAAATGCTTTCTCAATTGTTAAAAAACTTTCCTTTAGATCTTTAAATAACACAGCCAATTTTTCATTATCTGTTTTATTTTTTCTAATTTGATCTAATACTGGATACCATTCGTTATCTATTTTTTCTAATGATAAGCGAATTTTTATACGCTCATTAACTAAGCTAGGTAATAATCCAGGTGCAGGAAATCTCTCATCGATATATATCAAAAGAGCTTTTCTATTATTTATACTATAATCTTTTTCTTTTAACACAGGAAAAAGACCATTAGGAGATATCTTTTTTAGCTTTTCTGGAGCTAAATCACCAGCTTCAACAACATCCATATTCATTTTTTTCTCAGATAGAGCAATTCTTGCTCGAAGAGAGTATGGACAATATTTTGTAGTATATAAAGTAACTTTCATTAAATATGCCTTTTTATAGATTAAAACAACTATTCTTATTTGTTATAATTGTCAGATAGTAAAAACTAGTAACAAATTTTATCATATTTGTGGATAACTACAACATAGACAAACAAGGCTTTTTAATAGATTTCGAAACTTGGGATATAGATTTCTGTAAATTAACTGCTACAAATGAAGATATTGATCTAACTGAAGATCATATGTTAGTTATTAACTTTTTAAGAAGTTTTTACCAAGAAAACAAAAAATCACCAGCAATTAGAGAACTTGTAAAAGCCTTAAAAGAGAAGCATGGAGATAAAATAGGTAATAGTTTATATTTACAAATGCTATTTCCTTGTTCTCCAGCTGTACAAGCTGCCAAATTAGCTGGATTACCAAAACCTAAAAGATGTATCTAAAAAATTTTAAAGGAGAAAAAATGTCTACTGTTTTTTGTAAAAAATATAATCAAGAATTAGAAGCTATACCATTTCAACCTCTTCCAGGTGAGCTAGGTAAAAAAATTCATACAGAGATTTCAAACAAAGCTTGGCAGGCTTGGTTATCTCATCAAACTATACTAATAAATGAATATAGACTTAACCTTATGGACCCAAAAGCAAAAGAGTTTTTACAAAAAGAGATGCATAAGTTTTTATTTGAAAATAAAGAAGATAAACCAGAACAATTTAGTGAAGTTTAGCTCTCTAATACACGATATTCTAAAATAATTCATGACTATTATCATCAGTCGCTATTTATTACAATTCTCTTGAAAAAATCATAATTAAAAGATACATTAAGTCATTAATTTATCTTTTTTTTAGAAACCTAAATGAATAAATTTAAAAACTCTTATGCTTATGACATCATAATTTTATTAGTAATCTATATAGTATATTTCATTATATTTCTCGGTCATAGACACTTAAGTATTCCTGATGAAGGGCGTTATCCAGAAATAGCTAGAGAAATGCTAAGTACTAATAACTGGGTCACCCCGTTAATCAATGGTGTTCCTTTTCTAGATAAGCCACCTCTATACTATTGGCTCGAAGCTACCTCAATGCACTTTTTTGGTATAAATGCCTGGGCTATTCGCCTACCCCAAGCACTTTTTGGCATATTAGGATGTATCTCAATATACTCTTTTGGTAGATATTTTTATTCACGTTTTGCTGGTGTTCTGGCAAGTTTTATACTTGCAGCGAACGTTTTATACTTCTTTGAAGCTCACTATGCGAATATGGATCTTATAGTTGCTAATCTTCTTTGGATTGCATTCTTTTTATGTCTAGTTAGTTTAAAACAACCAACAGGCAATAAAAAACGCTTTTTTATGTATGCTGCATACCTTGTATCTGCATTAGCATTTTTAACTAAAGGATTGATGGCTATAGCTTTTCCTTGTATGACTATTTTTGTCTGGATGCTTGTAACAAATAACTGGTCTAGAATAAAAGAATTATATATACCAACAGGTGCTGTTATATTTGTAATTATTGTTACGCCATGGTTAGTTTTAGCTCAACAACAAAACCCCGATTTTCTATATTTCTTCTTCTATTTTCAGCAATTCTACCGTTTTGTTGGACATGGCTTTAATAATGCTATTGGACCTTGGTTTTATTTTGTAATTATATTAGCTGTATTTTTACCATTTAGTATTTTATTACTTAATAGACTTTCAAAAGGTTTTAAAGCTATTTGGCAAAATAGGAAAAAAGACTACACTACATTTTTAATAGCGCTTTGGTGCCTACTCATACTAATATTCTTCTCAATCCCTAGTTCAAAAATCGTAAGCTATATCTTACCTATTTTTGGACCGTTATCATTACTAATGGCTCTATCGTTTGAGAAAGTAATTAAAGATAGTGATAGAGTAAATACTTTTAAAAAGATGCATATAGCTGCTAGTACACTTTTCTTAATAACAGCTATTGTAGTTGCCCTATTCCCTATAGTTCAACATCTATTCTTAGACACGCATGCTTCAACAGTATATATTCTACTAGTGGCACTATGTGCTTTTGTAATTGCATTTAGCTTAAGATTATCTATAAAAGGTCAAATCAAACAAGCAATCATACTAATAATCTCAGCACTTATGGTTCTTAATATCTTAGGTCAACTAGTTATACCTTATTTTGATATTAGAACATCTGAACCTTTAGTTGAAAAAGTGATAAAAGACTCGCCTAAAGACACTATATTTGTGTACTATAATAGACCTCAACCAAAACACTTTATCTTAAAAGAAGAGATAAAGAAAAAAGGCTATGAAGAGGACCTACCGTTACTATTAAATGATAATATCTATATCGTTTATAACTGGAAAACTTATAGACCAGAAATCGATAACTGGGCAAGAGAATTCCATTATGGTATCAAACAATATCAACAATCTCATAATGGTGAATGGCCTAAATATTTAATAACTTACCCTCAATTTGGTGAACTTCTAAAAACTAAAAAAGATATTGTTATTTTCACAAAAGAAAAGCAACTTCAGAAAATTAGAGAAAAATATCCTAATATAAACTTCCAAATTAAGGGAAGATACAACAAAAATGTTGTAGTAAAAATAATTAAAAGTTAATTATTAAACAGTGCCTCATAAATTATACGGAGTTTGTTCTAAACTTCTCATTAAATAATCACAATGTCTAATTTTATACGAATAAACATACATTAAATCAAATATGTATTGGTCATAGAATCATTTTCAAATTAGGCTTATAGTTCTCTATTACTCATATTTTAACTTTATAGTGTAACAACTTTTAGCATAACTTCAGAGATTAAAAGAGAACTTTAAAAATTAGAAAAAAAATTTATTTAGAATAATTAAATATTTCGACTTTCATCCTCATCAATAATATATTTAGGACGATTTTTTGCTTCATCAAATATACGACTTATATATTCCCCTAGAACGCCTAAAGAAATAAGCTGAACCCCACTAAAGAACATAATGCTCACCACAATAGTTGGCCAACCACTAACACCAACACCAAAAAGTAAATTAGCTAAAATCGTATATAAACCATATGCTAATGCAAATATAGAAATTATCATTCCCATAAGAGATATCATTCTAAGAGGAACAGCTGAAAATGAGAAAATTCCAGTAAAAGCCAATTTGAAGAGTTTTTTATAGCCCCACCTACTAGGTGTTTCATCTTTTCTATCAGCAACTTGAAATGGTATAGCATACCCTTTAAAACCTATCCATGAGAAAAGACCACGAATAAAACGATTATTTTCTGATAATGAATTAAAAGCTTTAATACATTGCTTATCTAATAATCTAAAATATCCCGCATTAGCTGGAATATCAACACCCATCATACTTTTACTGAATTTAAAAAATGTTTCTGATAAAAAACTTCTAGTTTTACTTTGATCATCTCTAGTTCTTATACCATAAACATTAGAATACCCTTCACACCATTTTTCATAGAACTGATCTATCACTTCTATAGGATGTTGAAAATCACAATCCATAATAACTGCAGCATCTGCATTTTTAGAGGCTTCTAATCCTGCTGTTATAGCAGCTTCTTGGCCAAAATTTCTAGAAAAGCTAATAAGCTTTATATTTAATTTACCAACAAGGCCTTGAATGATTTCTCTAGATTTATCTACACTGCCATCATCAACAACGACTATCTTATAATTTGATGATATATCACTAAGTTTAGCAGCTAGCTCTTCTAAAAAAGAGCCTATTAAGGCTTCCTCATTATAAACTGGTATTACAGCATAAAGATGTGAATTTTCAATATTTCTATTTACCATTTTCTAAAAAATATTTAACTAATTAATATAATTATAACTTTAAAATGTTAAAAATGTTGATTTTTTTAATGATGCAATTTAGGTGCTATTTACAGTACCTAATCTTCTTTAAATTATAATATGAGGCATAATCATGATTATAGTTACGGTAACCATATTTACCTTTAGAATTACCATAAGCATTAAAGTCTTTAAAATAAATCAAATACCAAACTGGTGAGTATATTTCATTAAGACAAACACTTTGATTTATATGTTCATTCATATACTTAAATCTATCTTTAAATTCATAATGTATATAAGTACTTCCAAAGAATAATAAGAATATTGCTAATATCGATAAAGTATATGATATTCTCTTTAACTTAACACTATTAGCAACTTTAACAATGATATCTGTGTTGTAACATATTATACAAAAGTACAATATTATAAATAACATATATACTCTTCCTGTTCCTACATATCTAAAAAATATCAATGCTGCTAAAAAAGTTAATACTAACGCTACTTTAATAGCTACTTTCTGAGCATTTGTAAGTAAATAATTTCTTGTTGTACTTTTAAAAGCCCAAATTAAGAATGGTAAAATCAAAATTCCTCTAAGAAATGCAAGGAATATAGTAATCATCTGATCTATATAAATATTATAGCCAAACTTCATAACTTCTTCTTGAGCTCGATGTGTATTACCTGGAGCTAGGCAATCAATAACACCAAATACAAACAACAACACAAGCATAATCACAATATTTTTATTTAACTGGCCTAGCCTATATTTGTAAACACAAAACACAAACAAAAGAGTAAAACAAAGTGCGAAAATTTCTTCATTATATAATCCTATAAATAGTCCTATAAATATAGTTAGCAAAATATTAATCTGATTTTTACGTAGTAACTTATATGCAATATATACACATATAGATATACCCCACAAATATTGTACTGCCACCATTTTCCACATAGTCGTACCAATAAAAGCACTAAAGGTAAATATAAAGAAAAATATCGATAAGTAACTAACATAAACCTTATCAAAAACGACCTTATCCTCTCTAGTAATAATTTTATACATATATATAATTAGCACATTAAAAGATAGTGCACTAATGACATTTAGTATAGCTATCATATAAGGCATTGGCTTATTAAAAAATATATATGAAAGATACTGTGCTGAAATCCTGCCTGTATATGTTTGATAATCATTAATTAAATGTTTAATTACTGTATGATTATAAAGTGCAGCCATCTGAGAACGAAACAAATCATCTATCATTAAAGGCATGCATGAAAATATATATAGGAAGAATAAAAATATAAAAACTTGGGAATAAAAATACTTCCTAGTTGAAGACATAAAATAAATATAGTACGATTAGCGTACGTGAATGTTAGCATGTCTTTTAGCTATGTTCAAAAAAATAATAATTTGCGCTGATGATTTTGGCCTAAGTGATAATGTTAATGAAGGAATTATTAAGCTTCTCGAGAAAAAAGTCATTAATGCTACAAGCTGTATGTCAAATATGCCAGCATTAAAGCATGGCATGCCTAATTTAAAAAATATCTATAACAGTTTTATTGACGTTGGCATACACCTAAACCTGACAGAAGGCACTCCTCTTACAAATGCTAAATCTATAAGCAAAAATAAAGAGTTTTTACCTCTTTCAAAACTGCTTGCTAAATCAAAACTAAGAGCAATAAGTTATACTGATGTTTATAATGAGCTTAAAGCCCAAATAGATAATTTTATAAGTCTATGGGGAGACTTACCGGATTTTATTGATGGACACCAACATGTACACCATTTTCCTATAGTTAGAAAAGCTGTTATAGATTTATATAAAAACTTTGATATGTTTAAACAGCAAACATATATCCGCTCAACATTTAATATGGATAAGTCAAACTTTAAATCCTTAATAATTTATCGTAGTGGTGCAAAGAAATTCAATAAATTATTAGTTGATAATAACATCAAACATAACTCCTCTTTTTCTGGAATATACGCACTTGAAAACAATAATGAAGACTTTAGAAAAGTCATTTTAAAAGCATATTCTGAAATCAAAGACGGGGGCCTAATAATGTGTCATCCGGCTCTAGATATTGATGAGGGCGACCCTATATCAAAATCTAGAGTTAATGAGTTTAAATATTTCAAATCTGAACAAGCTCTAAATGATCAAAAAGATAACAATATAGTACTGCAGTAATATGACACATAGTAATATTCTTAGAAAGCTTGCTTTAAGGAGCTATTCGCTCTAGAATATCAAAATTAGATGTAAATTCTATAATTTGATATTAATGACTCATAAAAATAAATTAACAAGTATATTAATCCCAGTAAAAGATGAATCGGATACTATAGAGCATTTATTCGATAGATTAATGCCTATTTTAAAAAAACTACCTACAAAATATGAAATAGTTTTTATTAACGACGGTAGTAGTGATAATACTCTAGAACTATTACTAAAAAAGCAGCAAGATATTCCTGAAATAGTTGTCGTAGATTTATCAAGAAACTTTGGTAAAGAGTCTGCGTTATTTGCTGGTTTTGCAAACTGCAAAGGTGATGCCGCTATCTCTATAGATGCTGACTTACAAGACCCTCCTGAGCTTATTTTAGAGATGGTTGAACATTGGTTAGATGGTTATGAAGTTGTTACCGCTGTTAGAGAAAACCGAAATACTGATACCTCAACAAAAAAACATACTGCTGGTCTTTTTTATAAGCTTATCAACCGTATTAGTGATACAAAACTTACACCTAATGCTGGAGATTATAGGCTACTTAATAGATCTGCAATAAATGCTTTTCTTGAGTTAAAAGAAAAAGTTCGCTTTAATAAAGGTCTACTAACATGGATAGGCTTTAAAGAAAAACTTGTTTATCACACAAGAGAAGAAAGAGTCGCAGGTCAAACTAAATGGAACTATTGGAAGTTATTTAAATTTTCAATTGATGGAATTACAAGCTTTAGTAAAGCCCCTCTAGAGATATGGTCATATATAGGTGTCTTTGTTGCTTTTATAAGTTTTATTTATGGCTCAATAATAGTCTTAAAATCACTAATATTCGGAATAGATACTCCTGGTTACCCATCATTAGTAACTTTCATACTATTTTTTAGTGGTTTGCAAATGATTGGAATAGGTATGTTAGGTAGCTATATAGGTAGAATCTTTATAGAAACAAAGCATAGACCTTTATATATTGTTAGGAATGTACATACCTTAGAAAAGAGCTCATAACAATAAGATTTTTATTATTTAACTTTTTTATATACATATCTAGGATTTATCGTATCTGCTAAAAGTTTATTCTCAAAATCCACTCTAACTAAGATTCCTAACGTATAGCACATTATCAATAGACTGCTTCCTCCATAACTTATTAAAGGTAAAGTTAAACCTTTTGTCGGCAATAACCCTGTATTTACACCAACGTTTACAAAGACCTGAAAGCCAATCCAAAAGCCTATACCATAGGCTAAGAAAGCTTGATAATACCTTTTTAACTCAAAAGCTAGTTTAGCAATATTTATCGCCTTTAAAACAATAAATAAATACACGAATAATAAAACCATCAAACCAAAAACACCTAGCTCTTCGGCTATAACAGAAGTAATAAAATCAGTATGTGCCTCTGGTAAGAAAAACTGCTTTTGTACCCCATTACCTAAGCCATCACCAAACCAACCACCTCTACCAAAACTGATAAGAGCTTGAACTAATTGATAACCCGAACCATTAGCATTTTCCCATGGGTGTAAAAACCCTGTAATCCTATGCATCCTATATGGGGATATAATAACCAACATTGATGCCATTAATACCATAGCTACTAAGAGTAACCCATACCAACGTACCTTATTACCAGATACAAATAGCATGCCCATAACACATATTGATATTACAACTGTAGAGCCGAAGTCTGGTTGCATTAATAAAAGTATGGCAATACATCCTAACAAACTTATTGGAGTAAGAATTCCTTCTTTAAAATTCCCCATATTTTTTAAATTCGTAGCAATATAGCCAGAAAAAAATATAATTGCTAATAACTTAGCTAACTCAGCAACCTGAATATTGATAATTAGCAAAGGTATCCAGCGCCTAGCACCATTAACACTTTTACCCAATCCTGGGACTAGTACAGCTACTAAAACCAAAAGCATTATAAAGAAAAATGCATTATAGTTCTTCTCATAGTTTTTAGTTGGTACAAGCAATGCTAATAAAAATAAAAATATTGATATGATCGCAAAGAAACCTTGTCTTATAGAATAGTGATATGGGTCATTAAAATCGTACAACGCATCTACCATAGATGCAGAAGTAACCATAACCCAACCAAAGGTAAGCAATCCTAGCATTATAAAAACTATTGAAATATCTATTTCAAGCTTCGCTCTTACTCGTTCTCTTTTTACGTTTTTTCTACTTAATAAAAGTTTTAATCTATATAACACTTTTAGCTTCCTAGATGTTTTAACTGTGCAACATAATCTTCAAAAGCTTCACCACGTTTCACATAATTTTTAAATTCATCAAAACTTGCACAAGCTGGAGATAATAAGACTATTTCACTACCATGTGCTTTTTTATTTGCTAACTCAAGAGCTTCATACATATTATTACATAGCTCATACCTACAGCTATCTTTAATATACTCTTGTATATATTGCTTATCTTGTCCATATATAAAAACATGTTTAACATATTTCTTGAGTGACTCAATCATTAGGCTAAAGTCCCCACCCTTAGCTACACCACCTAATAACAATATAATATTTTTTGTATTAGTTATACTATTGAGTGCTGCAACTGTAGCTCCAACATTAGTACCTTTTGAATCATTTATATAAGTCACGCCGCTAACATTTTTAACAATTTTACAACGATGGGCTAAACCTTTGAATTTTTTAATAGCAGTTATTGCTTTTAAGGTATCTAGCCCTAATCTATCTAATATATTTAAAACAACTATAATATTCTCTAAATTATGCTCTCCGAATAGTTTAATCTCCGCAATATCAAGAAGTTTAGTAGCATTCTTATATATACTAGATCTTACTATTTCATATTCCCCTGCATATTTAACACCATTATTATGAACATCATATACAAAAAAATCTTTACTAAAGTTTGCTAGATTTAGCTTTGATTGTTTATACTCAGTAAAACTTGCATATCTATCTAAATGATCGGGGGATACATTAATAACACAACCAATATCAAACTTTACAGAGTGAAATATATCTATTTGAAAACTTGATGTTTCTATAACACAATAATCAAATTTCTCATCTATTTTATTTAGTGCAGGTGTACCAATATTTCCAACTAGAATACTTTTATGTCCAAGCTCTCTAAGCACAAAATCAAGTAAAGTAACTACTGTACTTTTGCCATTTGATCCTGTTACGGCGATGGTTTTTGCTTTTGTATTTTTAATATATTGATAAAATATATCTATATCACTAACAATTTTATCTTTGTATTTAGATAACTCTCTATATGGAGACTTATTAAGTGGTATACCTGGACTAACTGTTATTAAATCATAACTATTTAAATCATAATTTTGAAATTCTTCATCACTTTGTGATATATCTACTTCAAGGTCAATGAAATTTGCTAGAAAATCACAAACAGACTTCCCTGTGACTCCATATCCAACCATTAATAACTTAGAAATCCTAATGTCATTATAGTGAAAACTAAACATTATCGAACCTTAATAGCTACCAAGCCAATTAAAAAAAGTATTAATGAGATTATCCAAAAACGCACTACAACTTTAGTTTCAGGCCAACCTTTTAACTCAAAATGATGATGTATGGGTGCCATTCTAAAGATTCTTTTACCATTTCTAAGTTTATAAGAACCTACTTGTAGCATCACAGACAGAGCTTCTACAACAAAAAGTAACCCCATTATAAAAAATATTAACTCTTGGCGAATCATTATAGCTATAACACCTAAAACAGCTCCTAAAGTTAATGATCCTACATCTCCCATAAAAACTTCAGCCGGATATGAATTAAACCATAAAAAACCTAACCCTGAACCGCATACAGCAGCACAAAAAACAGCAACCTCAGCAAGCCCTTGATTACCTAAATAATTAAACAAAAGATAACTTGCTAAATTACTATTAGTTTCAATATATGCATATATACCTAAGCCTAAAGCTACTAAAACGACTGGCATTATTGCTAAGCCGTCTAAACCATCTGTAAGATTGACAGCATTACTACTACCGTTGATAATAAAAAATGTTAGAACTATAAATAATACTATTCCCAAAGGTATACATAAATTCTTTGAAAACGGTATAGATAAACTCATTTGTCCATCTTTTGATAAAAGATAAAACAAAATTATTGCCAATATAATTGAAAATATGGTTTGTAATGCAAATTTATGTTTAGCTCTTAACCCCTTGGGGGTTTTAAGTACTAGTTTCAAATAATCATCGATAAATCCAATAGCTCCAAAAAAAACAACTACCAGTATTAAAATCCATAAATAGATACTTGATAAATCACCCCATAGCAATGATGATATAACTATAGATGCTAATATTAATACACCTCCCATTGTTGGTGTGTTTTTCTTAGAAAAATGACTTTCTGGACCATCATCTCTCACAACTTGACCTATTTGCATCTTTTGTAACCAGCGAATCATTGGAGATCCTAAAAAAAGTGTGATTAGTAAAGATGTGATTGAAATCATAATAATTCTGATAGAGATATAATGACTAAAAACCCCTAAACCATTGAAATAATGGCTTAGCCATTTAAAAAGATAAATTAACATTCTATTTTTAAGTTCTTGCGGATTAGGGATATTATAATAAATAAAGAAGATTTTTCATATAGCCAATGGGATTAACACTAAATATCCGGTTGGAACTTTTTGTATTTTAATGCAAACTCATCATTTTCGAACTGTGTATAGTTTTTGATAAAGTCTTTTGCCAAAGCTCTGTATTGTTTTTTATACTCTGATTTATCATCCCAAATATTATTTAAATGAAACACTTCATCATTATCATAAATGGATGTTAATGCTTTAAAATTAAAGTACTTTTGTCTTTCAAATTTAAAACCAACATTTTCTGACTTATTTAATAAGTAATCAACCACAATCTTTGTTTCTTCGGTAGGTACTCTTCTACCAGTTTTATGATCACCATCGATCCAACCAACGTTAACCATATAAATATTAGCATTACTATGCTTTAACCTTTGACGCAGAATACTTGCATATCTAGTTGGTCTAAGTAATAAAAATGGCTGTGCATAGCAACTTGAAAACTCTGGTTTAGGCTCTGTAACCCCAGACTCGACACCGGTAGAAGTACATGTATAACCGGATAGAAAATAATAAATAGCTTGACCTTTACTTAATTTTGCAACTCTTGGTAAAATTCCTTTTGCATCTTTAACGAGAAAGATTATAGTACTTGGACTATCAGTATTAATAAGGCTATCAAAATTTTCTCGTGGAAAAGTCACATAAGTATTACTTTGGGATCTACTCTTCTGACCAAATATAATATTTTTATTCTCATCAAAATTAGGATTCTCTATTAGAAGATCACTTTTCAAAGGTTTTGCAATTCGAGGATCATCCTTTTTAAAACTTGCAGACTTTATAGTTAATCCAGACTCTAAACTATATACTCCTCGCATTTCTGTCCAAGCAACAGCTTCATTTGTCACTAAAGTCTTTTGCTTATCTAAAGCTAATGTTGTTTTGCCACTACCTGATAAACCAAAAAACATACTACTTTTGGCCTCTGCATCAACTCCAACAGCGCAATAAAAAACACCAATATCATTTAAAGATAAGTAATAACTCATCACAGATAGCAGAACTTTATTTATTTCTGCTAGATAATAGGTTCCGACAAGTATACTCTCACGCTGTTTCAAATTTGTCGCAACAGCCTTTGATGAATTTAATTCAAGTTCCTCATAGTTCTCGATCTCTGTTTCAGGCGAATGCATTACCACCCATTGTGGCTCGAACTGTTCAGAACCATTATCAGATATTGTTACAAGCTTGAAAAAATAAGCCGCTGAAGCCTGTGTAGTTATTAGTCTAACAGCAACTCTTCTTTTCTCATCATGATTATAAAACCCATCTACTACAAACAAATCTCTTTGAGATACATCTTGGCAAAGCTTTTGCTTGATAAGCTTCCAGTTTTTTCTTTTTAGTCTTTTATTATCAGAACCTTCTTCATTCCACCAGACATTCTTTTTTGCATATTTAGTTTCTACAATATATTTATCATCAGGCAGTCTTCCTTTAATACTACCGCTATCAACTACAAGAGTTTTACCTTTCCGCTGTATAAAGCCACGATTATGTTCTGCATATTTTGCAAGTTGCTCTAAAGATAAGTTTCGATATACATTTTTTGAAGTATATAAGTATTTATTATCATCTATGGTAGAAGGATCCATTGCTAAAGTTCCTTAGCTTAAATAACAATTAGCTTTTAAGTGAAAATTATAGCCAGTATATACTTTTTTTTCAAAAAAATATGTTATTGTTTTGTGAATAAAGTAAACTATTAGTAAATTTGTTAATTCAACTATTTCTATATAAAAAATCATGAGTAATGAGACTAAAGTAAACAAAACTAATTTTATAAAAAATATTATAAAAAAAGATCTAGGAACTAAGAAGGTTTCGAGCATATTAACAAGATTTCCACCAGAACCAAATGGATATTTACACATAGGTCATGCAAAGTCTATCTGCTTAAATTTTAGTATTGCAGAAGAGTTTGAAGGTAAATGTAACTTACGCTTTGATGACACAAACCCAGATAAAGAAGATATCGAATATATAAATGCTATCCAGGAAGACGTTCAGTGGTTAGGCTACACATGGAAAAATGAGCCTCACTTTGCTTCTGAATATTTTGATAAGATGTATGAGCTAGCTGTATTGCTTATCAAAAAAGGCAAGGCTTACGTTTGTGACTTATCAGCTGAACAAGTTAGAGAATATCGCGGGACATTAAAAGAGGCTGGAAAAGATAGTCCATATAGAAATCGCTCTATTGAAGAAAATATAGAGCTTTTCAAAGCAATGAAAAATGGCAAATTCCCCGAAGGAAGCAAGACATTACGAGCAAAAATAGATATGTCTTCTGGTAATATAAATCTAAGAGATCCTGCCTTATATAGAATAAAATTCTCAAACCATCCTAAAACTGGTGATAAATGGTGTATCTATCCAATGTATAGCTTTGCTCACCCTCTAGAAGATGCCATTGAAGGAATTACACATTCACTATGTACTTTAGAGTTCCAAGATCAAAGACCTTTTTACGAATGGGTAGTTTCTGAAACAGAGTTTGAGACAAGACCTCAGCAAATCGAGTTTTCTAGACTTAACTTAAACTATACAATAACAAGTAAAAGAAAACTAAAATACCTCGTAGATAACCAACTTGTTAATGGTTGGGATGATCCACGTATGCCAACTATTAAGGGCTATCGTCGTAGAGGCTACACGCCAGAATCAATGCGTAATTTCTGCGACCTGGTTGGGATATCTAAGCAAGACTCTATTATTGATGTATCTGTTTTAGAAGAATCAATCCGTGATGATCTAAATAAAAATGCTCTAAGAAAAAATGCTGTGTTAGACCCAATAAAAGTAAGCATTATAGATATGCCGACTCATGAACTAAATGTACCAAATCATCCACAAAATCCTGATTTAGGTCGTCGTGATATTACAATATCTTCAGAGATTTTTATCGAAAGAGATGATTTTGTATTTGAGCTTGAAAAAGGTATGAAAAAGCTCTGTCCAAATGGCAGAGTCCGCTTGATGAATGGTTATGTCATCGAGTGTCTTGAAGCTATAACTGATGAGACAGGATATGTTACTGAGTTAAAATGTTCATATCTACCAGAAACATTAGGTGGTAAAAAGCCAGAAGATGGTATAAAACCAAACGGAATTATCCATTGGATTGATGCTAATAACTGTCTAAATGCAGAAATAAGAGTTTATGATCGTTTATTTAACAATGAGAATCCTGGTAGCTTTGATAATGTTGAAGATATTATAAATCCAGAATCTTTGCAAATTATAAAGAATGCTAAAGTTGAAAGATCTCTTGAAAATGTAACTCCTGAGCAACGTTTTCAGTTTAATCGAATTGGCTATTTTATCGCAGATATCAAAGACTGCAAAAAAGATCAGCTTGTATTTAATAGAACTGTAACTCTTAGAAATACTTGGGAAGTAAAAAAGTAGAATCATTAAAATAAAAATAATCTATATAAGTCTAGACACTTTCATAATAGTACAATTAATATTGCTACTAAGAATTAATAAATTTACTCTAAGCTTAAATTATATAGGAGTTTTTATGAGTATAGTTAAAATAGTTCCTTTTAATACGATTGGGGAGGATGAAAGAGGAATAACATCTTCTTTCAAACTTTGTCGTCAACAAGATAACTTTATTTTTATCACCAGGAAATCAGGAAGCATCAGTGGTAACACTTATCATAAAGGCTTATCAGATGCTACTAATCCTAAGTTATTTGTATTGTTAACAGGAAAAATTAAATTTTCATATAGAGATATTAATAGTGATGATATACATGAAAAAATAATAGAAGGACAAAGTTTAATAGAAGTGCTTCCTAATGTTACACATCAGGTTGAAGCTATTACAGATATAATAATTTTAGAGGCTAACTCAATTCAAGATATAGCAAACGATAGAAAACAATTAGATGTATATACAGGAAAAATATGAAAATATGAGTTTTTGTTGCAACTATTCAAGATTTACTAAAAAGCTATATTTCTAGTTTTTGTTTAACCAAAGTATCAAAGTGACTTTTCTAAATTCCCACCTCTCAAAAAAATATGCTTAAACATTCCTATTTACAAACTTTCTTAATAATAAAATTGAAAGACTTGTTAATACAGCTAAAACAATAAATGTATCTAAACCATCACACATATTTGCCTTAGCTAAGCTTAGATTATTTTCTGATATATAGAAGAAACTAGCTATAAAGCCTCCAAGCTTACCTCCTACACCTAAAGTAACTAGCCATATGCCCATATATAAAGCTACAAAACCTTTTGGAGCTATCTTTGTAATCATTGACAAGCCAATGGCGGATAAAGATAGTTCTGAAATACCTAAAATTATATAGCCAAATATAATTCCATAGGCAGCAACCTTAGCACCCTCTGAAGAAGCAAGTATTGAAACTAATATAATTAAGAATGTCACAATCATTAATACAAAAGCTATATTAAATTTATCAACATCCTCAACTTTCTTACCTAACTTATCTAATAGCGTCCAAATATAGCCCAGTATACTAGCAAAAAACAAAACACTAAGTGATTCAATGCTTAAAAACTGACTCGGATTTAATGTAGAAGTATCAACAGCATACTGTGTAAACAATAATACACTAATAAATATTTGGAAATACAATCCCCAATATATTATTGATAATAAGAAAAATATTCCTGCTATTATCACTTTTTTAATACTAGATTTTTTTATAGAAAGTATAAGTATTACTACAGATCCAGCCAAAGCTACAATTATAGAAAAGTTAGCTATCATTGGCTGCTCAAAAATATAAAACAAAATCATTATATATACAGCTAGCAAAACTGTTACTTTTATGATGATGGATAAGCTAAGTTTAAAATCTATAATATGCTTACCTAAAAACTTAAACCCTATAATAAGCATACATAACATACAAGCACTAACAGCCATACTACTATAAAAAGGAGCTCCATAGCCATATTGATCTTTTAACCAGCTAGCAATGAACAAGGCACTAAAGCTACCCAAATTAATACCCATATAAAAGATATTAAATCCAAAGTCTCTTTTTGAATCATTTAAAGTAGATCTATCATAAAATCTTCCTATAAAAGCAGACATATTTGACTTTATAAGACCTGTACTAACAGATACAAAACTTAATCCTAAATATAGCATGTTTTGATTTGAGGAGTATGCAAGTATAAAAAAACCACATACCATAAAAAATGAACCTAAAAATCCTGCTCGATAATATCCTAAATATCGTTCTGCTATAAACCCACCTAAAATAGCTGAGATATAAACCATCGCAAGAGTGGTTCCAACTAAGGAAGCCGATAAGTGTTGAGAAATATGAAATTTATCAATTAAATAAAATATTAATAACGATTGAATTATATAATACCCATAACGCTCAGAGAATTCCGCTAATGACGTTATGACTAAAACTTTTTTTTCCTCTTTAAGATCTTTTGAATCTATTTCTTGTGTAACCATATTTTAGTAATATAACAATTAAAAATTAGATGAACATAACTAATATAATAACATAGATAAACAGACAAATTTTGATTATTCTAACTCTAAAAGCTCTTCCCAAAGAGCGTATTTTTCCTCTAATTCTTGGTTGGATTGATCTAACTGATTTTGAATTTTTGTTATTTCTTGTTGAGGTTTTTGATAGAAGTCTAATTCCCCCATTTGTGCTTCTATCTTAGCGATATTATTTTCTAACTTCTCTATTTGATTTGGTAAGTTTCTTAACTGCTTACGTTGCTCATAAGTTAGTTTATTTTTAGGCTCATCAATTTTTTTAGGAGCTTTAGTCCGCTCAACTTGCTTTTGCTGTGATACCCAATCATCATAGCCTCCAACATATTCATTTAATTGGCCTTGTTCAAATACTATTGAACTTGTCGCAACGTTATTTATAAACTCTCTATCATGACTAACTAAAATTATAGTACCTTGGTAGTTTATTAGCATTTCCTCTAGGATTTCTAAAGTTTCAATATCTAGATCATTAGTAGGTTCATCAAGAACTATAACATTACTAGGCTTAGATAAAATCTTAGCTAATAATAAACGATTTTTCTCCCCGCCTGATAAATGTGTAATCGGAGAATGTAGCCTCTCTGGTGTAAATAAGAATTTCTGTAGATATGTTATCACATGAGTCTCTTTACCGTTTATATTAAGAAAATCAGAACCTTCTTTAACATTATCAATTATACTTAAGCTTTCATCTAACTGGTCTCTTAGCTGAT
Organism: Francisella sp. SYW-9; assembly: GCF_008711465.1. Taxonomy (GTDB): domain Bacteria; phylum Pseudomonadota; class Gammaproteobacteria; order Francisellales; family Francisellaceae; genus Francisella. The sequence continues at coordinate 154,619 of NZ_VXKQ01000008.1, forward strand.
CAAAATATGCTATTTTAATATTATCTGCTAATACCACACCACCTTGAGTTGGTTTTTCAACACCTAATAAACAATTCAAAAGAGTAGTTTTCCCACAACCATTTTGGCCTATTATCGCAATTTTATCTGATTTGTGAATTTCCGTTGAGAAGTCTTCAAAAAGATAACTCCCCTGATACTCAAAACCAATACTATTTGCTTGAATAACTTTTTTAGAAGATTTCTCAGCTTGTGCAACTTTAATATCTGCTTTACCAACACCTTCACGTCTTTGTTTACGCTCACGTCTCATTTGCTCTAAGGCTCTAACTCGCCCTTCATTTCTTGTTCTGCGAGCTTTTATACCTTGGCGAATCCAGACTTCCTCTTGAGCTAGTTTTTTATCAAACTCACTATTAGCCTTCTCTTGTGCATCTAAAATTTGCTCTTTCTTCTCCAAAAACTTAGTATAATTGCCATCAAAAGAATATAGATGACCTCTATCTAGTTCAATAATGCTCTTTGCTACATTATTTAAGAATTTTCTATCATGCGTAATAAAAAGTATCGCCCCACTAAAATTAGCTAAGAACTCCTCTAACCACTTAATAGAATTTATATCAAGATGGTTTGTCGGTTCATCTAAAAGTAACAAATCAGGTTTATTTATTAATGCTCGAGCAAGTATAACTCTTCTTTTCATTCCACCAGATAGATCACTAAATTGGGCTTTTGAGTCCAGGCTAAGTTTAGAAGCTAAAACTTCAACATCATTAAGGTAACCCCAGCCATGATTTTCGTCTATATATTTATGTAGAGATTCTAACTCTGCTGATTGAGCATTATGCACTAGAATATCTTGATATGAAATCAGTTTTTCCCCAAGCTCTCCTAATCCTTGGAGAATAACATCTGTAATACTACCAGCTATATCACTTGGAACCTCTTGGATCATGCTGGCAACTTTAGCATTATTATGAACTATAATTTCACCATCATCTGGAGTAACATTTCCTTCAATAACTTTTAATAAGGATGATTTACCAGTACCATTACGCCCAATTAAGCATATTCTTTGCCCTTTAGATATATCAAGATCAACTTGATCTAAAACTATATGTGTACCAAAATTAAGACTTATATTTTTTAAAGATATTAATTGCATTTAAAGAATAAAACAATTTTAATTAAATTGGCTATTATTGTACCCTCTCACGCAAGATTTTGATAGAAAATACAAAAATAATCGCAGCACTAAAATACATAATTGAACCAAATGATATAGGTGATGATGGCGATATTGCTGATAAATGACCCATCATAATATCATTTAAGAACCAAGCTAATCCAAATCCTGCTCCTGCAGCTCCCATTGCTTTACCTTGCTCTTTATCTGTTACCGCTGCAGATATCATTGATAGTAAAGCCGTATAGCAAATCAACTGAGCAACAGATACTACTATAGCTAATAACCATTGAACTCCTTGACTAGTTAAAATAGAAACTAATGCAAAGACAATACCACAAATTACTGCAGATCTAACAAATGCTACTTGCTTTGATGATTTTGCAAAAACTTTAGGTTGGATAGTGATACTTGCAATAGCTGTAGATAATCCCATCACAGCATAGAAAAGTCCTGTTAAAGATATACTGTAGTGATATGTTAAATTTAAGAATAATGCTACACCCTGGCCATAAAAGCCCCATGCACATTGTATAAGTAAGTAAACAACACCTATTAGCCTAACTCTTTTATCAGATAATAAAAATGATATCGTTTTATATATTGTTCCTAGCTCAACAACTAAACCAGGGTTCTTAGGAAGATCTTTTTTCATTACAATTGCAATAAAAATCATATTTATAAAAGATAATATTGCTGCAAACATAAATGGTATTATATGATTAATGCTCATCGATGAAACAAAACTAGTTACAATGGGACCAACTACAAATCCTAGTGATGCTGCCATTGTAATATAACCTAAATTTTTAGACCTTTCTTCTTCTGATGATATATCGATAACTGCAGCTTGAGCAATTTCAAAAGCTCCTCCAGCTAGACCACTAATAAACCTACTTGAAATAAATAGTAAGTAATCATGAGAATATATTGCATATGCTGATAGCATATATGAAATACATGTCGTTATTAGTGCAACAATTAATATAACCTTACGGCCATATTTATCTGATAACTCACCTATAACAGGGCAACCTATCAATAACCCTAATGGCCAACAAGCCAAAGCAATTGAATAATACCAATTTTGGAAATTACCTCCTGGGTCACCGAATGTAATACATGCCTTACCAAAAAATAATGATGGCATAATTGGAAAAACTAATCCAGCCCCCATAATATCAACGATAATTGTTACAATAAGTATTGGTATTAAAAGATTTTTTGAATGCAGATTCATAAAAATTAAACCTCTTAAAATATAATAATAAAATTTCAAGGCTACATACTATCTTAAAGCCCCTATTTAATCAATGTTTTGAGATTTGTAGAATATAATTATATTCTAAGGCCAGTCTTTTTAATGCATTTAAAAACATATTAATATAAAAAGTAAAACTTTCGTCCTTATCGTTTAAGAATTCAACGTCTTTTAATAAAGGTAGTATATGCTTCTCAAAACGCAACAATTCTTTATAACTTATTCTTTTTCTAACTTTAATATCATTAGAAATATCCGATAGTGATTGCATAATATGATTCTTAAATTCAATAAAAGCAGGCTCTTTATCTAATTTCTCTATAGTTTTAGTGTCAAATGATGCTTCTATATATTCATACATCACTATCATATACCTATATAACCTGCGAATATAAAGACTCATTTTCTCAAATTCACGTACTTTTTTAGCAGATTTCTCATACTTAAGCTCTTTTACAAGATTTAAATGCTTAGTAAACTCATGAAAGATACTTTCTCTAAGCTTTTTATGAGAGTGATTACGTTCGATAAAAAGAATATCAAAAAAGTCATGTATCTGAGAAATTGTTTTAGCAAAACTTTCTTTAAGTCTAGTTTCAGCTCTTATAGGAAAAATAAACCTATTTACAATTAGGGAAATTATTATCCCTAAAGATATCTCTACGGCTCTATATATTGCAACTTGGACCCCAGGATGCTGATTTAATATGATGATAATTAGTGTTATACCAGCTAGAGTTCCCGCATAACTATATCTAGATGCTCCAGCGAAATATACAGCTAAGAATATAAACGGTATAGATAGTAAAACCTGGATAATATCATTACCTACACAAGCTACTATTATGGTAGCAATAATTGCTCCTATAAATGTCCCTAAGAACCTCATAATAGCTTTATCTAATGCACCGCCTAAGTTTGGTTGAGTTGACATCACAACAAGTATTGTTATTACTATCCATAGATACATTCCTTGGATCTCAAGAATATCACCTAATATATATCCAACCAAATACCCCAACATTACCGCAATACTTGCTTTTAAAGCATTAATAGCTGCGTATTTATTGCTATTCAAAAAAGCAAACTGCATGATTTTATCGACTTTATTAAAGACTACTTTTGAAATAGTTTACCATAAAGTTATACTTATATTTATATAAGCATTAAGCAGTACTGCTAAACTAAATTAAATAAGATTTGAAATTTTAGATAATAATAAAACAAATTATACTTATTAAGTATTGATCCAGTTATTAACATCATCACTAGGTATACAGTTTACTGATGAAAGTCCATTATTAGGGCCTAGAATCCATGCATTTTCATCTTCTATCGTAACTCCTGCCTGTATGACTTTATTGTAAGCTGTAAAACTAGCATTCCCGCCTGTTAAAATAAATTGAACTCCAGAAATTAAACAACCTTGCTTAAGGTTACATTTTTTACCTACAATTGTGCCAGCAGCAATTAAACGTTGTACAAGTAAGACTTGTCCTTTAGGACATTTTACATCTATACCACTACCATTTCTTTTTGCTACAACTGTAATACCATTTTTAAAAGTTGCTGTAGGTCGCCCCTTATCTGGCCAGCCAGGGACTGTTCTAACATATATAGAATTAGGAGTCTCTATAGTTCTAGAGTTCCGACAACGATTCCGTGGAGCACAACTTACTAAAAATATAGAAAATGATAGCAATATAATCACTATTGTCTTTTTCATTATAGAAAATAAGTATTAGCCTGTTCTTTAAATATAAATTAAAATTTAGTTAAGGGTATCTTTTTTGCAGCAGACTCATTTTATTTTTTAAAAAAATTTATCGATAAGCTATTTTTTTAATTTTTTTAAATATCTTTATTCGCTAGAATATATTGCCTAAACTATCTCCTTCTCAGACCTTAAAGGATTCTTTCACTATAATAAAAAAGATAATAAACAATTTCTATTAACTTAGCTTTTTAGTTATGTTAGACAACTTCAATCATCTAGCTTAAAGTTTATAATACGGGCTATATCCTATTTGTAAAAGATCTACTAATCAAATTCTCTGTCTTACAGTTTCATATAAAGCAATACCGGTAGCTACAGAGACATTTAAGCTAGAAACTTCTCCAAACATCGGCAGCTTAGCTAGAAAATCACAACTTGCCTTTGTACGCTGGCGCATACCACTTCCTTCTGCTCCAGCAATTATAGCGATAGAGTCACCTAAGTTCATATCATATAAACTCTCATCTGCCTCACCAGCTAAACCGATAACCCAAACACCTTGCTCTTTTAGTTTCTCAATTGCTCTAGCTAAGTTTGTAACTACCATGATTTTTGTATGCTCAGCAGCTCCACAAGCAACTTTTTTAACTGTTGCATTTATTGGTGCACTATTATCTTTAGGTACAATAATAAAATCAACTCCAGCAGAATGAGCACTACGAATACATGCTCCAAAATTATGAGGATCCTGAACACTATCTAATATTAAAACAAAGGCATTTTTATCATTAGGTATTAAACTTTTAATATCCTTTTCTGAGTAAGTCTTAAAATTATTTTTTTCTATTGCAAAAATATTTTGATGATTAGCATCTTTTCTAATACGGCTAGGCAATGCTTTAAAATTATCAATAAAAGTGATTTTAATATCTTTTGATTTAGCATTAGCAATAATGCTTTCAATCTTAGGATTTATATTTTGTTTTTTAAATACAATCACTTCTTTAGCTTGATTTGACTCAACCAAGCTATCTACCGCATGTATTCCATAAATTAAACTACTCACTTATGCCTCCACAAGCTCAACTAACTTTTCTCTTAAACCATCAAATGAACCATTACTCATCATTACAATTTGAATATTGCTATTTTGATGTTTAGTTATTAAGTCTTTAATATTTTTAGTAAAATCTTCTACATTAGTCATAAAACTAACATTATTAGAGTTTTTCAAAAGCTTTTTAGCATCCCATTTTAATAGACTATGGTTATATAAAAGCACTTTATCTGCATCAACTATTGCCATAGGAAGATTATCTTTGTTATCACCTTGTCTCATAGTATTTGAACGTGGATCAATTAAAGCTAGAATATAAGCTTCTGGATCTTTGTTGCGTACTGCTTCTATAGTTAGCTTTATAGATGTTGGATGATGAGCAAAATCATCATACAAAGTAATATTATCTTTGCTAAATAAGATTTCTAAACGTCTTTTAACACCCTTAAAACTAGCTAAGGCTTTTTTAATATCATCATCTGAGATATTTAGCTGCTTTGCTACAGCATAAGCACTCATCGCATTTAAGGCATTATGTTCACCTATAGATCCCCATGAAACATCTACACCCTGCTGATTATCACTCAGCTTAAATTTAGAAAAATCAGGTAAGTTTTCACTAATATGAATACCCTCAGGCGAATTAATCTTTGTAGTTTCAGACCAGCAGCCCATAGCTATAATATTCTGTACATTTTTATCTGCTGCATTATAAATAATATTGGCATTAGCTGGCATTTTTCTAATAAGCTGATGAAACTGCCAATATATAGCATCAATATCTTTAAAAATATCAGCGTGATCATATTCAATGTTATTTATAACTAAAATACTCGGATCATAGTGTATCAGCTTTGAACGCTTATCAAAGAAAGCTGTATCATACTCATCTGCTTCAATAACAAAATACTCAGAATCATTATAACGTGATGAAACCCCAAAATCACTACTAACACCACCAACTAAAAAGCTAGGATTTAGACCTGCTTGTTCAAGCATCTTTATAGTCATTGTTGTAGTAGTAGTTTTACCATGAGTTCCAGCTATTGCAATGACTTTTTTATATTTAAGAATATTTTGGTATAGCCATTCTGGACCCGAGAAATAATTTAGCTTGTCTTCAAGAATTTTTTCTATTATTGTCATTCCTCTTGTCATAATATTGCCAATAATGATTTCATCTGGATTTATATCTAACTGCGAGCAATCAAAACCTTGTAATATTTCGATTCCTTGTGATTCAAGATACGTGCTCATTGGGGGATATACATTAGTATCAGATCCTGTAACTTTATAGCCTTTTTGTTTTGCTAAAACAGCTAAAGAACCCATAAAAGTCCCACAGATACCTAAGATATGAATATGTTTTGACATTAATTGATTTTAAGCATTTACAAAATTTGCTAAATTATAGCAGTTTATAATTTCTAAATATACTTGTAGTTTATTTATACCCTCTAGTTTAACCAGTCTAGCTTGTAAATAGATTACCTTGGTATTATGTGAATTATTATTTATACTTATAGCTAGATTTAGATACCTTAGGATAATGATATGTTTATAGAATTTGCTCTTGAAAGTAAAGTTCTTAAATTTGGAGAGTTTACTTTAAAATCAGGACGTATAAGCCCATATTTTTTTAATGCTGGTTTGTTTAACTCTGGTAATCAACTTGCAACATTAGCAAATTATTATGCTCAAAAAATAGCTCAAAGTAATATAAAATATGATGTTTTATTTGGTCCTGCATACAAAGGAATACCTTTGGTAGCTGCTATATCAACAGTTTTAGCTCTTAAGTACAACATTGATATTTCCTATGCTTTTGATCGTAAAGAAGCAAAAGCTCATGGTGAAGGTGGTGTTTTTGTTGGAGCTGATATGACAGACAAAAAAGTCTTATTAGTTGATGATGTAATGACAGCTGGTACAGCTTTTTATGAATCATATAACAAACTTAAAACAATAAATGCTGAAATTGTAGGTGTTATTCTATCTATTGATCGCCAAGAGAAAGCTAAAGATAGCGACATTTCAGCAACAAAAAAGATCTCTCAAGACTTTAATATCCCGGTAATAGCTGTGACAAACTTTGAAAGCATATTTCAATATGTTAAAGAGAACCTTAATACAGAGATGATTAATAAATTTAAAGATTATCGTGGCAAATATGGTTCATAATAAAGATATATATATAATTGCAGATTTACACCTAAATATTTCTCATGCTGAGACTGCTGAGATATTTGAAAAATTCATAGAAACTATCTCATCTGAAAATAATTGTCTTTATATTCTTGGAGATTTTTTTGACTATTGGATAGGTGATGATCATACAGATGAGTTTTATCACCAAATTACTGGCTATCTAAAACTAGCTAGTGACAAAGGTTTAGAAATCTTTTTTATGCATGGTAATCGTGATTTTCTAATTGGTAAAAAATTCACTCAACAAAGTGGTGTTAAGTTAATTAAAGATCCATATTATTTAAATATTGCTGATAAAAAAATAGTTTTAGCACATGGCGACCGTATGTGTGGTGATGATAAAAGTTATTTATTCTATAGACATCTAGCTAGAAATAGTATTTTACAATTTATATTTTTAAAACTACCATTATTTTTCCGCCAAAGATTAGCTAAAAAAGCCCGTAGTCATAGCTACTCTAAAAACACAAAAAAACCCAATATCGATGTAACTACTAAAGGCATCAATAAATACCGTAAAGATTGTGATATCGTAATTCATGGCCATACACATAAAATGGCTATACATATTGCTGATGGTTATACCAGATACGTATTAGGAGATTGGTTTAAAAATGGTAATTATATAAAGATCTCTAAAGATGGAGATATTACGCAAGTCACTAGTATCAACTAAACAAATTAATAAATATTTTGAATAAATTATTACCATATCTTATTCTATCTAATAGAATTCTTTAGTTTTTTAGATAATATAAGGAGTAAAATAATGTTTAAAAATTTACTAATCGTTTTTTCAAGTCTAATTGGACTATCATCTATCGCAATGGCCGCTGATTATAATAACTATCAAAATTCTGCTGGAGCAACCCTGCTTCCTATAATAATATTTCTAATCTTTTTTGCTATTTATATATTTATTTCTATTAGATATATTATGTCGCAACAAAGCTTGTCTAATGCTTATAGTGAAGCTAACCAAACAGATAAGATTAGTGGTGCTTGGTTTTGGACTCAATTAATACCATTATGGAATATGGTAGCTATTATTGTTTGTGTTACTAAAATATCTGAACAGGCAAAAACTTTCTCTAAGAATACTGGTGCAAAAGCAATTTACAACCCAACTTTATTTTATTGCTACTTTGGTATTAGCTTCTTATCTATTATTCCTTTAATTGGCTTAGTTGCAATTTTAGCCTCTTTTATTCTTTGGATTATATTTTGGGTAAACTTATCTTCTTCAAAAAAACAGGTTCTTGATCATATATCTCAAAAGTGTTGATTTAATGACTGAGAGTCGTTCCCTGCGAAGGCGAGAATCTTTTAAACAGTCAGGAGATCCCCGTGTCAAGCACGAGGATGACAATAGTTTTTTTATAGAATTCTTTCTATTATTGATAATGTTAAATTATAGTTTTCAATAGATTCTACAAGTAAGTCGTAAGTTATATATTTTACTGAATTAAGCTAAACATCAAAAGCCTTTGAATAAACCTCACAAAGCTCATTCATGGATTTATCTATTGATACTTTGTGCTGCTCTTTATCTAATAACTGCTGTAGCGCTTCTGTTGGAGCAACTTCTATATCTAATACAGGCTCAATTACAGATTCAAACTTAGCAGGATGTGCTGTAGCTACAATTATATAATCTTTGTTACTATCACTTTGCTTTCTAGCTACAAAACCTGTAGCTGTATGCGGACAAACAACTTCGTTATATTGTTTATAAACTTGCTTTATTTCATCCTTTATCTCAGAATCTGATACACACGTAGCTTTTACATTATTTTTGAAATTCTCATAATTGCCTAGTAGATATAATAATCTCTCAAAGTTGCTAGGATTACCTACATCCATAGCATTTGCTAAAGTCTCAACACTTGCTCTTGGATTAAATTCACCTGTATTTAAATAGTCTATGACAGTATCATTTGCATTTAAGCTCATTGATATTTCATCGATTGGAAAGCCCATTTGTTTAGCCCAAAAAGCAGCTGTTATATTACCAATATTTCCTGATGGCACGATATAGTTAGCTTTTTTACCAGTTTTTAAGTAATACTGCCAAGATGTATATGCATAATAAGTTGATTGAGGTAATAATCTACCTATATTTATACTGTTTGATGTATTTAATTTTGTCTTATCTGTCCACCAAGATGTCTTAAATGCTTCTTTCACCAATGTTTGACAATCATCAAAAACACCTTCAACTTCTACAGCCTGGATATTATCTCCCCAACAAGTTATCTGTTTTTCTTGTCTTTTAGAAATTTTACCTTGAGGAAACATTACTACCACTCTGATATTACTCTTACCATGAAATGCCGCTGCCACAGCAGATCCAGTATCACCAGAAGTCGCAACTAAAATAGTAAAAGGCTTATCACTATCTATAGAACTTAAGCAATTTGCTAAAAATCTTGCGCCAAAGTCTTTAAATGATAATGTTGGACCATGAAAAAGTTCTAAAACAGAAGTATTATCATCTAATCTTTTTAATGGCACAGCAAAAGTAAATGCATTTTCACAAATATTATCTAATGAACTTTCTAACTCATCACCTTTAAAAAATTCTCTTAATGTATTTGCAGCAAACTCAGCATAGCCTATATCTTTATCAAAATTCTGCCAACCAACAGTTGGGAATCTTTCTGGCACAAACAACCCACCATCTGGAGCTAACCCTGATTGCATAGCCTCACTTAATGAGACTTTAATATCTTTATCTCTTGTACTAATAAAATTCATTGTTATATAACCTTTACTACCCTTTCTCTAATACATACGCGCCTTTGCTACTCATAGTGCTAATCCAACTGTCAGATTTTAAGTTAAATTCATTAAATTTATTTTGCATAGCTTGAGCAACATTTGCAATATTATCTTTTGTTGCTAGTGCAAACATTGTAGGTCCAGACCCTGATATCCCACATCCAAGTGCGCCAGCATTATATGCCGCATTCTTAACATCATAAAAACCAGTAATTAGCTCTGCTCTTCTTGGTTCAACAAGTATATCTTTTAAATTATCACTTAATAAATCTAAATCTTTTGTGTATAAAGCACTTATTACTGAAGCCAAACACGCACCATGTTTAACAATTGTTGGTAGATCATATGGTTCTTTTAGAAGCTCTCTCGCTTGTTTTGTCTCAATCGATAATTCAGGACAAATTATGGCAACTTTACAATCAGCAATTGGTAATTGCACTTTTTTGCATGGTTTTGAGCTTTGTAATAAAACTAAGCCTCCATACATACAAGGTACTGCATTATCACCATGATAAGCGCCAGATATAAGGCTTTCACCATAGATCGCATAATCAACCAACTCATCATATGATAGTGGTTGCTCAAAAAAAGCATTCATAGCTACTAATGCTGCTACTGAAGATGCTGCTGATCCTCCCATTCCTGAACCAAGGGTTATACCCTTATGAATATAAACATCAAAACCTATCTTTATATTTTTATCAGTTAGGAATTTCTTAATAACAGCTGTAGCAACATTTTTATCGCTATCATATGGAAGCTTATCTGCACCTGTTGTACCAGTTATTTGCTTTATAACTAAATTATTATCATTTCTTTTAATAAGCTCTATAGTATCACCTACACCTTCTAAAGCAAAACCTAACAGATCATAGCCAACCGCAAAATTAGCACTAGTTGCTGGAGCAAAAGCTTTAGCAAAATTTACATTCGCTAATTTCATAATTATTTTTCTCTTATTACAGTTATAACATCACCATAAACACCTGCAGCAGTCACTTCAATACCAGCTCCAGCACCTTGAATAACCATTGGCTGTGTATATCTTTGGGTATTTATCATTACTATATTATCAGTACCTTTAACATTAGCAAAGGGGCTAGTTTCATTATATGCTTGGATACCAACATTCGCAGCTCCATTATTAATAGAGCCTACATAGTGTACTCCTGCTAGATCTTGCTTCTTATCTTTTATTTGATTCATTATCTGATCATTAAATGCAGGTAATTTTTCAAAAAACTCTTCGACACTACACTCTCTTAGCTCTTCTGGGACTAAATTCTCTACCGTTAGATCACCTATACTAAGGTTTAGACCTATTTCTCTAGCTAAAATTATAGTCTTTCTCGCTACATCCATACCAGATAAATCTTGACGAGGATCAGGTTCCGTATAGCCAGCATCATATGCCATTTTTACAGCATCTGAAAAGATCACACCATTATTTAACTGTGTAAATAAATAGCTTAATGTTCCAGAGAAGATACCACTAATTGATTTAACTTGGTCTCCACTTCTCACCATACTTTGTAAAGTCGCTATAAGAGGTAGTCCTGCACAAACATTTGTTTCATAGCAGAACATAGAGTCACTTTCATTAGCAACTTTTCTTAGTTCTCGATAGTAATCATAGTTACCAGAGTTCGCATATTTATTTGGTGTGACAATGCTTATACCTTTTTGTAGGAAATTAATATAACTTTTTGATACTTCTTCACTTGCAGTAGCGTCAATAACAATCTTTTTAACTGCTGAAGCACGAGACATAAATTCTGCTAATTTCTCTAGATTTACTGGCTCAATATTCTCTTCAAGTAAAGTATCTACATTTTCAAACAATAGATTCTCATATACAGTTCTCATCTGTTTTGAATTAGTTGCTCCAATAAGTATGAGATTAATACCCTTTTCATACCATTTTTGATATGTCTGCTTCATTTGTTTAATAAATTCTTTACCAATATTTCCTGCTCCAATCACAGCGATAGCAATATCATCACTTACAGTATTATAGTGGCGATGCATTGCTTGCACACCTCGAGCTTCATCTTCTGTTTTAACAGCAAAAGTAACACTTCGCTCAGATGATCCTTGGGCAATAGCATGTATGTTTATATTTGCTAATCTAAGAGAGTTTACTAATTTTGCAAGTGATCCAGTTTTTGCTCTCATACCCTCACCAACAGCAGTAATTAGTGAATGATGTTTGTGAGCAACTATCTCTTCTATAAGGTTATTTTTTATTTCATTAGCGAACTCTCTTTTTAGAGTATCTATTGCATTATCAGCATTTATACTATCTATAGCAAAGCATATAGAATACTCTGAGCTTGCTTGTGATATCATCATTACTGATATTTCTGCCTTTTCTAACGCTCCGAATACTTTAAATGATATTCCTGAGACACCAATCATCCCAGCACCTTGCACTCGAACTATAGCAACATCTGAAACACTTGTTAAACCTTTAATAAGACCTTGATTTTCATCTTTCTCAGCACAAATCTTAGTACCCGGCTCTTCAGGAGCATAACTACTTTTTATATAGATTGGTGTTCTCTCTATTGCCATTGGTGTAATAGTTAGAGGATGTACAACAGATGCTCCAAAATATGCTAGCTCTAAAGCCTCTTTATAAGTTAGCTGAGTTAAAGGTTTTGCTTCTGGTACAACTTGAGGGTTCGCACTATATACACCTGCCACATCTGTCCAAATATATAATTTTTCAGCTTGTAGTAGTTTTGCGAAAATCGCTGCTGAATAATCACTACAGTTCAAACCTAAAATAGTTCTTTTACCAAATTTATTCTGTGCAATAAATCCTGTTATAACGTAAACATCCGCAGGGTTTTCTTTTTTTATACTCTCAAGCTCTTCTAAGCTTTTCTGCCAATTTACAGTCACTGGATAGCTACGATCATTTACGATCAAACAATCAGAAGCATCTATGAAATGCGCATTTTCTCCTTTTGATTTCAAATATACTGTTAGAATGTTTGCTGACCATATTTCGCCAAACCCTAGAATAAAAAATCTTAAATCATCCGCACAGAAGTTTGTAATAGTAATAGTATTTAAAATATTTCTTATATTTCGTAAATCTCTAATAATTAAGGCTTTAATAGTTGTATCTTCTGGAGTTAACTCACTAATAATTTGGGTATGATGTTCCAAAATAGTATTAAGTGTTTCATCATAGTCACCGCCTATGACCGCTTGATCTATAGCTTTTTGTAAATTGCTAGTAGTCTTTGCTGATGCCGAAACAACAACCGTTTCGTCATGACACTCTATAATATTAGACACATTTTTTATTTTTTCTGCTGTAGCGAGACTACTTCCTCCAAATTTATGTACTATCATTGTATACCTTAAGATTTTAACAAATATTAAATTAGTTAGTTTTGTATTATACTTTATCATTAGTTTATATACACTAGTAGTTACGGAGGATTTTATGCTTAAAGTTGGTTTTATTGGTTGGCGAGGAATGGTTGGCTCTGTTTTGATGTCTAGAATGGTTGAATCAAAAGATTTTGATGACATTTCACCTACTTTCTTTTCAACATCTCAAGCCGGGCAAAATCCATCTGGTTTTATGCAAGAGTATGGAGTATTGCAAGATGCTTTTGATGTTGAGCAGCTAAGCAAAATGGATATACTACTAAGCTGCCAAGGTGGAGAATATACAAAAGATATCCATCCAAAACTTAGAGCTAATGGCTGGCAAGGTTTTTGGATAGATGCTGCATCCACTTTGCGTTTAGATGAGAATAGCACTCTAGTTTTAGACCCTTTAAACCAAAATCAGATCTCTGAGGCTATAAATAGTGGCAAAAAAGATTTTATTGGTAGTAATTGTACAGTTAGTTTAATGTCACTTGCAATAGCTGGCTTACTAAAAGAAGATTTAGTTGAGTGGGTTAACTCCAGTACTTACCAAGCTATTTCAGGTTCAGGCGCTGCAGCAATGCAAGAGTTACTAGAGCAAGCTTCTTTACTAAACAAAGCTGATAATATTAACCAAGATATTTTAACAAGAGAGAAAACTCTTCGTGAACTATCAAAAAATGCTGATTTGATACCGCAGCAAAAGACTGGTCAAACACTTGCCTATAATCTTCTACCTTGGATTGATGTTGCTATGGATAATGGCCAAACTAAAGAAGAATATAAAGCAGCAACTGAGCTTAACAAAATTCTTGATACTAAAAAAACTATTCCAGTTGATGGTGTATGTGTTAGGGTTCCTAGTCTAAGATCTCACTCTCAAGCACTAACTATAAAACTTAGAGAAAAGCTAACTATCGAAGAAATTAAACATAAGATCTCTAAAGGTAATCAATGGGTCAAAGTAGTTGAAAACAACAAAGAAGATACATTAAAAGATCTAACTCCTCAGGCAACTTCTGGAACTTTAGATATTGCTATTGGGCGAATTAAGCCGTCGCTTCTAGCTAATGATATATTTCATTGTTTCACAGTTGGTGATCAACTTCTTTGGGGTGCTGCTGAACCTTTAAGAAGAGTATTAAATATTATTAAAAATAAAGTTAAATAAAGCTATAAGGTCATTCCCATAAAGGAGGGAATCTTTCAACTGATAATGTTTATTGCAATTTCATTTATAAACTGTTCATTTAATTAAATATTGCTTTTACTCCCAAACATAACCTTTTGGAAGATCACAAGATGCAATTTTTGAATGTAATCTAAATGATTTAACATTTTTAGTTATAGGACAAGTACAATTTGCAAACTCCTTAGATCCCTTCTCATATTTACATGGCTGAGCCATACAACCAGCCACATCTATATTAGAACATACTGGACCACCTTTTGGCCCTGCTGCATCATAGGCTTTATTCATATTAAAGCTATACGTCGATATTAAATCATATCCAGGTATAAATGAAACTCTATCATCTTTTCTATTTTGAGCAGCAACATATGAACATACAGGTGCTATTTTACCTACACAGTTACCTTTTCCTCCTGGCTTACAGGTAGATAAGTTTTTACATTTAGAGCCATCTTTGCCACATACAGCAACAGTTTCATAATAAACACCTAAATTCATAATACCATCAATATTCACATAGCTTGGTCCAGTAAAAACCTTACATCTACAATTAGCTGTTTTACCATCTTTATTTACTTTACAAGGCAAACTTGGATTCTCATTCGGGTTTACTCCTGTAGGAGATGGCGGACCAGAGAAGTGACAATTTGCAAAGGTTGACTGAGGACAATATAACTGTTTAGTTTCACTTGTCACGCCGGCACCAGCCCAGGCAGAACCAGCGCTAGTAGGCCAACATGTTGTTTCACAGAATGGAGTATTACTACAGTTATCTCCACAAAAAGGCTTAACACTAGAACAAACCTGACCTGGTTTAAAAACAGGGCAGTTAAAACTTTTTGTAGTAGTTGATGAATATGAATAAATCAGAGCGAATAACAACGCCATAAGTATGGATAATCTCTTCATCTAAATAACCTTACAAATTTATAGATTAATTTGATTATATACTATTTATTTTTTTTAGAGAAAGAAATTTTTATATACTCAACTATCTCTTCCATTTTATAGCTTCTAGCCCCTTTGACTATTATTTTAGTCTCAGATAACTGAGATTTTTTTATAAAATCTAACAAGTCATTATTTAAGCTTTGCTTTGATTCATAATAACTTACTCTATGATCATCAACTTGCTTAAGCACACAATTCATCAGCTGGCTATCACCAAATAAAAATACTCTATCTAAGTTTGCTTGCTTTAACCATTGTCCCATTTCTCTATGATAATTTTCAGCCTCATCACCTAGCTCTCTCATAGAACTTGCAACAAGTATTTTCTTACCGTTAAAATCAGCCAAATCATCAATAGCTGCTTTCATTGCAGCAACACTAGCATTATAAGTATCATCAACTAAAGTTAATTTTTCTGCTATTTTTTCACTAGTAAATCGCCCCTTGTAGCTCTTGATTTTTTGAGTATTTGATAAAAATTCAGCTGGCTTTATACCTACAGCAACCACACTTGCTATAGCTAATATACTGTTAAGTAAATTATGCTTACCAATATTAGGTAACTTATAGTTATATTCTTTATCAAAGATTCTAGCTCTGACATCATAAAACTGTGATGATACTTGGTGATCTAGAAGTAAAATATCGGCAGATTTATTACTCATTGAGCAAGTTATCTTACGACAATTCAACTTATCTACATAAGTAGGAATTCTGTCATCATCAAGATTTACTATACAATAACCATCATTAGGTAGTGCTTTCAAAAGCTCACCCTTTTCTATCATAACACCATCTAAAGTTTTTAGATTTTCTAAATGACTTGCACCAACATTTGTAATCATAGCAATATCTGGCTGAATAATATTAGCCGCTGCTTTTATTTCTCCGCCAACATTTGTACCTGCTTCTACTACTGCAAAATCAACATCCTGAGGTATTTCTAATATTGTCATTGGCACACCAAGATAGTTATTAAAATTACCTTGAGTAAAATGCACCTTTTTATTTGATAAAAGAGTTACAATCATCTCTTTTACTGTTGTTTTTCCACAGCTTCCTGTTAGGGAAATTATCGGCATTTTTAATGATTTACGATATTCTTTTGCTAAAGCTCTTAAACCTTTGATAGTGTTAGCACAAACTACTTGTGGAATATCCAAATCCTGCTTCTTTGAAACCAAGAGTGCTTTTGCTCCGTTAGCAATAGCACTTGGTATAAACTCATGCCCATCACGATTAGCTACAATTGCTATAAATAAAGCATCTTGTTTTATTTCATTTGAGTTAATAGCTACTGTTCGAATTGTAATATCTTTACCGATATATTCTAAGCCTGCTTGTATCGCTAGCTGTTTTAGTGATTTGATCATCTTTTCTCCATAATCTAAAATTTCCCTTTAGGTTGACGGTGTAGTACTTTCAAGTTTATTTCTTAAGTATATCAATATATTTTCAACATTATCTTTTACATCACTATCATTAATTCTGATAACCTTTAGTCCCAGACTTTCTAAATATGTTTGTCTTACTAAATCATACTCATATTTATTATCATGGCTAGAGCTAGCTATTTCTATTACAATATTTTTATTTGGACAATAGAAGTCTACGATATAGTTTCCTATAATCTTTTGCCTATCAAAATCTAAACCTAAAAACTTTTTTGCTTTTAAGTTGATTCCAAAGCAGAACTTCTGATAAATTCCCGGTCTTGCGTAGTTCTCTTGCTCGTTGTTTTAATTTATTATTATATGGTAGTTTAAATCTCATATTTAATAAAACTCCCTTTTAAAAGTGCTACCACGACCTGCTTCGCAGCCCGCCCCTTCGACACTCGAAGGGGAATAGCCGCATTCAACTTTACACCTAATTATCACTCATATTTCAATCCCATGTTAAAACCTGAAGAGAGTGCAATCTTTAAATTATTACACTTTGCCATACCACGACTTGACCGCAGCGTCGATTTCTAAAAACTACTGTAATAATTATATAGCTGAAAAAAGAAAATCTAAAAATTTATTTTCTCAGAACCAAAAGTTACAAAACTACCAGGGTTTGAGTTAAATTGAACCGAGCTACAACTAGATAAAATCAATAAAGTAAAAAGTGACAATGTAAGCTTTTTAAGCATTATTTATTAGAGAAAAATTATATATAGAAACCATTATAAGAGAATATTAGATCAATCACAAATACCTAGAATAAATTATAAGTTTTTATAACTCTAATATTTTAAATTTAGTTATTTGGACAATTATAAACAGATCCTGTCACTGTATAATTAGTCTGTTGTGAACTATAATCAAAGTTTCCATTAAAGCTATTTCCTCCGCCGGTATTTCCTGCTTGACTAGAAATTAGTTGAATATAGTTACCGCCCATTTGTGCTGCTTCATTTCTTGCTTTATTATATGCGCCTTCTTGTAAATTATTATTTGATGTAAAGCCACCGGTAAAGAAGTTACCTTGCGTAGCCGTTACTGTATTAACAAACTTACAGTCTTTTGCCGGAGCGACTGTAGACACTTGCACCCTACTAGCAGCAGGATTTAACTGAACAGATGAGCAGCTTGCTAAAAGAATCATACTGATTGATACAGCCAATATTTTTTTATTAATCATTCTTACAGTCCTCTGTTTAAAAATTAAATTTTGCTAGATTATACATAGTTATTTATTAAACACAATATTTTTTACAGCATAAATTACTTACTAACTTTCTTTGCATAGTATTAACTAAAAACCAATATTCTTTAGCTTTAAAAAATGTTTTCTAAATCATTATTACAACAAATATCTGTAATAATTATGTCAATATCTAAACGATTATTAATGATTCTAAACTACTGCTTTAACTTATTTACCTAACCCCTATTAAGCTCTTGTAGTCTGCTTTCTATATCCCCTTCAGAAGATGAATCATAAGATTTATGATTACTCATACTGGGTTCATTAATAGCCGAGCTATAAGACCCCGTTGGATTAGCATTAGAAAAACTTATAAACGTTGTTAATAATACGATCGATAGTAATAATATTTTTTTTTATTTTTTGCATGATATACACCTAAAATGACAATTAAATTTATTTATATGATATAGCTTTTAAATTAATTAAACAGACCATTATAAGAAACATATCTTTTCCAGTATGGAAACATCTAATAAGGAAGACAAAATTAGGCTATTAAAACCATTAATAGTCAAGTTTTCTAAATGTTAATCTTGAGGTAATAAAGACATCCCAGGTATTTCATTAGCTAGATTTTTAATATGCTCACTTAGGTAGTTTACAAAAATAGCAATAGGAGATGTACTATTTACAGGACGATGATATATATAAATATTAATATCAGCAAGTTTCTTGCCCACATCAACAAAAACTAAATTGTTATTAGCTACCTCTTGATAAAGTTCAGGATAGGAGCTCATAAATATTCCAAGCGAATTTTTAGCTGCATGAATATTTAGAAAATTAGAGTCTGTTGTATATCTACAAGGCATTTTCACTTTAGTATTATCTAGGAAAGTCAAAGTATGTGTTGATCCTATCATTCTTCTATTAGATATTAAGTAATGATTTTCTAAATCATTAATATTTTTAGGATTACCTTTTTCTTTTATATATTCAGGAGATGCAAATAGTCTACATTCAAGTGAGCAGAAAGGAACTTTTATTACTTGAGGGTCATTATATTCTACTCCACTAATAATCATGTCATAATCACCATTAACTACTTTAGCAATAGAATTTGCAACATAAAGCTCCATAGAAATTTTTGGATAATCTTTTAGGAAACTTGTGATTATGTTCATTAAAGGACTAATCATAAGAACTAGTGGAATAGAAAACTTAATTTTACCACTTGGCTCATCTGACAAAGAATCAAAACACTCATGAATATTTTTGACATCGGCTAATACACGCTGACAATGTGATAAAAATATCTCTCCAGCTTTTGTTAAAAATACTTTCTTTTTAGATCTTTCAAGGAGGATAGTATTGTTTTCTGATTCTAACCAACGAACCTGTTTGCTCAATTGAGAAGTGCTTACATTTAGCTCCCTAGCAGCCTTAGAAAAACTTGAATGTTTAACAATCTCTACAAAATTTTTAATACATATTAAGTAGTTATACATGACAAACCAGATTTAGTTAATATTTACATTAAAGTAAAATATTTTAGTTTATAGTATTTTTAACAATTTCTCGCTCATCAAAATACTCTTTTACACCATTTTTATCCAAATAACATTCATGTCCCTTTCCAGCCAAAAGAATAATATCACCAGCTTCAGATTTCTCAATCGTATATTTTATGGCATCTCGACGTGATGGTATAAACTTATGCTGATTTACATTATTAAATCCTTTTTTAATATCATTAAAAATATTATCTATATTCTCAAATCGGTTATTATCTTCTGTAACGATGACTTTATCAGCATATTTCTCAGCAATTTTAGCCATCTCAGGTCTCTTTGTAGTATCCCTATTTCCACCACAACCAAAGATACTCCATAAAGTATTTTGAGAATAGTTTTGTAATGTCTGCAGGGCTTTTTCTAAAGCATCAGGAGTATGAGCGTAGTCAATCACTACTTTGACATTATTTGCTAACTCTATGACTTCCATACGCCCCTTTACAGACTCTATATTTTCTATATTTGATATACAGTCCCAATCTAGCACACCATCTAATGATGCAAAGCTAAGACCTAAATTCATTAGATTAAAATCTCCAAGTAGCTTAGTAGTATACTCGCCTACAAGCCGTCCATTAAAAAACATCTCAAAATTAGTTCTAATACCTTCAATGGATTTAGGTCTTATATACAGATCTGCATACTCGTTTTTAAGACTAACAGTGATAATAGGTATTTCGATCATATTACAAAGCCTACAACCATAATCATCATCTATATTTATAACTGCTTTTTTTAAGCTCTCAAATTGAAATAGTTTAGCCTTTGCCTCAAAGTAGTTTTGCATAGTCTTATGGTAATCAAGATGTTCATGACTAAGGTTACTAAAAACTGCTATATCAAAATCTAACCCTTTAACACGTTTTTGATCTAATGAATGAGAGGAGACTTCCATTACTAAATTTTGAACATTATGGTGAAATTCAGAATGACTTTTATAATTATTACAATGATCAGAAATAGTATGATACAAAGATAAAATATCCAGTGTAGTATGAGAGCTTTCTTTTAGGTCAGGGTAAATGCCATTACCATTTGTACCTAACAGTAATGTTTTTTGGTAGTTTAAGTCTAGAAGTTGAGCAATATAATTAGAAATTGAGGTCTTACCATTTGTACCAGTTATACCTATTATATTTTTTGGTTTTCTATAGTCATAAAACCATATTGCTAAACTTGCAAGTTTATTTTTCAAATCTTCGACGTAAAAAACTTTATCACCATCCTCAAATTCGACGCTATCAGTTAAAACTAGATTAACTCCTTTAGAAATAACAGTATCAATATACTTATTACCATCAGTAGCTTGACCTTTTAGAGCTATAAAAGCCGACTCACTACCACATTTACGACTATCCAAATATAAGGATTGAATTTTAAAATCACTCTTAGATAAGTTTTGAATGCCAAGAAATTTCAATACTTGATTTAAATTTTTCATTTTATTTTTTACCGCAAAAAAACACATTGTGGCAAACTATTGTCAAAGCCATTGAATCAGTAGCTATAACTATTTGAGCTTGCGAGTTTTGTAGGCATCAATTGACTTACAATAAAAGTAAACATCTGCTAAGTAAGTTTATGAAACCTTTTAAATTATTTACTTCTTAAAGGCCGGAAAACCTAGCTTTTCTCTAGCACTATAATATTCCTTAGCAACTTCTAAAGCTAACTTTCTAACTCGCAAAATATAACCTTGTCTCTCTGTAACAGATATTGCATGACGAGCATCTAATAAGTTAAAAGTATGAGATGCTTTCAAGACAAATTCATAAGCAGGAATAGGAAGATTCTTCTCAACTAAACGATAGCCTTCTTTCTCTAGCAAATCAAACTGTTTAAATAACTCTTCAACATTTGCCTCTTCAAAGTTATAAGTAGACATCTCAACTTCATTTTGCATAAATACATCACGGTAATATAAAGGCCCATTCTGAGTATTTGCCCAAAGTAAGTCATACATACTATCAACATTTTGGATATACATTGCAAGACGCTCAAGGCCATAAGTGATTTCACCCATCACAGGTTTACACTCTAGTCCACCAACTTGTTGAAAATATGTAAACTGTGTAATTTCCATTCCATTTGACCATACTTCCCAGCCAAGTCCCCAAGCACCTAATGTTGGCGACTCCCAGTTATCTTCAACAAAACGAATATCATTTTCTAAAGCATCTATACCAAGCTCTTTTAGAGAACCTAAATAAAGCTCTTGAATATTATCTGGTGATGGCTTCATTACAACCTGATACTGATAATAATGTTGCGTACGGTTTGGATTCTCACCATAGCGACCATCTGTAGGTCTTCTTGAAGGCTGGACATACGCAGCTGTCCATGGCTCTGGACCTATTGCTCGTAGAGTTGTCGCTGGGTGAAAAGTACCAGCTCCGACTTCCATATCTAATGGCTGAATAATAGCACATCCTTTAGATGCCCAATAATGATGTAACTTTAAAATAATTTCTTGAAATGTAAGCATACTAATTAAAAATTTCACATAACTATAATTTTGTAAAAGATTCTACCATATTTGGATGTTAATAAATATTATATAAAAATATCTAGCTTGGATTATTATAAAAATCTAGCAGCTAATACTGATCAATTTAATTATTATCACACTAAAACTATAGTCTCCACAAAAAACTATAGCTCTTAAATTCTTATTAAACATAGATTAAATATAACTATATGTTATTTGACTTCCTTAGTTAGTAATATAGAATGACTATTACCTTAATCTAAAGATATAAGAATATGATTTTATGAGAATAGCAATTAATGGTGCGGGTGTTGCGGGATTATCTTTAGCCTGGTGGATTGAAAGATATGGTTTTGAAGTAGTTATATTTGAGAAAAAACAAAAGCTACCTCCTGAAGGATATCTCATTAACTGCTGGGGTTCTGGATACGAAGTATTAAAAAGGATGGGGTTACTAGATGACATCAAAGACAAAGTCATTAACTTAAAGCATCTAAAGTGCTATGATCATACAGGCAAAAACTCTAATACAGTCGAAGTCTCATCGATAATAAGAAAAAACTACGGCAAGTTCATTAGCATAAAAAGATTTGATCTTTTATCTATACTTCACAAAAATCTTGAAAAAACTAATGTAGTTTTTGGTACTTCGATATCTGGTTTTAAAGAAGATAATAAAGGAGTTATCATAGAACGCTCTGATGGTAAAAAGGAATGCTTTGATCTAATCATTGGAGCTGATGGCTTCCACTCTCACATTCGCTCATTAACATTTAAAAAAGAAGAATATCAAGAAATTGACATAAATACTTATATTGCTTCATTTTATTATAATCATGATGCTACTGTACATACTGACGAAGATTCTTATGAGCTTTTTTTAGATAGAGACAGACAAACTTCATTGATCTCTCTTAATGATAAAGAAACTAGCGTTTGTACATTCGCATTTGATAAAGACTTGGTTGATAACCACCCTAAAACATTACAAGATAAAAAAGACTTATTAAAATCTCTATTTAAAGGATTTGGTGGCAAAGTTCATGAAATATTAGAAAATCTTGAAAATGTCGATGACATGTTTCTTGATAATGTTGGCCAAGTAAAAATGGATAGCTGGTATAAAGGTAGAGTTGCTTTAACAGGAGATGCATCAAGTGCTCCTACATTACTAGCGGGACAAGGCTCTATATTTGCACTATGTGAAGCATATATACTTGCTGGAGAATTGCATAAGGCTAAAGGTGACTATAAGATAGCTTTTGCTGAATGGCAGAGTAAACTAAAAGATATTATTGATGATAAACAAGATAATAGCCTTACAAATTTATCATTTTTTATGCCTGAGGAAATTTTTACTAGGTATATAGTTTCTATGAGTGGCAATCTTCAGTCTGTACCTATATTTAACCAAATCTTTGGTGCTGAAGTATTAAGATATAGTATTGATCTGCCTGATTATCAGCATGAAACTACGTACTCTGAATTAAATACTAATAAGCTTCGGTTCTAAAAGTTTAAAATCAACCAATTTCCATTGCCAATTAGGTTCACCTACAGTACCAGGCGTATTTAGTCTAGACTCACTACCTAATTCTAAGATATCTTGTACTGGCAAAATTACATATTCAGCATCACAATTTATTAAATATTTAATAACCTTTCTAAAGATATTTTTATCATTAGCTTTAAAATATTTCTTTAAAAGTTTTCTCTGGTATCTGCTTAGCTCATCAAAATACCAACCTTTTAACGTATTGTTATCATGTGTTCCAGAGTAAGCAACAATATTTGCATCATCAATAAAACCACCAGTTTTCAGATCAAAGTGAAAAGGAAATACTTTCATACCCTTTAGATTATAGTGATCACGTAGTTCTAGCACTTCAGGACGTAAATCACCTAAATCTTCAGCAATAATATTTACATTAGGCAATTTTTCAAAAACAGTATCAAAAAACTTATATCCAGGAGCCTCGACCCATTCACCATTGATAGCTGTTTCAGCATCTGCAGGAATCTTCCAATATGTATCAAAAGCTCTAAAATGATCAATCCTAACAATATCAAATAGTTTAAAATTACCTTTTAAACGCTCTATCCAAAACTCAAAGTTAGTCTCTTCTAATCTATCCCAATCATATAGAGGATTACCCCACAACTGCCCTGTTGCAGAGAAAAAGTCTGGTGGAACTCCTGCAACAAAAGTAAGATTTTGATCGTCATCTAATAAAAATACATATTGATGCTCCCATACATCGGCAGAATCAAAACCTAGATAAATAGGTAAATCTCCCATGATTTCGATATTATTTTCATTTGCATATTCTTTTAGCTCAAACCACTGTTTGTAAAATATATATTGTAGAAATAGCTCATAATCAATATCTGACTGATATTGCTCAAGTTTTATAGATTTATCCTTGATCCAGTTTTTATACTCTTGTGGCCAAAGATTCCAAGCTTGATTATTATTAGCTTTTCTAAAAGCTTTAAAAATAGCATAGTTCAGAACCCAACTATTTTCATCAATAAACTTTTGATATTTTAATTCAAGAGTCTCGTCATTAGATGCTTTAAAGTTTTCAAAAGCTTGCTGCAGTGATTTATCTTTATGCAACCTAACTACTTCGTAATCAACTTTATCTAAATCAGCATTACAATATTTGATATCAGATTCATCTAGCAAACCTATCTCAACTAAGTTATCAATAGCTATATATATTTCATCACCTGCAAATGATGAACTTGATTGATATGGTGAATTTCCATAACCTAACGGTGTAAGTGGTAATACTTGCCATAGCTTAATATTTGCTTGTTTTAAGATATCTATAAATCTATAAGCATTTTTACCTAAATCACCAATCCCAAAGTGACTAGGAAGACTTGATACTGCTAATAAAACTCCAGTTTTTTCCATATATTTTCTCTAAATTAAAGCGCACATTGCATTAAGCTATTATGAACTGATAAATAGACGGTTACGATTGTCTAAACTTTAGTGAGTTTTGTAACTGTCATTAGTTCACAATAAAGCGATAGCACAGTGCTAGGCAGTTTTGCATACTTTTTCTGCCATGAAAAAAGTATGTCGCTAAAATTTGCAAAGCAAATAGCGAAAAAACATGTTTATATATTATATCTTCCAAATATGCTTATTGTATTGACTAATAGTTCTATCAGAACTAAAGAAACCAGATTTAGCTGTATTTACTAGGCTCATTCTTGACCAATGCTCACGATCTTCATAATCTCTAAATACTTGATCTTTAACTTTGATATACTCAACCAAATCTATCAAAGTCATAAACCAGTCTTTACTTATTAATTCGTTAAATAAAGGAATTAGCTTATCTTTATCACCAATTGACACTAAAGTTGGCGAGATTATAAAATCAACAACATTTTTAATCACCGGATTATGATAGTAATCTATCGATTTATAACCATGCGTTTTATACAAATCAATAATCGTATCACTATCCTTGCCAAATGTATAAATATTAGCACTTCCTACTAACTCCGCTATCTCAACGTTAGCCCCATCCATAGTACCAAGAGTAATAGCTCCATTTAACATGAACTTCATATTTCCAGTACCACTAGCCTCTTTAGAAGCTAAAGATATTTGCTCTGATACATCTGTAGCAGGGATCAACTTCTCAGCAACACTTACATTATAGTTCTCAACAAAAAGTACGCGGATATATTGATTTACTTCTTCATCATTATTAATCAACTCTTGTAAGCATAGAATCAAGTGAATAATGTGCTTAGCAATCGTATAAGCAGGAGCAGCCTTACCACCAAAAATAAAGTTTATTGGACGCTTAGGTTTTGGATATAAACCTGATTTGATTTCAAGATATTTATGAATAATATATAAAGCATTCATCTGCTGACGCTTATATTCATGAATACGTTTGATTTGAACATCAAAAATACCATCTTTTAATAGCTCAACACCTGAGTAATAGCTTGCAAATTCTATAAACTGCTCTTTTTTAGTTTTCTTGATTTCATCAAGTTTAGCTAATACATTTTTATCATTATGGTATGCAAGTAGCTTTTCTAACTGCTTAGAGTCTTCAATAAAGCTATCACCTACTAAGCTTTTTAGATAAGATGCTAACTCTGGGTTTGCTTGTAATAACCAACGTCTAAATGTAATACCATTAGTTTTATTATTAAATTTATCTGGATATATGTCATTAAAATGTTTTAATTCTGAGTTCTTTAAAATATCTGTATGAAGTGCTGCAACACCATTTACACTAAAGCTATAATGAATACAAATGTGTGCCATATGGACACAGTTATTATCATCAATTATTGCCAAATCATGATCTTTATATTGCTCTTTAACTTTTCTATCTAGATATTTAATGATTCCAATCATCTCTTTAGATAAAACCTTCTCTAAATAACTCAAAGGCCATTTTTCTAAAGCTTCAGCTAGAATAGTATGGTTTGTATAAGCAGCAGTTTTACTAACAAGCTCTATAGCCCTATCTATATCAATACCATTTGCAACTAATTGACGGATTAACTCAGGGATAACTAAAGTCGGATGAGTATCATTAATCTGTACAACAGCATGCTCAGGTAAACTTTCTAATGAGTGGCCATTTTTAGTGATATCTGAGAAGATTAGGCTAACTGCATTACTAACCATAAAATATTGCTGGAAAATTCTTAAAAGATGTCCATTCTCATCACTATCATCTGGATATAAAAATAATGTCAGATTCTTCTCGATAGCAGTTTTATCAAAGGTGATATCATCTTCTATCACATCAGGATCAACACTAGTTATATCAAATAAGCATAACTTATTTACAAAGTTATTTTTATAACCAACAACGTCAATCTCACATAATTGAGACTTAACACTAAAGTTATTGAAGTCCACTTTATAGCTAACATCTGTTTTATTTAACCAGCCTAGCTTTTCTATCCATGGATTTGGTTTCTCAGTTTGGCTATGGTTTTTAAATTTCTGTTTAAATAAACCATAGTGATAGTTCAAACTAATACCTGTTCCAGGAATGCCTAAAGATGCTATTGAATCTAAAAAGCAAGCTGCTAATCTTCCCAAACCTCCATTACCTAATGATGGCTCTGGCTCAAACTCTTCTATTTGTACGATATCTTTACCACTATCTTTTAGTATCTGACAAACATCATTATAAACACCTAAGTTAATCAGATTACTAATTAGCATCTTGCCAATCAAAAACTCGCTAGATATATAGTAAATTTTCTTTTTATAATCTTGCTCGGGAAGCTTTTGTGTTTGTTCTTTTGCATAAGTTAACAAAGCATAGTATAAATCTTGATCATTTGCTTGACTAACTTTACAATCT
Organism: Francisella sp. SYW-9; assembly: GCF_008711465.1. Classification (GTDB taxonomy): domain Bacteria; phylum Pseudomonadota; class Gammaproteobacteria; order Francisellales; family Francisellaceae; genus Francisella. The sequence goes on from NZ_VXKQ01000008.1 coordinate 182,412, forward strand.
AGTGTTTTCTCAAGATATAACTCAATGGGATTTTTTTCATTCATTTTAATAAAACCTTTAATAAGAAATTTACTTCAGTTAAAAATATTGATGTAATTGGCAATATAATGTCATTAAAACATTTTCTATACAAGATATATGAGATTTTTTTAATCCATTTCTTTAATTAGCTGTTGATAAATACCATTTAGTCTGTCTGCGGCAGCATTCCAGCTCACATCCTGTTGCATAGCTATTTTTCTCACCTTTCGCCAATCGACTTTACGATCATATAGTGCAAAAGCTCTACGAATAGCTCGCTTGTAATCTTCTACCGTGAATTTCTCAAATACAAAACCAGTTGCAGTATTATCTGCTAAATTCTCTAAAGATGTATCTGTTATAGTATCTGCTAAACCTCCAACCTTATGAACAAGAGGTAAAGTACCATAGACTAATCCATAAAGCTGAGTCAAGCCACAAGGCTCAAAACGAGAAGGAACCAAAATAACATCACAAGCTGCAACGATCTGGTGAGCATATTTTTCATCATAACCTATCTGTACAGATACAGATTCAGGATATTTCTCTGCTATAGCTTTAAACTCATCTTCTAAAATACGATCACCACTACCTAGTAAGACAAGCTGACCTCCTCTAGATATAATCTCCTCTAATCCAGCAATAACAAGATGTAAACCTTTTTGTTCAGTTAATCGACTAACCAAACCAAACAAAGGCGCCGTATTTTGGACCTTAAGCCCTTTTGATTTCTGCATAAATGATTTATTTTTTGCTTTACTAATAGCAACAGATTCTTTAGTGTATTTATTCTTTATAACAGGATCGATACGAGGATTCCAAACATTAGGATCAACACCATTTAAAATACCATATAAATCATTTTTCCTCTTAGAAAGCAACCCATCTAAACCACAGCCTTGTTCATGTGATTGAATTTCTTTTGCATATGTAGGACTAACAGTAGTTATCTTATCAGCAAAACTCAAACCTGCTTTCAAAAAAGATATTTGACCATAAAACTCCATACCATCCATATCTAAGAAATCCTTAGGTAGCCCTAACTCTGGAAAAATATCCATTGGGAAAAGACCTTGATATGCTAAGTTATGTATAGTAAACACAGACTTAACACTTCTTATGCCTGTTGCAATTTCAGCTGCTTTTATATATGCAGGAACTAACCCTGAATGCCAGTCGTGACCATGTACTATATTAGGAATCCATTGACAATCAAGACCTTTTACTAACTCAGCAGCAACCCATCCTAATAAAGCAAACCTTTTATAATTATCAGTATATTCTTTATTATCCTTATCTGTATAAGGGTTTCCTGGACGATTATATAAAGCTGGGGCATCAATAATATATATCTTGATTTTTGTATTAGGAATTTTTGCTAAATAAATAGATACTTGATCATCAAAACTTGATGATAACTCAATTAACAATTCTTTTTCTTCAACACTGTCGATAAACGCTGGAAAGCCCGGAACTAATACCCGACTATCAACTCCTAACTCTGACAATGCTGGAGGCAATGCAGCTGTCACATCTGCAAGCCCCCCTGTTTTTAGTAATGGATACAATTCACTACAAACATGTAAAACTCGCATGATTTTCTCTTATAGTTCAATTAGTTTTTTTATTTAATTTATCAATCATTGGTTTAGTAACTAATACTACGCCTTTTTCAGTTCTAAAGAAGTTTTTAGCATCTTCTTCAGGGTTCTCACCAATTATCATACCAGCAGGAATATTACACCCTTTATCAACGATAACCTTTTTCAAACGACAGTTTTCACCAATCTCTACATCAGGCATAATTACTGACTGATCAATACTACAGTATGATAAAACTCTCACATTAGAAAACATTAATGTTTTAGATATTTCTGAGCCTAATACTATACACCCACCAGAAGCTAGAGTATTCGTTATAACACCATGATTTCCTTTTGAATCAGGAACAAACTTTGCTGGTGGAAGCTGCTCTTGAGCAGTCCAAACAGGCCAATCTTTATCATACAAGTTTAGCTCTGGAATATTAGCTGCTAGGTCCAGGTTTGCTTCCCAAAAAGCATCTATAGTTCCGACATCTCTCCAATACGGTTCAATATCATCTCCTCTAGGCACACATGACATACTAAATGGATGAGCTAAAGCCTCTTGCTCTTTTACTACTCTTGGAATGATATCCTTACCAAAGTCATGACTAGATGCATCATTTGCAATATCTTCCTCAAGTAGATCATATAAATAATCTGAATTAAATATATATATTCCCATACTTGCTAAGCATCTATCAGAATCACCTGGTATTGTTGGCGCATTTTCTTTAGGTTTCTCAATAAAACCTGTTACCTCACGCTCTTCATTAATTCCCATTATCCCAAATGCAAATGCTTCTTCTTTATGAATTTCAACACAACCTACTGTACACTTATAGCCACTTTTAGCATGATCACGTAGCATTCTTGAGTAATCCATCTTATAGATATGATCACCCGCTAAAACAATAACATATTCAGGAGAATATGAACGTAAAATATCAATATTCTGATAAACTGCATCAGCAGTACCTCTATACCAATGCTCTTCATTAACTCGCTGCTGAGCTGGAAGTAAATCTATAAACTCATTCAACTCTCCTCTTAAAAAGCCCCAACCACGTTGTAAATGACGCAACAAAGAGTGTGACTTATACTGAGTTACAACACCTATTTTACGTATCCCAGAATTTAAACAATTTGATAACGCAAAATCTATAATTCTAAACTTACCACCGAAATAAACCGCTGGTTTTGCACGAGTGTCAGTCAGATTATATAAACGTGAACCACGCCCACCAGCTAAGACTAAAGCCATAGCTTTTTTGTATAGTTGGTGATTTTGTGAGGTATCAGAATATTTCATAATATTATTAACTCCTTTGGTTTAATATTTCATAAAAAATTATGTTATAACAGTTGGTTCTCTCATTCCTGTTAATGACTTAACATTTGTTAGCTTTTCAGCCAAAGCTACTAAATCTGCTAAAGCTTGCTGTGTCGGAATATTAAATTTATTAACATCCGCTTCATATTTTTCTAAATATACCCTTAGAGTAGCTCCTTGTGTTCCTGTACCAGATAGTCTAAATACAACACGAGAACCATCCTCTAAAACAACTCTTATCCCTTGTTTATTTGAAACTGAATGATCTATTAGATCTCTATAGCTAAAATCATCAGCTAGTTTCACATTTTGACCACAAAGTTTAACTCCTTGTAACTTTGACACCTTTTGTCTTAATGAAGACATAATCTCATTAGCAATATCACTATCAATCGCCTCATAATCATGTCTAGAATAAAAGTTACGTCCAAACTTTTGCCAATGATCAGCGACTAACTCATCTACATTTTTATTTGTTGCTGCTACTAGATTCAACCAATATAGTACCGCCCAAACACCGTCTTTTTCACGAATATGGTCAGATCCTGTTCCATAGCTTTCTTCACCACATAGAGTAATCTCATTAGCATCAAGAAGGTTACCAAAGAATTTCCATCCTGTAGGAGTTTCATAACATGGAATATCTAAAGACTTTGCAACCCTATCAACAGCCATAGATGTTGGCATAGATCTTGCAACACCTTTGATACCTTCTGAGTACGCTGGTATAAGATTTGCATTAGCGGCCATAATAGCTAAGCTATCTGATGGTGCTACATCAATCTTTTTACCAACTATCATATTCCTATCAGCATCTCCATCAGAAGCCGCTCCAAAATCATACTCACCACTGCGCATATGTTTTACTAGATCTGCAGCATTTACAGGATTAGGATCAGGGTGAAGACCTCCAAAGTCTTCTAACGGCTCTGCATTTACAACAGTTCCTGCAGGAGCATTTAACGCTGTTTCAAAAATATATTTTGCATAAGGGCCAGAAACTGCGCTCATAGAATCAAAACGAACTTTAAAGCCATTTTTAAAAAGTTCACGAATCTTGTCAAAATCAAATATTTGTTGCATTAGTTCAGCATAATCTGCTACTGAGTCAATAACTTCTACCGTTGTACTCTCTATCGCATATGTGCCTACTCTGCTTAAATCAATAGCATCCTGTTTAGCATCACTTATATAGTACTTATCAATATTTTGAGTTTCTTGATAAATCTTTTCTGTGATTTTTTCTGGTGCCGGACCACCATTTGAAATATTATACTTTATACCAAAGTCACCATTTGGGCCACCTGGATTATGACTTGCAGATAAAATAACCCCTCCAAAAGCCTTATATTTTCTAATAACACAGCTAGCAGCAGGAGTTGATAATATTCCATTATGCCCAACAATTATTTTAGAAAATTTATTAGCTGCAGCTATACGGATAATAGTTTGTGTTGCAACTTTATTGTAATACCTACCATCTCCACCTACTACTAGGGTTTTTCCAGCTATATTATCTAAAGAGTTAAAAGTTGATTGAACGAAATTTTCTAGATAACCAGGTTGCTTAAAAGCTTTAACTTTATTTCGTAGTCCAGAGGTTCCTGGTTTTTGATTAGCAAACGGTTTTGTTGATACAGTTTGAATTGCCATTTTTTTTATTTTATCCTTGATGTTTTTTTATTGATTAATACATAACCAACATTCCATAAATAAAACTAAGATACTATTCATCTTATCACTATCTTTCTCAATTTAGAATAACTAATAAATTTATTATTTATAGATTTTTTTCTTTAACTATTTAGACAATTTTATTAGGCTGAAATAAAGTTATTAATACTATAGCTATCAATAATTTGTTAGTATAAAAACAGTAATATTTATAAACTTTTTAGTAAATCCTGTTTTTTAAAGGATATATTAATTTTATATTTAGGTTTAGGAGCTTTTATGAAGGATTTAAAACAACAATGCAACACGGAAACTAACATAGGCGATCTAGATAAGTACTATTTTCACGAAGGTAAACATATTTACGCATATAGCTTTATGGGTGCGCATGAAGCTAAAGAAAGTGGCATTACAGGAATTAGATTTACAACATGGGCTCCTAATGCAAAAAGTATCTGTGTAATTGGGGATTTTAGTTACTGGGGTATTAATGATAATTACTACATGAAGCCAATAAGCGAAGCTGGCTTATGGAGTGTATTTATACCAGAGGCAAAAAATGGTGATAAATACAAATTTGTTATTACAAGCAAACATTCAAATCAAGAAGTTCATAAAAGCGATCCATATGCTGTCTTGTCTGAATTAAGGCCTAATATAGCCTCTATCATTAATACAAAAACACAATATAAATGGCACGATAACAAATGGCTAGAAAAGCGTGCTAAGACTAATCATTATGAAACTCCAATAAATACCTATGAACTACATTTAGCATCTTGGAAAACTAAAAATGGTGAGTTTATGAGCTATGATGAAATAGCCAAGACTTTACCTAAATATGTTAAAGAAATGGGATATACTCATGTTGAGTTCATGCCTCTTCACGAACACCCTTTAGATGCATCTTGGGGATATCAGCCAACTGGTTTTTACTCTGTAAATAGTCGCCATGGCGATCCTATAGGTCTAAAGCGCCTTGTAGATAAACTTCATTGTGAAGACATCGGTGTAATTTTAGATTGGGTTCCAGGTCATTTCTGTAAAGATATCCATGGTTTAATCAATTTTGATGGTAGCCCTTGTTATGAATACCAAAACTATAACAAAGCAGAAAATAAAGGTTGGGGTACAAAAAACTTTGATCTAGGTCGAAATGAAGTCAAATGCTTTTTAATATCAAATGCAATGTATTGGTTAAGTGAATTTCATATAGATGGAATTCGTGTTGATGCTGTATCAAATATTCTTTACTTAAACTATGATCGTGAAGATGGTCAGTGGGAGCCAAATATATATGGTGGTCATGAAAATTTAGAAGGAATTGCCTTCTTAAAAGAGCTAAATAGTGTACTCAAACATACATGCAAAGGTGTTTTAACAATCGCTGAGGAGTCATCATCTTGGCCAGATATTTCAACTCCTGTAGAAAACGGTGGTCTTGGCTTTGACTTCAAATGGAATATGGGTTGGATGAACGATACTCTAAGATATATAGCTCTAGATCCTGTTTATCGTAAGTATCATCATAACTTAATTACCTTCTCAATGGTATATCACTACTCAGAGAAATTTATCTTATCTATATCTCATGATGAAGTTGTTCATGGTAAAAAATCTTTAATCAATAAGATGTGGGGAGATTTATGGAACAAGTATGCCGGCTTACGCTTATATATGACATATATGATCGGACACCCTGGTAAAAAACTTATTTTCATGGGTAGCGAGTTTGGACAGTTTGTTGAATGGCGTGAGTATGAGCAACTACAGTGGCAAGTTGTAGATGAGTATGACTCTCATAAACAAACTCTAGAGTTTTTTAAAAACTTAAATGATTTCTATCGTCATGAAACAGCACTTTGGGAATGTGATTACGATCATCAAGGTTTCCAATGGATAGATGCAAATAACTCAGAACAGAGTATTTTATCTTTTGTAAGAAGTGATAAAGCTGGTAATCATTTAATTTTTATATGTAATTTTACTCCAGAGGTATACTATGACTACCATATAGGGGTACCAAAAGCAGGAGCATATAAAGAAATATTTAACTCAGATGAGCTTAAATTTGGTGGCTCTGGACAAATTATCGAAGGTGAAATATTTACTGAACAAAGAGCTTCTCATGGCTTTGATCAAAGAATCAGCATCAAGATACCTCCAATGGCTACATTAGTTCTAAAGCCTATGGCTTCATAATAACTTAAATAATCATATGTATATTTAATTGAAAGAGAATTATATTATATGCAAACAATAGATCAAAACATATGGATTCAAGACAAGCATGGAAACTTTAGTTTACTAAATGTTGCTCATGATATCAGTCTAGATTTTGAAACAAATAGTATTAGGTTTAGAATACAAGCAAATGGATTTTTACATGGATATGTGGTCGGAAAATTTAACGACTGGAAAAAACAAGAAGACCTAAAACTAACGTGGACTATAGATAATGATGACGGTAGCTTATGGCTAGCTAAAGATATATTTTCTATAGAAAACCTTGTTCCAGGAACAAACCAGTATTCATTTATATTAGTTGACCGAGATGGTAATGAATTTAAAGTCTCAATTAATGATAATGATTTTATTCCTTTAAGCTTTAACTGGCTCGTCAATTCAAATAAATTAGAAATTAAGTCATCTGAAAACTTTATTGCTTTAGGATATAAGGTTGACTTAGTTGCTGTTACAAAGTCAGTTAGTCAACGCTACAAAATTGTAGATGTGGATTGGCAGGTTTACCCTAAAAATTCTCAAATACACATTACTGATAATAAGCTTTTTGTTGATCCGAATATTAGTGAAGAAATCTCTCAAGTTAATATCAAATGCTTTAGCAAGCAAGATCCATCAATCACTGCTGAAAAAAGTTTTGAGATTGTTAGAGAAGAACGTCAAGGTGCTTTAGTTCACTTTATAAAAAAAGATCGCCAATATCATGGTGAAAACTTTAGCTGGGACTTATGGACATATAGTGAAGATCAAACCACTGAAATAGTCTTTTTATCTAGCCAAAGTGATTTTGGATTTTATGCTCTATGCGATAAAGATAATGTTATTGCAAGGAAAAAAACATGGGGTATAAACTGGCATAACGAATGGAGTGAACAAACAAATTCTTTTGATATATCTGAGCAGTATAACAACTACTACATTATTCATGGAGATGCTTGTATCTACACATCTTTAGTTGATGTTATAAATAGAACAAATCCTAGAATAGAATATGCTGTGATGGATGAGAGTGATAAAATCAAGGTTCACCTCTCAGATAGAGCGCAAGTTGGGACAATATTTGAGTTATGGATAAATTCTAATAAAGCTAAAGATGTTGATATTATTGTAAAAGAGAAGTCTCAACAAGTAGTATTTACAAATCTTCCAGAAGGTATAAAAGGTTCAGACTTAGTTGAAGTTCGTGCAAATAATACTTTTTTACCTACAAAAATATTGATGAGAAATTACTTAGATAAGTTTTACTACCCTAAAAATGATATGGGGGTAATCTTTAATCAAAATGCAATATCTCTAAGGTTATGGGCTCCTACAGCTAAAAAAGTCGAAGTTCTATTATATAATGAAGATTTAGCAAATAGTAAAAAGCCTGCTGATTTCTCATATGAACTAACTCCAGAACCTGAATATGGAACACACCATATAGAAATAAGCCGTAATAACTACGAAAACAAATACTATTTATATAAGTTATATTTTGATGATTTAGATCCAAGAGGAGATATCTACACAAAAATAACTTATGCGGTAGATCCTTATACATGCGGATTAGGTATAAATGGTGATAGTGGCTTCTTAGTAGATCTTAGCAGTTCTGATTTAATGCCAGAAAACTGGCTAGAAGATAAATCACAAAGTATCGTAAGTAAAGATGACGCTATTCTTTATGAAGTACATTTGCGTGATTTTACAATAAGTCCTGAAAGTGGCATAGATGAAAGTCTGCGCGGTAAGTTTCTTGGTGCGGTAGAGAAAAATACTATTTATACAGATGGTGAAAAACAGGTATCAACAGGGATTGATAGTTTAGTGGAGCTTGGTATTACACATGTACACCTATTGCCTATTTTTGATTTTTCTTCTGTCGATGAAAAGAAAATTGATGAAAAAGACAATAGAAACTGGGGGTATGACCCTAAAAACTATAATGCCCCAGATGGTAGCTACTCACTAAATCCTTACGATCCAACTCAAAGAATCAAAGGTGTAAGAGAGATGATTCTAAAGTTTCATCAAAAAGGCATTGGTGTAGTAATGGATATGGTTTATAACCATATGACTGATACATCAAACTTAGATAAAATTGTACCTAAATACTATTTTAGAACTGATGAATTTGGTAATTTCACCAATGGTTCAGGTTGTGGTAATGAGTTGGCAACTGAGCGTCCTATGGTAAGCAAATTTGTTCAAGACTCCGTTGTGCATTGGATTAAGAACTATAAAATAAATGGTGTGCGTTTTGATCTGATGGAGCTAATTGACTTAGATACTATAAAAAACATAGTCACGAAAGTAAAACAGGTAGATCCAAATGTAATAATCTATGGTGAACCGTGGAAAGCTGATTACTCTCCTCTAACAAATGGTACTCATAGAGGGACTCAAAGGAATCAAGATTTCTCTATATTTAATGACTCTTTTAGAGATGCTATTCGTGGTAATAATAATCCTGGTAATGGTTTTATAAATGGTAATCCTCATAACCCTGAAAATATGGGTAATGTTATTGAAGGCTTAAGAGGTTCTATTCATAACTTAACTGCTAGACCAAATGAATCTATTAACTATGCTGATGCTCATGATAACTATACATTGTGGGATCAAATAGAAAAAAGTCAAAATCATAATATAGCAACAAACTGTTATAGAAAAAATATACCTAATGATATTTTCCAAAGTACTCTTGTACGTCAAAATGCCCTAGCTTTAGGGATAATTCTAACAGCTCAAGGAATACCATTTCTTCATGGTGGTGTAGAGTTCTTAAGAACTAAGCAAGGCGACCATAATAGCTATAAAAGTGGCGATGATGTAAATGCTTTCCACTGGTCTGATAAACTACATTACAAAGACTTCTTTGACTATGTTAAAGGACTGATAAAGCTACGTAAGGAACACCCTGCATTTAGAATAAATGATAGAGTAATTGTTGATAAAAACCTAAATATAACAACTGCCCATCATGATAGTAAATCAGGAGTTATCATTTCTCACTTTAAAAACTATGCTAATGGTGATAGTTGGAAAGACATTGTTATAGTCTACAATGCAACGGCAATAGATAATTATGATATAAATGATCTTTTACCCAAACCTGATAGTAAAGAATGGCATATTGTTGCCAATCATAAGCAAGCTGGTACAGAAACTATACAAAAAGTTAGCATTGGTGAACTTCCAAGCTTAAGATCCCATTCTTTAATGATTATCCATAGTTAATAAATAATAGGTTAAAATATATGTCAGATATCTTTAAAACTCCGATAAATACTAAAACTAAATTCTTACTATCGACATCAGGTAGTAACTCTTCGATAACAAGACATAATACAGCTATACAGAAATTAGGTCTAAACCTTTGCTACTTCACATTTGAGGGAGAAATCTCTGCAAAAACTTATACTAATGCAATTAAAGCACCTTTTATAAATGGTGGTACTGTTACAGCTCATAATGGTCTAAAATCAAAGGTAATACCTTTCTTAGACTATGTCGAACCTCTTGCTCAGAAGACTTTAGCTGTAAATACTATTATTAATAAAGATGGTAAACTTTATGGTTATAATACTGATTGTCACGGTTTACAAACAGCTTTAGCTAAAGGTATAAAAGAATCAAAACAAGATATAAAAACAGCTGTAATTTACGGTAATGGTGGTGTCTCTGGTGTTGCTTTTAAGGTGTTGCAAGATTTAGGTATTAAAGTAACTATCATTGGTAGAAATGCTGAAAAAGTAGTTCAAAAAAGAAAAGAGCTTGGTATAAAAAACATTCCCCACTTTGAAGGGCCTTATGATCTAGTAGTTGATGCAACTCCTATTTCATCATCGCCTAATCTAGAGCAAAATACTCAGTTTATAGATTTAGTTAAAAATGCAAAAATAGTATTTTGTCATGCTATGCCTGAAAAGGATAATAAGAAAAATCATCTATTAGAATACTGCAATAAAAATAATATTTTCTATATTTCAGGTGAAGATATGTATATTGCCCAGCTTATAAAGCAATATATGATTTATTTTAAAAACCTTAATCAAAAGAAAATTTCTGAAGAAGATATAATTACTGCCTGGAATTTATAAAAGACACATACAATAGCAAATCCTACCCTTTAATGTTAAACTTTAACGGAAAGGATAGGATATAAATTATGAATAAAAAGCTTACTCGCAATATTATTCTAGCTATGATCTTGGGGGCTGTTTTTGGCTCAATGTTTCATTTTTTCTCTGATGTTTTTTGGGTTAAAGAATATCTTGTAAACGGTATTTTAGATATTATTGGTACAATTTTCATTACCTTAATGAAAATGCTAGTTGTGCCACTAGTTCTGGTATCAATAATTTGTGGTACAAGTAATATATCTGATCCAAAAATTCTTGGACGAGTTGGTGGTAAAGCTATTTGTCTTTATATAATGACAACAGCTATAGCAATTTCTTTAGCTATTTCAATCGCGCTCTTATTCAATATTGGTGCTGGAGCAAATATAGCTACAACAGATTTACACTATAATACAGGTCAGACTCAAAGTTTAACTCAGACAATTTTAGGATTATTCACTGAGAATCCTTTTAAATCATTTGAACAAGGTAATTTATTACAGATAATAGTTTTTGCTATTTTATTTGGCTTAGCTATAAGTCTTACCAAAGAACCTTCTAGACAAAGAATAAACCAATGGTTTCACGATATAAACAATGTAATTATGTCATTAACAAATATCGTCATAAGCCTTACTCCATACGGTGTCTTCGCCCTAATTTCAAAACTAGTTATAACGACTGAATTTAGCAAATTTCTACATATTTTTAGTTATTTTTTTACAGTACTGCTAGTTTTGATTATTCATCTTTTTATCACAAATGGAATCTTAATAGGGATTCTTGCAAGATTAAATCCTCTTAGATTCTTTAGTAAACTATTACCTGTTCAACTTTTTGCTTTCTCAACTGCTAGTAGTAATGCTACTATTCCCTTAACACTAGATACAGCAGAAAATAAGGTTGGTATAGATAGGAAAATATGCGGTTTTTCAATCCCTCTTGGTGCAACTATAAATATGGATGGTACTGCTATTATGCAAGGAGCAGCTACCGTATTTATAGCCCATATTTATAATATTGATCTTAGTTTTTCTGCATATATCACAGTTATATTAACTGCTACATTAAGCTCAATAGGAACTGCAGGAGTCCCTGGCATAGGTCTTATTACTTTAACTTTAGTATTATCACAGGTTGGCTTACCTGTTGAAGGCATAGCTCTAATAATTGGTATAGATAGGATATTAGATATGATTAGAACAGCTGTGAATGTTACTGGTGATCTTGCTGTATCAACAGTTATCGCCAAATCAGAGAACTATTTAGATAAAGAAGTTTTTGATAAATAGAATATTAAGATTTATCTTCTTTTAAGATACCTAACCAGTTAGAATAAAAAATTTGCTGATCATTCTGCCAAGAATAATCTATATCTCCTTTCTCATTATAATAATTATCTGGCTTAGCTATATCCATAATTTTTTTATCTCTTATGTATTCAGCTTCTAAAACTCCTTTAGAATACTCTAAATGATTAAACATATATGTTATTTTATGAGTTTTATCAACCAAACAATCTAAACCATCTATAGGTGATGCCAAAATAACATCCGTATACTTTAAAACATTATTATCTCTTACGATTGTTCGTCTTGATATACAAGCTTTCAATTGAGTACCTATATTTTTTAGCAAAGAATGATCCTGTTTCATAATTTTATGCTCATATACTCCAAATAACTTTCTATCTAAACCTTCTTTTTCAATATCATATAAAAAATGTACACCTGCCATAGCGGCCCAGCACACTAACATTAGAGGCACATCATGCTTAAGGCTCTTTGTAATAATTTCACAAATTTCTTTATAGTAATCTACATCTTCAAACTTTAATAACTCTACAGGAGCTCCAGTAATAATAACACCATCTAGGTCATCAAAATTATAAGCTTGCCAATTAGCATAATTCTCATCTAAATGATTCTTATCTACTCGGCTACTTGGTCTAATCAAAGAATGAAAAAATACAAAATCAACAACTGTAGAGCTATCCTGCGAAAGCACCGCTTTCCATTGTTCTTCCGTATCTTTAACATTTGGCATTAGATTTACAATAGCTATACGAAGATGCCTAGTGCTAACTTGCTTAAAACCAATCTTACTTGAGAAGTCTATTTTCAAATCTTTATTAAAATACTCAGATGACTTTTTCACTTTCATCCTCATCATTCACCTCCACATACCCTAAAGCTTGTTTTAAATCCTCAATTAAGTCATTAGAATCTTCTAAACCTATAGATAGCCTAACCAAACCATTAGAGATACCTGATTGTGCTTTTTCTTCTTCGCTTAATTGAGAATGAGTAGTAGATGCTGGATGAATTATCAAGCTTCTTGCATCACCAATATTTGCACAATGAGTAAATAATTTTGTTTGTTCCACAAGATTCCTTCCAGCTTCAAAGCCTCCTTCTAACTCTACAGTTAAAAGTCCAACTACTCCTTTAGTAAAATATTTATTAGCTAAAAGATTATATGGAGAATTCACTAGTCCTGCATAGTTTACTTTTTTAACTTTTGGATGAGCATTTAAAAACTTAGCGACTATTTCAGCATTTTTAACATGTCTATCTAGTCTGGCTCCTAAAGTTTCTAAGCCTTGAATTGCCAAAAATGCTGTATGTGGACTAAGTGTAGCACCTATATCACGTAAGCCAACAGCTATACCTCTAACAGTAAATGCAAGATTACCAAAAGATTTAGCAAATGTAATATTATTATACGAAGCATCTGGCTTTGACAGCAATGGAAACTTGTCATTAGTAGACCAATCAAAAGTACCTCCATCAATCACAGCACCTCCAACTATAGACCCATTGCCACTTAGATACTTGGTTAGTGAATAAGAAACGATATCAGCGCCATGCTCTAATGGATTTAATAAATAAGGGGTCGCAACTGTATTATCCACAATTAGCGGAATACCAGCCTCATGAGCAATTTCTGCAAGAGCTTTTATATCAGCAATAACTCCAGATGGATTTGACTGAGACTCAATATAAAGTGCTTTTGTATTTTCTTGGATAGCATTTCTAACTTCATCAAGTTTATTTATATCCACTAGAGTTGATTGCCAACCAAACTGTCTTGGAAATGTGTGTGTTAATTGCGTTGTAGTACCACCATATAAGTATTTAGAAGCTACAATATGGTCACCATTTTGAAGTAGATTTAGCAATATTAAAAATTGAGCAGCATGACCAGATGAACAAGCAAAACCTCCGGCTGCACCATGCAGATTAGCCAATCTAGTTGCATACTCATCTACAGTTGGATTAGTTAAGCGTGAATATATACTACCAAACTCTTCTAGCGCAAAAAGCTTAGCTGCATGCTCTGTACTTTCAAATACAAAACTAGATGTTTGATGTATTGGTGTTTGTACAGAACCGCTTTTTTCTGGGATTGAACGGTGTACGGCTAAAGTTTCTAAAGAATATTTACTCATAATAGTTTTCTCCTATTTATAAGGCTCTTTAGCTTGGGATAAATCTGAGAGATGAAGGATTGATATCCAGCACCCTTTTAGCAGATTGTTTTTCGTGTCCGCAAGCTGAGTTAACAAATCAACACGTTTATAAGCACCAGCTTATAAGTCTATATGAAACTAAATTTCATACTTTTAGCATAATCATAAGGTTTAACGTTGTCAAACAGTTATACGACACTTTTTAAAAATTTATTTACAAAGATCTGGATGTATCCGTTTTATCAAATATTTCTTAAATATTTGTTTATACCATTTAAGCTACAAAAATCATTACAGCTTAAGCAGTTAGTATAGGCATCATGTGAATTAAAAATATTCTTAAGAGCGAACCCTGGTCCAATTTCAACTACATTTGAATAACCATATTCTAATACACATTGAGAAAGTTTACCAAACTGTAGAGTTGTACTTAACTCTTTTGCCAAAAAATTTGTAGCTGATGCTGAAGTATAGTTCTTACTAAGGCTCAAGGAATCTATAATTGGGTATCGAAGGGAACAATTATCATACTGTTTAAGATAACTAGCAAACTTAGATGTCGCATCTTTTAGAAAATATGTATGAGATGGAACATTTACACTAACTTTTTTAACAAATTTTGCTCCTAGCTCTTTAACTACTTTTGCAAACACTTCAAGCTTACTATTTGATCCAGCAACTATAGCATGAGTATCTGAAAGACAAATAGCTAGCTCACATTGATACTTATTTGCAACTTTTTTGATTTGAAAAACATCAAGACCATCTTTGACAGACATCATTGAAAACTTACTCTCATCATTATCTATCGCATCAAGCATAAACTCAGCACGCATTGATACTAACTCTAGAGCCTTATCTAAACTTAAATTAGCAGAACAAATAAATGCTATAGCCTCACCTAAACTATAGCCACAAAGACCACTATCTGACTTTATAGATAATAAATCAAAGATCCCCTTAGATAATATAGTTATAAACAACTGAGCAAATTTTTGATCAAATAAATACTTACTAAAGTCATTCTTGTTTAATAGATTTACATCAACTAATTTTGCTGCTTCTTCTAAAAAAGTAACTCCTCTTTCATCCTCAGATAAAAGTTTAAACATATCTACATTTTGCAAACCTTGGCCACTAAAAGCATACATTATTGCCATACTAAATCCTTATAGTAATACTGACCTAATAACAATAGTAAAGCTATCATATCAGCTACTCCTCCAGGACTAATATTTGCCGAAGAGAATTCTCTATGCACAGAAACTGCATTGTTCAATAATTCTGTTGATTGACAATTTAATAAATCCTTTGAACGGTTTTTTGCGTATATGAGAGTATCATAACCACATCTATTTAAAATGTTTGTATCATCCATATTCTGCATTAAATATCCGTAAGCATTGGCGATGGATATATTTAAACCATTATCTTTATAGTTATATACAAATTCCTCAAAATAATCAAAAACTATAGAATAACCATCTATAGCTAAATCCTTAGCTCCCTTAATATTATATTTTTCTCTTTGCTGCTGGCGTGACTTAGGTATCAATGTATCATGCATTTGTAATGGCTTTTGCCACTGTGACATAAAGGACTCTTTTAGATCTGATAAATCTATAACATCATCAAAAGAAGCAAGTGTTGCACTCATAAGCCCTAAGGCAAATATTGCTCCTTTGTGAGTATTTATATCATTAGTCGCTCGCAACATTGTATTTTCAGCTTGTATTGCTAATTTCTTAAGCGTAAGAAAATCACATCCTTTATTTGCATGTTCAACAACTTGTGAAAAATAATTCCTTAAAGTAAATAAACTCTTATAAAAAGTACTAGCATTCATATCATTATGGGCACCACTATCTACAAAACTAACCAAACCAGGTTTAGGATAGCTCTTTAACTCTAAAAAAAGAGCTTTTACAGCATAGCTAGCTATTTTTTTATAATTAGTTCTCATACAAGGTTGGCTCAAGCTCATATAATTCTCTTTTATCAATAGCATATACAGATAATTTTGTTTTACATATCACATCATTAGTTTTATCACTAATTAGCTCTCTTAAATTAATATCTCCAATATTATTAAAGCGTATTTCAATATCAATCTTACGGCTTAGACATCTTTGAAGACCATCAAGAAGACTTTTTAAAGAGATTATAGTTTGTCCACTATATATCAAAAGCATATCTATATCTGAGGTTTCTGTAAAAAGTTCTTTTTTAGTCAGATAACTAATAGCATAAGATCCATAAACGTAGATTTCGTTTTGATCAAAAGTTTTGGTTCTCCATTCGAAATATTCAGATATTTCTTTTAAGGTTGGTGGTAATTGTATCTTAATAATATCAGTACTTTCAAACAGCATTGCCGCTTTTATTTTATGGCTTTTTTCTAGTGTAGAGATGGCAAGCTTAATTCCATTTTGAGCATTTTCCTGTCTTGCTACAATCAATGGATACGAATTTTTGATCCAAGCTTTAACAATATCTAAATGATTTTTATAAAAATCATCTGAATTAAATGTAGCATTAGGTTTCACATAGGCAATATTATGTCGATCTAATAAATTATCTAGCTGTTTAATATTTGCTCCATCACAGGTAAAGCCCACTTTCTCCCTCCTCGCTCAAAGCCCAATTTTGCACGCTCATCACCCTCATAATCAAGATATAAATCTTTTTTTAAGTTCTCTGGGATTTCTTCAATATTTAGGACTTTATGTATGCCACCTAAATTTTTGAAATTTTCTATTCCTGGAGCAAATACTGCCGAAGTTTTACTAAGCTCTTCTAATCTTGATTGAGAAATCTTTGTAACTTTGGCCATTCCTTCTAACCACATCACAGCTACTTTAGCTTCTGGAAGTGCATAGATCTGATCACACATTAAACCAAAAGCAATGAAACCTCCTCCTATTGCTTGATTATATACCGCAGAAATTAATGTATGACCACTATTTCTAGCTACCTCCAAAGCTTCTAAAAGATGTGCAAAATATTGATTCATACTTAACCATTCATCTTGCATTGCTAGCTTTTGACCTGCCACATCAACAGGCATAAAAATAGGAGTCTGCTTACCTTCCTCAATAGTTTCAACAACCTTCTCAGCCATCAACAATGCCTGCTTAACACCTAAAAAGGTATCGTTTTCAACACCTAATATCTTAACAGGTTTACCATCTAAAATAGCTTGACCAAATACAACACCGTCAGTAGTGTCGTAGCTGCAACCCTCCGCAAATACACTATTTAAAAAGTCATTAGTTTTCATATTAACTCCTTTTGATATCTTCAGCTATTTTTAGAAAATCACTATAATTCATATCAAAAATCTTATCAGCTAATTCACCATAGTTATTCTCATTAAGATACTCTGCTTCTTCTCTACAATCTCCAGAGTCTAATAACCTTTGTTTAAGTAGCTTTTGTTCAGCTTTAACTACTTCTAAATCTAATCTGGCTTCTTTTTGCAATGCTTCACTAATTCTGATTCGAATCGTATCTATATTATTATCAGCAAAAAGTTCAACCTCACTATTTAGATAACGTGTTTTACCGCCATAAACTCTCCATACAAGGGCTCGATCATTAGCATCAAATGCTTCAATACCTTTAACTGCTTGGATAACTTCGGCCCCTGAGACGCCCATTCGTGATACTTCAGAAACAATTCGACAATCTAGCGTTGCCGCAATAATTCCCATGCCTCCATAGGCACCATTTTTACCACAGATGACACCTATTGTTTTGACTCCATTCCTTCTTGCAGCAAATATAGATCTGATAATTTCAGATATAGCAATCTCTCCGGCATTTGCCTCATGTAAACGGACACCGCCACTATCAATCAGTAAAATAACTGCTTCTATATTTTCCTTCACTGCTTTTTTAAATAATGCATTTAGCTTTGCACCGTGCATCTCTCCAACAGCGCCACCAATAAAATCCTTCTGTTGTGCAGCAACAAATACTTTTTTATTTTTAAAATTAGCTCTACCTAAAACAATACCATCATCATGCTCACTAGTTATTCCTAGATCATCGAGATGATGACTATAGCAGCCATCTTTACAATTAAATTCCTCAAAGTTTTCAAAAAGAGAAGCTATCCTGCTTCTAGCATCAAGCTCCAGATAATTATTACCCTTTGGAACTTCTTGCTTATAGTATACTTCAATTGCCTGTCTTAACCTAAGAGCTACAACAGCTGGCGTTGCTCCGCTATCATTTATTCTGAAACCTAATGCTTCTGGCTTATACTCATCAACAAAATATGTACATACTGCTTGCCATAACTGTTCAAAACCATCTACTGATGTAAATATGTCAAATGTTACTTTACTTTCTCGCTTACTTTTGTCTACTAACACTTCACAATTTCCAGAACCTACAACACCTATAGTACAAGCTAAGCCTTTCGTTGTTGACTTCGTTGCCTCAAATACATAGTTTAATTTTTGCATATCAACCTACCTACCAGTTTCTAAATTTACTTGGTGCTTTATATAATCCTCCCGAAATATCTACAAGGTCACGTATAGATTTAGCTGCAAGTAAATCTCTAGAGGCATCACTAAGTTTTATCCCTAAATCTTCAGGGCGCTGAATCACTCCTCTTTCTCTTAGCTTGGCAACCTTTTGTTTATCTCTTGCTAATCCAACTGGCGTATAACCTGCTACTCCTCGAATCGCCTGCTCTCTTTCATCTGCATTTTTACACATCAAAAGATTTGCGATACCTTCTTCTGTAACAACATGCGATATATCATCACCATAAATCATTACCGGAGGTAAATCTGCTTTCATTTCTTTTTGCAAATCCCAAGCATCAAGATTTTCAACGAATGTTGGCTTGCCAGAACCCTGGAATGTCTCGATCATTTGTATTACTAACTTTCTCCCACGTGGCATCTTATTAGAAGTAGCTTGTGTAATCTCTTGCCCTGCTTTTAGCCATGCATAAGAGGAATGTCGTCTACCTAAAGAATCACAACCCATATTTGGAGCTCCTCCGAATCCAGCCACACGTCCTTTTGTTGCAGTTGAACTGTTTGCTTGTAAATCCATCTGTAAAGTTGCCCCAATAAATACATCGCAACCATAATGCCCCGCTAACTGACCGAATAACCTATTTGATCTAAGTGACCCATCTCTTCCTGTAAAAAACACATCTGACCTTGCTTTGACATAATCATTCATACCAAGCTCTCCACCAACAGAGTGGATAGATTCAACAAAACCTGCTTCAATTGCAGGAATTAGCGTTGGTAATGGATTAACCATCCAATGTTTACAGATTTTCCCTTTTAAGCCTAATGATTCGGCATATGTAGGTAAAATAAGCTCTATGGCACAAGTATTAAAACCAACCCCATGATTAAGGCGATTAACCTGATATGGAGCATATATACCTTTAATAACCATCATAGCCATTAAGATTTTGATCTCATCTATTAAAGCTGGATCTCTAGTAAATAGTGGCTCAATATAGCAAGGCTCTGGTGATTCTATTATTACATCAACCCAATCACCCGGTATATCAACTCGTGGAAGCTTATCGACAATTTTATTAACTTGTACTATTATCAAGCCCTTTTTAAATGAAGTTGCCTCAACAATTGCTGGCGTCTCTTCAGTATTTGCTCCAGTATATAGATTGCCAGCTCTATCTGCTTGCTCTGCAACAATAAGTGCTACATTTGGCGTCAGATCCATTACCATTCGAGCATATAGCTCATTATAAGTATGTATATTGCCGATCTCAATCTTACCATTTTTAATCATCTGCGACAGTCTAATTGACTGAGGACCTGAGAAACTAAAATCAACCTTTGAAGCAATCCCTTTATCAAAAATATCTAAATGTTGAGATAATGAAATAGCAGATTGTATCATATGAAGATGATTAACTTTTGAAACATCACAAGCCAATAATGATTTAGCTAAAAAACTTGCTTGCTTTTGATTATCCCCTTCGATACAGACTTTATCTTTTGGTAAAATGGCATTTTCTAATAATGATACACAATCACTACTTTTACAAACTTTACCATCTAAAAACTTACTTATAGAACGAACTCTACTTTGATACTCTTTTTCTAGACTACTCCAATCTCTCACGGAGAAACAACTCCCAAAAAAAATCCCTATACAAAAAGTCTACGAGAAAAGTATATCATTCACAAGCGATAACTTGTTTGTCTACGATTTAAAACTCAGTATTGATTTTACTTTTGAAATAAACATCGGAATAAGTAAATCTTTTTTCATCTGCTTCCATGGTTTAATAACAACCTCTATAAAGGAATCTCTCTGCCAAAGATTTTCCGTATATTTTTTTATACGCTGACTATCTCCCCACAGGTACTCTCCTAAATTTAGAAAATCTAATCTCCATAAAAACACTCCTAAATAAATATCTATAGCAGAGAAGTCTTTGCCTAGGGCAAACTGATCACTATGACTCTGTAAATACTCATTTAACTTAGCTATAGCCTCTTTTGTGCCTTGTAAAGTTTGCTCCATTAGCTTTGGACTATGAACAATCTTATTTGTTCTAGAAACAACTTTAAGTTTATTCTCAAAAGCTCTCCTTAAAAAAGGATCATTTGAATGCTTCTTGATCTTCTTCTCTAAAATTTCAATTTTATTCTGATGACTATTTTTAGAAAGAAACCTAAACATAAAAGGTCTTTTAGCAACAGAAACATCTCCATAAGTTAATGCTTCAGGATCAATTTGATCTACTAATGTTTGCAAATATTCAAATTCTTTTTGAAGCTTTTTATCTACTGGAAATAAGGTTGCATGTATAGAAAAATATTTATCTGCAAATTTAGCGATGTTATAGGCATTATTCGTCACTTTACCATCTATAACAAGAATAGGAACAACACAAAATGGTGAAATTCTTACGAACTTAGGATCATACTGCTGACAAGCATTATTTATTAATATCATATGACTCTCATATTTAGCATTCTTCTCAGCTAATGCTTGTCTAGCAATTTGTGAGTAAAGTGAGCCAGGGAAATAATAAAGATGAACTCCTTTTTGAGGAGCATATTTATTATGTTTTTGAGTAAAGACCTTTTCTTTGAGATCTTGTGTGCTGTATGTAAATTCGTTCATCAATTAAGTCCCCTATAACGAATATACTTACAGTATTACAAATAAATTAGCTCTTGTCATCTTAAAACCAGTGTTTTAAGACTGTATATAACTTTATAATATTCCCTATAGCAAGACTCAATAGAAAGTTATAGATTCACTAGACTATTATTCTTAATAAATTCTATTATTTCATTTTTATAACCAAAACATATCCCTACAACAGTATCTGCCGCGCCATAATATATAGCAACTTTCTCACCATCACATAAAGCTGCACAAGGAAACACTACATTTGGCACATCACCTGTAAGCTCATACGATGCCGCTGGTGCTAATAAATATGGCTTCGTACGGTATAAAACTTTATCTGGATTCTGTAAATCTAAAAGTGCAGCACCCATTGAATAACGGAAACCATTACAAGTATTAATCACACCATGATAAAAGATCAACCAACCATCATCTGTCTTGATCGGAACTGATCCAGCACCTATCTTGGTACACTGCCAAGCACTTTGGTCAAAAGGTGTCACTTTCATCACACAACGATGCTCTCCCCAATATTTCATATCAGGACTATAGCTTATATAGATATCACCAAAGGGAGTATGACCATTATCACTTGGACGACTAAGCATTGCATATTTACCATTTATTTTTTCTGGAAACAAAACTCCATTTCTATTAAAAGGTAAGAATGCATTTTCACACTGGTAGAATTTTTTAAAATCATAAGTATATGCTATACCAATAGTTGGACCATGATAGCCATTACACCAAGTTATCCAATATCTATCTTCAATCCATGTAACTCTAGGATCATACTTATAATCAGAGTCTATCATTTGAGTATTTCCACAATCCATAATGATTGGATCATGATTTATATCCCAATTTATACCATCTTTACTAAATCCCGCATGTATATTCATCTGCACAGCTTTATTATCACAACGAAAAACTCCAGCAAAACCATTTTCAAAAGGCACTACAGCACTATTAAAAATACTATTTGATGTTGGAATAGCATAGCGCTGTATTATTGGATTGGCAGAATATCTCCAAATGACATCTTGGCATCCTTCAGGTTTTGACTCAAATGGTATATTTAACTCTTCAAATTTCATTATAAAATCCTTAATTTGACTTACGATTTACTTTCTATTTTGCTATCTGAATATCGATATGGTACAAAGTATGTCACTAAAAATGCTGGAATAGTAGCAAATAAAACTCCTATAAAAAACCATTTATAGCCCAGTAAATCACTAAAATATCCACTTAACATAGATGGGAACATAAATCCCAAATTCATAATTGATGTTGCAAAAGCATAATGTGCCATCTTATATTTACCTGGTGCGACCTGCTGCATCATAAATAAAATCAATCCGACAAATCCAAAACCATAACCGAAATACTCTAATACAACACAACTTGAAATAACATAATAATTTTGAGTTTGTGTAAATGCCAAATATGCATAAACTGCAAATGGTATATTAAAACAAGATACTAAAACCATTCTAGCATTTCTAAGCCCTCTCTTGGCAATAAAATATCCACCACCGATAGAACCAAAAACAAATGCTGCTGTACCAAAGGTTCCATATATCAAACTATATTGCTCTGTAGATAGACCCAACCCTCCTACACTAACTGCAGATATTGAAAATAATGGAGCTATTTTTATAGCAAATCCTTCGGCAAAGCGATAGAAAACTATAAAAACAATAAACCAAATAATATGTTTTTTCTTAAAGAAAGTTACTACAACATCTACAAAAACCTTCAAACCCTGCTTAACTAATTTACCTTGCAAATTATTTGCTTCTTCCTTAGGTAACACTAAAAGGTGATATAAACATAGTACAAACATTAATATTCCAAAAACAACCATAGTAATCTCCCAAGCCTTTACAGTTCCTAGTTGATTTTGTAAACTCCCTGCCAAATATATTAAAGGTCCTGCAGCAATAATTTTTGCAATATTATAAAATGCCCCCTGCCAACCTATATATTTCGCTTGAGTTTTAGGATCAAGAACATTTATATAAAGCCCATCTGTAGCTATATCATTCGTAGATCCCATAAATGCCACAATTGCCAATAGTGCTATAGAATATCTAAAAAAACCATCTAATGATCTCTAAGAAAGGACTCCAAAAAGGCTTAAGGCTCCATGGAAGGATCAAAAGACCTGTCCAGAATGTTATTTGAGCATCATTTATACCTAAATTTTTATACATCACAGATGATACTTGTGCTATAAATATAAAAGGAAAACCCATTGCAAAGTAGGCACTTAATATCCAAGTAATAGGTGTTTTTTTATTAAGCATAGTGATCAAACTCTAATAGATAATAAAATTAAATATAGCAATACCTAAACTATTAGTCCATAAACGCTATGGCTTAATCATAATAGGTTTTGTGCACAAAAAAATATAAATTAGATTGAAAACAACTAAACCGTTGTTATTTAAAAGTTGAAAGACAATAAATATCAGCGGTTTAGTAAGATGCATTATCATATAATACCAATTGATGAACCTAGTCCATAACACCTTCATTTTAAAACTTTGATTTTATTATTTCCCCTTCCACAAAGACACTATTTTGTCTTTTTTAAAAAAAATTTAATACGTCAGTTCATACAAAAATATTGAAGTACCATTTAAATCAGGATTTTCTACAGGCATAACAGAATCATCATTTATACAATACCATCTATTATTTATTTTAGAATAATTTATATAATGACCTGAATTTACATTACGTCCGATATGATTTACAGCACTTATTAAACTATAAGTTTTATTATTAATTGTTATTTCTAATGATTCTATGAATTTAATATTTATCTTGCTTCCTGTATGCGTAGTAGCATCCATTCTAAATATTATAGGGGCTATAATAAGATACTGGCCCGTAGATAATATATTATATTTTGAATTAAAAATTACATTCCTATCATTACAGAAATTACAATCTTTATTTATGCGTTCAATATTTTCTTGATAATCTTTTAATAATCTTGAGACTGTATATATATATGGGTTATCATCTAAATTAGGCTTTGTATCATCATTAGGAGGAGGCACTAATTTTTGTTCATCTACATTCATACTAAATATAGAATATTCCTCACTTTTGGCTTCATCATAATGTCCCTTTGCTTCATGATAAAAACATTGAGATACTTTAGTTTTTATATTAGATAAATTAGTATTGGTAGCTTTACTAATATCTTCTAATAGATTAGATAGGAAGATAGTAGGGTCATTTTGCTCGCGTCCTATTGGAATATCTTTTCCATATTTTTCATTCCACTTTTCAAAAAAAATTTGCAATCGTACTCTTGATGGCGATTTTTTATTGTCTAATTCCTTTAAGATCTCCATATATGATGGAAAGTATTCTTCCGCTTTGCCTAGGTCGACTAGGCTGTATATCTCTTTTTTAAGCTCTACACATCTATGTATTAACTGAGTAGCCGAATTAAAAAAACAAGTATTAACTGAGTTTAGTATACCTTTTACATCTTGTATTTTTTTTACTTCTACATTTGAAGTATTTATGAGAAATCTACTTCTACTAAAGTAACCATCATATTTAGTTAACATACCATAGTTTCTTATTTCAGTTTTAAGAAGAGCACGTAAATTCTCAAATTTATTTTCTTTTGCGAAACCTCTACAAAGTTCACCAAGTCTACCATCTCTTATGCACCCAGATAAATTATTTGGAAATTTACTTATACCATTTATATGTGATAAAAAAGCTATAGCAGCACTAACTTTATCTTTTTGATTATATCTACCATACCAGTGATGCTTGTGTTTTTTATTATATGATGACTCAATGAACCTAATATTTATATAATTCCATATTCTTCTATTTATACGAGCAATAATTTCTTCTTTCATATAGACAATATTTTTTTTCATTTATGTTCCTTTAAATAAAATGATTTACCCTAGCAATTTGGGAGATTTTACTTCTTTATTTTCGATTATACATTCAAACTGATATAATTATTTCAGTAAAAAGTACTGATTATAGAAAAATTTTTATTCCTAAATATTATATTTAATTAGGTTCTGCGCACAGAACATATATTTAATGATTTTATACTTAAGCTTTATCTATTTAATATTGATTTCTATTCAGATTTCTTTGATTAACTATATTTATAGTTTACTGTAACTGTTAATATTAAACATATCTCTACAAAACTGAAAATTAAGATGAAAAATATAGCAATTATTGAGCCAATTGGTATGACTCTAGAGCAAGAAGCTCAGCTAAAAGAAATTTTAAAGGGTCACAAATTAAGTATTTTTGATAGTCGTAACTATAATGATCAAAAGCTCCTAGAGCTACTAAAATCTGTAAATATTATTTTATTAACCAATAGAACTCTTTCGTATGAACTTATTAGCCAACTTGATAATTTAGAATTTATTTCTGTAGCTTTCTCAGGAGTAGACCACATCGATAGCCAAGCTGTTAAAGAAAAAGGAATAATAGTTAAAAATTCTGCAGGATATGCTAACAGTGCTGTTGCTGAACTAACAATGGGTTTTATGATTTGTCTTGCAAGAAATATTGTAAACAATCATAACAATATGACTAATGCCATTGGAACAAATACAGGAACTGAGTTAAAAGGTAAAAAACTAGGAATTGTTGGTTATGGTAATATAGGCAAAAAACTAGAACATATTGCTAATGCTTTTGAAATGCAAACGATAAAGTATAATTCAAAGAGCTCCCAAAATGATTTGGAAAACTTATTTAAAGAAAGTGACTTTGTCAGCTTAAATATTCCTCTAAATGATCAAACAAAAGGTATGATTAATAGCCATTATTTTAACTTAATGAAACCTTCAGCATATCTAATTAACTGTGCAAGAGGACCAATAGTTAATCAGCAAGATTTAATTGATGCATTAGATAATAAGAAACTTAAAGGTGCAGCTATTGATGTTTTTGATACTGAGCCACCATTAAGCTCTGACAATTTACTTTTAAATAGAAAAGATATAATTGCCACTCCACATATTGGATTTAACACACAAGAAGCACTAGCTTCTAAAGCAAAAATCGCTATTAATCATGTTATAGAATACTTAAATAAAGATAGTTAATAATATTACTAACTTATTGCTTCTCTTTTAGCTGATAAAAAGTCTAATAAGCAGTCATTGAATAACTTAGGATTTTGTAAGAAAGCAAAATGACTTACATCTGGCAATATTAATAATCCTGCATTAGAAATCTCATCTGCCATATATAAAGTATTCTCTCTTTTTATAGCTTCTTCATCCTGAGAATCCACAATCCACACCGGAACTTTAATTGAGTTTAGCTGCTTTTTCGTAAGGTTTGGTTTCGTTGCCCACATATTAGCAATCTCTTTTAAGAGATTATCATATCCATTTGGTGTTAGAGATAACTTCTCATATTCTATCTGACTTCTAGCAACATATTTACTAAAGACGGGACTCTTGGCATAATCTTTAATTGCTTTAGGATTTGAATTAGCAGCGAAAGCAAAAAGTCTAGAAACTCTATTTGGATAGTTAATAGCAAGTTCAAGACCTGTATTTGCTCCATCACTCCATCCAACTATAGCAGCTTTTTTAAGATTTATAGAGTTCATAAAAGCAATAACATCAGAAGCCATTAACTTATAAGTGATCAGGCTACCATCATTAGTACTACGCCCTTGACCACGGCTATCAATTACAATAACTTTATAGTGCTTTTCTAATGCTCTTACTTGATTTCCCCAGTAATTTGAATTACCAACTCCTCCATGTAGCATTATTACAGGCTTGCCCTTGCCAAACTCTGCGTACCATAAACGTATACCATTTACATTTGCATACCCAGACTTCTCGGCCTTCGGCAATGTTGGTGTTGGAGGTAACTTTAACCACTGATGTGTACTTGCATAAACAGTAGTTAAACTAAGGATAAAAGCAAGCCATAAACAGATAATTCGCTTCATATATTAAGCCTAAGTATAATAACTATAGTAAAATTATTCTATCAACAAAATTGCTATAAAATTTTACTATTTACTCTTAGGAGAAGACAACTGATCTATTTCTTCCTTGAGATTTAGCTTGATATAACGCCTTGTCAGCAGCTTTTATAGTTTGGTTCACCGATAAATTATCATTAGCTGCGATACCACAGCTTATAGTATAATCGATACTTTGATCATCTATGATTAATTTCTGTTCTTGTACTTTAAGACGTATCCTTTCAGCAACATTTTTAGCATCATTTTTGTTTGTATCAGGCAAGAAAATTATAAATTCTTCTCCGCCAAATCTTACAGCTAGATCATCACTACGGGAGTATTCTTCAATTATATTAGCCAAAGATATAAGCACTTTATCTCCATGCAGATGAGAAAAATCATCATTTATTTTCTTAAAATGATCCACATCTATCATAATCACAGAAAAAGACTGAGTTTTAGTAAAGTTGGCATATTCTTTTTTTAGCCCTCTTCTATTTAAGAGTCCAGTTAAAGGGTCCTTTTGAGCATCCTCAACACTCTCTATCTCTGATTTTTTAATCTCTGTAATATCTTTTTGTATAGAACAAAAGTGTGTTACGCTATCATCAGGAGCTAAACTCAATGGAAAAATAGACATATCTACCCAATATACATCGCCTGATTTTTTATAATTTAACATTACTTCTCTAATTGGAGATTTCTTTTCTAAAGCCTTCCTGATTTTTGATATTGATTCTTCGCTCGTATCATAACCTTGAAAAATTCTAGGAGTATTGCCGACCAGCTCCTCTTTAACATAGCCTGTCAGTTCTATTAAATGATCGTTAACATATATAATTTCAGGACCATTAGGCTTATCAATATTATCAGCTTTTGTGATTATTACACCATCAATTGCATGCTCAACAATATCGTGAAATGCATGAGTATATCTATGTGTTACATCACTAAAAGTTACTACAACATTATTATTATCTCTATATGCATTAGTTAGCATCCAGATAGGCTCTTCTATATTTTCATTTGTCAAACCTATTATACGATTGATTATATTATCATCTTTTAAAGCAACTGTATGAGCAGGATAATGTTCTTTTTTAAGCTTATCACCTGAAGCATTAAGCAATGTCCAATTAATATCATCAAAGCTCTTATCAATAAGCTCTTGCTTTTGCATTTTGAGTATATCTAAAGCACTAGAGTTAACAAAGATCACTACCGAATTAGAATCATATACTATAACTCCGTCCTGAATCTTTTCCAAAAGGAGTTTAGTATTTAAATCTTCCATCTAATTATTCAAAAGGTCTTTAATTAACTAATTATATTGTAAATAATATCTAAAGGCTATCGATTATTATGTAAACCCTATTAAATAGAAAATTATTTTGGTTGCCAAACTATATCAAGCTCTTTGGCAGCTTTGACATCGTCTAAGCGACGTGAAGGTAGGCTATATGGCGCTTTTTTAAGATACTCAGGATTATCTTTTGCAATATCTCTAATCTCTACCATGGCTTGGATAAACTTCTCCATACTATCAACGTTTTCAGTTTCAGTAGGTTCTATTAGCAAGCACTCTGGCACCAATAATGGGAAGTACATAGTAGGAGCATGCACTCCTCTATCTATCAAACACTTAGCAAAATCTGTAGCTGTAACACCATATTTTTGCAATTCAGGTTTTAAAGTTACAATAAACTCATGAGATGCTCTTCTATCAGGATATGCTATCGTGAAACCTTCTTCTTTTAGGCGAGCCATCATATAGTTAGCGTTTAAAGTTGCTATTTCAGAAGCTTCAGTTAAACCATTACCACCCAACATTGCTCCATAAATATACGCTCTAAGTAGCACGCCAATATTACCATTAAATGCTGATAATCTACCGATAGTGTTTGGTACATCTTTTTCTTCTAACCATACAAACTTATCAGCTTTTTTACCAACCATTGGTACAGGTAAAAACTCTTTTAGTTTGTCATTCACAGCAACAGGACCAGCACCTGGACCACCACCACCATGAGGAGTAGCAAAAGTCTTATGTAAGTTCATATGTAAAACATCAAAGCCCATATCACCAGGACGTGCTTTACCCATAATCGCATTTAGATTTGCGCCATCATAGTACAATAGACCACCAGCTTCATGAACTTTCTTAGCTATTACAGCAATATTTCTTTCAAATACCCCAACAGTAGAAGGATTTGTAAGCATGATACCTGCTGTCTTTGGTCCAAGTACTTTATCTAATGCTTCAAGGTCAATATCACCACATTTCTTAGTTGGAATCTCGATAACTTTCAAGCCGCATACTTTTGCAGTAGCTGGGTTTGTACCATGAGCTGCATCTGGCACGATAATCTCATTACGCTCAAAATCACCTCTCTTATGATGATACGCTTTGATCATAGCCACACCAGCAAACTCGCCTTGAGCACCAGCCATAGGCGCAAGCGAAACACCTGTCATACCTGTTAGTTCTTTGATCAAATCTTGAAGATCGTATAGACACTCTAAAGTTCCTTGAGCACTTTGATTACTTGCATATGGGTGTCTCTCTAAGAAACCCGCAAGTGATGCATATTTATGTGCTGCACGAGGATTGTACTTCATAGTACAAGAACCTAACGGATAAAAGTTTGTATCTATACAAAAGTTTTTACGTGATAGCTGTGTATAATGTCTAACTACATCTAGCTCTGCTTGCTCTGGCAAAATAGGCTTTTTAGAACGTAGCATATCCGTTGGGATATTTGAAACATCGCCTTTCTTACTAGGCATTACAGCTGGTGAATTCACACCTCTAGTTTTTTCAAAAATAACCATTTTCCTAACCTCCTAACCTAGCTAAAACTTTTTTAGCTGCAGCAATATACTCAGCATGGTCATCTGCTGTATGAATCTCTGTAGAACAAATCATAATAGATTTTTCCAAATCACTACTATATTCGCCTAAGAAATAACCTGCATCAATACCTTCTTTTTCCATCTCTGTTACAAAAGTTACCGCACTTATAGGTAAATCAATAACTACTTCATTAAAGAATGCATTTTCAAACCTAATGCTCACACCATCTAGCTTAGATAATTCATTTGTCAAGTTTGTTGTATTTTCATGAGATACACTAGCAACTCTTTCTAGACCCTCAGCACCAAGCAAACTCATATAAATAGTTGCAGCAGTTACCATAAGACCTTGATTAGTACAGATATTAGAAGTAGCTTTTGCACGACGAATATGTTGCTCTCTAGCTTGTAGAGTTAAGCAAAAACCTTCATTACCATCTAAGTCAACTGTTCTACCAACAATACGTCCTGGCATTTGACGAATATGAGGCATTTTACAAGTCATAAAACCAAAATATGGACCACCTGAAGCTAGTGGCACTCCCATAGTTTGACCTTCGCCACATACTATATCCGCACCATTATCACCCCATTCAGCTGGCGATTTTAAGATTGCTAATGACATTGGATTTGTTACAGCTATTGCTAAAGCTCCATGTTCATGTGCCCAATTTGTAAGGCTATCAACATCTGCAAGTTGACCTAAAAAGTTAGGGCTTTGGATAACTACTGCAGCATATTGAGTATCTGCAAAATCAGCTAACTTTGCTATATCTGTTTTACCATTTTTAGAGTCTAGATTTACAACATCTACCTCAATGCCTTGATGCTTTGTAATAGTTTCTAATACATTTAAATATGTTGGGTGTAGTGCTTCAGCTATTAGGACTTTTTGTGATTTTGCCTTTTTATTAGAGCGAATCGCCATAAGTACAGACTCTGCTAATGCAGTTGCTCCATCATACATAGATGCATTTGAAGCATCCATACCTGTCAATCCAGCCATCATAGTTTGAAATTCATAGATAACTTGTAGACCACCTTGAGAAGCCTCAGCTTGATACGGTGTATATGCTGTATAAAATTCTCCACGAGCTACAATATCCCATATTGCTGATGGAATATAATGACTATATGCTCCAGCTCCTATATAGTTTGTATTATGATGATTCTTATTAGCTCTTTTTCTAGCTAAATTCGCTAGCTGTATCTCATTGATACCATCAGGAATTTTTAAGGTCTTTGATCTTAATTCTGAAGGAATTTCATCAAATAGTTGATCTACAGAGCTTGCTCCTATAGTATCCAGCATTTTTTTAATTTGTTCTGGTTTATGTGGAATAAAAGACATATTTCCTCCATGCCTTTGAATGAAAATAATTAATTTATAATAAGTTAGTCATACTAAATATTAATCAATTTCTGAATAATTAAAGATTTTAACTTTGGATCTTTATTTTAGTATATTAAGAATTATTTAGTCTTCCATAACTTTTACATAAGCATCAGCAGTTAGTAGATTAGCTAACTGAGACTCATCAGAAATTTTTAGTTTAAATAACCAACCATCTTTGTATGGTGCATGGTTTACCTGAGAAGGATCATCTACTAGAGATTCATTTACTTCAATAATTTCACCATCTAGTGGTGAGTAAACATCTGATGCTGCTTTCACAGATTCTACGACACATGTATCATCCCCTCTTGAAAACTCCTCCCCAACTTCAGGAAGCTCAACATATACTAAATCTCCGAGTAATGATTGAGCGTGTTCTGTAATACCTACTGTTACTTCATCACCCTCTACTTTTATCCACTCATGCGACTCTGTATATTTTAATTCATTAGGAATATTTGACATTTTTTACCTCCAATAATTAACCAGTTTAATTTTTCGCTTAAAATTTCCAATACTAATAGTTTAAAATTCATTGTCATTCTAAATCCTAGCTAAAATGACTTGAATACTTTATATCATCTATATTAAAGATTTACCATTTTTAACAAATCTAGGTTTTACAATCTCTACATCTAGCTCTTTACCACGAATGTTTACTTTAGGATTAGATCCTTGTTTTGGTACATATGCCAAAGCTATAGCTATTTTTAAAGTTGGTGAGAAACTACCACTTGTAATATAACCTTTTTCACCATTATCTAAAATGATTTCTTGACCAGATCTTAAGACACCTTTTGATCTAAGAACTATACCAGCCCATTTAGTGTCAACGCCCTTTGCTTTTTTAGCTAATAGAGCTTTTTTGCCAATAAAGTTTCTACTCTCATCAGATAAATCAACGCTCCAACCAAGACCTCTTTCTAAGGGTGTTGTTGAGCTATCCATATCTGAACCATATAGATGCATCCCAGCTTCGAGTCTAAGAGTATCTCTAGCACCAAGACCAGCCGGAGTTGCACCATGTTTCAATAGGTTATTCCAAAAATCCATAGCTTGATCTGCTGGAAGCATAATCTCAAAACCATCTTCTCCGGTATAACCTGTACGTGCAAACATCCATTTACTAAAAAATTTAAATGAAAAAGGCTTAAGGTGACCTAACTGCTCAGCAATTTCTGATGTCACTACATGCTCAACTACTTCAGCTGCTTTTGGACCTTGAACTGCTACTATAGCTAGATCTTCTTGAGGAGTTATCTCAACTGTAAAATCTTTAGCATTTTCTCTAAACCATGCTACATCAGATTCTCTATTACCTGCATTTACAACGATTCTAAAGTTTTCCTCATCAATCTTATAAGTAATTAAATCATCAACAATTCCAGCTTCGTGATTTAGCATACAACCATACTGTGCTTTGCTACTAATCAATTTAGCTACATCATTTGCCAACATATGGCGTAAGAATTTTTCAGCATCCTTACCTTTAATATCTACAGCAAGCATATGTGAAACATCAAATACACCACAATTTTCTCTAACATTATTATGCTCTTGAATCTGTGAACCATAATTAATCGGCATTGACCAACCAGAGAAATCAACCATTTTTGCATTCGCAGCTACATGTGCTTCGTAAAGAGGAGTTTTAAACATAAGAAATTACCCACTGAATTTGAACCTTAACAAAAGACACTATACATCTTTTTATAGTCTTTTATAAGCATTTTTTCTCATTTTTTTTATGATTTTTGTTCATCAAGAACTTTTATATATAACTTACCATCTTTAGCTCTCTCTGGACCATGAATATCTGTATCAAATCCTGGTAACATCGAGCCTATTTTTTCTAACATTAATAAGAAGTCTAAAATTACTTTTGATTCTGCTGTTACTCGCTCGCCTGGAAATATCACTGGAATCCCAGGTGGATATGGAAGTATCATAACAGCACAAATATGCCCGTATATATCAGCTAGTGGAACTTTTTTAACTTTGCCTTTTAGTAATTTTTGAAAAGCTCTATGCGGATTTAACTTTTGCTCTGGTAAAACATTAAAAGCATGGTACATTAAGTTTGGTAAGTTAGCATCTTTCATATATTGATGTAATTGCTCACTAATCTCTTGTATTTTTTTACCGTCATAGAACTTAGCATCTTCTGCGTACAAAGTTGGTAGCATCTTTTCTATTAAAGTATTCTCATCATACATCTGCTTAAACTTATTTAATACAGATATAAGTCTTACAGATTTTGCTTTTGTAGTTCCTAAACTAAATATAAACAATAAAGAATAAGGTCCAGATTTCTCAACAACAATATCATGCTCATCTAAGAACTTAGCTACAACATCTGCCGGAACACCCCATTCTTGAACATCATTATCTTTTATCCCTGGAGTTAAAATAGTTATCTTAATAGGATCTAATGATAGAAAATCATCATCAACATTTTTAAAACCATGCCATTTATCAACATTTCTAAGCGACCAAGTCTCTTTATCTGAAATGTCATCAGGCTGCCAAACATCAAAAAACCAGCCATTAGCCTCAGATTTTAATTTAACTAACTCCCTTCTAAAATCTATAGCTAAATTAATAGTTTTATCTATAAGATTATATCCTTGCTCACCCTCCATCATAGCAGCGGCCATTTCAGTGCTTGAAACAATTGGGTAAAATGGTGATGTTGATGTATGCATCATATAGGCTTCATTTAAAACTTCTTCATTATAATCACCTTTGATATGAAGCATAGATGATTGACTAAATGCTGCTAAAAGCTTATGGGTTGACTGTGTCTCAAAAATTATATGCTCAGGTTTAGGATCAATCTGCATAGCAGTTTTATGTTTATATATTGAGTGAAATATTGCATAAGGAATCCATGCACTATCAAAGTGTAGTTTTTTGACATCTAATTCATTATGTATTGTATCAGTATTATATAAAATTCCATCATAAGTAGAATTTGTGACAACCGCATATTCTGGCCACTTATCTGCAATACTACTATTTTGTATTTTATTTTGAATTGCTTCTTTTTGAAATTCAGCTTTGGGAATTCCCCCAATTATGCCATAAGCATTTCTAGTTGGCTTAAGATATACAGGATTAACATCGACCATCATCATCAGATGAGTTATAGACTTATGGCAATTTCTATCAACTAATATAGTATCACCATCAGCAACACTATACATACCAACAATCTTATTAGCCGTTGACGTGCCATTAGTTACAATAAGAGATCTTTCAGACTTAAAAACTTTTGAAATATATTCTTCAGCATCTTTATGAGCCTCTGAGTGATCTAGTAAGCTACCAAGTTCTTTCATTGAGATTGATAGATCAGTTTTAAAGACATTCTCACCATAAAAATCATAAAATAAAGCACCAACTGGAGATCTTTGGAAACCATAACCTCCTTGATGCCCTGGTGTACAAAATGCCGAATTAAAATCTTTTGAATACTTAAATAACTCATAAGTCAGTGGTGGCAGAATATCATTAAAATAATTTGTGATAGTTTTATGAATAAAATCCGAGTCTTCACCAGCTAAAGCGTCATACTGGATAAAGTTAATATTTAGATTAAAATCTCTTAAATTAAGCTTTATACTTTGACTATAATCAGAAGCTACAAATATAGGTAGCTTTGTATTTAAATGGGCAATGTTATGAAAAGCTTCGATATTAAAGCTTGCTCTATCTAAGACGATACAACATATCCTAGAGTTCTCCTCAAGAATCTCAACAACCTCTGACATATCGTCTATAACCAAAGTATTATAATGATAACTTTTAAGATCTCTTTCGATTTTTAGAAGAAATTTTTCTTTGTATGATTTTAAAGAACTATTGTAGACAAACACCACAGTTTTCATAGTTTTACTACCTATAAAAATAACTATCTACTAATGCAGTATACTAAATGTCTATTAATTAGAAATGTTTTTATTAAAGAAATATAAAAAAATAGAGTTATTCAGAATGCTGAACTAATTGGATTTCACCATCTACTAATCTATAGATTTTATTCATTCTTTGAGCTAGTTCTTCATCATGAGTTACAATTACAAAACTAGTTCCAAAATCATCACTTAACTGCTGCATTAGTTGAAAAATGCTTTCAGATCGTTGACTATCAAGATTTCCTGTTGGTTCATCTGCTAAAATGCAACTTGGATTAGTCACAAGTGCTCTAGCTATTGCTACTCTTTGACGCTCTCCACCTGAAAGCTCTGCCGGTTTATGATTTGCTCGATGATCTAAGCCAACTTTCTCAAGTATTTCTTTGGCATATTTGATAGAATCTTTTTTGTTATATTTCTTAGTGATTGCTAAAGGAATCATAACATTCTCTATAGCCGTAAACTCAGGTAAAAGATGATGTAACTGATATATAAAACCTAAGTGTTTATTACGCATCATTGCTCTTTTATTAACAGATTGGTTATCAAATCTTTCACCCATTAAATACACTTCACCAGAGTTACATTTATCTAACCCACCCAGTACATTTAATAAAGTTGTTTTACCAGAACCTGATAAACCTAATATAGCGACTTTTTCACCTTTTTTAATCTCAAGATTAATATCTTTAAGAATAGCTATATCATTCTTAAATTCAGTATATTTTTTTGAAACATTTTTACAGTTTAAAACAATATCACTCATATCTTAGCGCCTCTACTGGTTGAACTCTTGAAGCACTCCAAGCAGGATACAATGTTGCTAAGAAACTTAAAAACATTGATACTAAAGTCACTTTAACAACATCAGAGAACATTAAATCTGATGGAATATAGTCAATCAAATAAACACTAGCACTTAAGAACTGCCTACCTGTAACATGCTGGATAAAATTAACTATTTCTGTAGCATAAGTTGATAATATCACCCCTAAAAATACACCAATAATTGTACCTATTAGACCGATTATAAAACCTTGATATATAAATACTGTGATAATTTGGCGTGAGGACATTCCCATAGTTCTTAATATAGCAATATCACTACGCTTATCTGTAACCACCATCACCAAAGACGATAATAAGTTAAATATTGCTACTGTTATTATCAATAGCAATATAAAGAACATCATAGTTTTTTCCATCTTCAAAGCATCAAAGAATGATTTATTCTCATCTGTCCAATCACGAGTAAAATAATAAGATGATAAGCCTCCATCATTTAGCTTATTTTTAATGATAGGAGCATCATAGACATTTTTTGTGCCTAACTGTAAAGATGTAACAGCATTTCCTGTCTCAAAAACTTTTTGTGCGTCTTTGAGATTAATCATCGCATAATAGGCATCATACTGATAACTCACAGAGAAGATTCCCGTTACTGTAAACTGCTTGATCCTAGGAATCATACCGGCCGGAGTTAGACTAACTTTTGGCACAATAAGAGTAACTTTATCACCCACAGATACACCCAAGTTGCCTGCTAAAACACTACCTAAAATTATATTATAGCCCTTACCATCATCTAAAGATGACAGGCTTCCATCAACAATATGCTTCTTAATAGGCAAGACCTTAGTTTGATATTTTGGCTCTATCCCTTGGATCTGCACAAACGCGGTTGTACTACCGCCAGTATTTGCACTAAGTAACCCTTGAGACTCTACTATAGGAGCAGCTGAAGTGACTTTCGGATTATTTGCCAGTATCTTTTTTGAAAGAGGTTGCCAATTATTAAGTTTCCCACCCATTTCATATACTTTTAATGGCGGCACCATCATTAGGATTCTACTTTTAATCTGTTGATCAAAACCATTCATAACAGACATCACAGTGATTAAAACTGCAACACCCAAGGATATACCCAGAAAAGATATTGCTGAAATAATAGATATAAACCTATTACGCTTCTTCGCACGAATATATCTTAAGCCAATAAATAAAGGTAAACTTCTAAACATTTAATTTTTTAATAAGAAAAATTGTATTATAGGATAACATATTAGGATGTGAAAAACATTTCAAAAATATTTACCAAAATTTACCGATACTTAAAATTATAGCCTTTATTAAAAATTAATTGTCCTTGTTAATTTTACATAATTGCTATAACACTTTTTTATCTTATAATTAAGCAAGATCATCTTACGTTAAAATAAGAAGCAAAATGAAAGATTTAGTTAAGTCTCGAGTTAATTACATTTGCATCTATTTAGGAGGATTAGTTATAACTTATACAGGTATAACATTTTTAATCTTGGAAACGATGTTCTAAATACAGTTAATATATTTTGACTACACAAAGTCAAGTGTTGTACCCACACGCTATAACTCTAAGCAACACTTAGATAAATCCCTTAAAAAAATCAAAATGTATTGACTGTATTTAAACAAATTATAAACACTTATTCATATATAAGTAACACTACCAGCGCTGAAAAATTTCCATGCAAATGTCCTTTATAGCTTTGCCTGTTTGTTTAGCTTTTTCAACATCTTGAGCATGAATATTTGTCAATACAATGGTATCAAATGGTCGAGTCTTATACTCAGGAAGTAAGTTGACTATTTCATAGTTTTCCTCACCAGGCTCATCAAAATATTTTTCTGGAAGTAACCCTATTCCATAACCTAAACGCACAAGATCTCTTAACTGCACTAACACATCTGTTGCAAAGTTACCATTGATTACAACTGAGTGCTCTTTATTATCATCATCAAGTAGATTCCAGCGAGTTTTTGACCAAAGATTTGTATATAAGCAGTTATGATCTTTAAGATCTTCTAATTTCTTTGGTTCACCATGCTGTTTTAAATACTCTCTAGAAGCAAAAATCTTCATAATATCTGAACGTCGTGTAACAATATTCCAGTGATCAGGATTTATTGCATGAAAGAACAAATCTTCTATTATACAAATATCAAAATGTTGAATAAAGTTTTTAAGCTTAAGAATTTCACGCTCCATCATATTAAATGTATATGTTGATAGCTCAATTTTAATATTTGGAAATTTTTCTTTTAGCTTTGGATAAATGTTATAAATAAAAAAGTATGAAAAACCAATAGACAAAAATATTTTGATAGGAATATTCTCATCATCAAGGTTGCTGATATTACCCTCCACATCATCTAATACTTTTTCAATACTCTCAAGATGGTTTAATGTCGAGTTATATAAAATTCTACCGGCAGAAGTTAGCTCAATACCTTTGTTTGAGCGTGTAATTAATTTCTTACCAATTTGATCTTCAAGTTGTGAAATTTGTCTTGAAATAGTTGTATGTGCTATTCCAAGCACTGCGCTTGCTTGCGAAAAAGAACCACTATTTATTAATGTTTTAAAAAAAAATAAATTATCGTAAACTTTCTTCATCTCTATATTATAAGAAAATTATATAGAGTAATAATATCAACTTATTCTATGTTTTGTTTGCTATTCTTGAAAATTAACTACAAAAAATGACTTCAGAAACATATTATAAATTTCCTAGATAAATTTATAATATTGGTTATAGCTAGCTTAAACCTATAAAAATAGATTATAAAAGCTGCTCGATAAAACTTTAATAAACGATATATAAAAAGTGCTTCTAAGACTATAAAGGTTCCTGTTAAAAAGCACATTGATGCAATAAATAAAGCTATAACCCAACTACGCATTTCTAATACCTCTAGATAAAATAAAATATGCTCCAATATCTGGTCTTTTGCTTGTTATTGACTTTGGTAACTGATGTTTTGTTAGTTCCATATCTTTACATGACTTAAATAAACGTATTAAAAAATTACTCTTCACATTACTAACTAACTTTTTTGAAGGGAGTAAATGAAAAGTGTTAATATCTTTATATAACTTATAAAATACAGTCTGAGTAAATTTATATTTATAAATAAACATCATCATTGGCATTCTATATTTTGGTTGAAATGCATGAAGATGTAATTCACATTGAGAGTTTCTACTATCAATATTTTTAACTAAAACATAACCCACAGGGGTATCTTTTTCATCTGTAAAAACAATATGATCACATTTTAACTCAAATATTCTTTGATAAAACTTCTCTATAGTTAATGGGCTCTGTATATAGGCTAAAATACTTTTAACTAATTTATCTGTATAACTAGTTCTCTTAGTATCATGATAAAGTATAGTATAGTTTAGACTCATTTTACTCTCCTAGGATTAGTTTTTATCTAAATAGCTTCTGCAACATCATTACCATATGCCCAGACTCGATCAATATACTGCTCACCCCAATCATCCATTAAAAATAATAACTGCTGTTCAAAAACTTCTGGATCCATAGGTTCGCCTTTAAATGGATTCTCTGGATTATGGTGAACACACTCAATACCAAATAACTCCTTTGACATCGTCAAGTAATCTCGTGTATGTAAAATGTATGCATGCCAAACTTCATCTAAGTAATTCATTGAATCCATCATAAATGATTTTTGTTTCTCTAAGCGCCATCTTTGTGCAGAGTAAAGCCAACACATAAAATCTGTAAACCACTGTTTTGCCTGTGCTCTATTCATTTTTAGCTCTTTCATAACTCTCAGAATTACTGACTCATTATTCCAGTTTAAAATATCAGTCTTTAATGGAAGTTTTATTTTTTGCATACTACTGTCACCCTATTTTTTTACTAGTCTTTTACTTCTATAGTTACTAAGCCGCGCACATTATTCCACAAGCTTTGCAAGATAGTGATATATTTGATGTTAGTCTTTTCAGATTTTCAATTGTTCTCATTTTTTTCTCCCTTTTATATTTAAAAAAACCTCTAAACTCCACATGAAACAACGTTACAAGATGCTATCTGCGTAGTTAATTTCTTTAAGTTTTATTCTTTTATCAGCTCTGATTAACCTCCACATGGTGGAACGCTACATGCTGCTAATGTTTGTGATGTTAGTTTCTTTAAGTTCTTGATCGTTTTCATTTTATTTCTCCTTTTTTAACTTTTCTCTAAATCTTTATTCTTTATCAGCTCTGATTAACCTCCACACGGTGGAATGCTACATGCTGCTAATGTTTGTGATGTTAGTTTCTTTAGGTTCTTAATCGTTTTCATTTTATTTCTCCTTTTTTAACTTTTCTCTAAATCTTTATTCTTTATTAGCTCTGCTTAACCCCCACATGGTGGAACGCTACATGCTGCTAATGTTTGTGATGTTAACTTCTTTAGGTTCTTAATCGTTTTCATTTTATTTCTCCTTTTTTAATTTTTCTCTAAATCTTTATTCTTTATTAGCCTGCTTAACCCCCACATGGTGGAACGCTGCATGCTGCTAATGTTTGCGATGTTAACTTCTTTAGGTTCTTAATCGTTTTCATTTTATTTCTCCTTTTTATTTTCTTTTCATCTTTCAACCTCTCAGCTGATAATGAGTATTATATGAGGCATGACTCTTATCTGGAATACTATAAAATGAACACTGCTGTGCAAAAATGCATAAGCAATCATAGGACTAGAAAAGATAGAGGAAATAAAAATAGTAATCTTTTACTTAAAATGAATATCCAAACTATCCTTAAAAACTAATTTATTAATATCTGATAATTTACTATTTAAATTTCAAATTACTTTTCACTGAATATAGCTAATAGTTAAGATAAATATTGCTGTAAAAAAGTTTTCTTTCTCAATCACACCGTTAGAATAAATTGTATAAAATAGATTTTTAATTCTAGTTAAAGAATTATATTTTGGAAATACTTCTAGCATAAAAGTCATTTATAAATCTGACTAAATATAAGTATTCAACAATACAATTAAACATACAACCGGAGAATAGGTATGACTGAAACAGAAATACATTCACTACTACTTGACGCTCACCCGCACCCTATCGTCTTTGTTGATAAGGACTATATTATTAGATACATGAACAAAAAAGCGAAATTTTGGTACAATCAAGAACGCGGATACCCTAATATGATTAGTAAGGTATTATTCGAAGGCCATAATAAGCAAGATCCGAAGAAGTTATAAAAAGCATGCCGTAGCATTAAAGAATCATGCAGCTGAACAGTTCCTATATGTGCATAAAGGATTAAATATGCGTCTATATATGACTGCTGTTAGAAATGATAAAGGTGAATTTTTAGGATTTTTTGAAAGGTTTGAAGGTAACTATACTTTATAAAAGCATAACTTAAACAACTAATAGCTTCTATAATATAAATCTGGACTTTAAAGTATATATTTGGAAAACATTTCTTGAAAAAGGTCTGACGACTACCTACTTTCACCTGGGCAAATGCCAGACTATCATCGGCGTGAGCCCGTTTCACTTCTGAGTTCGGAATGGGATCAGGTGGTTCCAGACTGCTATCATCGTCAGTGGGTACTATAATACTCCTCTTAATTTATATGTCAACCTATATATCAACAGAAAAATTACTCTATAAAATTCTAATTATTTTTATTTAAGTATAAGTATTGGCTTTCCCTTATTAATAATTAAAATCATAAAGGATGCTAGCATAGTATATATGCAGATTATATCTACAATATGCATACTAAATACGCTCATTATACTAGCAATAACTCCAGATAATAAAAACTGTAATAAGCTTGCACCAGCAGCTCCTTGTCCAGATAATCCAGGTATGGAACTAAGTGCCAATGTTAAACTACATGGTCTAGTAAT
Organism: Francisella sp. SYW-9; assembly: GCF_008711465.1. Classification (GTDB taxonomy): domain Bacteria; phylum Pseudomonadota; class Gammaproteobacteria; order Francisellales; family Francisellaceae; genus Francisella. Next base: position 224,896 of record NZ_VXKQ01000008.1, read on the forward strand.
AGTCCCACCAGCTATCATTATTAGTATCAATATACTAAAGATATAAATATTAGAATTATTAGTAATAGAGAGTACTAATAATAGCAATGCACTTGTTAACATAATTATGGTACCTATAACAATAATTTGAGCATTATGATATTTAATACTTAATTTATTTGTAACAACTCCACTAGCAAAAAGCATTAAGCCATACAGTACCATAAAGAAACTATATACAAATAGATTATAGTGCATTTGTATTACTATTATATAAGAAGACATTATTACAAAACAAAAATGAACAGAGTATCCTAGTGCATACTGTATATTACGTTTCATATAGCTAGGATTATATCTCACTAAAGTATAATAGTTATTAATAATGTTTTTACTATTGATAGAGTTGGAAGTATTAGTTTCTTTAAAGAAAAAAACTATAAAGACAAATGTTAAAAGAAATACTCCTGAACTTAAGATAAATGTTCCACGCCAACCGGAGATATACACAAGAAAAGATCCTAGAGATGGAGCCACTGATATTATAACTCCAGCAATCATAGTTGAATAACCTCTTAGCCGTGTAGCTATAGGACCATCATGTAGATCCCTAATAATGGCATGCATAACTACAAAGCATGAAGCTCCAACAGCCTGTAATATTCTGAAAGTAAGAAGTTCCCAAAAGCCACTTGCCAACCCACATAAAAACGTTGATACAGTAGCTAAAAATAATCCAATAATTAAAATCGGCTTTCTTCCATATTTATCAGATAAAGGACCTACAATTAATTGTGAAATAGCAAAAGTGATTGAAAATATTGTAAAAGTCCAGCTAATTGCTGTACTACTAACATTTAGTGATTTAATTTGTTCAGGGACACCTGGTAAATATATATCTAAAGTAAATATTCCAGATATGGCGATACATGTAAGAATAAATTTAATCATAATTTTCCTTTTATTAATAAAGTATGTACCTTCATTTAGAATATTTTTTTTAAGAGAAAAGTTGCTAAAATTACAGCTTCAGAAGATTATGACTAGTAACCTAGATATTAATTATGTTCTGCTACCTTCCCATTGATAACATCAATTGTGTGATGGATATGTTCACCATTCGAGTTAGAATAGTCAAACTTTTGAGTTACATTTTGACTAGCATTTCCAATAACCATATTCTTAACTTGGTTAATATAAGTTTTACTAATGCCTGTAATATATCTAGACATATTACTAGTGTAAACTACTGGACTTTTTGATTCTTTAACTGATTTGATTTTACTATACCCTTGATGTATTTGATTAAGCCATGCATTTTTCTCTTTAGAATCTAGAGTATTGGTAAAAGTAATGTTTAACGGCCAACTGATATACTCTTTTGTAGTAGTCGTCTCATCTGCAGTTTTTTGTATATATTGATTTTCAATATTAGTATATTGGTTCATAAACTGCTCTGACTTCTTAGAAGAAACTATCCAGTTTTGTAAATTACTAAAGTTTATAGAAGTCTTAACTATCGTAGTTATTTTCTTACCATTATGATCTAGAATATAACCAGATGTTGTAAAAGATCTAGTTGATGCTGTTACAAAGCGTCCACCATTTTTATCAAAATTTTCATTTGAAATTACATTTGGTGAATCTACCAAAGTATTCTTAGTTACAGCGCCTTTAACTATACTTTGACTCTTATCTAAATATAGAAGTAAATTTCCTGCGACTGAAAAACCATCATTAGCATTATAAACTTTTATACTTATCTTATGACTTTTACCATCTGACAATAAACTTGCAAAAGGAGTTAGGTTTACTCGATATGGATCAAAGTTTAATGTTTCTATTGCTGGAGTTGGACGCCATAAATAAGGATCTACTCCACCAGTATATATTTTAGGAAATATTGGTACAATCCCAACTAGCTGTCCATCAATATATACTTGTCCTTCGCGAAAAGCTCCATTACCACAAGTACCTAGCCTCTTAGCTAAGCTACTTGGTACACATTGGAACCATTGCTCATCTATCTTTTGACTTTGTAATGTAACATCTAAATAAGCCTTAGTAATATTTCTTGGGAAAGTTTTACTAATACTATAAGTAGAGTCAGAATTTACTAAATAACCAGGTTTAAAATTATCAGTCCCAGCAAAACCTATAACTTTATCTGCAATAGATGTACTAAGTTTTGCTTGCTTAGTTTCTGGATAAAATAATAGTTTTGATGACCCTACAGGGTATCCAGGTCGCTTAGGAGTAAGCACATTTGGTAAAAACACAAAGCCTTTGCCACTTTTCATAAGTAAATTTTGATACTCAGTGATATCGCTTTGAGTTTGCCATTTTGACCCTTTTACTTCTGCAGTAGTACCAAAGAAAAGATTCACTCCATCTAACCATAAAGATGCTGTACGATCATACTGTACACCTTTTTTTGTTGCAAAGGTATTTTCTAAAATAACTTTTGACCATGGACCTGGACAATTTTTAGGAGGTGTATAGCTAAAACTCTTTTGCTGAGTATTATTAAATTTCAAATTATTATATAAATTAACTACACACGGCTTCTCATTAGGAACATTTAGGCTAGATTCAGATGATAAAACCTTATCTTTTTTATAGCTATCCTTAGCTGTTACAGCTACTCTAAGAATATCATTTGTTGGCTGAGTATTTTGATTTAAATCATAACTATAACCTAAAAAAGGAAATAGCAAAGCTATGGATAGACCTATTTTTTTCTTTCTTTTTTTAGTTTTTCTAAACATACTCCACCTCATTACTCAAACTATTCTTACTACATTTACCTTGTGTCTTTAGATTAACGCATTGCCAGCCCGTTACTTTACCTTGTTTAATAATTGGAGTAAGTTTCAAATTAATATTTTTACTTTCAAAACTAATCCCTCCAACACTAGTTACTTTTGTATAGCTAGGTACTGTAATGCCTCCTATCAGATCATTTACAGCTCCAGATCCTAGCATATATTGACCTTGGTGCTGAAGTATATTTTGTTGTATTACATCTTGAAGATTCTCTAAATATACTGGAGATTTCTTATCAATCTCACTAGAAAAACTATAATTAAATGAAAGTAATACACCTATTAATAGTGCAAAAAGTTTCATTATTGATTTACTCATTAAATATAAATTAATTATTTATTATAGGATAATTCTAAATAGTTTTTATACTTTTTTCTCTATTTAAAGACCAAAATAATAAAACTCTTATTCTAAGACTAATATATATTAGTTCCTATTTCATACCCTTCTAGCAAGAAAGGAATATTTTCACCACACTCCTCATATGGACTAATCTCACCACTTGCAAACTTTGCTTGAAGTTCTTCATTATCCATATATTCAGTATCAAAATCAACATATACAGAACCAAGCAAATGATTGAATTCATGCTGAAAAATTACTGCAGCAATCGAATCTAACTTACCAATAATTTTCTCACCATATTGACTATATGCCTCATATTCAATTTCTTTGTATGTTGCAAGCTTACCTCTTTTTTCACCTATAGCACTTAAGCAACCATGCCAAAAGCTAACTCTTTCCTTAGAGGCTTTTGTAATTTTTGGATTAATAAACACCTGATATGCTACACTCTCAAAATCTAATGGATATCTAGAATTAGAACCATCAAATTCAAGCATAAATATTTGATAAGGATAGCCAATCTGATTAGCTGCCAGACCGATACCGTTACCACTCATTTTTTGATGCATCTCAGAGATAATATCTTGTATTTTAGCACTTTTGATATCTGTTACAGGTCTACACTTTTGATATAGAACTTCGTTATTAGGATCGTTATATTGTATAAACTGTGAATCCATCTTATACCTCACTAGAATATATTTTTATAGATAAAGAATTATATAAATAACTTTATACTAAGTTATTATTTAACTCCAATAATACCATTAGTAGAATCAAATAAAACACTTTTAGTATAAAACAATGCATGGCCAGAATTAACTCTATCTTCCCTATACTGAGAAGCTCTAACAAAAGTTGTTGTTGCGATATTAAGATCACTTGATGCAAATAATGCCGATTTTAGCTTACTATTTACTAACTGATCTTTTTTTATATATTGTTTTAAGCGTTCAGGAACTCTTGAAAATAATAAGTGAGTATAATATCCCCCTGAATCCAATAATGTTCTAATTGTTTTATCAAATATAACTTCTCCATTATTATTTATGAGAGTATATCTAACAGGGACATATGGATCCCAACATTTAGTTTTATTTATGGGATCTCTTGGAGTAACTGTATTATGACATCTTACCGTAGATCTTATTTTATAAGTTGTATATTTATCTAAAGTTTCTCTTGTTGAAGCTCCAAAAGATATAGCTTGTTTTGGTCCATCTATTATCATTAGCTGGTTATAAGGGCTTGGTAAATAATTCCAAGGAGAGTTTTGTGTAGCCAGCTTTAAGCCTAAAATCCCAGCATAACCTTTAAAAGTACCATTCGGAACCATAATAATTGGCACATGTTTGGCTGTAACTTTTGGCTGTGTATCAAATGTAATATCTGAATAAACAAGCTCACCTATAACTTTTGATTTTAGATTAGCATAGCCATAATTAATAGTTACTTTTTTATCGGTCGCTTGATAATTTGACAAATACTTTTTCTCAAGAACTAAACGTGAAGATCCTGTATCTATCTCAACAAATGCTTTTTTCTCAGACATATTACCCTTTCCTACAAAAATAGCTGTACCAATACGAGCTTTATGGAATCTTTTTATTGGTGCGGAAATCATTTTTGGCTTTTCTAAAGCATCATTTGTAGTATCTGTGAGCTGACTTGCAGATAAGTTTAATATTGGAATAAATAGTAGCAATAATATTTTAATATTTTTTCTTGATAAACTCATATCTAACAAACACTCAAGTTAAATAATTACTACATACATAATATCTTAGCCATAACTAATGTTGCAAATATTTGAAGTTATAGACAAAAAAGATTGGGGCTGTCCTAGATAAGTTTACTTTAAACTCTCTCTAACCCAGTGTCTAATTAGCTTTAGCTGTTCCTTAGA
>NZ_VXKQ01000072.1 GCF_008711465.1 Francisella sp. SYW-9
CTTTTAGTTTTTTTTCTATCTTTTTCTCTTCTTTCATCTCTCTTTTTTTCTTCTTTCCCTTCCCCTTCTTCTTTTCTTTTCCTTCTTCTTCCATCATTTTTTCCTTTTTTTTTCTCTTCCCTTTTTCTTTTTCTCCCCCTCTTCTTTTTTCCTCTTTTATACTCTTTTTTTTTCGTTCTTCTTCCTCTTTTTCTTTTTTTTTTTCTTTTTCTTCTTCTTTCTCTCTTTTTTTTTCTTATCTTCTTTTCTTCTTTTTTTTCTTTTTTTTTATCTCTTTTTTCTTCTTTTATTTTCTTACTCTTCTCTTTTTCTTTCTTTTTTTTTCTCTTTTTCTTTCTCTCTTTTTTTTTTTCTTATTCTTTTTTTTCTTTTTTTTTTTTTTCTTTTTTTTCTTTTTTTCTTTCTTTTTCTTTATGTTTTTCTCTTTTATTCTCTTTTCTTTTTTTTTTTTTTTTTCCTTTTTTATCTCTTTTCACCTTTTTCTCCTTGTTCTTCCCGTTACCTTTTGGTATCTTTTTTTCTTTTTTCTTTTTTTTTTCCTTTCTTTTCTTTCTCCTCTCTTTTTTTTTTTTTTCTTTTTTTTTTTTCCTTTTTTTCCTTCTTCTTTTCTTTCATCTTTCCTTCTCCTTCACTTTCTTTCCCCTTTTCCTTCCTCTAATTATTTCTACTCTCTTTTTCTTTTCTTTTTTCATCTTCTTTTTTCTTCTTTTCTTCTT
>NZ_VXKQ01000073.1 GCF_008711465.1 Francisella sp. SYW-9
TATTCCTTGGGCACTTATTCATTGCTTTATATTAACTGTTTTTTTTTTTTCTTTTTTCCTTTTTTCCTGCTTCATTTTCTGTACTTTTTTTCTCTCTGTTTTTTTTTCTTTTTTCTTTTTTTTATCCTTTTCATTCCTTCTTTCTCTTTTTATTACATCTCCCTTTTTTTCATCTCTTATTCTCCATACCTCTTTTTCATCTTTTTTTATTTCTCCTCATTTTCTTCTCTTTTTTTTTTTTTTCTTTTCTCCTTCTTTTTCTTTTCTTCCTTTTTTTTTTTCTTTTCTTCTTTTTTTCTCCCTTCTCTTTTTTTTATTTTTTTTTTTTCTTTTTTCTTTCTTCCTCTTTTCTATCCTTTTTTTTTCTTTTTTCTTTTTCTCTTTTTTATCTTTTTTTTCTTATCTTTTCATTTCTACACTCTCTCTCTCTTCTCTCTTTCTTTCTTCTTTTTTTCTCTTCCCTTTTCTTTTTTTTTTCTTCTTTTTTTTTTTCTTTTTTTTTTCTTTTCCTTCTTCCTTTTTT
>NZ_VXKQ01000074.1 GCF_008711465.1 Francisella sp. SYW-9
TTTTTTTTTCTTCTTTTTCTTCTCTTTTTTTCCTTCCTTTTTTCTCTTTTCCTTTTCCTTTTTCTTTTCCTTTTTCTTTTTTCTTTTTTTCTTTTTTTTTCTTCTTTTTTTCCCCTTTCTTTTCTTTTTCTCCTTCTTCTCTTTTTTTTCCTTTCCCTCTCTTCTCTCTTCCTTTTTTTTTTCTTTTTTTCCTTTCTTCTCATCTTTTTTCTTTTCCTTCTTCTTCTTTTCTTTTTCTTCTTTTTTATTCTCCATTTTTTCTCTCTTTTTATTTTTTTCCTTTTTTTTTTTTCATTTTTTTTTTTTCTTTGTTTTTTCCTCCCCTTTTTTTTTTCTTTCCTTCTTCTTTTCTCTTTTTTCTTCTCTCCCTTTTTTTTTCTTTTTCTCCATCTTTTCTTTCTTCTTTTTTTTTTTTTTTTTTCTTTCCTTTTCCTTTTCCTTCTTTTTCTTTTTTTCCTTTTCCTTTACCCTTTTTTTTTATTTTTGTTTCTTTTTCTTTTTCTTTTTTTCCT
>NZ_VXKQ01000075.1 GCF_008711465.1 Francisella sp. SYW-9
TTACTTTTTTTATTTCTTTTTTTTTCTTTTTTTTTTCTTATCTTTTTTTTTTTTTTTTTTTTTTTTTTTTCTTTTTTCATTTTCTTCTTTTTCTTCTACTTTTTATTTATATTTTATTTTTTTTCTCTTTATTTCTCTGCTCTCATCTTTCCCTACCATTGTCTTCTTGTTTTTGTTCTCTCCTTTTCTTTTATTTCTTGCTCCTACCCTCCCCCTCTTTTCTCCTCTTTTCTCTCTTTTTTTCTTTTTTCCTTCTTTCTTTCCTTTTTTTTTTCTTTCTTTCTTTTCTTTTTTTTTTTTTTTATTTTTCCCTTTTTTTCTTTTTTTCCTCTATTTTTTCATCTTTTTACATTATTTCTTCTATTTTCCTTCCTTTATTTTTTTTTTTTTTTTCTTTTTTATCTTTTTTTCTATCCTCTTTTTTTTTTTTTTCTTCTTTTTTTCCATTTTCTTTCTTTTCATTTTTTCTCTTCTCTTCATTTCCACCTATTTTTACTTTTTCTATTTTTCCTTCTTTTTTCTTTTTTTTATCTTCTTTCTTC
>NZ_VXKQ01000009.1 GCF_008711465.1 Francisella sp. SYW-9
TGGATCCATATATATTAAGCCAATATCACTAGCTATATAATGAAGCTTATTCTCCAAATGGCTCTGTGTAATAACCAACTTAGCTTGCGTATCTGTAAGTATATGCTTAAATCTCTCTTCAGGATATTCAGGATCCATAGGAACATATGCCCCACCTGCCTTCATAACACCAAGTATACCTATAACCATATCCATACTTCTCTCTAAACATAATGGAATCAATGTATCTGGTTTAAGCTCTTGATTCGTTACTTCCTTATACTGCTTTCTTATATACCTAGCTAATTGGTTTGATCTTTCATTTAACTCTTTATAAGTTAACTGTTTATCTTCAAATACTAATGCTACATTATCTGGATTCTGTTCAACTTGCTCTTCAAACAGTTGGTATATCGTCTTATCCTTAGAATATTCTTTATCTGTTTGATTCCAAGCATATACTATTGTTTGATACTCTGCTTTTGATAAAATAGAATAGCTTTTTATATCTAAATCTTGTTTATCTAAAACGTCATTTATCAATCTAATAAAAGCTTCTTTAAATTGATATATAAACTCTTCAGAAAACAAATCTTTTGGGCTCGTAAGTCTGAACTTTATTTTATCTGATGAATATTCATCATATAATAACACTAATTCACTAATTGATTCACATGACCAACTTATATCTACTGGAGTCACTTCCAAATTTTCTAGTTCAAATCCTAAAGTATTTAAATTGGTTTGAGCTATACTAACGTTAAAGTAGTTACTAGGAATATATGTATTGTTTTCCCTTTGATCATTCATTATATAAGTCATTGAATAACCCTGATATTTTCTAACATCTTTACGTTGCTTTGATATATCTTCTAGTAAGTCAGGCACTGACTTTATATTTTTTAGATTAATTTTTAACGGTATGTTATTTACAAAACATCCTATTATATCTTCAAATTCCTTAGGTCTCATATTAACAGGATAGCTTAATAGGAACTCTTCCTGATTTGAAAACTTAGATAATACTATAGAATATGCAGCTGATATTAATATAAATGGTGTAACTTTATATGACTTTGCTAATCTCTTAAGTTCATTTGTCTTTGCTTCATCAAAAGCAAAATTTAAATCCTTAGACTTATTCCCTATATTAATATTAGTACTATTTTTATATGGCAAATTAATATTTAATGATGTATCACCAATAAACTCCTTCCAAAATCCCTTTGCTTCCTTATTAAATTCATTAGTTAAAAACTCCTTCTCAACTTTAACTACATTAATAAAAGATGCTAGTTTTGTATCACTTTTAACATTATTAACAATACAATTATAGCTTTTGCTAATTTGCTTAATAGTTTGAATTCCAGATGTACCATCAGAAATAATATGAGCTACAGATAAAATAAAGTAATGTAAATTTTCATTAACTTCTAAAAGATAAAATTTTTGCAAAACATCTTTAGTTAAGTCAAATTTTCTATCTAATAACTCTCTTAACTGCTTATATATCTCTTTTTCATTTGCACTTTCTGCTAAGAACTCTTTATAGAAATCATCTATTACATAATTTCCATAAAAGCATTTCTCGCCGTCTTCAGAGTATCTCGCATGAACAATTTTATTATCCTGAATAAACTTCTCACAAGCTTTTTTTAAAGCTTCTTTATTAAGATTACCTTTTATTTTATATACCAAAGAAAAGTTATATTTTGTACTTTCTGGATCAATAGCCCACTCTAAAAAAAATCTCTTTTGATATTCTGATATTGGTAACTCTTTTATCTCTTTCATACATCTCTCTCCAAGAATTGTATATATAATAACAATGCGCCTATCAAGGCTAATATCCCTGCTAGTATTAATAATATTGACTCGTGTGTTAACACTAAAAATCCAATAAAAAACGATGATATAAACATCATCAATGAGGTTATCTGACCTAAATTACCCATGGCTTTACCTTGTTCATTCTCACTACTATAATCAGAATAAACAGCCATATATCCTGTATTGGAAAATGGTATAAATATATAAAGCACTAAAGACGTGATCCATATAATTACTTTAATATTTACACCATTATCTATATAAATAGATAAGCCTTGTATCAAAAGCATTATCGATATAATTACTATGCTAAATATAATTAGTTTACGAACTTCTACATATCTTGTTAGAATTGGTTGAATTATCAATATATTTAGTGCTAAACCTAAACACATTACTGTGAAGAATATTCCTATAATCTTAGTGCTATAATTAAATCTATTTGCCAAAAATAATGATATTGATTGTATAAATATTCCTAAAGCAAACTGAAATAAGCCATAGCTTATAGTGAAAAGCTTTAGTAATTTATCTGTAAATACATGAATAATCGTTTTAATTTGAAACTTAAATACTTTGGGGTTTTCTGATGATTTATCTAAACGAATATTTCTAAGCGATAAATATATCATAACTAAATTAAATAACGATAAACAAAAAGCTATAGTAAAGGGAATAGTCAATGAATATATCCCTTCAAATATAATAGAGCTACTTCCTATTAATGGACCTAATACAAATCCAGCTATAAAAGCTAACATTGGCCACCTAAGATTATTCATCTTTGATTTAATAGTTGTGCTTAGATCTGCTATTACAGCTTCAGCCACTATATAAGCACCTGAGCAAAATCCCATAGTTAATCTAGATAATAAAAATATATATGGATCTCTTATTAAAATTGAGATACATGCTAATAAATCACTCATACAGATACCTACTAAACCTAATAGTATTATTTTTCTTCTACCATATTGATCTGATAATGATCCTAGCAAAGGCATCCCAAAGAAGCTGGCTAAAGGAAATAGTCCAAATGATAATCCATACAACATATTACTTGATAAAAAAGTATTAGATCTAGCTAACCCATATTGTGAGTTAAAAAATAACTCTGGCATTATAGGGAATATTAAGCCTGCTCCTATAGCATCAACAAATATTAATAAACAAAGACTAAATAATATTTTTTTATTCAAAATAGTTAAGCAAATAAACCAGCATGCATTAAAAATATATTAATTAATATTGAGTTAAAATAGTATTAGCAGCAAAAACACCATAACTTATAGAAACTTAAACAAAAAGAACTAATCAAACTTATTTCTATCAATATAGGTCTGCCTTATCCAAAAGTCAGACAAATCACCGTGATCACAATAATAGAAAACTTAAAAACTGTTTTTGCAAAAACTCTATCCTCATCATCAATATAAGACTTAATAGACTTATATAACCAATATAAAGATATAAACATACAAAACGCAAAAGACAACAAATCTGCCGTTCCTAACAGCATTGGCAAGCTACATGATAAGACAAATAACACAAGATACACCAACATTATTTTCTTGGTATAACTAACACCTTTAACTAAAGGCAACATTGGTAGATATACTTTTTTATAATCATCCATATATAACATAGCTATAGCAAATGAATGCGGTATCTGCCAGAAAAATAAAATAAGAAACAAAGCTAAAGCATTATAATCCAAGCCATTCACAACTGCAGTATAACCAGCCACAGGAGGAATAGCTCCTGAAATACCTCCTAAGACAGTAGCATGGATAGTAATACGTTTAGATACTGTATAGACACCCACATATACAATAAAGCCAATTATAATAATCCATAGAGTCAAGAGATTAACAAGATAGTATAAAATGGCGCAGCTAAGTATCAATAGTATCGAGCCATAAATCGTTGCTTGTATAACTGAAATATCTCCAGTAACTAAAGGACGCTTTTTTGTACGTGCCATAGCACTATCAATATCTTTATCATAAATATTATTAAAGACACACCCTGCTGCAACCATCAAGGCAACACCCACCATCACATAGAAAAATAATGCTAAATGCTCAAATCCAATTTCTCTATGTGTTGCTAGCAGAAAGCCTCCAGTAAGAGTAATAAGATTGCCAAAGATAATACCTGGCTTAGCTAATTGAAAATATTTTTTAAAAGACATAATAAAAAAGAAAGCTGGTTAAAATGAATCACATCATCATGTCGTATAAATCAAACATGATCCACATAGTACCTGCGACTACTATCACTACAATAATAGCTGCGAATATAGCACTTACTAAATTCCAGCGAGCTTTAGAATCTGTGTTTAGATGAAGGAAATATACCAACTGAATAAAAAGCTGTGCAATAGCTAAGACTGCTACGGCAATACACAATGCAACAGGTGATAGCAAACTAAAGCCAACTAGCACAAAAGCTATTGTTGTCGTTATTATAGATAGTACAAAACCCATTATATAGCTTTTATAAGTACCATATGCTGCGCCAGTATCTTGATCATATAAGTGTTCTTTAGCCATATTATACTGCTCCTAATAAGTAAACTATTGAGAATACAAATATCCATACAATATCTAAAAAATGCCAAAACAAACCAAGGTAAGTTAGTTTTGTTTTAGCCATAGGATTCATACCATACTTTTTAAGCTGAAATATCATACTCACAATCCATAAAAGACCCATTGTCACATGTAATCCATGAGTTCCAACAAGTACAAAGAATGATGATAAAAATGCACTTGATGACCAAGTATGACCTTCTAATACTAACTCATAGAACTCATAAACTTCCATACAGATAAATCCTAAGCCTAAAAAGAAAGTTATCCATAGAAATTTTATAACAGTATTAATACTATCAGAGTTTCGATTAAGCATTGCCAAACCAAATGTGAAACTACTTACTAGTAGAAGCATAGTCTCAACGAATACAAAAGGTAGATTGAAAATCTCGTGTGAAGCTACCCCACCAAAAGTGTGCTCATGAAAAACTGCAAACACTGCAAATAGTGTTGCAAAAAGCACACAGTCACTCATTATATAAATCCAAAAACCAAATACACTCTTAGAACCATCAAAATGATGTTCATGGTGATGATTATCTGCAGTTACTGTACTCATACGCGTAACTCTCCTTGTTGATTGTATTTATTTTCAACATCCTTAACTTCATCAGCTTTCACGTAGTAGTCAATATCATAGTCAAAAGATCTGTATAGAACTGTACCTATCATACCAACAACTCCTACTGCTGCTAACCACCAGATATGCCATACCGCAGCAAAACCAAATACAAAGCTAAATGCTCCAATAATAACTCCTACAGAAGTATTTCTTGGCATATGAATATCTTCATATTCTTTTTCATCAGTAAGAGGCTTATTATCAACTCCTAAACCTTTTTCTTTATGATCCCAGTAAGCATCACGCTCTTCAACGATTGGATCACGCGAGAAGTTATAAAAAGGTACTGGTGATGGAATACCCCATTCTAGAGTACGTCCATAACCCCAAGCATCTGAACCAACACGATTCTTTTCTCTATCCTTGATACTTACAAGAATTTGTAGAACTTGGAATAAAATACCTAAACCAATAATCATTGCACCAATCCATGCAACTATTAATAAAGGCTGATATCCAGTTGAAGCAGAATAATGGTAAAGTCTTCTTGTCATACCCATCATACCTAATATATATAAAGGCATAAATGCAACAAAGAAACCAACTAACCAACACCAAAACGCACATTTACCTAAGCGCTCATTTAACTTAAAACCAAATACTTTTGGAAACCAGAAAGTAAGACCTGCAAACGCACCAAATACAACACCACCAATAATAACGTTATGGAAATGGGCAATTAGAAACACGCTATTATGCATTTGAAAATCAACGCCTGGCACTGATAACAATACACCTGTCATACCACCAACTGAGAAAACTATCATAAAACCTATAAGCCACATCATAGGCGTTGCAAATGTTATACGACCTTTATACATAGTAAATAACCAGTTAAAGATCTTAACCCCTGTTGGAATTGCAATAATCATTGTCATAATTCCAAAGAAAGCATTAACATTTGCACTAGCTCCCATTGTAAAGAAATGGTGAAGCCAGACTGTAAATGACAGTATAGTAATAGCTATACTAGCCCATACCATTGTTGTATATCCAAATAATGGTTTCTTCGAGAAAGTTGCCGCAACCTCTGAAAACACACCAAACATAGGTAACACAAGAATATAAACTTCAGGATGTCCCCATATCCAAATAAGGTTTACATACATCATTTGGTCACCTCCTCCAGAAACAGTAAAGAAGTGCGTACCAAAGTATCTATCTAAAGTTAATAATGTCAAAGTTACTGTTAGCACAGGAAACGCTGCTATCACTAGAACAACTGAACAAAAAGACGCCCATGTAAATATTGGCATTTTCATTAGAGTCATGCCTTTGCAACGCATTTTGATAATTGTTACAAAGAAGTTAATACCTGTCATTAGTGAACCAATACCAGATATTTGTAGACCCCATATATAATAATCGGTTCCGACTGTTGGACTATAGGTTATCTCAGAGAAAGGTGGATAAGCAAGCCATCCAGCATGTGCAAAATCACCCACTAATAAAGAAACATTTATTAGCATAGCCCCTACTACAAATAGCCAAAAACTCAAAGAGTTCATATATGGAAAAGCAACATCTCTAGCACCAATTTGAAGAGGAATCACCCAGTTCATTAATGCAAAGACTAAAGGCATAGCTACAAAAAAGATCATTATCACACCATGAGCTGTGAAAATCTGATCAAAATGCTCAGGAATTAGATAACCTGTACTATCGCCTGAAGCTAATGCTTGTTGAGTTCTCATCATTGCAGCATCTACAAAGCCACGAAACATCATGACTAATGCCACAATGGTATACATTGTACCTATTTTCTTATGATCAACAGTTGTAAACCATTCTCTCCATAGGTAGCCCCACTTTTTAAAATAAGTAATACCACCTAATAGTGCCACACCTCCGACTACAACACCAATAAACATCACAAGTATAATTAACTGCTGGCTTACTGGCTCATATAGGTATGGAAACACTAAATGAGGATTACTTAGTTTCCCTATCAATGCTTCTAGCATATTTTTCTCCTATTTATAAACTACTACTATTTTACTAATTACATACTAATGATGATGCATACTACTATGCATTGCATGACCATGATTCATAGGCATCGCATTAGCCATATTCTCTGGCTTATAGTTTGGCATCATATATGACATAACAATATGGTTAAATAAATTCTTATCAACATGAGAATAATATGCAACTGGATTATTTATAGAATCTTTTACAAGATCCTTCCAGAAGTAATTCCATGTCAATGATTGATGTTTGCCATCTTTAACTTCTATAACCCATTTGTTAAAGTCAGCTTGGTCAGTCACTTTGGCATAAAACTGCATCTCAGCAAAACCTATACCTGTATAGTTTGCAGAGAATCCTCTAAATTTACCTTCATGTTTAGCTATTACATGTAATTGTGTTGTCATACCTGTCATTGCATATATCTGCCCTGCTAGCTCAGGTATAAAGAAAGAGTTCATTGGAGCAGCTGAAGTTATTTTGAAATTAACTGGACGATCCTTAGGTATCTGTATATAGTTAACAGTCGCTATATCATATTCAGGATATATAAACATCCACTTCCAGTTTAGAGCAACCACATCTATTTCTATTGGTTTTTTATCTGACTCTAATGGTTTGTAAGGACTAAGTGTGTGTGTTGTTTTCCATGTAACAATTGATAATATCAAGATTATTACAAATGGCACACCCCAACAGATTATCTCTAGCTTATTACTGTGACTCCAGGTTGGTTTATACTCAGAATTAGCTCCATCTCTATATTTCCAAGCAAACCACAGTGTCAAAATAATAACTGGAATAACCACAAAAAGCATAAGAACAGTCGCAAATATTAGCAAATGTTTCTCTTGCGATGTGATTATACCCATTGGATTCCAAATACCGCCCTTACAGCCAGATAAAGACAGCATTGCTACTATACTTGTAAATATTAGTAAGTATTTTTTCCAGTTCATTAATACATTCCCTTATAAATTACAGTTACATATAAATCGTTTAATCACTAAACATGTTTTCTACTAGGTAGATATCTCCATATTACATAAATACGAAAAAAAATTCATTAATTAATAATTTTTTTAGTATTTGAATACGGAAACATATTCGCTATACTCATCAATATTTTTATTACGATAAATAATTTCACATGTATAACAAAGAATTAAGAACAACTATAAATATCTCTTTAATATATGGTTTTAGAATGATTGGACTGTTTATTATTTTCCCGATATTTAGTCTATATATTAATAATTTACAATATGCGACACCTTTCCTAATAGGTTTAGCTCTTGGGATATATGGGCTAAGTCAAGCCATGCTACAGATTGTACTTAGTATTTTATCAGACAAGTTTGGACGCAAGCCTATCATATTAGTTGGCTTAGTATTTTTTATTATTGGTAGTATTGTTGCAGCATGCTCGACTAGTATTTATGGAATAATTATTGGTCGTGCAATACAAGGTGCTGGTGCAATAGGCAGTACACTAACAGCACTAGTTGCCGACTCAACAAAAGAAGAAAACCGCCTTAAGGCAATGTCATTAATTGGCATGTCTATAGGGTTTTCTTTTTTAATAGCTATGATGATAAGCTCAATACTAAATAGCATTATTGGATTATCAGGTATCTTTTGGCTAACTGCGATATGTGGAGCTATCAGCATATTTATCTTAACAACAATTCCAACTCCCAAAAAACCTAGCTTTCACCATGAAGCAAAACCTGTTTTAACACTTATTAAAGACATAATAACGCATAAAGAATTATTAAAGCTTAACTATGGCATATTTACATTACATGCTACTCTTACAGCATTATTTATAGTCATTCCTCCAATCCTAACAAATATTTTACAAATATCTGCTGACTACCAGTGGCTGATATACCTTCCTGTACTGATTATATCTTTCGTCGCAATGTTCCCATTTGTCATGATTGCTGAGACTCAACACAAAATGAGAAAGTTCTTTATTGTTGCTGTTTTACTTTTAAGTATCTGTTTAGGTCTTTTGATTATAGGTTATCAGCACACTATAATCTTAAGTCTTATTCTTACACTTTTTTTTGCAGCATTTACCTTTTTAGAATCATGCCTACCTTCATGGGTTTCAAAAATTGCTCCTGTTGGAAGTAAAGGAACAGCTATGGGTATCTTCTCTAGCTGCCAGTTCTTTGGTATATTTATCGGAGGAGTCTTAGGTGGAATCATTTTTCATAAATTCAACATCACTGGGGTGCTTACATTTTGTACAATCTTAGCCTTTCTATGGTTTTTGGTTACATTAATAATGGCTGAACCTACCTACCTAAATACAAGGGTCTATAAACTAGACAAAATAACATCAGAACTTGCAGAAAAATTAAATAAAATCATTGCAGTAGAAGAGGGTCTTTACGAGTCTGTAATATGTCTAGAAGAAAATGCTATATATGTAAAAATTGATAAGAAAGAATTTGATGAAAAATTATTTATTCAGAAAATAAATCTAATCAAATAATTATATTTAAAACAATACAAAGTTAGGCTACACTTACAACCTTAAAACTATACCATTTTAGTATAGCGAAAACCTTTATTTTCAATGCTTCCGGCATATATTAATTTTTGATTTAGGCAATTTATATGTTACAATTATCCTGTATAGTTAAAGGTTAGAAAAAGTGACTACTCAAATCGCACAAGATTTTTTCTTTCCAATGTTCTATTTTTAAAAAAAAAATAACCTTTCGTTACTCGAATATCATAAGGAGAAGCAGCATTATGTTACCAACGCTCATGTCTGTTGACTTAGCAAGATTGCAGTTTGGTCTAACAGCATCATTTCACTTCTTATTTGTTCCTTTAACATTAGGTCTAACGTGGATTTTATTCACAATGGAACTGATGTATTTAAGAACAGGTAAAGAAGTTTATAAAGATATGGTGAAGTTTTGGGGTAAATTACTTGGAATAAACTTCGCTCTAGGAATTATCACTGGTTTAACCATGGAATTTGAATTTGGTACTAACTGGTCATACTACTCACAGTCAGTAGGTGATATATTTGGTACACCTCTAGCTATTGAAGGTATGGCTGCATTTATGCTTGAGTCAACTTTCGCTGGCTTATTCTTCTTTGGTTGGGATAAACTTTCGAAGAAACAACATTTACTTTCAACATTCTGTTTAGCAATCGGTTCAAGTTTCTCAGCACTATTAATTCTTGTTGCAAACGGTTATATGCAACATCCTGTAGGATCTGAATTTGTAGCTTCAACTATGAGAATGGAAACTGTAAGCTTACTAGATGTATTTTTAAACTCTACTGCGCAATCAAACTTTGGTCACGTAATTACAGCTGGATACACAACTGGTGCAACTTTTGTTATAGGTATTAGTGCATACTACCTACTTAAAGGACGTGACACTGGTTTTGCTAAGAGATCTTTAGCCGTTGGCTTAGGTTTTGGTATAGTTGCTTGCATTATGGCTATATTCTTCGGCGATGCTAACGGTCAAGATGCCTGGAAAGTACAACCATTAAAAATGGCTACTATTGAAGCTGAATGGGATACCTCACCAACTCCAGCACCATTTAATGCTGTAGGCTTCCCAGACCAAAAAGAACAAAAGAATAACTTTAACATAGAAATCCCTATGGCTCTTGGTCTAATAGCAACACACACTACAACAGCTCAAGTTCCTGGTGTTAAAGCTATCCTATACGGAGAGATGGTAAATGGTAAGAGAGATCCTAACCTAGCTTATTACAGAAATATTAAAACAGGTGAAACAGCTGATGTTTCTCCTGCTGTAGCTGCTGCTAATCCTCAAAAATATGAGAAAGTTCCTGCTGCTACTGTAATGATTAAAGATGGTGGTCTTGCTTATGCTGATCTTCTAAAATGGAGAGAGTCAGGTCGTAAAGGTGATACTCCTGATAGTAGCTATGCAAATTACAATAATCCTCAATACCAAAGATATATGGGCTTTGGTAAGCTACTTGTTCAAGTTGCTCAAGAGAAATATGGTAAAGCTGACTCTGCGACAATTGCTAAATTAGCTAACAATCCAGAAGTAGTAGAACAAGTTGCTACTAATATGGTTCCTGATGTCGCTAGTATCTTCTGGACTTTCAGAATTATGGTTGGTATAGGCATGTTGCTACTATTACTGATGTTGGTTGGTTTAGTTCTCTTAGCTAGAAACTCCCTTGATAATACTAAACTTGGTAAGCTATTCCTAAGAGTTATGCCTTGGGCAATTCCATTACCTTTTATTGCTTGTGTCTGCGGTTGGTTTGTAACTGAGCATGGCCGTCAGCCATGGACTGTTTATCATCAGCTGCCTACAAGCATCAGTTCATCAGCTCTAACAGCTGCTGATATTGGCACTTCTATGCTGATATTCTTGCTAATAGATACTTCTCTATTTGCAGTATTACTATTCTTAATGTTCAAATATGCAAAACTAGGACCTAGTTCGTTAGGTTCTGGTAAATATCATTTTGAACAAAATAACAAAGATAAATAAGGAGAGATAAATGTTATTAGATGTTTTACAAGTTATCTCTTGGCTAGTTGTTGGAGTTCTTATATTCCTAGTAGCTGCAACAGTTGGTTTTGACTTTGGTATAGGTATTCTTGCTAAGTTTGTTGGTAAAGATAACTATGAAAAAAGAGCTATCATAAATACTGTAGGCCCTACTTGGGATGGTTCTCAGGTTTGGTTTATTACTGCTGGTGGTGCACTTTTTGCTATTTGGCCACAAGTATACGCTACAAGTTTCTCAGGACTTTATATTGCTATATTAGCTGTACTATGGGGCCTTTTCTTAAGACCTCCTGCTTTTGAGTATAGAAAGAAAATAGATAGCGACAAATGGAGAAATTTCTGGGATTGGATGCTTGTTTTAGGTAGTATCATTCCTATAGTTGTTATGGGTGTTGCTGTTGGTAACTTATACCTTGGCTTCCCAATCTCGTATGATGATACAGCTAGACTAATTTACGGTACTGTAACAAATGGCCAGTATCAATCTATGTGGATTACATTACTAGACCTATTAACGCCTTTTGCTTTATTATTTGGTGTATTTGCTCTAAATATGGCACTAATGCACGGTTCTACTTATGGAAAGCTTAGAACAGAAGGTGTACTAAGAGATAGATTTAAGAAGATCAGTAACGTTACAGCTATTATATATATAGTATTGCTAATTGTTGCTGCTATTTGGATAGCATTTATCCCTGGTTATCAATATAGCACTAACCCAGGCTTCGCATATGCTTCAGATGCCTTAAACCACGCTTATACAGCAGGTAAAATAACAACAGATCATTCTTGGTATTATAACTTTAACCATGCTCATATATGGATGTGGTTTGCACCTATTTTAACTTTTGTTGGTGCTATCCTTATTATTGTATTTAATAATAAGGATAAAGATGGCTCAGCATTCTTAGCAAGTTTAGCTTCTTTACTTGGAGCTGTGTTAACAGTTGGTTTTGCGCTATTCCCATTCATTATGGTATCTAATGTTGGTGACTACAAATATAGTTTAACTATATTTAATGCTAGTAGTAGTCAAACTTCATTAATAGGCATTCTTATAGCTGCTCTTATAATACTTCCGATTGTATTTAGTTATACGTTCT
Source organism: Francisella sp. SYW-9 (assembly GCF_008711465.1). GTDB lineage: Bacteria > Pseudomonadota > Gammaproteobacteria > Francisellales > Francisellaceae > Francisella. The sequence goes on from NZ_VXKQ01000009.1 coordinate 12,645, forward strand.
TCGTATATAAGAAAATGTGGGCAAACGGCCGTAGAACATCTGCTGAAGAAATAAAAGCTAACTCACATGAGATGTACTAATAAAAAAGGAGATTTATTATGTTTTATTTAGTATGGATAGTTTCTGCATTTGTAGCAGTTGGCGTAGGTTGCTTCGTTGCTGGTAAAATGGATAAAAAAGAAGATTAATAATTTACTTCTTTTGCTATTATAATATTTTTTTCATCTTTCTATTAGTATAGAATCTTATAATCAATTAATTTAAAAATTAAACTATTATGAGAAAACTCTTCTATACATCAATTCTTAGTATATTCCTTTTCACATTTGGCTATTGTGATATTGTTGTAGGTACTACTGGTGATTACTTACCTTTTTCTAACTACAATAAATCGACCAATACATTTACTGGTAAAGATATACAACTTATAAAAGAATTTGCTAAAGCTAAAAATGAAAAAGTTAAGTTCGTTAAAACTACTTGGAAAACAGCTGCAAATGATCTTAAATCTAATAAATTTGAAGTTTTTGTAGGTGGAATGACAATAACTCCTCAACGTAAAAATAGCTTCTTATTCTCAACACCTTTAGAAGCATCAAGAAAAGCAGCAATGACTGCGTGCAAAAACTTAAGTAAATATAAGAGTTTTAAAGATATAGATAATCCTAAAACTCTAGTTATCGAAAATAGAGGTGGTACTAATGAAAAATTTGCATTGCAGAACCTTAAAAAAGCAAGCCTTCTAATAATAAGTGATAATAAAAAAGCTGTAAAATCTATAACTAATGGCTTTGGTAATATCCATCCAGATATAATGATTACAGATAGTGTGGAAATAAAATATCAACACTCTATTAATCCACAAGTATGCCAAATACCAGTACAAATAGATAAAAGTAGCTCTTTCAAAGCATTTATGTTTAATAAAACCTCTAATGGTAAAAAACTAGCTAATCAATTTGATCAATGGTTAAAGGATAATCCAAAGATTTTTAAGGCATATGCTAACTCATAACAAATAATTTTTTCTACTCTTATAAAACTATATTATCTAGTTTTTACTTAATAACGATTCTAGATTTAAAATAATAGTTGCTATCAAACAAATAATAAAGGTAGGAATAGTCCAATCTCCCATCACAATTCCTTGAAAAACTAAAACAATAACAGGTACTGTAGTAACAAAACGAGAGTATATATAAGGTTTAAGTTTATACAATGCAACTTGACTAAAGAAACTAGGTAGAATCATTCCCAACATAGCCATAAGAATAAATATTGAAATAATTTTTATCGAACCTATTGAGACAATAGTTGTAACAATATGATCACCAAAAGTTAGCCATAATAGTAATGAAATAATCCATAAAAAGAAAAGCCTCAGAGAAAGTATAGCTGTACTAGATAAATTATATTTACTAGAAAAGTTAAAAGCTGTAACACGATACATACCAGTAAAAACACCTGCTAAAACACCACTAATCACACCCATAGTTGAATGCTCTGGCATAAAGATTACACAAAGAATAATAGTAATGACTGATAAGCTTGATCCAATAAAGTTTAACAACGATAACTTTCTATACGTAAGATTCACATAAGCAAAAGCTGCAAGAAAATCTATTGTTATACTAAATCGAGCAGAGGACTCAACTGTTGCAAGATAGCTAAAAACCCACATCAATGAAACATATATTGAAACTATAATAAATTCTTTTCTCTTTGTTCCGAATACAAAGCTAAAATTTTCACGTAACTTCCCTTTATATCCTTCAACCAAATTAAAAAAAACTATAGCTATTGTACAACTTAAGAATAAAACAAAAAAAGCGTTATAGTCTTGCCCTATCTTATAAACTAAAATCTGTGATGCAATAAAACTAATAATATAAAGATAAACATATACTATGCCCATATGATTCTTTCTCCTTATTTCTTTCTCTGCGAAGCTATTTATTTAAATGGCTTTGTTAATATATCCTAAGAATTTAGATAATTTCAAAATTTAAGCCGTAGATTTGAAGCTAGGCTTAATAGCTACCCTCGAAGACTCATTATACTAATAATATTCTCAGACTATAATCTTACATAGCAAAGTAAGTTAACTAAAAGATATATGCCCGCATACTATGAATTTATAACGTTGAAGCAATTAATTATTTTGATAAAACTATCCCAGCTCAATAGGGTCTATATCAAAGTAAACTTTAATCGTACTTCTAATATTGCAACATATATTTTGATTCACCCATTTTATCAGCAGATTTATTTCAGCGCGTTTTTTTGATGTAAGTAGCAGACTATAGCGATAGACATTATTCTTTTTTAAATGTAATGCTGGTAGAGGTTTAGATACTTGCACATTTTCACAGTTCTTTAATCTTGAATATACATCATTTAGCAAACTCAAAATTTCCTGCTCTTTTTTAGACTCTGCTATTATCTGAGCTTGATATGTATAAGGAGGATAACTTGCATATTTCCTTTGCTCTAAAAGATAATCAAGAAACTCTAAATAGTCGTTATTTACTAATAAATCTAAAAGCTTATTCTCTGGTTGATACGTTTGCAGCAGCACTACACCAGGCTTATCTGCTCTACCTGCTCGCCCTGATACTTGAATTATCATTTGTGCTGTTTTCTCTATTGCATGAAAATCAGTACTATATAACCCGGCATCTATATTTATTAAACCAACTAAAGTGATATTCTCAAAGTGATGACCTTTTGCGATCATCTGAGTACCAACAATAATATCAACCATATTATCATTAATCATCTGATTGATATTATGAAGATCACTAATAGTTTTTATATTTGAGCGATCAAAACGAACAATCTTATTATATGGAAACTTAGCTTCTAAACGTGATTGAACTTTTTCGGTACCAGTTCCATAAGTAAACAAATCTTGCTTACCACAGCTTGTACATACAGTAACTAAAGGTTTACGCGAGCCGCAGAAATGACATTCTAAGTATTGATATGGGTGAGTGTGTAAAGTATATGGTTTATCACATCTATCACACTCAATAGCCTCACCGCAGCTATTACAAACTAATGCCTTAGCAAAACCTAACTTATTTATAAAAACCAAAGATTGTTGATGGTCAGTAATATTCTGTTCCAAAAGATTAAAAAGAGTATTACTAATACCATTATCAACTATGCTTGATTTTAGATCGAGAAGTTGAATTGGAGTTTTATAGTTATTTAATGCTCTATTTTGTAACTTAAGCAATTTATACTTACCAGTCAAACTATTGTAGTAACTTTGTATTGATGGTGTTGCACTTCCTAAAATCACAGGAATACCTAACTGACTAGCTCTAAATATAGCAATATCACGAGCATTATACCTAATAGTACTCGTTTGTTGCTTAAAAGAGCTATCGTGCTCTTCATCAATAATAACAATGCCTAAATCTCTAAAATCAGCTAGCACTCCGCTTCTTGTTGAGATAACAATATCTGCCTCACCTTGTTTAATCTTTAACCAATTTGTGAGCCTTGCCTTTTCACTTAATTTAGAATGTAGTGCAACGATATTTTTATTAGGAAATCTACTTTCAAAACGTTTTATTGTCTGAGGAGTTAGATTTATCTCTGGAACCATTACAAGCACTTGCTTTGAATCAGCTAAATATTTGTCTATAGTTTGTAGATAAATCTCTGTTTTTCCACTACCTGTAACCCCATAAAGAAGAAATACATTAAAGCCTGAACCTGATAATATACTGCTTAATACATTATTTTGTTCCTCAGATAAATCTTTAGGTTTGTCATGCTTTATATTTTTAGAAGATCCTTTTAACTTATATGACTTTTTAAGGATATCCTTTTCAAAAAGCTTATTAATAACATAAGTAGAGCCTAATTGTTTTAAATCCTCATATTTGATAAAGTCAGTTTGTTTAAAGGCATTAATTAGCTCTTGTTGTTTAGGTGTCAATTTATGACTCTCTAGATTTTTAGAATCAATGTAAACATATGTATCTTGTTGAGGCTTAATAATCTCACTTTTAAAAAAATCATTTGGTAAGGCTAAGCGTATTGCACTGTAAAGATCACAGCAATAGTATTGAGAAATCCAAGTTATCAAATTTTGTATATCAACACTTATAGGAGCATCTATAAATTTGACTATTGGTTTAACCTTTTCAACTCCGTAATCAACTTTAATATCTTTCGCAATTATAAAACCTACTAATTGGCGTTTACCAACATTGACTAATACTCGATCAAATAATCTAACATCGTTCTTATCAGTACTATAATCAAGCACATATGCTGGAGGAACAGCTAATGCGACTTTGACAATCATTATGCAGATTCCGCAATAGTTTTTGTATTTTTATACCAAAAATAGAATCCATAGATAGCTGTAAGAAGAAAAATAAAGTTTTGTAAAACTTGGCCATATAATTGTTGCTGATACATCACAAAGACAAAATATAGATCAGAAATTATCCAAATCACCCAATTTTCCATAAATTTCTCTATAGTCATGATAATTGCGGTAAATGTAATACCTGTCAACAAGCCAGTTGATATAATATCCTCTGAGCCTGTAAAATAGTTAAAAGCCAAACAAAAGATACATAATGCAATTGTATAAAGTATATACCTAAAATAATCGGAAGCTTTCATCCATTTAATAACATCATCACTATCTACACCTTGTGTACTCCATTTATACCAACCATAGCTAAAAAATATCACATATACAACTTGCAGTAAGACCAATGAGTAAGTACCCTTCATCGCAAATAAGAAAAGTAATATCACAGCTCCAACAATACCTAACGACCAAGACCAAACTCTTAATCTAGCTAGATATATTGTATATAAAACATTTATAATAAGTGCTGAGTAGTCGAGAATTTTAAATAGCATAGTTCATTAACCTTTTTAGAAACATTCATACAATTTTATATCAAGATCTTTATACAGGTCTGATTTTATCGTATTAATCTTTCTAATTGAACTAGTTTTAAAGTTAATTGTTGGATTAAATGCTAAATACACCTTATGTAAACTTAAATTAAAAACATCACAGTTTAAATAGCAAATATCTTGTGCAGTTATTCTAATAATATTTGCCTTCTCTAAATCATATAAAACCTGCTTAACTTTATCATAATCAGCAACCGCAGCACTTTTATAAATATCAGAAATGCTCATACCATTTTTAAGCTCACGCTGAATAATATGTAGATCTTTAAGAATATTAACACTTATACTTAAATCATCTCTTCTTACTTCTTTCTTAAAGTCTAGAGTAATCTTCATATACTGCATAGCCCTAATCATAACAGCACCCAACAATGTTATATGCCAAGTAATATAAACCCAGAGAATAAATATCGGAATTAAAGAAAGTGATCCATAAATAACAGAATATGTTGGTACATAAAACATATATAAAGAAAAAACCTTTTTAGCTATTGAGAAAACTATAGCTACTAAAAATGCTGCAAATAACGCAACCCTAGAGTTAATCTTTGTATTAGGCAGAATCTTATAAACTACAAAAAAACCACCTGTTAAGAAAATAAGTGATAAGAAATTTAATAAATACTGCTCAATACCAACGCCCTTAAAAAACCATGTCATTGAAAGAACATAAGTAGTTGATATAAAGACAAACCCCATTAGTAATGGTCCCATTGTCATTAATGCCCAATAAACCAACAAGCTTTGCACTATAGGACGTTGTTTATTTACATAAAATATCTTATTTAGTGTAATTTCTAATCTTTTAATCATTAAAAATATAACCACTAATAAAACAATAACTGAAGTAACAGGCAGGCTAGTCATCTTATCAGATAGAGATGTAATATATTGCTGAACAGTTGTCGCTGTTGCAGGTAACATATTATCAAATAAAAAGTTCTGAATATTATCAGAAAGAGAACTAAATGCATTAAAAGCATTCAAAATATTTATTATAATGAAAAAAGCTGGTACGATAGCAAACAAACTAGCTAATGTTATAGATGCTGCCACTGTTGGGCACTCTTTACGAAAATATTCCTTAAATACCCAAAGCCAATAGTTTTGGAAGATGATTAAATATTTTTTACACAATCGAATACTAAACATAGAATAAGCAACATGAAAAACATACTAATACTATACTACAGCCAAGGTGGAAGTACAAAGAAAATGGCTCATACGATAGCTCTAGGAGTTGAAGCTACAGGAGCTACAGCAACAATACGCACCGTACCAAATATCTCTGCAAAAACCGAAAAAGTAGATCCTATAATCCCCGAAGATGGTGACTTATATGCTACAAAAGAGGATTTAGCTAACTGTGATGGACTTATAGTTGGTAGCCCTGCATATTTTGGTAATATGGCATCACCTCTTAAATATTTTTTAGAGATAAATAGTGATTTATGGTTTAAAGGCAGTCTTATTGGAAAACCTGTAGGATTTTTTACTGCTGCTTCTGGGATGCATGCCGGACATGAAAGCACGTTACTTTCGATGATGATTCCCTTTATGCACCATGGCTGTTTAATTGTTGGCGTGCCATATAGTGAACAAGCCCTTGAACATACTAAAACAGGAGGTACACCCTATGGAGCTTCTCATCTAAACACTTTCTCACCTAATAAAACAATGTCAGAAGATGAGATAAAAATATGTAAAACCCTAGGAAAAAGGGTCTCTGAGATTGCTAATAGACTTTCAAAATAAGGAATATCAATGAAAAAAATCATCTATTTAGGTATTTTTTTATTTAGTTTACTTTTATTAACAAGCTGCTCAAGTACTGATCCAAACTACTCTGCGAACTCGGTTGGTCAAGTATCACAAGTTGAGCAAGGCAAGATTCTAAACATCCAAAAAGTAAATATAAAAGGCTCTGATAATGCTGGTGCTAGAGTTGGTGGATTAGCAGGAGGCCTTGGAGGAGCTCTTGCTGATAGTGGAAACATATTTACAAGTATCGCTGGATCCATAGGTGGTGCAATAGTTGGTGGCATTGCAGGTGGTGCAACGGAAAAAGCTATCACTTCATCAAAAGGATATCAGTTTACTATAAAGCTAAATAACGGAAAGACTTTTGCAATATTACAAGAAGATAATAACAATCTTAGAGTAGGAGACCTTGTAACTGTATATATGTTAGGTAACAACACTAGAATAGTTCCCGCTAAATCAAACTAATTAATTATATATTTTCATAATTTTTTATTTTATATATACTAATTTAATAAACTATTTTTTATGGAAATATAAATTCATGTATAAACAAAGAGCAACAAAGCTAGGCTTAAGCATATGGTTTATCTGTGCCTTCTTCTATGCTTTAGAATATTTTGTAAGATCATCAACCGGAGCTTTGCTCGTTGGTTTCACAAATGAACCATATAACTTAACTATAGCATCTACAGCCTTGTTTAGTTCATCATTTTATTGGGCGTATATGATATCGCAAATACCTGCGGGTATTCTTGTTGATAAGTTTGGTGTTAAAAAAGTTATGATCGCTAGTTCTAGTATCTTCTCTATTGCTATGCTTGTTGCTTCATTTGCTCATTCTGAAGAGGTTTTGATTATATATAGAGTTCTTGCTGGTTTTGGTGGTGGGTTTGCCATCTTATGTGCTATCAAATCTATAGCAATATGGCTACCAAATAGACTTTTCCCTGCTTTTACTGGCCTAACTCAATTTATACTATATATAGGAGCTACTCTTTCTGCAGCACCTTTAGTGTTTCTATCAAACTATCTGAGTATTTCTCAAATTATGGCAATGATATTTATAATATCGTTTATTGTTTTGCTATTTAGTATTTTTGCTATAAGAATACATCCTGAATACAGAAAAGAAAATATACAGAAAAAACAAAGCAATGAAACACTTAAAGATATAATATCTGTTATACAGAATAAACAAATATGGCTGAATGGACTCTACTGTTTTACTATCTATGGCACAACAGTTTTATTTGCTGATCTATGGGGAGTTAGATATTTAACCTTATATGGCTTTCCCAAAGAAGTAGCTGGCCTTTGTACATCTTTAATTTTTATCGGAGTATGTCTTGCTAGCCCGTTATGGGGAATTCTAGCTTCAATAAAAGATGGTGAAAGAAGATTTTTAATGATCTCACCAATAATTGGGCTTTTTGTTGTAACATATCTAATATTTATTAATCACAATATAACTATAGCCTTCATATTATGTATTTTATTTGGAGCATCTCAAGCTGTTCATGTACTTAACTACTCAGCACTTAGAAATACAGTATCAGCAACCCAAATAGCGACAGGTCTAGCTGTTGTTAATATGTTTTTACCATTAAGTGGTGGAGTATTGCAACCTTTGACGGGTGGCATTATTACCCATCTAAAGCAAAACCTTGGATATACACCATTACAATCATTCCAAATAACTCTAATATTTATCCCTGTGCTAATGATTCTTTCTTTTATCATCGCATTATTTATAAAAGATTCTAAAGACTAAAACATACTTCTTTACTATATATTTTTTTTATTCTATTATTTGTCGTAATGTTTTCTAACAAAAATAGAAATCCATGAAAAAGATTATCTTAATAGTTGCTGTAATTATTGTTATACTTGCTTTATTGATTATAAATTTCCTACCTAATGAAAAGCCCTTAACGACTAAAGGGTTTCATGATATAGATGTTGTAGCTGCTGAAAACCAATATGGTAGTGTGGCTCAGCTAATAGGTGGCACAAATGTTAAAGTCACAAATATAATTAACAATGCTGATGGAGACCCTCATACATTTATCTCCTCTGTTAAAAATGCAAAACTACTAGCTGATGCTGATGTAATTATATACAATGGCGCAGATTATGACTCTTGGATACAACCTATTTTAAAAAGCAATACAAATGCTGAAATCATTAAGGTACAAGATCTTGAGAGCTATCCCCAAACCTCAAAATTTGGCATAAATCCTCACCTTTGGTATAACCCTAAAACATTTCCTGCACTTGCAACTAAATTAAAAGATGTTTTCATCAAAAAAGATCCTAACGATAAAAGCCTATATGAGAAAAATTATGCAACTTTTAATCATAAATATGAAAAAGTATATGAGTTAGTTAAGCAAATAAGACAAAACTATAAAGGCACCCCTGTTACAGCAACAGAACCTCTTTTTGGCTATATGGCAAATGCTCTAGGTTTAGATATGAAAGGTCTAGCATTCCAATGGGTAATAATGAATGACTCTGAACCAAGCCCACAGATGATGATAAACTATCAAAAGCTTTTTAATGACAAAGAAGTTAAAGTCCTATTTTATAATGAACAAGTTACTGATAACGTTACACATAAGATCTTAGAAGTCGCAAGTCAAAATGAGATTCCTGTAGTTGGTATCACAGAAACAATGCCTACTACTGATAATGCTATTGACTGGATGATAAACACATTACAAGCAACCGCAACCGTTCTAGAACAATCTAAGAATATAAAATGATAAAATGCTCAAATCTAGTTATTGGATATAATAAACCAATAACATCCCCTCTAAATCTAGAGATCCCAACTAATTCATGGGTAGGTATCGTTGGTAAAAATGGTATTGGCAAGTCTACTTTTTTAAAAACTCTTTTAGGTAAAATACCAAGCATCTCAGGGGAAATAACTATAAATAACTCAAAAATAGATATCGATGGTATTAGCTATATTCCTCAAGAAAGAGAAATAAACTTTGAAGAAAAAACATCCGGATACACTCTAATAAAATATAGTTATAAGCCAAAATCTTGGGGATTACCATTATTCAATAGTGAGTTTAAAAAGAAGCTCGAATATCTTATTGAGCTAACACAAACTAAAGACTATATACACAACCCTTTCAAAACCCTCTCAGGCGGACAAAAAAAGCGTATATATCTAATTCAAGCACTTATAAATGAACCCAAAGTACTACTCTTAGATGAACCATTATCTGACCTTGACCCTGATGCAAAACAAAAGTTTATCGCTTGTCTTAAAGAGATTCATAAAAAAGAGAATATTACCCTTTTAATAATATCTCATGATATGAAAGAAATTAGTTCGCAGCTAGATGCCTTTATTCATTTTAAAGATGGTAAGTGTCACTATTGTAATGAAATGCCATGCCTACAGGAGGATATCTGTGTTTAACTATACTTTTATGATATATGCTTTTGTTGCCGGAACTATAATAGCCATTATATGTGGAATCATTAGTTTTTTTGTTATTATTAGAAGGCTATCTTTTGCTTCACATGCTTTGGGACATATTAGTCTAACAGGCGCTTCAGGTGCTGTCTTACTTAATCTCTCTGCTATGACTGGTCAGCTTTTCATAAACCTAATCGCAGGGATCCTTATGGGTGCTTTTGGTGATAAGATCAAAAAAAATGATATCGCTATTGGAATCGTTTTAACATTTTTCCTGGGGTTGGGAACATACTTTTTATTTTTATATCAAAGTGGCTACTCTGGCTCTGTAATGTCAATACTTGTTGGAAATATACTTACAGTTAGTCTTGAGCAGATATATATTTTATTTGGGCTAGCTATCTTCACAATAGTAACTCTTGCAATGATTGCAAGGCCATTATTTATATCCTCTATCGATCCAGTATTTGCCGAGTCTAAGAAAGTTCCTAATAAACTTTTATCTATTCTTCTTTTTGTTTGTATTGCTATAACTGTATCTATGGCTTGTCAAGTTGTAGGAATATTATTAGTCTTTTCACTTCTTATTGGTCCTGCAGCAATCGCAACACAATGGGTTGATGGCTTTTATAAACCTATTGCTCTTAGTACTATAATCTCTGTACTTACAGTTTGGTCTGGGATAATTGCTGCTTATTATATAAATGTACCAATTAGTTTCTTTATAACTACAATTATTTGTTGCTTATATTTAATAAGTATTACAAAAAATAAGCTAACTATAATTTAGAAAATAGTGAAAATCTGTCCTTAAATTAAGAACTAAAAAGTAGATTTAGACTCAATTTTTTTAGCAAAGAATTTTTATAATTCAACTCAGATTTCATCATTGAGTTTATCAATAATATTACGTTGCTCTTTTTGTTTTTTCACAACAGCAGATTTATCAGTTGCTAGTAGCATATAAATAACAGGTAAAACAAATAATGAAAATATTGCCCCAATAATTAAACCACTAAAAATAACTATTCCAATACAATTACGGCTAACAGCGCCAGCGCCTGATGAGATTACTAGAGGGATTACTCCAACCGACATTGCCATAACCGTCATTAATATAGGACGTAATCGCTGTGATCCTGATTTTATAATAGCATCATACTTACTCATACCTTGTTTTATTTGTAATTCATTAGCAAACTCAACAACTAAAATACCCTGCTTAGAAATTAGTCCAATTAATGTTATCAGACCAAGCTCTGTATATATATTAAGAGACGCCCAACTAGCGTTGAAATTCTGATAAATATATAAAGGTAGTAAAGCTCCTGAAATAGCCATAGGTACCGTAACCAAAATAATTAACGCATCTATAAAACTTCCAAACTGAGCAGCCAATGCCAAAAATATCATAACAATCGCAAATGCAAATGCAATCATCATGGTATTACCATTCTGAAGATATGTTCTAGCTTGACCAGAATAAGTATAAGAATAGCCTTTAGGTAACAGAGTTTTAGCTAACTTATTCATATATGCTATGGCATCACTAGTGGTTATACCTCTAGCTGTCACCGCGGATATCGTAGCTGAATTTAGTTGCTGGAACGTATTCAAACTTGATGGACGTCCGTATGTTTTAAAATTAACGATAGACGATAACGGAACCTGATTTCTTAAAGTATTATTACTATTTGAATCTGTTTTTATATAGATATTACCTAATTGCTCAGTCGTTTGTATCTGCTTTCTAACTAATCTTGGTATAACTTCAAAGCTATACCCATCTAAATAAAAATAATTTAAATACCCTTCTGAATATGAATAACCTAAAGTCCTAGCAATATCACTCATAGTTATACCCATAATATTTGCTTTATTTCTGTCAACATTAATATTAATATTTGCATCATCAAAGATAAGGTCACTATTAGCAAAAACAAATAATCCACTTTTCTTCATCTTTTCAACTACTTTATTAGCAATACTATTTAGAGCTGGGTAGTCATATGATGTTTCTATAACAAACTGCATTGACGGTCCCCGAGGAATACCAGGTAAAGAAGGAGGTTGAATCACAAATAAACTCAACCCTGGAATCATAGATATATCTGACTGTATTTTTGCTGCTTCCTCTGCTTCAGTAGTTTTTCGCTTACTCCAGTCAGTCATAATAAACCCTTGAAAAACTATAGAGGAACTCATGACTCCATCAAGCTCAAATACATTTTTTTTATTTGGCTCTTTATCAAGAACTTTATATAATGCTGAACTAAATTTATCTAAATAGTTAAGTCCCGCAGTTGAAGGAGCTTGACCCATAACCCCTATAAAGCCTTGATCCTCAGCCGGATCTAACTCAGATTTGATATTTGAAAACATATAAAAACAGCTCAATAATATAATAACAGCACAAATGATAATTGCTTTTTTTGTCCCTAATACAAACTCAAGAGAAGCCTTATATTTAGCTGTAATATATCTAAATAACTTTCCAAGAAATATTGCAAACTTGGTATCCATAGATTTTTCATTAAGAATCTTTGAGCACAGCATAGGTGATAAAGTATATGCAACAATGCCTGAAATAATCACTGAAGAAGCTAATGAGTAAGCAAACTCTGTAAACAGTTTCCCCGTATAACCATTCATAAAGCCAATAGGTATATAAACAATAACTAGAGTTAGTGTCATTAAAATAATAGGATTAGCTATTTCTCTCGCCCCCTTTATAGCAGCTGCAAAAGGAGATAGCTTATATTCTTCAATATTACGATAAATATTCTCTAAAACAACTATTGCATCATCAACCACTAAACCGATTGCTAAAATTACAGCTAGCAGAGTTAAAAGATTAATAGAAAATCCCATCAAAGTCATTAAGAAAAAAGATCCAACTACTGATAAAGGTATAGCAATCAAAGGTATTATGATTGCTCTTAATGACCCTAAAAATAAAAATAATACTATCGACACAATAATAATTGCTTCAGCTAATGTTTTTATAACTTCATCAATGGAGTCTCGGATATATTTTGAACTATTATAAGCGACCGATACATTTAACCCTTTTGGCATCGTTCTCTTAAGGTCTGGCAATTGTTTAATAATATTACTAACAACATCTAGTTGATTAGCATTAGATGCCACCACAATACCTGCCTGAACTGCATCTTTACCATTAATCTTAACGGAGTAATTATACGTTTGTGATCCAAGACTTACTTTTGCAACATCTCCCAGTCTAACTAACTGTTTCCCAGACTTCTTAATGACAAGATTTCTATAATCTTTTGCTTGCGTTAAGCTTGTTTTAGGACTTAATACATAATCTAAATAAGGTCCTTTTAAATTTCCTCCTGCTGTAATTAAGCTATTCGCTTCTATACTTGCAGCAATATCAGATGTCGTTACGCCATATTTTGCCATCAATTTAGTATTTGGGAAAACACGCATTGCATATGGCTTATCACCCCATGAATTAACAGATGAAACACCTCCTTCTGCCATAATCTTAGGTGTGAAAACATTATCTACATAAGCTGAGATTGCTGATGGCGTTAATGTATCACTTGTAAAAGCTAAAACAAGTGCTGGAAAATTATCTGCTGGATTTAGCTGTATATTCGGTGACTGAGCATTTGCCGGTAGCTGATTTGATACCGCATTTACATACTGTACTACTTGAGATAATGTAGTATCTGGATCAAAACCAAATTTCACATATATCGTAATTGTACTAGTTCCTAAGGTTGAGGATGATGTCATGTAATCAATACCATCAGCCTTTGAAACAGATGCCTCTAATTTACGTGTTATAAATGCTTGCATAGTGCTTGGATCAGCACCATAATATGAGGTTGTAATAGTAATATTTGCAGAGTTTACGTAAGGAAATTCTCTAACCTGTAAGTTAAAATAACACCCTATACCAACTATCAATATCATTAAACTTAGTGATATTGATAATACCGGCTTTGTTATAAATATATCAATAAACTTCATTATGTATTACCTTGTGTATCAAGTACATTATTGTTCAGTTTGATATTATTATTGATAATTGTATAGTCTCCATCTTGTAGCTTATTCTGACCAGAGGTTGCTATAATATCTCCCACTCTAATTCCTGAAACGACAGCCAAATTATTGTGTGTATATAAGACTTTAACTTCTACTTGTTTTGCCTTATATAATATTTTATTAGAATGAATCGTACCTAACTGTCCTTTTGATAAATCAGTCCATGATGCTTTTTTAATAGAACCATCTTTATTTTTTTGAGGTTCTAATACATACACAAACTGACCATAAATATTATAACTAATAGCATTTCTTTGAACTACTATAGCTTTTTTTACAGTAGGTAAGTTCACAGATACACTTACAAACATTCCAGGTAAAACCTTTTTATCTTTATTGCTGTAAGTAGCTCTTACTGTAACTGACCTATTTGAAGGATCAACATATGAATCAATAGCTATAATCTTAGCAGTAAAAGTTTTATCCTTTATTGCATCTGTCGTAAATTCAATCTTATCACCAAGGCTAATATCATCAACCCTATTTTGTGGAACCTGAAAATCAATATATACTGGTGTAATATTAGTTAAAGTGCCTGCACTGTCTCCACTTTTAAAATAATCTCCAAGATTAATTTTTCTAATTCCAATCCTACCACTAAAAGGCGCTCTAACTTGCTTAAATGCAATCTGAGACTCAACATTTTGCACATCTGCTAAAGCAGATAAATAAGCTGACTCAGCCTGGTCAGCCTCCTCTTTTGAAACAGCTTTCTCCTTAACAAGACGTAAATTTCTATCACTTGTTATCTTTGCAAGCTTCAGTGCTATTAGCTTAGATTTAAGCTCAGCTTTTAGTTGACTAGTATCAAGTTCAAATAGTAAATCACCCTTCTTAACATCTTTACCACTAGAGAAATTAATCTTAGTAACTATACCACTAGACTGTGATGAAATTTTTGTTTCCTGTAATGCGCTTATTTGTCCAATAGTATTAAATATATTTTTCCAATTAGACTGCTTAGCAGTCTCACTCGTTGATACAGTTGGCTGTGGAATATATCCCGCCATTTTTTTAGCTGCTACATAATTAACAGACTCAGAAAAAACAAATGCTCCACCAAATATTACCAATACAAAAACAACAAATGCTACCGATGCAACTTTTTTATTTTTTAATTTATGTAGCTTTGATTTAATCAAATTAGTATTAATAATAAAATATACAAAAGCTATAATTGCTAATAAATCATTAACAAAGACTTTTAGTAGAACTATAACTATAATTGCAAAAATAAAATAGTTAACTTTACTAGAATAAATCTTATCTTTAATTTTTTTAAAATTCGTCATTATATACGTATTATGTCAATCTTTTATAGGTATTCTAAAGTTCAAGTAGTTTAGTATTTTTCTTAAAAAATGTATTTAATTATCTAGCATTTTTCTTCCCAGAGCTTATCTATTACATACTAGATGCTCCTATATTTACGAATCAGAGGCTATTTAAATCACTTCTATCTGAGGTATATTTCCTCATATTAACACGACCTAATAATGCATTATATAAACTCGTTAATTACACATATACTTTTATTTATTAACATCTATAACCTTGTTAACTATAAATACTATTTATTTTATTGATATTATACGTTTATAATTATGCTAACTTTATTATAAAACTGTATATAAAATGATAATAACCAAAGAAATTGAATATCGTGGTGATGGTGTATTATTAAAAGGATTTTACGCATACCCTGAGAGAGGCTCACACTTACCTGCTGTCCTAATAGCACCAACATGGGCTGGTCGAGATAAGTTTGCTTGTGACAAAGCAATTGCAATGGCAAAAAAAGGCTATCTTGGCTTTGCTATAGATCTTTATGGAGACGCTAAAGTAGGCTCTTCAAAAGAAGAAAATGCTAGTTTAATGAATTCATTGCTAGAAGATAAATATGCTCTTATGACAAGACTTAGAACAGCATATAGCGTTGTTAAGAAACTACCGAAAGTAGATAAGTCAAATATCTCAGCAATTGGGTTCTGCTTTGGAGGCAAATGTGTGCTAGATATGGCTAGATCTAACGTGCCATTAAAAGCAGTAATAAGTTTTCATGGTCTACTTGAATCTACTATTGTCAAAGAACAAAATATCGATACTAAAATACTAGTGTTGCACGGCTACAATGACCCAATGGTACCTCCTGAGCGAGTTAACAAGTTTCAACAAGAGATGGATAAACGTAAAGCTGAATGGCAATTGCACACTTTTGGTAATACATATCACGCATTTACAAACCCAAATGCTAATGATCCTGAATTTGGTGCAGTTTTTAATGCGACATCAAATAAAAGAGCTTGGAAATTAGCAGAAGATTTTCTTAGAGAAACATTTAATAGTGGATACCCATTCTAGGGTTTAGAGAATTTACTTAATAAGACCAATATATGGAAGCTCACGATACTTTTCATCGAAGTCTAGACCATAGCCAACAATGAATTTATCTTCGATTTCAAAACATACATAATCAAGATCAACTTCTCTTTCTAACCTTGCAGGCTTAAATAATAAAGTTGCAAACTTTAAAGTCTTAGGGTTGTACTTATTAATACCATCTTTTAACTTATGATAAGTATGTCCAGTATCAACAATATCTTCAACTATTATAATATTTTTATCTTTAACGAACTCCTCTTTAAGAGATGTTTCTGTCAAAGTTACCTCACCAGAACTCTTTGTTCCCGAACCATAAGATGATGCAGTAATAAATTGTGTTCTTAAGTCAATTCTTAACTTTCTCACCAGGTCCGCAAAGAACATAAAAGATCCTTTTAAAACACATACAAGAGTAACCTCTTGACCTGAATAATCTTGATTGATCTCTTCAGCTAGTTTAGTAACAGCATCTTCAAGCTGTTGTGATGTTATATAAACGTCAGTATTTTCTGCAGAATAACTCATAAATTTAACCTTTTTTGAAATAATCTTCAAAGAATAGAATTTGTTCTCTAGATGGTCCATATGCTAATGAAGATATTGGAATACCAATATGGTTTTCTATAGTTTTTAGATATGTTACAAGAGCATTAGGCATATTATCTTTAGTTACCGTTTCATCAATTGAGAATGGCTCTAGATCAACTAATATTGGCTCAACCTTATATAAATCAATACCAGGGTATGCACAATAAATCTCTTTACCCTCATATTTGTAACCAATACAAATTTTTAGAGTATCCATATCTGATAATACATCAACTTTTGTCAGAGCAATTGACGTTAAGTTTGAGCATTTTGCAGAATATTTAAGTAATGGTAAATCTAACCAACCACAACGACGTGTTCTTCCAGTAGTTACACCTATTTCACCACCTTTCTTTTGGATAAAATCTCCCACATCATCAAAAAGCTCCGTAGGGAAAGGCCCCTCACCAACTCTTGTAGTATATGCTTTTGTAATCCCGATCACATGATCTAAATTACTACCTGCTGTTGTAGCACCAGAATAAACACCCGCAACAGAAGTATTTGATGACGTTACAAAAGGGTATGTTCCATAATCAACATCTAAAAGTACACCTTGAGCACCTTCATAAACAATGTTTTTACCTTCTGAGATAGCAGAATCTATAATTGAAAAAGTATCTTTTGAATATTGTTTAAGTTTTTGTCCTAAAGAGTAAAGTCTTTCAAACTCTTCCTCTATTGATGGATATTCCACCTTATATAAATCTCTAAATAATGTCTCTTTTTCAGCTAATGATATCTCTAATCTTGATCTTAATAGATCTTTATCAAATAAGTGCTTAAACTTAATCGCCTTACGCGATACTTTATCTTCATAAGCAGGACCAATACCTTTACCAGTTGTGCCTATTTTTTCAGTAGTATTGCTTTCTCTAACAGCATCTAATAGCTTATGATAAGAAGTAATAACAGTACAAGACTCAGAAACAAAAAGATTATCCGCTGAGATACTTATTCCAGCTTCTTGAAGACGTGTAATCTCAACATCAAGAGCAACAGGATCTAGAACCACACCATGACCAATTACACATTTTGTATGGCTATGTAAAACACCAGATGGGATAAGATGCAAAAAAGTTTTTTTACCATCTACAACTAATGTATGACCTGCGTTATTACCGCCTTGGTAACGTACAACCAAGTCAGATTTTTCTGCTAAAGTATCTGCTATTTTACCCTTACCTTCATCGCCCCACTGAGCACCAACGATTACAATTTTCGACATATTAAACTGAACATTCTGAGATTAAAATTTAGATGTATATTATGGTAATATATTAGCGAGCATTTTGCTAGTAAAATATAGTCTAGCAAAATTATTTTGAATAGATATTTGTTATTAATAATTGTTATAATAGCTATTCAAACCATAGCTTTAACCATCAAAAACAAGGAATAAATACATGTCGAAGATAAAAAGGGTTCTAATATCTGTTTCAGATAAAACAGGTATTGTCGATTTTGCCAAAGAATTAGCTAAATACGATATAGAGATTCTATCAACAGGAGGAACATCGAAAGCCCTAAAAGAAGCTGGTCTTAATGTCAAAGATGTATCACAGCATACTCACTTCCCAGAAATTATGAATGGCCGAGTAAAAACTCTTCACCCTCTTATCCATGGAGGCATCTTAGCAGATAGAGATAATTCAGAACACCTTAAAGCAATGCAAGATAACAATATTGGTCAAATAGATATGGTTGTTGTTAACTTATATCCTTTTGTTAATACTGTTAAATCTGGTGCTGATTTTGATACATGTATCGAAAACATTGATATTGGTGGACCATCAATGGTTCGCTCATGTGCAAAAAACCATAAACATACAACTATAGTTACAAACCCAAACCAATATGAAACTGTAATAAATGAGATGACTCAAAATGATGGAGAGACAACTCTAAAAACACGCAGAGAGTTTGCTAAAGAAGCTTTTGCTCATACTACTGAGTATGATAGTCATATTGCAAATTGGTTTAGCAAAGAGCTAGATGAAGAATATCCAGAAAAACTTTTCTCAGTAGGTACTCTTAAGCAGGTCCTAAGATATGGTGAAAACCCACATCAAAAAGCTGCAGTATACTCTACAGATACAGATTGTGTAAGCATTACAAATGCTAAACAACTACAAGGTAAAGAGCTATCATATAATAATTTAAATGATGCTGATGGCGCTTTTGAAATGGTTTGTGAATACTCTGAACCATCTTGTGCAATTATCAAACATGCAAACCCTTGCGGTATAGCTTCTGGCAAAAATGCTTATGAGGCTTGGAAAAAAGCTCTTGCTTGTGATCCAATCTCAGCATTTGGTGGTATTGTTGCATTTAACTGTGAAGTTGATAAAGAATTTGCTGAATCTTTAGGAAAAATGTTCTTAGAAGTAATAATCGCACCTAGCTATACTCAAGAGGCTTTAGATACCCTAGCTGCTAAGAAAAATTTACGTGTACTAGAAACAGGAAAAGCTTTTGACACAAAATCATCGCGTATGATCAGCAAAAACATCCATGGTGGAATACTATCACAATCTTATGATAACGGTGGTGTTGATATTAATGACTGTAAAGTTGTTACAGATAGAGCTCCTACAGATAAAGAATGGGCTGATTTAATGTTTGCTTGGAAAGCTGTTAAATATGTCAAATCAAACGCTATTGTATATGCCCGAGAGACTCAAACAGTTGGAATTGGTGCTGGACAGATGTCTCGTGTAGATTCTGCTAGAATTGGTGCTGCAAAAGCCGAAGCTCACGAAGGCGCTAAAAACTCAGCAGTTGCTTCTGATGCTTTTTTTCCTTTTGCTGATGGTTTAGAAGAGTGTATCAAAGCTGGAGCAACTGCGGTAATTCAACCAGGTGGATCTAAAAATGATCAAGAAGTTATCGATGCTGCTAATAAAGCGGGTATAACAATGGTCTTCACAGGAATGAGACATTTTAGACATTAAATAAACAAAAGTCTTAATATAAAAATATGAAACTTCTTTTACTCAATTAGTTATAACCTCCATATCCTCCATATCCGCTCTGATTACTAGAAGAGCCTTTAATATAGACATTTTTATATGTTGATGATGAAAGATTCTCAATTTTTATATAATTTTCATGTATCTCTAATATTTCATATTGATTAAATATTTTCTGACCAACATGCACATCTAAAGAAACTCCTCCAGCACTTAACTCAGCACAAAGGTCATCATCAAATCCAGTAACTTTTATTAAATTGTAATTAGATGGCACAGCACTAGCCGAATAAGCAATTTTCTTTTTAAGCTTCTTTTTTACCTTAGGGTCAACAGATAAGTGCTTACTATTAGTCTGACTCTGATTTAATGCTTCTCTAGAGTCAGAAGAATTATTCTCATCAGAATTAGACTCATAATTTAGCTGACTTTGATTACCTTTAGAACTTGATGAATCCCTATCTTCTTCAAAGTTTGATTCTTTAGTAGTTTCACTTGAAACTGCAGGCATATCTGAAGGTGTACTTATTTGTGAAGAGTAGCCCAATTTATCCTGAAACTGCTTATTCTGCAATCTCAAAGAGTTAAGCTGAGTTTTGAGTTTTTCTAACTCTATATCCCTTGTATATTTATCTGTCTGCTCAATGTATCTATTAAGACTATCAATACCATTTTTCTGTGCTTGTGTTTCAGCATTAGATATCGCAAAAAAACTTAAACCACTTAAAACAATCACTATTTTTTTAAGCATAAAATTCACCTGTTATTTTCCAAGAGTCTACATTCCCTATTTTATCAAAATCTAGTGATATCTTATCTACTACGACATTATTAACATTTTTAACTATCAGATAAAGTTTAAAAAGTTGGCTTCTAGAGTACCCAGAGAACTCTATAGCTTTTAGTTTTGTTTTTTTATCTGATGAATTACTATCCAAAATCTCAAAATTAATATTTTCACTTTGTAATTCAGAGATTAAATAATCCATACTATCTTTTCTTTGTTTCTTATCTTTCAAAAAGACTTTATTAATCTTCTGATTGACATCATATAAGCTATTGTGCATTATAAACGAAGCATAATTATTATCCTTACTGATCGTATAACTGTCTGCTTGTAGAACTCTTTTTATTCTCGGGACTTGATCAATATTTGAATAGCTTCTTCTTTTATAAACAAGCTCAAGCTTTAGATCATCTTTGGAGTTATTTGAGTTTGTATCTGTTTCTATGTCGCTATTATTACTTTTGTCAGTGCTACCAAAGGATATAGTAGCACTGCTAATTTGCCAGCCATATACAAGAGGCCTCTCATTCTCTAACAACAAATTAGTAATTAAAATTGTCCTTGCTATACTTTTGACTTTGAACTTCTCAACAAATTCGTTATACTCTTTTTTCTTTCTCTCGGCCATCATCGTTTGTTGAAACGCCATGAACTGCTGTCTTTTCTTCTCCTGTTCAAGAGAGTTCTCGTATGAAATATAATAATAAACTAAAAGAGAAATACAAATCACAGAAACTATTGGAATACCAATATATAGTTTTTTGCTCTTATGTGAAAACTTACGTAAAGTTATCTTTTTTAAAACTTTTATGTTTGAAGTTAATACATCCTGGGAAATTGAATTTAAAATATTTTCAACATAATTAACGTTGTTAAAAAAGTTAGCAAACTCAGGAGCTCTTGTATCTATCATTAAATGATACTCATCCCCTTTATCCTGACTCATAGCTATTTTTTCTTTAAAGTAAGGTAATAACTCTACCAACTCTTCTAATGAAACTACCATATCTCCAGAGTAATAAACATCTTCATTGCTCAACTTATATTTCTTTTTATGCATATAAGTTCTTAGGTTAATATCATTAATAACTGACCCAATTGGAGCGATATAACCATCCTCAATAAAACATACCCAAAAATTCTCTTCTTGATTCGGTACTTGTGCAACTACTAGACAATTACTGTATTTAGTTGCTAAGAATGCTGCTGCTGATATCTTTTTTTGAGAAAAATCAATAGAATCACTAATAGCATAAGTATTTAAAGAATCTATGTACAGACCATAATGATTCTTGTGCTTTTGCAATACTGATTTTTTTGTAGATAAATTTAATTTCCAATCTAAACCACAAATAATATTATCATGCAAAAACATTATATTGACCCTATTCTATAATATATGGAGTAACAATAACAACTGTTGTTCTTAGCTCTTTAGTTGTTGCTTTTTTGCCTCCCAAGAACCACCAAGTCCAAGCTGGTCCTACAGAGTTTGTCGAGTCTCTATCAAGCTCCTCTTGGAACCCAGCTAAAACAACTGTTTGACCTGTTTGTAAAGGCACTGTTTGCATAAATGTTTTATTCTGAACATCCGGTAACTCTATTCGCTGAGATGGCTGTCTAATTGAGCTACCACTAGGAGCTTGGACACTTGAAACTTCAAAGGTTCTAAGCTTAATTAGGTTTGACATATTCAAGCTTATATTTACCAACATCTGACTACCATCAAGTATCTTAGGTGTTACAACTATCGAATAGCCTGTATTTATTGTTCCTGGCTGAACCGATGCCTCTGCTAATCCACCCACACCAGAAATAGTCATCTGTACCTGTTTCACATAGTCTGTTGTTCTTGCTACTTGAATAGGAGCTGGTTTACCACTAACTGTATAAAGAGTAGTTCCTGTTACATATGAAGTTCTACCAAGCAAATTTAATGAGTTTGCTATTAATTTTGTCCCTGAAAATGGACCATTAGTAAATTCTGCTGTAAAACCAGGTAATTGAGCTGCTGTCAGCACTGTGCCAAAAGGATCTGGAGTAACATCAGGAACCTCTGATTTCCATTGCAGTTTACTGCTTGTGGCACTAAACACGGCATCCCAGTTTAGTCCAAGCTTTGTAGAATCATTAGTTGTAACGTTATAAACCTCAACTTTTACAGCTATTCTTTCTTTTGCAATTTGATTAACTTTATCAATATATTTCTCAATCTTCGTCATAATAAAAGGAGTTGCCGTTACAGTTATAGTACCCATTGCTGGACTAACTATAGCCTCTCCTTCAGAACCTAGTATTTTCTTTATCGTTTTTTCAGCTGTCGTCCAAGAATCATAAGTACCATAATCATAACTAGTATTAAAACTTTGTTGCCCATCTCCTTTTTTAACACTTGCGGCTGATGATATATCAGTCTTAGTTGTAGTTTTTCCTGGTAACATATTCATTTGAAAGACTTTTGTCTGAGTGCGGAAAAACACAACTTGATTAGTATCTTTATGATATTCCCAGTTTAAATTAACGGTATTGCCAATATAGTCAAGAACTCCTTTTAAAGTACCTGCATACGATATTTTAAAACTAGAAATACTCTTATCTGGTCGAGTTCGCTTCTTCGAACTTTCATCAATATAACCTAGATATACACGAGCATCTCCAGATAGCTGCATTCCAATACCACTACTTACAGCAAGTTCGCCTAGTATTTTATTAATAGGAGTTTCTTTGGAAATATTAAATGTAAATTTTTTATTAAAAACAGCGGGAAGCTTTTCATGCTTTTCTAATACTTTGTAGCTTTTTGTAGCTATTAAAATCTGATCTTCTCTAGTTATCAAAGATGATCTTGTTTTAGTTCTTGACTGCTGCATAGCTTTTTCAGCATTAGATATACCTTTATTAGTAAGCTTCTCAGCCTCTTCCATATTTTGACAAGATGAAACAAAAAATATGGTAGTTGTCAAAATTAATAAAGTTTTAATTTTTTTCACAGTTTATACATCCTTACTTAATAAGAAGCTGCTGACATTTTATAACCAAGCGTCTGTATCAAGATAGCATGATTTGATTTGATAGTAGCACGGATTGGATTATCTGTACTTTGTAGTGACATTAGCACTTGCTCTAGAGCTCCTCCTTCGGCGGTAAGCTTACCATATGCTGTAAAATCTTGAGAAATCTTATAGTCAAAATCAACATTCCAAATAATAGAATACCCAACACTTTTTGCCCATACATTAAGAGTGTCTTTAACACTATCACCCTTAAAGCCAAAAAATACTTCTCTATCTTTATTAGCTAGTGCTTGTGCTGTTTTTCTATTTTTAGCATACGCTATAATGCCATCCTTTAGATTTATATACGAAACTGTTTTTGATATTTTTTTATTAGCATTTATTTGTTTCTGTAGTAGCTCAGAGATCCTGACCTGATAGCTTCTATCTAGAGCCTTTTTTATAACATCTTGAGGCTTATACTGCTCGGTAATGCCTTTTTGACTATACAAAGAAACATTATCAGAATTTACCCACTCAACACTAATATTTGGCGAGCTAGGAGTCGTTATAGTATCTTTTTTAACTTTTACCTGGATTACTTTTGTGGGTTTATAATTTTCACCCTGCTCATAAGCTTTTTCTTGTGCTTTATTTGTAGTACATGAAGCTACAAAAACTATCACACAAGATAATAAAACAACATTCCTAATTTTTCGCACAATATTAACTCTTTAAATTTAATTCTCAAAATTATTCAAATATAGATATAAATTACAAACATTAAATCTACACTTGACATCAAACTCTATATTACCCAAACTAAGGAATAGTATAATATATTTAGAGAAATAACTAAACTCTACTTTAAGGTTAGTTATACTCAGCAAAATATACTAAATAGAGAGATTTCAAAAGAAGATTTAGAAGTGAAATATAAATTGTTGTTGGCTAGCACTTGTACTCTCAGCACATTTAGCATTTCAATATATTGATCTACTCTGCTAAACATGTTGATTACCTATACTATTTGAATTATGCCAAAGGTTTCACACAGTTAAGAGCCCAATTATAATTCCCACCTTGTGAAGCTCCGTTACTAGCGAATCCATATCTATCATTCGTTTCACCCAAAAGTCCTGAAGGAGATAATTTACTAAATGATACTGTTAAGCTCTGAGTGCCATACACATTTTGCTTATTACTTATATTCGAATTAGTATACTCTCCAACAGCTAAATTAGCAGCTGCAGGCGTTACATAATATCCAGGAGAACATTTCAATACAATATTTTTACCCTCTGCTTTCGCACTCTGTATATGCGCTGACTGTCTAAGGGCACTCTCACTAAATTCCGTAGCTATTAACTCAGCAATTTTTCCTGGTTCTTTAGCATTTGCTGGTACTGAGTAAGTTACTTGTGTAGCATGCTTAGCAGACTTATATTTAAGGACTTGAACGTTTGACGTTATAGTCTTTAAAGGTTGACCATTTGGTGCTTTTGCAACACTTTCAAAAACAAACTGAACCGAAGCAGAAGGACGCTTAGCACTTACATAAGTTCCAAATAAGAACTGGTTCTTATCCTTAATATAATTAATTGGATCCTTTACTGTTACAGTCTTACCGCTTGGCATTTCTTTATATTTATAAAGAGTATATCCTTTAAAACTTTCATGATCGCCAGGAGTAAGTACTGAATTTTTTTCTAAGTTAACTACTAACTCGTAAACATCATACTTATGTCCGTTAGGGTTATGCTCATATCTGCTAGTTTTTAATTTTAGATCTTGCTCTACAGAGTTAAAATCTAACCTTTTAGCTTTTGTTTGCATAACATTTCCATTAGGACCAACAGCCTTAAAGTAAACATTTTGTTTAACACCATAATTAACATACATTTGTATTTGAGCTGAACCATTAACTACGTTAGCTTCAGAAACCCTAGGTTTGCTACCATTTATAGATATTACCCAATAATATTTCCAACCAGAAGCCTGTGCCTTCGTACCAGAAACATTTGCCGTTACATTATAAATAGATTGATTCACACCGATAGGAGTAACTGTTTGCGTAGTAAGATCTGGTAAACTTGCTGG
Source organism: Francisella sp. SYW-9 (assembly GCF_008711465.1). Classification (GTDB taxonomy): domain Bacteria; phylum Pseudomonadota; class Gammaproteobacteria; order Francisellales; family Francisellaceae; genus Francisella. The sequence continues at coordinate 38,709 of NZ_VXKQ01000009.1, forward strand.
AGTTGATGGTTTTACATTCACTGTAGTGCTACCTGTAAACATTTCAACTCCACCACTATATGGCTTCATTTCTACCGAGTTCACTGACACTTTATGGGAACCAGGAGTTGTAAATTCATGTGTTATAGAACTTCCATCCACATCAAGGTTATGCCCATCAATAGACCAATGAACATTTCCTTCAGGATTAATCACTTTGAAAGTATACTCATTTGGATTAGTCTGCGACTGCTTTGTGTCTATAGTAAGATTATTATATCCATGCTGTGAGCCAGGTAAATTAAATGGCTGATTAAAGTTTTCAGCTACACCAACACTAACTGTTGATAATGCTAAAGCTGAAGATAAAGCAATTGTTATTAATTTTTTTTTCATAGTTTTTCCCTTTTAAAATTTATGTATTTTATTACAATCTTACACAAGATAGACCGGTCGGTCTATCAAGGTGTGATAATATTACCTAACAAGCAAACAAAAAGCAACTCTTTTGGTTTGTTTTTTTAAAAATTAGATAAAATTTTATTTTATACAGTCGACTCCCCACAGGTGAGCTCCTGCAGGTGCTTTATGACCATTCGATGCAAAGTTTGATCTAAATGTTTCAGCGCCATAATAATTAGAACCAGGGACATACACAACCATAGGGTATATACTTTCTGTTCTCAAATCACCATTCTTATGTGTTTGACTACCTACAGGTAGGTTAGCCGCTACTTCAGAAATATGATATCCTGACTTGCATGTATATACTATATTGTTACCCTTAGCTACAGCAGAAGCAACGCCTTCACCTATTCCCGGTACTTCTGGATCATCAGTTTTATGATTATATAGCTCATGAACAACACCAGCAGCTGTTGCTCCAGTAGATGGATCTACTGTATACGTAGCTTGAGTTGCTTGTGGTTTAAGACAGTTAAATGCCCATTCATATGACTTAGATGTATCATGTTCTTTGTAAGCATTTGAAGCCTGTCCGGGTCCTAAATCTAGTACTAGTAAAGAACCTTTAAGTGCACCTTTACTTATATATTGAACACCTGGAACAATTTCCTTTATCGTGTCTGGTGTTTTGTTTGTATTAATTTCAGAGCCCGCTGGAAGATTCGCAGCTGCAGGAGTAACAAATGTTCCTGGATTACATACAAAATGTAGCTTATTCCCTTCAGCAGTTACTTTAAACCTAATACTCTTACCAGCCTGTTCTTTCTCTGATGCTGAATTAAACTCTGCTGCTATTGCAGATGCTGTTGTCCCTATTGATGGATCTACTGTCCATGTCGCTTCTGTAGGTCGACTAGTTTTTACATTTATTGTAGTACTTGTAAAGTAAGATATTGGTGGTTGACCCTCAACAACTGATGACGCTTGGACAGATACAGTATGCTCTCCAGCTTTCTTGAATATATAGTCATGAATGTCTGAACCAGAAACATATTTATCATCAATAAACCATTTTCGGCTTGTCATACCATAAGTTTCTAGCTTAGTCCCTTTAATATCAATTCCAAAACTATATTCAGCCGGATTGTTTGGAGATTGTTTTGCTATTATTGAAATATTATGATATTTAGAAACTTGTGAATGTGAGTTTACTGAATTAGAAGCTTGGCTTAAATTATCAGCAACACCAATACTAACTGTTGATAACGCTAGAGCTGAAGATACAGCGATTGTTATTAATTTTTTTTTCATATTATATTTTCCCTATTTTAGATTTACAGATTCACACACTTCAAAAAACATCTAGACCGAGCGGTCTATTCTGAAGTGAAGTTTATACCACCTCATAACTAAATAAAATGAAAGCTTTTTATGAAGAAAACTGTTTTGTCGTTTTACTCACTGCCCTTCTAATAAAGTTAACTTGAAATATTTTTATAACGCATAGAGATTTTTCTATCTAACTATGATAAATTAAGGATAATTTTTTCTGAAAAACATATCGGAAAACATAACACCATTTCATACAAAGGAAATAAATACGGAAAGAATCTATGACTGCAGCAAAAAAAGAGAGTAAAGCTGAAGAAACAAAAAAAGAAATACTTCAAGCAGCATATAAAATAGCCAAAGATGAAGGATTCCATGCTATATCTTCTATTAAAATCATTAAAACCTGTGGATTTAGCAAAGGTAAATTTTTTCATTATTTCCCAAAGATTGAAGATTTATATTTATATATCCTTGATTGTTTTATAAAACAAACCTCCAGCGAAGTAGTGTCTAAAAAAGAACCTACTCTAAAAAAATTTGAAAATCTTAAAAATTTCATTAATGATTATATTGACTACTTTGTTAACCTGTTAAAAGAATCTCCTGAATATGCTGCTTTAATTTTTTATTTTGTTGGGCACTGTCAACATAATAAAAAATATAGAGCTAAATTTAATAATATTATTCAAACTTCACTTGATGAGTGGACAGCTAACTTTCCTGCTAAATTTACGCCCAGCCTCTCCAAGGAGGGAAAGCAACGCTTATTACACCTATTAGATACATATATTATTGGTTTATGTTTTAATTATCTTATCATTAAGGATGATAAAGTATTTGAAACTACAGTCAATGACTTCAAAAATGTGGTTTTTCATTTCTTTGACTCCCAGTCTTTAGATAAAGATACAATAGAATCAAATTGATTAGCTACTCTAAGCTTTTCTTTCTATTATAACGCATCCATAATAACTCTTTTGTGATACATTTTCCTTTGATGGATTCATCGCAATATAACCAATTATCAAACTTGTTAAAACATACTATAATCAGTTATCAAGATTTAGAATAGTCACATACTGATATTGTTTGAATATTATAGATTCCATTTATTGCTTTAATAAGAATCATACCATGGGTATAGGTCACTAAAACACCAGACTCAGTCTTTGGAATATTATTATCAGAATTTGTAATTTTCGGCGTATAAACTGTCTTTGAAGCATGTTTTTTTCTTTTGATTATATATTTTGAAGTATATATTTTAGAGCTTAGTATGTTTACAATTAGCTTAAATTCACCACCAGTATTCTCATCACACTTCTCATTATACCTCTGCACCGGAAGAATCTTATCAGGCGAAACATTATCATACTCTTTAGTACCTAAAATAACTATTTTTCTTTTTACAATCTTACTTTGAGAAAACTTCTTACTAGAACCCTTCTCTTTAACATTAAGATCATACATTGCTAGCTCATTACCACGCTCACCTGGATTGTTTGCTATCTCAACCTCACTCTTTTGATTTAAACCATTAAAGTTAATATTATTAGCGTTTACATTTAGGTTTTTAGCGCTTATTGATGTTCGTGTTTTTGAGTCTAAATTAAGAGATGACGATAGTATATCTGTCTCTCCCTGGCCTTTTATATAAGAAACTGACTGGTTTCCATATAGAAGTTTTGCTACGTTTTTTATATAGTGAGGTTGATCATTTGACAAAAATTCTAATGATTGTTGCATAGAGTTTTTGCCTGACACATCAAGCCAGTTATCGGCATTTGTTTTACCGACTAACTCTATTATCACAATATGCTTATCTTTTAGCCTTATACTCTTTTTCGTTTTAAAGTTGATAGTTACAAAATTTTGCCTATTAAGATATTTCATAACTAGGCTAGCATCTAAATCACCCTCTTTAGTCTTATCATTATCAATATCAAATTTTAGTTGTGCAACTACTATACTTTGGTTTTGATTTGGAAGATTTGATTCTTTTTGGTTAAATAATGTCAACATCGAACCTTTTTTTAGTAACTCAGATTTAATATCTATCATGCACTGTATTTTATCTAAACCATTATGATTCACTTTGCAATTTAACTTATTTTTAAAATTAATTGCTCTAATACTTTCAAAATTCTTTTGCGAATAAACCTCTTTTTCAACTAAAGACACATATCTCAAAATTTGTTGGCTTAATGCTTGATTTTGTTTATTGATATTCACATTTACTAAAATTCTATAAAAAATTAAAAGTGAGAAAGATAAAACTGCAAGGACTATTATTATCTCTAATAAGGAAAATCCCTTTTTCTTAGCAAACTTAAACATCAAACTATCCACCATAAATTAAATACTTACAAACTAATATGGCAGAAAGTTCCACATTACTATAATAATACTCACCTTGCTTATTTTTCAACATTTCTACCTTAAAGCCTTTACCAACCTTATCAACCTGAACTCCTTTACCAACGTAGTTATCATCAGAAACAATAGGTAAATCAATACGCAAATCACTCCAGCCATAGTTATGAGTATTTTGGCTATAATTTGTAACATATACAAATAACGAGGATTCTTGATTTTTTTTACAAGTTGATGAAATTGTCATGGATGGCTTATCACGAGTTAATGTCACTTTCTGAATTTTTTGAGCATCAAAAAGTGATAAAAAATCACTCAGATAAGTTCTTTGATTTTCACTCTGCTTTTCAAATACATCAAACCTAACATCTCCTAATTTAATTTTATTATCTGATGAGAAATAGACCTTCTCAGCATCTGCTCCAATATTTGCATGTAAAATATCAAACTCAATATTCTTATTTGTATTAAAATATATATTATTTGAGGAGATATTAAAGGTTGGCTCGCCGTACATCGTTATTTCTTGCTGACCCTTACTATCAGTATTTACAGATGTAATGGCTGCCATACCTCCACCTACAAAGTCCAAATCTGTCATATTTGAGATGGTACTTTGTTGTCCGTTGAAAGTCAGATCACCTTTCATACTATTACCCCCATCTACTCTTAGCCAAGGGTCTTTTAGCTGTCGAAACACTATTTTTATTTTAATAAAATTTTGCTTGGCTAAAATAGAACTGACCCCGCTTGACAGTTTGTCCGCTAAGAAATGATTATTTAATAATTCAGATACTCGCTCAGCAATAGCATTGGACTTATCTTTATATTTAAAAGGTCCTATCTTTATATTTGCAACAAGGCTATCTCTTGATAATCTTGTAACATATGCTTCTACACTATCTTTCTTAAGAAAAAATGATTTTAACTCATAGTTTTTAGGAAGTAGTTTTCTAACTTTAAGCCACTTCACTCCATTTTGATAGGTAGGCCTAGATGTACTTAATGATAAATATGTCTCAACTGCATCCACATATTGTATCAGCTGCTCAGTGGTTTGATCGGCTTCTCTACGTAGCTCGACACTCGCATAATATCTATAATTAAGAAATATAAAGAATGTTATCACTCCCAAAATTATTAATATTTCTAGTAAAGATAGACCTTTAATTTGCGATATTTTCTTTATATTTCTAATCTGGTTCATTTCTTATATAGCTATCTAATAATTTATACAATATCTTTAATTAATTAGGATTACAATACACAACGATTTGTAGCTGTCCCGATACTATATCATCAGGTATATTAATACTAAAGTTATTCTGATTGACTGTTATATTTCTCTGTGACGATATAGGCATAGCGTATATAGTATCTTTTTTAAAAAAACTTACATCACTAACATTGTCTATTTTAATTTCATCACTATATTTCTGTAAACTTATTGGTGATAGTTTTGTTAGGCTATTTAAAAGACTTGCTTCAAGCACTAAACTACCATCTTTACACTCATTCTGGTACTTGCCTTTAGGAATTTTTATTGAAGGGTGGTCAGCTTTAACAAATTTGCGCGTATTAACATAAAGTATATTTACAGCATAATTATCTAGCTGACTAAAAGGCACTTTATGAACAAGAAAAGGAACATAAAAATCATCCATAAAAACATTAGCTTTTTTCTTAGAACCTAAATAAAGATAACTATTATTATTAGTAGCAAAATTTAATGAATTATATTCAAAATTAATTGTGCTTGTCCTTTTATCTCCAATTTCACTATTTTCTGATGTTAAACTAATTTGTGGGAATTTTACTGTTAATGGAGCTAAAACAGATTGATTAGGGTCCATATATGACGCTATTGTTGATTTATTATTCTCCGGGTTTGCAATCAGCTTTATTGCAAATAAATTTCTTATATTTCGACTTAAGGCATCTAAACTAAAATATAAATTTGCGTAAGGCTTATTCTCACCATAGATATCTATCCAAGTATCTCCTTGATAAGGCACAACTATATCAGCAAGCAAACTATCATCCTTGACACTAAATGCAACAGCTGCTTTTGAAGATGTCACTGAATCAATTTGCTCAAAATAGTCTTGGGTATCTAAAAATAAATCTGCCAACTCAAGTTTACTTTTTTTCTTTGGACTCAACTTAACCTCTATCTTTAAAACACCATCTTGCTTCTTAATACTCGTTTGCAAGTGACTTTTAATACTTAAATCACAAGGAAGGTAAGATCTATCTGCTAAACCACCCTTACAACCTTTAGAAGACTTTACAAATTTAGTTCCTGAATATAAACCTGATTGTATTTTCTTATCTTCTAGGACCCTAGTTTTAACTGCTGAGACATATTCAGCAAATTTATATGAAAGATTATTTACATAATCATCTTTGAAGCTTTGCTTAAATAAAACAAATAAAATAGCGATAATAAAAGATAATACTGAAATAGATATTATTAATTCAAGAAGTGAAAAACCTCTTATTTTTCTCATAATATTTAACTATTTAAAGGATAAAATGTTATTGCGTCTTAAGAAAAGTTTAAAACTAATTTAGCATTATCATGACAAGCGGTTGCTATATCAGAAACATTACTAGCTTTTTGATTATCAATTTTGATGTTTGCACTTTTCATAAAGTGAGTTGCTAAGTCAACACAACCACCTTTTGGAATTTGATGTAACGTTATATTATACCCACTTCCACCATCATCGTTATTACTAGAAACGTCTAGTAGTGACTTACTATTACTAGAATGCCATACCGTACCTATTTTATTATCAGAATTTTTGATAATTAGTGTTGATGGTACTATACCCTGCTTTAATAAGATCTTATTATTAAGCCCGGTATAATCTCCCCCTGTCTCTGAATATAAAGAATGGATATCCTCTGATAGGATTGTTATGTCATTTTCCATAGATGACGCGTCAGTTTTGCCCCAAATAACTTTAGAAATTGTCATAATAGCAATTACTAAAAAGGCAATTACTGCTAAAACTATCATTAATTCAACTAGACTAAAGCCTTTTTGTTTTGTTTTTCTCATTAAATAGCTCCCCTATAATTTATATTAATATACAGATAATAAATATAACATATATATTTAAAAAAAACAAACCTCATGATTCGTAAGGTACTCAAATATTTTTATCCTCTCGAATTAAAAATATCCTTTAATAACTTATTCTACATAGATCCCGTAGCTCCAATACCTATAGCATATATTGACCACATAAATGCACATATATACAATGATGTTAAAAGCATTACTACAATATTCAAAGCCCCAAACTTTGCTTTAATACTTGTCATTTGAGCCTCTAAGTACTCATAAGAAAGATCTTTTAATCCTATTTCTAATTTACCACTATTTGTATAAATATCTATCATACTAGATATCCTACGATTAAATAAAGATACTCGTGACAGCGCTTCCCCAGGATTTGTACCTTGAGATACCTTCATAATTATCATCTTAATAAAATCCTGCAAATATGGCTTGGCTCTATCATGCATAATCATCAAAGCTTTATTCAAAGAGGTTTGCTTATTTTGTAACAAAAGTGATAGTGAAATCATAAACCTAATCGCTACGATACTCTTGTAAACCGAAAAAACTGGAAAGAAATCAAACAATGAGCGTCTTAATCCCCCCTTATACCTAGGAAGCACAAGATAAAACCCCAAAACAATCAAGAAAATTCCTGCTATTGAAAATGGTAATAAATCTAGAAAACCTTTATTGAATTTATAAAAAGACATTGTAAAAGCAGGCAATTTATTTGCCGGTATGCTACTCACAATAATTGGCATAACTTTTGTTGCTGAAAAATACATTAAACCAATAATAGCAGCAGTCAAAGATATAGGTTTCATCATACTTTTGATAATAGCTGAAGATAGCTCATTAAGTTTTGCTGAAATACTTATCATATTTTCTAATGACTGCTCTATATTTCCATCACCAGAGGAGCTAAGTATCATATACTCATGGTTAGTTATATATATTTTTATAGCTTCTGAAAATGTAAAACCTAGAGAGTTATATCTAAATAAAATATCATCTATTATCTCTACTAAATATTGCTCATTATCAAAATATTTACGTTTAAATTTGATAATAGAGGCTTTTCTTCTCTCTAGATACTCACCAATATCAAACCCAGAGCCAAGCATCATTGCCATAGTTTTATAAAAATCTGCTCTCACAGCCCCACTAAACTGCATTTTTAAAAGATTAATTTTAAACTGTGAATATAAACTATCTTTTCTTTTTTTACCAAACAATGATCTTAATCACCTATAAGTAGATTTGTAACCATATAATACAAAACTAAGCTTGTTTTGCATATAACCATTTAGTATTCTTTATGCCAATAGAAAAATCCTGTTCAAAAGAACCTACTGTTCCATGTAGTACCCATGGACATACATCTCCATCAAACACTTTTTGTAAGCCATGCTCAACAATTGTTACACCATTTAAATTTTTTAGCCAATGTTCTCGTGCTTTTAAAATGGCATTATCCTCAAGGTACTGCATAATTTGCTCATCTGGCTGTAAAACTTCAGCTACAACATTTCTGCCACTGATACCTAAGCCTGCACAACTCTCACATCCATTAGGATTCCTATATCGAACTTTATCAAGAATCGACTCTGACAAATTGTAATACGATACAATATTATCTAAAGCCTCAGATATATACTCATACTTATCCGGCTCAAACTCTTTAAACTCACTTGCCGTAATTCCACATTTTTTGCATGTCATTGGCACTAGCCTTTGATATATTAGCAATTTAGCAAAAGATGTAGTCAACACGACATCTCTATCCATACCAATAGCTATTAGTCTCTTTGCTATCTGTAAAGTGCTCTGAGCATGTACTGTTGTCAACATAAGGTGGCCAGATTGAACACCTTTTTGGAAGAAATCCCCTGTGTTTTTATTTCTGATTTCATTACACATCATAACATCAGGATCTAGTCTCATTAATGTTTTAAGAGCATTATTATATTCAAGTGAGATCTGCTCTTCAGTCATGGTTGCTGACTCATGAACAATTAGCTGACTCACGCCATTTATAATGTACTCCACCGGAGACTCTACAGATAATATTCTAATCTTATTTTTTGAATTACTAATAAGTTTATAAATAAGACTCGCTAAAGATGTTGATTTACCAGAACCAGTTGTGCCTGCAAATATAATTGCCCCATCTTTTATCATTAGGCTAGACTCTAATAACTGCTTTTGGTATTTGTTATAACCGAGTACATCTAAGTTTGGAATAGCTGACTTATCAGTAGACAGTATCCTAAAAGATACTATAAACTCGTCTATAGCTTCATTTTGGCTAGTATTCATTTCGCTACTTTCTACTGGAGCACTAGCAAATCTAAGCCTATATTTCTTTCCATTAATATATCTTTCTATAATTGTTTGCTGTCTAGCTTTAGGATTAAACTGTTGATCCTTTTGTCCTTCTGACCCTTTAGCATTATATAATGCTCTAATCATGCTAGTACATAGTTCACTACTAAGATTGGTATAGTACTGTATCTCACCATGAAGACGATATTCTACTCTAGCTTGAGATTTCCCAACACGATAATGAATATCTGTCACTTTCATAGCTATAGCTTCTTTGATCTGAGTGTCAAAGCGTAAAATCAACTCTTCATTTTCATAGTTTTTATCTGTATCTAAACTATGTAATATCTCACTAAGAACACTTTGTCTCACAACATATGTATACGTTGATTGTTTGTGTTCTTCTTTAGCTTTATTTCTTAAAAGAAATATTTTATCTCTATATTCATTTTGATCACATAGATCAGAGAATATTGTGACTATTATTTTTTCTTTAGACTCTTTCAGAGTCGCTTTAACTAATATAAAAAATCTTCTTTCTTCATTTGTAATATAATACTTAGAAAAAATATCTTTATCATTACAGAATAAAAAACTCTCTATTAGAAAAGGAAGATCATCTAATGACTCTAGTATATCAGGGTAGTTGTTAGTCGAGTAATTAGTATCGCCATCTTGACTCCCTAACTTCTTGCTATATTTATCTTTTAAAAGCTCTTTAAGCTTAGTATAGTTTGTTGTTATTTTTCTCATTACTTAAATTCTGTTAACAAAACCTTGATACGGACATTTTAAATTTTACAATCTATTATATCTTAAGTGACTTACTTTTAAATTAAAACATCTATGATAATGCCGATGTTAACAGTGGCGATATAACCAAAACAACTCCTATAAAAATAATAAAATAAATACTTTTAGTACGATATTTCTTTAAATTTGGTGTTTTAAACACAATATATGCTGGCACTAAACACCCTAATATTCCAAATATAGGCCCAGATAAAGGTACTAGTTTATATATTGGAGCATTAAAGACTATTGAAAGCCATGTTAATAGAAAGATTATAACTACGACTATAGTATTAAGACTAAACAAGTCTTTACCCTCGATAGCTAAACCATTCTTTTTAAATCTCTCTTTTAAGATACCTCTTAAAGATTCCTCCATCCCAGCTAAGATACTTAGAAAAGAGGTTAAAATAGCACATAGACTAATAATAATTCCACAAATATACAATATATTATTTGATTGGCCCTGCTTCTCTAACAATATAAAAGCTGATTGATTATTTGCTGTTGCTTCTAAAGCTTGAGCTTTTGGAATAACCAAAGAAAAAGATAATACATAAAAACCAATAATAATTACTAATATAATAAATGCTATACTCATCGTTTTAAGAGTTTTATTTAAAATAAAGCTCTTATCCTTACAACGATAATGAGACCTATAACCAATAACCATTGGACTTAATGACTGAATAAACAATATTGATGTTAATGAAAATGGCAACATTATAATACTTTTAGCAACAAACTCCCCACTATTAGCAGGCAGCTCTAAAAGATTACTAGTTGACCATAAAGGAATTAACGATATAGAAACTACGATAATTGCCAAGATTAATATAACTACCAAAAATGTTGATATTCGCACAAATAGCTTTTGGCTTTTAACTCCTAAAAATATCAAAACAACCATTAAAATAGCACTATATAAAGCACTCTGCTCAAGATGTGGATTTGTCGTTAGATGAAACATATACAAATATGATGCTAAAGATTTTGCAACAACCTCAGCATATATTACTGTCCATATTATCATCATAAGTAAGTACAGAGCTCCTAAAAAGGCTGACCACTTATTCCCTAACAGCTCCGCCACTACCTCTTTATAATCTTTAGGTTTTTCAGATTCAAATAACGTTTGAATATAAAGCTTTTGAAAAAGATATATACCTGGATAGGCTATTAGTATTGATACCATAAAAACAGCAAAACCTACAACACCAACACTTACGGGAACCAAGACGATTCCGGCCCCTACTGCCATTCCTATACTAACGACAAGCCAACTTAAGTCAAATTTATTAAATTTATATGATTGAGACACGTATACTTATAAAGTAGAAAAATCGTATGTATATTTTTACATTTTTGAAGAATTATTTAAATCAAAACTATTTATATAGCCTACTGTTTTACCCACACAAGTTCATTGGTATTATATCCAAGCTCTTTTGCTTTCTTAATAAAGTCCTGTTTTATATTTTCTGGAACTGTTTTAGTTCTAGAAAGTAGCCATAAATAGTTTTTATTATCACCTGCAACATACGCATATTTATAATTATCGTCTAATTTAAATACAACATATGCGCCATAGAAAGGCTTAAAGAAAGAAACCTTTAAAAATCCTGTATTTTTATTTCCAACAAACTTTGCAATACCCTTTGCATAACTTCTCTTACCTGTAGAAGGAGTAATACCACTATTTACTACCTTTATTGACCCATCAGGATTTAAGCTATACTTAGCGTAAACATTTGTCATGCCTTTTTCAAAACTATTATCAAAACGGGCTATTTCATACCATTTACCTAAGTACTTATTTGCTTGGAAGTTTTTGACAGGCTCTATATTATCTGGTTTTGTTACACACCCAGAAAGCAATAACATCGCCACACTTACTAATATCACAAATAACTTTTTCATAACTAAACCACTTTTTAAATTTTTAATATGCATACAATATAGTAAACTAAATACTTGTTATGGAAATAGTTAAAAATTTTTAATATTATGGAACTAAGTTACTTTGATTTTCTCAAAAAGAATGACCTTACAAGCTATAAGCTATTTATTGTAACTGGAGATGAACCTCTACAAAAACATAATATTATTGAAAAAATAACCAAAGCATTTAAACAAAAAGATTTTGAAATATCTTATCATGACTTAAATGAGCAAAACCTTGATGTTTTATATAATGAAACAGATAGTCTAAGCCTATTTTCAATGGATAAATTTATCCAATTTAATTTTGAAAAACCACCACAAAAAAATCTTCAGAACGCCCTAACTGAAAATCTATTACGTGATGATGAAAATGTCTACTTACTTGTTTTTAGTGGCATGAAAAAGCAAAACACCTCGGCAAAATGGTTTCAAAGTCTTGCAAACAAAGCAGTACATATAAAAATATATCAGCCAAACTTCACAAACGCCGTAAATATCATTGAGAATGAAGTAACAAGCCTAGGCCTTAATCTCACCAGACAAGCGATAGAGCTTTTAGCACAAAAAACTGAAGGTAATCTTATCGCTACAAAGCAAATACTAAAACTTCTATCAAGGCAGAATACGCCATCTTTTGATGAAAACTCAATACGTCCTTTTCTTCATGAGCATGCAAACTATGATGTGTTTGATCTTTCTGAAGCTATTCTTATGCAGCAAAGAACTAAAGCTCTGAAAATCTTAAACAACATTTTAAACGAAAATGACAAGCCTCCATTAGTGTTATGGTGTCTAAAAAAAGAACTAAGAATCCTTTCTCAACTAAAAAACACACAAATAACATATCATCAAAAAATATTTAAAGATAATAACATTTGGCCGTCAAAACAAAAATTTTATACAAGTTTAGCTAGCAGAATTAATTCAAATACAATATCTAAATGTTTAGAAATGTGTCTTGATACAGATCTATCAATAAAAGGTGCTAAAAAAGCAAATATAAAACTACAATTGAACGAAATAACTTTTCAGCTTTTTGGCTAATTTCTGGTTGTATTTTATCATAAATTATGATTTTTCAATAATCTTACCGTTGTTTATCATTTACTTTTCTTAGACACTTGATATTATTTATATGAGCCAACAAAAGTTAAGGAAGCTAAAGTAAAAATGAGAACAATAACCGCGGAATATATCTGGATTGATGGTACAGATCCAGTACCTGAGCTTAGATCAAAAGCAAGAGTTTTACCTTTTATAGAAATTACTAGCGCTCAAGACTTCCCTGAGTGGAGCTTTGATGGTTCATCAACAAACCAAGCTACAGGTAATGACTCAGACTGTATACTTAAACCAGTCAATTTTGTTATTGATCCTTTAAGAGAGTGTGGTTATATCGTTTTATGTGAAGTGTACAATCCAGATGGAGAAACTCCTCATAAAACAAATAATAGAGCTAAATTAAGAGAGATCTTAGCAAACACTAATGAAGATCATGAAATGTGGGCAGGGTTTGAGCAAGAATACACTATGTTTAAAGATGGGCGCCCATTAGGATGGCCTACTACAGGCTTCCCTGGACCTCAAGGCCCATACTACTGTAGTGCAGGTGCAAAAAAAGCTTTCGGTCGTGATTTAGTAGAAGCTCATATGCAAGCTTGTTTAGATGCTGGCATTTTATTCTATGGAATTAATGCTGAAGTAATGCCTGGCCAGTGGGAATTCCAAATTGGTTATAGAGGTGTTGAAGGAGAAGATGCAGGTATATTAAATGTATCAGATCATACTCATATTGCTAGATGGTTACTAGAAAGATTAGGTGAAGAATATGATATCGTAATATCATTTGATAATAAGCCTATCAAGGGTGATTGGAATGGTGCTGGTATGCATACAAACTTCTCTACTAAGAAAACTAGAGACCCTCAACAAGGCAAGCAAGCAATTGCAGATATAGTTAAAAACCTAGAAAAAAATCATAAAAAAGATATCTTAAGCTATGGTTTTAATCTTCATGAAAGATTAACTGGTGACCATGAAACTTGTGATATAAATACTTTTAAAGTTGGTGATGCAGATAGAGGCTGTTCTATTAGAATACCAAGACCTGTAGCATTAAAAGGTTATGGATACTTTGAAGATAGAAGACCAGGTGCAAACTCTGATCCATATCTAGTAGCTATAGCTCTTGCAACAGCGACTATCAACTAATATTTATTATAAAACACTTATCTACACCATTTTTTTCTGTAGAATACACACAATTATTATTCTTTAAAATCTTACTATAAATTGAGAGGTCTAAAAATGACAAGTTACTCAACTATTGAAGACTATTGCAAAAATATTTTTAATGTTATTTGTGATAAAGATGGATTTATTACTAAAAACGTTATTTTAGATGCTTTAGATGAGTCTGGTATTCTTACAGACGATCCACGAATACGAAAGCTTATAACAAAGCTAGATAGCTTTTCACGTGTTGATAAAATTGATTTTGAAACTTTCTTAGACTTTAGCTCTGATAGTATTAGCCTTATTGAGAAGTCGATTAATAAAGGCTTTATAATTCCTGATTTTAGAGACTTTAAAAAGGAGATTATTGAAATATATAATGAAACTAAAAAAAATGAATCTGGTCAAAATGCTAATTATATCCCTCAATTAGCAAGGGTTGATCCAGACCTTTTTGCAGTGGCTTTTTGTAGTGTTGATGGTCAGATGATTACTCTAGGAGACTATCTTCAACCCTATTGCGTACAATCAACAGCAAAAGCAATAACTTACTGTATTGCTACAGAACTAAATGGCGAAGAAAAAGTCCATATGCATGTTGGTAGAGAACCTAGTGGTATAACATTTAACGCTATTGCATTAAATAAATATAATCTCCCTCATAACCCCATGATAAATTCAGGCGCTATTATGACATGTTCACTAATAAAACCTGAGTGGAATCTTGCTAATAGATTTGAATATATAACTCAAGTTTGGAAAGATCTTGCTGGAGGTGAATCAACTGGCTTTGATAATGCCACATACCACTCTGAAAAAGAAACGGCTGATAGAAACTATGCCCTAGCACACTATATGAAAGAGGTTGGTGCATTTCCTGAAGGTGCAAATATTCATACTGCATTAGATTTCTATTTTCAGACATGTTCAATACAAGTAAATGCAAAGAAAATGGCAAAAATAATGGCTTCTATATCAAATGGAGGTATATGCCCTTTAACTAATAAAAAAGTTTTCTCTCCAACCACTGTACGCAACTGCTTATCAATGATGTATTCATGTGGCATGTATGACTTCTCTGGAGAATATGCTTTCTCAGTTGGATTACCTGCAAAATCAGGGGTTTCTGGTGCCTTAGTTATCGCTATACCAAACGTTGGTGGTTTTGCATTATTTTCACCTCGTTTAGACTCTAATCATAATTCAGCAAGAGGAGTTGAGTTTAGTAAAAGGCTAGTGGATAAGTTTAGTTTCCATAATTATGATCACATAGATTGTAGTAATAAAATCAACCCTATAGAAAACCGTATGGCTGCAAAGTCTAACCTAACATTTGAGCTAATTTGGGCAGCTAGCACTGGAGATATATCAGAAATCAAAAGAGTCATTCTTTTAGGTGCTGATATTAATAAAGGTGACTATGATAATAGAACAGCTCTACATTTAGCAGCTACAGAGGGGCACTTAGATGTTGTTAAATATCTTATAAATAAAGGCGCTGATATTAACGCTAAAGATAAACGCAATAGAAAACCTATTGATAATGCTAAATCTAATAATCATATTGAAATAGTTGAACTACTTAAAGAAATAGCTTCCAATGAATGAACTTTTATTTTATATATTCATCTTATGTATTAATATTACTCTCTCTATTTAGCTTATGGTTTAAAGAATATAAAAAAGTAGGAATTTTTTTATTTCTCATCTCACTGGTCCTAGCTCTTATAAGTGGGATAATTGACTTTATTGGGATTTTAATAGTAATTCTATCAACAATACTAATTTACCTAAACTCTAAACAAGAAGATAAAGGGGTTATAGATATTCTTATATTTACTATAACTGCTATATTTTTACTTTTTAACTATATACATATTTTGCCTGGTTTTAATAACATTTGTATCATTAAAGATGCTTATATTTCGTTGGATGCAATTCCTTTCACATTATACTTAAATTACAACTCATTAATACTTACATACCTTATACTAATAATATTTTCATCAGAAATTAAATTTTTAGATAAACCAAAAAATATAACATCTACTCTAAAGTTAGGTTGTTTATATGGGGTGCTCGCAATAATAATATTATTACCAACAAGTTATATATTTAGTTTTATAAAGTATGATTTTAAGCTAACTAGTTACACATTAATTTTTATTTTTGTGAATTTAATATTTACTTGCATTCCAGAGGAAATATTTTGGCGAGGTTTTATTCAAACAAAGATTCAAAACTATATTAATCCTACCTTAGCAGTTTTAATAACCTCTCTAGCTTTTGCCTCAATACATATCATTTTTGCAGGTATATACTTTGCGATATTAGCCTTTGTTGCAAGCATTATTTATGGCCTTGCTTATATTAAAACCAAAAGAATTGAAGTAAGTATTATTTGTCATTACTTGGTTAATATTGGGCAATTTATCTTTTTTACTTATCCTATATTAGCTAGCGCCTATCCAACCTAACCTGTTATTATAAAACAGTGTTTATTGATTTTAACTTTGTTTTCAGATATCTTTGAATTTATATAAGCTTGTATTAACATGGATTATCTAAATGGGAAAATATATAAACAAACTATTATCAATTGTCGAAATGTTTATCTTTGGTATCCGTTGGATTCAAGCCCCTATATACCTACTTTTATCACTAGTTCTATTTGGTTTTATCTATGAGATATATCATGAGCTATATCATCTATTTACTTCTTTTAAGAGCTTTAATGAAGACCAATTGATTATACTTGCTCTGACTCTCTGTGATGTAGTGCTTGTAGCTAACCTTGTTGTAATAGTCGTAATTAGTGGCTATGAGAATTTTGTTAGTAAAATGAATCTTGATAAAAAAGGTGGCGGCCAACCTGTTTGGATAAAAAAACTTTCTCCAAATGCTGTAAAACTGAAAATTGCTGGATCTATTATAGGGATATCATCAATATCTTTGCTTAAAAAATTCTTAGAAGTATCTCAAACATCAAATAGAGATTTAGCATGGTCTGCAGCCATTCATATTGTATTTGTAGTTTCAGCATTACTAATTGCATTTACATCATATATTGAAGGCAAATCTCATAAAGCTAGCTACGATGATGATCATTAAAAATTTTGGGATACTCTCTGAACCTCATATCTTAGACTATAGGCTTCACTCTAAAAATTTATGATTCACCATAGAAATGTAATAATTTAACATAGATAGGCTCTTTTGGCCTGCATTATCAATTATTTCTTGTGATGTGATTTGATCTTTTCCTAGCACTCCTTCTTGCTTCCCTACAATAACAACTTCATCATTCTCATTTATACTATCTGCATAGCCTGTTATATCTACAACTGTAGTATTCATTGACATTGACCCTATAGTATTAAATCTTTTACCCTGTATCAGAACTTGTTGAAGATCCAAGGGTATGCCATTAACTTTTCCAAAAGTAATATTTGCTAAAATAGAGTCCCTATTAAGAGTTACTAAACTGTTATATCCTATAGTACTTCCCCGTGGAAAAAACATTTTTGAGGCTACATGACTTTTAAAAGTAAGTACTGGTTCCAACTCGTTAGGAGATTGATCTTCTGTTTTTTCACCATAGATGAAAGAGCCTAATCTTACCATGTCTAAATGAGATTCTGACAATTTTAATGACGCAGAAGTTGCTGCTGCATGTAACAATATATTATTCCTTATAAATTTTCCTTCTTTGATTACAAAATTAGCATCTTTTATAAATTGCCTAATCCCTTTTCTTGAAGCATCTAGATTATCTGCTCCTGCACAAGGAAAATGTGACATAATACCTATAATTTTTAAATTTTCTAAACTCAATATTGTGGAAAGATCTTTTAGTCCCTTAACTGTGCTTAAGTCAAGTCCATTTCTCCCCATACCTATAGAATTCAGATTAAGGTGAATAGGAATAACTCTGTTGTGTTGTTTAGCCAAATGATTTACTTTAATTGCTAAATTTGCATTACCGATAACCTCTTCAACCACCTTATATCTATCAAAGTTCTCCAACACATCTTTTACTTCATAGATTGAGGGAGTTCTAACTCTCATAATATTTTTTTCATAACCATATTCTCTCAGAGTAAATATTTCACTATTCTCAGTCACTCCGCAATAGCTAATCGTTGCCTCTTTTATTGTACTAATTAAATTATGAATTCCAAAACCATATGCATCCGACTTTAACACGGCCATTATTCGTGTGTGATCAAATTTTTCTTGTGCTATTCTTAAATTCTTTAAAAAAGCTCGGCTATCTACGATAACCTTAGTAGGAGAATATGGGGTAAAAGCTTTATTTTTCATTTTGTTAATTTATTTAACTTCACTACAATTTAATAGTGAAATAGTATCTTCTTGATTAAAAATGATCAATATTTTACCGTACATCATTTTGTTTAAATATAAATTTAATGTTATATTTATATATTATTAAACTTAATTCTTGATATAGAGCTATTTTATGGAACAAATTAAAGAACAGAAAAATGTGGGGCTATTTACCATTATCTTTATTTCTGTTAGTGGAATAATAGGTAGTGGATGGTTATTTAGCTCTTACCTCGGAGCAAAACAAGCAGGATCAGGAGTTTATTTCTCCTGGATAATTGTATTAGTATTTTTCTTACTAATGGGACTAGCTGTTTCTGAAGTAGCTGTTGCATATCCAGTTAGAGGAATAGTTGGGCGCATGGGATCAATTTCCCACAATAAATACTTTGGTGCACTATTCTCTTTCGCAATTTGGTTAGAACTAGTAGGTAGTATGCCTGGTGAAGCTCAAGCATCTGTTCAATACTTATCACATTTATCTCCTTCTATCTCAAATATTTTAATGTCTAAAGGAGACTTATCTGCAGCAGGATTAGGATTAACTTTTATTTTTCTGATCTTTTATTGGCTAATAAATATGATTGGAATGGAAATATTTAAGAAGTGTAACAATACCATTGCTGTATTAAAGATAATTATACCTATATATGTTTGTATTGTTATCATGGGAGCACATTTTGACTCTGGGAATTTCACAGCATATCATAATCAAATATCTCCTTATGGTATAAATTCAATCCTGATGGCTGTAACATCTGCGGGGATGGTCTATGCTTTTAACGGTTTTCAATTGGCAACATCTTTTGCTGGAGAAATTAAAAAGCCTCATATAAACATCCCTCTTGGAATAATAATATCTATTGTTCTATGTTTTGCAATTTTTATTCTATTACAAACAGCATTTATTGGCTCTTTAGATAGACATCAGTTAATTACAAAAGGATGGTTATCATTAAATTTCAATTCACCATTTGTGCAAGTTGCTACCTTATTAGGACTTAACATTGTTGCTTTAATACTATATGCAGATGCTGTCATGTCTCCTTCAGGAACTGGAATTACTTTTGTCGGTACAGCATCAAGAGTATTATTTGGTATGTCTAAAGAAAAAATAGTTCCAGGATTTTTTGCCAAGTTACATCCTAGATTCCAAGTATCATATAGAGCTATGATTTTTAACTTCTTATTGACACTAATCTTTTTGTTCTGCTTCAGAAGCTGGGGAGCAATTGTTTTAATCATCACTGCATTAATTGTTTTAATGTATATGGTAATTCCTATTTCTTTAGTTGCTATGAGGAATAGTCCTCAAGAAATAGAAAGAAAGTTCAAAATGCCGCTTGCTAAACCAATATGCTACTTACTATTTGTTGTACAAACTATCTTTTTTGCTTTCATAGGATCAAAAGATATGACTTATCTGACTATTGTTATAACTTTACTCATGATAGTATTTATCTTTTTTAATATAAAGAATAATAAATCTGTTGAACCTAAATATATATTAAAATGTACCTTACCATTTCTAGCATTCTTGTGGCTAGTCTTAATAAATATTTCTTTAGGCCCAGTTGCTTATGAAGGCTGTGGAATATTTAACTACTATATATTTTTTATAATTCACATTGCTTTAGCAATAATATTCTTTTACTTAGTTACTAATAAGAAATTTGTACTCTTTTGTCAAAAGCATTCTCAGTATAATAATTAATAGCAATATATCTTTCAAGCTTTCTTTCTAAGTTAAAATAACTCTTTTACCTGTAAAGTTCTCATTCTGGTACATGTCACTTCAACTCTATTAATTAGGTTCCATGAACAAAATTTTTGCATAAAGATGTTAAGTGTATTTAAATGGTTTTGCGAAACAAATAACACACCTAACATATATGGAATATTATATATCAGAATCAAATTGGTCAACAATTTTAGCTTTTCTTACAAATCAAAAAGGCTTACATACAAAAGACACTGCTAAGCTTAGAAAATTTATAGAAGCAGTTTTTTTATATTCTAAAAACAGGTACTCAATGGAAATACCTTCATAAAGAATATGGTGATAGTAGAGCTAAACGTTATAAATATTGGGTTGATAAAGGAATATGGAATAATTTAATGACCTATGTTTTAGATATTGATTCACAACAGTTTATGATAGATTCACTATCTGTCAAAGCACATGCATGTGCTAGTGGCTATGAAATAAACGGTAATCAAATCAATGCATTAGGTAGAAGTGTTGGTGGTTTAACAACAAAGATTCATACTCTTACAGATGCTTTAGGGAATCCTGTAAGGTTTATAATAACTGCTGGTAATGTTCATGATATTTTACCTTCGCAACAACTCTTACAAGGGATAACAAACGCTTATATTCTTGCTGATAACTGAAGTTACGGACTTTATATTTAAAGCAGCAATTTAGTCCTTATTTTATAAGTATCCATCGAAAGTAACTTTAATAGATATGAATTTACAGGATAGTTCGAATTTATATACAGAGTTTTTATTATGTCCGACATCACAAGCTAGCGCGACGATGTGCTCTAATATGCTAGATAATGTTGTTAAGCATGATAGTTTTTCAAGGATGCTGAAGTTGGATAATTATGGAAGTGCTTATATTTGGAGCAAAGCTAAAACAGTATTAAATAACTTTAAATATACTACTAAAATCTTATCCTTAGATAACACAATAATACATAAGCCAGATAGTAAAGTTAATGAAGTAGTAAACTGGTTTTATGATCACTCTGTAGGTAGAGCTATTAAAAAGTATTAATCTTATAAATGCATTATTACATACTCCTATAGCTAATATACCTGTAGGTTTTGAAGTACAGACTAAAGACCAACTTGTTGTTAGTCAAGATAAACATGGTAATTATAAATTTAAACGTAAAGCTCGCTATAGTATAAATCAATTAGCTAGAAAGCTTGTTTTACTATCTTTAAAGAACGTTGGCTACATTGACTATATCGTTGGTGATAGGTACTTTGCTTCTAAGGATAATTTAAAGTTTTTCAATAAGCATAAAGTTAAGTTTGATGCTAATGCTGGTAACTACTGTAGGATAGATGAGTTAGAATTATCAGATCATGAGTCTATGAAAGTTTTTCTCAAAGGTATAAATATAGTCTTGTGGTTACTCGCCAAGTCTACAAAAACGCAGACAATTCTATGGGTGAGATATATTTAATTACTAATAATCTAAACCTTAAGAGTAACCACATAGAAGATATCTATCAAAAAAGATGGAATATAGAGACTTATCACCGTAGCTTAAAACAAAATGTTAGCTTAGCCAAATCACCAACATCTGTAATTACAACACAACTAAATCATATAGGCTTATCTATTGGTGCATCCATTGAACTTGAAAAACTCAAACTTGCTTCAGGTAAAAATCACTATGCTTTAAAAAGAAAAATAAGCTGGTGATTCCTGCTAGAGAAAATTATACTATCGATTGGCATATATATAAAGAAAGACATTTGATTGAGAACTTTTTCTCTAAAATTAAGCATTTTAGAAGGGTGTTCTCTAGATTTGATAAAACTTGCTCTGCTTTTCTTGGCTTTATTGCTTTAGCTAGCATATTCATTTGGCTTAGATAATTTTTTGTTCATGGAACCTATTCACTTTGTCATAAAACCAACAATTATGATCACTAGATTAATAATGATAAGCTATTTTTTAATAGCTACTATTGTTGGAAACATTTTCTGACTATCATAAATTATTTCTTTAATATCAAAGCCACAACTATATAAAATCTGACAAAATTCATCTTCTGTATGAGTCATTGTCCAGCCAACATTTAGGATATCTACAAAAATCTGCCTACCAAATTTAGCTTTATCCAAGTCTTTGATATCAACTTTATCTAACGGAATAAGGAAGCTAGAAATAAGCACTCCTCCTTGCTTTAACGAATCACTTAGGATCTGGAAAAACTTTTGAACTTCACCTTTTGTTTTAAGGTAAATGTTAAGACCATTACTAACTACAGCATCATAATGATTCTTAACATCCATTTTAAAAACGTCTTCAACTATATAGTTAACCTCTTCTAATTCAGCTAGACCACTTTGGCCAGCACAGCTACTATCAAGGTCATAAGCATCTATATTAAATTTTTTAGATAAAATTAACTCTTCGGAGAACTCTGGTAAAAGTCCGGCAGGCACAGCTAATATTTTAGAGCCACTCAACAAGTTTGATATCTTCTGCTTAAAGTTTAGATATCTCTCCTGAGTAGCATTAAATCCTGAAAAAGTAGTTATAAGCTTATTCTCAAAATCACTAGAATAGCCTCCTTTATTCTGAGTTATGACTTTTGTCCAGTATGCATTAAGCCCTCTATTTTGGATTAGAAATCTACCCAAAGGACAATTATCCAACTGACTTAAAAGCCCCAATAAAACATCATCATTTGCTATTCTAAGCTTAATTTCATTATAAGCATCATCATAACTAACGAATGCTCCGTGACTAACAATTTCTTTAGACATAATAATCCTTTTCTTTCATTTTCTACGACCTAAATCTTTATCCTCATCGGAGCCTTGAATAATTCTTGTACGCTCAGCACATGAGATTAACATTTTATCTTTAAATTTAAAAAAAGCATGAACTTCAGCAACAATTTCTTGTTCACTATTTCTTTTCTTAGCATAGACTTTATGTAAAGATGCAACAGTATCACCCTCTTCTACAAGACAGATAAAATCAAAAGAAATACTCTCAAAGATCTCACGCTGCTTTTTAATGTGATCAATAAAATCAATATAGTCAATCCTATGACCATCAACTACTTGCTTATAATTTCTACTAACAAATGTACTAATATACTGTTCAGGATCTACTTTAGGGTTATATATATTTTCAAATAATGATTTAAGATAATTTTTCAGCACCTGTCATTCCAACCATTACAAAGTATAAGATCACTACTAGTGTCTATCTTATAGCATATATGCTATGGTTCAAAATGCTTTTCTAGCACTCAAATTACTCAGGCTTCATATGAGGGAATAATATTACATCTCGAATAGATTGAGAGTTTGTTAGATACATTACAAGTCTATCAATACCTATACCTTGACCAGCTGTTGGCGGCATACCATACTCTAAAGCACGAATATAGTCCTTATCATAAGGCATGGCTTCATCATCACCAGATGCAGCTGCTTCAACTTGTTTTCTAAATCTTTCTGCCTGATCTTGGGCATCATTTAACTCAGAGAAACCATTAGCAATCTCACGCGCACCTATAAAGAACTCAAATCTATCAGTAAACTCTGCATTACCATCTTGTCTACGTGCCAGTGGTGAAACTACTGCAGGATAGTCTGTAATAAATGTTGGCTGAATAAGCTTATGCTCTACAGTTTCTTCAAATATTTCATTTATTAAGTGTCCAAGTTCATGGAATGCTTCAACCTTAATATTTAATCTATCTGCAACTTTCTTAGCTGATTCAAAATCTGCTAGATCTTGTTTTGAGATATCTTTATTATATTTAACAATTGAATCAACCATTGAAATACGCTCATACTTACCACCGAAGTTGATTTTATACTCACCATACTCAAGCTCTAGAGTTCCTGTAACTTCTTGTACAAGCTTAGAAAGCATATCCTCTGTTAAATCCATAAGATCATTATAATCAGAGTATGCCATATAGAATTCAAGCATTGTAAATTCTGGATTATGACGAGATGATACACCTTCATTTCTGAAATTACGGTTTATTTCATAAACACGTTCAAAACCACCAACTACTAATCTTTTTAGATAAAGTTCCGGAGCAATACGTAAATATAAAGGCATATCTAAAGCATTATGATGAGTCTTAAATGGCTTAGCTGCTGCACCACCTTGTAAAACATGCATCATTGGAGTCTCTACCTCCATAAAGCTCATACTATCAAAATAATTACGAATAAAGCTCACAACTTTTGAACGAACTTTAAATACTTCTCTAGCCTTTTCATTAGTAATTAGATCAACATATCTTTGACGATATCTAGTTTCTTGATCTGATAAACCATGAAACTTATCAGGAAGTGGGCGAATTGCTTTAGTTAAAATCTCAAAATGGTCTGCATGAATAGATAACTCACCAGTATTTGTCTTAAACATAGTCCCAGAAACACCTACAATATCACCTAAATCACATAAGTTTTTAAAAGTATCATATTGACCTTCTGGAAGATCACTTTTCTTTAAGTAAATTTGTATTCTACCTGAGAAATCTTGCAAAGTAATAAAAGAAGCTTTACCCATCACTCTTCTTAAAACTGCTCTACCAGTTACTTTATAACGCTCTTTAGGCTCTAGCTCCTCCAACTCTTGCTTTGATTTGTCAGAATATTTTGCTTGTAAATCTGCAGCAACAATATTTCTTCTAAAACTATTTGGGTGACTAACTCCATTATTCTGCTCTGCAAGTGTCTGTAATTTTTCTTTTCTTAAAGCCATCTGTGAGCTTTCTTGCATATCTGTAATATGCTTTTTCACAAGATCAGATATCTTCTCTTTAACTTGCTCATTGATCTCACCAACTTCTCCAAGAGAGTTACTAATCTGCTCTCTTATCTTTCCTCTAACAGCATCTTTAACTGTTATATCATTAGCATCTAAATACTCTTTTATCGACGTTTTTATTAAATCTTTTAATTTACTGCTCATTTTTTACCCTATTATTATATTATCTTTGCACTTTAGCGGTTAGCTTTTGCTAATGATAATAAAAAAGTATCTACAACTGTTTGAGCTCACGCAAGTTTTGTAGATACCATTATCATGCAAATAAGCGATAGCAAGTACTAGGCAGTTTTACATACTTTTTCTGCCATGAAAAAAGTATGTCGCTATAACTTACATAGTAAGTAGCGAAACTTTATTTTATAAAACTATTTATTATAACCCACTTTTTAGGCTTGCCTCAATAAACTTATCCAAATCACCATCTAATACCGCTTGAGTATTGGTATTTTCAACACCAGTTCGCAAATCCTTAATACGTGATTGATCAAGAACATACGAGCGAATTTGACTACCCCAGCCAATATCAGATTTTGAATCTTCTAAAGCATTTTTCTCAGCATTGCGCTTTTGTAGCTCCATCTCATATAATTTAGATTTAAGCTGCTTCATCGCGCTATCTCTATTTTTATGCTGAGATCTGTCACTTTGACTTTGAACAACAATGTTTGTGGGTATATGTGTTATTCTAACAGCTGAGTCAGTTTTATTAACATGTTGGCCGCCTGCCCCTGATGCTCTATAAGTATCAACTCTTAAATCAGCAGGGTTAACTTCTATATCAATATTATCATCAACTTCTGGAGATATAAAAACTGATGCAAATGAGGTATGGCGCTTACTATTTGAATCAAATGGCGATTTTCTAACTAGTCTATGAATGCCTGTTTCTGTTCTTAACCAGCCATAAGCATACCCACCTTCGATTTTTAAAGTACAGCCTTTGATGCCGGCAACATCGCCATCTGAAACATCATCAACAGTTACTTTAAAGCCATGACTATCTGCCCAACGCATATACATACGCATTAGCATTTCTGCCCAATCTTGGGCTTCTGTACCACCTGAGCCTGATTGAATATCAAGATAAGCATTATTTGCGTCCATCTCCCCTGAAAACATACGACGAAACTCAAGCTTTTCTATTTCAGTAGTTACATCTTGGGTATCTTTAACAATTTCTTGCATAAGTGGCTCATCTTCTTCAGCAAGCTCTAAAAGCTCTGTTAAAGTTTCCAATGTTTCTGAAATATGCTCACAGTTATGCACTACGCTTTCAAGTTCGACCTTTTGTCTACCTAAGTTTTGTGCATACTCAGGATTGTCCCAAATAGAGCCATCTTCTAGCTCCATAAGAACTTCTGTTAACTTTTCTTTTTTAACATCATAGTCAAAGATAGTCCCGTAAAGATTCAATACGGGCCGTTAGATTTTTCAATAAAACTCTATAATTTATAGATTCCATTTGATAATTTTTATGTTCGTTAAATTTTGTTTATAGATTTTATATTTTTATAAGAAAAATGACAATTAAATTGCAGAGATAAATAGCTATTACAAATTACCACTCTTTATTTCTAACTGTTTTAAATACTACAAAACTCAAAAATTAACTAATATTAAGATTTAAAACCGACTTATGCTGTTAAAATAGTCACACTTTCTATTATCTAAAACTAATTAAATGAATAAAATAGTAATCTCAGGACTATTTTTAATTGTAGGAATATCTAGTACTTTCGTGCAGGTTCTGATCCCTTCACTTAAGCAGCAATATAGCCTAAGCTATTTCCAAATAGGTTTTTTTGACGCTGCATTTTTTATTAGCTATGGTTTCTTCAGCTTCATATTTGCTATTATTGCAAAGAGAATCAAACCTACCAAAATGATAAATTATGGACTTTTTTTAGTTCTAATAGCATATCTAGGTTGGCTTATTTGCCAGATTATTCACCCTTCAAGTTTCTACTATCTATTAGCTAGTCAGTTTTTACTTTCAATAGGTATAGTTGCAATTTTCACATGTTGTGAATATCTCGCTCTTTTTGAGAGAAGCATATATTCCGTTAAGAGACTTTCCAAATATGAATCTATTCATAGTATCGGTGCCTTTTTAGCACCATTTTTAATATCGTCATTGCTTACTATTAACGTATTTATAAACTCCCCAAATATAGTTTTTATAATGTTTTTTATAGCTATGGTTGCATTTGCATACTTTATAAAGGTCTCTCTTAAAAAGAGCGTAGAGTTTAAAAGTCACACTTATAGAGACAAAAGCATTGATATATTATTTCTAACCAAAAACTTCAGATCTGCTATTTTTAGCTTTATATCACTGATGATATATGTTGGCATAGAGATCACAGTTGCGACATATTTAGTTCTCTTAGAAAAACAAACATTGCAGTCATCTGGATTTTATCTTAGCTTATATTGGCTACTAATCTTTATTGGTAGACTTATCGGAAGCAAGTTCTTAAAAAATTCAAAACAGGTTTTGACAATTGTAACTGTATGCTTAATTGGCATACTTCTGCTTATAACAGGACTATTGTTTAGTAAGCTGACTATCGCCATGTTAGTACTGTGCGGTTTAACTAATTCTGTACTTTTCCCGATAATATTTAGTTTAGGTTTTTATTTCAATAAGCAAAGAAATATCGAACTATCAGGTTTTATGCTTACTGCAATCTCCGGTGGTGCATTTATACCTTTAATCACGGGAGTAATTGTTGATGCTACTACTATTTATTCAAGTCTGATTGTTTGTGCCGTGTGTTATGGTCTTTTAATTATTATAAATCTATATCTAAACAGTAATAAGAAATATTAAAGCTGACTAATCTATGAATTAATCAAAGGAGATAATATTTACTATTTCAATCAAAACTTTGTTATTATTTAGTCTAAAGATTTTATATAAAATATTGCTACAAATGTCATATCAAGCATTAGCTCGTAAATACAGACCTCAATCATTTGCTGAAGTTGCTGGACAACAACATGCTTTAAATAGTTTAGTTCACGCATTAGAAGCGCAGAAAGTCCACCACGCTTATCTCTTTACTGGTACGCGAGGAGTTGGTAAAACAACTCTTGGAAGGTTACTAGCAAAATGCCTAAACTGTAAAACAGGCGTAACTGCAGAACCATGTAACGAATGTGAAAACTGTGTTGCTATAAATAATAACAGCTTTATTGATCTAATAGAGATTGATGCAGCATCACGTACAGGCGTCGAAGAAACAAAAGAGATTCTTGATAACATCCAATACATGCCCTCTCAAGGTCGCTACAAAGTTTATCTAATAGATGAAGTTCATATGTTATCTAAACAGAGTTTTAATGCTTTATTAAAGACTCTTGAAGAACCTCCAGAGTATGTAAAGTTTATCTTAGCTACTACAGATTATCATAAAATACCTGTAACGATACTTTCTAGATGTATACAGTTACATCTCAAGCATATATCTCAAGCAGATATCAAAGATCAGTTAAAGATGGTTCTTTCTAAAGAAAATGTTGAGGCTGATGAGCAATCTCTTGATTATATAGCATATCATGCCAAAGGAAGTCTTAGAGATGCACTAAGCCTACTTGATCAAGCAATTAGCTTTTGTAGTGGTAAGCTTGAGCAGTCACAGATTAAACAAATGCTTGGTATAGTCGATAGTGAAGAAATTTATACACTAATAGGTGCCATTATAAATGACACTCCAGATAAGATATTACCAGCAGTTAAAAATCTAACGCTATCTGAAGATAACGCTGAAGCTGTTCTTGATCGAATAGCTGAAGTTTGGTTTAGTTGCTGTCTATATCGAATAACACAGAGCTTAGACTCAACAAATCAGATTAGTGTAGATTTGATAAACAATATTCTAGAAAAAATAGATATTGAGCAAGCCCATTTACTCTATCAACTGACCATTGCGGCAAAAAGAGATCTTTCTTTAGCTCCAAACTTTGAAACTGGGCTAGCAATGGCTATTCTTAGACTTATAGCTTTCAAAAAAAAAAGCTTAAGTAATAATTCTAATATCACTCCTCTATCTAACACAAGTAATATATCTAAACCAAAAAACAAAGATCTCTCCAATCTTCAAAATGAGTACAGTAAGCCTACTACAGCCTCCAACCTAGTTAAAACTAATGGAGCAAACACTCCACAAAAGCAAGGCTTAGAGAAACAGCAAATACAAGTACAAAAACAACATAGTGAACTTGATAAACACTGGTTTAATATTCTTAATAAGGTAAAACTTAAAGGCTTCACAAAAACACTAGCCTTTAATAGCCATTTGATTAAGGATGGTAATGATATTTATGAAATCCAATTAAATGATGATGCCAAGAAGATTTTAGAACTTGATCCTCAAAGTATCGCAAAACTACAGTCCGCTATTTGTGAATTTCTGGATAACCCAAGCTTTAGGCTTGATATTAAAAACTTACCTTCTCATGTATCAAATGGTGCGAATAAGTCTCCCGCAGAAATAAAACGTGAAAACGCAGTACAGAAAATCCATAGTGATAAAAGCGTAGAGCTAATAAAGGGTAGTTTAGAGTTAGATATCAAAGATGAAAATATAGTTTTAACAGACTGATAAGTAGTTTTATAACTAATATTTTTTATCATCCTATAATCTAGTTATAGGAGCAATATTACCAGTTTGAATATATTTTAGATTCCATGATCAATTTGTAGAATGACATATTTGCTTTGGTGTTAGATTAGATATACTCCCACGCATCTTTATCAGCAAAGATTGCATGTAAGAGTTTATTATTAAGAGTATGGCCTGACTTAAAGCAATTAAAGTGACCTAAGATATAACCACCTACATAGAAATCTCCAATAGCATCTAAAAGCTTATGTCTAACAAACTCATCATCATAACGTAAACCACCCTCATTAAGGACTCCTTCATTACTAATACCTACGGCATTATCTAAAGATGCTCCTTTTGCAAGATTGTTTTGATGCAGATATGCAAGCTGCTCATAAAAGCCAAATGTTCTAGCTTTTGATACCATTTTAATATATTCATCAAGATCATACTCAAATACAATATGATCATTTGTTGCAGCAATTACCGGATGATCCCACTGTATTTTAAATTCATATTTAAGAGTATCACTAGGTAGTACTTCAGCAAACTTATCCTCATACTCAACTCTTATAGGCTTTAAGATTCTAATCCCTTTTCTAGCTTCATTTTGTTGTTTTATCCCGACTTCTTTTAAAAGTTGCGTAAATTCATAAGAACTACCGTCCATAACAGGAAGCTCCGGAGCATTAACTTCAACGAGAACATTATCTACCTCAAACATAGCAAGAGCTGACATTAGGTGTTCTATTGTTGATATAGCTAGATTCTGATCACCCTCCTTTGTCAAAAGAGTACACATAATAGCCTCTTTAATATTAAAAGGCGTTACCTTAATATCAACTACAGGATTTAAGTCCGCTCTACGAAATAATATACCTGTATTAACGTCTGCTGGCTTAACTGTCATAGAAACATCTACACCAGAGTGTAAACCAATACCTGTTACAGAAAACTGGTTTGCTATTGTTTTTTGCTTCATTCTTAACCTCTTTAATTATGGATATAAAGTAGCTTACTATAAATAACCAATATAGTGTAACCTTCAACACTTACTTAGAAGATAAAGAGTTATACCTTACAAGTAAATACTAATATAAGCTCAGTATACAAGCTCATAATAAACTAGTTATATATAATAAAAACATCAATACTTAAATTATATATGGCAAAAATTTATATTGATATAGAGTACCCTAAGATTTTAGGCTCTTATAGATATATTTGATTTATTAAAAGTATAAGAAAAATCTATATTAGAAATTATCTTCTTCTTAAGAAGCTAGGGATATCTGACTTATCAGCTGAATCAAAATCAGATTTTGATGAATCATTAGGGGCTGAAACTTCTGACTCTTTTCTTGCAAAAGAAGTGTTTGGCTTGTTTGAGAAGCTTGAACCTTGATTAGTAGCAGGCTTTTTCTCAACACCGAAACCTTTCTTCATAGCAACTTTTTCGATACCAGTTACAACAACTGTTACATTCATAGAATCAGACATATCTGGATCAATAACAGTACCAGCGATTACAATAGCCTCATCAGAAATGAATGATCTAATAACTTCACCAACTTCTTCAAACTCACCAATAGACATGTCCATACCAGCTGTAATGTTTACAATTACGCCTTTAGCACCATCTAAGTTAATATCTTCTAAAAGTGGGCTTGAAATCGCAGCCTCTGCAGCTTCTCTTGCTCTATTTTCACCAGTTGCTTGACCCATACCCATCATAGCTAGACCCATATCAGTCATTACAGCTCTAACATCGGCAAAATCGACGTTAATTAAACCTGGCTTAGTGATTAGCTCAGAAACACCTTTTACAGCATTTCCTAATACATCATTAGCAGCATTAAACGCATCTAATAAAGATGCTCCTTTACCAAGTACACTTAGAAGCTTTTCGTTAGGTACTGTAATTATAGAGTCAACGTGTTGAGTAAGTTCATCAATACCATACTCAGCAGCTTTCATTCTTCTAGGACCTTCAAATGGGAAAGGTTTTGTAACTACAGCAACTGTAAGAATTCCCATCTCTTTTGCAACTTCTGCAACAACAGGAGCTCCACCAGTACCTGTACCACCGCCCATACCAGCAGTAATGAAAACCATATCCGCACCTTCTAACAGTTGCTCGATTTTAGCTCTATCCTCTGTAGCTGCTCTTTTACCAACTTCAGGATTCGCTCCAGCACCTAGACCTTTAGTAAGGTTAGTACCAATCTGCAACACATTTTGAACTTTTGATTTTGATAATGCTTGGCCATCTGTATTTAAAGCAAAAAATTCAACGTCAGTGACATCTTCACACATATGTTGTACAGCGTTACCGCCACCTCCACCAACACCAACAACTTTAATTATGGCACTTGAAACCATTGAATCGTTAAAATCAAACATATTATACTCCTTTACTTTAGATTTATTTTTCTAACCTTTTATATCTTTAAAAATTATTCGAAAACCATCCTTTTACAGATGACATTATCTTTTTCTTAGATTTTCCTGTATCTTCATCGATTTCTATCATATCTTCATCAACGCTTTGCTCAGAACTTACCTGAGCATTCTCAGAAGCATATTTTAATAGTCCGACAACTGTTGAATAAGAGGGGTTGTGTACTACTTCATTTGCTCCACTAACTTCTATTGGACCGCCGACTCTTACAGGTAACTTAAACATATCTTCAGCCAACCTAGCAAGACCTTTTAGTTTTGCCCCGCCACCAGTAAATACTATACCTGAAGATATAACATCTAATAAGCGATTTTGGTCTAACTCTCTATATAGCGCTTCAAATATTTCTTCAACTCTAGCTTCTATAACTAATGACAGATCTTGTAGTGATATCCTTTTTTTAGCATTACCCAAAGAGTTTGGTATATCTATCTTCTCATCTGGATTTTTAAGATATTTGCTCGCTGCATAACCATATTGCAACTTCAAGCTTTCTGCAGCCTCTATAGGAAGTCTAAATACCTTTGATACATCTGAAGAGATATTACTACCACCTGTTGTAATGCTAGATGTATAACAAATTCCGCCTTCAGAAAATACAGAAAAACTTGTAGAGTCGGCTCCTAGATTAACTAAGCAAACTCCCATCTCTTTTTCATTTTCTGTAAGAGTTGCACTACTTGCTGCTAGATGCTCAACTACTAAGCTACTTATCTTATAACCACAATTTGAGACACACTTTCTGACATTTTGTAATAATCGCGAAGATGCTACTATTATATGAACATTCGACTCTAATCTAACCGCAAACATACCTATTGGCTCTGTAACACCAGCTTGTCCATCTACAATATAATCTCTTTGTAACACGTGAAGCATCTCAGTATCTGCAGACATTGGCACTGCCTTTGCAGTTTTTATCGCCATAGCAAGATCTTCCATACTAACCTCACCATTATCTACAGCTGCTAAGCCATACGAGTTAAATCCAGCTATACTAGGAGCACTTATTCCTAAAGTCACCTCTCTAACATCAACACCAGCTATACTCTTAGCTTCATCTAGTGCTGCATTTAATGTCTCCATTGCCATTTCAAGATTAATAACTGAACCTTGCTTTATACCTTTGGATTTTTTCTGGCTCACGCCTAGTATTTTTATACTATTATTTTCTGCAAGTTGTCCAATCGCAACAGTGACTTTGTGTGATCCTAGATCAACTGCACAAAAATTATCATTCCCAAAACTCATTTATTTAGCCCCAATCTAAAAAGACAGATATTTTTTATTTATAATATACACTTATATTACATTATAAGCTGATAATCATAGAAAACCAATAGTATAAACATCTTTTCTATTTATACTTTACAGCAAACCCATCGCTATAACGCATATCAAAATACTGTGCTGACTTATAATCTTTTACTTTTTGATATGATTTAAAGAATAATTCTAATCTAGAATGTAATTTCTTTGAACCTAAAATAACTTTCATATCATTAGCAAGTAGCAGACTAAACTGGTTACCACTATAGTAAATCTTTATTACTTCTGTGCTATTTTGTTTAGCAATATTATTTAACTCTTGATAGGTCTCATAGATGTAATCTTTATTGTTACTATCACTACTTTCTATATAAGGAAGCTCGCCATCATAACTGAAAACTTGTGGAGTGATAATATCCATATTATCTAACAAAATCTTATCATTATTCCAGTAAGCTATAGGCTTATGGTCATATAAGTAGATAACGAGTGTTGATGGCCATACCTTTTTTACTAAAGTATAATCAACTCCTTTAAATGAATGGATATAGTTCTCAATACCATCTGTATTTACATCAAACCATTCTTTATTACTAAATTTATCGACCTTATTTATTAAGTCCTGCTTTGATATGTAGACTAAGCCATCATTAGAAACCACATCAACCCTTGAAATTGACCTATCTGTTTTACTAGCAATATAAATTGCAATACTAAGCAATATCAACAATATTAAACCTAATATTAGGAACTTTCGTGTAGCGCCGATCATTTTGCCTGTTCTATTATTAATTTAACCAGATCATCAAAACTGATGCCTTCTGCTGCTGCAGATTTTGGTGAAAGGCTATTTTCTGTCATTCCTGGAGAAGAGTTTATTTCCATAATATAAAACTCTCCATCAGCATAGATAAAATCAACTCTTGCATGCCCCTTACAATCTAACAAATCATATGCTCTTTTAGCTAGCTGGCGCACCTCAAGCTCTTTTTCCTGACATAAACCACTTGGGCAATGATATACTGATTTACCACTATATTTAGACTCATAGTCATAAAATTCGTTTAATGGTTCAATCCACACAGATGAAAAAACCTGATCATTAACCACAGCCACCGTTATTTCTTTTCCTGTGACCCACTGCTCAACCATTACTTCACCATATTTAGAAGCTTCATCATATGCAGGCTTTAACTCATCTAGTGTTTTAACTTTAAATGTAGCTATACTTGAGCCACCATTACTTGGCTTAACAGCTACAGGAAAGCTTATTTCATCCTCACTCACTAACTTATTAGTAAGTACTTTTGCCATCGGTGTTGGCATGCGGTGATGCATCCAAATTTCTTTAGATATCATTTTATCCATTGTAATTACAGATGATCTCATCCCAGAGCTGGTATGCTTGATACCCAACATTTCTAATAACGCTGAAACTCTGCCATTCTCGCCATCTTCGCCATGTAACGCGATAAAACACTTATCGGGGTTTAACTCTATAAGTTTTGACACTAACTCTTTTGAGCTTGCATCTAGCCCTACAGCCTCATAACCTTGGCTTATCAATGAATCTAAGACAGCTTTTCCAGAATTTAAAGATACTTCCCTTTCAGGAGAATCGCCACCATACAAAACAACTATTTTTTCTTTGCTCATAAAACTTATTTTCTTCTTTCTCGGAAAAACTTTCTTAAAAGCTCTCCACATTGTTGATTCATCACACCATTAATTATCTCAAATTTATGGTTAAAACCCTTGCTTTGGTGCAGCTGCTGTATTGATGTAACACCAACACGAGTATCATCACAAGCATAAACCAATTCAAAAACTCTTGCCTGAACTAAAGCACCAAAACACATTATACATGGCTCTAAAGTAACATACAATTTTGTATCAACTAATCTATAATTATTCAACTGCTCAGCGGCTTTTCTTAGAGCTAGTATCTCTGCATGTGCTGTGGGATCATTTAGTGTGATAGTTTGATTATATGCTTGAGCTAATATTTGACCGCTGTGATCAACAACCACAGCTCCAATAGGTACTTCACCTGCGCTATAGGCTAAAAGTGCCTGTTCATAAGCTTTTTGCATAAAAAAATTATGTTTTTCAAAGTCACTTGACATAAAATAAATTTATATTTTCCTTGAACAAAAGATATCTCTTAGATAATATTACACATTACAAAATTGTTTGCTAGCGCTTTTTAATAAAGCCAGTGGGTGCTTGCAAACCATGTTAAACCAACCACACTGGAAATGGAAATAAATAAAATGTCAGAAAATTTCAAAGAACTATTTGAACAATCTCTAAAACAAACAGAGATGAGAATAGGTAAAATCATCGAAGCAACTGTTGTTAGTATAGATAAAGAATTTGCAATGATTGACGCTGGTCTTAAATCAGAGTCTTTCATCCCTGTAGCTTCTTTAAAGAATAATGATGGTGAACTAGAAGTAGCTGTTGGTGATAAAATCAACGTTGTTCTAGAAGCTTTAGATAACAGCTGCGGTGAAACTAGACTATCAAGAGACAAAGCCAAGAAAATCGAGCTTTGGGACAGAATCGAAAACGCTTTCGAAAACAATGAGACTGTACTTGGTAGAATCACTAATCACGTACGTGGTGGTTATACTATGGATGTAGAAGGCCTTAGAGCTTTCTTACCTGGTTCATTAGTTGATACAAGACCTATCAAAGATGTAGCGCACTTAGAAGACAAAGACATCGAATTAAAAGTTGTTAAGATCGATACTAAGAGAAATAACATCGTTGTTTCTAGAAAAGCTGTTATCGAAGAGAACAACTCTGGTGATAGGGACGCTATGCTAGAGAAAATCTCTGAAGGTACTGTACTTAAAGGTATCGTTAAAAACATCACAGACTTCGGTGCATTTATTGATCTTGGTGGTGTTGATGGTCTATTACACATTACAGATATTTCTTGGAGCAGAATCAGCCACCCTACAGATGTACTATCTATAGGTCAAGAAATCGATGTTAAAGTAATCAAGTTTGACAAAGAAAAGCAAAGAATATCTCTAGGTATTAAGCAACTTGGTGAAGATCCTTGGTTAAATATTGCTAATGAACTTCCTGTAGGTGCTAAGTTAATGGGTACTGTAACTAACATCACAGACTACGGTTGTTTTGTTAAGCTTAAAGAAGGTATCGAAGGTCTAGTTCATACTTCAGAAATGGATTGGACTAACAAAAACGTTAACCCTCATAAAGCTGTATCAATTGGTCAAGAAGTTGAAGTTATCGTACTTGAGCTAGATGCTGACAAGCACAGAATATCTTTAGGTATCAAACAATGTAGACCAAACCCTTGGAGCGAGTTTGATAAAAACTACAAAACAGGTGATAAAGTTACTGGTAAGATCAGATCAATCACTGAGTTTGGTGTATTTATCGGACTTGAAGGTGGCATAGATGGTCTTGTACATATCTCAGATGTTGCTTGGGATAACCCTGCTAAAGCTATAAAAGAGCTTAAAAAAGGTGATGATGTAGAAGCTGTATTAGTTTCTGTAAACACAGACCTTGAGAGAATTGCTCTTAGCATGAAGCAACTTTCTGAAGATCCGTTCAAGAACTTCATCAACATTCACCCTAAAGGTTCTTTAGTGAAGGGTATAGTAGCTAAAGTACAAGAAAACGGTGCTGTTGTTATGCTTGACGAAGAAAACAATATTGATGGTTTCATCAGAATTGCTGAAGTATCTGTTGATCATACAAAAGATGTTCGTGATGAGTT
This sequence comes from Francisella sp. SYW-9, assembly GCF_008711465.1. GTDB lineage: Bacteria > Pseudomonadota > Gammaproteobacteria > Francisellales > Francisellaceae > Francisella. The sequence continues at coordinate 76,173 of NZ_VXKQ01000009.1, forward strand.
AAGCGAAGGTCAAGAAGTAGAAGCTAGAATTATCAATATCGATGCTAAGAAGAGAAGCATAGCTCTTTCTATCAAAGCTGTTGATGAAGATAACACTGTAGCTGGCAAATCTAACTACAAAGTAGAGCAAATGACTCCTACTACTCTTGGTGATCTTATTAAAGAACAGCTAAGCAAGAAGTAAGAATCTTACAACTACTTAAACATTAAATCTACTTAACCTATAAGTTATTTTTAACTTATAGGTTTTTTTATTTCTAAAATCAACTAAAATTACATTCACAAAATATTTTACTACTAAAAACATGCTTATTAAGAATATTCAAACTATCATTACTGAGATAGAAAACAATAAAGTTGTTAGTATACCAACTGATACAGTATATGGTCTTAGCTGTAAGTTATCCCAAAATGCCGTTGATGAAGTTATAAATCTAAAAAAAAGAGATTCTAGTAAAGGCTTTATTATAATATCTCATGATTATAAGCATCTAATGAAATACGTTGATACAGAATCCCTAACTACAGAGCAAATTGAAAAAATATCTACAAAGCAGACTACTCCTACCACATGGATTGTGCCTGGTAAAGAAAGTATCCAATGGCTAACAGGTGGCAAGCCAACTATTGCTATACGCCTAGTAGACACAACTATAGTTAGTAAAATATGTTCAGATATTGATGATGCCATTATATCAACTAGTGCAAATATCTCTGGTCATGATTTTATTAACAATGCTGAGAATATAAGTAAAACATTTCCTGAAATTTATGTCTTAAAAACCCAAGCAAAAGAATCGCAACCATCTAGAATTATTGATATAATTACAGGTCAAAGGGTAAGATAAGCACAAGTGATTTATAGTTTGATAAATTACTTAAAATGTAATAGCATTACTCTGTTAAACTATTTAGAGTTATAAAGTTAAAGGAAAAAAATGGAAAAGATAAGTCATAAAGAAATCCAAGATAAGTTGTGGAGTAATGAAGATGAAAACAGCTTATCTAACGAGCAATATAATACTCTTTTAATCGAGCAGTATAGAATCTATGTAGAACTAACTGATAAGACTGCATATAGAAGAATTGTTATAAATCTTTTCTTCTTAGTTTTCAATTTAATATTAGTTGGTGTTGTTGCTTTAGCTATTAGTAATAATATAAATGTTAATAACCCTCCATCAGCTGTGTTAGTAAGTATACCTTATTTTGCTGGCTTAGTATTTTGTTATGCTTGGTGGAAAATTATTAGATTCTTCAGACACCATATACAAATTAAAAATAGTATTGTTCCTTCTTTAGAAAGACGCTTACCTTCAAGGGTTTGGCTAACAGAAGAACATATCGCTGAAGAGAAAGGCTCATTTAAGCCTATTAGAATTTTAGAAATCTATATGCCATTTATATTTATGGGTATATATTCAGCTTTATTCTTATTTATCCAAATTGCCTGGTTAAATCACTAGTTCTTAATAATGTCATCTTCAATGTTAAAGATTTTGAAAATATTGACTCATCTAAGCAATCTCTTACATTTATCAGAGCTTTAGAAAAATTTAACTCTACCAAACAGATTCAAGAACTTAAGCAAATAGCAAGAAGTAAAATTAAAAGTTTTAGTAAAGCCAATATTTTAGATGCAGGGTGTGGTCCAGGGTTTAAATCAATTAAAATAGCAATTGAATTTCCTAACAGCACTTGTAAAGCTGTTGACTTAAGTAGCGACTTTTTAAAAAATGCCAATCTCAAGGCTACTGATGAGAATCTTATAAATTTAGACTTTCAGCAAATGGATATACATGCTCTAGACTTTAATAATAACTTTTTCGATTACTCACAAGCAGAAAGAATACTATTGTATCTAGAAGACCCTTTACAAACACTAAAAGAACTTAAAAGAATAACTAAAAGCAATAGTTATATATGCTTAATTGAACCTCACTGGAAAACGAACATAGTAAATATTACAGATAGAGAGCTAGTAAGAAAAATCATTAATTACGATTGTGATAAAAATATCCGTAACGGTTGGATAGGAAGACAACTTCCGAAATATCTAAAAGATTTAGATCTTAATTTTGAAGTAGAAACTAGACTCAAGATCTGGCATATATGTTCTATAGTGGCGTTATATGCTCAAATTATGAAAACAATAATATAAATAAACACGAATATAGTTTTCTTAAAAGAGAAGTTCGTAGTCTATATAATAATAATGAATTATTTTGTACAATATCTTACTTTTTGTATATTTGTAAAGTTATTAAGAACTAGACAAAATACCTAATTGTTGCTGAGAAATATAATTATCATTTTTTTGCCAAATATCATTTAGCCAATTTTGAAAACTTTTCATATCTTCTTCATTATTAAAATAATCTCCTAGAGGAACATCTGAGATTGGTATTAAATCAACTTTTACTTTTATATTTTTAGTTTTTCTAACCATAAAATCCCACAAAGTCTGTTCAGGGTCATCATATACAATAGTCGTATTTAATATTCCAGCCATTCTACCTGATAAACTCTTAAGTATTACCGCTATACCTCCAGCCTTAGGATTAAGCAAGTTTTTATAGTTACTCTTTTTTACTTTCTCAAGAGAAAACCTAGTCCCTTCAACAAAATTAACTATTGTAGTAGGCCTTAAAGATAAACCTTTACAATACTCAAAAGTCTTATTTAAATCCTCTCCTTTTTTCTCTGGATTAGCAGCCAAATACTCTTTTGAATATCTTTTCATTGCTGGAAACTCAAGAGCCCAAGCAATCAAACCTAAAACAGGTATAAAAAAGACCTGAACTTTCATAAAAAACTTAGGAAAAGCAATTTTCTTATGAAAAGCTAGCATAAGTATAAAAGTATCAAGCCAACTTTTATGATTACATATGATTAAATAAGAGCTATTTTTATCCAAACTAGCATTTTGTTCAAACTGAATCTTTGTCGGGGAAAAAAGTTTAGTAATCAAAATAGCATAACTAACCCATAAGCTTGCACAGTACTGAACAGCTGTGGTACAGAAATATCTTACACTTTTAACTGGCACAAGTAATTTAATCAATGAAAAGAAAAATACAGGGACAACAGTAACTATCGCACTTGATAAAAAACAAATAGTAGAGAACAAAGCATAATAAGTATACTTTAGAGCTTTAATCATAATATTAAAAAATCTTTTTCTTTAATATATAGTACCATTTATAAGCTTTCTTTTAAAAGATCTTCTCTATATATATTGGTTAATAATTCTTAACTTTTAAAACTTAGTATTGTAAAAATATAGATAAACTCTTTTACAATAGGTTTTCTCTCTAAAATTAACAATATTTATTAATACTTTTTAAGCTGTGAAATAATGCTTAATTTACTATCTTGATCAATCTGAATTGATATAGCCCCATTTGAATACGTATCAAATACTTGATGTTTTAAGTTATTAAGCTGATGTAACTCTTTTACATTATTTGAAATATAAACAACATAATCAAGATTATTGTTGATAAATTTTGAATATAACTTTGTTGATGTAATTATAATACCTGGCGAAACTACTCTACCGTATAAATTAAAAACTTCTTCTTGAGACTTTAAATTAGCACTATCAACTAACAAAAATTCTCTATCCGAATACTTAATATCAACGAAGCAATTGTTTTTATTAGATAAAAACTTAATATGCAAATTATTAAATGAAAGATTATTTTTATAACTGCATTTTATTAAATCCAAATTACGATTATCACTATTTGAAATAGTTCTTTCTACTGGAATAATCTGCTTAATACTTTCTAAACTCAAGCTCTTTTCAACATCAGCAATAATCAAATAATCAACTTTATCAATACCTTCAATCTTTAAATAATTCGCTAAGATATTAGATAGAATATATTTATTATCTAAATTCTTAGCTGATGTATATAAAAAGTTTTGACCATTATTTTGAACTAAAACCATCTGATTTCTAGTATCAAAAATATGCAACTTAAAGTACTTATACTTCTCTGATAAATCTACAGATGACTGAAAAAAGACTAAACACATCACCAACCCAAGCAATCTAGTCGATTTAGAAAAGGGAAAAATCAATAAAGTAATACCAACAAGTACAATTACTAGACTAGCTAATGAAAAATAATTCCAATATTCTACAAGCTGAATATGCTTGGTTAAAAATTCTAGATATACATATAGCAACTTTAATAGAAGTATAGGTATAAACCAAATTTTAATTCCTATGAAAGAAATAATCAAACAAGCTAAAAGTAATGGTAATATCACAAAACTTACTAATGGAATAGCGACAATATTTGCGAAAATCGAAACTAAAGAAAAATTGCCAAAATAATAGACACAAATAGGAATCAAAAATATTGTTAGATAAATCTGTGGTATAAGAAAATGGGCTAATTTTGACTTATATTGTTGTAGCAATATTGAAATAATAACCAATAATGCTACAGCGGAAAAACTAAGCCATAAGCTAATACTATAAATAGATTTAAAGTCTAGTAATAATATCACTACAAATGCAATAAAAAGAGATCTAACAATCGAAATCCTCTTTTTAACAAGCCAGAAAATAACCACTACTAATAGCATAATAACGGCTCGCTGCGTAGGTAAGCTAAATCCAGCAAGCAAACTATAACCAAAAGCAACAATAATTGAAGATATAACACCAATATATTGTGCTGGTAACTTACGACATAATTTAGGAGAAAGTGACCATACACCTCTAAATATCAAGAACGCAATAAATGCCAATAAACCTATATGTAAGCCAGAAATCACCATTAGATGCGAGGTTCCTGAATTAATTAGTAAACTCTGTTGTGATTCAGTAAAATCCTTATCCCCTATTAATAGCGCCAATATGAAAGGTTTTAAATCATTTTCTTTTAGCTGACTTTGCAAGTGATTATAAATATAGTATCTAAACCTTTCTGGCAAATATAAGAATGACGTACCATTATATGTGATTTTAGAACCACTCTTAACATCGCCTATTGCTATAATATGATTATGATCCAAATACTGTGAATAGTTAAAAGCATTTGTATTATCATATTCATGTGGCTTATAGATTTTTGCTAATAGTGTAAGCTTATTCGCAGGTATTAGATAATGCCGATAACTTTTATTTGCCTTAAGTAAAATATCCCCATATTTAGATGTATGAAAGATAAATTCTAACTTGTGATCATTTTGCTTTGGAATAGTACTCACAATACCTGACAATGATATTTCTTGGTTATATTTAAAGTCTTCAATATGCTGATATGAATAGCAAAGAGAAAAACTCGTAAAGAACAGAATGCACAATAAAAATCTTTGCCTTACCGTAATCATTAAATACGAAAAATTTCTCTAACTATATTGATAATACCATTTTGTACTTTATAAAGAGAAAATATTGAGCTTATCTTTTATAAAATCTATTGTAATTTATTAAAAAAGGTAGATAATACGTTCGCCTTAATTACAACAAGAGGTTATATGAAGCCCTTAAAAATACTTATTGATAACAAAGATATATGGTCTCCCTACTATCCTTATTCAAACTTAGAAACAACTCATCAATATCTACAATATATTAGTATAAAACCAAACTATATTATAAATTTATCTGAACAGATGAAGTATCTAGAGCAAGGGTATTATGCTTGTTTGTTAGCACACTCAAATAAAGATACTATTCTACCAACCATCGAAACTCTTAATAGTATTAGTCATTTTGAAGAAACTCTATTATTTGACTTAATAGGTAAGGATCTTAAGCTTGTTAATGCTCTTAAGTCTGAATATATAAATATGAAAATATTCTTTGGAATATCTAATATAACAGGCATTGAAAAAATAGCTAAAAAGATATTTGAGGCATTTCCTGCGCCAGTATTAGAAGTAATATTAGAGAAACAAAATATCACTTGGAAAATCAAAAAAATATCTATTGGTAAGCTGAGTCAATTAAATGATAATGAACAGACAATATTTGCGAACTCTCTAAATAGTTTTAGTAGTAAAGTCTGGCGTAAGCGAAAAAATAAAAAAAGTTATCATTATGATCTAGCAATACTATATGACCCTAATGAAACTCTTCCTCCAAGTGATAGTAAAGCTCTAAAGAACTTTCAAAAAGCTGCAAATAATTTAGGTATATATACAGATTTAATAACAAAAGATGATTATATGAGTTTGCTTGAATATGATGGGCTTTTTATTAGAACGACAACTTCTATTAACCATTATAGCTATAGCTTTGCTAAAAAAGCCGAAGACAATAATTTAGTAGTGATTGATGATACAAAATCAATAACTTGTTGTACAAATAAAGTTTATCTACATAACTTGATGACTAAAAATAGAATTCCTACACCAGAAGGCAAGCTTATCTTTAAAAATGATGACTTCTCTCCTCAAGAATTAATTAATGAGCTTGGTCTACCTATCGTACTAAAAATTCCTGATGGCTCATTCTCAAAGGGAGTTAAAAAAGCTAACTCTATTGAAGATTTAGATCAAATCCTTAGCAATATGTTTGAACAATCTTCAATAATAATTGCGCAAAAATATTATTATACTGATTTTGACTGGCGTATAGGAGTACTAAATAATAAGCCAATATATGCATGTAAATACTATATGGCAAAAGATCATTGGCAAATAACTAACCATAACAAAAAATCAACACAGCATGGTAAATCTGAGGCATTTGCTATTCATCAAGTTGATAAAGCTGTTATCAAAATAGCTCTTAAGGCAGCAAAAACTATTGGTAATGGGCTATATGGCATAGACATTAAAGTGATTAATAACAAACCTATCATTATTGAGATTAATGATAATCCATCTATCGATTCTGATATTGAAGATGCTTATATCGGTGACCAACTATATACAACAATAATGTTGGAGTTTCTCAATCGAATGAACCATAAGAAACTACCATATGCAAATAACTAAAGCTAAATTAGTAGATCTTGAAGAGCTTCTTAATTTAGAAAACTCTACATTTCTATCTGACAAAATATCTAGAAAACAGTTTATATACAATATAAAAAAACAAAAATATTTCTTTGTTTCTAAAAAAGAAGAGTGCCTAACAGGATATATATTGTGCTTTGAATATAAAAAAGTAATAAGAGTATACTCCCTTGCTGTTTGTCAGAATCATCAAGGACAAGGAATAGGTAAAAAACTTTTAGAGTATGTTTTAGATAATTCAATAAAAAATATATCTCTAGAGGTAAATATAAATAATTCTCGAGCTATCTCTTTATATAAAAGTGTAGGATTCAAAATTAGCAAACAAATAAATTATTTTTATGAAAATGGTGATGCTGCATATAAAATGCTTTTAGTAAGGAAACAAGCTTTACAAATTAATAATGAAAAAGCTGAGCAATAATACTTTGTAAAAATATTTGAATGCAAAATAGCGCTATTAGGACAATTATAGGCGAAAAATCAAATCCTGATCGTGGTTTTATAATACTTCTAGCTCTTGCTAATAGTGGTTCTGTAATTTGGAAAATTACAATAAATATAGGATTCATACCACCTTGGATAAACCAGCTAGCTATAGCTCTTATGACTATCAAATAAACATACATATTTATAATAGCAAAGATTATATCCAAGAAAGGTTTTATGAACACAAAAGTTAAATTAAATCCTAAACCATTTAGTAAGCCTAAAAGCAAATCCTGGATAATAAAAACCAGATATACAGCAACAATACATGACCAATCTAAATTCAAAACCCCAGGCACTAGCTTTCTTAGCGGTAGAATAATTACATTAGTAACACGCATAATCATCTGGCAAACAGGGTTATAAAAGTCCGCCTTTACCCACTGCAAAAAAAACCTAAACAACAATATAAAAGCATATAAGCCAAAAACTATACTAACTAGAAAATCAGCAACATTAATTAAACCATTTAACATTGTTTTACCTATTTACTCTTTTTTATGTATTCTATACCAGCCACTATTGCCTCAACTTGAGCTAAGGTACATTCTTCAGGATTAGTTTTTGGACTATCTGGATATACCTCTGTTGTTGTTGTATATTCAGCATTAGATAGAGACATACATAATTTTTCTTTGTCTGAATCACAAGCCATAACACCATCCTTTATCGTATCATCACCAAGAATAGTTGTATCTGGATCTGTCGGTGCGATATGAGTAACCTTCGCAACCGCATCAATTATACATTTTTGGAAGCTATAATGAGGTCTATTACTATTTGCTACTAAATAGAAGCCGTCTGGGATTCCCCATTTATCTATAGATATACCCTCACGAGCAGCTAAAGCTGGCCTAAACTCACTATCATCGGTATCTGTAGTCTCATGTAAATCTATATGCATTATAAAATCTTGTTTTAAAGAGTGTACATACTTCATTGCAGCAACTGACTCTTGACAGCTACTATCTAGATAAAATGACCTATTTGGATCTACGGCATTAGGGTTCCAACGGTTAATTGTTTCATAACCCCACGGGCTTAGACATGGTAAGATAACTATATTAAAATCATTAGCAAATTCTAAAGCTCTCGTTTGAGCAAAACTAATAGCACCTTGTACACCACTTGTCTCATATCCATGAACTCCACCAGTGACTAATATAGATGGTTTAGAGGCATCCCAGTTTTTGGTTTTAAGAGCATACAACGTATAACTGCCAACTGAATATTCCAGCTTATGATACACATCGACATCAAAATTTGAAGTCAAGGCTAATATCTTTTTCTCAGCTTCTTCATGGTAAGATCTTTTCTTATTTTGCTCATTAAGCCACTGCTGTTTCTCTCGAGAACCCCATTTTTCACCAGGTGTACCAATATGATAATTTTCAGACATGTTTTTCAAACTAGTTAATACAACGTTAGCTAACAATTATATATATTTTTAAGCTAAAAGTCAGGTGATGATTTATTTTAAAAGTTTAGGAATTTGTGTGGCTGGGCTAGCAGGATTCGAACCTGCGCATGACGGGATCAAAACCCGTTGCCTTACCGCTTGGCGATAGCCCAACTAAAGAACTAACCTCAAAAGTTAGTAGGCATAGTTTAATGTCTTAACCACCCATTTGTCAAGAGGTTTATCAATTTTTCTTGCAAGTTGTTGCAGTTTATCTTCATCTTGCGACAGTAGATAAAAACATGACCCAGTTCCAGTCATTCTAAAGTTAGTATCTAGGTCTTTAAGATACTGATCAAATTGAGGATATTTTGCAAAGAAAACATTCTCAAAATCATTACGCATAAGTTTTTTATCAAAACTCTGATCTTTAGATAAATTAGTTGTTGTTTTAATTAAATCTTTACTTTCGAAGAACTCTTTTGTACTTATATGAATATTTGGTTTAATTAATAACACATACTGTTCTTTAAAATCCTTATGATATAGCTTATCTCCTATTCCTTCTGCCCATGCTGATTTACCATATAAAAATATTGGTACATCGGCGCCAAGTTTAGCTGCTAACTCCAACATATCTTGATTAGACAACCCAGGCATATAGAAATCTCTCATTGCCATAAGAGCTATTGCAGCATTAGAACTTCCCCCACCAAGACCAGCTCCCATAGGTATTTGTTTTACCAGCTCAATATCAACTCCAACATTACCAATGCCAAAAGTTTTCTGGAAACCTTTTATAGCTTTATAAACCAAATTATCGGTTTTTGATGAGATCACTATATTGCTTGAGATATTGATTTTAGACGAGTCATTAAATCTGAACCTCAAATTATCTTTTAAATCTAGAAATGTAAACCACGTTTGTAGATTGTGATAACCATCATCTCTCTTATTTAATATATGCAAAAAAAGATTAATCTTTGCAAGACTGTTATATTCTCTATATCTTAAATCTGCCATGATTTTATAACTATTTTTATTATTAAATTATCTCTATCCATTTTTATTCTTGATGGTAAAGGATATTTAGAACCCACAAACTGATAATTCTTATATGAAATATTCCAATTATTCTGCTGTAACATCTCTGTAAGGTTATTTTGATTTAACTTCGACTTATATTTGATATTAGGAATAGCTATACCTTTTACCCAGTATTTCAAACCATCTACTGGCACATACCACCCTAACTGCTCTAACATCAATGATTTAGCATCTTTTGCTTGTATTTTTTGCCCTTTACTATTTTCTAAAGTTACTTGACTAGTGTCTCCTTTGATCTGAATACTTCCTATACCTAAAGGTCCATAAAGTTTGATACTAAATTTATCACCATCCTGAGTATATATGTAATTTGCTGATTCAGCCTTATCATTATAGATAATTCCTAAAACCCCTCTAATCTTCCAACTCTCAAGTTTAAGAAGCTCAGGCTTTATTTTATCTTGCTCAAAAGTATTTTTCGAAGATATTGGAATCATTTGTGTTTGCACAGTAGTACAAGATACTACTGCACTAACAAATAAAAAAGCTAATAAAAGCTTAGATATCTGCTTTATACCTATTTTTAACTTTAACATAATGTTTAGCATTTTCTTGTATGATTTTTCTTTCTTGGTCACTTATTGGTCTAATTTTCTTTACTGGAGAACCTAAATACATATAGCCAGATTCAAGAACCTTTCCTGGAGGAACTAAACTACCTGCACCTAAAAAAACCCAAGGCTCAATAACCGCCCCATCTAAAACTACAGACCCCATTCCTATTAAGCAATTATTTTTAATTTCACAACCATGTAATATAACACCATGACCAACCGTTACATCATCGCCGATAGTTAACGAGAAACCCTCTCCAGAATCTTTGGGATATTCTGTAGTATGCAAAGTACTACAATCCTGGATATTAGTACCTTTACCAATAGTAATTGTTAGTAAATCTCCCCTAACACTAACTTGAGGCCAAACTGAAGCATCATCTTTAAGTATAACATCACCAATTACAGCAGCAGATTCATCAACATACGCAGATTCCGCGACATTTGGACTTTTACCATAAAAACTTCTTATACATTTAGACACAACTGATCCTTATTTCTTTTATTAGCATTATCTCTTAATGATATCAAACTATAACTGTCTGATTTGATTTTCTTATTTTTAGCAAATGGTTGTGCATAACCATTATTATCAATAATAAATAACGCTATTGCACCAGGATTATCCGCAAAAAAGTTATCTAGCGTATAGTTTGGCGTAATATTTGTACTTCTAATACTAGCACCCTGGTTCAACCTATCTATCAAAAGATTAAAATCTACACCCTCATCAAAAAGTAACATTGCAAGATTTGTTTCAATTGCTCCAATACCTTTATAACTTTCTTTTTGAGATGCTCTTAGAACATATGTATTTTTAGAGCCAAATTCATGTTTATATTTAACAGCTGATACTGCATTTACATACTCACTAGTTGACAAACCAAGCATTGAACCAATACCTACTAAATTAATACTCCAATCAGCATGAATCGAAACGGGACTTCCATAGTATGTATTTAAGCCAAGCTGACGACATTTTTGTACATTTGCCCAAGATGAGTCTGTGATAATAACTTCAATATCATTCTTAACAAAAATTTCCGCTAATTCACGAGCAAACCTATTACCCCCAATTATTAAGAATCCTTTACCTTCAGGCTCTGTAACTCCGAGAGCTTTTGAGATTGCTGGAGTGAAAATACTCTGAAAGATAACCGTAAATATAATTATCATAAATACAAAAAATACTAAAGTATCTGCTTGAGATGTTAGATCTGAATTTGAATGACTAATTTTAACTGCCACTAAAGCCGCCACAGAAGCTGCTACAATACCGCGTGGATAAATCATCCCCATAACAATCTTTTCGGCAAAGTTTATCTTTGACCCTATAGAACACAAAAGAACTACAGCTGGTCGTAAAACAAATTGTAAAAATAAGAATATTTCTATTAAAGCTAACCAGTAATCTTTAAATAAGCTAAAGTCTATATCTGCACCTAATACAATAAACAACACTGAAATAATAACTATACTCAGGTTTTCCTTAAATGACACGATATCAGACATTCGAATATCTTTCATATTTGCCATCACAAGACCTGCCACAGTAACCATCAATAAACCTGCACCATGCATTAAAGAGTCTGTAATTATAAACCCTACAACTATCACAGCTAAAACAAAGAAGCTTTTTAAGTATTCTGGTATATAGTGTCTTCTAAAGCTTAAACCGATCAAATAACCAAATATAAACCCTGTGGTCACACCCAAAATACAGACAAACACTATATACGCTATAAATACACTAACCCCATTAGTCTGACTATAATACGAGCTTCCTAATAAAAACCAAGAAAGCATAAAAACAACAACTAGAGCTCCTATAGGATCAACAATTATTGCTTCCCATTTTAATATATTTGCAACATGTCGCTTAGGTCTAACTGTTCGCATTAATGGTGGTACGACAGTTGGTCCACTAACACAGGTTATTCCACCAATTAACAAGGAAAGCTGAAGATTTAAATGTAAGATATTATGGCAAAATATAGCTGTAAATATCACTGTTAGAGCTAAACCAGCTGTTATAAGTAAGATTACAATACTACTAATATTTTTTATTTTACTAAAATTTAAAGAAAGACTCCCCTCAAATAGAATTATAGCAACACATATAGACACAAATGGAGATAGCGCCTCACCAAAGATAACCCCTCCATCAACAAGCTTAAAATTATCAGGAAAGAACTGTGCTGAAACTGGCCCCAAAATAATACCGCTTAGGATCAAGAATAAAATTGATGGTAATTTTAGTTTCCAAGATAAAAACTGAGACACAATAGCTGAGAACAATATTAAACCCGAAGCCAACATAATATAGTTAGATGAGTGTAAGAATACCTCTATACTATTGTTCAAAACCACTCCCTAAAGAGATAATATATTGATAAGAAACTAAAATATTATCTTATATCAATTTTTTTATCAATCTATAGATTACTTCGTTATAATGCTTATAATACTTAACTTCCGATTTTCAAACATATATAAATAAATCTAAAGTCAATGTATTAACATATTGGTTATTATATAAAAGTTGATAGGAGTATTGATATCCTAATTTGTCAAAATATGGTCTCTGAGCAGAAACAACACATTTGAGCTACGCTTGATAATTAAGGCTATTAGCACTACTCAAAAAAAATACAAAAGAGATTCTTTCACCGTCAGTAACTTCTTTTACTTCGTGAATTAATCTACCAGATGTAACAGTAATACTTCTATATTCAGGTTTTATTTTTTTAACTTGATTTTTATAATGAGTTACGAACTCTCCACCTTTAAAACCTTTACCTAGCTGTATTATTACGGATGCTTCATAATCTTCATTACTATCTGTATCGATATGTTTTGATACAAATCCCCCTTTTTCTAGAACATTAACCTGTGCCCTTATTATATATTTCTTACCTCCTTCTAATATTTCTTCAAAAAAATTTATTTTTTTATACAAAATATCAAGAACTTTAGTAGACGTATCTTTATTTACAATTTTAGGGTTTTGATCGATTTTATCTTCTATTAATCTTCCCACTTTGGCTTTAGCTTTCTCATCAGTATCGCCTTTGTCGATGGTTTCTAGAGGAATTTTTTGTAATAGTAGTTCTACCTGATCCATTTCTTTATCAGTAAAAACCATATCCGAACTGAAGTTAATACTTTTTTCGCATTTATATTTGTTTCTTAATTCAATCATTTAAAATCCTTGTTTTTAACGTGATTCATTTTTAATCCTCAAACATAACTGTTGCAAAACTAGTTTATTTTACTCTTTGAGAATGTAGCTTATAGTATGCAAAAAACATGGTTCATTTCCAATTATTATGGTATAGCAACTAGAGTTTATTTTTGGAAAGTAAAATTGCTACTTCCTAACCAATACCAACTTTACTATTTAAAATAATATTAATTATTAGGTTTTTCTAATTTATAAGATTTATCGCTCTTATACTAAACATATATCGATAAATCTAAGGTCAGTGTATTCATATATTGGTTATTATATAAGCGTTGATAGGAGTACTCTGGTCCTAATAGCACATTGTTATCAAAATATGATCTCTGAGCAGAAACAATCCATTGATTTTTTATCCCCGAACTAGAAAGCCCAAAGGTTGGTGATGCATTTGACAATGGCATTGGGATATTCGCTGCATTGTATGATTGACCATAGCTAAAGTTGACGTTTGTGTTTCGCCCGTATAACTTAATTCCATAAGCCAAGCTAACATACCAAGCCCCAGTATTAACATTAGTTCCATCATCATTAAAATCTTCTTTATTTAGTGTCGTAGCCCAACCACTTTGAAATTGTAAAGTACCTTCTAATACTGAATATGCTAATGTTCCATCAATGTTTATTACACCGAGATTATCATTACTTTTTCCAACATTATCAAGAAAATCTCTTATACTATTATTCCCAGCACCTGCAATATTAAATATATATCCAAAATTAAAACCATATGATAAATCCATAGTTAATTTATTAGCATAAAATATAGCAGCAGAGAAGTCAGGATGATTTTCTTGTGTTCCAAAAACAGCTATATTAGCATTTATAGTATTAGTTTTATAATTAAATGCGACATCTGATACTGAATCTGGTGCTAAGAAATCAGCAGTGATTCCATTACTCCAAGGACCACCTCCTCCATATGTCCCAAAAGATAGTCTTCTATGGTGTCCAATGGTTACAAAGAAAGGAGAAACATCTAAATTCCCTAAAATAACAAAGCCATTTCTAAGTCCAAAATCATTATTTTCATCAGTAACAAAATCAAATACAGCCGTTACATAATGACCTACATTTGCTAGAAAATATAAGTCCATAGTTGTCAGATGTATATTTTGACCAGTGGATGGAAAGTTAGGAGCTCCTCCTATTCTATTTATCTGACTACCGAACCATGTCTGGGCATCAGCCTCAAGATAACCACCAAAAAACATCGAATACTCACCAAACTTATCTTTTTGGCCAATTATTGTTGAGGAAAACAGGTTTCTCGATATCTGCCCAATAGGTATGGTGTTATTCCCAGAATATGACCCTAAATAAGTTATCTGACCTTGAGTCGTTATAGCTGGTTCTTTACCAACATCAATTGAGCCATTTGAAAAAAAGACTCCTTCATTTTTCCTGTTTCTCCTTAAAATCTGATCCAAAGTTTCATTACTAGCTACTCTTGTCGCAACATAGTTAGTTTTAGATCCATAGTTAGCATCATAAACATTTATTTTAGTTGGTGTTAACACCGGAGGATTAACTACCTTCGACCCATAGGTAGCAAAATCAGATCTAGAACTAAAGGTTGTAGAGTACTGTGATTCTTTAACCTCTTTTATTTCTTCTTTTAATGCAGATATTTTTTTCTGTAAAGCCTGTATATCTTTTATATCTATTTGCGTTTCAGCATTTTGATTTTCAGAAGAATTACCAATATTAAATAGAAAAAAATACACTAGGAGAATCGCTAGAAATTTAAAAACAAATCTCATAATAACCCCTTATAGGTTATTTCTCACTAAGATTTATTATATTCCTAACATTTATACTTTTAATAATCCTTTACAGCAAACTCTTTATTACATTTTTTTTATATATTCAGCAGCATTATCATCTAAGGAGATAGTACCTGTATTTGCATCATAGTAAATAAGCTCAGCATAACGCGCCCAATCAATAAATGTATCAAAAACTCTCTCAGCAACATCAACTGGATAATAATCATCAAGTTCTGCTAGGAACCTACTTCTTGGAGCTGATTGAGTTTCTCTTTCATTTAAAACTTTAACAACATGGCGTGCAAGAGGTATATATTTTAGGAATAATCTACCAAAAATGAATTTCCTATCATCAATATTTGAATCAATAAACTTACGTCCCATCGCAGTCATTTTAATATCACCATCAGAGACTTCTGCAAAACGTAAAATAGACAGAATCTCAATAATTGGGAATAAATCATCGATATCTAAATGTAATTCATCTGCTAACTGAGGAAGATCAACAGCATCAACATCTTTAATTTCCGCCATCTCATCTAAAAGACCATTCATCTCAGAAATATCCACATCAGGAAGTCTATAACCAATCGTCATAGCAGTTTTCTTATTCATACGTTCTGAAAGCTCTTTTGTCTGCGCTGTTGTCATCATACGATAAACCTCATCAACAAGGTTTGCAACGACTGGATCTTGAGAGCTTCTTGGATGAGGAATATCTATTTTTAATTCACCACGAATAAATCCTGGGTTACTACCAAATATTATTATTCTATCTGCAGTTAAAACCGCTTCTTCAATACTATGAGTTACATACAAGATACCATTCATAGCGTCATTGTTTTCCCATAGATCTAACAAGTCTTCTCGAAGGTTTTCCGCTGTCAAAATATCTAGTGCTGAGAATGGCTCATCCATAAGTAAAACGTCAGGCTCAAGAACTAAAGCCCTTGCAAAACCAACACGCTGTTTCATCCCACCAGAAAGCTCTTTTGGATAGGCATTTTCAAAACCATCAAGACCAACCATATCAATTGCTTTTAAAGCTCTTTCTCTACGTTCATTAAGATTTATCTTGCGTGCTTCAAGACCTAGTTCAACGTTCTGCAAAACTGTCAGCCACGGCATAAGAGCGAAGCTTTGGAAAACCATTGAGATATCTGGTACTGGCGCAGATACTTTTTTACCTCGATACAATACTTCTCCATTTGATGGACTTAAAAGTCCTGCTATTATTCTTAATAATGTTGACTTACCTGATCCTGATTTACCTAATAAAGCAACGATTTCGCCTTCGTGCAAAGTAAAATTTATATTATCTAATACCTTAAGAGAGTGACCTCCTTTAATATTAAATTCTTTATTAACTTTTTCTACTGTGAATATCTTCTTACTCATTTTAAAAAATCTCCCTATGCTTTACATATTCATACTAAAACGATTTTCTGCATAGTTATATAATCTGCGCCAAAACAGCTTATTTGATGCTACAACTAAAATACACATCACAATAACACCTAAAAGAACATTCGCAGTATGATCTCCAGGCATATTTGTATACTCTGTAATGTAATCCCCTATCCCTGATGCTTGAATTACTGAGTTCTTGCCCCAGTTTATATATTCACTGATAATACTAGCATTCCAAGAGCCTCCTGCTGCTGTAATTGCACCTGTAACATAATAAGGCATCACAGCCGGTATTAGAAACTTCTTAAGTTTTGCTATACCTTTAAGCTGCATATTTGTAGCTGCATATTTTAGCTCTTCAGGTATCGCAGATGCGCCTGCAATAACATTAAATAAAATATACCACTGTGTTCCAAGCGCCATTAATAAGATACACCAGATATCAAAGTTTAGATTAAACATTACAACTAGCGTACCAAAGATACCGTATAAAACGTTTACAGGGAAAGCTGCTGCCATTTGAGCATATGGTTGAACTTTTTGAGCAATCTTAGGTCTTAAGCCAATCCAAATACCTATTGGAACCCATATTAAAGAGGTAATAAGTATCAAAACAGCTACTCTTACACCTGTAAATAAGCCATATATAAAAACTTTTAAAGTTTCTTCTAGGCCTATATCTGGATTTTTTGCATAAATAGTTTGATACATAAAGAACAATAAAAGCAAAATAACAACGCTAATAATTACATTCCAAAAAACCCTTTTAAATACACTCTCTGTTTTTTCTGCCTTACGATGAACCTTCTGATTATATGCTTTATTAAGATCTTTTTTAAATATCTTAATATTAACAACTTTATTAGAGATCTTGGCCAATACAGATGAGAAAAACTTTACAGCCATAGACTTTTGTAAAATATTTAAGAACCATGATTTACTATGGGCTTCTGAGGGATTATCTCCTATTACAAACTTCTCAGACCAAGCAACTAAAGGTCTAAATAAAAGCTGATCATATAGAACAATTGTTATTAGCATTGTAACTATCGCAGCTCCAACAGCTCCAAAACTTTGGGCGTTGTTGGCAGCATCTATAAAAGATCCAATACCAGATAAGTTTATAGGTATAGACTGTGAAGCACTGAAGTTAACCATTATAGTCTCAGATGCAACAATCATAAACCAGCTAGCTGACATCGACATCATAGTATTCCAAACTAAGCCAGGCATCGAAAATGGCACCTCGACTTTCCAGAATTTCTGCCAAGGTGAAAGCTGATACATCTCTGCTGCTTCATTTAGCTCTTTAGGAACTGTTTTTAACGACTGATAAAAACTTAGTATCATATTCCATGCTTGCGCTGTAATAATACCAAAAATCACAGCTGCCTGAGCACCCCATAAAGAAGTTGGAAATAGTGCTAAGAAACCTGTTACTGTTATAGCAAAAAAACCTAATACAGGTATAGATTGTAGAATATCCACAACAGGTATGATTAGACTTTCTGCTCTCTTACTTTTTGCAGCCCATGCCCCAAAAATAAATGTAATCAGTAGGGAGATTCCTAAACCAATAAACATCCTAATAGTTGTTTCTGCAGTATAGTAAGGCAACATCCACAAATTTAGAGAAATTTCTGAATATTTTTCAACACTTGCTTGATTCGTATAATCAACAGCTCCACCAAGGTTAGAGGTTGACCAAACAAAGATACATAGGATTAAAAGTATTATTGATAAAGCTAAGATATCCCACTTTGAACGAGACACTTTTGCTGACATATTTGCATTATATAACCTTTTCATATGTCAAAACCTTTTGTTTTTTACATAACGCTTTAAGTATAAGTGATTTATATTTGTTTTTGTATTATTAATTTCTTTATATTTTTGTTAAAATCTAGACACTATAAGATTTGTTACATCAGAAAAATGAAAAAAGAACAAAGAATTATTAAAGTACAGCCTGGTGAAAGAGTATCTTGTCCAACTAAATACCATGAAAACTGGAATTTGCATCCAAGGGTCTATATCGACCTTGAGGACAAAAAGACAAATACTTGCCCATATTGTGGCACGACTTTTAAAGTTGAAAAATAAATTTCTAATATAAGGTTAAGCAGTATCTGCTAATATTCTGATACCTAAATTCAATCATTAATGTTAAAATTTAACATTAAAAATCTTTATTTTCAATAATCTAAAATGCACTCAAATACAGATAAAATTATAAAAGAATTCTTCAAAGACTCTTCTTATAACATGATAAATGTTGGTAGTAAGTCTCCCACTCATAGACGAGCTTTAGCCAAAGGTAAAATCCAAATGAGAAGGGAAATACTTAATTTAGTAGCCGAGAGAAAGCTAGAAAAAGGAGACGTGCTACCTTTAGCAGAAATTGCAGGAATTAGTGGTGCAAAGTCTACAGCCACTCTTTTACCATTATGTCACCCTCTAGCGATAGATCATGTAAGTGTTAAAACAGAGATCAACAAAGAAGACAATTGTGTCGAAGTTTTTTGTTATGTAGGTACGCATGCAAAAACAGGGGTGGAGATGGAAGCTATTGCTGGTGTACAAGCTGCTTTATTGTGTATATATGACCTATGTAAAATGTATGGCCAAGATATGCTGATTTCAGATATTAGGCTCTTGTATAAAGAAGGTGGGAAGAATGATAAAATTTATAATGAAAAACATCTTCCAGAATCAATAAAACAAATAATAGATACTCCAAAACTATTTGACGAAATATCTTGTGCTAATATTACAATCAGTGATAGAGCATCTGCAAAGATATACGAAGATAAATCAGGTGAAGCTCTATCAAATATACTAGAAAGTCAAGGAGCTACTATATTAGCAAAAGAAATTATTCCTGATGAAAAAGAAACCATAAAAGATACTATCATTAATATAGTTGCCCAAAAGAGCCCAAATATATTAATTACAACTGGAGGGACTGGAGTTTCGCCAAGAGATGTTACTCCTGAAGCTATCCAAGATATTTGTGAACTTCAAATACCTGGTATTTCTGAGCTGCTAAGAAAAGATGGCGAGAAATATACTCACCTTTCATGGGCTAGTAGAGCAATTGCAGGAATATATAAGAAAACTCTAATTGTTGCACTTCCTGGAAATCCAAATGCCGTCAAAGAAGGACTAGAAGCCTTAAAACATTTGCTACCGCACCTTGTGAGAACCATGAATAAAGAATCTTAGGAGAGTTAACCCATGCTAACACCATATATAAAAGCTAAGAGCCAAATTTTAGAAATTGCACAAAAAGATAATAGTCCTACAGAAAGTGTTGCTCTTTCGAAAGTCAATCGCAGATTCTTGGCAAATGATATTATTGCTAATGAGAATTTTCCTAGCTATGATAACTCAGCTATGGATGGTATTGCTGTTAAATATGAATCTACTAAAAATGCCACAGATGATTCGCCTTGCTGGTTTGAAATCATAGATATAATTGCTGCTGGCGATAATACTTTCATTAATAATCCAAACAAAAATACTGCTGTCAAAATAATGACAGGAGCTCCTATACCAGAAGGTTTTGATGCAGTAATTCCTGTCGAAAATATTCAAGAGAAAGATAATAAAGCTGCTGTATTCTCACCTGTAAAGCAATATGCTAATATACGTTTTGCTGGTGAGGATATAAAGACTTCACAAATACTACTAGAAAAAGGAACTCGCATTAATAGCCAAAAAATAATGGCTCTAGCTAGTTTTGGAATTGATAATATAGAAGTATTCAAGAATCTTCCTTCTCTAATAATTTCAACAGGTAAAGAGCTTGCAGAGGGCAATATTGACTCAAGCTTCCAAATTAGAGATTGTAACGCACCTTTTTTAAGAGAAAGTCTAAATAGTGATTTTGGTATAAACTCTCAGCATATAAGAATAACTTCTGATAGTGATCAAGAGTTTATAGAAATAATAAAATCTCAAATAGCGCAAGAAATTCCTCCTAAAATCATAATATCAACAGGAGCAGTTTCTGCCGGAGAATATGATTTTATACCAAGAAGTTTAAAAGCAATCGGAGCAAATATTATTTGGCATAAAGTAGCTATTCGCCCAGGCAAACCCACTTTATTTGCTATTTTACCCAATGGGAGCTACTATTTTGGCTTACCTGGAAACCCTGGATCTGTAGCGTCAGGATATAACTTTTTCGTCCATCCATTTATTTCATTGCTATATTCTATACCACAAAAAAATCCAACATATGCTATACTCGACAACGATATAAAATTACAAAAGCCTTTAACTTTCTTTCTCAGAGGTGTTCTATCAACAAATGATTTAGGTGAGCTTAGAGTTAGCATACCTAAGGCTCAAGCATCCTTTATGGTAAGTCCAATGCTGGCTTCAAATACTTGGGTACAATTAGATGGAACTTTAAAACAATTTAAAAAAGGGGATGTTGTAGAAGTATTTCCTTTTGAGTAAAAATATCCGTATAGGAGAATATATGAACTATATAGTAGAAGTTTGTGGTCCTGCAAAAGAATTTTATAATGTAACTCAGGTTACATTAAGAATTGATCATGAAGTCGACTCAGTTGCAATTAAAGAGTTACTATTACAAAATCTAAAATCTTCAGAACTTCTAGAAGAAGCGACCTCTTTATTTAATAGCTCGGTAATTGCTACAGAAGAAAAATTTTTTGAAACCACTGAAATACTACCTAAAAATCAAATGCTATTTCTAATCCCTCCCGTATGTGGTGGATAGATAAATAGTTTTCAAATACATAAGTAAGTTATAAATTATGGAAAATAAAAATTCTTTTGCTCATATTACAAATAAAACAATAACAATAACTGATGCTGAGCAAATATTAAAAAATGATGAGCATGGAGCCACTATTCATTTTATAGGAGTAGTTAGAAATCATAATGAAGGCAAAAAAGTTACAGGAATTGACTACGATGTATGTAGGCCTTTAGCTAAAAATGTCTTAAATAAAATAATTAGGGAAACCCAACAGAAGTACCCTAAAGTTTGTATTTATATCGCTCATTATGAAGGATATCTAAATGTAGGTGGAATAAGCTTGTTGGTATCAACTAGCACTCCTCATAGAGATGATTGCTATAAGGCTAATCGTTATATTGTTGAAGCAATAAAGCATAGCTGCCCTGTATGGAAACGTGAGCATTATGTTGATGGAAAAATAGAATGGGTAAAAGGTTGCGTGGTTAAACATGAGTATATTAGTTAAATATGCTGGAGTAGTGTTAGCAGGTGGACTATCTTCTCGAATGGGAAAAGACAAATCATGCTTAAACATTGATGATAAAACTTTTCTTCAAAAGTCATATGAAACTTTATATTCAGCTCTAGGTGATCATGTATATATTTCCGGAAATCATAAAGGGTATAAATCTCTAATAGATAAATATCCTCAATCTGGTCCTGCTAGTGCAATTTTAGGCATAAGTAACTACCTTTTTGATAAGGGTTACGAGAAAGTTGTCATTATTGCTGTTGATATGCCTTATATTGAAAAAAGTACTATTATAAAAGGTTTTGAGTATTTAACTAAGCCTGACACTAAATCGGTTATTTTTAACAACTATTTTCTACCCTGTTGGTTAGATCTTAAAAGTCTAAAACAAGTGAATGCAACTATTAAATCATCTCAGAATATATCTATGAGAAAACTATTGTTTGATAATATGGATTGTATCTCAATACAAGATGAGAATATTTCTAACGAAAATTTTATAAATATAAATACACCTGATGATTTGAAACAGCTAGATGGAGAAAACAAATGAACCTAAAACTTTATAATAGTTCCGTTAGCTTAAAATTAAATAATGAAGATAGGTTGAAATTAAATAAAGTAGGAGATTATATTTCCGAAAAAATTATACTACCAAACACAAGTATTACAGTTACGTTAAAGATAACTGAACAAAATGACTTCTATTACGAGAGTGATCATTTCATATTTACAATGAAATTAGAAGATTTTTTAAATATGAAACAAAATATTACAAAAGAAGGATATTCTTTTAAAAAAAATGATTGTACTGCAAATATTGCCATAGATATTTTTGTAAAAAGGAAAAAGAAAAATGTTAACTGACTCATTTGGTAGAAAATTTACTTATTTAAGACTATCACTAACAGATGTCTGCAATTTTCGTTGCCAGTATTGCTTACCTAATGGCTACCAAGGCAAAGGTAAAAAGGATAACTTTCTAAACCTTAATGAAATAAAAAACCTTTTAAGAGCAATGAATGTACTTCAAGTACAAAAAGTCAGGTTAACTGGTGGAGAGCCTACGCTTAGAAATGATTTCTTAGACATTCTTAACTTTATATCATCTCAAGAAAGCATTAAAACTATATCTCTAACAACAAATGGTTATTCACTTGCTAAGAATATACACGAATATTATAAAGCTGGACTAAATAATATTACTGTGAGTCTTGATAGTTTATCTGCTAATAAATTCAGAAATATAACTCAAATGAATAATTTTTCTACAGTAATGTTGGGAATAGAGAAAGCTTTAGAGCTAGACTTCGATAAAGTAAAAATTAATGCTGTATTATTAAAGGGCTACAATGATTCTAAAGAAGATATTCAAGCCTTTTTTAATTATGTCAAAGACAAGAAAATAGCTGTTCGATTTATAGAACTCATGGAAACCCAGGATAATCTTAATCTACATAAAAAAAGCTTTATAACAACGAATTATATTCGTGACAAGTTAAGAGAAGAAGGTTGGACTAGTTGCCCAAGAGAGCAATCATCTGGTCCAGCAATAGAGTATATGCATAAAGATTACCTAGGAAAAATAGGAATCATCTCACCATACTCGAATATTTTTTGTGCTAACTGTAATAGAGTTCGTGTTAATTCAAAAGGAGAACTATATACTTGTCTTTTTGATAAAGAAAATGTTTCATTAAGGGAATATTTACAAAATGAAAAACAACTTGAAGAGTTATTAGAGATAATCAAAGATGCCTACGCTTTAAAAAAAGAATCTCATTATCTCACAGAAGGGATTATTGGTGACGATAAGCATTTTTCCACACTAGGAGGATAATTAATTACAATCATGCTAAAAAAAACTTTATTACTTATATTCACTGCACTTTTATTTACATGTGCTAATGCAACTACCATAACCATAGCTTGTGCTAGTAACTTCGTCACCACATTACAGCAAGTAGCAAAACAGTATCATACAACAAATAAGGATGTTGATATAAAGATTATCCAAGGATCTTCAGGCAAATTAGCAAACCAAATTAGAAATGGTATACCTATAGATGTTTTCTTATCAGCAGATAAGAAACATGCAGCAGCAGTCAGTAACAAAATATTTATTTATGCTTATGGGAAACTAGTTCTTGCATTAAATAAAAACAAACTTAAACAACAAAAAAGCCTTAGCAAACTTCTAAATGAAGTAGAAAAATCTAACGCTAAAATTAGTATAGCTAACCCTGATCTAGCACCTTATGGAAGTCATGCAAAAACTTTCCTTATAGCAAAAAAGCTTTGGAATAACTTAGTATCAAATCAAAGAATTATCTATGGTGAAAATATTGGACAAGCTTTTAGCTACTTCATAACAAATAATGCTGCCATAGCTTTTGTAGCAGACTCACAAGTAAAGTTCTATAAGATAGCAAACAGCACAAAATGGAATAAAAACTATAAAGTATATAATTTAGATTCAAAAGCTGAGTATATTGCACAATATGGTACAGTCATTTCTAAAGACGCAAAAAAAGAAGCTCAAATAAATAGCTTCTTAAAGTACCTCTTACACTCTGACTCATCTAAACAAATAATAAAGAGTATGGGATATTCTATACCCAAATAGGTGAAAAATGGATTGGGATGCTTTATATATAACTTTTAAACTTTCATTGCTAACTACTATAATCTTATTATTTATAGGAGCTTTACTCGCATACTGGCTTTCACGAAAGAAAACTCTTTTTAGAAACTTAATATCCATATTAGTAAATATACCTTTGGTTTTGCCTCCTACTATACTAGGTTTTTACTTCTTAGTTTTATTTAACCAAAATGGTTACCTAGGATCACTTTGGTACTCCTTAACAGGAGGATCGCTTAATTTTAGTTTTAGCGGGATTCTAATAGCATCTTTAGTATATTCTCTACCCTTCTCAATAGGACCTATATTAAATAGTTTTGAAAATATTCCGAAAGAATTATTGGTTAATGCTGAGTTACTAGGAGCTAGTGCTTTTAGAAGGTTTTACACCATAATATTACCGCTATCTATAAGAGGAATAATTACCTCTGGAATTTTAGTATTTGCTCATACTGTTGGTGAATTTGGTGTAGTTCTAATGGTTGGAGGAAGTATTCCTAATGAAACTAAAGTTTTATCTATTGCCATATTTGAACAGGTTGAACAACTTAACTATCATCAAGCTAATCATATGTCTATAATACTCTTAGTATTTTCATTTACGATATTACTTATTGTTCAACTATTAAATAATAAAAAGACAAATGCTTACTTTTAATATTTCAGACCATATTTCAAAAAGTTTTTCTATAGATATACAACACCAAGTATATAACTCTGAAATAGTCGCTTTTTTTGGACCTTCAGGCACAGGCAAAAGTAGTATTTTAAAAAGAATAGTTGGTACTGAAATTGCTAAAAAATCTAAGATAATTGTAAATAACGATACCTGGCAAGATAATAGTTATTTTTTACCTCTAATAAAGAGATCTTTAGGATATATTCCACAAAAAGCATTATTATTCCCTCACTTAACAGTAGAAAAAAATCTACAATATAATAAAGCTTCAAACAACAAACATATTGAAGAACTAATCAATATGTTTGAGATATCGCAGCTATTAAAGTCTTATCCAGCACAACTATCTGGCGGACAACTACAAAAGGTAGCTATTGCCCAAGCTCTATCATCTAATCCAGAAGTTCTTATACTTGATGAGTCTTTCTCAGGCATAGATTTTGAATCTAAGTTAGTACTAATGAAAAAGCTAAAAGATTACATCAAAAAAAATCAAATAATAACTCTACTAAGCACACATGACTTTTTAGAAATATCTGTTTTCACAGATAACGTTGTGATTATTAATAATGGAAGGATTAAGAAAAGCATGAGTTCTCAAGAGTTTATAGATGAATACTCTAAAAGGATTAGCTTTTTGCAAAAGGAATTTTAGTAATTTTAAAATCTAGCGCATCATAAATAATTTTACCAGCATATGGCTCAGCAAAACCTCCTAAGAGCTTCAATACTTGTGTAGCTCCTATAGTCGCTATAGTACCCACTAATGGCCCTAAAACACCTCTTAACTTAGGAGAAACAACACCAGATTTCTCAGGAGCTATTTTATGGACATCTCTATAGTTAATACCTGATTTATAATTATAAAGAGAACAACTTCCATAATACCTATCAACAGTTATTTGTATATAAGGTTTTTCTAGTTCAATACAAGCATCACTAATAACATATCTAGAGTTAAAGTTATCTGTACCATCTATAATTAGATCACAATTATTAAGTATTATTTTGGCATTGTCTGCTGTAAGCTTCTCTGAATATACTGTAGTACTTATGTCACTATTTAGAGAGTGTAACTCCTTAGCTGCGATTTTACTTTTTAGTTGATTGACCTCACTCTCTCTATACAAGATTTGTCTTTGTAAATTATGCAACTCAACAACATCATTATCTATTAATACAATATGCCCGACACCTGCTGCAGCTAAATATAAAGATAATGGCGAGCCAACCCCACCGGTACCAACAACAGCTACTTTTGAATTTAAAAGTCTTAGTTGAGTCTCTTCATCAAAATTAGGTAGACATGTTTGTCTACTATACTTATTCATATCCATTATAGTATGTCATCCTATCTTTCTTACAAAATGCTAAAAGTTTTATACCCGCTTTTCTTGCCATTTCTACGGATAATGATGATGGTGCTGATATGGCTATTAACACTGGAATTTTAGCATTAGCACATTTTTGAACTATCTCAAAAGAAACTCTACTACTAACTATAAGCATCTCTGCTGAATTCAATAAGTCTTCTTCTAGTAAAAAACCAATAACCTTATCAACAGCATTATGTCTGCCGACATCTTCAAATACAACTATTAGTTCTCCCTTACTATTTACAGCACCTGCTGCATGGACACCTCCAGTTTGCTGAAAAATCTTCTGATAACGGTACATTGATGTATAAAGATCATTAACCACATCAACATCCAATTTTAAAGTCGACTTTCTATTAACAGGAATGATAGACTTATAAAGATTCTCTAAACTCTCTTTACCACATACTCCACATGCTGAGTTCATATTAAATCTTCTTGATATAAGCTCATTATTATCGATATCTAAGCGTATTTTTGCAATTGTTCCAATGTCTGTTTCTCTCTTTTTAAAAGATTTGAAAGGTAGGTTTGCTATACTCTCAGCAAATAAGAGCCCTCTTATAAGATATCTCTCTGCTCCAGGAGTCTGCATAGTCATACTAAACTCAATATTATTAATAACAATCTGCAGAGCTCTTTCAACAGCGAGAGTTTCTTCTCTTTTAATAAAGGTGCCCTTTGAATCTACAACTGCTTTATGGCTCTTTGTATCGATAATTTTAATACTATCATCTTTCATAAAAATCTGACTTATAGCTTCAATAAATATATAGAGCTTATTATTGTTTAGTTATTCTAACAATTATTTCTTTAAATAATGCTTGATCACTCTGAGGACTAAAATCAGCAATAGAACATAAAGCTGTCATCTCTGGCATATATCCCATAGTAGAACCTTTTGGAATATTATACTTAATTACGCTATAACCTTTTAAAGTTCTTTCTTTGCCATCTCTACCAATACTTGTTACTTCTACAAGATCAAATTCAGATAGTCCTCTATCTTTCATATCATCTTCGTTCATAAAAACAACGGTTCTTATATTCTTAATCCCTCTATAGCGATCATTATTTGTGTAAACTGTTGTATTCCATTGATCATGAGACCTCATTGTAGATAGCATTAAATTACCATTTTTAGGTAGAATATCTTTGATCTGTGCATGAGAGAATTCTGCCTTTCCTGTTGGTGTTAGAAATACAAGATCTCTTGCTGGTTGATTAATCCTAAATCCTAAAGGCTCTCTTACACGACGGTTAAAGTCTTCAAAGCCTTCAATTGCCTCCGAGATTTTATCTCTTATAACATCATAATCAGCAGCATACTTATCCCATGGTGTTTTTGTATTTGGTAAAGTTGCTTTAGCAACTCTAGCAATAATGGCAATCTCAGAAAGAAGGTCTCCTCTAATAGGCTTTTTCATTGGTTTTGATATACTAACTACCGACATTGAATCTTCGACTGTAACACTCTGTACACCATTCTCTTGCTCATCCACTTCAGATCTAGCAAGACACGGTAGTATAAGCGCTTTCTTACCATGTATTAAGTGACTATGATTAAGCTTAGTACTCACTTGGACTGTAAGCTCACATTTATTAAGGGCTTTTGCATTACACTCCGGATCTGGCGCTGCTTTAACAAAGTTTCCTCCGAGCCCAAAAAACACTTTAACATCTCCATCCATCATAGCTTGAATAGTATCAACTGTCCCATAGCCATGCTTACGTGGAGATACTATACCACAAGCTTCATCCATCTTTTTCAACCACTTTTCACTTGGTCGATTATTAATTCCTAATGTTCTATTACCTTGGACATTACTATGACCTCTTATTGGACAAGGTCCTGCTCCTTCTCGAGCAATATTTCCTCTAAGTAAAAGTACATTCATGATTTCTCTAATAGTATCTACACCTTGATCATGCTGAGTAAGACCCAAACACCAAGCAAAAATAGATGCCTTAGATTCACGATAAATTTGTGTCATTTCAAGAATAGTCTCTTTATCTATCCCTGATTGTTCTGTAATAAACTCCCATGATGTCTCCAGACATATTTTTTTATATTCTTCATACCCACTAGTATGATTCTTTAGAAACTCATAATCAATTGCTCCAGAATCTGTCTCAGACATCTCTATAAGGGCTTTTGCCATTCCTCTTAATAAAGCAAGATCTCCCGCAATCCTAACCTGAACATCCAATGTTGAAGCCTTGGTAGCTCTCAAAAGCACCATATCCATAATTTCATGTGGTGTAATAGCTTTTTTTGCAGCTCCTTCAATAAGAGGATTAATATGAACAACCTTCGTGTCATTATGCTTTACAGCTTCTGTTAGGGCTGTCAGCATCCTAGGAGTATTAGTCGCAGAATTTGCTCCTATTAAGAATATAGCATCCGTCTTATGCCAATCATTAAGATCAACTGTTCCTTTACCAGTCCCTATAGAAGCACTTAATGCTCTACCACTAGCTTCATGACACATATTAGAGCAATCTGGTTGGTTATTTGTTCCATACTCTCTTGTGAGTAATTGATATAAGAAAGTCCCCTCATTTGATAATCTTCCAGAGGTATAAAAACTTGCCTGATTTGGTGAATCTAAAGATTGTAAAGTATCTCCTATCAGCCTAAATGCCTGTTCCCAAGTAGTTTGTTCATACTTATCAGTTTCAGAGTTATATAACATCGGATGAGTAAGCCTTCCGGCCTTTTCGAGTTCATAGCAACTCCACTCTCTTAATTCACTAACAGTATATTTTTGAAAAAAGTTAGGATCACAACGATTTTTTGTCATCTCCCATGTAGAATGTTTAATTCCATTCTCACAGATATCCATTTTAAGACCATTCTGATCATTTGGCCATGCACAACCTGGACAATCAAAACCTTTTGCACTATGATTCATTTTAAAAATGGCTTTAACTGCATTTACTGGCTCTCGTGCCTTTAGAATTGTATTACCTACACTAAGACTTGCACCCCAAGATCCTGTAGCATGTTTATATTCCTTATGAGAAGGTTTTAAACTAGTTTTAGGTCCCTCTCCAACTGCTTGCCCATTTTCTAAAAATTTCTGCATAAACTCAACCTCAAGCTTGTTAAAATGTTATTAACAAAATATTTTTAACTGAAATATAAAGGGAAAAGATTTTCACTTCGATGAAATAAAAAACACACCCAATTTCAATACATTGTACTATACAGTGGCGCAACATACTATATTTTGTTACTAATCTAGAATATATCTTGACACAAAATATAAATTTGATGAAGCTTTTATAAAGCATCTGCTTACTTATTTTCTTGGTTTATTAATTTAATAAAATAAGTTTTTTCTCCTTTATATTCACTTTTATAAAGATCTACTCTTTACTTATTAGCTGTTGCTCTGACTTAATAACACCTAAACCAAGTCTAATAATCTCGGGGTTACTTGAACAAGATACTAGTTTTTGAAATAGCCTCATAGCTATGGACTATAACTAACTATAAAGCTAGGTTTTCTTATCTTATATATAAATAGAATTGATATTTGATAGAGGTTTTAGAATATTAGATTAATAAGGATATCTATTTTAAGTTATCTAGTACGAGATCTTCTAAATAGTAAATACGATCCATTTGTTTATTCTTATTATCCTTATCAGTGTCAAGATGAACGCCAAGATAAACATAATTACCATTTTTAAGTGCATAAAACGTAACTAGCTTATTATATTTATTTGAGTATACCCATACTGTTGATTTCTCATCGCCATGAGAGTCTCCTTTAATAACAAACTCTTTTGGATGTTTTTTAATAGCCTTAATTATAGCATTATATAGCTGGTTGATAGTCGTTCCTTGTTGCATTTCTAGGCTGTGAATATCTCCATTAGCGCCAAAAATATTATCCTGTGCAACAACATTTCCTCCTGCAAAAGGAATACACCCAGATATAGCAAAAATCATAGCTAATAAAGCTAAACCTACTACTTTTTTCATCTATAAAGTCCTATTATAAAATAATACCCTAAAATTACAGCAAATAGTGATACTAAAACGCTCACAAGCACGTATCCTAAAGCTATAAAAACCTCTCCTCTTTGTAGTAAGTTTAGTATATCTAAACTAAAACTAGAAAAAGTTGTAAAGCCTCCTAAGAAGCCAGTCACAAAGAAAGACCTGACATACACAGATACATCTTCATTAAAAAGCTTTGTCTCAAGTAAAAAAGCTGCTATTGCACCTATAACTAAAGAACCTATAATATTACAAAATAAAATCCCCAATGGAATCTGCTCAGAGATACTTGCTGTTGCCTGAGTTAATGCAAATCTAGTCATTGCACCAAGCCCCCCGCCAATACCTACTAATAGTAATAATGTTTCCATTTATTAACTCTCCAATATTTCATATGCGCCCAATTCTATCATTTTTTGGGCTAATTGTTTACCTAGGGCTGATGGATCTTTTCCCAAAGTAGAGTGTCTTAACACTCGATCGCCATTACTACTAGCAACCATTGCTGTGAGAGTTATTTGCTTATCTATAATTTGTGCATAAGCCCCTATAGCCACATGACAACCACCTTTGAGCTCTTCATTGAAAGCCCGTTCAGCACTAGCAACAATATGACTTTCTGCACAGTTAAGCCTTTGTAAAACTTCAAGAAGCTCTTTATTTTTTTCCAAAGCCTCTATAACCACTATACCTTGACCTACAGCTGGTAATGATATCTCTGTTGGGATAAATTGTTTTATTCTATTTTGTAGCTCTAAACGAATAAGTCCTGCGCCTGCTAGAATTATTGCATCATAATTTTTAGCATCTAATTTTGCTAATCTTGTTTGGACATTACCTCTTAGCTCTTTTATCACAAGATCTTTTCTATAATTAAGTAGCTGTGCTTTGCGACGTAAGCTAGATGTCCCAACAACCGCGCCTTTAGGAAGATCATCTATAGAGCTATAGTTATTTGAAACAAATGCATCGCGAGGATCTTCTCTTGGCATAAAGCTTGCAAGACAAAAACCTTCTGGTAACTCATATGGAACATCCTTAAGAGAATGCACAGCTATATTAGCTTTATTATTTTGCATCGCAATTTCTAACTCTTTCATAAAAAGGGCCTTACCACCAATCTTATTAAGAGGTTTATCAAGAATGATATCACCTTGGGTTTTCATTGTACTAATTTGACAAGGGATATTTAACTCTTTCTCTAGTCTGTCTTTGACAAAGTTTGTCTGCCATAGGGCTAGCTTACTATCTCTACTAGCTATGATTATTTCTTTCATATATTAAATGCTTTTGCTATAAAATTAGATATATCTTTTATTTCTTCTATGCATACTGAATGCTGCATACCTGAGTAACGCTTATATTCATTACTAAAGCCATTATCACTAAGCTTAGAGGATAGATCTTGACCTAATACTTCAGGTAATACATGATCATGAGTACCATGACATATCAATATTGCAGCATCTTTATTTACTTCTGTAATATTATTTTTAAACTCATCCCAAGCAGGTAAATACGTTGATAATGCCATTAAACCCGCAAATTTTCGCTTAGATAAAATAGTTGCATAAGTTGCAATGACACCACCTTGTGAAAAACCAGCTAAGATAATATTCTCACTAGCAATACCTTGACTAACTTGCCCATCTATTAAATTGTTTAGCTTTTCGATTGAAGTATTTATACCTTGAACATCTACAACTCTATTTAAGCTATCTGCATCTAATGACTTAATGTCATACCAAGCTCTCATCTGCATGCCCATATTTATGGTCACAGGCATTACATCTGCATGGGGGAAGATAAAACGAATGTTTTCAACAGACACATCAAGATGATTAACAATATCAACAAAATCATGGCCATCAGCACCAAGACCATGTAACCAAATAACACAAAACTGAGCTTTATCTTTTGGCTCTACTAACTCATAATTCATATTTTTCTTAAAATTCTAAATAACTATCGAAATGATACATTAATTTATACTATTTATTAACTACTAGAGAACATAAATAATATCAAAAAGCCTTACACTCTAAGCAATTCTGTGGGGAAAACAATTATTCACAACCATTGTGGATAAGTATGTTTATATGTATATGAAACTTCTGTGTGAAATCTTTAACTATCTTTTGGTGAAATAAACTTCACCACTCCAAAAGCCTTATAAATCAATACATACAGCATTTCAGATAAATATAAATAAATACTCTTTTTGATTTTTCACAACCTGTGGATAAAACTGTGGGTTTATTGTTAGAATGTGGTTAACTTTCTTCTATAACCTTAAAGAAAGCTTCTTGTGTTACAAGGTTTACAGAGGTGTTTTGTAATTTTAAAATATCATTTAATTCATACTTGCCACTTACAGAAAGTTTTTTAGTCATTGCCAAATCTGCTATAGAAACCATCAGGCGACCTCTTTCTAATTTTTCGATCACAGTTGCTTCAAATTCTAAATTTGGATTCTGCGATAAATAAACTAACTTCCAATGCGAATTAGAAAAACGTTCAGTCTGTCTATTTGTCCGAATAGGAATATCAACTTGTGCAATTATATTATCAACTTCTTCTGCTTGTAATAGTGTTTCTTGACTTAAGAAGTTTCTAAGCTGATAGTGAACAAGTAAGTCAAGGTACCTTCTTAATGGGCTTGTTACCTGTACATAAGTATTTAAACCCATGCCAGCATGTATTGAAGGAGTTGTTGAGTACTTACCTCTTTGTAGCTTCTTGCGTGTAGCAAACATATCTGCAATTGAATTAAGACTATATAAGTGCTCCTGCTCTAGGTCATGTTCAGGTTGGGTTGAAAAAGGCACTGCAATATTGTTTTCTATACAAAACTGACCTATAGCAACACCTGCCATTAGCATAGTATCTCTTATAAGAGTTCTTGAATTTAATCTTGGTAAATCTGTTAACTTAACATTTTTATCCCCATCAAGGCTTATCTTAATTTCAGGGAAATCAAGCTCTACAGCTTTTTGAGACAAGCGCTTCTGTGTAAAGTATTTTGCATAAGCAACTATATTTCCAAGCTCTAAATCTTCGATATGCTCCTCTGCAAATTCATATGAATGTCTTGTTACTTTTATCTTACTAAAACATATTTCAATATCGTGGATATCTCCTTGCTCACTAACTCTAAAGCCTACAGATAACGCTGAGGAAATATCTTGTAACCCTAACCCTAACTCTTCAGTCGCTTTTTGAGGCAGCATAGAAACTATCTTTTCTGGAACATAAAGGTTTGAACCTCTTGCTCTTGCTTCTAAGTCTACCTCGTCACCAAAACTTATACTTGATGATGGATCTGCTATATGCACCCACATTTTATTTCTATCTGAATCCCAGCTTATTGCATCATCAGGATCATTACTGCCCTCATCATCAATTGCATAAGCTGTTAAATATGTTAGATCGACTCTATCAGTATCCGAAGTAGAATTATATACAAATTCCGCAGGGTTACTTTCAAGTTCTGCTTTGTATCTATACAAATATGGATTATAGAACTCATCCCAATAGCCTACATCTAGCAAAAGCTTGTAAGCACTATTTTCAGACTCTTCCATATTAAGATATTTAAATAAGCGACAATTTGGGGTTTTTAATGTTGCAAGAGCAGCAATCTCTTTCAAGAATTTCTCATCCTCTGGAGCATAACTTTTTTGTTTTACTCGTTCTACAAAATCATTTAGTTCTTGCTCTTTCTTTTGCTTTTCTTGTCTTTCTTTAACAATTGCATCACGCTCATTTGAAGAATGGATAACTATGTTAAAATCATCATCAAAGCTAAAATATTCACCCTGAGATACCAGTAGCCATACAGTATAAGCTTCATTTATACCGACATTCTCAAATAAAAGCTCACATAACTCTTCTATATTCGTACGCTCTTGCTCTTGTAGTAACTCCCAAGTCATTGCTAACTCAGGGATATTCAGCTGTTCTAAACTATCAAGTTCAAAATCACGATCTGCTTGTACTAATAATTGAACATTTTTAGGTGGTAACTTTATATTCTTACCATCAAGAATCTCAATCTCTATTTTTTTATCTAAAATACTAATAACCTTAGCAGGCTTTGACTTAAAAATAACTAAAGAATTTTTTTGCATGAAAAATTTATTTTAATAGTTGATTAGTTTTATTTTGACTCTTCTTTCTTAACAGCTATACCTAGCTCATTAAGTTGCTCTAAAGAAACTGTAGATGGTGCCTCTGTCATTAAGCAGCTTGCAGTTTGAGTTTTAGGAAATGCTATTACATCACGGATATTTGTAGTACCTGTAAGTAGCATAATCAATCTATCAACACCAAATGCGATACCTCCATGAATAGGAGTTCCATAAGATAATGCATCAAGCATAAAACCAAATTTTTCACGAGCTTCTTCATCAGAAATTCCAAGTAAGTTAAATACTTTAGCTTGGATATCTTGTTTATGGATACGAATAGATCCACCACCAACTTCATAACCGTTGATTACCATATCGTATGCTCTAGACATTAGTTTCTCTGGGTCGGTACTTATAAGTTCTTCAACAGATTCAACACTTGGAGCTGTAAATGGATGATGCATTGCATATAAACGCTCATCATCTTTTTCAAACATAGGGAAATCAACGACCCATAAAGGAGCCCACTGCTTATCAAATAACTCTAAATCTTCACCTATTTTAACTCTTAAAGCACCCATTGAATCATTTACGATTTTAGCTTTCGCTGCGCCAAAGAATAAAATATCACCTTCTTGTGCACCAGTCTTTTCAATTACCTTAAATAGAGCATCTTCAGAGATGTTTTTTACAATTGGAGATTGAAGACCATCTTTACCTTGAGATAGAGAATTTATCTTAATATATGCAAGACCTCTTGCCCCATAAATACCAACAAACTTAGTATAATCATCTAGGTTCTTACGAGTAAACTTCTCATTGCCATTTGCAACTCTCATCGCTATTACACGCGACTCTGGATCGTTTGCTGGTCCAGAGAAAACCTTAAACTCTTCGTTTTTCATTTCCTCTTTGATATTTACAAACTCTAGAGGAATTCTTAGATCAGGCTTATCCGAACCATATTTATCCATAGCATCAGCAAAGCTTAATACTTGGAATGGCGTATTAAACTCAACTCCAATAGTCTCTTTAAATAATCCAGAGATCATTTTTTCCATAGTAGACATAATAAAAGCCTCATCGATAAATGAAGCCTCAATATCTATCTGTGTGAATTCTGGTTGCCTATCTGCTCTTAGATCTTCATCACGGAAACATTTAACAATTTGATAATATCTGTCAAATCCAGATACCATTAAAAGTTGCTTAAATAACTGTGGTGATTGAGGAAGAGCATAAAACCTACCATTGAAATTACGGCTTGGCACAAGATAATCTCTAGCACCCTCTGGGGTAGCTTTTGTTAAAAATGGAGTTTCTATATCTAAAAAGCCATTATCATCCAAAAAGTTACGCACATAACGAATAGCTTTTGAACGTGTAATTAATTTATTTTGCATTTCTGGACGACGTAAATCTATATAACGATACTTCAATTTGATGTCTTCTCCAGTTGCTTGGAAATCATCTAATTGAAAAGGAATAGTTTTAGATTTATTGATAACTTCAATAGTATCGCCTATGATCTCTATTTTACCACTTGCTAGGTTCTTATTTTCTTGTCCTTCAGGTCTTAGATTTACTACACCCTCTGCTTGAATTACATACTCAGATCTTACACTATCAGCTACACTAAAGTTAGAATTATCTGGATTAAAAACCAACTGAACTAAACCAGTTCTATCTCTAATATCTAAAAAAATAACCCCACCATGATCGCGGCGTCTATGCACCCAACCACAAACCGTAACTTTTTGATTCTCTAACTTCTCATTGATATCTGAACTATAGTGCGTTCTCATTTAAACTAACCCTTTAAAATTTTTTATTATAAATAAAACAGACAAAATTTAATCATCATATTATAGCAAGAAATAATAAAGAAGACTAAATTTGAGCAAAATCTTTACAAAATAAAATTTATAATAATATACTTTGTAATAACCATGACTTTTATTAGAACTTATAGAACATGCAAAACATAGAAAATATTAAGTTAGACTTTTTAAGTTTAGATGACTATCAAGAGCTTAAAGAAGCAATGATTGAGGTTTATAACAATGTCAGAAACCCATACTGGGAAAACCATGAAATAAACACTTTGATAAAGAAATTCCCCGAAGGTCAAGTTGTTATAAAAGTTAATGATCAACTTGCAGGCTGTGCATTATCAATTATTGTAGACTATAAGAAGTTTGGCCATAAGCATACATATAGAAAGATAACTGGAAATGACACCTTCAATACCCATGATGATAATGGTGATGTTTTATATGGTATAGATCTATTTGT
Organism: Francisella sp. SYW-9; assembly: GCF_008711465.1. Lineage (GTDB taxonomy): Bacteria > Pseudomonadota > Gammaproteobacteria > Francisellales > Francisellaceae > Francisella. The sequence goes on from NZ_VXKQ01000009.1 coordinate 113,514, forward strand.
TAAACCTGAATTTAGAGGTATGCGTTTAGGACGTAGATTATATGACTATAGAAAAGACTTATGTGAAAGATTAAATTTAAAAAGTATAATTTTTGGTGGTCGAATACCTGGGTATCATGAATATGCTGATAAAATGTCGCCTCAACAGTATATAAATAAACTTAAAAGACAAGAACTACACGACCCTGTTCTACGTTTCCAATTAAGTAATGATTTTCAGCCAGTTAGGATTATCAAATCATACTTAGATGGAGATACTGAATCTAATGATTATGCTGTTCTACTAAAATGGACAAACATCTACTATGAAGAAGAGCAGAAAGAAGCCGCCCCTATTAAAAAAGATGTTCGTTTAGGATTAATCCAATGGCAAATGCGACCATATAAAGGTCTTGATGAACTAATGCAACATGCTGAGTATTTTGTAAATGCAGTATCAAACTACAGATCTGATTTTGCATTATTCCCAGAGTTCTTCAATGCTCCATTGATGGCGGAAAATAATCATTTATCAGAACCTGAAGCAATTAGAGAACTTGCAAAACACACCCAATTTATCACTGATAAATTTTCTGAATTTGCCGTTACATATAATATAAATATCATAACAGGAAGCATGCCAGAGATGAAAGGTGAGCGACTATACAATGTTGGTTACCTATGTCGTAGAGATGGTACAGTAGAAAAATATGAGAAACTTCATGTAACACCTGATGAGGCTATGGTTTGGGGGCTTCAAGGAGGTAGTAAACTAGAAGTGTTTGATACTGACTGTGGAAAAATAGGTATCCTAATTTGTTATGATTCAGAGTTTCCAGAGCTAAGTAGAATACTTGCTGAAGATGGTATGGATATTCTTTTTGTCCCTTTCCTAACAGATACACAAAATGGCTTCTCTAGAGTTAGAAACTGTGCTCAAGCAAGAGCTATTGAGAATGAGTGTTATGTTGCTATTGCTGGTAGTGTTGGTAACCTACCCAATGTACATAATATGGATATCCAATATGCTCAATCAATGGTATTTACACCTTGTGATTTTGCTTTCCCAGCTACAGGGATAAAAGCTGAGACAACTCCAAATACTGAGATGATTTTAATTGTTGATGTTGATATTAATCTTTTACGTGAGCTTAACCAATTTGGTAGTGTTAAAAACCTAAGAGATAGACGTAAAGATCTATATACATTAAAACGTAGTGACTAAAGAGATCATGCTATTAGCTGTCTGAGTCTTCTATTTAAGTACGGTGATAAGATAAATAAAATAACTGCAGCACCACATCCAAGCAGAGTAAAATAGCCAAATGCTTTTGAGTAGGTATGTATTGTCTCAATAGGAGGAAGTGTCGCTGATTTACCATGACCACTAATTAATATCCCAAAACTTGCTGCTAAGAAATTAGCAAAAGCTGAACTCAAAACCCATACGCCCATAAAAAAGCCTACCATTCTTTTAGGAGATACTATACTCACCATTGCTAGGCCTATTGGACCTATAAATAGCTCACCTAGAGCTTCAAAAAGATAACTTAAATTTATCCACCATGATGAAATAATACCGTTCTTAGCCGTCAAAGGAATAGCTACAACCAAAATAAAGAACGAGAATCCCATTATAAATAATCCTTTAGCAAATTTAGTTGGATACGTATATGGATTTGTTCCATATTTACGACTTAAGTAAGTATATACAGGGCCAAAAAGAATTATAAAGAAAGGCTCTACAGACTGATACGCACTAGCTGGGATACTAAATCCAAATATTACTCTATTAACATTTCTCTCTGTAAAGACATTCATCATTCCACCACTTTGTTGTAGCAAGATCATAAATATCATATAGAAAATTGTTAACGTTACCGTGATATATATCCTACTTCTATCATTAGCTTCCGAGATTCTCACAAAGTATAGAATTATTAGTAATGTAATTGCTCCTATTAGATATAAAACTCTACTCGCCCAAATAGGATAAGCAAGTAAAACAAAAATAAAGCCTATCAAGACAGCCAAACCTATAGCTATTGCTCCTGCAAATAGATATTTCTCTGCTATGGGTTTTGTGCTTTGTTTAATATCTTTATAATGTTTTGAACCTTTTATAAATATTAATAGCCCGGCTAACATACCTAATCCGGCAATACCAAATGCTAGATTCCAACTAATTGTAACAGCTATATATGAGCAAACTATCGGCGCTGTTATAGCTCCGATATTCATACCTATATATAGTAAAGTGAAACCTTCATTTCTCTTATACTGAGTATTTGTAAAAAGTGTTCCTGTTATAGCTCCGATACTAGGTTTAAATAAGCCTGTACCGATAATCACAAAGCTTAATCCTAAAAAGAAATATATATGCTGAGTATTTGGAATAATCATTACAAAATGTCCTAAAGCTATTAATAAAGCTCCTATAATTATTGAACGATATTGACCAATATACTTATCCGCAATAATACCCCCAACTATCGGAGTACCATACACCATCGAAGCATATGCACCATAGATAAGGTATGTCTTAGCATCAGATATATCAAAAAACTTGAATAAATATAGAATTAATAATGCTGTGATTCCATAGTAACTAAATCTCTCCCATAGACCAGCTAGGAAAAGATAAACCATTCCTTGAGGGTATTTAGACTGCTTGGTTGTAGTCAATGACATCTATATTGCCCTCCCTTGTTGTTGCCTTTATAAGAGCTTGCTCTATATCATTTTTAAGATCCTCAACATCTTCTATACCTATTGAAAGCCTAATTAAACCATCACTTAGACCTTGCTCAAGTCTAACCTCTCTAGGGATTGATGAATGAGACATTAAAGCAGGAATTGATGATAAACTTTCAACTCCTCCAGCACTCACTGTTATAGCAAATAGCTTTAGCTCTTCTAAGAATGCTTTAGCTAAATTATCACTACCATTTAGCTCAAGGCTTAAAACCCCACCAAAACCTTTCATTTGCTCTTTTGCAAGATGATGATCTGGACTACTTTCTAATCCTGGATAGTATACTTTCTTAACTAGTTCATGGTGCTCAAGCCATTTTGCTAGGGTCAAAGCATTATAATTATGTTGTCTTACTCTTAGAGCCAATGTTCTTAGTCCTCTAGTAGCTAAGAAGCTATCAAATGGACTAGATACTGCTCCTCCAGCTAAATGAACAAGATCTAACTTTTCAATTAATTCATCATTGTCTTTTACAACAACAATTCCACTAATCACATCAGAATGACCACTTATATATTTTGATGCTGAATGAATAACTATATCTGCACCAAAAGAGATAGGTTTTAAATTATAAGGAGTTGCAAAGGTATTATCAACAACCAGTATTAGATCATGCTTTTTACAAAACTGACCTAATCTTCTTAGATCAACTACTCTTAATAACGGATTAGATGGTGTTTCAACCCATACCATTTTAGTATTTTCTCTAAGGTTTTCTTCTAAACTATCTAAATCACTTAGGTTAGCATATGTTGCTTGAAGACCTGATGAGTATTTTTTAACCTCTTCAAACAATCTATAAGTTCCACCATATAATGCATCAGTTGCTATTATATGACTATTTACTCCCAAAATATCTAATACCGCATTAATTGCAGCAACTCCTGATGAAAAAGCATAGCCTTTTTTTGCACCCTCTAACTCTGCAACAGCCTGCTCATAACTAGATCTAGTAGGATTTCCTACTCTACCATATTCAAAAGCTTTTTCACCGCCTGGACTTTGTTGACGATAGACAGAAGAAGTATATATAGGCGTTGTTACAGCACCTGTTACTGAATCACCTGGATTACCTGCATGAACAGCTAGAGTATCAATTTTAGAATTTATAATGGTCATATCTTTGCTCCCATAATTTTTAATTGCTAAAACGATGAGAACAATATTAATAATGTTTTCGCTTTAGCAGGTTTTATCTAGCGCCCGCAATTTGAAATAAATCAGCGCTTTTTAACTTAGTTTATTACTTTTTTATGCTTTATCACCATACTCTTGCATATGCTTTGCTGTACGTTTATTAGTACCATACATAAAGTGGTTTTCCATTTTTTCTAAGTACTTACTTCCTGGTACCTGTAACCCAACAGCATCAGCAACTTCTCTAATTAACATAGGACTTGCACCACAACATACGCCTAAGTAATTAACTCCTAAATCATACGCTTTCTTAGCAAAATCTCTAATTTCATAACGGTTACAATATAAAGGATCTAGTGCTGTTGGGAATGTTCTACCATGAGGAGCACCACAAACACAACCATTATCATCTGGTAGGTTAAAGAATGTAGTATGCTCATTTGTAGTTCTATAAGGAACAGGTAATGCCGCAACATGACATTTAACAGCTTTACGAATCTGCTCTATATCAGGAAGCATTGTATGAGGCCCTCTGAAACAGTTCATCCCTACCACATCAGCTCCACGTTGCTCTAATTCTTTACAAGTATCTACAATACTCCAACCATCACGCATAACATTCTCACCAAATGGAGCTATTGTAACTACACAAGGTAAACCTGCTTTTTTCATGATTTCTAAAGCAGCAAAAGCTTCTTCTGCATAGTAGAATGTTTCACCAATTAGTAAATCCGCACCTTCTTCAGCAGCCCAACCAATCATTTCATTAAACATTCTTTTAACTTCTTTTTGAGACTCTTGATCCCCTTGCTTCCAAATATTTGAGTTAGAAATATTTCCAGCTAATAAGTTTGGCTTTAGACCTTCTGGTGTTGAATCAGCAACTTTCTTTGCAATTCTTAAGGCTTGTCTATTTAATGGCTCAAGCAAATGTTCTTTACCAATAACTCTTAGTTTTTCTCTGTGGCCATTATATGTAAATGCTTCAACAATATCAGAACCAGCATGTTGGAATTCTCTATGTAGGCTTTCTAAAACCTCAGGATGCTCAAGTGATACCATCGGCACAAACTCACCTGATGCTAAATAACCACGACGTTCTATTTCAAATAGGAAACCTTCTGCACAGATTACGGGACCTTTATCAAGTCTCTCAAGTAGATTTTCTTTTTTCACTTTGGAAATCTCCACGTTTTAATTAATAAACAAACTTTTTGAATATTAGCAAAAAGCTTCCTACTAAAACGATTACAAGACTTTATGGAAGAAATGTTCGCTTTAGCAGGACTTATAAAGCGCTCGCAATTTGAAGTAAATCAGCGCTATATTTAAAACTCTACACATCTTTAATAGAATAAACAAGAATTTACAGCTAATTTTATTATTTTTTATTTCTTATCAAATAATGAGAGTAAAGAGATAATATATATTATAACCAATATATAAAAAGGTGCGGTTAAAATCTTTAGGTCAATAGCTAAATAAGCAAACAATATCGGTAGACCTCCAGTAAATATTGCCATACCTAAATTTTGTGTAATAGCTAAACCACTAAACCTACGACTTTTCTTAAACCTATTTAGTACTACGCACATATAATTAGCATTAATCAAGCCATTTACAAAGGCAAAAGGAACTATAAGCACTATAGTCCAAACTAAAGATATTTTTAAAATTAGTGCTACAGCTAAAGGCACAAGCAATACTATAGCTAATACTATCCCAATACATTGAGTAGCTTTATTACCAATTTTATCAGCAACATATCCTCCTACTAGAACTGATATGGCATATACAACTATAGTTACTAGCACATAAGTTGATGTTATATTTTTATCTAAACCTAGACACTTTTGACAATACGTTGGTAGAAATACAATAAACATAGCCAGAAATACTGTACAAGATGATATTGTTAATATGGATCGTAAGAACAATCCCAAATGATTCTTCAGCAGTTCTATCAAAACTAAACCTCTTGGCTCATCTGTATCAGGGGTTAGAGTTTCATCAATTGATGAGCGCCAGAAATAACTAAAAAGTACCGCAACACCGCCAAAGCCAAAAGCTAAACGCCAACTATAGGCAAAAAACTGCTCTGTTGTTAGTACAAGGCTGAGCAAGAAATATGCTATTGATCCTAAAATCATACCAAAAGTGGCACAGAATATAACTATTGAAGTAAAGAAATTTCGTCTAGTTGATGACTGTTCATTAACTAATAATACCGCAGCTGTTAACTCACCTCCAAAAGAGAATCCTTGAATTAGTCGACATGCTGCTAATATCAAAGGAGTAAATATACCTAAAATGTTACTACTTGGTAATATAGCTATTATTAATGAAGATATTCCTATTAAAATAACCGTCCATTTAAAAGGTACTTTTCTGCCATATTTATCACCAAGGTTGCCCCAAAATATCGCGCCAATTGGTCTAGCAAAATATCCAGCTCCAAAAATAGCAAAAATTAAAATAAGTGAACTATTTAGTGATTCTTGGTGTAAGAGTGACATTGATATCTGAAAAGCAAATAAGCCAAATATATGAAAGTCAAATGTTTCAAAAGCACTACCAACACTTGAAACTATAATAGATCTAGCTCGCAAGACAAAACTCCTGTTCAGAGTAGTTTAATAAATAATCATTAAATTATAATATTAAATAAAACTTTGTAAACTATACTTAGCCTCTAGAAATTCATAAATTCCATCATCAGACCCTTCCCTACCAAGTCCAGACTCTTTAATTCCGCCAAATGGTGCTTTTTCGCTAGAGATAGCTCCTGAGTTTATACCTACCATACCATATTCAAGAGCATTTCTAACTCTTCTTATCTGGTTCATATCACTACTAAAGAAGTAGCTCGCTAAACCATATACTGTATTATTTGATCGTTGTATAACCTCATCTTCTGAATCAAAACCAAAAATACCAATAACAGGACCAAAAGTTTCTTCACAACTAACAACCATATTATCTTGCATATTATCTAAAATAGTTGGCTCGAAAAAGTTACCACCTAGCTCTAAGTTCACCTTACCACCACAAACTAATTCAGCACCTTTTTTAATAGCATCATTAACATGTGATAGAACTTTCTCTACTGCAGCATTATTAATTAAAGGACCTATTTTTACATCTTGCTCTAAACCATTACCTTGCTTAAGCCCCATAACTACTTGTTTAAGCTTTGATACAAAATCCTTTCTAATAGAATTCTGTACAAAAACCCTATTTGGTGCGATACAAACTTGACCAGCATTTCTAATCTTAGAAGCTAAAAGTCCTTGTATAGCCTTTTCCAAATCAGCTCCGTCAAATACTATAAAAGGCGCATTTCCTCCAAGCTCAAGAGATACTTTCTTGACGGTATCTGCTGCTTGTTGCATAAGAAGTTTGCCTACTCTTGTTGAGCCTGTAAAAGTTATCTTTCTAACTATGCTACTTTGTTGAAACTCTTTACCTATAGTTTTTGAATCACCACATATGACTTGTAATAAATTTTCATCTGCTCCTGCATCTACCAACAACTCTTTAACTGCAAATGCCGTTAGCGGTGTTAACTCAGCTGGTTTTAATATCACACTACAGCCTGCCGCAATAGCGGGTGCTGCTTTTCGTGTAACCATAGCAAGAGGAAAATTCCATGGAGTTATCGCGGCTACTACACCCACCGGCTGATAATCAACACGGCCTTCAGCATCTTTGATATTAGGGTCAAATACTCGTGAATCAATTCTATTTGCCTTTTCAGCATACCATCTAATAAAATTTGCCCCATACTGAACCTCTCCTTTTGATTCAGTCAACGGTTTACCGCTTTCTAATGTGATAATCTCTGCTAAATAATCAATATTTTCAATAACTAAATCATACCACCTAGATAAAATCTTTGATCTATCAATAGCAAGCTTTTCTTTAAAAACATTCTGAGTATGTTTAGAAACTAAGATACTATCTCTAACATGTTGTGTACTCTTACTTTCAAGCTGACATAAAATCTCACCTGTAGCTGGATTGATTAACTCAAAACTATTTTCCCCAGAATATGAGTACTTTTGTAAAACTCTATTTAGTAGTTTATTCATAATTTTCTCCATCTTAGTATCTTAGTACTCTAATATCTTGCTGCTGCATACCTATTGCTATTACTAGGTTGATTAAAAGTAACACCTATACAACCTGATAAGCTTATAACCAATAAAACTAAAAAAACTTTTTTCATAACTACTATGTTATTTTAGACTCTTATAAGGAAAATTATATAGATTGAATAGCAGTAATTGCAATCGTATAAGTTATATCATCAACAGTAGCACCTCTAGATAGATCATTAACAGGCTTATTTATACCTTGTAAGACTGGACCTACACTTAAAACATTAGCACTTCTTTGTACAGCTTTATAAACAGTGTTACCTGTATTTAAATCTGGAAATATAAGAACAGTTGCTTTACCTGCAACAGGACTATTAGGGGCTTTTTTATTAGCTACACTTTCTATCATAGCCGCATCATATTGTAATGGTCCATCCACTAATAACTCAGGGGCTTTTTGTTTAAGCATTTGTGTTGCTGATCTAACCTTTTCAACCTGTGCTCCAGAACCCGAGCTCCCGGTGCTATAGCTTATCATCGCAATACGTGGCTCAATATTGAATTTTTTTGCAGATTCCGCACTTTGTATAGCAATATCAACTAGTTGCTCAGCAGTTGGATCCTGATTTACCGCACAATCTCCAAAAACTACAACCTCATCCGGCATGCACATGAAAAATACCGATGATACTAGAGAAACATTAGGCTTAGTTTTAATAAGCTGTAACGCTGGTCTTAAAACATCTGCTGTCGTATGCTCAGCACCAGATACTAAACCGTCAACCTCACCTAGATATAGCATAAGTGTTGCAACGATTACTGGATTTTTAAGAGCATCTTTTGCCATACTCTCAGATAAACCTTTATGCTTACGTAATTTAACCAAGGTATCTAAATATTTAGCTTCAGCAGTATCATCAATAGTTACAACTTCAATGTCATTAGGCAAACTAAAACCATTTAGTTCTGCTACTTTATTAATCTTTTCTCTATCACCAATTAATACACATTCTGCCAATCCTTGTTCATGACAGTTCTTAGCAGCCTCTAATGTTCTTGGTTCATAACTCTCAGGTAAGATAATACGTTTTTTAGCTTTTCTTGCCATCTTCAATAAATGATATCTAAAGGCTGGCGGCGACATAACCTCTTGCTTTACCTCTTTAGATGTCAATGTAGCTATTATTCTTTCTCTATCTAATGAATTTGAAATAACTTCTTTTACCTTTTGAATTCTTTCTTTATCATCAAGAGGAATTCCTATTAAATCAATATCCGCTATTTTAAGAATAGTTTTGACACTCTTATTTTTTGTCGTAAGTATCGCAAATCCCGCTTTTTCAGCAGTCTCAATACATAGCTGTTTTACTTTTTCTTTGGGTTTTTGATAGATATATTCTTCAGCAGTTAAAATTATACCTGCTATCTTCATACCATTTTGTACAGCTAAACAAACTGCCACTAAAATATCTGAACGATCTGCCGAAGTTATTACTAATGAGTTAGGTGTAAGATCATTTACTAGATTATCAACTCCTCTAGAGCACATCATAACTTTCTTAACTCTAGCCTCTAAACTTACATTAGATAAAATATTTAAATTAAGAGTATTTTTAATATCTAAAACGCGTGGAAACGTTCTTTCTTTATTCCAATCAACAACACCTATTAAACTCAAACCCTTTTGCACAAATACAGGTAGTTGCTCAAGCTGACCTCTTGTCACATGCTTCTGCTCGTAGTTTGCGGCACTTTCATCTGTCAAACTAAAACTAACTTTACCATCACTATCATACGGAGCATTTAATTTTGTAATTATTGCACCAATTATATTTATTTTCTTTGGAATCCCTTTGACCGCGTAATCCAATTCGTCATTAATATCAGCCATTGGTTTATTACCATGATACGATGTTATTATAACATCAGCGCTCAACGCCTTTATAATTTCAAGATTTAGCTGATCAACAACAGCATTAATAGGATATAACTTATGAGAACTACTTCCTTGCCTAAACAACCCAGAGATAATCACAAAATCTGATGAGCTACACTTTTCATAAAACTTACTAAGAACAACCTCAACATAATCTTTCACACGATCATTTAGTAAATATACTTCAATCTGTTCAACAGGCATCTCCATGTCATAAATAGGATGAAAAAGTCCAACCTTAAGACCCTTTTGTTGTAACGAGTAACTCAAACCATTTGCTAAAACTCGCAAACCAGTGTGCTTCGATGTTGGTAATATAAATACAGATTTTTTCATAATATCCTCTTATATTAATTTTTGTGTATCTTGAGCTATCATCAACTCTTCATTAGTAGCTATAACCATTATGTTATAACTACTATCTGAATTGATAAATAAATCAGATTTACCGTTTTTCTCAACATCTATTTCAAAGCCAATATTATTTAATTTTGAAATAATATTCTCACGAATCTTAGCAGCGTTCTCTCCAATACCTCCAGTAAAAACAAGTGCATCAAAATCTCCAAAATAAACCATATAGCTAGCAACAAATTTAGTCACTCTATGACAAAAAATCTCTATAGCTAATTTTGCTAAATCATCTCCTTTTGCAGCTAGTTCAGAAACCTCGCGCATATCATTATGTCCACATATCCCTAAAAGACCACTTTTCTTATTAAGAGTATTTGTGATTTTAGTAATATCCCAACCAAGATTATCTGAGATATATGCAAAAATACTTGGATCTATAGCTCCTGAGCGTGTCCCCATTACTAAACCATCTAGAGGGGTTAATCCCATACTAGTATCAATACTTTTTCCATCTGCAATCGCTGTTATACTACAGCCATTACCAAGGTGAGCAACTATTACATTAGCTTTTTGTTTAGCTAATATTTTTGCTGCTTGTTGAGATACATACTTATGAGATGTTCCATGAGCCCCATATTTTCTGATATTATGATCTTGTGTAAGCTCTCTTGGTATCGCATATTCTGCAACATAATTAGGCATAGTCTGATGAAAAGCCGTATCAAAAACAGCCACCTGAGGTAAACCAGGAAATATTTGCTTACAAAAAGCAATACCCTCAATATGAGCAGGATTATGCAAAGGAGCTAAAGGAATACAATCTTTAATTTTTTGTAAAGAGTCATCATCAATTAATACAGATTCTGAGAAAAATTGCCCTCCATGAACTACCCTATGACCAATAGCAGAAACTTTCTTTAAAAAGTTGTTCTCTGATAAAAACTTTTTGAGTTCATTGAAAATATCTGAATATAAACCATTTTCAATATTTTTTTGAAACTTCTCTTTAGATTTGAAAGTAACCTTACAATTCTTACTTCCAATATTCTCAGCAAGCCCTGTTAAGAGAGACTCTGCTGTTTGTGGGTCAATAAGAGCAAATTTAACAGATGAGCTTCCACAATTTAAAACTAATATATGTGACATAAAAACAATGATTATCAATTGAATAGCAATTAATTTATATTATACAGCAGTTATTTTTGTGGAAAACTTAAAAATACTATTGACTCAAATATAAATCATTTCTTGTGGGGTTTATTTTTAATAAAATCATATCATAGAAGTAACAAAGCATAAAAAATATAAAACTAAATATCAAAAAGATGAATACCATTTTTGTTGGTCCTGAAAAAATAGCGATTAAAAAACCTATAAAAAATATTCCACCAATAAATTTACCTATTAGTAAAAATGGTTTTCTAAAAAACATCATTAAATAAAATATTATGCTCATAATAATTTTTTTCATTTATTACTCCAAGATTTTTTAATTTTAAAAGTTAAATCTTAACTATTTGTCTATATCCTTTAAGGCGCTTTTAAAATATTATTTAAATAACTCTATTTTAGTAGGCTACTTAATTTTTAGCATATTTAAACCTACATTTTAATTTATATTCAAAATCTCATAATGAGCTTAGAATGGAATATCGTCATCAAAGTTAGATGAATTAATCTCAGCAAAATCTGGCATATCATTTTGTTTCTGCTGTTGTTGCTGGTTCTGGTTGAAATTACCACTTGATTGTTGATTAAAGTTTTGATTATTTTGCTGATAATTAGGGTTAGGATTTCCTTGAGCTTGAGCATTACCACCACCAATAAACTGGAAGCTATTAGCAACGATCTCTGTGGTATACTGCATATTACCATTTTTATCTTGCCATTTATTAGTACGCAATCTACCCTCGATAAAAAGTTGAGATCCTTTACTAGCATATCTTTGGATAATCTCAGCAGTTTTACCAAATACAACAACACGATGCCATTCTGTAGTTATATTTTCACCCATACCATCATTAGTTGCGATACTCAAAGTGGCTACCATTGTACCATTTTGCGTAGTTCTTACTTCTGGATCATTACCTAATCTTCCAAGTAATATAACCTTATTAACCGTTCCTTTGGCCATTTTGATCTCCTGTATTCTTTATATAATTACACTACTACAGCTTACAGTAAAAAAACTCACCTTATAAGTTGTTTAAAATATTTTTTTTATTTTTTTCAAAATATTTATTTAATAAACGCTATGATTCATTAATCGCAAAATCTATCTCATCAAAGCTAAAACCGTTATATGCTAAGTAACTCATAGCTTTTTGTTTTAGCTTAAAATCAGACTGTAATAGATCTATATCTTTATATTTCTTTTGTAGACACCTTTTACATAACCCAAACCAGTCGATATCCAGCTCACCCAAAACATTTAAAACCAACTCTTGAGATAAACCTTTTTGATAAACTGCAGTATTTACAATCCTCTTTTTACCTCTAAGCTTAGACAACTCACTTGTTACAAACACACTAGCAAAACGCTCATCTGATAACCACCTATTCTTCTCAAATTCATCAAGTAAAGACTCTATCTCTTGTGATGAGATATTATCTCTAGTATAGAGTTTGTCAGAAAGTTGCTTTCGTGAGTAATCTTGCTTTGCAAGAAGGTAAAGAAGATAGTTTTTTTCTTTAGATAAGCTCATCTTGAGTAGCTAATTCAGGGTTTTGTGGTGCATATTTATGAGGCAATAAAAGCTCAAGTATTGCTCTTTCAATTTCATCGCGTTCTTGAGTATTTTCTTTTAGATAATCTTTGGCCTTTTCTTTTCCTTGACCAATCTTCTTACCTTTATAGCTATACCAAGCTCCAGATTTTTCTATAATATTATGTTTTGCACCTAAATCTACTAATTCGGCTTCCAGTGAAATACCTTCACCATAAATAAGCTCAAATTCTGCTTGTTTAAATGGAGGAGCTACTTTATTTTTCACAACCTTAACTTTGATCTCGTTACCGTTAATATCAGTACCGTCTTTAATTGCACCACCCTTTCTAACTTCTAAACGCACAGACGAGTAAAATTTAAGAGCATTTCCACCAGTTGTTGTTTCAGGATTACCAAACATTACACCGATTTTCATACGAATTTGGTTAATAAACATAACTAATGTATTTGAACGTTTGATATTAGCTGTTAGTTTTCTCAAAGCTTGAGACATTAGTCTTGCCTGTAGACCCATATGAGAATCACCCATATCACCTTCAATCTCAGCTTTTGGTGTCAGTGCTGCAACAGAGTCAATAACTACAATATCTACACCACCAGAACGTACAAGCATATCTGCTATTTCCAAAGCCTGCTCACCTGTGTCTGGTTGAGAAACGATTAGATTATCAACATCAACACCTAAAAGTTTGGCATACTTAGGATCTAATGCATGCTCAGCATCAACAAATGCTGCCGTACCACCTTGCTTTTGACATTGAGCAATGGCTAATAAAGTAAGTGTTGTCTTACCTGAGGATTCATGACCATATATCTCTATTATACGACCTTTTGGATATCCACCAATCCCTAATGCCACATCCAAAGCTATAACACCTGATGGCACGACCTCTATATCATGAGTAGCTTGCTGGTCTCCCAGCTTCATAACTGAACCTTTACCAAATTGTTTCTCAATCTGGGCAAGAGCTGACTCTAGAGCTTTTTCTTTACTCATAACTATATCCCTAATTTATATATTAATGCTGTTTTCCATCCATAGACTCTTTTAAAGAATCTTGGTACATAGCATCAAAGTTCACTGCAGATAAACATAACTGAGGAAAACCTCCGCTTAGCACTAAGTCTGAAACTGCTTCGCGCGCATAATGATAAAGAATATTAGGACAAAATGCCTTTTTAGCATGTTCAATTTGCTCTTCTTGCATATTTGATACTGTAAAGATACCTGCTTGTTTAACTTCTATCTCAAAAGCAGTCATCCCATCATTTTCAACTCTTATTTCAAGAGTTAAAACACTCTCATAAGTATTTTCTTCTGGAAGATTTACAGCATCAACCTTTAAATCAGTATGTAGCTCCGGTCTCCATGCTGTAGCCCAGATTTTATCAGAATTAGGTATAGAAAAAGAAAGATCTTTTACATAAACTTTTTGAATTTGAAATTGTGGTTGTTGATCCATTTTAATGATCCTTAATAATTTTTATTTCGCTAATGATTTAACTGGGTAACTAGCCTTCATCCATTCACCTAGGCCTCCACTAAGTACAAATACTTGCTCAAAACCTTCTTTACGTAGCTCTTGCATTGCTTTTTTAGCATTATCTCCATAGATCACAATAGGTTTAGCCTTATATTTAGCCAACTTGTTATGCTTTTGTGCAATTTCACCTAGCTGAATATTTTGCGCTCCTATAATATGAGCTTTTGCAAAAGCTTCTTGATCCCTTAGATCTAAATACACACCTTTACCTTTATTTACAGTCATTACTGCATCTGCAACAGATAATGAATATTGAGATTTCTTAGTTTGTGTTAGTTCAAAAACTATATATATCACTAACAGTAAGATAAAAGATAAACAAAACACTAAGTTTTGTGAAACAAAATAGCCTAAATTTTCCATACTTTAATTGTCTTTTATAATTATTTCTAAATATAAGCTAAAGATTATACATAGCTTTAGATCTAAAAAAAAGAAGCTTTTAATTTAATAAATAGATGGATTTGAAGAAAGGTGAATATTATTATTTAGATTACTGCATTTTAGCGATAACTTGCTTAGTTACATCAATGCCATTTACGTTATATAAACTCATCTCAGCAGGTAATACAGCATCGCAACCTTTATCTTTAGCAACATCGCCCGAAGCTTTAGTTAACGCATCTTTAAATGCATCTGCATCATCTGAAGCCATTTTTTGAACTTGATTCATTAGATCTTGATACTGTTGCATAGCTTTTTCAAGATCTGCTTGTGCTTGTTGCTTATCTTGGTCTTCAGTTTTGTCAGCAGTTTTTGCTTGAGACTTATCACCCTTAGCATCATCTGAAACAACATCATCTTTTTCTACTGTATATGAGTTTACTTTCTGCTGTAAAGTAGTGATTGTTTTCTTAAGCTTATCCATTTGTGGCTTTAACTTCTGCTGATCTGCTGTCACCTTTGCTTTTCCAAGAGGAGATGTCTCAAAAATATCTTGAACGTTTGCAAAACATACGCCTCCAGCCATAGCTGTTGAAGCAGAAACCATTAAACCACCAGCAATCATTGCTCCTAAAACTGTTTTTTTCATAGTTTTTCCTTATCTTTTAGTTTTATTGTTCTTTCCTTATCGATTATAGTCATGGTTTTTTTATGTTTCAATACTTATTTAAAACTAAAGCTACTCTCTGATAATGCTTTGTAATATACGCTATTACCTAATTTATTAGATACTGCTGATAGAAAATCTAACGGTTGAGTATAATCAACTACTTCTAGATTGCTCAATTTTTCTCTTCTTAACTGATCAATGGATGCAAAACCATCTACAAGACCCATTTCCTTAGCCTCTATACCACTAAAAGGAGCGCCTGAAAAGGTTGTAGCCATAGATTTATCTTTTAATCTATCTCCTCTAGACTTTTCAACTGCATCTATAAAAACTTGGTGAGTTTGATCAAGAAGTTTTTCAAATTGTTTTGTTTGACTAGGTTTTTCTGGTGAGAATGGATCTAAAAAATCTTTATTACTACCAGATGTATAAGTTCTCCTTTGGATACCTAGTTTATCCATTAGACCAGTAAAGCCAAAACCACTACCAACAACACCTATAGAGCCTGTAATTGTCATTTTATTTACGTAAATTTCTTTGGCTCCGGCAGCTATATAATACCCACCACTAGCGCAAACATCTGTACATACAGCATACATAGGTATTTTAGGGTATTTCTTCTGTAAATATCTCATGTGCATATATATATCATCTGCTTGAACAGGCGATCCTCCTGGGCTATTTATCTCAACAACAACTGCTTTTGTTAATTTACTTTCATAAGCATCATCTAAACTCTTATTTATTCTTTCTGCATTAGCTTCTGAATCAGTAGCAATAACGCCTTGAACTTTTACCAAAGCTATATGCGAAGTTAGCTCTTTTGATGATGTAAACAACCCTGGCACAATCATAATCAGAATAAGTAAAATAATTATAATCCTAATAAAGAATCTCCAACGCTTTTTACTCTGTATGTCTTTTATATGCACTTTAGCTAATTTTTCTAAAGTTTCATTCGAAATGTTATTTTCCATTTCAGCTCCATATTTGTTAATATCTACAAAATAAATTTTAAACGCATTTTAATAAAAATACATTAGCTAAATTCGGAGATAATAAAATGCCAATTCCTTTAGAAACAAAATCTAATAACTTAGGCTTAAAGAATATTCAAAAGCATATTTTTTTATGCTGTGATCAGGAAAGACAGAAATGCTGTGCTGGTGAAGTTTCGCTAAAGTCATGGGACTACTTAAAAAAGAGATTACAAGAATTAAACCTATCTCAAAATGGTCATATCTATAGATCTAAAACATACTGCTTACGAATTTGCCAAAATGGCCCTATTGCAGTAGTTCATCCTGATAATGTTTGGTATCACTCATGTACGCCAGAGGTATTAGAAGAAATTATTCAAAAGCATTTAATCAACGGCGAAGTAGTCGAAAAATACGCTTTTGCAAAAAAAGAACCTTAATTATTTTTGGCAACACCTTGTCTCTCTAAAATGACTTCTTAATTCAAGTTTTCTTTTTTCTAACAAATATAAATTATTGCTATACCTATAAACAAAGGATATGCTGAAAGTAGTTTAAGAATTTATTTCGAGCATAAGAGGTGATTTATGACTAAAAACATTAATGGTAAAAAAGTTTTTAATACAGCTAAAGACGCTACTAATGTGGCTGAATATGTTGTATCAAGGTTGGTCGATTTAGGAATAGATCATTCATTTTCAGTACCTGGAGATTTTGCATTTGCACTAGATCACGCACTTATCAACAACCCAAAACTTAATAATGTCGTAAATGCTAATGAGCTTAATGCTAGCTATGCCGCAGATGGTTTTGCCAGAGTTAATGGAGCTGCTATTTTGTGTACTACTTATGCTGTCGGTGAGTTAAGTGCTCTAAACGGTGTCATGGGTTCAAAAGCAGAAAACTTAGTTGTTTTTCACTTAGTTGGTAGCCCAAATGATGCTGCTGTTGGAAAGAAAAAACAAGTTCACCACACACTAGGTGATGGTGTTTTTGGAAATTTTTTTGATTTATCTGCTTCTGCAGCCTGTGTCTCAGCTGTTATTACTCCTGAAAATGCTCGTAGAGAAATGAATAGAGTGATAGCAGAAGCATTCAAATATCGTAAGCCTGCTTATATAAGTGTCTCACTGGGTGGAGGTAATCGTCCTGTAACAGATATAACACCAGATAATATAGACTGTAATTATCTAAAAACCGACTCACATCAGCTTGAGTTAGCTGTAAGCCTTGTGTTAGAACGCCTAAGTAAGGCTAAAAAAGTTGTTGCTATCCCTGCTGTCAAATTAGATAGATTTGGAGTAACTGAAAAGGCTACCAAACTTATAGAAAAGTTAAATATCCCTTTTGCCATTATGCCTCATGATAAGAGTGTGATATCTGAAGCACACCCTAACTATATAGGATTCTATGCTGGTTTATTATCAGACACAAATACAGCTGAAATAGTTGAAGATGCAGATCTTGTTATTAATTTAGGTGACGCGTTATGGTCTGACTTTAACACCTCTGGATTTACTAATAATTTAGATTTAGATAAGGTTCTGAACTTAGGCCCTTTATTTGTTGAAGACAAGAAAAATTATCTAACTGATGTTTATTTATCCGAACTTCTTGACGCATTACTAGAGAAAGTTGAGAGTATAAACTATAGCCCTAAATACTCTAGAATGACTATACAAGATACTCCGATAACTCAAGAGAACTTAACACTTAAAGTGCTATATTCCCAAATTTTAAAATTCTTAAAAAATACAGACAATCTTGTGGTAGAGACAGGTTCATCCTCACTTAATATGCCAAAATTACCATTACCTGAAGGTGTTAAATACCATAATCAAACTTTATGGGGCTCTATTGGCTGGGCAACACCTGCTACTCTTGGCGTAGCATTAGCTAGTCCTAATTCTAGAACAATACTAATTACAGGTGAAGGATCTCATCAACTAACACTTAATGAACTAGGAGTGATGGGCAGATATAAAATAAACCCTATTATTTTGTGCATAAATAACGATGGCTTTATGGTCGAAAGAGCGTTAGAGTTAGATCCTGACCCAAATTATGATGATATAGCTCAGTTAAACTATACACTACTGCCCAAAGCTTTTGGATGTAAGGGCTGGCTAACTATTAAAGTTCGAACAGAGCTTGAACTTGCTAATGCTCTAAAGAATGCAAGAGAGCATTCAAAAGGTGTTTACATTGAAGTTATAACCGATAAGTATGACTATGGTGAGGCTCTTGATTTTTATAATCACAACCTCAAACAAATGTATGGTGATAGCTAAAAATTAATTTATTAAAAAATAAATCTAATATCTAACTGTTATAAAGATTTACTTAAGTGAGGATAAAGCAGCACTCATAAATCTGATATAGTTCTTATAATTACCTTTATTTAACCAAAGAGTAGTTATTAGGCATATCAAAAAGATATAAATCGATAGCGTTCCTAAAAATATCCATTGCAGTATAAAAACAACTACCGGAGTCAAAGTCATTATATAAGCATTATTAATAGCTCCAATACGTAAAACACTACTTTGTGATAAAAATATTGGTATGATCATATTTAGAAAAGCTACTGATACTAAGCTTATTAATAAAGCTAAGCACGTATGTATTGAATATGCTGCTACAGGAACCTTGGCTTTAAATATTAAAAAGTACACTATACACCCTATCAAAAGTAGCCAGAACCTTGTTGATAATATATCAAGAGATGACAGCTTATTATTCCTAGCAAATTTTTCTGAAATATTAGAGTATATAAAAATTATAATTCCAGTAAAAATAGAAACTATAATAGGAATCATATTTTCTTGATAAAAAGCGAAAATAGCAAGAAATAACATTATTATAGACAATATACTATTTAGAATCTTCTTATCATAGATAGAAGCAAATAAAGCCTCACCCAATATAGATAATACTATAGCAAGAATAGGAGACCCAAAAATAGTCCCATAATATGTCCCTATCCACATTAAAGATATACATATAGACATCTTCAACCACGTTGTAAAATCATGACAAATAGCTAAATATGATCGTTTAAGACCTTTAAAGTTAGCAACATTAAAAGCTAATGCAGTAATAAATGTTGTTACTAAAAGCATAAAGGCAACATTATTATAGCTACTACCCAGATCATCAAGCCATATTAATGACACCGACATAAATAACACATATAAAAATGCTTGTATATACCCCAATATCATTGTAAAAATGCTCCTTGTCTTTCTAACTTTGAGATAATTCTAGTATCTTCATCAATATGGTCTTGATTACTAGACTCTAGTAAACACACTCCTACTAAATCCAGCACATTCTGTGTAGCTGAGTCAGATGAGTCATTAAATAAGAAGAATTCTCTGCTCTGTGACTTTAGAGCCTTTAAAAGGATATCTTTATCAATACTACTATATTTACCTTTGAAGTTCTTAAGAATATATAGCCGTATATTTTTATACTCCTGAGAACCTAAAGATGTAACACCTCCTTCAATAAGCTTGTGAATACCTAAAACCTGATCAAGGCCTTGCCTTTTTGAAGCTGCTAAGTTTAGCAATCCTCTAAGCCCCGAGATACGCATATTAAGCTCTATTAAAAATAGCTGATTAGACGAACCATCATACTTTACTTCCCAGTGCGCGGGACCATTTTTGATCTCAAAAATATCCAGTAGTTTTTTCACATAGTCAACAATAGGTTTGACTTCAGGGTCTACAGCACTTTTAATATCAACGTAGTGACACAAGAAATTACCATCCTCTACACTTTTATTATACTTACCAATAGATGTTATAATGTGACTTCCTTTAAATGAAACTGTATCTATATAATACTCTTGGCCTGAAATAAGTCCCTGTAGCAAATAACTATCAACATTTGCAAACATTGGTTTACTATTATCATTAAAATATTGATTAATTTGAGCTTTATCATAAATATTTTTTACACCGACAGATCCTCCAGAATTACTATCAGGTTTTAAAACTATATCTCTATACATATCCAGAAACTTATATGTAGACTCTACTTTCTCTTCTTTAGTTAAGTAGCTCCCTAGCTTTAACATAGGCACTGATGGCAAGCCAAAGTATTTAATATTCTCTTGCATAGCATATTTGCTATAGCGTTTCTCCGAGCTACTATGGCTATTAGCAAAATCAGGAAGGTATTTGGATAATAATTGATCCGCATAAATTACCGAGAATTCCTCATTACAAAAGGCATACTTTATATCATAGTTCTTTATAAAGTATTCAAAATTTTCCCTATCTCGTTCAAGATCATTTGCACTAAATTTAAAAGAATCAAATATAGAATAATTTATGCTACTATCATAATTTGACGTAGCTAACCCTAGTACCTTATAGCCCCAACGGCTAAACTCAGAAATTGCATATTCTATAGAAACATTTGGATCTATAATTAATATTGCTTTTTCCATTAAACCTCCTCCTTAAAATGGACATAAACACTTACACATATTATTTTATGATATTTTTAAAGAAAATATCATAAAAAATAAACATATGATTAATATGTACTTAATGAACAATATCAAAATAATTAAGATTTCTTTTAATTCAGTAAAAAACAGGAGTATAATTCATATTCAAGATCTATAGTGATATACTATAGTATAGAATCTTCGGGGCAGGGTGAAATTCCCTACCGGCGGTAAATTGTATACAGAAGCCCGCGAGCGCTTTCTATAAATATTTTAGAAAGGTCAAGCAGATTTGGTGAGAATCCAAAGCCGACAGTATAGTCTGGATGGAAGAAGATTAGTAAAACTTGTGAACCCTTTTTTGTAAGGCTTTATGTCAGTGGTATTTATTGACTTTTTGCTTCACGTCATGTTTTGCTGTCCTGCCCTAAATGTAACCAAATATTAGACGGGCAAATGAAAAATATTGATAGATATTATATGCAACAGGCTTTAATCTTGGCTAAGAGAGGCAAACTCACAGCTTCACCAAACCCAATGGTCGGTTGCATTATAGTCAAAAATGGCGCTATTATTTCTGAAGGTTGGCATTCAATAGCAGGTAAACCTCATGCTGAAATATATGCATTAATTAAAGCAGGAAGCCAAGCTAAAAACTCTACGGTATATGTAACCCTTGAACCATGTTGTCATCAAGGTAGAACTGCCCCATGCACAGAAGCTCTAATTAAAGCTGGTATTAAAAAGGTTATAGTAGCGACACTTGATCCAAACCCTAAAGTAGCGGGGAACGGTATCAAAAGGCTTAAAAGTGCTGGAATAGAAGTTAAAGTAGGACTCTTAAAAAAAGAAGCCCAACAGCTAAACAAAATATTCTTTCACTATCAAAAACATAAAACCCCTTTTGTATATGCTAAATGGGCGATGTCTTTAGATGGTAAAATAGCTGTTAATAATGGTGATTCGAAAGAAATAAGCTCCGATAAAGCCTTCATAAACACCCATCAATTACGTAATATCTGTGATGCCATATTAATTGGTAAACAAACTCTTGTTGAAGATAATCCAAGTTTAAATGTCCGCATCAATATCAATAAGATTAAGAACCCTACTAGATTTGTCCTATTCAGTAAAATTGATGAGATTGATAACAACTGGAAGATCTTAGACCAAAGCATCGCTAAAACTATTTTTGTTTGCAGTGATATCTCAGAACAGGCAAAAGCTCAACTTAATCACTTAGGAATTGAATATTGGGCATTATCGTCAAAGGATAAACAAGTTTGCTTAGAGAGCCTTCTAGAAAAAATGGGAAATATGGGCCTAACAAGCCTTCTTGTAGAAGGTGGTAAAAAGACCCTTGAGAACTTCATCAATAATAAGCTTGTAAATGAATTTGATACTTACCTAAGTCCGGTAATAATAGCTAACCACAATCCTAAAGAACAATTATCTTTTAACAAGGTAACTAAATTAGGTAGTGATTTGCTTATAAATTCTAGTTTTAAGGAAAATAAAAATGTTTAGCGGTATAGTACAACAATTAGGTGAAATAAAAAAAATTTCTACCGATAAAAATGTTAAGACTTTTGAAATAGCCTTTAGCAATAGTCAAAAATGTAAAATAGGTGATAGCGTAGCAATAAATGGGGTTTGCTTAACCGTTACGCAACTAAAAGATAATGATATAGCTAGTTTTGATGCTGTCCCTGAAACTCTAGAAAAAACAAATTTAGACCAGCTAGTGCTTGGTGATTTAGTAAATACAGAACTTGCTATTTGCTATGGTGATGTTGTTGGTGGACATATGGTTCAAGGCCATGTCGATGAAAAAGGGATAATTAAGAGCATTACAGATGTTGGTGGGGCTTGGATAATTGAAGTATCCGCTTCAATGAACTTCCTTAAGTATTTAGTAAATAAAGGATTTGTAACTATTGATGGTATGAGTATAACTGTTGTTGAAGTTTTAGATAAATCTTTCACTATTACACTTATCCCTCATACTATTGATGCAACTATTGCAAAAGATTATATACAAGGCTCTATTGTAAACCTTGAAGCAGATGCCACAGGAAAATATATTTATAAGTATATAAAAGGATTTAAAGAAAATGTTTAAACAAATAAAAGACAATATTGAAAAAGCTATTAAAGCTCTTAAGCAAGGTACTCCGGTTATAGTGCTTGATGACTATGATCGTGAAAATGAAGGAGATATGATATTACCTGGCCAGAAAGCAAATGAAGAAAATATTGCTTTTATGTTAGAGCATACAAGTGGTATTGTATGTTTATCTATGGATTCAAAGCAGGCAAACCAATTAAACTTATCACCAATGGTTGCTGCTGATAAAAACAACAGCACATTCTCAACACCTTTCACAATAACAATAGAAGCTAAAGAAGGTGTAACAACAGGTGTATCTGCAAAAGATAGAGCGCATACTATTCAAGTAGCCTCAAACCCTAACGCTAAAGCTAATGAATTAGCTCGTCCTGGACATGTTTTCCCGCTTATTGCAAATGATAAAGGTGTTTTAGGGCGCAATGGCCATACTGAAGCAGCTGTAGATCTTATGAAGCTTAGTGGTTTTAATAGTGCCGGTGTTTTGTGTGAGCTTATGAACAAAGATGGCTCTATGATGAAGGCTCAACAACTTGAAGAGTTTGCAAAAATGCATGACCTGCCTCTTTTAACTATTGCTGAACTATATCAATATCGCTTAGCCACTGAAACTTTTATTGAAAAGGCTGCTAGTTCTATAATCCCTTTTGATCAGATTGGTGAGCTTGAAATGAGCGTATACAAAGATAAATTCAACAATGAAGAAGTTGTAGTATTATCAAAACCTTATAAGGGCGACAAGCCTCTCGTAAGAATGCACTCTTCATGTATAACAGGAGATCTTTTTGGGTCACTGCGTTGTGACTGCCAAGCACAATTAAAAAAAGCTATGCAAATGATTAGTGAAGAAGGAGGGTTCTTAATATACCTGGATCAAGAAGGTAGAGGTATTGGCTTAACAAATAAACTAAAAGCATATAACCTACAAATGCACGAAAACATGGATACTATTGAAGCAAATGTTGCTTTAGGTTTACCTATTGATGCTAGAAAATATGATTTAGCAATACAGGTTTTAAAGTATAATAAAATTGATAGTTGCAGACTCATCTCGAACAATCCAAAGAAAATAAATGCCTTGGAAACTGTTGGAATATATGCAGAACCTGTAGCTTGTGAAGCTTTTGTGAACTCTCACAACAAAGGTTACTTAATGACTAAAAAAGATAAGATGAAACACTCTATTAAAGGACTGTAAGGAATAGATATGAAAAAATTAGCAATTGTTGTAAGTGAATTTAACTCTTTAATCACTGATAAAATGTTAGAAGGAGCTTTGGAAGAGGCTTACTCTCAGGGGCTAAAAGATAGTCAAATATATATCAACAAAGTTCCTGGAGCTGTTGAACTTCCGTATGCGGCTAAACTTTTAGCTGAAACAGGAAAGTTTGATGCTATAGTTTTGCTAGGTTGTGTAATCCGTGGAGCTACAGATCACTATGATTACGTATGCGATCAAGTGAGCTATGGTACTCAAGAAGTTATGCTTGCATATAATTTACCAGTAATCTTTGGTATATTAACTACGCATAATAAAGAGCAAGCCCTAGAAAGAGTTGGTGGTAAAAAAGGCCACAAAGGTAAGTATTGCGTCCAGGCAGCTTTAACTATGGCAAAACTGAAAAAAAGTATTAGTGAAGAGCTTTAGTAAAAACCTTACCATTATTTCTAGCCGCGTGTAACTAACAAAAAATTACCAATCATCCTGAACTTGATTCAATATTTATACAATATATACTTACAATGATATGTTGAAAAATTCAGCATGACGGTTTTTATAATAAGTAAAGAGATAAGCTATCTTTAGCTTCAACGATAAATATAAATTAAATATATGGAGCATAACAAATGCCTTTAGAGATCTTAAAATATCCTCACCCTGTCTTAAAAGAGGTTGCTGAAGAAGTAAAGAGTGAAGAGATAAATGATCAACTCCGTGAGACACTAAATGAAATGCGAGATATGATGCTTGAGGCTAATGGTGCTGGATTAGCAGCTATACAGGTAGGCATCAAAAAGAGATTTTTTATAATGTTTGATAATCTAGATGACTCTTCTCCTGAGATTATAGCTATTATAAACCCTAAAATAATAGAGCAAGATGGTGAGGTAATTGATGAAGAGGGTTGTTTATCATTTCCGGGAGTCTCTGCAAAAGTAAAAAGAGCAACAAATGTCAAAATATCCGCCTTAAATGAGTTTGGTGAAGAAGTTATAATTCAGAAAGATGGTTTCCTAGCTCGATGTATCCAGCATGAGATAGACCACCTTAACGGAATTACTTTTTTTGATCACCTTGGCTCTCTTAAAAGAAAGATGATTGAAAAAAAATATAAAAAACTTATGAAAGAAAACTCTCAAGTATAGTTTTTTTAAAAATTTTGGTGAACAAAGCTTTACTTTTCATAGTAACTCTAGGCAAAATATTTCTTGTATAAGTGTAAAAACGGATTTTAATATGCGCAATATTTTTAAAAAAACATCATTACTATTATTTGTTCTGTTAATAGCTTCTTGTGGAATGCTAACTGGGGACAAATTTGTATATGTAGGTCACGGTAAAAACACCCCTGACTATCAGTTATATTATGATAAAACTCGTAAAATGTTTGTCCTGATAGATAAACGAAATGGATGCTTCCAAAAAGATGATACAGGAACATGTTTTGCCCTATCTTTACAACAAGCAAGAGAGTTTAGAAAAAAAGTATTGGTTAAAATGATTGAGATAGATCTAAAACTTGCTAAAGACAACTATGGTAGTTACGCTATCCATGAACTACAAAAAGCTGGGATTACTACAGTTAATAAACCTATTAAGATTAAAGATGTTTACGCTACTCCTATCAGACAAATTGTTATTGATAGAAAGCAACAATATCACCTAGTTAGACAAAAATACAAAGTACAGGCTAATCTTGTAGCAATGGTTACATCAGATAATGATGGTAAAAAACGCATAAAAGTTGCTTATACCGTTGACTTCCCAGGTCTAGAGAAGCGTTATGGTACAGAGCTTAGACCATTTGTCATCGATCCTGAATATTTATACACTCATATGACTATAGATACAGTTCATGAAGCTCACTATATGCAAAAAGATGTATTAAGTAACCAAAAGCAAGTTAAAAAAGAAATTGCTGATTATCTTAATGAAGTTGTAGATCAAGATAAAAAAGCAAATACTAGTAGCAACCCTGAAGAGAGTATTGCTAGCCAAATAGCTTCTCAAGACAGTGATATAGTAACGGACAATGATCTTCAAAATAGCGGTAGCTCTACTACTACAAATGTAAATTCAGGAAGTACTACAGCTGTTTCTTCTAGCTCAACAACAACTAGTAACTTTACTACTGAAAAACTAGACAATGAAAGTAACAACGCTAGTAATACTCCTTCCACAAGCAAAGTAAGTAGTGGTAGTTCAGTAGTAACCAGCACAGATGATAGTAGTGACAAGTTTGGATCAGTAAAGCAAAAGAACTCTTCTATAATGGACAAACTTGATAGTGAGTAATATTAAATAAGTATAACCAAATATTATTTATATTTCTAATCTTCTTAAACTATAATACCTCCTCCAAGACACACATCTTCATTATAAAAAACTACTGATTGACCTGGAGTGATAGCTCTTTGAGATTGGTCAAATATTACCTTAACTGAACCATCTAACATTACAGATACTTCACAAGACTGATCTTTCTGCCTATAGCGAACTTTAGCCTTACATTTAAACTTATTTGCAGGAGGGTGTCCTGCTACCCAGCTTAAATCAATTGCCTCTAAAGAATCTCTAAAGAGCATCGGATGATCATGACCTTGTACTGCGATAAGAACATTATTCTCTAAATCTTTTTTTGCAGCAAACCATGGCACTTCTGGACGATTTTTAACACCCCCAATACCTAAACCTTGCCTTTGTCCGATTGTGTAATACATAAGTCCATCATGCTGACGAATTTTAATGCCATTTTCATCATGAATCTCGCCTTTTTGAGCTGGTAGATATTTAGATAAAAACTCCTTAAATTTACGTTCACCAATAAAACATATACCTGTACTATCTTTTTTATCAAATGTAACAAGGTTATTCTCTTTTGCTATTTGACGAACTTTTTCTTTTTCAATATCCCCTATTGGGAATATTGTTTGTTTTAATTGCTCTTGACCAAGAGTGTATAAGAAATATGTTTGATCTTTATTATCATCCAACCCTTTAACAAGCTGTACAGAACCATCTTCTAAGACGCGTGTACGAGCATAATGACCAGTAGCTATATAATCACCACCGAGAAGATGAACATAGCTTAGAAAAGCTTTAAACTTGATTTCTTTATTACATAGAATATCCGGATTTGGTGTTCTACCTGCTTTATATTCCACTAGGAAATGTTCAAAGACATTATCCCAGTACTCTGCGGCAAAGTTGATCTTCTTAAAAGGAATGCCTATAGAATCACAAACTGCTTGAGCATCAGCAATATCTTGCTCAGCCGAACAAAACTCTTCTGTATCATCCTCTTCCCAGTTTTTCATAAAAACACCAGTTACATCATAGCCCTGCTGCTTAAGTAGCAAAGCTGAAACTGAGGAGTCAACTCCACCCGAGATACCTACTATTATTTTTTTAGACATAAAATACTCTTATAAATACTTATTGATACAAATTATATATTAAACATGGTAATCATTACAAAATATGCTAATAAAATTTATATTCTTAAAAAGTAGCATTGTTCAAAAGACTGTGAAATAAAAAATTTAGTTTAGAAATAAATGGGATTAAATTAAGATTATTTCTTTAATACAGACAAGAAAGCTTCCTGAGGAATTTCAACTGAACCAATATTTTTCATTCTCTTTTTACCCTCTTTCTGCTTCTCTAGAAGTTTTTTCTTACGTGAAACATCACCACCATAACATTTTGCTAAGACATTTTTACGTAAAGCTTTAACTGTACTTCTAGCAACTATAGTACCACCTACAGCAGCCTGGATAGCTACTTCAAACATCTGTCTTGGGATAAGCTCTTTTAACCTTTCAACTAGCTCTCGCCCTTTGTACTTAGCTTGATCCTTATGCACAATACTTGCTAGAGCATCAACCTTATCACCATTTATAAGCACGTCTAGACGCACCATATTTGCTGCTTCATAACGAACAAGTTCATAATCTAATGAGCCATATCCTTTAGTCACAGATTTTAAAGTATCAAAGAAATCTGAAACAACCTCTATCATCGGTAAATCATAAGTTATTGAAACCTGATTACCAACGTAATTTAAATCAACCTGTACACCCCTTTTCTCAACACAGATAGTTATTACACTACCGACATAATCTTTTGGCACAAGAATATTAGCTCGTACAATTGGCTCATGTATCTCTGCGATTGCGCCGGGCTCTGGTAGTTTAGCTGGATTATCGACTTCAACCATTTCACCATCTTTCTTAACTGCCTTGTAGACAACAGTTGGTGCTGAAGTGATTAAATCAAGATTATATTCTCTTTCTAATCTTTCCTGGATAATCTCCATATGTAGCATGCCTAAGAAACCACACCTAAAACCAAATCCAAGGGCTTGAGATACCTCTGGCTCAAAAAATAATGAAGCATCATTTAGACTCAGTTTATCTAGAGCTTCTCTAAAATCTGGATAGTCATCCGAACTTATGGTAAACATCCCTGCATAAACCTGTGGTTGTACCTTCTTAAACCCTGGTACTGGCTTATCTGTAGGATTATGGGTATGTGTAAGAGTATCACCAACAGGAGCACCATGAATATCTTTTATACCAGCAATAATAAAACCAACCTCTCCTGCCTTTAAATGATCAAGATCTTTCATCTTCGGTGTAAATACACCGACTCTATCCACCTGATAAGAAACTCCCGTT
Source organism: Francisella sp. SYW-9 (assembly GCF_008711465.1). Taxonomy (GTDB): domain Bacteria; phylum Pseudomonadota; class Gammaproteobacteria; order Francisellales; family Francisellaceae; genus Francisella. The sequence continues at coordinate 142,573 of NZ_VXKQ01000009.1, forward strand.
GACATAACCTTGAATTTCTCACCTTTCTTCAAAGTACCATTTTTAATTCTAACTAATGAGACGACTCCTAAGTAATTATCAAACCATGAATCAATAATCAAAGCTTGCAGCTTATCATTAACATTACCCTGTGGTGCTGGAACTTTAGCAACGATTGTTTCTAGTACATCCTCTACACCTATACCAGTTTTTGCACTACAAGTAGTCGCACCAGTTGCGTCAATACCAATGATCTCCTCAATCTCTTCTGCTACCCTATCAGGTTCAGCAGATGGAAGATCTATCTTATTTAATATTGGAATCACTTCTAAATCTTGCTCGATAGCTGTATAGCAATTAGCAACAGTTTGCGCTTCAACACCTTGAGCAGCATCTACAACAAGCAGAGCTCCTTCACAAGCAGCTAATGAGCGTGAAACTTCGTATGAGAAATCAACATGCCCTGGAGTATCAATAAAGTTAAGTTGATATGTTTGCCCATCTCTACCTGTGTAATCTAAAGTTACAGATTGAGCCTTGATCGTAATACCTCTCTCTCTTTCTATATCCATAGAATCAAGAACCTGTTCTTTCATTTCACGCTCTGTTAAACCATTACAAACTTGGATGAATCTATCTGAGAGAGTCGATTTACCATGGTCAATATGTGCTATTATTGAGAAATTTCTAATATTTTTCATATATGTGTATACTTTATCGGTTACGGTTATTTACTGAATTTATAAATCTAGCTAACTATTATGCTACAAAATGATGTTAAAATGTAGTAATAGTGATATTTAATAACTAATATTGATTAATTATCTTATATTTTTTATTGACAAAAAAGCGTAATGTATGCAAAATACTTTAGCTATTATATTTATATATTTGTGTTTCTCGATTTATCCCCCAGAGAAACTAAAGTTATAAAAGTTAAAAAAATTAAAACTGGAGAATAAAATTGGCTAACTCAAAACAAGCAAAAAAAAGAATTATTCAAGCTGAAAGAAATCGTCAACATAATGTTGCTCGTCGTTCTATGATGAGAACTTTCTTGAAAAAAACAACTAACGCTATAGAAAAAGGCGATGTTGAAGCTGCAAAAGAAAACTTCACAAAAGTAGTTCCTTTACTAGATAAGTATGCTACTAAAGGTTTAATCCATAAAAATAAAGCAGCTAGACATAAGTCTCGTTTAAGCGCTAAAATCAAAGCTCTTTCTGCTGCTTAATTATTTTTTATTACTTTTCTATAAATATTTCCTAGTTCTTGTATTATTATATCTTTTAGCGTTACACAGAAATGTAATAATACAATGCCTACAATCAAAATTTATTATACTGACAATATTCAGATATCAGACAAATTAGATAAATTTAGCAAAAGCTTACATACTACTCTTGTTGAAATAATCAAAACAGATATTCATACATGTAGAACCCTAATATATCCATGCAAAAATTATATCGTTGGTGATAGCTCTAGTAATTTTGATGGCTTTATTCAACTTGAAGTAGACATTCTTCCTGGTAGGAGCACTGAGCTACGCAAGAAACTAGGAAACATATTACTAGGTGATCTAAAATTACTTTGTAGTGACTGTGACATTTCTATAGATTATCGTGTTACTGTAAGACAAACAGATACTGAATTTTATTTTGGTCTCTAGAATACTGGTTCTTTAGTTGGTGGTGCATAGTTCCCAGCAATTCCAACTAATTTATCTTGGTTATTAAATGTCAATATTAGTTTTGATTCACTAAAATTACTAGACTGCATATCTTTTTTGTAAGTATTAATATAGATATATTGATTAGGGTTGAAAGTATCTATCATATCAGGTGAGCCTAATATATATACAACCTCACTCTTAGTCATATCAGGCTTTATTAGTAGAAGCTTTTTATTTAATATTTTTTTACCCTGAGGAACTGGTGCAGTATATGGTTCTACACATCCTGCTAAGAAAAAACTAATTGTAGCCAAGATAATAATTTTAGTTAGTCTTTTTGAATTCATTTTATTAATCTTCTAGGCCTGCGAATAATTTTTGATCTATAATATCACATAAGCAATGGATTATAAGAAAATGATTTTCTTGTATACTAGCAACGTTATCTGAAGGAACTCTCAATTCTATATCCTCAGGGTTATACATATTTTGTAGCCTTCCGCCATTTCCGCCTGTTAGGGCTATAACTTTCATTTCAAGATCATGAGCTTCTTCAACAGCTTTAAGTATATTCTCAGAGTCACCACTAGTAGATATAACTAATAATATATCATCTTCATTACCCAATGCCGCAACTTGCTTAGAAAAAATCTCGGCAAAACCATAATGATTGCCTACTGCTGTAATAGTTGCAGTATCAGATGTCAAAGAAATTGCTGGTAAAGGTGGTCTTTCCATTTCAAAGTGATTTAATAGCTTTGATGAAAAATGTTGAGCTATTGCACCTGATCCACCATTGCCACATACTAAGATCTTACCGCCATTCTCTAAGCAAGAAACCATAGCTTTTGCAGCTTGAGAAATAGCTGGAGGTAAAACATTTGCTGTTTCTATTTTAGCTTGTATACTACTTTCAAAATAGCTATTAACCTTATCTAAAGAAGTCATTTTTTACTCTATATTTAAGTCCTAGAAAAATTTTACTATATCCAATTTTTGATAGCCAGTGTAATAACTAGTATTTCAAATGAATCTAAGATTATATTAAAAAAAACTCTCTTTTATATTACAATGTATAGTTAAAGTATTTATTTTAACTACAGGATCTAAATAAAGACAGTGTTACATCTACGATCTCAACTAGGAATTTCATTATTAGAGATTTTGTTTGTAATCGCAATAATAGCTTTGATTGCTTCAGTATCCATTCCGGTCTACTCAAACTACACGATTAGATCAAAAATATCCAACCAACTGAGCTTTATGGGAGCTATTAAACAAGATGTTTCCAATGCAATAGCTAATCAAACTAGTGTCTCTACTATCAATATAAATGATCCTCATATGAGTGTTGATGAAAATGCAGATATCTCTCGCAATATTGGTAGCTCAGGAGCACAAACTGTCTCTGGAGATGCCTACATATTACTTAGATCTACCATTAATGGTAGTATTATAGAGTGGCGATGTATAATTACTGGAGAAAATATCACACAAGCTATGGTTCCATCAACTTGCCAAGGTTATGGCATAGATTTTTATAATGCTCTTACTCAAAATTCATTAATCCCTGATGGATATGGCTTCCAATGGGGAGATAACCCTGCTCCAGATGGTTTCTTAGCATTTATCGACTCTGACCACCCCTTCACAGGTGATTGGTATACAGATGGTGGTAAACTCGAAGTATGGAATGGTTTTGAGAACTCTGATGGTAGAGAAGCCGCTATTGAGTTAGATGGCCATTCAAATGAAATTGTTGAGCTATCTCATGATCTAAATACTGAAGGGTTTAAAAAAATGAATCTAAGCTTTGAGTATTACTCCCGTACGGGGGATGCCTCAGGAGGCTTTGAAGTTCTCTTAGGCGATGAAGTAGTTTATACACAAGAAGACTTCTCATCAGACTGGCAAAATATTAGCATTGACCTAGATAACTCAGATGGTGCTTCAACTAAAAAACTAACTATTCGTGAAGCTGGGGCTGATGATAGTATGGGTGCTATTATTGACCTTAAGACTATAAAAGTTGAACCAGTAGAATTAATCTAGAACTGCCATAAAAATATTTATCTTATATTTTTTATCTATACTATTGAATAAAATAGCGTAAATCTTGTCACCCTTATGAAACTACAAAATATAGCATTATTATCTCTTATAATATCAGGTATAGCTTTTGCTAATCCTGTTAGTCTCTGCCAACAAAATAGTTGTTTTGTAATTGATCCAGCAACTCTAAAAGTCGACCTTAAAAAAGGAACTAATGAGACTCCTATATCAGCTGCCCAAGCAAAGCAAAGTTTCAAAATAATATCACAGAATAAAAGCGAGTTAGACTTTACACGCGATAATATTAATGTTGATTTTAAGTTAGATAACAATGGATTAAATGTTAGTTTTAAAAATAATCAAAAACTGACTAGAACACAAAATAAATCTATTACCTTCCCTATTATTAGTGGAGAAAAATCTTTCTTATTACCAATGTTAGAAGGATGGAATATCCCCGCAAACAATAAAAAATGGATAAAATACTTAACATCAACTTCTAGTGAAAGGTATCCTTTATCCGGTATTGGTAGCCTATCAATGCAATTTTTAACAGCTGGATTTGGTAAGTCTGCTACCTACTATCAGATTAGTAATATCTTTGATAATTCTTTTTGGTTTACAGGTAAGGAAAATTTAACGTTACATTTTAAACATACTTTTAATATCTTAAACGAAGATAAACCTTTTGGATTCACAGTTAAAGAATTAAAGAATGATCCAGCAGTAATTGCTGATACATATCGTCAACATAAGATAGATCAAGGAGATTTTGTAACATTAACAGAAAAAGCTAAAGTCGTCCCAGATGTTACAAAGCTTTATGGTGCTCCTTTTATATATCTTTGGGGAGATGAACTAGTTGGTCAAACAAATATAAATTGGAAAGAACTCCAAAAGTTTGTCAAACAACAACTTGAAAGTAAGTCTGATAACCCAACAAAATACTTTAATATAATACTAAAAGAACACTCGAATAACTCTCTAGAAGAGTTTGCCAAACAAAAGTGGCTTTATAAATCTCTAAAATCAGATGTCGACAATGCTCTTAAAGAATTAGTAAAAGATCCAACATTATGGAACAAGCAAGAGTTTGACTCCATTAAACTAAATTCAGCCGCTACCAAATTAATATCTGAGCCAAGAACTCCTGCCAATACGATCGCACTTAATAAAAACCTAATCCAATCTGCTTACTCTAAATATATTGCTCCTGTCCCTCAATGGGGTAATGGTGTCTCTATATGGATGATAAAACAACTACAAGATATAGGTTTAAAAAATTCTTGGCTAGGTCTAAATGATGTAATGGATGGTATATATCATACTAATGTTATTAATAACGCTAAAAAAGCTGGATATCTTATAGCTCCTTATGATTCATATAATTCATTAATAGAAAAAAACCCAGATTCTATGCCAACAGCTTATTTTGCTACCAAAGAAAACTTCTTTGATAAAGCTGCAATAATTAAACAAAATGGTAAATATCTCCAAGGTTTCTTAGATGGGCAACGCGAATTAAACTCTTCATATGCAATGCCTCAAGTCAAGCTCCGTCTAAATAAAGCTATAAACATATATAATACAAAATTTAACTCCTGGTTCTTTGATAGTGATGGAGCTGGTGCTCTATATAATGATTTTTCTACGAAGCACCCTCAAACTAAAGCTCAAGACGCCCAAAATAAAATAGATTATTTTAAATGGGCTGCTAAGCATTATAATTTAGTAGTTGGTACAGAAGATGGTAAAGATTATATTGCACCTGTCGCAGTTTATGGCCAAGGTTTAGTTTCTCAAGGCATTTGGGATAAAGATATGCGCAAAAATAAGAATTCAAAATACTATATGGGAAGCTATTGGTCACCCACTGGAATTCCTCCTAGATATGGCAAACCTACTCCATTAAAGCCTTTATTAAGCTATATATACTACAACCCTACCTTTGAAGTTCCTCTTTATCAAATGGTTTACAACAATAGCATTATAACTTCTGATCACTGGGAATATGCAACCTTTAAATTCCCTTCTCAGATAAAGAACAATATCTTGAAGACTTTCTTATACAACTATCCACCATTATTACATTTAGATAGAAAAGCTTGGGAACAACAAAAGAACCTTCTAAGCAAATACTTACCAGTATGGTCTAAGTGGCATAAAGTTTTAGTGCAACAGAAGATGACTAACTTTAGCTACTTAAGCAAGGATAAATTACTTCAATCTACACAGTTCTCAAATGGTGTTATGGTAATTGCTAACTTTGCTGATTCTACGAAAAATTATAATAAAATAGATATCCCTGCAAAAAGTATTGTTATTCTACAAAACAATAAAATAGTTCAACGTTTTACTGCTACGAGTTTTGAATAAATTTTTCTACACTATATTTAATTTTCTAAACAATCCAGCTTGCAATAATAATTAAGTCTATTGATTTATATGGTATCCTTTACAATCATTATAAGATAGAACACTGTACTACTAGCATAGACTACGGGTAGCAAAGCTTATTTCCCGAAGGATCTAATTTGTGAAAAAATAAGAAGAGTTATTTACTTTAAAATTTATTATAGATAATTAACCCAAAACAAATAACTGGAAGTATTGTACACATTAATAAGAAGCTCCAAATATATTCAAATGGTATATAACCCATTATAGAAACTGCGATAACCGCCGTTAACATATTTATAAAGTTCATTGCTGCGGAAGCATTTGATTTACACTCAATTGCTGTCGATGCTAAATGTGATGCTGTAGGGTATATAAAGTTACATACAAAGTACATCAAAGTTATTAACACAAAGAATATTAACGGCGTCATATCATTCGCAATCTTTAACCCAGCCATAATTACAACCAACACTAGAAAACATATCAAAGCAACTATAAGTATTCTATGACTGTCATGTTTGTTTATTATTTTAGCAATCAATATTGAACCTAATACAATACCTACAATCGTCATTGACGTCCATAAACTATATTGCGCACTATTAAGACCAAACATTTGATGAGCAATAAAAGGTCCTCCTGCTGAATAACAATAGCTAAAAACAGTCATTACACCTAATGTCATTGCAAATACTATTAATTTGAAACTACTAAAAGCATCCTTATAACCATCAATAATAGCTGATACATTTAGGTTAAAGTCAAAGTCTTTCTTATTTTCATAAAGAAAGCTAGCTATAAACATTATTACAGCATGTATTAATAGCACGTAAAAACAATAATACCAATGAGTGTAAGTACTAATTAAACCTCCTATCAATGTGGCTAATGTTAATGAAATCGCAAAAGATAGTGTAGCAAATGACAATGCTAACTTTGCTTTATGCGGTTCAACAGAATTATTTAATATAATAAAAGTACATACCAGTCCTGCTGATGCTCCTATAGCTGTTATAAATCTTCCTATTAGCAACATTGTCATAGAAGGTGATAATAAGCATATTAAAATACCAATAACATTTATAATCATACCAATTCTTAATGTTATGGAATCTCCATATTTCTTTGCAATTGGTCCATATATTATTTGACCAGCAACATACCCTATAAGGAAAATACTCACTAACCATTCAACAGCCCCACTAGATAATCCAAATTCTTTAGAAATACTTGGTAAAGCAGGATTTATAATAACTGCTGAAGCACTAGCTATACTAATATAGCTTAGCAGAATTATTATTTTATAATTTTTCATAACTTTTCTCATTTATTATTTTATTAGACAATATATTAAATAAAAGGCAACATTTTACAATAATAAATATGTTTAACTTAAGTATACTTTTTTTAAACAGTAGTAATTATAAAAAAATAAATCACTAAAATTATCATTTATTACTTTTTACTTATGAAATATATAATAAATTAAAAATAATATTTTACAATAGCCTAGAAGTTTAACATTAGATTACTTTTATTTAACAATCCAGATAGAAAGACTAAAATAACAAACATAGAAACCTTAAATCACTTTCTTATATCTTGATATTAAAATAGTCAAAATTAATTTAATAGATAATATTTCTTATATAAAAAGAAGTATACATTCAAAACTTTAATGAAGAATATATTTGACTAACACAAACTAAGAATAAATTACTTGGGTTAATATCATCACAAATAGTTAAACTATGAAAAATAGCATTTTAGAGATATCTATAGCTAGCAACTCTGATAACTCAGAAAATTCATACCAATACTGTTTGAGATAGGATATTGAAAATATAGAATAATCATTTAGCTGATGCTAATAAGGATTAGTGTGCATAATGAGTTTACTAATTAGATATTCTCTTATTAATTGCAATTAACACTAAGCATATAACAGGCAATATAACTGATAATAATAAGAAACTCCAAATATACTCAAATGGTACATAACCCATCGCAGTCACTCCTACAACAGCTGTTAACATATTTATAAAATTCATAGCAGCTGACCCATTTGCCTTACACTCAATCGCATTTGATGCAATATGTGATCCTGTAGGAAATATAAAATTACATACAAAATACATCAAAGTGATCAATACAAAAAATATTATTGGTGTGAGACTATTAGAGACCTTTAGTATAGATAAGATCACAATCAAAATAATTAAAGAAGCCAAGGCAACAAGAAGTATATTCTCACTTTCGTATTTATTTATTATTTTAGCTATCACTATTGATCCTGATAATATTCCTATCATAGTCATAGAAGTCCAAACACTATATTCAGCACTACTAAAATTAAATAAAGAATGCGCCATAAAAGGTCCAGAGGCAGAATAGCAATAACTAAAAACAGACATTGAACCTATTGCTAATGAGAAAATTATTAGTTTAAAACTTCTAAAAGCTTCAAGATACCCGCCAACAATAACTGATATTTTAAGTTCATACCCAGAATCTTTTTTATTTTCATACAAGAAACTCATTCCAAACATTAATACCGCCTGTAGCAATAACACATAAAAACAGTAGCTCCAATAACTATAAGTAGTTATAACACCTCCTATTAATGTCGCTATTGTTATTGCTAAGGTAAAAGATACAGTTGCAAATGATAAAGCAAATTTTACACTATGAGGCTTAAGTGATTGATTTAATATAAGAAAAACACATGCTAAACCAGCAGATGCTCCCACTGCTGTTATAAATCTACCTATAGCTAACATAAACATTGAAGAGTAATTTGAAGCTAATAAACAAACTACTATGCCTATTATATTTATAACCATACCTATTCTTAATGTCTTTGCACCACCGTATTTCTTTGCAATTGGTCCATATATTATTAACCCAACAACATATCCTATCAAAAAAGCTGTCACTATCCATTCAATAGCACCTTTAGATAAACTATATTCTCTAGTAATATGTGGTAATGCAGGGTTAAGAATAGCTGCTGAACCACTAGCCAGCCCAATATAACTTAATAATATGATTACTTTATAACTTTTCATCTATAAATTAGATTTAGAATTCAATTTTATTAAAATAGAATGATAAATTATAAATTATATTTTACAATAGATGGTATACCAAGCATAAGTTAACTTTTCTTAAACAATGAAAAACTATAAAAAAATATCAATATCTTTATTTGAAGTTTTCTATGAGCTAGTTTTGCATAATAGTTTCACTAATACTGCAAAAGCTCTCGGTGTTACGAAAGCAGCCATAAGCCACTCGATAAAGCTTCTTGAAAAGGAACTAAAAGTTGATTTAATTAACCGTACGACAAGAACCCTATCTCTAACCCATGAAGGAAATATCTTATTTGAATATTGTAGTAAATTACAACAAGAAATAGTCAACGTAAGAGGACTTGCTGAGTCATTTCATAGTGAGCCATCCGGAACACTAAAGATAACCACAGTATCCTTTTTTGCTCGAGAATTCCTCTTAAAAATCATAAAAGAATATAAGAAAAACTTCCCCAAAGTTCAAATAGATATAAATATTATAGAAAAATTACCTGACTTTAAAGCTCAGGAAACTGATGTTGCTTTAGGGGTTAACTGGTCTCCTCCGGAAGATATCATTGCTCGTAAAATTTCAAAAACTCGGTATATACTATGCTCAACTCCTGGCTATATTAGAAAGAATGGTACTCCTCAAAATTTAGTAGATCTATCCAACTACGATTATATAACGCACAGCTCTAGAAAATCTCAGCTATTAAATGTTAAAAATAATATTGACGCAAATATCTATAACCCTGTACTTTCTGCCGATAGTGCAGAATTTATAAAAGAATGTGTTTTAGATGGTATGGGTATAGCCCAATTTCATGAATATATTGTAAAGAAAGAACTAGAGAATGGAAAATTAGTTCAGATATTAGCTAATGAGTTCTCAAAGGAACAAGAGTTATTTATATATTATCCAAAAAATAAATTTGTCCAACCTAAAATAAGAGAGTTTGTTAATTTAGTATTAAGTAGCAAATTTTTATCAAATGCTACTTAATTTCTCTTTTTCCAAATAGACTACTCCCAATCCGCACTTCCATATTGTATAACTAGTTTATAATCAGCACTCATCCCCATTGATAGCCTATTTAATACTAAATCTTGTGAAAGCTTGGATTAACTAAGTCAAAAAACTTAAAATGCAAAATACTGATTAATGAATATCTTCTTTATTATGAAGAAAATTACTTAAAGAACCCTCAATAAGAGCCCTTAAATAAATTGTTTTCACACCAACCCTAATATAAATTTAACTTATATTAAGTTTTTTTGAAGCAAAAAGGAGATGATTTTGTCCGAGTTAAAAAGAAGAATGGGGATATGGCAACTTACTGCTTTTGGAATAAATTACATGGTTCCAACATCATCTGCGATTGTTTTTGGGATAATACTTAAAAAATCAGGAGGCAGCGTATCTTTATCGTACCTATTAGCTGGATTTATAATGCTGTTTGTTGCTAATAGTTATATTTTGATGTCTAAAAAATTCCCAATATGTGGCTCGCTATACTCATTTATTTCAAGAGGCCTAAACCCTCATGTTGGGTTTATTACTGGCTGGACATTATTCTTAGACTACATATTTATACCAACTATAGCATCTATGAGTTCAGTTTTATATTTCATGCAATTATCCCATTTTGGTAACTATGCATTTTTATACTGCAGCTTTATTGTAATAGCATGCTTAATAAGCATTCGAGGAATTAATTTACTAGCCAAGCTAGGACTTTTTTTATTACTGCTTGTAATGATAATTGTAATATCCGCAGTTGCTGTTTGGGCGTACTCTGTTTTTAATGGCACAGGTACCGGAACTCTAGTATCTTCGATACCATTCCATTTTAGCTCAATATCATCACTAACAGCTGCTGCTTCTATTGCTGTCTTTTGCTACTTAGGATTTGATGCGATCACAACTATGAGTGAAGAAACTATTAATCCAACAAAAAATGTCCCAAGAGCTATTATAATTTCTATTATTTCAATAAGTATTATAATGTTTCTAGTAGGATATATAGGAGTACTAGTAATCCCTAACTGGAAAGATTTTATTAATAATCCAGATTGGGTTAATACCGCTTTACTGTATGTATCTAAGGTTACAGGAGGACACCTACTAGTAACTGTCTTTACAGCAGGATTCTTACTTTCTCAAATGGTTTTTATATTAGTCGCAAATACTGCAGCATCGCGGCTATTATATGCTATGGGTAGAGATAATGTTCTTCCCAAATCAATTTTTGGAAAAATCCATCATAAATATGGAACACCTCACTTGAACCTTATAATTATTATGATAGTACAAATTATTTTAGGCTTATCATTAAACCTAAATAGCTTAGCAGAAATAGTTAATTTTGGCGCTATCTTAGGCTTTACAATATTAACTATTACTGTAATCCACTTTTATTTTAAACAAAAGCCTAGTGATGCTGGAAAAATTAGATATGTAGTAATACCTTTTATAGGTATTATACTGATGATATGGCTAATGACTGGACTATCTACTAAAACATACATTATTGGCGGATCATGGATGATTATAGGTATAATCTTTGGATTCATAAGATCTAAGGGCTATAAAGAAGAGATAAATTTAATAAATATATGATAGAGGGATTAACTTATGCTAAACAATCAAGAACTACAATCATTACGTAAAAAATATGTACCAGATGCTGTTTTTCAATTAACAGACCTGAACATAGTAAAAGCAAAAGGAGCTAAAATATGGGACTCAGAAGGAAATGAATATATTGATTTTGTTGGAGCTATAGGTTGTGTTAATGCTGGACACAATCCTGATAGTGTCGTAAATGCAATAAAAGAGCAAGCTGATAATTACCTCCATATTGGTATTAATATAACCAACTATGAGCCGTATATTAAACTAACTAAGAAGCTTGTAGAAATAATGCCAGGAGATAATGAAAAGCAAGCAGTATTATTTAATTCTGGAGCTGAAGCGGTTGAAAACGCAATTAAAATTGCGCGTTATGCCAAAAAAAGACAAGGTATAGTTTGTTTTAATGGAGGATACCATGGAAGAACTCTATTAACGATGAGTCTTACCACTAAGATTAAACCATATAAACTAGGTTATGGGCCTTTTGCACCAGAAGTTTATCATGTACCACATCCAGAAATATCAAGTATTCAGAACTTTGATGCTTATTGGGAAAATATATTTAATACAGTTGTCGCAGCGGATAATATTGCAGCTATTATATTTGAACCAGTTCTTGGGGAAGGTGGCTTTATACCAATGCCAAAAGATTTTGTACAAAAACTCAGAAAACTTTGTACAGATAACGATATTGTATTAATCGCTGATGAGATACAGAGTGGTTTTTGTAGAACTGGTGAGATGTTTGCTATAGAAAACTATGGCATAACTCCAGACTTAATGACAATAGGAAAATCAATAGCATCTGGATTGCCACTAACAGCTGTTGTAGGTAGCAAAAATTTAATTAATGCATCTCATGTTGGAGGATTAGGAGGAACATTCTGTGGTAATCCACTAGCTTGCCAAGCAGCTTTAGAGTCAATAAAAATTTATGAATCAGATAATCTTTCAGCAAAAGCGAATGATATAGGTGAAAAAGTAAGATCTTTTTTTAGTAAAATGCAAAAAAAATATAATTGTATCTCTGATATTAGAGGACTTGGTGCAATGATAGGTATAGAATTTTGTAACTCTAATAATGAAAATGGTAGTGATATCTTAAAATCTATAATAACTCTTTCATTAAAAAATGGGGTTGTCTTAATGTCTGCAGGTCTAGAAGGTAATGTACTTAGAACTTTAATGCCATTAGTAATCTCAAATGAGGAACTAGATAAAGCGTTTAAAATTATTGAGCAAGCATTTAAGACACATTTCAATTACTAAAGTCCAGCTATTGTATAATCTTATATGGATTAGAGTGTAAAAAGAACGTCTATTTAATTTCTCTTTCACCAAATAAACTACTCCCAATCCGTACATCAGTACTTCCATATTGTATAGCTAGTTTATAATCAGCACTCATTCCCATTGATAATCTATTTAGTCGTAAATCTTGAGAAAGTTTAGAATTAACTAAGTCAAAAAAGTTCTTCATTCTTTTGAAACTTTCTTGTGGTGATGCAGATTTAGCTGGAATACTCATTAGTCCAACTATTTTTACCCCAACTAAATCTTTTGATCTTTCAACACACTCAACAACTTCTTTGTATTGAGAAGATTTAAATCCTGATTTATTAGGATCATCATCAATATTTATTTGCAAATAGATATCTATTACTTTTTCTAACTGGCACGCTGATTTATTAATCTTCTCAATATGCTCTACTTTCTCAACACTTTGTATCGAGTTAGCATATTTGACAATATGCTTTATTTTTCGAGACTGCAAAGATCCGATAAAGTGCCACCTTAGATCTGGAAGTTGTTGAGCTTTTTGCTCAAGCTCTTGAAAATAATTTTCTCCAAAATCTTTTTGGCCTAAGCCCGCTAGATACTTTATTTTTTCTAATGACTGATATTTACTTACTGCAAGTAAGTTTGCATGATTAGCTATATTTTGATTAATCGTTTCATAAGCATCTTTTATATAATCTTTATTTAGCATCTTTTTTTCTCATTACTATTAGATTTCTTTCAGCTTTTAAGAAAGGTACTTTTATTTTAAACTTTTGTGCCTCCAATGGTAACTTTGCTAGATTTTGCTCTTCTACGTCTGGACCTTTCATTGCTAACATTTGATTATCATTTGTTAAGAACTGTTTACATAACTCATAGAAGGTATCAACAGAACTAAATGCTCGTGAAATAATATTATCAAAGCTTCCTTCTAAGTCCTCAACTCTACAGTTAACAGGATTTATATTGCTCAAATTTAAGGTTTTTTTGACATTTTTAAGAAAGATAATCTTTTTACCAACACTATCAACTAATGTAAACTGATGATCTGGGTATAATATAGCAAGAACTACACCAGGCAAACCACCTCCCGTGCCAACATCTATAGTTGATGAACCTTTTATATATCTAGCAACAGCTAAACTATCAAATAAATGCTTAACTAGCATATCTTCAATATTCTTGATTGCTGTCATATTATAGACTTTATTCCATTTTTCTAATAATTTTAGATAATCTATCCATAAGCTAATCTGTGTTTCATTAGCTTGAATATCTAATTCAGTCAAAGCTTGTTTAATTTTGTTATTCATATCCATTTTCTAGAAATATAATTTTTATATAAGCTATAATAAGTTATATTATAAGCCTTAAAAAAAATAGTTGGGATTTAAAATTTTATAAATCTCAAACATGACGCATATAATATGATTTTATCAAGAAAATTTGGTGCTGCAATGATTATATCAGGCACTTGTATCGGAGCAGGGATGCTAGCTATCCCTGCGACAGTTGCTAGTTGTGGCTTCTTTATTGGCTCTATTTTGATTATCTGTATTTGGGCTTTAATGACATTTACGGCTTTAGTCCTAGCTGAAGTAAACTTAAAAATGGAAGATGGCTCAAACTTTATAGAAATGACAAGTAAAACACTTGGTCCTTTTGGTGTGGGAGTAGTATGGATCTGTTATGTTTTACTACTTTACTCTCTTGTGGCTGCTTATACAGTTGGTGGAGGATCATTACTATCAACAACACTAAGTAGCTTAGGTATTAGCTTATCTGAAAAGTTCACTAGTATTATTTTTATACTTATACTTGGAGTATTTATCTACATTAGCACTCGAGTGGTTGACCATGTTAATAAACTTATGTTAACAGGTAAGCTTCTAGCATTCTTTTTACTAATCGCTGTATTAGTTCCTCATATTTCAACTGATCATTTAGCCTATCAAATTAAAAACCCTAACTTTATCTGGGCTGCTTTTCCAATCCTTTTAACATCTTTTGGTTTTCATCATATTATACCAACTCTTAGAACATACGTTGGTTCAAATAGAGGCTCCTTGCGCCAAGCAATTATATTAGGTAGTTCAGTTCCTTTAGTAATCTATCTACTTTGGATATTTGCGACTCTTGGCTCTTTACCCGTAGCAACACCCACAGGTATATTAGGCAAAGAGTCTGGAGAAATAACATCTGTAATAGTTACTCATTTTGAAGGAACTTCTGGATATATTTCAACAATATCTTTCCTATTTGGCTTTTTTGCTTTAGCAACTTCATTTTTAGGTGTAGCATTAGGGCTATTTGACTTTAACCGTAGTACGTATAATATCTCAAAAAACCTACACAAACACAAAATCCTTGCCTTTATAATTACATTCTTACCAGCATATCTTTACGCAATTATATATCCTGATGGATTTAAATCAGCGTTAGGTTATGCAAGTATTTTTGTTGCTGTATTACAAGTTGCCCTACCTGTAATGATGCTTTGGGTAATCAACTACCGTAAGAGA
Source organism: Francisella sp. SYW-9 (assembly GCF_008711465.1). Taxonomy (GTDB): domain Bacteria; phylum Pseudomonadota; class Gammaproteobacteria; order Francisellales; family Francisellaceae; genus Francisella. Next base: position 158,191 of record NZ_VXKQ01000009.1, read on the forward strand.
AAAGGTTTTGTAAGTACATCAGCTATGACTGTAATTATAGTAGCTATTGCAATTGTTATAATTTCTTTGCAGATTCTTAGCTCTTTTGAGTTATTACCCAGGCTAAACTAAAGGCTATGGTTCTTAATTTTCATATTATAAGCTATTAAGATCACAATACCGACAAATATTGGTAAAATGACTGAGGGGAATAACATCAAGGTGAAATACTCACCAGCGATCCTTACCCAAGCAAAACCAACAGCATTACCAACAACAAAGGTTATCATACAAGTAGCAAAAAAAGGGATTTTCCAAATATTTGAACTATCACCACGTAAAACTCGCCCTATCTCAATACCCAGATCTGTGGTCGTACCTGTCATATGAGTTGTTCGAGCAAAACCACCAAAAAATATTGTTGTGAAACTATTTTGCATTCCCATAGCAACAGCTAAAAATAAATCATCAATAATACGATGATTACTAAAGATATCTATCAATAAAGTACCTGTAAGCATTACAGCACTTTGTAAAACTAATGTTTTGGTGTGATCTTCTGAAATGACATATGCATCAGTCTTCATTAAGACGCCATTTACAGCAGCTCCAACAACAAAACCAAAGACAAGAATTGTAACTTTATATACAAAAAACCAATCAGATCCCGCGATACTATGACCAAGAATCCTTAAGTTCCCTGACATTACTGCCACACTGGCACCAAAAGAGTTATATAAAACTACGCTATCAATCCAACCAGTATTAAAAATCAATATAACCGTAATAAAATAAGTAAAAGCCATTTTTTTCGTAAACACTTTTTAGCTCCTTTTTTATTAGCGTTTAAGAAATATTATATAGGCTTTATAGTAAAAATCATTTTTTTATTTTGCTTTCTTTAGGCTGAGTCTTTATTAAACTCTTTAGACCTTGAGTTTTCTTAGAAAAAGATCGAACTAAAGAAATTCTCGTTGTAAATAATTGTTGTGTTAATCGCATATTTACCCTCCCTTTAATTTGTGACTAACTATTTTCCCTTCTAATTTTTTTTTTAGAAGAGGAAAGAAAAAATATACAAAAAAATAATTTAACTGTCAACACTAACGAATATTTAATCTTTGCATCATTTTATACTCTTATTTATTAGTTCATCAAATTTATCTTGAGGTAGTAACTTGAGCTCTAAATTTGCCTCACTTAGAGAAATATCTTCTTGATAAGCGTAATGTGCTAACTTCGTAGCCTCGTCATATCCAATCTCTGGAGCAAGAGCTGTCACTAGCATTAAAGAGTTATGTAGATAATAATCTATTTTCTTCTTATTAGGCTTCATTCCTTTAAGCAAATAATCTGAGAAATTAAGCATACTATCAGACAGCATCTGGATTGACTGTATAATGTTAAATATTATTAACGGTTTATATACATTCATCTCCAAATATCCTGCTGATCCTGCCATAGCTACAGCAGCATCTAAACCCATTACTTGAGTTGAAACCATTGCCAGAGCTTCACACTGAGTTGGATTAACCTTACCTGGCATTATAGATGATCCAGGCTCATTCTCGGGTAATATCAACTCAAACAATCCTGCTCTAGGACCACAACTAAGGATCCGAATATCATTAGCTATCTTAAATAAAGAATTAGCTAAGACTTTTATAGTACTCATTAAAGCGACTAGGGCATCATGAGACCCTTGCACCTCAAACTTATTAGTTGCTGTAATAAAAGGCATCTCAGTTATTTTAGCAATATTCTTAGCAACAAGTTCTGCAAACCCTTGTGGTGCATTTATACCAGTACCAACAGCAGTACCTCCTAATGCTAACTCATAGACATCCTCTAAGACTAACTTTATCCGTTCAATATTTTTTTCAACTAATGCTGCATAACCGCCAAACTCATCTCCTAGCTTCATAGGTACCGCATCTTGCATATGAGTTCTACCGATCTTAGTTATACTCATCCATGCTTGAGCCTTCTCTTGTAAGTGCTTTTGCATATATTTAGCAGTAGGAATTAGCTTTTGAGAAACTGCTATTACTGCTGAGATATTCATTGCGGTTGGGAAGCTATCATTTGATGATTGAGATTTATTAACATCATCATTGGGGTGAATAGGTGTTTTAGTTCCTTTTTTATTACCATATATTTCATTTGCTCTGTTAGCTATTACCTCATTAACGTTCATATTTAATTGAGTACCACTACCAGTCATCCAAACATATAATGGAAAATTGCCATCTAACTTACCTTCTAATACTTCCTCAGATGCCTTAACGATTAGATCCCTCTTCTGCTCTGATAGTATACCTAGTTTGTTATTTGTAATAGCAGACGCTTTTTTAATAATAGCCATAGCCTTAACAATATCTAAAGGCATTTTATCATTACCAATTGAGAAGTATTTTAATGACCTTTGAGTTTGTGCTCCCCAATATTTATCATCTGCAACTTTGATTTCTCCCATGCTATCTGTTTCTACTCGCATTAACTTTCCCCAAAATGTAATTTATACATCAAATGTAACATTTTTATGCTACGCTCAGAAGAGCTATATATTTTTAAATACCTTGTAGTTAAAATAAATACTATATAAATTTCCAATTAAATAAATATTATGCAAACATTAGAAGTATTGAAAAATCGCAAATGTGTCAGAGAATTCTTAGCTAAAGAAATTCCCCGAGAAATGTTTAAGCAGCTTTTTGAGGCTGCAAAATGGACTCCTTCAAGCAAAAATACTCAACCATGGAAAATAGTTGTAGTTAGTGGACAAAAGAAAATAGATCTCATGAATAAAATCTTAAATGCTTGTGAAAATGGCGAAAAACCAAGAATGGAATACAACTATGATGGTGATACTAAACTAGAAGGAGAACTAAAAGAAAGAGCTATCAAGTGTGGCCATGATCTATATACGGCATTAGATATTTCTAGAGAAGACAAAGAAAAGCGTATCAAACAATGGAAAAAAAATTATATTTCATTTGATTCTCCTTCTGCAATTTTTATATTTAAATATCCTACTGATAGTATTAGTAGCTATATGGACTGTGGCATGCTAATCCAATCGATATTACTTGCAGCTACAGACCTAGGCCTAGCAACCTGCCCTCAGGCTTCATTAGGGCACTACCCAGACATAATAAAAAAAGATTTCCCTGAGTTTAAAGAGTATACACTCATATGTGGTATTGCTATTGGTTACGAAGATACATCTGCAGATGTAAATAACTATAGAACAGAAAGAGAAAGTATTCATAACCTTGTCAGTTTTTTCTAATTTCTTTAGTAATTCTCAATATAATGATATTATTAAAACATTAAAATTAAATTTAATTTAATGTCAAAATGAGCATTATAAGCAAAGATATTATTGAAGCAACTCGCTACTTCCTAAAATTAGTCGAACTAGGCTCATATAGTTCAGTCAAAAAATATTATGGTGTTGAATTAAATACCATAAAAAATAAAATTGAAGTTTTAGAGAGTTTCCTAGATATAAAACTTATTAGAAATGTGCAGAATCGCATTTCTCCAACAGCTGATGGAATGAAGTATTACCACTCTTGTAACAAAACTTTTAAGGACCTAGAAGATACTATTCAAAATGTAAAGCAAAGTGGTTTTAGAGAGCGTAAATCTATAAAAATCTTAGGGACACCACTATTTCTAAAAATTGTAATTGATTTTGTACTACCACAAATTCAAGAAATTAACGATGAATCTTTTAACTTTGCTTTAGATAGTTATCAAATTGACAATCTAAATGGGAGTCAATATCAGTTTGACTCATATAGCGTCATTCAAATTTTCACAAAACACCTCGAGCACCTTGATTTAGATGACTGGATAGTTTGCTCATCAGTTGATGCCATCAAACTGCCTGCATATATCTATGGTAATAAAAATCTTATCAAAGATATGCATAATAACCCGCAACGTATTATCGAATCTCCAGTTGTTTTTAACAAATATGATTTTTCTCTGGGTGTAACTGAGTTTAAACATGGAGCTGAAACCTATAAGTTTAATCTCGATAATGTCAAATATACGGTTGATAATGAGATACAAAAGGCAAATATTATTAAAAGTGAGAATGTTATTGGCTTTATGCCAAAGTTCTATCACAATACAGTGTTAAGAGATTATGATAATATTGCTAAGGTAGAAGGTGTTGAAATAGAGTTCCCTCTAGAGCCTCATTTAGTGCTAGTATATAAGCATTCAAAGTATAAAGATGAACTTATAAATATAGTTAGATCGGGCATTGATAAAATAAAAGAAAAATATACAGACTAATAAAATATAATCTACTTGTTAATCTTCTTTATAATTATACTTTCAATAATAGCTACACTCGCATGTACAAATATCACAGCTAAACCAATATAGGCAAAATACTCATGTATATCTTTAATTTCAACAACATCTGGTCTAGCCATCACCTCAAGAATCGCTGGCAAGCCAAAAGGAATTACATATGTCCCCTTTGCACTTATCAGACACCAACCCAAAATGGACATAAGTATTAACCAAACATATAAAAAGATATGGACAGCCTTAGAAGCAATACTCCTAAAGAGATTATAGTATACTCTTTGCCCTATAATTGGAAACTCCACAAACTTTCTAATAATAAGCCTTAAAATAGTCAAAAATAGTACTAAAAAGCCTATATACAAATGAGATCCTTTCATAAAATCATGAAATAACGTGTGTTTGCCAAAAGTACTTCTAAATTCTATAGATATAAATGCTAGAAATATCAAAATAACAGTAAGCCAATGTATATACACCATAAGTCGATTAATCTTTGCTTGCATATAATTAATCATCATAATTATAAATAATCTATGATTATAATGACTTTTGAAAATAAAAGGAAAAAGAATTTGATCTAAAGAGTATATTCTTAGAAAGTACCAAATATATTAAATAAGATTATATAAATAATACTAGTAACTGCTATACATGCCGGGATAGTTAAAATCCATGCTACAGCCATTTTTTTAACAACTTTCCAATTTACCCCAGAGTCTGCATAACCTGCACCCATTATTGATCCTGACGCAACTTGTGTCGTACTAACAGGTAAGCCTATATGAGAAGCTACTAAAACTAAAGCACCTGAGCTTAGCTCTGCTGAAACTGCATTTACTGGCTCAAGCTTAGATAATTTAGAGCTTAATGTCTTAATAATTTTTTTACCACCAGAAAGAGTTCCTAACCCCATTGCGATACCACATAATACTATCACCCAGGTAGGTACTTCTGTAGTATTTACTAGCCCAGCACTAAATAACGCCAAAGTGATTATTGACATTGTTTTTTGAGCGTCATTAGAGCCATGAGAGAAAGATAACAAACTAGTTGATACTACTTGCATCTCTCGTATGTATTTATTTGTTCTTCTAACTCCACTTAATCTAATAAAAATATTCAGTAAAACTATACAAATAATTAGCGCTAAGAAAAATGCCATAATTGGCGAGCTAACCATAGGTATCAAAACCTTATTAACAACAGTCATATAGTTAACATCTTGATAACTAGAGCCGATAATTACAGCACCAACCAATGAACCTATTAACGCATGAGATGAGCTAGATGGAATACCAAAACTCCATGTAAAAAAGTTCCAACTGATTGCTCCTAGCAAAGCTGAGATCAATACAATATCTGTAACAACACTAGTATCTACAAGCCCCTTAGAGATAGTCGCAGCTACTGCGGTTCCAAAAAATGCTCCTAAAAAATTAAAAAATGCTGCTAAACCTATCGCCTGACCAGGAGTTAGAGATTTTGTCGCAATTGGTGTTGCAACGACATTCGCTGCATCATGGAAACCGTTAGTGAACTCAAAAAACAAAGCAATTATAATAATCGCTACCAAAACTGTTGAAATCATATAGCAAATACCTTACTAAACTTCTTTAACATGAATTCTCATTATTGACTCAGCTATCGAAGTACAAGTTGAAATAGCATTTTCAATAGCTTTATATATATCCTTTACCTTCATGATAAATATCACATCACCTTCTTCAAAGTGAGAAAAACGTTTAAGTGCATGAGCAAGATCTTCCAAAACATTTTCATCTAAAGCTGTTAATCTAATATATAAACTCTTTAAATCTTTCTTCTCACCTTTAGTAAAAGCCTTCATCATGTCATCTAAGACTTTTGTCATTTTACGTAATGTTTCAACACAGTTTGCTAGATATAGATTCACATCACCTCTTTCCTCTTCCATTAGGATCTGCATATATCTATGTATTTTAACAATTCTTTTATTAAGCTTTAGTAGCAATGTTATTACATTATGTAACTCAACCCTATCAACAGGAGTTACAAAATGTCTTGCTAACTCATGATCCATTTTGTTAGCAACTTCTACTGTTACTGTCCTAGTTAAGCGTAACTCTTCAGCTAGCTCAGATAGTGTTAGACTATCTTTTTCTTTAACTATTTGATCTAAGATTCTAGCTGAGTCCTCTACAGCCTCTGTTGCCTCTATCATTAACTCAAAAAATATTTTATCTTGGCTTGGAATTAGTGTCTTAACTAGTTTGCGCAACATTATGTACAATCTCCTAACTATGTTTTTGCATATTCGACACTCAAAGTTTATAACAAAGAAATAAACAAAAACAACAAGATTTTATTATTTTTTTTATATTATTTTTTTTGTTGTTTTAATAGCAAAACTAATATATTATGTTAGGCTTTTTTAGATGGGAAAGATCATTCTTGAAAAAGTGAGAATACATTTTAAACAACTTTCTTTTAAATTAAAAGACGTTATTTAGGCTTATTTAAAGTTTTTGAAATATCCTATATAGAAGTTTAAATCATCTTCTTTAGATCATTTATAATAACAAAAGCCTCATCATCTTCAATAAGCCTAAATCTAATCGTAGATTCTGGAGCAAACTGTGCCAGCTTACTTATATCTGGCTCAATAACATTTACAACTCTTGGATAGCCTCCTACAGTCTGGCGATGTCTCATTAGAACTATTGGTCCTCCTGGAGATAGCTGCACAGTACCATCAGAAACAGGTTGAGATATCATTTCAATTTTTTGTGTATCTAAACTTGCTCCTTTTAAAGATAACCCCATTTGGCTAGAGTTTGGTGAAATACTCCAAAGCTCATCAAAAAAGGCATTATCTTTTAAAATAAAATACTCAGGACCTTTTATGACTCTTATGAAATTAGTTTTATAATTATGGTTTATGAAATCACTTAATTCCTCAGGTCTTTTCTTACCAATTAAGCGTTGTAACCCTGATTCAAACTCTATTGCTAAAACAACCGTTCTGAAGCCTTTTTTTGTACCTTTAAACTCTAGGATCTCATCTTTATTAAGCTTACAAATTCGATTGTATGGAATATTTTGAGAAGCAGTCTCTGTTCTGTTATAAGAAGCACCTGATATAACTACAAGTAAATCCTTGTTAGCTTTTATCTTTGATGGATAAATCATCTCTATAGCCTGAAAACATCGAGGCTTTTCTAATAAGTTATATGCGGTAATAAAGCTTAACTGATCCTGTGCCCCTTTAGGTGATACTCCTTTATCCTGAGATCCAAACTCTCTTAATGAAATAGGGAAAGATAATCCTCCATTAACTGAAAAAAAGTCTACCATAATTAACCTTTTACTTTATTAAGTTCTTTAGCTAGCTCTAAGGCTATCTCACTATCAGAATGTATACATATTGTTTGAGAGTCAAATGCTATTTCCTGACCATTCACATTTATAAAGCCTTTTGCTAGTTCACGATACTGATCAACAGCTTTATCAACCTCTTTAATTTCTGCATTTGGCTGACCTCTTGGTATAAGCATCGGATTATTATTTTTATCTAGCAAATAACCTCTTTCCGCAAAGCTCTCTTTTATTGTTTTTATACCATTTTCCTCAGCATATTTCTTCAAAAGACCAAAAGGGCTAACCAATAGCTCTTGAACATCATTTTTTAAACACCAAGAAGTAAATGTTTTAACTAGCTTTTCATTCACATTAAGTTCATTATATAAAGCACCATGAGGCTTTATTGCTTTGATATGACCATCAAAAAGAGCAAATTGCTCATCAAAAGATTTACATAAGCTTCTATCATCAATCTTGATAACTTTTCTACCAAAATCCTCTTTATCTGGATACGATATATGAGCTGTAACTTTTACATTATTTTTTTTACAAAGATCTACATAATAATCAACACTTTGCTTATCACCAGCATGTCCACCACAAGCAATATTTGCAATATCAATATATTTTACCAATTGATCATCAACAGTATGGGCAACACCTCTTTCACCTAAATCACAATTTATCAAAAGCATATTATATCTCCCTAAAAACTATTTTATCTCCAGGCTTAAGCTTAGAGAAATCATTAAAATCTGATATACCAATAATATTCCACCCACTAGGAGTTTGTTCTGGAAAGATTGTTGTTTGAGCACCTCCGATACCTATAGATCCTGCAGCAATCCTATTTCTAGGAGTCTCTAATCTAGGTAACGACAGGCTTTTATCCAATCCAAGTAAATATGGCAAGTATGGCTTAAAACCAAGCATCGCAATATGGTATTCATTTTGAGTATGTCTTTTTATAACTTCAGCTACTTTGATTCCAAGCTTCTCTGCTGCTAACTCTAAATCTTGTCCATTATACTTAACGTCTATCTTATGGGTTTGTGGCTCTATCTGCTGATCATAGTCAACATGTTGTATCTTATCTAGGATAGAGCTTTTTAGTTCAAGCGGATCACCATAATCAAAATGAAATGCCACAGAGTTATATGATGGTACAATATCATAAATATTAAATTTATCACAAAATTGACGATCAGCTAAAATATCATTATATATTCTAAGAACTTTCAAATTATCACTTAAAGATAGTTGATTACTTAAATTATATACAAAACAATTTTGACCCAAAAAATATCCATCCATAAATATTACCCAATTACCCCACTAGTAAGCTTTTTACAGCCTTCAGGCTCAAGTTTATATAAAGTAATTAATCCAACTATTGCACTTATGCATATCATTCCAACAGCCATATAATCGGAAACATGATCTGCTAGATAAAAACATAAAAATGGTAGAAGTCCTCCATAAATTCCAAAGCCAATATTATATGCTAAAGCAAATCCGGTGTAGCGTATTTGCTTAGGGAAACTCTCTGTGAAAATCACCATAATATTGCCATAGAATAAACCAAAAATAGCAGATATTATTACAAAAAATAAGATCAACAAACTATTATCATATTTATAAAGAGCATACATTGGCAATGGAAGTAATAACATTAGAACTAAGCCTGTAGCCGTTATTGACTTAATATTAAAGAACTTCGTTAATCTAGCTGCTAAAGTACATGACCCAATAAAAACAACTAGGCTTATAGTAGTAAGGATAGCAACATCAACATCTTTGTGACCAAGAACCTGAGTAATAATATTTGGTAATATAGTTATCTGAAAATATGCTACGACTGCTCCAGGAAAACATAATAACATCATAAAAACGATACTTTTCCAATACTTCACAATTAAATGCCATAATTTAACTTGTTGACTTGATGAAACTTCCGATTTGCTATCACCTGTATGTTTAATAAAAAACGACATGACTATAAGGATAATTGCTATAGCAAACAGTATTCTCCACCCACCATGTGACATTAACTCATTAGGAATAAAATATCTAATAATTTGAAAACTAATAATAGCAAATAACATTCCTCCAAAAGCTGTAGCTATAACATTTGCTGTAGCTTTTGCTTTCCCGACTATTGTATCTTCCTCTTCCACAAGAATAACTATTGAACCACTATACTGACCTCCTAAAGCAATTCCTTGAAGTATCCTAAATAGAACCAGTAATATAGGAGCTAAAATACCTATACTTGCATAAGACGGTAATAGCGCAATACCTACTGTTGGAAATCCCATAAAAAATGCAGTCCAAGCAAGAGCTGTTGTTCTTGATTTCTTATCACCAATATATCCAAAAATAATGCCTCCAAAAGGTCTAGCTAAAAAGCCAGCAGCAAAAGCTCCAAAAGCCGCTAAAAAACTAGCAAACGGAGTTGCTAGATTTGGAAAAAAGGCCTCACCAATATACACAGCACAAAATGAATATACTGTAAACTCATACCATTCAGCTGTACTTGCTAAAAGTACTAAAAACTTCTTCATTCTCTAACCAATTATTTAGACTTTATACTTCTATTAAAATATATTTTTTGGCAGAAATACACTTTTAAATATAAATTAGCTAAAGATTGTGAGATTTTATTTAAGAAAAGAAAGATTTAGAAGGTAAAAAAGAAATGAACTATTTTTTTACTTTAATCTTACAACTAAGACATCGATATTGGCTTCCTGTAAGACACTATTTGCAGTTGAACCAAGGAAGAATCTACCTATAGCACCTCTTCTATGACTACCAATCACAATTAAATCGTTCTTACTTTCTTCAGCTTTTTCTAATAAACTATTAGATATTGCTCCTATCATTACAGACTTTTCGCCATTTATACCATTTTTCTTAGCAAATTCTTCTAAAGCTGCTTCAACTTTTGCAGTTTCATAAGTCATCAAAGAAATACTATCATTTGGAATTACAAATGCTGTGTCTAATTTAGCATCATAAAGCTTAGCAACTTCTTTTGCTTTATCTACAACGTCACATGAATCATTTTCAAGGTCAGTCGGTACTAGTAACTTACTATAGCTATGTGCTTTACTTACAGCAGACTCATCTTCACTAACTCTTATAGTTAAAACATCACATTTAGCTTTATGTAAAACTGCATTAGCAACAGAACCCAGCAGTAAATTTAAGCCATGAGTTGCATGAGAACCTAGTACAATCACATCGCACTGACTTTCTTCTGCATATGTAACAATCTCTGCTGCAGGATTACCAACAAGTACTTCATGCTCGACTTTGATACCTGAAATTTTAGCTACTAACTTATCTAGTTCTTCTTTTGCCTCTTTTTCTATTGAATGCTGGAAATCAACTATAGATGGTGCAAATGGAGCAACGCAGTCAATAACTGTGACCACCTTTAAAACTTCAGTATTATTCTTCTTAGCGAAATCAACAGCTGAGTTAATTACAACATCTGCATTTTCATAAACATTTACCGCTAATAGTACTTTTTTATACGCCATGATAAATCTCCGTAACGTGTCTTCCTTTAACTTCATTATAACAAACAAAAATAAAAAAGCATTTAATTACAGCTTAATTTTTATTTTTGTAAATTACCTCAAAATATTTCCATATTTCATTAGGCAATTCACACTCTAACTCAAAGATATATTCAATCATTTTCTTAGGTTCTAAAAGCTCATTAGCACCTATACATTTAGATACTGTACCTAAATAAAAATAATCATCATTTTTATTTGTTCTTGCAAAGACATATCGCATATAAATATCTTTTGTTAAATTATTTTCAAGTACGTCATTTAAACTTTTTCCGACTTTAGAATAGTAAGTAAATGTTGTTGAAGAAATAAATTTATTATCATGCTGTGTAAACTTTTTATTTTCATCAAGAGTCATAAAAAGAAGAGCTTTATCATCAAAAGATCTATATCCAGCTAAGTTGACTCCGCCATTGGTATAATCCTGATTTAACAAATGAGCAATATCCTTTTTTGAATACTTACTATACATTGCTAAACCTTTATGTTTATGCTGATTATACTTTTCTAGATACACTAGCTTATTGTATTCAATCAAATCGCTAAGTTGAGATTCCAATAAATCACTTCCTTTTATTAAATCAGCTATTAGAAATATAATTTTACCCTTACTTATAGATATCAAAGGCTCATAGTCTTGTCTTGCTGCATTTACTGTAAATATATCTAAAGATAGATGTTTTAGAGCATTTTCAAAACTATCGATATCAAAATCATTTAGTTTCCCTCTAAGATCTGACTCAAGTTGAGATATTTCCAACTTATCACAAGCTAGCAAACACTCTAAGATTAATATTTCATATAACCTTTTTGCTGGTGTAAACTCTTTAGAAATAAATTTTAAAACTAAATACTGCCTTCTATCAAGCTCTGCGATATCTTCCTTTAAAGATCTCAATACATCATAATATGTGTCTTTGGCAGATAAGATCACTTCGGGAGATATAAAATTATACTTTTGAAAATCAACTAATGTAGGTATTCCTCCAAGCTCTTTTTTCAATTGCTTATAATCTCTTTTAATATTCTTTAGTTGTGAAAAATTTGTTATCTGAATATTTTTATAAATAATCTCTTTAGCAATATTCGTAAATGTTATTGTACTTTGTCCTGCTATATAGCTATTTGGTGAGACAACAAATTTCTTAAGCTCATCTCTGTCATAGCTATTATTTTGGCTTAATGCCACAGGAATAAGAAAGTTATTATCATAGTTTGCAATAAAATCTAAAACTACAACAAAATGCTTATCTTTATATTTACGTAAACCTCTACCTAACTGCTGAATATACACAATAGCACTTTGTGTTGGACGAAGTAATATGACTTGATTCACACATGGAATATCAATACCTTCGTTAAAAATATCGACAGTGACTATCACTTCTAATTCATTTGATTCAAGCTGACTTATAACATCTGATCGAGATTTTTCAGAATCTTCACTAGTTAAAGCTTTAGCCTTAACTCCTCTTTTAGTTAGTTTAATCGCTAGCTGTTTTGCCTCATTAACATTACTCACAAACATTAATGCACTTCGAAAACTTCCGCTAAACTTATAAATATTCATCTTAGCGATGATATGTTCAACACGACTATCATTAATTAACTTTGAGAAGTCCTTAGTTAAAGATTTTTCTAACTCAATATAAAAATCCTCTATCGCAAAATAATGAAATGGACACAGTAAATCTTCTTCTAAGGCTTGATGTAACCTAATCTCATAAGCAATGTTATAGTTAAATAACTTAAATATATCTGCTTCATCTGTGCGCTCCGGAGTAGCTGTCATTCCAAGTAAAAATTTAGGTCTAAAATAACCAAGTACTCTTTTATAGCTCTTTGCTTCTGCATGATGCACTTCATCAATAACTATATAATCAAATTCACTTTCTGAAAAACTCTCTAAAATTTTTGGATTCTTAAGTGTTTGTATAGTCGCAAATAAGTATTCTGTAGAGTCTTTTTTATCTCCCGTATATAAACCTAGAGTTTTATCTTTAATAACTTTAGCAAAAGTTTCTTTAGCCTTTATTGCTATATTTGTTCTATGAACTATAAAAAGACAACGCTTAGGCTTAACTTTTGCAACATCAAACGCACTTAAAAAAGTTTTACCTGTACCTGTAGCACTTATTATCAAAGCCTTATCTTTATCATCATTTCTTAAAGCATCCAAACTACCTAAAGCTTCGCTTTGGATTTTATTCGGGCTTACTTCATTATTTTGTAGGTGTATATTTTGAATAGGCTGTAAACTTTGTTGTTTATAATACACCTCTCTATACTCATCAATAAAGTCACTAACCCACCTAGCTTGACTAAAGAGTTTATTAAACTCTGATAAAGCTTGTTTGATAATTTCATCATTATGCTTTGCCTCAAAGAGAATATTCCACTCACTATTTACTGTTAGAGCAGATTGAGTTAAATTTGAGCTCCCTAACATTACCTGCCAGCTTTGCTTATTCCTAAAAAAGAATCCTTTAGCATGGAAGTTCTCTTTATCTAAAATTTTAAGTTCTATATTGTTAAACTCAAGAAGAATCTCTAATGCCTTAGGTTCTGTAAAATTTAAGTAACATCCCGTTAAAATCTTACCTCTTATATTATTGGCTTGTAGCTGACGCAAAGATTCTAAGATACACAAAACTCCACTAAGCGTCACAAAAGCAACACTTATTATAAACTCATCACAATTATTTAGCTGATCATTTAGTTCTGTTACGATTTTAGAATGTTTTGAATTTGTAAGAAATCTCTTAGAGTCTTTACTCATATTATATTTGAACAGGAACAGCAGAATTTAAATTTGTACTGCCTGAACTTTTACCCCAACAATAAATACCTTTGTTGTGTTTAGCGATACCACAAACATATGTTTTAGATACACTTAATCTACTAAACTTAACATCTGTTTTAACTTTCTGTGGCTGACTGAAATGACCTCGTTTTCCATTACCAATCTCTCCTTGCTCGCCATCGCCCCAACAATATGCACTGCCTTGTTTGTCTAAAGCACAAGCATATTTACTTTGCCCATATACTTTTTCAAACTTGTTTTTATCACTAAAGCTCATACCTAAAGCATCTGATGCTTGGGCTTGCTGTTGCTCTTCAGGTTGATCAGTATTCTTCTCATTAATACAGTAAATATTATAATTTTTATCCATAAAGCATTTAGAACCACTCTTCGCACTAATACCTTTAGCTTTTTGAAGTTGTTTGTAATGATCTTCTATTTGTTTAGCATTATCATTACCGGAATCAGGTTGAATAATATCATAATGTCCAACCCTAAGCTCGCCAGAAGCATAGTAAGCTATATTTTTATTATATTCATTGTTTCTATTGTATGCTGTAAAGAAACTTTGTGTAAATGTATCAAGAGCGAAAGCACTACTACATAAAAACATCAGAGCTATTATAATTACATTTTTTTTCATAAATAAACTTCTTAATATCATTTTTTAAATTTTAACAGGTACCGTTGAGTCTAGATTCACAGTGCCTTTGTTATTTTTTCCCCAACAATACACCTCATTGGACTTCTTAGTAACTCCACAGGTATATGTCCTTGCCATTATCAGCCTACTAAACTGTATATCTGTTTTTACTTTTTGTGGCTCATTGAAAAGACCTTTTTTTCCATTTCCAACCTCACCGTAGGTACCATCTCCCCAACAGTAAGCATGATCCTTTTCATCTAGTGCACAAGCATAATGTGCTTTTGTATACACTTTTTTAAATTTAACACTCGTGTCTACTTTATGTGGTAGAGAGGCTTTATTTTTTATATCTGGAGTTCCTAGCTGACCTCTTTTATTACTACCCCAGCAGTAAGCCTCATCGCCATCATCTAAGGCACAATTAAAGTCATCACCTTCTCTAACATCTTTAGATTTTTTAAGCTTCTCAAGATGCTTTAACATTTCCTTACTAAGCTTTTTACCGCCATCACTAGTTGTATCTTTCCTAATCTTATAGTCACCACATCGAACCTGTCCTGAAACATCATAGCTACAGTTATAATTCTCTGAATCATCTTTACCAAAACCATCACCATACCTCTGTACCTTCGCATCATCTCGAAAGCTGTTATTTTTAGGTACAAAATTATTAGTTGAATGATTATGATCATCAAAAAAAGATTGGGTAAAGGTAGCAAATGCATTAGTGTACAAAAGCACAACTACTAATAGAACTATAATTTTTTTCATAAATAAAGTTAGTTTCAAAATCTCAAATGTTATTAATTAATGATAAATCAAAAAGCTCACAAGTAAAATTCTATAAAAAGATTTTTTGTTCCCAATAGCGCAAAAAGCTAAAGAATCTCTCTTCTTTTGTATAATTATCTCTATCAACATAAGGTTTTGTTATAAGTATTGGATAACAACCTGCGATAAAACATGCTAAAGCCCCTGTCAAAAGCCTGTCATCAACAAGGGCGACTTCTTCTGGTTGGCAGCCTAAAATATTTATAATTTTATTAAGACCATCTGGATAGGGCTTTTTCGCTACACCGGATATAAATCTAACTTTAGGAAAATATTTTTTAAAATATTCAAGTCTTTCTTGAGTAGGTTTATTTGAAAGGATAAATATATTACCTTCATCAAATTTAGTAACAAAACCATCTAGCCACTGCTTAACTTCTCCAAGAATCTCTGGCTTACCATGACTTGCTAGCACTCCATCAAAATCTAATGCTAAATATTTGATTTGCTGTTGATTTAAAAATTCTGGTGTCAAATTGACAACACTCTCTAGGCAATTATTATATTTTAGAGATTTAAGCATTTTTTTATGCTTAAACATTTGTTTAATAGTATACAAAGATCGACTAAGCATTTTCTTTCAAACCCATATCTTTTTTTAAATCTAAAGCCCTTTGGTAAATATCATTTTTTTTAAGCCCTAATAACTTTGATGTTAGTTTAACAGCTTTTTTCAAAGGTAACTCATCCAGTAATGCTTCAAGCAATAAATCTTTATCAATTTTTGAAGATTCAGATTTATCAAAACCACTACAATCAATAACAACAACAAATTCACCTTTTAACTTCTCTGGAGAATCCCTAAAAAATTCCATTATTTGTGCAGGTTTACCATTAATGAAAGTCTCAAACTGTTTTGTTAACTCTTTTGCAACAGCAATATCCACATCTGGTAATATACTATCTAAATCCTCTAATAAATACTCTATCCTATGCACTGACTCATAAAGTATAACTGTTGTACTAAGCTTCTTAAGTTCTTTAATCTGCTCTTGTCTTTTTGCTTTTTTTGCAGCCAAAAAGCCTTTAAACATAAAACTATCTGATGGCAAACCTGCTGCAGATAAAGCAGCTGTTACAGCACTAGCTCCAGGAACAGGGACTATTTTATAATTATCATTTCGCAAGTTTGCAACTATTTTATATCCAGGATCAGATATTAGTGGGGTTCCTGCATCACTAACTAAAGCAACCTTCTTTCCATCATCTAAAAACTGCTTTACCTGTTGTACCCTGGACTCCTCATTGAAGTCATGGCACGATACTAATTGTTGCTCATTTCTTATATTAAGACTCATCAAGAGCTTAGCTGTTACACGAGTATCTTCTGCCAAGATAACATCAGCTTCTTTTAATACATCCATAGCTCGAAGAGTTATATCTCCAAGATTTCCTATTGGTGTCGCAACTACATAAAGAATTGAGTTATCCACAACTACTCACCTAACATCTCCACTAAATTTGTAACATCTCCTGCACCTTGTACTAAGATAACAGTATCCTCATTAACGATCAGCTTTAAGATGCTCACAACACTGTTAAAATCATCTACTAAAGTGCAGTTAGTGAGCTTTTTAGCGATATCTTTACTTTCTGCTCCTAAAATAACTTCTTCACCGGCTGTATACGTTGGTAATAATATTAACTGATCTGACAAGCAAAGAGCTTGTTGCCAATCTTTAAATAAATCTCTATTTCGAGTATATCTGTGTGGTTGAAACACGTGAATAACCTTTTTATTTGGAAATCTATCTCTAACTGCTGATAAACAATTAGTAACCTCTACAGGATGATGTCCATAATCATCAATTACTCGTACTTTATGCCCTGAAATATTTTTTGTATACAAATCAAACCTTCTTGCTACACCTTCAACATTTAGTAACGCTTGCTTTATATCTTCATACTTAAAACCAAAACCTAAACAACAAAGAATACATGCTGTAGCATTCTGCACATTATATCTACCTGGCAATTGAATAGAAAAATCTAAATCTATCCCCTTATAGCTAATTTTAAAGTAAGTGTATTTATCAGTTACATAATAATCTTTTATGAGAATATCTGCTTCTTCTGAGAAACCATATAGAACTATATTTTTATCTAGTAAGGCTCCTTTTTCTAACAGATCGTTACAGCCTCTATCATCTGCACATAGATAGATATCTTGAATAGTTTCTTTCGATATAAACTGCAAAAAGTTATCTAAGAGATTTTCATAACTATTTTGGTAAGTTGTCATATGATCAAGATCAATATTTGTAATTACTGCACTTTGTGGATTTAAATGTAAAAAAGAGGCGTCACTCTCATCAGCCTCAATTACCAACTTATCTATACCATTAATTTGAATATTAGAATCAGAATATTTAACAACCCCTCCAACGACAAAGCTACTCTTTTCATCTAGATGACATAATAAAGTTGCTAAAATGCTTGATGTTGTTGTTTTACCATGAGTTCCAGTTATAGCAATACTATAGCTAAAATCTTTCATAAGAATTGCTAGAAACATTGCTCTTTGTAGGCACTCTATACCAAGAGCTCTCGCTTTTTGTAAAAAACTATTATCGGATGATATCGCACTTGAATAAACAACCATATCATAGTTATCCAAAGGAATATTATCTAGCGAGGTATATATTTTAACCCCAAGAGACTCAAGCTTTGATGTTAGCTTATTCGGCTTATAATCATATCCTACAACAGTTGCTCCGAGATTTCTAGCTGCAGTTGCAAGCGCAGAAACTCCAATACCACCAACACCAAGAAATAATATTTTTTTATCCAAATTCGATTTACAGCAAACGCTAATATTTTATATACTTAATATAATACCATACAGACTCTATTAGTCACAGCTTTCGCCAGTATTTAAATACCGCCTTGCTTAGCTCCTGTAACATACCTTCACCATCAGCAGCATAAATACTATTATCCTGACACCACCTTGTAAAAATAGTCCCTCCATCTGCATACATAAGATCATATGCAAATGCTCCTTTGGAAAAGTTGGCTGCTTTTAACGGTAGCGCCTCATTATAAATACTTGATGATGTCGAGTTAATAACAACATCATAACTACCCGAAATGCTACTAAAATCTTCAACTTTTATAGTAAAGTCTGCACTAAATAAATCAGCAATAGCTTCGGCTTTTTGCTTAGTCCTGTTTGTAATAGTCAACGAACCTGGAGACTCTTTTATTATTGCAGCCACAACAGCTTTTGCAGCACCTCCAGCGCCAACTACAAGAATCTTCTTACTTTCAATCTCAATTTTATAGTTATTTTTAATATCATTAACTATTCCTAAACCATCATAATTTAGAGCAATCATTTTACGCTCAGGCGTAAAAATAACATTGCTCGCAGCCCCAACAGCTTTTGCGGTAGTGTCTGAATCATCAGATAGCTCAAAAACTTTTTCTTTATGTGGAACTGTTACACTTAGACCTTTAATTTGAGAATTATTCTTGAACTCTTTAATTTTGTTTTCTAAATCTTCCGGGTTAACTTCTATAGCGGTAAAAATCATATCTTGATTATACTTTCTAGCTAACTCCATCTGAATTTTTGGTGACAGGCTATGCTTTACAGGATATCCAATAACATGATACAGATCTGACATCAGCAATTTCTCTACAATTTTATAATTACTGAGAATTATATCATGCTAAAAAACACGATTAACTTGAATAGAGCAAAAAAAATAAATATCATTAGGCACATAAAAATTAAGAAACTTAAATATAAACTATGAAGAAAATAGTAATAACATTAGGATTAAGTGTGTTTTTATCTACTGGATTTAGCCTACAAGTATCTAGTGGCTCAACTCAAAAAATTAGCTCTGGCTCTAGTATTAAAAAAGCTCCTACTGCTATGAATGCAATGCCCATAAACGTAACTACTGAGCAAGCAAAACAAAATCAAAATAAAATACAAATAGATCAACCTAAGCAAAAAGAACAGGTAGTTGGCTCTAGCTCTTCAACTTGGACTCCAGCATACCTAAAAGTTAAAAAGTTCAAAAAGTGTCTTAGCACCCAAGAATATAGAGGTTGGAAAGGTTATTGTTTACCAAGTAAACAACCTAAAAAATGCCCTAGTGAATCTTGGAGCGAACTAAATAAAATGAATTTAATCCCTTGTTCCAAATAATTACATCAACAAATAACATTTGACTAATTCTTGTCTTTTCTATAGAATACCGAAACTATTTCTGTGATTTATATAAAATAAAGAAAATTTAAAAGAGGAAAATAAAAATGAAAAGAACGTTTCAACCTTCAAACTTAAAAAGAAAAAGAAACCATGGCTTCCGTGCTCGTATGAAAACTTTAAGCGGAAGAAAGGTTATCAGAAACAGAAGAGCTAAAGGTAGAGCTAAACTTAGTGCATAACTTTTGTTTAACAAAACAAAATATACTTAATAAGAGTGAGATCAAGCAGGCTTTTGATAACGTTGATAATAAACTAAGCACGTTACACTTTACTTTCTTGCTAAGCAAAAGAAACACTAAAGATCCTGGTATATGTGTGATCTTACCTAAAAAAAGCATAAAAAAAGCTACTAAAAGAAATCTTTGTCGAAGGCTTGTTAAAGAGTTTTTTCGTTTAAACAAATTTTTCTTAGACCAAAAAAGCCTGATTGTACTGAGCAAAAAACCGGCATCTCAAGCTACTAAGGAAGAATTGTGGCAATCTATAGAAAAATTCTCTCATTTTTTAAAAGAATCGCAATAGTTCCTTTTGTACTATTAATCAAGTTTTATCGCTATTTTATTAGTCCCTTTCTACCCGCTAGATGTAGATATTATCCAACTTGTTCTGCATATGCTCTAGAAGCTCTAAAATCTCATGGTATACTAAAGGGATTGTATTTAACCATACGTAGGCTCTTGCGTTGCCATCCATTAGCAAAAAGAGACTACTTTGACCCAGTTCCGGCAAAAATAAAAGGTTTAAAAAAATAATGAAAGCTAATCATGTAAGAATATTACTATTAATCATAATAGCAATAATGTTTATATCTCTAGTGGGCAAGTGGGAGCAAACCTTCCCTTCACACGACAATACGCAGCAACCTGCAAAAACTCAAGAGAATAGCCATTATACAAAATCTACAGATTCAACATCCAATGATGTAACAAAAGATCAGGCTCCTAGCTTAACAGCTAAAACAAGCTTCTCAAAATATGACAAAACTAATAGTGTAACTATAAACACCAAGGTTTTCAAAAACTTAAAAATCAGCCTACTAAATGGTGCTATCACTTCAGCATCTTTAAAAGACTACACAGTTAGTCTTAAAGATAAAACTCCTATGAACCTTCTAACTGAAAAACAAGGTTCTGAATACATTGCTAAGAGCAGCATTGTCATAGATAGAAAGCCAGTAAATGTTGAGTTCAAAAATCAAGGTATCAAGAAAGAAGGTGACAAACAAGTCCTAACTCTATCAGGTTCTATTGATGGCTTAAATATAACTAGAACATATACTTTTGATGACTCTAAGTATAATATCTCTATAGCTCAAAAAATTACTAACACTAGTTCTAATCCAATAAATGTAATTGTTGATGATTCGTTAGCTAGAGATTTTGATCCTGCCGGAGATAGCTTTAGCTTATTAAATGCTCATAGCTATACTTTCACTGGAGTTGCTTATTCAACTCCACAAGACAAGTTTAGAAAAGAATCTTTTAAAGATATATCTAAAACTAATGGCAAACCTACAGTTATTGATAATAACGGCCAAAGTTGGGTTGCATTTTTAGAGCATTATTTCTTGACTGCTTGGATACCACAATCATCAAACTCAAAAATATACTATAAAAACCTAAATGATAATGTTTTTGAAGCTGGTGAGTATACAAGTGTTACTATAGCACCTAACCAATCACAAAATATTTCTTCTGTATTATATACAGGACCAATTATTAAGAACAATCTTGTTAGTCTAGCTCCTAATCTAGAAAAGACTCTAGACTACGGTATGCTTTCATTCTTCTCAGAAATCATTTTCTGGGTTATGAGCCATATTCATGCTTTAGTTGGTAACTGGGGCTTATCTATTATCCTAGTTACGGTACTTATTAAGGCAATCTTCTACCCTCTTTCTGCTAAGAGCTACCGTTCTATGGCAAAAATGAGAATGTTACAGCCAAGAATCAAACGCCTTCAAGAGACTTACAAGGATGATCGTCAAGTTCTTGGTAAAAAGATGATGGAAATGTATAAAGAGGAAAAAGTAAATCCTCTTGGTGGATGTTTACCTATGGTAATCCAGATCCCTATATTCATATCATTATACTGGGTACTACTAGAGTCTGTAGAACTAAGACATGCTCCTTTTATTTTCTGGATTCATGACTTATCAATGAAAGATCCTTACTTTGTACTTCCTGTCTTAATGGGTCTATCAATGTTCTTACAGCAAAGACTTTCTCCAGCTCCAGCTGACCCTATGCAAGCTAAGATAATGATGTTCTTACCTGTAATATTCACATTCCTATTTGCATCATTCCCATCTGGACTTGTGCTATACTGGTTAACAAACAACCTAATAAGTATCTTGCAACAATGGACAATAACAAAACGCTATCAGGCAACACACAAAAAATAATATTTTTCTAGTCTATGAATAAATCTTTTCTAAAACCAAAATATTGGAGTATCTGGATCTTAGTTGGTCTATGTAAAGCTGTTGTAAATACCCTTCCATATAAGGTACTAATGCGACTAGCAATTGGTATTGGCTTTTTAGCGAAGCCTCTTGCAAAAAAACGTAATCAAATCGCTGTTACAAACTTAAAGATTGCTTTTCCTGAAAAATCAGACCAAGAAATAAAAAAACTTGCTGATGAAAGCTATAAATCTGCATGCATGGCAGGCTTTGAAAGCTTAATAGCTTGGTTTATGTCAGATAAGAACTTTAAGAAATTAAATATAGACACATCTGAGTTTGACACTTTTATCAACACTCATAATGACCCAAACAAGACACTTTTAGCCTTAGGGTTTCACTTTCATTCCTTAGAAATTGCAGGAAGATATGTTGGTGATAATATTAAACCTCTCTCAATAATGTATCAAAAGCATAGTAGCCCTTTAATGGAGCACATCATAACTACTTCCCGTGAAAAGTATATTGACAAATGCTTTCAGCGTAAAAACATAGTCTCTGTAATAAAGAGCCTAAAAAGAGGAATGACGATGTGGTATGCACCTGATCAAGACTTTAAAGAGCATATTATTTTCGTAGACTTCTTCAATAAGCTTTGCTCTACTTTAACAGTTACACCATGGTTAGCACAAAAGACTGGTGCTACAGTAGTTCCTATGTATTATGTTAGAAAAAAAGATCTCTCAGGATATAAACTAATTTCTTGTGAGCCAATTGAGTTTACAGGTGATCCATACAAGGATGCTAACATGACAAATCGATTCCTTGAAAGTGCTATTCGTAAGTATCCTGAACAGTACTTATGGCAACACCGTCGCTATAAAACAAGGCCAGAAGGTGAAGAAGCTATATATTAATAGATCTTCATTATGTAGGTATTGATGATTAAATAGAGAGGTTAAAAATGGATAAATATCTTTTAAAACCTAAATACTGGGGAATATGGTTTCTAATTTTTATCGCTAAAATACTCGTCAATACACTTTCATATAAAACCCTTATGCAACTTGCAGTCTTTATTGGCTATTTAACAAAGCCCATAATTAAAAAACGTCAGAGAATTACTTTAATCAACTTAAAAATCGCATTTCCTCAAAAATCAGATAAAGAAATAAAAAAACTTGCTAGTGAAAGTTACAAGTCAGCATGTATGGCTGGGTTTGAGAGTTTAATTGCATGGTTTATGTCAGAAAAAAACTTTAAAAAAATAAGCTTTGATGATTCTGAACTAACTACATTTATAAGTGCCCATAATGATAAAGATAGAGCTACTATCTGTTTAGGCTTTCACTTTCACACATTAGAAATAGTTGGCCGCCACTCAGGAAGCAATTATTCACCATTAACATTAATGTATCAAAAACATAAGAATCCACTAATGGAATACTTAATTACATCATCACGAAAGAAGTATGTCTATGAGTGCTTTCACAGAAAGAATATTATACCAGTAATTAAAAGTCTCAAAAAAAAATACACGTTATGGTATGCCCCTGACCAAGATTTTAGAGAGCACATTATCTTTGTCCCATTTTTTGATAAGCTATGCTCTACCCTTAAAGTTACCCCTTGGCTTGCTCAAAAAACTAATGCTGTAGTTGTTCCAACATATTACATTAGAAAACCTGATTTATCTGGTTATAAAATAATATCTGGAAAACCTCTAGAGTTTACAGGTGACGATTATACAGATGCAAAAATGACTAATGAATTCCTTGAAGCTGCTATTCGCAAGTATCCTGAACAATACCTATGGCAACATAGACGCTATAAAACAAGACCTCCGGGCGAAGAAAAAATTTATTAGTTATTTATGATTAGAGGACTATATGTTAGAATTGGAATTAGTACCTTAACTTAAGAGTAAAATGAGCAGTAAGAACTTTAAACCTGAAAACTGGGGAATATGGATTATAGTTGGCATAATGAATTATGCTTCTAAGCTGCCTTTATTTACACATAAGTATATTGTTTTATTTATTGGGTTTATAATTAAGCCTTTCTTAAAAAGCCGAAATACAATTGCCCGAGAAAACCTTAAAATCGCTTACCCAGAGAAATCAGATAAAGAAATAGAAAAACTCGTCAAGAAAAGCTACTATTCTATGGTACTTTCCGGTGCTGAAACTACTGCAGCTTGGTTTTTATCAAAAAAAAGATTTAACAAAATAGAGTTTGAATGGGCCGATGGTTCAAGAGAAATATTTGAAAAATACCACAATGATCCTAAGCAAAAGTTAATTACATTAGGCTTTCATTTTCACTGTATTGAAATAATTGGACGATATATAGGCCAAGAGTTTCCTCCTTTTACAGTAATGTACCAAAAAAACAGTAATGCTCTTATAGAGGATTTGATAAAGAAATATCGTGAGAAAAACCTTTATAAATGTCTTGATAGTAAAAATTTTATTTCTGTAATTAGGAGTATAAAAAAAGGCTACAGTATGTGGTATGCTCCAGATCAGGATTTTGGCTTAGAAAGTTCAGGTATTGAGAACTCAGTTTTTGCACCTTTTTTTGGTAAACTTTGTGCTACCCTTACTGTAACTCCATGGCTTGCTCAAAAAACTGGAGCTGTTGTACTACCAGTCTACTACGTAAGGGAAGAATGCTTAAAAAAATATAAAATTGTAATGGGAGAACCTTTAGAGTTTACAGGCGATACCTACAAAGATGCAGAGATAACGAATAAATTTCTTGAGAATGCTATTCGTAAATACCCAGAACAATATTTATGGCAACATAGACGCTATAGAACAAGACCAAATAGCGAGCCTCAAATTTACTAGAGTTTATAGAAATGTTTAAAAAAAAGTTTTTACTTATAGTTAAGGGATTTTCTTTAGTTGAGCTAATGGTTGTAATAGCAATTATAGCTATACTTGCCTCTATTGGTATACCAATGTATAACAACTATGTATTAAGAAGCCATCGTAGCGAAGCAACTTCTGAGCTATTAGCAGCATCAAACGCTGCAGATAGTTTTGAAATTCGTAATGGTTCATACCCATCTGATAGCAACATAAACTCTTTCTACCATGCAAATTCTCAAACTGGGCTTTATAGCCTAGCTTATACCAGTATAAACTCAGGCTCAGGATATACTATTACAGCGACAGCACAAGGAACACAGACAGCTGACTCTCCTTGTATAAATATTCAACTACAGGTCAATGGTGCTATTGTTGATAGAACACCTACAGCATGCTGGGATTAATAAAACCATAAAATATTCAATTAGAAAATCAAGGACTACTAAAAATGGCAAATTACAGTACAAACGAATTTAAAGGTGGCTTAAAAGTTTTAATAGATGGTAACCCTATGGTTATTGTTGAAAATGAATTTGTTAAGCCTGGTAAAGGGCAAGCTTTTAATAGAGTCAAACTTAAGAATCTCCTTAACGATCGTATTATAGAAAAAACTTTTAAATCAGGTGAGTCTGTTGAGGCCGCTGATGTAGAAGAGTTAACAGCCGTATACTCATATTTTGATGGCGATAGCTATGTCTTTATGCATCCAGAGACATTCGAGCAATATATGGTTTCTGAAGAAGGATTAGGTGAAGCTAAAAAATGGTTAAAAGATCAAGATGAGTATCAAGTAATTTTATTTAATGGTCTGCCTATTTCAATTATTCCTCCTAACTTTGTAAATCTTGAGATTATCGAAACAGATCCTGGCTTAAAAGGTGATACTGCTGGAACTGGTGGTAAACCTGCGACATTATCTACTGGAGCAGTTGTAAGAGTCCCTCTTTTTGTGCAAACTGGTGAAGTTATTAAAGTAGATACAAGAACATCTAGCTATGTATCTAGAGTTAAGGACTAATAGATCATGCAGTCTTCAAATAACTTAGTTTGGATTGACCTAGAGATGACAGGTCTTGATGTAGAAGAATGTAAAATCATTGAGATCGCTGCAATTATCACAGATAAAGATTTAAATGTAGTTGCTGAAGCTGAGCCTATCGCAATCTACCAACCTAATGAAGTCTTAGAAACTATGAATGAATGGTGTATCAAGACTCATGGCGAAACAGGTCTTACTCAGAGAGTTAAAGATAGCAAAATTTCTCTTGAAGAGGCTGAGCTAAAGGTTCTTGATTTTATCAAACAATATGTACCATATCAAAGCTCTCCTTTATGCGGCAACTCAATATGGCAAGATAGAAGATTTTTAGCTAAATATATGCCAAAAATAGATGACTATTGCCACTATAGGATGCTCGATGTTACAAGCTTAAAACTTCTAAATGAATACTGGGGTGATGGAGAGTTTTTTAATAAGAAAGCTACCCACAAAGCACTAGATGATATCCAAGAATCCATAGAGGAACTAAAGTTTTATAGAAAGAAACTATTATCACTTTAAAGAGATAAACTAAATAAAGAAAATATTAATTTTAGGTATTTCAGCTCTTTTAATAGCTAGTTGTTCTACCCATCCTATCTGATGAGACATGACAAAACATCACTCCTGAGCAACAAGCTCAAGCTTATCAACAGCAGCAGGAAATTGCTAACATAAAGCTCATCCTGAGTATGGCCAGTATATCCAATGTGTGATTAGAAAAGGTCAGTTATCAAGCTTTCATAAATAATTGAAATGATATTTAAGCATTTAGTTTTGATACGATTAAAGGTAAAACTACTACATCTAACCTAACCTATTATCAAAACAACAATAAGTTTTTTAATGAAAGCCAACAACTATATATCTCATTAATAGGATCTCAGATTAAGATTTGTAAGGACCTAAATACTTTTTTAGATGACTGTTCTGTAATAACCGCAAGGATGCCACAATATGCAAAAGGTGCTAGAGTAGAAATAACTTCTGGAATAATTAAAGGTACTGCTAGATGCAATATGATTTATGATAATGATCAAATACTAGGAGTAAGCCCTAATATCACAACAAATATTTGATAATAATTCTCATTATCGTATATCACAATCAATTATCTTTTGCTATACTTGTTACACCAAATTACCTTTTAAAAAAATATATTCTAGAGTACAAATTATGAAATATGCTTTAGTTGGCAACCCAAACTGTGGTAAAACAACGATATTTAACTCACTAACAGGTCTTAATCAAAAAGTTGGCAATTGGTCTGGCGTTACTGTTGACAAGAAAGTAGGTACTTTAAATTCAAATAACAAAAAAATAGAAATTATCGATATACCTGGTATCTATTCTTTATCGGTTTCAGATGAAAATTCAATTGATGAGCAAATAGCTTATTCTTTTATTGTCAAAGAAAAACCAAATGCGATTATTAATGTTGTAGATGCATCAAATTTAAATAGAAGCTTATATCTAACTGTTCAACTTATAGAGCTTGGCCTACCAGTGATTTTAGCTGTAAACATGGTAGATGTTGCGACTAAAAAGGGAATTGTAATACATTATGATAAGTTAGAAAAAATTCTAGGATGTAAAGTTTTACCTATAGTTGGCTCAAAAAATATTGGCATTCAGGATCTAAAGCAAACTTTAGCAACTCCTCAAAAGACTCCAAGTTTTGATCTTACAAAATTCTACCCTAAAACAGTATTTAACTTAGAAAAGCAAATTAGCAATCTTCGTCATAATCATATAGGTAACCTATGGCTTACAACTGAGTTACTTGATGGTAGAGACATCCAAATTACTCAAGAAATTAATGCTAAAGACTTAGATACTCTAGAAAAATCTATAGATAGAAAGCAAAATTTTGATATTGCTAAATCTCGTTATCAAGCTGTTGCTGAGATTATAAATACTTCAACAGAAAATAAAAAGATATCACGTATTAATCTAACAAGTGCTCTAGATGCAATATGTATGAATAAATACTTAGGTGTACCAGTATTCTTACTGATGATGTACCTAATGTTTCTATTTTCTATTACCTTAGGAGCTGCTGTACAGCCTCTATTTGATGATTTCTCTAGCGCTATATTTATTGATGGTGTTGCTTATTATTCACACCTAATAGGTTTACCAATAACTGTCACTGAAATATTATCTCAAGGGTTTGGTACTGGTATTAATACTGTTTTAGCATTTATACCTCAAATAGGCTTCTTATTTATATTTCTTTCAATCCTTGAAGATTCTGGCTATATGTCACGAGCGGCATTTGTAATGGATAAATTTATGCAATCTATTGGCTTATCAGGTAAAGCTTTTGTCCCTCTTATAGTAGGCTTTGGTTGTAATGTTGCCTCTGTAATGGCTGCTAGAACTCTAGAGACACGAAAAGATCGACTTATGACTATTATGATGTCACCTTTTATGTCTTGTGGAGCTAGGCTAGCAATATTTTCAGTTTTTGCGACTGCCTTCTTTCCAAACCATGGTGCATCTATAATATTCTTACTTTATATCACAGGCATAATAGGTGCCATCATAACTGGTTATGTAATTAAATTTACCTTTCTAAAAGGCGACACATCCCCATTTATTCTAGATATTCCAAACTATCACCTTCCTCATGCTAAGACAATTATGCTATATAGTTGGAATAGGCTAAAATCATTTCTTATCCGTGCAGGTAAGGTTATTGTACCTGTTGCAATTATTGTTGGAAGTTTAAATAGTATTTACGTATCTAAAGATGAAACCCTTCTAAGCTATGGAAGTAAAGAGATAACGCCTATATTAAATCCAATTGGGGTTAGTAATGATAACTGGCCAGCAACTGTCGGTCTAGTAACTGGAACACTTGCAAAGGAAGTTGTTGTTGGTACTCTAAATACTATTTATACTCAAGCTGATGATGATGGTATACCAAAAAGCTTTAGTGCTATTGATAGTTTTAAACAAGCTGTAAGTACTACAATAGATAACTTCAAACATATTGATTTTAATCCAATAACTTCAAATGAGGCTGATGCAAATATGAGTACTGCTGCTATGGGTAATATGGTTAGCAAGTTTGGTTCTGGTATTGCTGCTTTTTCATATTTGCTATTTGTGCTGTTATATATACCTTGTATATCTGTAATAGGCGCAACTGTTAGAGAAGCTACTCGTGGCTGGGCTATACTATCAATAATCTGGAGTACATCAATTGCATATGTGGCTGCATTATTGGTTTATCAAACAGCCAATATCATCAATACTCCTGTAAAATCAGTAAGCTATATTATTGGTGCTATCATTTATACCTTAATTATTGTTTTTACGATGAAATATTTATCAACTAAGATAGGATTTGTCGCCAATCTTACAGGATGCTCAAGCTGTAACACTAAATGTTCTTAGGATTATTTTGAGATATAAATAAAATTTTCCATCTTCCTAAATTCTTGATATCTTTAACACAAAATTATATGATCTAATATTATAAGACTTAAAAACGTATAAAAGCTTATGTTATATTTGATAGTCGGAATACTTATATGGTCTTTGATACACTTTATACCTACCTATTTTTTTAATTTTAGGAAAAAAATTATTAATATTACTGGTGAAAATCCCTACAAAGGAATCTTCTCATTACTAATAGTAATATCTATAGTTTTAATGGTAATTGGCTGGAGAACATCATCCGCTGAAACAATATACTCACTACCAGAAACTATAGCTCATCCGATCACTTTTATATGTGTAACAATAAGCTTTTTGCTATTTTTCTCAGGACGTATTAAATCAAGAATTATCAAATACATTCACAATCCTCAATTAGTCGCTGTCATCACATGGGGAGTAGGTCATATAATTAGCAATATAAATCTAAAAGCAATAATCTTATTTGGAGGTCTAGTAATATGGGCTATTATCTCAATAATACAGACAAATCATAGGGATGCGAAGATTCAAAAAAATCTCCCAGAAAAATTTTCTATAAAATCAGATATCTTAAATATTCTGGTTGGACTAGTTGCTCTCTGTATATTTATATTTTTGCACCCATTCATATCAGGAGTTAAACTAGTTTAAAAATTTTCTTCATAAAGCCCTTCCTTTTATTCATAAAAATATGATACGATGAAAAATAGTTACATTTGAGGGTGTAACAGAATCAATTTAATTTATAAAACTTGAGAGGAGTTTTTATGTCGAAGTTTGTCTATGCCTTTAGCCAAGGCAACAAGTCTATGCGTGATTTACTAGGTGGAAAAGGTGCAAATCTTAGTGAGATGCTTAACAGCGGTCTTCCTGTACCTGACGGATTTACTGTAACAACAGAGGCTTGTCTTAAATACTATGATGACCGTCAAATACTAAGTAAAAATGTTAGAGAGCAAATATTTGCTCATATTGCTGATTTAGAAAAAAGAACAGGTAAAACTTTCGGTGGTGGCAACAACCCTCTACTTGTATCAGTACGTTCTGGCGCTAGAGTTTCTATGCCAGGAATGATGGATACTGTTCTAAATCTAGGATTAAATGATGAAGTTGCTAGAGCTATGGTAGCTAAGACAAACAATAAACAATTTGTTTATGACAGCTACAGAAGATTTATAATGATGTTTGCTGACGTTGTTATGGACTGTGAGAAAAAACCCTTTGATAAAATACTTGATGATAAAAAAGAGAAAAGAAAAGTAAAAAATGACTGTGATCTAAGTGCAACTGATTACAAAGATATTGTTGCTGAATATAAGAAAGTTTATAAAGATCTAGTTGGTAAAGAGTTTCCTACAGATCCAATTCAACAGCTATTAGCTGCCGTTGAAGCAGTATTTAGATCATGGAATGCTGAAAGAGCTATCATATATAGAGAGATCAATAATATCTCAAATAACTGGGGTACTGCTGTTAATGTTCAAGAAATGGTATATGGTAACTCTGGTAATAACTCTGGTACTGGAGTAGCTTTTACAAGAGACCCTTCTACTGGAGAAAACAAACTCTTTGGTGAATACCTAATCAATGCTCAAGGCGAAGATGTCGTTGCTGGTGTAAGAACTCCTGCACATATATCTACTCTTAAAGATAAAATGCCACAAGTATTTGAGGACTTTGTAAAGATCGCAAAGAATTTAGAAATAGTATACAAAGATATGCAGGATATGGAGTTTACTATCGAAGATGGTAAGCTTTTTATGCTACAAACAAGAAATGGTAAGAGAACAGCTAGAGCTGCATTAAAAATAGCAGTTGATATGGCAAAAGAGGGTCTAATCACTAATGAAGAGGCTGTGATGATGGTAGAACCTCACTTATTAGAGCAGCTACTTCACCCTAAATTTGATGATAAAGCTCTAGCATCAAAACGCCCTCTTGGATCAGCTCTTGGAGCATCTCCTGGTGCTGCTAGTGGGAGAATTTACTTTGATGTTGAATCATTACTTGCAGCAAAAGCTCGAGGTCAAGAGAAAACTATATTAGTTAGAATTGAAACATCTCCTGAAGATATTGCCGGCATGAATGCTTGTAATGGTATTCTTACATTACGTGGAGGTATGACTTCACATGCGGCTGTTGTTGCTCGTGGCATGGGTAAATGTTGTGTTTCTGGTTTAGAGTCTGCAAGAATTAATGAAGAAAAAAGAACTATTACTTTTGAGAGAGGTCAGGTTTTCACAGAAGGTGATTACTTATCTCTTGATGGAACAAAAGGTAATGTCTATAGAGGTATTATTAAAACTGTAGATCCTGAAGTTACTCAAGACTTCGAAGACTTTATGAAGTTTGTTGATAGCGTGCGTAAACTTCGTGTACGATGCAATGCAGATACATATAAAGATGCTTCTATCGCTAGAGCTTTCGGCGCTGAAGGTATTGGATTATGCCGTACTGAGCATATGTTCTTTGAAGAAGATCGCATCTCATATGTTAGACAAATGATCTTAGCAAAAGATAAAAGAGAAAGACAAAAAGCTCTAGACAAATTACTTCCTGTACAACAGCAAGACTTTGAAGAGCTGTTTGAGGCAATGGATAAGTTAGCTGTAACAATTAGGTTTATTGATCCACCTTTACATGAGTTTTTACCACATGAAGTTGATGAGATAGATGCTTTAGCAAGAGAACTTAATATTAGCTATAGCGAGCTAGAAGCGCGAATCGAATCTCTTAGTGAAATGAATCCAATGATGGGGCATCGAGGCTGTAGACTTGCTGTTACATACCCAGAAATCATAGAAATGCAGACAAAAGCTATCATATATGCTGCGATTTCTAGTAAACGCATGGGTATCGATGTTAAACCTGAGCTAATGATTCCTTTAGTAAGTACTCTTGGTGAGTTTAAGCTTCTAAGTGGAATTGTTAGAGAAGTCGCTGACACTATCCTTAAACGTGAAAATATTGAAATTGAGTATAAAGTTGGTGTAATGCTTGAGACTCCTCGTGGTGCTATTGGTGCTGGTATGCTAGCTGAAGCTGGTAGTGAGTTTTTCTCATTTGGTACAAATGACCTAACACAAATGACTTTTGGCTTTAGTAGAGATGATGCTAATAAGTTTATCAAAGATTATCTTGAGCATGGTATCTTAAGCTTTGACCCATTTGCTAGACTTGATCCCAAAGGTGTTGGTAAGCTGATGGAAATAGCCAAAGAAGGCGTAAAAGCTGTCAATCCTAATGCAAAGATGGGTATTTGTGGTGAGCACGGTGGTGAGCCATACTCTGTAGGCTTTTGTCATGATTTAGATCTAGACTATGTGTCTTGCTCACCATTTAGAGTACCAATTGCAAGATTATCAGCAGCTCAAGCAAAAATATACGCTGATCGTAAATAGCTCTTGCCTATTTAAATAAAATATCACTGATTAATTTTCTTTCTATAAATAAATCTAGATTATTATTTATGCCCTAAAAAGCGATGTGTCTGTAGAAAATTTTATGCAAAAAAATAAAATGATTAACTTTACTCTAAATGCTTTAGTATAGCTTCCAACAGTCTTGTATCTGCTATCCTCACTTAATAATATTATTAAACCCTTAAGTTTAGTAAGTAAATCCTTTCTACTACATTTCTCCGGGTTTGTAAGGAATCTCTCCCAAGACTCTAAAACCTTGACTATTTCTTTTTCATAAATCTGAAAATGTTCTTTGGTTAACTTAACAGATAAAGAGGATGCCATTTTTTTTGAAATTAAGCGTAAAGCAACTATGAAGTTAGCTAGGCGTATTTCCTTTATATATTCAACTCTTGCATCTTCTTTAAGATTATCAACAAGCTTTTTAAGATCTTCTAGTAATGTTTTATCTGAAAATGTACAACAACACTCTCTTTTTTCTATATCTTGTTGCTTGAATACATTATGAATCTCATCAAATAATAGATTATAACTATGAGACTGTGGAAATGCTATCTTTGATAATAGTCCTGAATTTAAGCGAAAAATAACTTTACCAGGATGCTTTATATTTTTTCTTACACCAGTGTGCCTTAATCCTAGAGAGCTAGTCCCCAAATTAAGAGCTCCTGGGTTTGGAGAGTTATCAATATCTATATCACGAACTAAATCAGAGTTGATAAATGTATGAAATATATTTGAAGACTCAAGAATTTCTTGCTCTTTAAGTAAAAGGTTTTGTGATACGATTTCAATAAATGGTGGTGCTGAAAAAGGATAGCAGAATAACTTCTCCTTTTTATCATATTTAATGCTACTATAATAATTACCGTATCTCATAGAAAGATAACATATTTGTGCTAAAGCCCCTCCAAGACTATGCCCTGTAATACTTACTACAGGATATTCTCCAATAACTTCTATACTCTGTAAAATACTCTTTAAATTTTCTCTAACAGAATATGCTGCTAATGCAAAACCAGATGAGATATTTATATTCCTTAGATTCTCACCAAAGCAATACTCTTTTAGGCTAGAGTTAATAAAAGCATCGGACACTTGAGTTTTATAAATATTCATATCAGTCACCCAATCGGCAGTTCCTTTACTATAAATAAGAGCATTTAAAAACGCTGAAGTTTCATCACCAGAACGAGACCCTCTAAAAACAATATTAATTTCTTTGTTAAGAGTATCATGTAATACATATCCTAGATATGATGTTTGCTTTTGATTTGGTCTATTTGCAGTTGCACCTGTTCCCCAGTAAAGATATAAAGATCAATATTACCCCCTAATCCTTCACTAGCTGAAATTAATTTATTGCTACCATTATGAGTAAAATAAATATTTTTTATTTTATCTTTTATATCTTCGGGGATGTCAAATGCCTCTATCCAATTGTATACTGGGATATAAAGGTTTTGCTTATTAAAATCAGGGAAACTATAATCCTTTAATAAAACATCTGAAGCAACATAGTCAAGCCTTTCCACCGGAGATATTTCTTTTAAAGCTTTAGACTTAGCTACTCCATAATCTTCAAAAAGAGGATCAATATGATATGTTAGCTGAGAAAATATTTTATAGGAAAATATACAAAGATTTAATTTTTTTGAAATTTTTTCTGGTAACTTTACATCACAATTATAAATATTCTTATTTTCACTTAGAACACCTCTTATATAGGTTCTTAGTGAGTTATTACTAGAGCTTCCACCATTTAGAATATTCCTAGCACTTATCAGTGGATTTAATTATAAACTCATCTAGATCACTAGAGCTAAACTCGCTTTTTAAATATCTATCCAAAAAATAATTTAATTTTTCTTTCCAACTTTCATCATAAATAGAACTTAACCAATACCTATTTACAATATCCTGCAATAACCGAGTTCTTTTTTTACCTTCTTCACCATGCCTACTAAAAATACCATTTGACCTATGTGTATAATCCTCTATTTTTTGTATTAGCTTTCTCATTATGCATGATAAAAAATAATTTTCATTGAACTAATAAATAGTCACAAATATGCAGATATAAGTAGTGCAGAATACATACTTATATTTACATAAACATCATTAGTTAAAAATTATTACCTTACTCCTATATTCATACTTCTGGGTAATTGGCTCAAACTTTGTTTAGCTTGATTTCTTATGATTTTCTCACTAGGACTCGTATAATCAATTTCTCTAGCTAGCCCTAGATTTGGCGGCAACAATATCTTATTAAGATACATGCTACATTTTAGCTCATTTAGAAAAAAGCTTATAAATGAGTGATTGTTAGTGTTTATTGAGCCTGGAATTGTCTTTCCACGCTCATCTGTTATAGTATTATTAAAAA
The DNA here is from genome assembly GCF_008711465.1 of Francisella sp. SYW-9. GTDB lineage: Bacteria > Pseudomonadota > Gammaproteobacteria > Francisellales > Francisellaceae > Francisella. Next base: position 193,495 of record NZ_VXKQ01000009.1, read on the forward strand.
AATTTTTTATTGCTCTAACAACTTCTTGTGCATTCTTTGCTTTATAAGCTTCCCTTTTAAGAGCTAACGTCCTTCTTCTCCCACTCTCACCATGTTTGAAAATGCTCATTCTACTTAGATTCTGAGACCATTTAATATATTCTTCAACAGATTTTGTTATAAGATCTTGTAGTTTGACCTTTATTAAATGTCTAGTTATTTTTTCTAATAATTCATATATCGTATAAGAGGGCCTATCTACAATTACATTTTCTGGATATTTTCTATTTTGTGGCAGATCCTTAACAATAAACAAAGTTCTAGCATTTTCTAGTGAAGATATTATGTCCTCTATTTCTATATCATATTTACAAAATAAGATGTTATGATTAATAGCTTGGGATGGTTGAGTGCAAATAAGGAGCTCTAGAGAAATATTTTGATAATGCTCGTATGAGCCTTCTTTCAAAGTCTTGAAACACCCATTTAGACTACTTTGTAGGTCATTTTCATTTATATCAAGAGAAATAGTAACAAGCTCTCCAGGTTGTACATAAGGATTTTTAAAAAATTTCATCTCTTTTGGTATATAATTAAAATGGTAGCTATAACCTAAAGATCTAGATACTCCTCTTATTAAACTTATGTCCTTAGAAGAGAGATCTCCTCCACAATCTGGAAATGGACATTTCTGACTAGTCTTAAGAAGCTCCGCTATACATCTCAAATGTAAATAATGCCCACATTGTAGCTTATATAATTGACGCTGATCCTGAATTGATTTTATTGTAGACTGACTTCCACTTTTCTGGCAAGAATAACATGCTTCCATTTAAGCTCATCCATTAACATAATTTTTTAGACAAGAATAGCTAAAGATAAGTTAACTTAAAACAGTAGAAAGTACTTAGTTTCATAAATATAAAGTCTAAAAAAATCACTAGCTATGCTAAAACCTCACCATAACTAGGCTCACCAGTTAGTAACCATCCTCTTAGTATAGAAAGCTTATTGTCTCATCTCATCTCATCTCATCTATATAAACTAACAGGTTTGAGCTATTTCTTTTAATTTTTTCTATATACTCCAACCTTTCATGTTTTTTCTTTATTTCATATTTTGGAGTCTTTTTTTAAAACTTAAACCAAGTCTATTAAGACAATCATAAAATGTACTTCTTGGAGTATCAGGGGATAATGCTTCTTTTATATCTAGTATACTTGAATCTGGATGATCTATCAAATACTGCTCAATCAATGTTTTATCAGTAAAGCTTGGACTCTACCACAACCTATGAACTATAGTCTCCAGTTGTTTTTTTAAGCAAGTGCAACAATAGACAACTTACTTTTTTTGTGCCATAAATATTTTGGCGCACTTACAACTGGAATCTAAGACCTCTTTTTTGCTTTTTCTGTTTCTTGTCTAAAAGGAACTGCTTCAAATCTTGATGATTTTGCTCCTATATCTATTTCTCTTGATTGACTCAACTTTTGTTTAGCTTGATTTCTTATTATTTTCTCACTAGGACTCGTATAATCGGCACTTATTCTTAGTGCTACACCTGGTACTAATGTCTCTTTAATAAAAGTTTGTTCATATTTTAGCTGATTTAGAAAAAAGCTTATAAATGAATGATTGTTAGTGTTTATTGAGCCTGGAATTGTCTTTCCACGCTCATCTGTTATAGTATTATTAAAAAAATTTTTTATTGCTCTAACAACTTCTTGAGCATTCTTTGCTCTATAAGCCTTCCTTTCAAGGGCTAATGCCCTCTTTTTGCCATCCACACCATGTCTGTTAAAAAAGCCTACTGATCTTCGATTATCAAACCAGCTAATATATTCTTTAACAGATTTTGTTATAACGTCTTGTAACTTGACCTTTATTAAATGCCTAGTTATTTTTTCTAATAATTTATCTATTGAGTCAATGGGTCCATCATTAATTACATTTTCTAGATTTATAATATCTTGTGGCAAAGTACGCATAGGATTAAATGGATTTTGAGTGAGCACTTCCGGAATTTTAATAATAAAGAGCGTTCGAGCATTTTCTAGTAACTTTACCACCTTTTTAGTTCTAGTTATATCATATTCACAAAATACGACCTTACAATCATTAGGGCTAAAGTATGCACTATCTGTAATATAGTTAAACCGGAGATTTAGAGGAATATTTGAGTAACTATTACCAGAGTAATGTTTCAAAAGCTGGAGACAGTTATATGACTCCTTTTGATCGCGACCTACATAAATAGGAATAGAAACTAATTGACTGGGGTCTTCCTTAGGATTTTTAGAAGGCTCCATATAGTCTATATATTCATACATATGACCCGATAGAAGTTTAAAAACGGGATTGTAAGAATTACCACAATAAAGGTTCGAATACGCCTGTATTAAACTCATCTCCTCAGAAGAGACTTTTTGTTTACAAAATGGACATTGTTGCGTAGTAGCCCGAAGCGTAGCAGCTCGAAGCGTAGCAGCTATACAGCCCCAATGAAAAACATGTCCACATTGTAGCCTGTATAATTCACCCCTATCCTCACCTAATATTCTTTCAAGATAATTACTATAATTTCTTTTATCTTTCAAACAAATATTACATACTCTCATTTAAAACTATCTCATAGCATAATTTTTCAGATAAGGATACCTAAAAGCAAATTAACTCAATATTCGTAGAAAATACTGATTTGTATCAATATATAGCGACAGTGACTACACAAGTTTCATTATCTAAAGCTTATCATCTGATTCCTATAGCCATACTTTCCGGTAGTTGGCTCAAACTTAGTTTAGCACTATTTCTTTTGTCTTTATTATCAGAGCTATGATTATGATAATCAGTTCGGATATCTAGTTCTAGATCTGGCAATAATATCTTATTAAGATATTTTCTATATTTTAGCTCATTTAGAAAAAAACTTATAAATGAGTGATTGTTAGTGTTTATTGAGCCTGGAATTGTATTTCCACGCTCATCTGTTATAGTATTATTAAAAAAACTTCTTATTGCATTAACAACACCTTTTACACTAGTTGAACTATCAGATAGTATTTTAAGAGCTAAAGCCCTCCTTTTCCCATTCTCACCATGTTTAAAAATGCTTATTGAACTTAGATTCTGAGACCACCGAATATATTCTTCAACAGATTTTGTTATAGTGTCTTGTAGTTCAATCTTTACTAAACGCCAGATTATTATTCCTAATAATTCATCTGAATTACGAATAGAACTATCATTAATTACATTTCCTATATTTGGAAAAGGTCTTAAGATATTCTTAACAATAAAGACAGTTCGACTATTTCTTGGTAAAGTTACCATGTTACGTATTACTTCACTATCTTCACAAAATATAACTTGGATATGTTCTGGCCGTGTCTCATCAGAAAAGCTGAGATCTATAGAAGTAACTGAATAAGGCTGATATGGGGCTGAGTCACCAGCCAAAAGCCGGAAACACTCATATGACCACCGTTGATTATAATCTATTTTAAAAGTAATATTAACTTTAGTAGAGCTTATAAAAAAAGACGTAATAGGTATAGAATTTCGAGTAAGAGACTCCATATCCGTAGATACAAAGAATTTACTTAAATTATTAAAATACAAAGATATTAAATCCTCTAGAAGCGTAGGTACTGAGTATTCACCAGAACTATCAAAATATTGAGATATAAAAAACTCTATCTCCTTCAAAGAAGTCTGGGCTCTACAATATGGACATTCCGGCTTATTTATAACCGATTCGACTATACAGTTTAAGTGAAAAAAATGTCCACATTGTAGCCTATATATATTATTTTCAAGCAGACCTTGATCTTGTTCTTTTCGAGAGAAAAAATTATAATTCTCAATATAATTCCAACAAATAACACATTCCATACTATAACTACCTTCATATAAAGATAAGAAGAATACTAACTAAAGCCACGTTAGTTTAAAATAGTACAAAATACTGATTTTATGGATATAAAGTCTAAAAAACCACTAATTTTTACCAGGAATTTAGAGCATGTTATGTCGTGATAATTCATTGCGTAACCTAGCTTCGCATTTTTTTTGTCTTAAACATTCTCGTATTCTTGCTTGTCTAAGCTCTTCTTCTACCCTTTTAGTATTTATGATATAGCCTTGTGGATTTATCTTTATATTTATTTCTTTTTTTTTGCTTAAACATTCCTTAGCGTCTTTTCTTTCAATTGACTCACCAGGCATCGTATAATTAGCATCATTATTCTTAATACGATTATACTTAGGTGATGATATTTCTAGGTCTGGTACTAATATCTTTCTAATAAAAAGAGCTTCTTTTTTTAGCTCATTTAGGAAAAAGCTTATAAATGAGTGATTGTTAGTGTTTATTGAACCTGAAATTTTCTTTCCAAACTCATCTCTAATAGTATTATTAAAAAAACTTGTTATTGCATTAACAACCTCTTGTGCACTAGTTGCGTTATAAGCTTCCCTTTTAAGAGCTGACGCCCTTCTCCTCCCACTCTCACCATGTTTGAAAATGCTCATTATACTTAGATTCTTAGACCACCCAATATAGTTTTCAACAGATCTTGTTATAAGATTTTGTAGTTTAACCTTGATTAAATGCCTAGTTATTTTTTCTAATAATTTTTTTATCTTAAAATATAGTTTTACTTGATGGCTTATTTCTCCATCATTCTTTGGGTAACCTTCTATGAAACTATCATTAATTACATTTTCTGGATATTCTTTATTTGGTGGCAGATTCTTAACAATATACAGAGTTTGGGCATTTTTTGTTGAAGATAGATACTGAGCATATCCCAAAAATTCGATTTCAAAATCATCTTCCCACCTATCCCTCTTATTGAACAAAATGAGATCTACAGGAAGGCCTTGATAATAATCAAATTCTTTAAGACTCCTCTGCAAAGCGCGAAAACAATCATATTCCATAGTACCATTCTCAATAAGAATACTTGAAATATCAAAATACCCAACTCCATTAACAAACTCCATATCCTCAAAACTTTTTTGCATCCTAGGTTTCATACAAAAATCTCTATTAGAAGGTTGATATCTTTCGTTGTATGATAAATCTGTACTCGAATATAATCTTTCTTTATAAGAATTCTCATAATTACCTTTATCTTTATTTTCAAAACTAATAGGTTCTTTCATTTGAATTTATCCTTTTAGCATAATTTTTTGGATAAGGTTATCTAAAGATAAGTTAATCTTAAACAGTATAAAGTACTAGTTTTTATGAATATAGAATTGAAAAAATCATTAGTTATGGTAAAACAAGGTTTACACCAAAATATTATCTGGCTACAATAGCTGTATTAACTTTTAATTAAGAGTATTACTCTAGAATATTCTTACACTCAAAAGATAAGGGAAAATGTATAAAGTAGTGAATTCATGCACACGTGTACGTACATATGTAAATATTAAACTTAGAATATTAAGTAATAGCAAAACTATATTAAATACTACTACAGCAATATTCATTCAAAAAAATAAATCTCAAAGTAATTCCTCTCAAGCACTCCTCTGTCTCTAATGAAGACAATTAGAATATACCCAATTTTTTAAAAAATAACTAACTAAACATAAATATCGGAGTTTAATAAATGTCAAAGAAAATTTGGAAAAATGGCGAAATCATCTCTTATGAAGATGCAAAAGTAGGTATCGATACTCATGCTCTACATTATGGTTCTTCTGTATTTGAAGGTATACGAGCATACAAAACACCTAACGGAACAGGCATTTTAAAATTAAAAGAGCATATGGAAAGGTTCATATATTCAATGAGTGTTCTTGGAATGAAAAGTAAATATAGTGTTGATGAATTATGCCAAGGTGTAATAGATATAGTAAAAGCTAGTGGCAAAAGTTCATGCTATATAAGACCTTTAGCATACTTTGCTGAAGGAGGTATAAGTGTATTACCATCTGAAGGTCATCCGGTAGATATCATTATATTTTGCCTTGATCTAAATCACTATACTGATATTAAATTAGCTGATATTAAAATTAGTAAATATATTCGTATCCACCCTCAATCAACAGTTTGTGATGCAAAGCTTAGTGGAACTTACGTAAATTGTATACTAGCATCGGGAGAAACTAGAGGCACTCATTATCATGAATCTGTAATGCTTGATGTTGATGGTAATATTGCAGAAGCTGGTGCAATGAATATTTTCATGGTAAAAGACAATGAAATTATAACAACTCCTCCAGGAACAATATTAAATGGAATCACTAGACAAATTATTATCCAAATAGCTAGAGATTTAGGTTATAAAGTTACAGAGCGCTTATATAAAGTAGATGAACTAATGAATGCTGATGAAGTTTTCTTATCAGGAACTGCTGCTGAACTAATCCCTGTTGGAAGTGTTGATGATAGTAAACTTAATGACTCAGACCATAAAATAACTAAGCAAATAAAAGAAGTTTTTGCAAAACTCAACAAAGGAGAGGCTTACAAAGACTTTTTAACATACATATAGGAGCATTAATTGATGGATAGAGATAAGAAGAAAGTTTATATTTTTGATACAACTCTTAGAGATGGCCAACAGTCTCCAGGAGCAGGGATGTCTTTTGATGATAATATCACATATGCTGATCTAGCAGATAAATTAAAGATTGATGTCTTAGAGGCCGGGTTCCCTTCAGCGAGTAATACTGATTTTAAAATAGTTAACACTATCTCAAAAAAAATGGCTGAGAGAAAGTCTAATATGACTATTGCTGGACTATGCCAATTACGTAAAAACCAGGTTGAAATCACGATGGATGCTCTACGCCCTTCGCTAGAGATAGGTAAAGCCAGAGTTCATATGTATCTGCCTGTAGACCCTAATTTAGCTCAAGCAAGCTTAGGTAACAAAAATGATAATGAACAAAATATTAAAAATGTTTACGAACTAGTTAAATTAGCTAGTGATGAAGGCTTTGAAGTTGAGTTTAGTGCTGAAGGATACTCTAAGCTTGGTGATACTTTTGACTATGTAACAGATGTTTTTAGAGCTGCTGTTTCTGCTGGAGTTTCTGTAATAAACTGTCCAGATACTATTGGTGGTGCATGTGAAAGAGAAGGCGATAATTACTTTGTCAAAAACATGTCAAAACATGCTGAAATTATTAAAAAAGAGTTCCCTGATAAAGATATAATCTGGTCAGCACATTGCCACAATGATTTAGGTTTAGCATTAGAAAACTCTATGAATGCAGTATTTGATGGGCCTGCAAGGCAAATCGAAGGCTGTATTAATGGTGTCGGTGAAAGAGCAGGTAATGCATCTTTAGAGCAATGTGTAATGTTTATAAATCTTTTTGGTAAACAAAAAGATTGTCACTATTACAACGATATTGATATTTCTAACTTTAAAGCTATCTCTGACTTTATTAGTGAAAGAATGCTATCAAGACAGCCTCACTACCCTATTACAGGCCTAAACTCTGCTAGGCATACGTCTGGTGGCCATACTAATGCAATATTAAATAATCCATTAGCATATCAACCATTTCACCCAGAGTCTGTAGGGAATGAAATTAGTTTTGTATTTGGTCCTCTTTCTGGTGGTAATCATGCTAAAAAGATCATCGAAGAGAATGGTTATATTTGTGATGACAAAGAAAAAGCAAAAATCGCCCAACAAATAAAAGATATTTATCATGAGCGTAGAAAAGGTATCACAGATGAAGAGCTAATTAATGCTTATAAAGAAATTAAATCCCCAATCAATGTAACAAGCATTGACTATGGAAAGTCTAATGGTGAAACATATGTTGAACTTAAGGGCAGTTTCTTTGGTAGTACAGATATTAGAATCGCAGACCATAGTGAAAACTCAGCATTATCTGCTTTATTAAAAGGTATCCAAGAATATATACCAGCAATCAATATTTCAGATTATTTCTCTAGATCACTAAAGAATGATGGTGTTAACTCTAAGTCTGAAAGTACAATTATAATAAAAGCCGGTGAGAGTAGCCCTACTTTTGAGGGTGTCGCTACTGATCAAGATATAGAGATTTCTACTCTTAAAGCTCTAATATCTGCTACGAATAAATTACATGTAGAAACAAATTGTAGGAAATAGTATGGCAAAGAATATTATAGATAAAATTTGGGATGCCCATGTTGTAAAAAAGATACCTAATTTTCCAGATATCTTATATATAGATAGAATGTTAATGCACGAAGTAACCTCCGCTCAAGCATTTGATAAAATTAGAGAGTTGAATATACCAATAAATGATCCTAGATCTATCATTGCAACTGTAGATCATAGTATCTCAACATCTCCTATTAACCGTTTGGAGATGGAAGATAAGGTTGCTCAAGCTCAGGTTGAAAAACTTCGTAGCAATGTTAAAGAGTTTGGTCTTGATTTTTATGACTTTGACAGTCAACATCAAGGTGTTGTTCATGTAATGGGCCCAGAATTAGGTTTTACTCTACCAGGAACAACTCTTGTATGTGGTGATTCTCATACTTCAACTCACGGAGCATTTGGTGCTTTAGCATTTGGTGTTGGAACATCTGAAGTTGGACATGTACTTGCTACTAACTGTATCCTTCAATATAGGCCTAAGACAATGAAGGTTGAATTTATAGGTAAGCCCTCAGATCTAGCAACAGCTAAAGATATAGTAATGAAACTAATTGCTCAAATTGGTATTGGTGGTGCTGGCGGTCATGTAATAGAGTATACTGGTCAGGTAATCTCAGATATGACTATGGAAGAGCGTATGACTTTATGTAATATGTCTATAGAATGCGGCGCAAGAGCAGGCTTAGTATCTCCTGATGAAAAAACTTTTAGTTATCTAAAGGGTAAAAAATATGCTCCTCAAGGCGCTGATTTTGATAAAGCAATTGAGAAGTGGAAAAAGCTAGAAAGTGATACAAATGCACACTTTGACAAACATATAGAAGTAGACATCGATAATCTAAAACCTATGGTAACTTGGGGAATAAATCCTCAGCATGCAATTAGCATATCTGCTAAGATTCCAAATCTTAAAGATATCCCTTCACACCAACATAAATTAGCTCAACAAGCTTATGACTATACCAAGTTTAATGCTGATGAGGATATTCTTGGTAAAGAAATTCAATGGGCATTTGTTGGTAGCTGTACTAACGGTCGTATTGAAGATATGCGTGCTGTTGCAGAGGTTCTAAAAGGTAAGAAGGTCGCTGGAAATGTAACTATGTATATAGTTCCAGGCTCAGAGCAAGTTAGAAACCTAGCTATTGCAGAAGGATTAGACAAAATCTTTACTGATGCTGGTGCTGAGTTTAGAATGCCTGGCTGCTCAATGTGCCTAGCAATGAATGATGATAAAGTTCCCGCAGGTCAAAGATGTATTAGCACATCAAATAGAAACTTTATCGGTCGCCAAGGTAAAGGTAGTATAACTCATCTTGCATCGCCTCAAACAGTTGCTGCTAGCGCTGTTATGGGTAAAATTTGCAGTGTTGATAAACTATAATAAGGAGCTCTACGAAAATGCAAGCTTTTAAAAAACTAACATCTAATGCAATTCCTTTATGGCTAAGTGATATTGATACGGATATGATTATCCCTGCAAACTTTCTAACTCAAACAAGTAAAGATGGTTATGGGAGTAGTTTATTTCATAATTTAAAAGAAAAAGATAGTGACTTTATTTTTAATAATCCTGATTACTCAAATTCACAAATACTAATCGCCGGCAGTAATTTTGGTTGTGGCTCATCTAGAGAACATGCTGTTTGGGCTCTTACTCAAGCAGGTATTAGAGCTATAATTGCACCATCTTTTTCTGATATTTTTTTCAATAATGCTGCTAAAAATGGTTTATTACTAATTTCTTTAGATAAAGATATTGTTAAAAATCTATGTGACAGAGCAGAGGATCCAAAATTTAATGTGACTATTGACCTTGAAAACCAAGCAGTTTCTGCTGATGGGCATACTTATAATTTTGATTATGATCCTTTTCGTAAAAACTGTCTTATCAAAGGATTAGATGACATGACTTATCTTATTGATAAATTAGATATAATTAAACAATTTGAACAATCAAGAAGAGGCTAAAATGGAAAAAAATATTGCTATATTAGCTGGTGATGGTATTGGTCCTGAAGTAATGGAATCGGCAATAAAGGTTCTTGATGCTACAGCTAAAAAATATAATCACAAATTCAACTATACTGAAGCTCTAGTTGGTGGTGCTGCATATGATAAATATAAAAACCACTGCCCAGTTGAAACTTTAGATATATGTAAAAACTCTGATGCGATCCTTTTTGGCTCTGTTGGTGGACCTGTTGAAGCTCAAAATGAAGAAAAATGGCAAGGCTGTGAAGCCAATAGTATCCTAGCGCTAAGAAAGCACTTTGGTTTTAACATAAACATTCGCCCTAGCCAAATATTCCCGTCATTAAAAGAAACATGCCCTTTAAAAGATAGCCGTATCGCTAATGGTGCTGATATTGAGATATTTAGAGAGCTTTCCAGAGATATCTACTTTGGCGAGCATAGAACTTTTACAGATGAAAATGGTACAAGATGTGCTACAGATATCGCTGAATATGATGAACATACAATTAGAAGTATTGTTACTCAAGCATTTGAGAGAGCTACACAACGCTCAAATAAACTTACATCCGTTGATAAAGCAAATGTCTTAGATACATCAAGACTATGGAGAAATATAGTTAATGAAGTAGCGAAAGACTATCCAAATGTTACAGTCAACCATATGTATGTTGATAACTGTGCTATGCAAATGGTCCTAAATCCAAGTCAATTTGATGTAATGGTTACAGGTAACCTTTTTGGAGATATTATATCTGATTTAGCCTCTGTACTACCTGGATCAATTGGATTAGTGCCATCTATAAGCTTAAATAAAGGTGGTTTTGGTCTTTATGAGCCTTCTGGTGGTTCTGCTTATGATATCAAAGGTCAAAACAAAGCAAATCCAATTGCACAGATACTTTCAGCATCACTAATGCTTTCCTATTCATTTGGATTAGTATCAGAAGCTGAGGCTATTGCAAATGCGATTAATTTAACTCTTGAAGATAACTTTAGAACTCAAGATATCTATACTCAAGGAACTAAACTAGCTTCTACACAAGAGTTTACAAATGAGATTATAAAGAGATTATAAAATTAAAGGAGCTATACCTACGTTTACAATTCCTATAGAATATTTACACGGTATAGATAAATGTTTTATGATGCTTGATAAAATATAAATGAAAAATAAAATATTTTAGCCATCTTTTTACATTTGTTTTTTTAAAAAACTCCTAGACTCAATCTTATGAACTTTCATTTTTCTTTAAAACAACTACAAATTTTTATGGCTTGTGTGAAATTCTCAAATTTCACTAAAGCAGCGCAATTTTTACACACTACCCAACCGGCTATTTCAATACAGATGAAAAAGCTTGAATATCAAATTGGGGCAAAGCTTTTTTCGCTTAGATCAGACAAAAGGATTCAACTAACCCCTTCAGGTAGAACTATTTACCAAAAGCTACAAAAAACATATTATAATCTCGAGTCTTTTTCACAGTTTATCGATGAATTTCAGCATTCTCTACAAGGTAATTTAGCTATAGGAATTCCATCTAGCTGTTTAGATTATTTATTAAGTATTTTAAAGAAATTTCAATTAGACCATCCCAACGTTATTATTGATTTACAAGTTTTATCGCGTGAAGCACTTATAAATGCTATTAAAAATCACGAATTAGATTTAGCGATAATGAGTGCTGTTCCAAACCAGGCCTTATCTATTGAAGTAATAGATACTTATTCACTATATTTAATTGCTTCAGAACTACACCCCCTATTCCATAAAAAGAATATTACATTAGCTGATTTAACTGATGAAACTATTATCTTAGGAGAAACGGGTTCTGAGCCACGAAAATATCTAGAAACTCATTTTGTAAACCCAACATCAAATTTATTTTATGTGAATAGCTCTGACGGTGTTTATAAAGCAGTAGAGAATAACCTTGGTATTTCGATAGTGGGAATTTTCAATAATGGTATTGAAAAACTTAGTAAAGTTAAACCTATAAATATCAAACCTTTCCCAGTTCGAAAACCTCTAAATCTTGTCTGTAGCTCAATTGAAGAGCTCTCTCCTATCGCTAATAAATTACGCCAATCTTATTTATTAACGACTCGTATAAAATAGATATATTTTTTTCTTATGATAACCATTAAAAAGTTTAATTTCCTTTCATTAAACCAATCTAATATTATTTAATTAGACTTTAGGTTTCATTAAGCAAAAACCTAATTAATTGAATATGGCATTAATAAATAGGAGATAATTATGTTTAATTTATATCAAAAAATAACCGATAAAACAGTAGTGTCTGATATAGGATATATCGAGAATGAAGCTCTTTACTATAAAAATAACGATAAAATAGACGGACTAAAAAAAATACCTACAGATATATATAATGCAAGATATCACAACTTAAACTTATTAGAAAATGGTTTTTGTTTATTAGCTGATGATAGTGGACTATATAGTTTAAAAAATGAAGATGACGTCTTTAGCTACTTTGAAACGTTAAAAAAAATATTAAAAAGAAAAATTGGTGCTAAAGAAGTGCATTTTTTCAGTTACTGTTTTCGCTCTCAGGAGGCCGGTAGACATACTTTAGGTACCTCAAGCTCAGAACCAAGGAAGCCAGTTGCTATCTTACATGGAGACTTATCTCTAGACCGTTTGCAAGATTTAAAAAAAGGTAAAAAAACAGACTATTTTAATTACCCAATAAATTTAGATAAAATAAATGTTAATAACCCTAATAAAAGATGGTTAGTCTTGACTATTTGGAAACCACTAGTCCCTATCATCAATGCACCATTAGCAGTATGTGATAAATCGAGTATTAATCCTGATTCTTTATTCAATGCAACTTTACATAGAGATAATGTGCCAACTAGGCAAATATTTTCTACTAAATATAATAAATCTCTGAAGTTCTATATTTACCCATTAATGATTCCAAATGAGTTATTAGTAATGTCTCAGTATGATTCGTTAGATGGAGATCGTATAACTCCCGCCCTACACTCAAGTATTGAATTATGTGATGATACAAAACTAGTTGGTCAAACAAGAAGAAATATAGAGTTACGCTGTGTTATTGAACTATAGCTGTTAAATCAAAGGTAATCATACCCTCCAATGACAGTCAAGTATTAAGAAAGAAGGCAGATGAGATTATAAACTTATTTATCCTAATGAAATATTATGCTTATTAGCTATAGTAGTCACAACCTTGGCTACTATTCCATATAAAATACCTAATATAATAGTGATTATTCCTAACCATAAGAAGTAGTTTTGGTAAATTCCTAAACTTACCATTGGATCAATCTTACCATCAGGCATAGCAACTAACTGACCTAACTTACCAGATAAAGCACCTCCTAGAGCTATTGCAAGCATAAAGAAGCCCATACCTAAAGTTACTATGTCTTTTATCAAAACTATTCCTCTACTTATTATTTAGATTAAAGGAATAATGTAACCTAATTAGTGCTAAATCTAAAGTAGATTCTATTTTGTTAAGTATAAAATTGACTCTACACATCTAGTCACATAAACTTTTTTATATACATACTCTTTATTTTAAAGAAATGATTATAACTAAACTTGATGAGAATTCTATTAGTATTTATGTTGAAAATGACTCCGTAATTTCTTTTGACTATAACACAAATATTCATGGTCAGTTTAGACTTTATGATAATGATGTAGTAATTGAATGTGAGCCTATACAAACAACATCATTAAAAACAAAATACTACCATGTAGAGTGGTTACTAGAATCAAATAAAGAATATATACTTAAAATAGTCTGTGACACACAAAGTTTAAATATAGAAAATGGTTGGATATATGATGATACATTACTTGAGCATGGAGGAATATGCTTTAGTCTTAAATATGGACAATTCCAGTCACATCATTCTCATAATAACTCAAATCTAAAAGATACAGAACGTCTACAGTATCACTTTACAGCAAAGAAAGCCTGGTTAAACGATCCTAACGGCCTAGTTTACTTTAAAGGTAAATATCATATGTTTTATCAGCACTACCCTTATGGTAAACATACAGCAATGTTACACTGGGGGCATGCTGTTTCTGAAGATATGGTACATTGGCATCACTTACCTATTGCCATTTATCCACAAAATGACCTTGATGACAGATATATAGGTGGAGCTTTCTCAGGTAGTGCCATGGTTGTTGATGATGAATTATTTCTTGTCTATACAGAGCATTTTGAGGATCTAGAAAATTCTCCTAATATTTTCATCGAAAAACAGAATCTAATAAAAAGTAAAGATGGTATACACTTTTCAAAGCCTGAAACTATTGTTAATCGTAAGCCTGATTTTTGCTCTTACGATTTTAGAGATCCTAAAGTATGGTTTGATAAAAATTTCAATTGCTATTATATGGTGATTGGTACTTATGCAAATAACTATCCAAGCGTTGCACTGTATAGATCTGATGATGCTAAGAATTGGCATTATCATAGCATCTTATTTCAAGAAAAAACTATCTCTGGTAGAACGCTAGAATGCCCAGATTTATTTTATTTAGATGGCAAATACGTGCTAGTGCTTTCAATTTTTACAACAAAAAATAAAAAAGACTTCGATTATCAATCTTTCTACTATATTGGTGATTTTGATGGTAAATATTTTTCAGCTAAAACACCTGCTACATATATAGATTCTGCAAAAGAGTTTTATGCTCCACAGACTTTTGAAGCTAACGGTAGTAGATATGTCATTGGTTGGATGAACTGTTGGGAAGATCATAAGAACCGATCAAAAGAAGATTCAGCTGGTGCAATGAGTCTAATGAGACAGTTCAAAGTAGTGAATAATAAGCTTATTTCCTACCCTGTTGATGCTTATAAAACCCTTAGAGTGCAATGTTTACAGATAGAAAACCTTAACAAAAATATTGATATCCCATCAGATCTTATTGAACTAAATTTAGAGTTTAATTCAAACAATACTTGGCAGCTAGACCTTTTAGAGGATAATCATGAGCCTGTGATTAATATTTGTTATCAAGATAACCAAATCTCAGTAAAAAATAGTCTAAATCAAGTTATGGATGAAGCTTTTATAAAAGATATATGTTCAGAAAATATCTGTGTAGATATTTTTTTAGATACAACAAGTATTGAGCTTTTTGTTAATAAAGGTCAAGAGTCTATCTCAATGAGATTTGAACGCTCCAGCAACATAAAAGATGCTATGAGGATTAAAGCTTCAGATCAAAAAAACCTAATCATCAAATTATATGAACTAAATTCAATATGGCAATAAAAACTAGAGAGAGTACAAATGGCATCAATTAATACAAATAATCAATTATCAACATTCACCGTTCCAGAAAATTTAATACTAAAGGCTGTGAGCATTTGTTTCTTCGCAGCATTTATTACAGGAGGTTTTGGGGCAATACTTGGGTTAGTATCACCACAGATATCTAGTCATTATGGCGTTAATGTTTCTCATATTGTTTATATTGATGTTTTAAATATATTAGGCCTTTTGGTAGGTAATGCTTTAAGTTCAAAAACAATGAGCTCTTTGGGTTGTAGAAACACCCTGCTAATTGCCTTAGTAATTGGTCTAATTGCACAATTTACTATCGCTGCTGGATTTCCTTTATATGTCTATGCTATTTGTGCTCTTTTAAATGGTACTTGCGTGGGCTTTTTGGTACCAGCTGTTAGCCAAACAATCCATGCAGCATATACAAAAACTGGTAAAAGTGAATCACGCTTAAATGTTTTAAACTTTTTCTTTGGTGCCGGCTCGGCATTTGTGCCTTTTGTCGGTGGTCATATAGTTGAGCAATTCTCTTGGCGTGCGGTGTTTATCGGTATGGGCTGTTTATATTTGATCCTATTTATTATTATCTTTTTATCAAAATTTGAAGAAAAAGCGGCTGTAACTATTAGTGATGATCTAGTTGATGAATCTGATACTGCTAAACCAAAACTTTTAAATATAAGTGTAGTTCTAATCGCACTTGCTATAATGATTTATGTATATATTGAGTATATTGTTTCATATTGGTTCTCTCCATATTTACAAGAAGCTAAACATGTAAGTGTTACAGATGTTGGACTAGTTATCGGTCTATTTTGGGGGATTATCGCTATTTCTAGATTAATAGTAGGACTATTTGTACTTACAAAAATTAAGCCTGCTGTTTATATTATGATTAGCTCATTTATTACTCTAGTTGGTTTTATAATATTCTTAATTGCTAATAGTCTTACAGGGTTTATCATAGGTGGTATCGTACTTGGTTTTGGTTGTGCTGCAATGTTTCCAACACTTCTTGGGTACGGTATTAATAATGCAAATTACTCTAGTCCAAAGATCTCCTCTTTTTTAATAATGTCAGGCTCTATAGGTGCTTCGATCTGCCTATTTATCTCAGGATTCCTAGGTCAACATATCGACAAGCAAGTACCTATAATTCTTGGACCTATACTTTGTGTGATTATAATTGTTTTAGTATTTACCGTATATGTAAGAAACAAAAAAGTTTCTAGCTAAATAACTATACTGCTTGATATATAACAGGAGTAAGCCAAAATAATAATCCTAACATTAAAACTCCTCTCATTGCATTTTTTCTACTAGGGTTCTTATACTTTAGAAAATCCCATGTATGAATAATAGCGGATAAGCTAAAAAATACTAGACAACAAAGAAGTATCGTCGCATCGGCATATACTCCCCAGTTTTTTAGATAAATAAAAACACCTACTAATGCAACTGCCAAACTATTTGCTCCTGACTGTAACTGGTATGAGTGGTTAGTCTCTCTTGCTAATGATTTTGCTGATTCTTGACCAAAAAATATGCCTTCTATCCCAGAAAGTCCTGACATTGCCAAAACTACTATCAGCGTATCATAATGTAATACTTCAACAGCATTATCTTTGTATATATATGAAACAGAAAAACCTCCAATAACTATAATACTTATTCGCAGGACCTCTATAATTTTTGAAACCATATGTTTTATAACCTAACTTTTCTCCCTTTTGAAAAACTTTATCCTATTACAGTATCTAGTTCAAATGAACTAAACTATCTTTATAAACATTATATTGTCTGGGATATTTTTTTGATACAATCTAAAACTGTTTATAAGACAAATATTTTTAAAATGCTTAGTATAATTCAAAGAGTCTGTTGTGCAAATGTAATTGTAGAGCAGCAAAAAGTTGCTGATATAAACAAAGGTATATTAGCCCTAGTATGTGTTGAAAAAGAAGATACTCACCAAAACTTTGAGAAGATGGCTGAGAAAACCCTTAAATACCGTATATTTGAAGATGATGCTGGTAAAATGAATTTATCTCTTAGAGATATCCAAGGAGAAATAATTCTTGTACCGCAATTTACTTTAGCTGCGAATACTCGTAATGGTAATAGACCTAGTTTTAGTGATGGCTGCCCTCCTAATATTGCAAAAGGTAAATTTGAAGAGTTTCAAGAAATCTTTAAGAGCAAATATGAAAAAGTTCAATCTGGAATATTTGGCGCTGATATGAAAGTATCTCTAACTAATGATGGACCAGTAACTTTTAGTTTTAAGATTTAGTAATTAGTAAAACTATAGATGACTTGCTTCTTATAGAAAAATAAATGCACATTAGCGATTAGTAATTTCAAAAATGAATAATAAGAAAATAAAACTGTTTGAACAATGTGAGTTTTTTTATTTTCTATTTATTTTGAATTACGTTAGCGTAGTGCTAGGCAGTTTTGCATACTTTTTCTACTATGAAAAAAGTATGTCGCTATAGCTTACAGAGTAAGCAGCGAAAAAATTAAAATTAAGGATTTTAAAAATGCAAAAAAGAATTTGTATAATTGGTGGTAATGGTGAAATGGGTCAGATGACTCAAAACATCTTTAGTAAGTTTTTACCTGAATATACTCTAACTATTTTTGGTCAAAGCGATTGGCAAAACCCTAAGCAAAAACTTGCTAATCAAGATATTGTAGTACTATCAGTACCAATATATATGACCGAGGAGATTATAAAAAAAACTATACCTTATCTTTCTGAGGGAACTATCTTAGCAGACTATACTAGTATTAAAAAAGAGCCTCTAGATAGTATGTTAGCGAACTATGACGGTCCTGTTGTCGGTCTGCATCCAATCTTTGGTCCAACTATTAGCTCACCTGATAATCAAGTAATTGTAGTCTGTGATGGTAAACAACAAGATAAATATCAATACTTTATCGATGATCTAGCCAGAATTGGCTTTAGTATAGAAAAAATGACTGCCGAAGAGCATGATGAAGCTATGACATTTATCCAAGGTATTGAGCATTTTAGTGTGTACTGCCTAGGGTTATTTCTTAAGCACAAAAATGTTGATATCCAAAAAATGCTAAAGTTAGCTAGCCCTGTATATAAGATGGAGCTTAATATTGTTGGTAGGCTTTTTAGTCAGGGTCCTGGACTATATGCTGATATTATTATGTCTGATAAACAAAGACAACAGACTATCGCCGAATTCGCGGATTTTGTAAACTCTAATGCTGAAAAAGTCTCTGATGGTGATAAGCAAACTTTTATCGAGAATTTTAAAGCTGTTAAAGAGTGGATGGGAGATTTTGCTCCTCAGTCATATAAAAATACAGATAAGCTACTGCTTAAAAAGAAAGGCTATTGATGCCTGATTTTCATAATACTATTGATCTAAAAATATTCTAGAAAACCTCTACTTTCTAAAGTGACTTATTTTACTTCATTTTAAGATTAATACTTATACTTCTCTTAAAAAATCAAATGTTAAATTTCACAAGTTAGATACTTTGCTAAGTTATTAATAAATTCCTCCCCTGAGGGCTCCAGCAAAAGTTGCTCCATAGAAATTTTTATAAGAATCTGGTAATTTCCGACTATTTGGCATAGATAGCCATAGCCTAAGAAGTAACCTTTTTCTTTTTTCATCTATATGATCTTCAAATGCTGAACGAGCATGTAAAATAGTAAAATTATTTATAAAAAGCATATCACCAGGTTGTAAGAGAAATTTCCATGATAGTTTTTTTAATACACTATCTAGGTAATCTAAAGCCTCTACCTGCTTGTCAGATAAAATAGCCAATTTATTATCAATATTATACTTATTCTCAATAAACGCCCGTAGATACTGACAAACTAATTTTCCATTCTCTATTGCAAAGATAGGTCGTTCACTACACTCTTGCTTAACCCATTTTGGTGTTATATAAGGAAAAGGTTTCAATAGAACATTAAGTAAATCTGGCCTATTTTGTGATATATGGTGATAAGCATGTATTGAGCTTACTAAAGAATTTTCCCCTCCACGCTTAGCTTGATTATAACATAAAAAGCCAATAACATCAGATACATCTGTATGAAAGCCTAGTTCATCTTTATTTCTTGGCCCACGTCCTTTACCATCTAAACTTTCTCCTAAATCCTTAATATCCATCATATATTGTCGACTAGCTGATTGTGAAATAGGAGTTCCAAAATGAATTCCTAACCCCCAAAAAATAATTCTAATTTCAAATAAATTAAACTCATTTATTGGAAATTTATTAATTTTAACAACACCTAAACCATCTTCTAACTCCTTAGAAAAGTCTGAAATTTTATATGATAATTTAGGTATAGGAAAATCAGTGACTTTTAGATAGGTTAAATCTTTTTTGGTTTGAACTGCTCTTTTAAGTGCATATTTTAGTTCTTGAATATCACTAGAATCTAAAGAATATTCTATTGCTCGTTCTGAAATACTATTTTCAGTAAATAAATTAGAAGTATTTTTAATATTTCTGTCACTCATAATAACCTCGTTTTATAAAATAGCCTAATCAATAACTAAAAAACCTATATAAAAATAGTATATCGATCAAAGTGCTGTATCTGTAACAAGATGATACATAAATTTATGAATTTTATATTAAAGAAACAGCTTAAGGGCTTAAAGAGTATATTGCTAAGGATTATGTAACAGGTATAATGAGATTCACTAAATATAAGTTATATAAAAAGGAAACTTCTATGAAAAGTAATATAGTTACTTTTTCTATTTTAATTTTAGCACTACTTTTATTCATAGCAGTTCAAGATCTTAAAATGCTTAGTTTGATTGGCATAGCTTTTTTACTAGGTCTTAGACATGGTTTTGATGCTGACCATATAGTTGCCATAGATAATGTAACTAGGCAACTAATAACTCAAAATAGGGCAAATTTTAAAACTGGGTTATTTTTTGCCCTAGGTCATTCAACAATTGTATTTTTGCTTACTCTACTAATAATTATAGGCTTTAGCTTTGCTAGTATCGAAAAAACTAGTGCTTTGGATATTGGTGCATTCTTTGGAACTATTGTATCAGCGATATTTCTCCTACTAACAGGGACAATGAGTCTCATCTCGCTAAAGAATCTCCTAAAAAATAAAAACTCTTCAACACATGATCATACCTCAAACTCGATATTATCAAAGCTTTTCAGACCTTTAATAAAAGTAATAGATAGACCATATAAAATGTATTTTGTTGGCTTTTTATTTGGTTTAGGTTTTGATACTGCTACTGAGATTGCTCTTTTAGGCATGGCTGCAGCAAATATCCTAAACGGCTTATCTATTTGGTATGTTATACTTTTACCTCTCTCATTTGCTCTTGGTATGATTATAGTTGACTCTATAGATGCTGGGTTGATGTCAAAAGTCTTGAGCTTCAACTCAAAAGAACACAGATTTTATCATTATAACATTATAATATTGTCTATTGTGGTAACTGCTGCGTACATTATCGCGCTAGTTGAACTACTTGGGTTATTAAATACAAATGTAGCAACAATTAATCTAATTACAGACTTTATCGGTAATAACTCTCCTATTATTGGATTTAGCTTAGTTACTATCTTCTCTATATTTTTTATGTTTAAATTTGCAAATGGGTATTCAAAAAGAAAATAATCAAACTTAAAATAAGCCCGTCATGCTGAATTTATTTCAGCATCTCACGACAAGTATAAATCATATTGAGATCCTGAAACAAGTTCAGGATGACTTATATTATAAAGGTAAAAAATGAAACAAAAAACTCTAATACTTGGAATTGGCTCTCCCTTTGCAGATGATCAGTTTGGCTGGTTTGTCGCAGATAAACTTGTTGAGATTATGAAAGAAAAAAACATCCAAAATGTAACTGTAGAAAGTGCTGATAGGCCGGGATTAAACTTACTGACATATCTAGATAGAGACTATGATAAAGTTATCCTTATAGATGCTGTATATGCCAAAGTTGAACCTGGAACAGAGTTCTACTTTAAAACAAAAGATATTCTAAGTTTTAGTGGCTTTCTATCTTCACATAGTGTTGGCGTTGCGCCATCTTTAGCATTAGCTGATGCTATTGGTATCGATATTAGCAACGTTGAGTTTTATGGTGTAGAAGGTCAAAGAATCTTTGAAAAAGATGAAATAGTTTCTAATGTGGTTAGTAATAAAATAGATCTAATGGTAGAAAATATTATTAAGAAATTAGGTAAATGACATATTAATTTTCAATACAAGAATTTTTTTTAAGACGCGCACGCTCAACTTGCGTTAGTACAGCAACCTCATCAAATACTGTCCACTCTTGATAGATCTTACCATTAACTATCTGATAATGACTTTCTCCAATAATTAAAATATCTTCATTAGTTGCTGGTCCAAACATACCAAGATGAGTATGCTTACCAACTAAGCTCCAACGTACTGCAACATCGGTGTTTGAAGTCGGTGAATTAGAACAAACATAATCAATTGAAAAATTCAGATCGGATAATGTACTTAAAATTTCTATATAAAACTGTAAGATCTCAGTATGTCCATTTAACTGGCGCTTTCTTGTTGTATATAAGCGTGCATCTTCTGCATAAGCTAAGAAAATATCTCCAAATAATTTAGCATTCCAAACATTTTGTAATATGCTCCTTACAAGCCCTTCTGGATTAGAGTCTTCGTAGACAACTGGTGATCTAGGCTTACTTGCAGAACCTTTTAGACGCTTGATTTCTGATTCAAACCATTGTCTTGTTGCACTATCTTGCTCACTTAAAGCATTTTTTTTAGCTACCTCAATTGGGTCATAACCAAGCTGCTGGCATAGAGCATAATTATCCCTAACAAGCCATTCTTCAATAATTTGGTTATCTTTAACAATACAATGAGCTATAACGTGAATAACAGCTTTTTTTCCAGTAGCAGGTCCATACTCACTATCTCCAAGATTTGTCATATGAGTACTTATTAGGTGAGATGAGTGATAGCCTTCATTATCATCTCCTCCCCAAATTATATTATCTGCATGTAACGTACGGTCAGGAAAAGATGCTAATGTCTTAATGGTATTCTCTGTTACAACTTTATAGCCTGCACAGACGCCTGCCAAAGTATATACGGGACAGTCCTCAGAATAGTAGTCATAGCATAAGCCTATCTGTTTACCTTCCCATATTCTGTATGTGATTCTTTTTATATAATCTACGATATCAGTAAATTCACTATCAAAACCTTTCATGCTTGTAGTTTGATTATTTTCAGACTTAGCATTATCAAAATGTCCTTGTAATCTATTATCCATTTTATCTCCTTGTTTGTATCACTTACCAATAAATCAGTTTATCTAAACAGATTAGACTGCTTGTAATAGCTGTTTTAAACTTTGAAATTCTGAACTCGGGCGAGCATTGAATATACAATAATTACTTTAATTAAGTTTAGTCTTCTAAATAGCTAACATCAACAATGTTTATAGTAGAAAATACACGTTATAAATAAGAAAAAAATATTGCTATTTACTGTTTCAGATTAGCCTTATTTAAAGTAAAGTAAACTTCACAAATCATTAAACTTTTAGTTTATAATGTCATATTCAAATTTTCCCTTTAATCAAAACTTACTCAACAACAAAATAGCTCTTGTCACAGGTGCTGGAAAAGGTATAGGAAAAGCTTGTGCTTTATCATTAAGCCAGGCAGGAGCAACCGTTATTGCTATTGCTAGAACTCAAAGTGACTTAGACAAACTTTCAGCTGAATCTGATGGAAAAATTAAAACACTATCAATAGATGGAACTAGTGATGAGTTTATAGACTATATAAATAGGCTAGACAGCGTTGATATCCTTGTAAATAATATGGGTTCAAATATCCCCAAACCTTTCTTAGATATCACAAATCAAGAGCTCGATAAATTACTAAACCTTAATGTAAGATCTCTATATACGATCACCCAGGCTGTCGTAAAGAAAATGTTAGAGAATAATACTCAAGGTAGTATTATTAACATTTCATCGCAAATGGGACATATTGGAGCTCCTAATAGAACTGTTTACTGTGCAACAAAACATGCTGTTGAAGGACTAACCAAGTCTTTAGCTATTGAACTAGCTAAGAATGAAATTAGAGTAAATAGTATAGCCCCAACTTTTATAGAAACACCATTGATAAAACCTATGCTTACTGACCCTAAATTTAAAGAATATGTTATGAATAACATCCCTTTAGGAAAGCTAGCAACTATAGAAGATGTCGCTTATGCAACAGTATATTTAGCTAGTAATATTCTAGCTAAGTCTGTAACAGGATCTTGTATGAAAGTAGATGGTGGATGGACCGCCCAATAAGAAAAACCTTTTAATAAATTTACTTTAGAAAATCTTAGATTTTTATCTACGCAGAGGATTTAACTGCGTTTTCATTCGCTCAAGCAAATCATAACCCATTTGTTTAAATAAATCGAGAAAGTCAATAAATACCCAGTTCTCAACTAATAGAGACTCTTCTCTTCGCCAGAAGTCCATAACTCGCATAGTGATTTTCTTACCTGTTGGAGCCAAACCTAACCATCCCTCTCCAGTATGTGTTGCATTGATACTTGGCCAACCTGTTGAAGCAATATAATTACCTTCTGCAAATCTAGCTTTGTGATCACCTCCTACTCTATCAGGAAATGCTCTAATAAACGGTTCTTGATGTTGCTTTTGGAACCCATCAATTCCTCTTGTAGAACCAATTCCACATGGACCATACCACATTACCTTAGGATGCCAATAACGTTCAGCTCCTCTACTAGCGAACTCATCTTTAGATCTATCTCTTAGCCCTATAAATATCATATCTTCAACTAATTTCAATGATGCTTTAGATGCTTCATCAGACTGTTGATTAAGTAGTATTCCATCTTGTGTCTGTGGTAATGGAAAAGGAAGTTCCGTACCTAAGCTCGAAGGTAATAAAGTTATACCTGCTTGACGTATAATATCAACGATATCATATAATACGTAAGTATTAACAATCTTATTATTTTCTATTTGATAGAACTCTCCATAACGAATATACGTTATTTTGTTATTTGCAGGTATTCCAAGCCAATCGTGTTCAAATTCAGCACAATAATTACCTGTTACTGTAACCCATTGCTTATTATCAAAGTCTCCTGAAAAAAACACACTCTCAACCCTAGTTCTACTAGGAAAAGCATGTAGGAAATCTTTCCAAAAAGTATCAATATATTTATCGATACCTTTTATTATATTAAATGGATAACTTATATTAAAATTAGCATCTGTAGAATGGTACTTACTAAAAATATTTTTAATATTATCTGGAGTTGCGTTATTTAACTCCTGCAAGAAACTCCAAACTAACTGTTTATTTTCTTGATGATTATTACTTGTTGTCATTCTCTATTTCCTTACTTATTTAAATTCAGCAGCTTTTGGATTATCTCCACGACGAGCGACAATAACATCTACTTTTTCATTAGCAATATTAGAATACTCTCGCATCAATTCTATAGGGCATGTAAATAAATCTCCTTCATGCAAATCAAACTCTCCCTCAGAAGTTTTGACATGGAGACTTCCTTTATGGACAAAAAGAACCTCTTCTTCAAAACGCTTATGCTCAGGAACTATAGCGCCTGACTCTAGTCTTAAACGTCTTAAAACAAAATTATGTGACCAATCAATCTTACCTTTATTTAATGATTCATTAGCATTTTGAAGACCTATAACAGGTATTTCCGAAACTCCCTCAATACTATTTAAGCCACCAGTTTCACAGATTTGATCAGTTAATTCAGATTCTAATAAAACTCCTTTTGCTATATCGGCATGACTAAATGGCTTATACTTAGCTACATCTTCGTCTGTTGTTGCTCTCATAAGTTTTGCACCTTCAGGAATTTTCTCACCTGAAGAAGTATCTATTAACCTACCACCTTCTAGTAAAACTAAACCATGATCCTTAGCATTTTCAAATACATAAGGGGGCCATGTTACTTTACCTGCTGTACCATCTATTTTTTGACCCAAAATACAAAACAAGAAATTATCTCCATCTCCTACATTTTCAAAACCTCTAAAAACAGCCGTTGGTAAAGATATAGTATCTCCCGCATTTAATACTACATAGCCATCACTTCCATCATGTCCCCAGCTAAATTTCCAAGAGCCTTTATGTACTACAAAAATTTCTTCTGTATCATGGGTGTGATGTGAATTCTTACAACCTTTAGGTTGCCTTGCAGCTCCTACATCAAAACCATGAGGAATTTTAATATGAGTGACTTGACCTGGATTTTCAGAGACCCCTCCACCTATTAAACAAAAATTTTCCTTTTGATCACTACCTGGGGTTTTAGCATCAATAAACGCCGTTTTACATGGTTCTAACTCAGCATTTCTTAAAATTCTACTTCTCAAAGTAGAAGAAACATTTTCTAAAGTCATAATTTTCTCCATTTTTAATTTTATATTCTGTTTCTTAAGCTGTCCCTTGCACCCTCTACCATAGCAGCACATGCTTGTTTAAGTAGCGAATGCTCCGATGATAAAAGAAAGAGTGTAACTCCCTTATTAAACCAATAATTTAAATCTTGTGTATTAGGTAAAAAAATACCTAATCTTTTATCTGCTTTTTTTGCAACTTCACAAATATGTTCTATTGCTTTTTGAACCTGACCATCTTTAGGAGAATTTGCACCTAGGGATATTGTCAAATCCATTATGCCTATAAATAAGCAATCAAGCCCATCTACTTGGGCTATCTCTTCTATATTATCTAATGCTTGCTTATCTTCTATTTGTGCTATTACAGTTGTTATTTCTCTATTATTCTCTAAATTTTGAAGTATGTTTAAACCTCCATATTCTGCATTTCTAGAAGATCCTGCATACCCTCGACCTCCAGTACAGTATTTAGTAGCTTTTATAACTTTCCTAGCTATCTCTGCTGAGTCGACATGAGGAATAATTACTCCTGTTGCACCACAATCCAAAGCGTTTAATATATGATGATCTTGCTTGCTTGGTACTCTTACAAAACAAGGCTTATTTCTACTCCTAAATGCAAAAATAGCCATATCTAAATCTTTTCTATCAAATGGTGAATGCTCAGCATCTAAACAAAAAGCTTCTAACGATGTCTGTGAAAGTACTTCATTAATCATTAAACTAGGAGTTTTTACAAATGTTCCTAATATTACCTCTCCGGAATTAAGAGCCTTTTTAAAATTGGTATGAGTTATATTCATTTTTTTATACTTCTTAATAATCAATTTTCTCTTTGCTTATACCATTTGTGTATAGCTTGGTTAACTTCTAATGGTGATTCTAGAGTACTCAAGTGTCCGCACTCTTTTAATATGACAAGTTCAGAATCTTTAATTTGTTCATTCATAAACTTATGTTTTTCAACAGGAACTAACATATCTTCCTCGCCACAAATAATAAGTGTCGGGCAGTGTATTTCAGCTAACGTCCTTAAACTACCAGACCTTGTCATTAAAGCATTCCACTGATTCATGAAAGCTTTTAAAGTACCCTGTCTTGCCATATCTATAACATCTAAATATAATTGCTTATTTCCTATATTTTTCTTTGCCACATACTTAGGATATAAATCATCTATTAGTCTTAGATAGTTAAAATCCTTATCATGTTGGGCCTGAGCTAGTTGATTTTGACGATTCTGTCGATTTACATCGGTTTCTCCAGCATAGTTAGTATCTAGCAACACTAGATTTTTTACTAAATTGCTGTTTTGTCTAATTACTTCAAAAGCAACAATTCCTCCCATTGATAGTCCTACTAAGTCAAAGCATCCATCAGTAAGTTTAAGTACTCCTTCAGCCATTTCTTTGATAGTTTTACAACTATTAAAATTAGCGACATAAATATCTCTATCTTTATTAAAATACTTAACTTGATGCCTAAATAGTCTTTGATCACAAAGAGTCCCAGGTAAGAAAATTATAGGACGATTATCATTTTTATTGTTTGCAGACAAAAAATAATGCCCTCCGTTCATATTATTTGCCACTAGCCTCCATCGAGTAACGTTTAACTCTAATATCTGCCTGAGCTTTATGCCCCATAAACCCTTCCATATTACATAATCTTGAGCAATACTCTCCAATCATATGAGACGCTTGTTTTGTGACTTTCTGATAAGTACAAGTCTTAAGGAATTTACCAACCCATAACCCTCCTGTATATCTAGCAGCTTTTTGTGTTGGTAAAGTATGATTTGTCCCAATTACCTTATCTCCATAAGATACGTTTGTTTCCTCTCCTAAAAATAATGCGCCATAATTATTTAGATTTTCTAGGAAATAATTAGGGTCTTTTGTCATAATTTGAACATGTTCAGAAGCAATATCATCAGCGACTTCAATCATCTCCTCTAAAGAGTCACATACTATTACTTGACCATAATTATCCCAAGCTGGACCTGCTATAGGAGCTGTCTCAAGAGTTTCTAACTGTAGCTTAATCTGCTCGATAGTATCATGCGCTAACTTTTCTGAATTTGTCAATAAAATAGCTGGTGAGTTCAAGCCATGCTCTGCTTGACCTAATAAGTCTGTAGCACAAAGTTCTCCATCAACAGAATCATCAGCAATAACTAAAGTCTCTGTTGGTCCTGCAAATAAATCTATTCCAACCTCACCAAATAATTGTCTTTTTGCCTCAGCAACAAATGCATTACCTGGTCCAACTAAAATATCAACTTGCTTAATTGTCTCTGTACCAATACCCATTGCACCAATTGCCTGAATCCCACCTAAACAATAAATTTCATCTACTCCTGCAAGATCCATTGCTACAACAACTGAAGGCTGCATACGTCCTTGGAAAGGAGGAGTACATGCAATCACTCTTTTAACACCCGCTACTTTTGCTGTAATAATGCTCATATGCGCTGAGGCTATTAAAGGATATTTCCCACCAGGAATATAGCATCCAGCACTTTTTACTGGTACGTTCTTATGTCCTAAGGTAATGCCTGGTAAAGTTTCAACCTCAACATCTTTGATAGATGCTCTTTGAATCTCTGCAAAATTCCTTACTTGCTTTTGAGCAAATTTAATATCATCAATTTCTTGTTGTGTTAACTGTTTATAGCATTCATCAATCTCTTCTCTAGATAAGCGAAAGTTTTTACCCCCATCCCATTTATCAAATTGAATTGCATATTTCTCAACAGCTGCATCACCATTTTCTCTAATATCATTTAAAGCAGACTCAACTATTTGCTTTACTTTTGCATTATCTAACTGCTTTTGCTCTGTTGTAATTCCATCTTTAATTTTTCGTATCATTATTTTTATCTCCTATTTTATTTGTTTAAAGTAGCAATAGATAAAGACTATTACTTAATTTTTACTAACTGTAGCATCCTGATGCTTTATAAAGGTCTCAGGCAAAACTGACCAAATTAATGCTCCAAGAATCAATATTGTTATTGACCCGACTTCCATGCTAAATCTTAAGCTAGTATCTTTAGTTAATGTCATTAATGCAAAAGGGGCAAAAAAGGAAAATATTCTACCCCCATGGTATAATGATGCGCCAACCAACCTATGTTCCTCAGGGAAAATTTCTGCGAAATAAACTCCCCAGCAGTAAGTACAAGAGATCATAAACCCATAAATAACTACACATAAAAATAATAATGCGAAGTTATGCCCACTTAAAAAGAAGAAGAAGATTGCTATAGCCGCTATCACAAATCCTAACAACGCAACTTTCCTTCCTAAAAAATCTGATATAAATCCCCAGCTTATCCCTCCAATTAAAGCACCTATTCCTTGAGCAACTATAATATATCCCATCTTATGATCAGATAAGTGAAGTACTGTATGTGTATAAGTTGTTAAATAAGCTGCAAAAAACTGGTAGGCAAATAAATTACAGCCAGATAGAATCAAACATAATAAAGCAAACACTAATAAACGTTTATCTTTAAACAGCCCTTTATAACTACTTTTATTAGATTTTTTTGTCTCACCTTGATTCGAAAAGGTAGTAAGCTTTCTATCATCAGGAATAACAAAATACATAACTATAGCTATTACTATTGGAGGTATTGCCCCAAAATCAACCAAATATTGCCAATCATGCTGATTTACTAAACTACCTAAAAAGCCAAGTAGTATTAAAGATAATGAAAAACAACACTCATAAAATGCTCCTAACCTACCTCTATATGTAATCTCCATAAAAAACACAAGTATCCCAACAGCTGCAACAAAATATCCTCCTAGTGCTATACCTATAATAAAACGCATAATTAACCAAGGTATAAAACTAGAAAACTGTATATTTATGAGAGACCCTATACCATTTATTGCTGTAATTAGTATGATCGAATTTTTAAGACCTATTCTCTTACCCATCCAAGCCATTAAAAATGAGCCTATAACAGCCCCTACACTTTCTGAAGTATAAAGATATGCCGTCTGACTTAAGGTCATACTTTGTAGTAAATAGGGACGAATATAATCTATAACAACAAAATTATATGTATAAAACACATACCCTAGCAAGGCTATAATATACACTCCTAGTCGTAGTTTAATCGAAATATCCTCTACTCTCACAATAAACACTCCTCAGTATTAATCTAGGTCGACTTCTAAAACAAACCTAGGTCTAATTAAAAATTTAATGCTATCTATCTGTTAAAAAACAATTTGGTATACGTTAAGAAATAGAACTTCTTTTTTTAAGTTGTTATTAACAACCTAGCAAAAACATTGGGGGATTTGAATGGCTTTATACAGTAAAAAAATATTTTTCCATAAGTGACTTTTTTAGATAATCCAGTATAAAAATAATACAGATCTTTAATAGTTTTTTTCTTTAATTTTCTGATTGGATAATAGCTTTTCTTCTTTTATATTTTGAAAATTTTGAGTCTTTCTTATATATAACTCCAATCTTATTAAGATTATTACCAATGCAGGATTTTTTTACCCCCAATCTTGCTGCTCTTTCATAATGAAAAGCATATGGATATAGCATTACATCTTCTTTTAATAGCTCTAGATCTAATTTAGTGTTTGGCTTATTACGCTTACCTTGAGGCAATATGCCTTTCTTCCATTTTATTATTGTTGATAATCCAATATTAAACCTAGAAGCCAACTCCCTATAACTATGTCCTTCATTTAATAACTTAAATACTTTCCTTATAAGATGATGTGAATATGCCATATTTGAAAGATAACTTGTATTACTTTAGTACTGGAATATACCTATTTTTAAACTATATTAAAATAATGTTTCAGCGCATAAATGAATACTAAAGATCTAAAAATATTTAAACAATATATTAATAGAAAGCCCTAAATACTGACCTTTTTATAGATCGCAGAATGTCTGAACTTAGAATTGTCTATAATAAGCTATAATTAGTCCTTTTTCTGTCTATTCCAAAATAAATATTTTTTGTAGTATTTAAAGCATAGATATAAGATGGAGATTAAAATGAAAAAAATATTAATAGTTTCAATAATGTTAGTTTTACCTTTTACTTATGCAACAGCTGATCAATATATGAGAAGTATGACTTTTACAACTAAACAAAATACTAACAATAAATATTTTCAAATAAGACAACTTGAAGATAGAGCTTCCTCAATTAATCTAGATCATTAGCATTAATATTAACCCAGGAAATAAAGAAGGTAGCAAATCTCATAAAGTATTCAATCTGTAATTATTTACAATATTACTGCTATAATGCTGATTGAATCATTATATTAATTTATTTATTATCTAATAAGTAATTAGAATTTATATAAAACACCATATCCGATTTATACTAATACTCATTCCGTTAATTTAGTTATCATTGCCAACGGAGGTGCATCATGAAACTAGGAGATCTTTTAGTTAAAATTACTAAGAAGTTAAATATTGATACTGTTTTTGGAGTGCCTGGTGACTATGTCATGAATGGTCTTGACTATTATGAGAAAGATCAGGATATAACTCTTTGCACTACTTGTAATGAGTTAAATGCTGGATATGCTGCTGATGCTTATGCAAGATCAAAAAGCTATGGAATGACTATAGTTACTTCAGGACCTGGCGAACTTAGTCTAGTAAATGCAATTGCTGGAAGCTATGCAGAGAATATACCAGTTTTATTAATTGCAGGCTGCCCAAAAGATACTTTAATTGAAGCTCAGTTACCTGTACATCATAGTCTGGGTGATTATACATCTCCAAGATTTAATAGAGTTTTTGAAACAGTCACATGTGCGTCATCTTCGATTACCAAGCATAACTATATCCAAGAAATAATTCGAGTCATTAGCACTATGATTAAGCAAAAAAAGCCTGCTTATCTTAATATCCCTGTTAATCTTTTTGATATGGATGTTTCTGAACATATTGAAGATATTCATATACTTGGTAGTTTTGAGCAAGACTTTATTAATCTCTCTATCAAGAAAATTTCTTCTTCTAATAAACCCTTATTAATTTTAGGTAATGATATTAAAGGAAAAGAAGAGATCATAAAAAGCTTTATAGAAAGAAATAACATACCTTTTGTTTCAACCCTTGCAAGCAAAGGAGTTATTGGAGAGGATCATCCTCTTTTTAGTGGTATATTTGCAGGAGATTTTTCAGATCCTATTACCTGTAAAACTGTTAAAAATGCTGATTGTATAATTTCTATTGGTGTTTTAAATAGCGATATGATCCTAGGTGGTTTCTCTATTAGCAAGTATATAAATGAAAAAGAAATGATTATATTTAACAGAACCAACTATCAAATCGAAAAAAGATTCTTCTCCACTAATATCAATTATGATAAATGTTTAGAGCAACTTTTTTTAGACTTAAATGGCTTAGATTTTGAATTCTCAACTTTTAAAAATGAGTATTCTTTCGAATCTAATGAAAATGTTGAGTTTAATGGTAAGCTCACACAAAATAAGTTTTGGCCTTTTATCTCTTGTAAACACATCATCAAAGAAAATGATATTGTTATAGGTGAAATAGGATGCTCCGCATTCGGACTAATGACTGAAAAATTGCCTAAAAATGTTTCCTTTGTATCGCAACCTAAATGGTCATCTATTGGCTACACGCTACCTGCCTCTCTTGGAGCATCAATGGCAAATAAAAACTCAAGAGTTATGCTTTTTATTGGAGATGGATCTTTTAATTTAACAGCTCAAGAGCTCTCAACCATATCAGAATACAATCTTAACATTAATATCTTTGTAATAAATAATGATGGCTATACTGTTGAAAGAGGTATACATGGACCTAATGCAAAATATAATGATATTGTCAAATGGAATTATACTAAATTTGCTGAGTCTGTAGGTATTAAACATACTTTAAGATGTGAAAACTTTTCGGAATTATCTAACATTGATGATTTTCTATGCAAAAATGGGCCTAAACTAGTAGAGCTTTCTTTTGATAAGTTTGATGAGCCTAAACTTCTAAAAATGATTACTACTTCTTTAGAGTCTTAAAAAAACAAGGATTCTCCGAGCTTGTACTCTCAGAGATTAATCTCCTACTCTAGAAGAAACACTTTTTGATACTCTGATATAATAATTCTTTTATCTTTATCATAGTCTATAATTTTCATTTATGAACTTATATTTCATTACGGTTAATCTTTTCTATTTCTTGTCTGTTTGCTAGTTTCACTTTAACAGTCTCTCGCTTATCAGATGATATATACATATAAATAATAGGTAATATAAATAAAGAGAATACAACACCTATTAGTAATCCTGATGATATAACAATACCTATACATTCGCGGCTAACAGATCCTGGTCCTGTAGCCACTACCAAAGGAAGTACTCCTACAATCATAGCAGTCACAGTCATTAATATTGGTCTAAGCCTCAAAGAAGATGATCTAATAATAGCTTCATATTTATTTAACCCTTTTTCTAATTGCAATTTATTAGCAAATTCAACGACCATAATCCCTTGTTTTGATATTAAACCAATTAGTGTAACTAAACCAAGTTGCGTATAAATATTTAAAGAAGCCCAATCTTTACCAAAGAATTGTCCCAGATATAATGGAATTAAGGCTCCAGATATGGCCATAGGTACCGTAATAAGAAT
Source organism: Francisella sp. SYW-9 (assembly GCF_008711465.1). GTDB lineage: Bacteria > Pseudomonadota > Gammaproteobacteria > Francisellales > Francisellaceae > Francisella. Next base: position 227,036 of record NZ_VXKQ01000009.1, read on the forward strand.
AACCAATGAATCTCTGAAACTCTCAAATTGTGCAGAAAGGGCTAAGAAAATAAGAATAACAGCAAATCCAAAAGCAATCATCATAGTATTACCATTCTGAATAAACTGACGAGCACCTCCAGAAAATGAATATGAAAATCCTGCTGGTAAGTCGTTACCTATCATCTTTCTAATATAGTTTATAGCTTGACCTTCTGACACTCCTGAACTTAACATTGCAGATACCGTAGCAGAGTTTAATTGTTGGAATGTATTTAAAGTTAATGGTTCTCCAACTGTTTTAAAATTAACTAACGCAGACAAAGGAACCTGTGAGTTAAACATATTATCTATTTTATCAGATTCTATATATATGTTTCCTAACTGCTCATTTGTTAACATTTGCTCTCTTTTAAGCTGTGGTATTACTTCAAAACTATAGCCTTTTAAAAAGAAATAATTTATATATCCTCCAGCGTATGCATTCTGTAAAGTCTCAGCAATATCTGACATAGTTATTCCTAAACTTCCTGCTTTCTTTCTATCTATATTTATATTAGTTATTGGATCATCAAAAACTAAGTTACTATTTACAAATGAAAACAGGCCACTTTTTTTCATTTTTTTAATAATATTATTTGTAACTTGGTTAATTGATTTATAATCACTTGTACTTTGTATTACCAATGCGACATCAGGGCCATGTGCAACTCCTGGAAGAGACGGAATCTGCCAACTAAAAGGGACAACCCCTGGAAGCTCATTTAATTTGGCTTGAAGTAATTTTTGAGCATTTTGTTGAGAAATACTCCTTTTACTAGAAGGTTTCATAAAAAGTCCTCCAGCCATAGACTGAGGACCACCTAATACTCCATCTAAAGTAAATGAATATTTTACTCCAGGTATTTTAGCCTCAACTTTTCCAAGTAAAGAGCTAAACTTCTTTAAATAATTAATATTTGCTGCTGAAGGAGATATTGCATTTATACCAAGAAAATTCTGATCCTCTGTTGGAGCTAATTCAGTTTTTATTCCTTGTCCCATTACAAAGCAACTAATTAAAACAACTATAGCCATTACAATAAAAGCCGGCTTAATATCTAATGCAACTGTCAATGCCTCTTTATAAATAAAAGCCAACTTATCAAATATGTGATTAATAAATTTAGCAAACTTAGCTTCTGAAGAATTATCTTTTAGAATCTTTGAGCATAACATTGGAGATAAAGTATATGCAACAATTCCCGAAATCAATACTGTTCCCGCCAATGAATAAGCAAACTCTGTAAATAGTTGTCCTGTGAGACCACTCATCATACCTATTGGAGCATAAACAACAATTAAAGTAAGACACATTAATATTAGCGGTGTAGCAACCTCTCGAGCTCCTTTAACTGTAGCTGTAAATGGAGCAATTCCTTCTTCAATATAGCGGTGTATATTTTCTAGCACTACAATAGCATCATCTACAACCAGTCCTATAGATAGTATCATAGCAAGTAATGTTAAAAGATTTATTGAAAATCCCATCATTTTCATCAAGAAGAAACTTCCTATTAAACATAATGGTATAGATATAATAGGTATTATTACTGCTCTAAATGAACCTAGAAATAAGAAGATTACAAAGGCTACAATAATTATTGATTCTATTAATGTATAAATTACATCATTAATAGAATCTTTAATATATACCGTACTATTATATGCTACAACAAGATTTAAACCATTTGGAAGAGTTTTTCTTATTCCAGGAACACTTTTTACTAATCGATCAACTACTGTAAGAATATTAGCGTCTGGTGACACAACAGGGCCCACAAGTATAGCTGGTTTACCTTGAAATTCAACATCTTTTTGGTAATCCTGAGGTCCAAGCTTAACCTTAGCTATATCTTTTAATCTAATGATTTGATTCTTAGATTTTTTAATAACTATATCACTATATCCTTGCGCCGTAGAAAGACTTGTTTTGGGATTCAAAACATAATTTAAATATGGGCCTTGAATTGTTCCGCCAGCAGAGATTAAACTATTTGATGCTATAGCCTTGTTTAGATCTTTTGGTGAGATTCCATACTCTGCCATCTTATCTTTATTTGGAAAAATTCGCATTGCATAAGGCTCACTCCCCCACACATTAACATCAGATAAACCTCCTTGAGCACGTAGTTTTGGAACTATTGCTGCATTTATATAAGCAGATATTTGAGGAATAGTCATAGACTTACTAGTAAATGCTAACACAAAAGGAGGAAATGATGCTGCAGGATGTAATTTTATAGTTGGCGAATAAGCATCATGAGGAAGTTTATTTAAAACAGCATTTACATTTTGTACAACTTCTGACAGCACAGTATCAGGATCCTTTCCTAATTTAACATATACGGTTATTGTACTTTCTCCTAATGCAGACTCAGAAGTCATATAATCAACACCTCTTGTTGCACCTACAGAAGCTTCTATTGGTCTTGTTATAAAAGCTTGTATTGTAGAAGGGTTAGCACCTGGATAATCTGTTGTTATAGTAATATTTGCAGTATCTAAAAATGGATATTGTCTTACTTGTAATGTAAAGTATGCTCCAATTCCAACAACAATAATCATTAAACTTATAGCTATTGAGAGTATTGGTCTACATATAAAAATATCAATAAATTTCATTACATATCACCTTGAGTATAAATATCATTATTAAACTTAACATCTTTATCTAACATAACATCCATACCTTTATGAAGCTTATTTTGACCTGAGGTAACGATAACGGTATTTGGTTTTAACCCCTTCACTAAAGCTAAGTTATTACGAGTTTCTAAAACTTTAATATTAACCTCTCCAACTTTGTATAAAGTTTTATTTGTTTTTATAATATTACCCCCACTCGTATAGATGGCTTTTTTAGGTTTTCCGGATTTATTTAATTCAGGAGTCAACGTTAGTATAGATTCACCATATAATGAGTAAGCTATCGCATTTCGTGGCACAACAATAGATTTTCCTTTACTAGGAAGGTTTATATGTACATCTAAAAACATTCCTGGAACTATATTATGTTTAGGATTCTTATAACTTGCTCGAACAAGAATTGATCTATTTGAGTCATTAATAAAAGAGTTAACAGCAGTTACTTTAGCTCTAAATTTTTTATTAGGAAATGCATCAGTAAAGAAATCAATATTTTGCCCAATTTTTACTAATCCAACCTTTTTCTGTGGTACAGAGAATTCAATATAGATTGGCGATATTTTTGTAAGTGTTGCAGCATTATCACCATTATTAAAATATTGTCCTAAGTTAATATTTCTGATACCTATTTTACCATCAAAGGGAGCTCTAATCTCTTTAAAGTTAATTTGAGATTCAATATTTCGAACTTCTGCCAAAGCAGATAAATAATCTGAATCGGCCTTATCTGCTGACTCTTTTGATGTAGCTCGTTGCCTAACAAGTTTATTATAACGATCAGCAGTTATCTTAGTAAGTTTCAATTTTGATATTGCTTTTTCTAAATTTGCTTCTAACTGACTTGTATCTAATTTAAAAAGCAAATCACCTTTCTTTACTTCTTGGCCACTCTTAAAATTGATTTCACTAACAATTCCACCAGACTGTGAAGATATCTGTGTTGATTCAGGAGCCTGAGCTTCACCAATCGCACTTATATCTTGTTTCCATTTAGTCTCTTTTATTGTAGTAAATGTTACATTTGGAGGCTCAGGGATAAAAGATGCTAGCCTATGATTAGTTAAAGCCTGCATGAATTCTGCTACGCCAAAAATTAACCCAAAAAGAATTATAGGTACTACAATAACAAATATAGCAGCTATTTTCCTATTTTTTAATTTAGGAATTTGCCTTTGAACAACTGATAATCTCAAAATTAAATATATAATCCCTATGGTAAGTCCTATATTTCCAAGTATTAACCATATGAGTATTAATATGATAATTATACAAATACCATAGATTTTCTTATTAGCTTTAATTTTGTCATTAAATGTTCTGAAATATTTTTTATAATTAATCATTTTATCTAATTGTTTTTTTTAATTTAAATATTATGTATTTATCAAAATATTAAGCTCTACAAAAGCTTACATTAATAAATTCATATGCACTTGTGTATTATTTGAAGAATTCTCAGGATATGGTGAACTTATGCGACATAAGCTGTCACCAACACTTATAGAGAACAGAATAAATGTAAGTATTAATGAAATATTAATTTTTTTCATAATATACTCTCTTACAGAAATTTTTAATAATTCAATATTTTAAGAAAAATATAAATGCCTTAATAGAACGTATCTAGACTTTTTATATATGATAATGGACATTTTATAAGATATGCTTAAAATTTAAGTTACGCGTTTTTTAATCTAACTTGATTATAATTAGATACGATCTCTTAATTTAAACTCTCTTGGGGTTAATCCAATTATATTTTTAAAGCGCTTAATAAAAGCACTCTCACTCGAGTACCCTAATTCATGTACTACTTGTTTATTACTAGCACCTTCAGAAAGTAAAGAAATAGCCTCTAAAATTTTTACTTTTTGCTTCCATTGCTCAAAAGTCATACCAACATGTTTTTGAAATAATCTAGTCAAGGTCTTACCACTCATAGCAAATTCTTTAGCTACATCTTCAAGTAAAAGAGGCTTCGATATATTATTTATGATATATTCATAAATAGATTGTATATTTTTATCATTGGGTATTGATAATTCATAATGCTCTAGTTGATTAACCTCATGTAATAGATCAACTAATACCCTTGTAATATTTTCCTCTTTTATAGAGTTACCTTTTAAAACTAAAACTTTACGAATTAACTCATGAATTAAAGAAGTAACCGAAAAAACTTGTACGCTATTAGGTAAATTTTCTAATTTATCTACATTAAAATACACGTTGTAAAAACTAACAATACTCTTGCTCAACGCAGTATGTGGTACATTACTAGGTATCCATACAGCATTTCCTGGAGGTATGATAAACACTTTATCAGAAACTTGAATTTCTATTACTCCTTTTGAGCAATACATTAGCTGGCCATGAGTATGATGATGAATATAATCAACTAGCGGTTCACCACTATGCTTAAAGCCAAAAACATAAGAAAAACCACCTTCCTTAGGATATCTATCTTCTAACATTCATATGTCCATAATTACCTATAAAATGTCCATAATTAAGATATTATTTCATTTATTTATTTTTTACAATAAATTTATATTAAATTAATTACAAGTGAAGTTACTTATGTTTGCATTAGTTTTATTTATTTATTTTATTGGTGGGATTGTTACTGGGACACTATCAGCATGGATCGGAGCTGGAGGTGGAGCTATAGTTATTCCATTAATGCTAATTGTATGTAAATATCAAGGTATCTCACATGAAATAGCTATTCACTTAGCAGTTTCAACATCATTAGCATTTATAATGATTAATGCTCTTTATAACTCGTACAAACATTATAAACATAATCATTTGGTGACTAAAATATTAAAGAATGCCATACCTGCGATTTTCATTGGTGCAATACTTGGGACAATGCTTAGTGAAGTAATGCCCGCAAAGGCTATTGAAGTTTTGTTTGCAATAATCTTATTGGTAAGTCTGATTAAAACATTCCGCTTTAATCAGACTATTGTAAACTCTAAAATAATAATGCCATCTAGACTATCTTGTACTTTTTTAGGTGGTGCTACTGGTTTATTGTCAAGTATTGTTGGAATTGGTGGCTCAAGTATTGTTAACCCATATATGAAACATTATAACTATCCAATGAAAAACTGTGCTGCTATGGCGGCTGCAACAGCTGTTCCTGTAGCTTTAATAGCAACTATTACAATGTTAGTATCAAGCTATCATGCGCTTGGAATACCTGCATATAGCTTAGGATACTTATATTTACCTGCTTTCTTAGGGCTGCTAGTTGGCTCAGTTATAGGAACCCCAATAGGAATTAAGCTTGTTAAGATATGCCCAGAATCAGCATCCTTATGGTTATTTAGATTTATTCTAATATATGTAATCATCGACATGCTTTTATAAATTGATATATTTTAACCTCTTCTTATACTAAGAATAATTTTTATATCAAAAAATCCATGATTTATTTAAAAAAATATGAACCTGTTTAGCATATAAGTATCTTTTAGGAAAATAATGCTAAATAATCCTCATAATACTTTTGTGCTGAAACCTTAGAACCATCAATTAACTTAATATCTTGCTGAGGATGAGGAATAGAAAAAAACGCAAAAGATGACCTTTCTTTAACTTCTTTCTTATCAAGATTAACGCGATGATTACAAGCAGGAAATCTACCTTTACTCCAGTACTCCATAAAATAACCATTAAAAATAGTTACATTATTACTTGGTGGTATTTTCTGCCATTGCCCTTGAGAATTTTTATACTCTAGACCTTCACTTGTCCCAAAAGGAAAAATTGTAAAAAGAGAAATATCAGTATGCTCAGTTAACCGTAATTTTTGGTGAAGCATATCCTTTTTAACTTCAGGATAGAAATTACATGAAACCATATGAGCCATATCTTTATGAATATCCTCTAGATTATTAAAACTTAAAAGGAAAAGTATATCTTTCTCTATCTTAAAAATCTGTTTATAGATATCAGCCCACTCACTTGATAGAAATTTCTTAAACTCTATAGGAAAATAACTTGGATCATGTAGATTTGATAAAACAAATGTGTGTAGCAGATCAGTTGCTCCTTGATTTGTACTATCTTCTTGACCTAAATATGAATAACCATCAAAACCTTTAGAAAAGTTTTTTTGTAGGTATTGTTGCTTGTATGATTTTTCTCGTAATACAAAACTCTTCAAACATATTGCTAAACTTTGAGAGCTTGATAATACTGGAATATCTGTAACACAATACCCTTCTTTGATTAGTAGATCAAACTGATCTTTAGTTAAGCTCATCAGATAAAATTTTATTTTTATATTTATTGATTAAGATAATATCTAAATAAAGAAAAATTACAATTTATGAAAACAGCAGTTATCAAAGTAGTTTTTACTTTTTCTTGAACTCCATTGGAGTTTTACCTGTCATTTTTTTAAAACGATGAATAAAAGCACTATCACTAGAGTAACCTAGAGCTTGTGCTACTTGTGTCGTAGTAGTTGTCTCTTGAGATAACAATGATATAGCTTCTAGTATTTTCACTTGCTGTTTCCACTGCTCAAAAGTCATACCAACATGTTTTTGAAATAATCTAGTTAATGATTTACTACTCATTGCAAAATTCTTTGCTACCTGATCAAGCAAAAGAGCTTCGGATAAGTTTTCTATAACATATTTATAAATAGATTTTATAATACTTTCATTAGGTATTTCTAGAATATAGTTTTGCTGCTTTGCTAAATTCAATTGGTCTATTAGTACAGTTATTATATTTTTTTGCTCTATCGATAGACGTCCTTCAAAATTACAAATTTCAAGAATTAATTCACGTAATAAAGGAGAGATTGAAATAACCTGTGGTATTTTAGGTAAATTATCTAACTTTTCCTCACAAAAATATACACTCCGATAGTTCACAGGATTTTTACTTAATGTACTATGTGGAACATTACCTGGTATCCATATTGCATTTGTTGGAGGAATTAAAAATACCTTTTCGGAAACTTGTGCTTCTATTATTCCTTTAGAACAATACATCAGCTGTGCCTCTATATGTTGATGACTCCCATCTACAAATGGCGAACCATCATGACTAATACCAAATACTGGAGATTCACTCTTTATAAGGAATGGAGGAATTTTATCAATCATTGAATGTCCACATATAGTTATAAATAGTCCAAATTATTATATTACGCTTAAATTAATTCTTTTACAATCTCCAGCATACTATTAAATTAATATCTCAAGGGAATTAATCATGAAAAAAATTAATATTTTATTAATACTTACATTAATTCTATTTTCTATAAGTATTGGCGATAGCTTATATCTTATAAGTTCATCATATCCACATCATGCTTTATCAAAAAAAGGTAGCGTACAGATGATGCTAGCAATGTAAAGTATCGAATGTATTGTTAAAAAATATATAAAGCTTAAAATAATAAGGAGAGTATTATGAAAAATTTTTCAAAATTTACAACAGATTATCAAGTTATTATCGTAGGTTGTGGACCAACTGGTGCAGCAGCAGCTATAGAACTAGGCATGCAAAATATAAAAACTTTAGTTATTGAAAAATATAATAATCCTTTACTTAGTCCTAGAGCTCAATATCTTAATTCAAGAACTGTTAGCTTATTAAAACGCTGGGGAGTTTTCGATAAATTATCAAGTCAAACTCTTCTGCGTAAAGACTTCCCTCAGGATGTTGTTTGGCAAGCTAATCTAAAAACAAATCCTATTGCTACTGGCAGTCTAAAATCTGAAGGATTGCGAATACCTCTATATATTACTGAAAATATATTACGAGAAAGACTTTCTGAGTTTTCATCTGTAACTTTACTAAAAAATCATGAAGTTGTTGATATTGAGGTATCTGAAGATACAACAAAAGTATCTGCTATAAATAAAGATAACCTACATTACTCATTCTCGTCAAACTATGTTATTGCATGCGATGGAGCAAATAGTATAGTGCGCCAAAAATGTAAGATTCCTTTTCTAGAGCTAGGTCCTAAAAGGCAAATGCTGAGCATCTTATTTAAAGCGAATGATCTAAAATCACAAATTAAGAAGCTTTGTATGATGCACTTATGCCTAACTAAAGATGGTGCTTCAGCAATTGGGCCTATAGACCTAAGAGCCAAAGAGGAAATATGGTATGCACAAATCCAATATCCCGATAAAGAGCTTCCGTCAAAAGAATTAGCAGGTGAAATACTCGATGAGGTTGCTGGACTAAAAATTGATAAAGAGATAATGAACTACCACTTATGGCAAATGCAAGTACAAATAGCCGAGTACTTCTCTTATTACCAAAAAATATTTTTAGTTAGTGATAGTGCTCATGCCTTTGCTCCTACAGGTGGGCTTGGTTTAAATACAGGCTTTGGAGATATTATAAACCTCTGTTGGAAACTTGCAGCTGTAATTCATAAACAGCAGAACTCTAATATCCTATCAACATATGAATCTGAACGTAGACCTGTTGCTATACGCAATCTACATACTGCCGAACAAAATGCTCAAGATAGAATACTTGTAAAAGATAATATTCAAAAACTTGCTGAAATTTCAGATAAACAAGTTAATGCTAGACATCTAACCCATGCTTATACTTATTTATATAGCAGCCTCACAAAACTAAATAGGTTACAACCTCTAGATGATATAAAGAGAAATGATGACTACATAGCTCATGTAGATCCTGGGTATTTTCTTCCTGAAATCTTTATTGATAATAAATCAATTTATGAGGTTTTATCTCGCACTCAATGGAGTTTACTAGTTGTTGGTGATCATAATATAGATACTAATCTACCAGAAGAAATTTGTATATTAAGGCTTCCTGAAAATACATATTCCCATAAATATATTCTGCTTAGACCAGATTGGCACATAAGTGCAACTTTTGAAAATCTACCAAAAAATATATCTTTACCTTACAATCAAATCTTTTAGCCTTGTTTTAAAAAACTGATTTATATAGTAGATAATCCTCTTTTATCTATCAACAACAAAATGTCTATAATTATTCATAAATAGTCTAATTAATGATATTAGGCGCTAAGTGATTACTCTAAAATATACTGTACATGATTAGCTAAAGTTCTTAGAAAATCATGAGAACCAAATTCGCTTTAGGATCTAATTTTAGTTCTATTTCTATAAAAAATAATGGTTCTAATAGTACATATAGATATAGCGAATAAATAAAAAAATATAAAAAGCTATCTACATAGATATTCGATCAAAATTTACCTAAATATAGATAGCTGAAAATAAGAAATTCTAAATATCAAGGAGCATCCCATGAAGAAATATATACTAACATTGGTTATTAGTCTAGCTTCACTTCTATTAATATCAACAAACGCTTTTGCAGATGCTAGTATTGTAAATAACTGTAACCTTAAAAAGTTTCAAATAGTTACAAATCTATATCAGTATTTTAACTCTACTAAATTTAATAAGCCTCAAATAAAAGATTTCAAAAATTTCTTTAACCCTAGTGTTAGAATGACTACAAATGATGTAATTTTAGCAACAGGATACAATCAGTTTGAAAAGCACTTTATTTTGCTTAACAAAAATATTAAAGAAATGCATTTTAGTAACTTCAACTATTTAAGTCAAAACAGTCATAATTTAATATTTAAATACCAAATAAATGGAAAATATCAAAATAACTCTGACTTTAAAATTGTTGAAATAGCATCTTTTAACTTTGATAATCAGTGTCGTATAGATAACTGGAATGAGGTTGTTTCTACAAACCAACCTTTTGATATTAACAAAATAGAAGTTAAAGATTAATCTACAGAAATTCTTTTATACTTAATCTTCGTAATCGCATCATACTTATCACCAAGACGACGCTTCTTATCTTCGATATAAGCATCATAGTTACCTTCAAACCAAACTACCTCACTATTACCTTCAAAAGCAAGCATATGTGTAGCCACACGGTTTAAGAACCATCTATCATGCGAGATAACCATAATACAACCAGGGAAAGCCAAAATAGCCTCTTCAAGTGCTCTTAGAGTCTCTACATCTAGATCGTTTGTTGGTTCATCAAGTAGGATAACGTTACCGCCACTTCTAAGTAGTTTAGCTAAGTGCACACGGTTTCTCTCACCACCAGACAATTGAGAAATATATTTCTGCTGATCTGCACCTTTGAAATTAAATCTACCTACATACTGACGTGATGGGATTGTATATTTACCAACAGTGATTACATCTAAACCATCTGCAATCTCTTCCCATACAGTTTTATCATCATCTAAAGCATCACGAGACTGATCTACATAAGCTAGATTTACAGTTTCACCAAGCTCTATTTCACCACTATCAGGAGTTTCTTGACCTGTTATCATCTTAAAGTATGTTGATTTACCAGCACCATTAGCACCAATAATACCAACGATAGATCCTGCTGGAACTTCCATATTTAAATGATCAATAAGTAGTCTATCATCAAATGATTTAACAATATCTTTAATTTTAATTACATTTTTACCAAGTCTTTCTCCTGGTGGAATATATAGTTCTTGAGTTTCATTACGCTTTTGGAACTCTTGTGAGCTTAGCTCATCAAACTTAGCAAGTCTTGCTTTTGATTTTGCTTGACGTCCTTTAGCATTTTGTCGAACCCACTCTAACTCATGCTGTAAAGCTTTACGATGCGCAGTTTCACGTTTTTCTTCCATCTCTAGACGCTTCTCTTTTTGTTCTAACCATTCTGTATAGTTTCCTTTAAATGGAATACCTTCACCACGGTCTAACTCTAAAATCCACTCAGCAACATTATCCAAGAAATATCTATCATGTGTAACAGCTACTACAGTTCCTTTGTACTCAGCTAAGAATTTCTCAAGCCATGCTACAGACTCGGCATCTAAATGGTTAGTAGGTTCATCTAAAAGTAGAATATCAGGAGCTGATAGTAGTAGTTTACATAAGGCAACTCGACGTGCCTCACCTCCAGATAGTTTAGTAACATCCGCATCCCAAGGTGGTAGACGAAGTGCCTCTGCAGCAACTTCTAGCTTACGCTCTATTTCCCAAGCTCCAGCAGCATCTATAGCATTTTGTAGCTCACCTTGCTCTTCAAGAAGTTTCGCCATTTCATCATCAGACATTGGCTCACAGAATTTCATACTGATTTCATCAAACCTAGTAAGCATATCTTTTAGATGAGAAAGAGCCTCTTCAACGTTACCACGCACATCTTTAGTTTCATCAAGTTTTGGTTCTTGTGGTAAATAACCTATTTTTACACCTTTACGCGGAGCTGCTTCACCGACGATCTCAGTATCAAGACCAGACATGATTTTAAGTAGTGTTGATTTACCAGAACCATTAAGACCTAGTACACCAATTTTTGCACCATCAAAAAAAGATAAAGAAATATCTTTTAGGATATATTTGTTAGGCGGCACAACTTTACCAACCCTATGCATTGAGTATATATATTTTTCAGCCATGAAAATTATTTTTTGAAATTTTAAGATAAGGAAATTATAGCAGATATATAATATGTCTCTACAATATAAAGACTAAGAAAATAAAATATACCTAAATATATCTGTTATAAAATATTATAATGTGCTTTAAATATACTGAAATATCTTTTATTAAAAATAACCAACAAAGTAAGGAAAATTAATGAAAAAACTAACTATCGCAATCTCAAGTATATTGCTTTCAACATCAGTCTTTGCTGCTAACAATACGAGCTCTAACCAATCGTTTTCAGCTCAACAAAAGGAGGAAATTGGCAAAATTGCAGAACAATACATATATGAACATCCAGAAATAATAATCAAAGCAGCTCAAGAAATTCGAAATAAACAAATACAAGCTCAACAAAAATCCATGAATACTGCTGTAGTTAGTAATGCCAAGAAACTTTTAAGCACAAAGACAACGCCAACCTTTGGTAATAAAGATGCTAAAGTAGCAGTTATTGAGTTTTTTGATTACGAATGTGTCTACTGTCATAAAGAAGCCCCAGCTATCAAAAAATTAATGGATAATAATAAAGACGTTAAATATGTATTCCAGGAGTTCCCTATTTTTAGTAACCATTTCACAGGATCTAAACTAGGTGCTGAAGCAGGATTTGCTATATATAATCTGTACGGAACAGATAAATATATGCAATTCCATAATGAGTTATTCCTAGGTAAGAATGCTAATAAAGACGAAGGAAGTCTAAAAGATGAAGATATATATAATGTTATTAAATCTATAAAAGGAGTTGATCTTAATAAAGTTAAAGAATATATGAGAAAATCATCTCCTAACCTAATATCTAACTCTATGGAATTAGGTGGAAAATTAGGAATACAAGGCACCCCTGGTATTATTATTATGCCTACTCAAAATGCTAATCCATCAAATATTAGAGTAATCCCTGGATATGCTCCTTTTAATATACTTCAACAAAAATTAAATGAAGTTAAAGCTCTTACAAAATAGCTAAGAAGCTCTACAAAAATAATAAATAAAACTACTTTATAAACTACTTTTCACAACCAATATACTTAATAGATTTTTCATTATTTTAAAAACTTTTCTTTAGTTTGTTAGTTTATAAAAGTTTTCAATCATTTTATCAGTTAATTTCATGAGTACATCTTCAGTATAATGATACTTTGAATAATGAATCTGTATTTGTAACATATCATCAAAAACAATAGCATGATATTCTAGTAAGTACTTTATTTTACACATATCATTATATGATATTAATGACTTACCCCATATATCTCTAGAGCGATCTCCTTTTACAAAATTTGATTTTTCATGGGCTTTTTCACTACTAAATACATTAAACATCGTTTTAAATAATTTTCTCTCATCTGCTGGATTTTTAAATATATATTTCCTCAAAAGGCTAAAGTCTCTTCCTTTAGAAACAATCTCATTAATATGCTCTCTACTTCTAGTAGTATCCTTAGATGAAACTTCATTAAAATTTACACATACTGGAACAGAGCCATTAAATGCTCCCATTGTGCTGTAAAAAGTTTCTCCTATCTCAAAGGCTGGTATATTTCTATGATTATAGGTCAAATGAAAAGCAATATTTTTATTAATATCAATATTAAATACTTGATAAACGGCCTTAACGAAAGATATAAAAAGAGCATGTTCTATATTTATATTAGCTTTTGATATATTTAATTTGAAATTTATAAGTTTTTCGGCCCTATCACTATTATTTAAATCATAACTATGTTTCATTAAAGTAGAAAATAAAAATTCTCCATTCGTAATCTCTTTCTTCCACTGCAAGTAAGAGTTTCTTTTGCTCTCTATACTTGCCTTTTCTAACTTATCCATTATCAAACTATATTTATATAATGAAGTATCTAATTCATTATTTCTAATATTAGTATATAAATACTCAAACATCTGGTTATAAAACAGATCTATAGAGTGTGCATCAAAAAAAATATGCGGGCCATTAAAAACTATTAGCGAATGTCCAAGACTGTCAAAATTCTTATAATACCCAATAGCAACCGTAGTTCCTCCAAAAATATTAAATTTGGTTAACTTTGAGGTTCTTTTTTTTATTTCTATTATTTTCTGACTCTGCTCCATTTCATCAAAGTCATAGAAATCAAACTTAAAATCATATATATCTGATTTTTTAGTTTGAAAAAACTTATTATCTTTTTTATAAACTTTAAGCTGCATAGATAAATTTTTAGCTATAACATACTTTGTTGAGTTATAAATATCTTCAGGAGAAAAACTATCTGAATATATATCAAAAATACCCATAGCATAGAAGTTATTAATATATTCTTCATAAAAGCTTATTAATCCCTGCTGTACAGAAGTAACTTGAAAATCTTTTAATTCATTCTCTACTAAAAACTCATTGTTTGAGGATGCGTCTTCTACTAGCTGTTTTATTGATAATAGTCTATATAAACTGCTAATCTTAGAGTTTTTCATAAACTCTTTTATAGTGATTTTTTTATTAAGTGTTTTCTCTACTTCAATAATTAATTCTAATGCTCTTAGTGAGCTACCTCCAAGTTCAAAAAAATCTGCATTCTCACTACAGATAGTATCCACCTTTAATATATTTTTCCAAATATCAACTATAGGTAAATATTTAGAATTTATATCTTTATACCTTTTTACCTTATGAGATTTTATGAGATCTAATCTTTTTGATAAGTACTTTTCTTGGACTTTTTTTCTCAATATTTTTCCCATTTTGCTTAATGGAAAATCTAAACTCTTAATAAAAACAATATCATCAATATTTATTAACATCTTATTATAAATATCTCTTCTGACTTTATTTACTAAAAAAGAAACTTCATTGGCTTTAATATCTTTTACTGACTGTACTATAACAATTCTTTCGGTAAGATCATTATCCAAATATGAAAAAGCAACAACATATTTATCAAAACCTCTATGAGCATCACAAGAGATATTTTCTATATCTATAGGATAGTGCTTTTTACCATTTTGAACAATAACCTCTTTTTTACGGCTTGCTATGTATATTTGATTGTTCTTGATATAACCAATATCACCCGTCCTAAAGAATTTTTTACTTGTTGATGGCTCTATATAAAATAAATCGTCCATATTTAAGGAGCTTTTGTTATATCCAATAAAACCTCCTATTACTACGATTTCTCCAGGTTCGCCTTCACTACATACTTTATTGTTATCATCTATAATTAAAACCTCTTTACTTTGTAAAGGTTTACCAACACTAGCATTATAAGATTCATCTGATTCAATCATACTTGCTGGTGATGTTGCTGAAATAAACCCTGCCATCTCAGTCATCCCATATGAAGGACAAAATGATTCAAATAAAAAACCTTTGTGTTTAAACTTCTTGTAAAACTCTATTAGTGTTTTTTTCTTTACTATCTCACCGGCAACAACAGCAACTCTTAAACTTGATAAATCAATATCTAAATCATCACCTGTATAGTTAGTACATAAGTCATAAATAAAATTCAAAGCTCCTAAGAAGTTGATCTTATATTTTGATATTATTTCTACTAAATAAGATGGATTTGCTAGTATTTCATCCGTATCAACCTGATATAAGCTTGAACCTATAGATAATGGTAAAAGTAAGCTTGTTGCTAAGCCATATAAATGAGAGTATTTGGACCATAATAGACAATTATCTTTAGGTAAGACATTCCAGATATCTCGGCTTTCATTTATATTTTTAAGAATACTCTCCTCACTTAAAATAATACCTTTAGGTAAACTTGTCGAGCCAGAAGAGTATTGTATTAAAGTCCCACTCTCTTTCTTAATTTCAACAGGCAATTCTACTTGTCTATTTAGTTCTTTGAAAGAAATTAGTTGACAATCTATTTTAGTGAATTTAGAAACATCAGTATCATCACAGATCAGTACGCTAGATTTACTATCGGCGACTCTTTCTTTAAGCTTGTCACAATAATTATCTAAACTCTCCTGATCAGTTATTTTCTCATAAATAGTAACCGTATTTCCAGCTAATATAAGCGCTATCAAAGCTGAAGTAAAATTAATAATATCTGTAGTTAATACACAAACATTTTTTGTTTTAATTTCAAAGTTACAAATATTTTGATAACTATTACATACCTTATTATATAGCTGATTATATGTAATAGATTGTATGACATTTTTATCTTTTAAACGACAAATTGCCAACTTATCACCATAAGATAAAAAAGATTTATGTAATTCATAGAAGTTTCTATTAGTCATTAAACTCTCCCTGTGTATTTTTTATACTACCTAGAATTTTAAACTTCAGATAATATGGGGCATGATTAATTTAAGGCTTATGGTTTATTTTAAACGTGTCTATAAAACTAAAGAAAGCCTTCTAATTAAGAATAAAGTACTTAGAGTTAAAGATTAATATTTGATACAGCGTTAGATACTAGCTACTTCTCATAACCAATATATTCAATAGAGTTATCAGTTACTTCAAATTTAAATATCACTAGCTTAAATCTAAAGAGAAATATACCTTGGGTAATACTATCTTCTTTAACTCTTCTAATAATTTCTTCCTCTAAAGACTCATCTGTATATCTACATAAATCAAACATATTTGTAAAATCTGAATATAATTTTTCAAAGTTTAGAGTTTTCATCGCAACCTTATTGAAACAGTATTTATTACTTTATACTGTCTAATAATACCCTACAGAAAAGATTATCTGTATTAAATTATTTCGTAAACAATAGCAATACGCAATCTATAGCTATTATAAACATTAATACTCCAGTTATACGTTCTAACCATTGCCAAACAACAATCTTTTGAATAAACCTCCTTAAGAAAGCTCCAGACATTGTCAAAAAAGAAAACCAAACTAAGCTTGCAAGTCCTGCACCTAGCATAAATTCAATTTTTAAAATATTTGTACTATAGTTAGATGCTACTCCTCCCAAAAGCACAACAATATCTAATATAGCTTGAGGATTAAGTAAACTAAAAGACATACTTAAAACAAGAACTTTCTTGAAACTAATTCGACTAAAATTATCGTCCAATATCTTCTTATTCAAAAATGATGATTTTATTGATAATCCACCATAATAAACCAAAAATATAATTGCAAAAATAAGTAAAACAGGTCGTACAATTGGAAGATACTTAACCATAGTAGTAGTTAGCAAAACACTAAGCAATATCAACACAACATCACAACAAAAACAGATAGTTGCGGTGCTAATAGCATAATTTTTTTTGATTGCCTGCTTTAATACAAAAATATTTTGTGCACCTATTCCTAAAATTAGTGACAAACCTAAACTAAATCCTGATATAAATGCCATCATTAAATCCATTTACTATATTTATGAGATAAAACTTTAGCACAGACATATGTATTAGTATAATTAATAAATATTATTAATCATTAGATAAACTAATAATTATGATTGACTATAAATCCATCCAAGCACTAAAAGAGGTTATTGAGCTTCAAAGTTTTGAGCTTGCTGCAAATAAGCTATGTATTACTCAGTCAGCTGTATCTCAAAGAATAAAATCTCTCGAGATTAAATTTGGAGCTCCTGTATTGATAAGAGTGTTACCATATAAAGTTACAAAATTAGGACAAGATTTATTAAGCCACCTATCAAAAGTTGAATGGTTAGAGTCTAGCTTTTTAAAAGAAAAGCAAAGTACTAAAACTAATAATTTACATATCTCTATAGCAATAAATCAAGATAGCTTAGATACATGGTTTTTGGATGTTTTAAAGGCTGTAAAAATTCCTAGTATGGTAAAGTTTAATCTCAAAACATTCGATCAAGAAATGACACATAAACTGTTACAAAAAGGTGAAGTATTATCATGTATTAGCACTATGGAAAAAACATTTCACGGTTGTTGTTTTGAGAAACTTGGTGAAGTCGATTATCTACTAGTTTGCTCTCCTGATTTTTATAATCAATACTTCAAAAAAGTTAAAAACAATTATAACTCCTGGATTGAAGCCCTAAAACAAGCATCTTCATTACTTTTTAACCAATATGATCAGCTAAATTTTCGATTTATGGATAAGTTTTATAACTTTCAAGCCAATATAGATAACTGTCATATTATCCCTTCAGTAAAAGGTTTTAAACAAATGTGTCTCCAGAGTAAAGGATATGCACTCTTACCCAAACCAGACATCCTAAATGAAATTTCAAATAATGAGCTTATTATATTAGATTATAAGAATATCTGGAAAATGCCCTTATTCTGGCACTATTGGGATTTACCAGATGATATATACCATAAAGTTATTACAGATATGATCTCAGCAGGTAAACAAAGGTTATTAGAAATAAGTAATTATCCTATCTAATATATAAATATATCTTCTTAGAATCTAAGTATTTAGTCATTCTTTTATAGCATTTTTTTATGACAGAATGAAAATCTAATTAAATTTATCGAATATAGAGATACGAGAAAGGAAAAAATCATGAAAAAACTTATAGTAATATTTTTAGATTTTATTTGCTAAACCTTACTTATGCAACAACAAACAGCTCAGCTCCTGAGATAAATGTAAAAGTAAGTAAACTAACGTACGAACTAGAGCTATACTATCAAAAAATGTACTCTAAAAAGCATGGCATGGAGCAAATATTTTCTACTATGATAATGGTGTCTTATACATTAGAAGGTGGTAACTTTAAACAAAATATTTTTACAATTTATCATATATCTATGCCTTCTAATGACTGGGATAGTAAAGCAGCTTATCTAAAATTATTATTTGACTCAAAAGATCATACTTTTATTCAAACAACAAAACTACAAACTGGCGAAAAAGTAAACTTTGAATTCGGTACATATAAAATTACAAAAAATAATTATAAAGATCCTAAAAACATCAAATGGCAATCAAAATAATTTCTAATCTAAGATAAGTTTAGACTAATCTTGGACTATTTCTTCTAAGTTTAAAAATACTTTTTTGCTTGTAAAGTATTTTATATCCTATAAACAAAGAGATAAAGGACAATACACATAAGATACTCACCATAAATCCAATAGATGGATTCATACTAGATGCAATAATGCTTACCAAGAAAATACCACTCATCTGCATAGATCCATAAAAAGCACTAGCTACGCCTTTCATATTATCAAATAAACTTAAAAGGTTTGCCACAGATATTGGTGTAACAATACCTGCTGCTAAGAAAAAGATAGCAAGAATAATAATCAAATCTATTAAACTTATCAGGTTTAAGAAATCCAATATAACTAAAACGATTGATGAGCAAAACATCATAGATAAACCTAATAAAATAATACTTTCTTTTTCCATATACATAAGCAACAACATCGATGTCAAAAAACGTGAAAGAATTATCATCATTAATAACATTGTGG
The DNA here is from genome assembly GCF_008711465.1 of Francisella sp. SYW-9. Lineage (GTDB taxonomy): Bacteria > Pseudomonadota > Gammaproteobacteria > Francisellales > Francisellaceae > Francisella. Next base: position 246,602 of record NZ_VXKQ01000009.1, read on the forward strand.
AAACTATCCCAAAGACTGCTGATGTTAAATGATAGTCATTAATCAATACAAAAGACCCAATCACATCAAAACAAATTCCTCCTGAGAAACCTGTAATAATAAAAGTTAAATAAACCCAAAACATTCTGGTTTTTGCGATAGTTATGTAGTTTTTAGCTAAATGCTTAACATTCAAAGCATTAGGGTTTTTATCTTTATTTGTTTCGGGTAAAAGAAAAATTACCGAGATAATTAAAGTAATCGCAAAAATAAGCATAAAAACAAAGCTACTATGCCAACCAAAATGGAACTGTAAAAAACCTCCTATAAGAGGAGAAATAGCTGGAGCAACTGCAAAAAAGATACTCATCCAAGCTACTGCTTTTAAGAAACGCTCTTTTGTAAACGAGTCTTGTACAAGTGTTCTAGCTAATGTAATCAAAGCTCCAGCTCCGACCCCTTGTATAGCTCTACCTAAGATTAAAAATATAATTGATTGTGACAAAATACAAAATATTGAACCACATGCAAATATTAGTCCTCCTGATAATATAAATGGTTTTCTACCATATTTATCAGATGCTGGACCATAAATAAGCTGTGATAACGACATTGTAATAAAAAAACTTGATACCGTCATTCGAGCTAATGATGAGTTTGTGTCAAAATAATTTGTTATTGCAGGTAAAGATGGTGTAAACATTACAGCACCAAAAAAATATCCACATCCTAAAGCTATTGTAAATATAGTTAGCATCACAAAGCCTATAGGCTTTTTTCTAATTAGTTTCATAAGGAAAACCTTTTTAAATAAACTTATTGAACACTTGATCAATAATAATACAAAATTTTGATCGATCGTTCAATAGAAAAAGATATAAACTTTCTGATATACTTTTTATAGCTAAAAGTAAAAACTTAAATTTATGGAATCCAAAGCTAAAACAAACAGTACTCTAAAAAAGATTATTAAGTCAGCTAAACATCTATTTCTTGAAAATGGTTTCAATGGTACATCTATTAGAGATATAGCTAAAAAAGCAAATGTCCAAAGTTCTCTAATTTATCACTACTTTTCAAATAAGGTTGAACTATGGAAAACAGTTAAAGAGTCTTTAATAAATCCAGAAAGCTTTTCTTCTATAAATAACTGTATCAAACAAGATACTTTTGAAGGCTTTGTAGAAAAATTAGTCGAAGCAAGGTTTAACATTCATGCTAGTAATCCAGATATGCTAAAAATTTTAGATTGGCAACGCTTAGAAAAAAACTCTTCTTTGGCTGGTATTAAAAATCAACAAAACTTTGCATCATTTGATCAGTTAGAAGAAAAAATTAAATATTTCCAAGAAACTGGGCAGTTATCAAAAGACTTCTCAGCCAAATATGTCATTTTATTTATTTCAGCGGCAACAATAGCTCCATTTACACTTTCATATGAACTTGATAAAGATATCTTAGAAAAAAATGACTTTATTAAAACAACTACAACTTTACTACTAAAAGCTTTTAAAGAATAATATTACTTAGGAAATATAAAAACTTACTAAGGCTTGTAATGAAAAAGCAAACTCTCTTTGTATCATTTATTATACTATCCATTACTTTTGGTTATTCAAACAACCATTTTGGTAATAACTTAAAAGCATGTGGTATGACTTTCGAGCCTATAAATCTAGAAAATACTACAAACTGGAAAAATAAAGGCATCACAAATGACTCACAGGGTAAACTAAAACCTACTCAAGATAGTATAAAATTTAGAACTACTAAGAAGGAATATACCATTACTCCTATAACTAGCAATATGGCTAAATTTTTACCTTTTATCGGTAAATGGATGATGGTAAATACCAAGGGATATCATAAAGAAGATTTACCTAAAGATATTGCTGCTGCTTGGGTATATTGGCGTGGCGAAAAAAACTTTATTGTTAATGGAGTATCTCAGCCTCATAACTATACTGTTGAACCTATAAATACTGTTTTTGTATTAAATGGATTTACAAATGCTCAACAAGCTAATAATTATCTAATTAATATGGTTGCTAAACTTGGCTATTCGAATACAGATTCCATAAACCATAGTGGCGGTTATGGAGTGTATTTTAACAATAAACTATATTCTCAACTATCTGGAACACCTACAAATACCAATCAAAAGAATGTTCCTTTCACATTTGAAAAGGATTTTAATGAATATGCAGATCATTTTAGACTTATGGGTCCATATGTAGAGGAAAAAGATAATACAAAAACATTTATCTATGCAATATCAATATCTCGAGAGTCTCTATGGTTTAAAGGAGATAACATAAATTGTGGCAACTTATATATGTCTTTTAATGAAGCTAAAAATGAACTGATCAAAAGTGTAATAAATAAATTACCAAAAGTTAAAATATATTCTGCTTCCTTGGATAACTATATAAAAGCGGGTAATACAAAAAACACATCAGATACTGGTGATCATGTTCAAAGTAAAAGTTTTGTCAGTGTTTTGACTGTTAATAAATAAAAATATTAGAAAACTATACTTTTATCACTCTTAGCCTTACTCTATATTCAGAAGCATTATATATAGAGTCAAAAATATCCTCCGATGTCATATCTGCTCGAATCTTTACTATAAAACATAAGTCCCTCGATCTTTTATTAAATTTATGCAAAATACTAACTTTACTATTAACTTCTAATAACCTTATTTCATATCCTAATTTAAGCTCTAAATCCTGCCAAAGATCTTTGACTGATTTTTTTATATTATCATTATAAATTTTATTAATAACATGACTAAGGTTAACTTCTTGTATTAAAGAATCTCCATATTCTGCTTTATAATGAGTTTTTATTATTGATAGCAATCTCTTTACTTTATGGTCCTCTTGAATCACACAATATCTACGCATAAGTAACTCCTCTTTTTATAAATAAATTTTTTTAAACTTAGAAAACAAATTTAATCAAAAATTCTCTTATATAGCTTAAATTCACTTTCACTTTCTTATTTAGTGCCTTATTTTTTCACCTTACATTTAAAATATATCATATTTTTTACCAAAGTGAAGGTTAATTGCACTTTTTTATTATTGCATTATTGATTGATTCAATTGATAGTCATATAATTATATAAAACCCAAAATCCGTTATTGTTTATGTTTAAATATTCAAAAGATCTAAAACCAACTCTTAAAAAGATAGGTATGAAGCAAAAAGAATTAGCTGAAATCCTTGGTAAAAGTGAAAGAACTATTAAACATTGGGTAGCTGGAGTTAATTCACCAGCTTATGATACTCACTTAGAAGTAATGAAAATATTGGGTATAGACGAGTCAGATACAGATAATATGTCTATTAGAGTACCTGTATTATCATATGTTCAAGCTGGCGAATTTACGGAATCATCTTATGAAGTAGACCCTATAAGATACCTCAACTTACCAGTAAATATGATACCTAAAAATGGCTTTTTATTAGAAGTCAAAGGTAATAGTATGCATTATGACTATAATGATAAACAAAAGCTTGATAAAAAATATGCTAAATATTCCCTAGATGAAGGAGAAACTATTATTGTTGATCCTAACGATATAAATATTATGAATTTAGTTGGAAAAGTTGTCGTAGCTAAAAACTCAGATGGAGCTACAGTTAAGCTAGTTTATATAGAAGATGGAAAACTATGCTTGATGCCTCTTAATTCAGATTTTCAAAATAATGATGAAATAAAACAACCATCTGAAGCTGAGATTATTGGTAGAGTTGTTAATGTATTTAGAAACTTCTAGCTATTAAATATTCCTAGCTAAAACTATAAGTGTTAAGCCTAATATATATGTTATAAACATCAATACTATCAGCTTATTTGTACCTTTAGGAGCTTTAGCAAACTCTTTCCAAATAAACACTCCCCAGAACGCTGCTATCATAGTAGCTCCTTGCCCTAAGCCATAAGAAATCGAAGGTCCAGCAATACCTGAAGCTATAAAATTCAAACAAGATCCTACACCCCAAATTACACCACCTAAAATACCTATGATATGCAACCAAGGAGTTCCTTGTGAGAAATAATCTTTAAACTTAAGTTTCTTACCTGAAATAGGAAATTTAATCATCCAGCCATTGATAACAAAGTTTGATATAAAAATTCCTAATGCAAATATAAAGCTAGCAGTATAAGGCGTCATCAAGCCAGCTTGAGGAGTTACGAAATTACTAGATATTGACTTAATAACCAAAGGATAGAAAAAGCCCATTAAAATACCGGATATTATCGAAACTATAAATCCTTTTAGCATATTTTTGTTTTTATTATCAGAAATACGCTTATATATAACAGCATCTATTATTATTGCAGCAAGCACACTTAAGACACCTAAAAATAACACCACAGGTTGGCCTAAAGGAGTTGCTATATAGTTTGTAATAACACCAATAACCAAAGCTAAACCGATAGCTAATGGAAATGCAACAGACATTCCAGCTATATCAATTGCTGCAACAAGAAGAATATTAGCTAAATTAAAAACTACTCCTCCCATAAATGCATAGAAAAAGCTCGCAGGTGATGCTTGAGATATATCACTAAAGAAAGATCTACCTTCTGAACCAAAACTTCCCATTGTTATAGCTAATATAAAAGAGATTATCAAGATTCCTAATGCATAATCCCAATAATACTGTTGAAACGGCCATTCTTTTGTCGAAAGTTTTTGTGTATTTGCCCATGATCCCCAGCATAGCATCGTCACTATACAAAAAAATACTGCAACACCATATGAGTGTAATATAACCATTTTAAATCTCCACTTATTATATTTTTTGTTCTAAATATGTATTTAATTTTTCTAAAGTTGGTGCTGAGTTTTCTGCTCCTGCTACAGTTACAGCTAGTGCTGAAGCTATATTTGCTATTTCTATAGATTTTTCTATAGAGAAGTCTTTATCTAAACAAAAAGCGAGCACTCCATTAAAAGTGTCTCCTGCTGCAGTTGTATCAACCACATCTACTTTTTTAGTAGCAAAAAGTTTTTGTTCTTGTGCATTATCCTTTGATAGTAAAGCACCTTTTTCACCTAAGGTTATAATTACAGTTTTTACACCTTTCTTATGTAGCTCTTTTGCTGCTTGTTTAGCAGTTTCAATATCTCTAACCTCTACACCCGAAAGAATAGAAGCTTCTGTTTCATTAGGAGTTAATATATCAACCTTTTGTAATAAATCTTCTGGTAACTCTCTAGCAGGAGCTGGATTTAATATAAAAGTTTGCTTATCAATTAAGTTACTTGCTAAATACTGAATTGTTTCTAATGGTGTTTCTAACTGTGTTAATACAACTTTTGAAGACTGTATTTTGTGGATATATTTATCTATTACCTTGTCACCTAATTTAGCATTAGCACCCATTACAACATTGATAATATTTTGACCCATCTTATCTACAGAAATAAATGCCAATCCAGTATTACTATTATGATCTTGATTAATTGTTGATGTATCAAAACCAACTTTTTTATAGAACTCTAAAAGCCTATCACCAAAACTATCTTTACCAAGATTAGTTATAAAGCTTATATTTTTTCCTAGTCTTCTTGCCGCTACAGCTTGATTTGCCCCCTTACCACCACAAAACTCTTCATAATCTTGACTTATAATTGTTTGACCTGGTTGGGCAAGCTTATCAACTTTTACAACAAGATCTCTATTAGCACTTCCTATTATCGATATTGACATATTTTTTAAGTTGTTCTTATTAATTAATTTATTATAAACTTTTAATTAAAAATTATTCTATAGATAGATAATAAAATTTAATTTTTTTTCTTATTAAGATGCTAAACTAAAAATACATATAATTTTTTATATGACATAATCGTAAGGAGCATTTATTAGAAAATAGTTACAGGAGCTATATGGCAACACTGTAATGACTCAACATCAAAAAATGGATTTAACTTCTATGTTAGTGTTTCAGATGGTAAACAAACGATAGGAGCATTATCTCCAAGCTCTTCAACTTATCATGATATACCCGGACGTGCTAGTCCAGCTTAAGTGTTACCCTATAATTATATCCAGTAACATAAGTTTTTAACCAGGTTTTATGTACAAAAATAGTTTTTTATCGTAGCATATAAATTTAATACTACCATTCATTGCTATCTCGATTAATCTTTAAATAAATCCATCCCAATGTTATAAAGAAAATCTGGCTGTGTATTTACATAACTTGGATTTGCTTCTTTTTTCAAAGTAATTTCATTCATATGTTTATTTTTAGTCAAAGTAACCAAATCAAAATAGCTTGTGAGAATAACTGTTTTTTCTGGATTCTTTTCTAATATACAATCTCTAAGCTTCATATCTATACCAAATTTTCTCGCATGACAAGCTATTAATGTACAATCAATCTGAGAAAATCCTTCTGTTATATGTGATATTATTTCTCCTAAAATACGATATTCAAATAGTACTATTGTATTTGAAAAATATGTATCATTATGCCCATGAATAGCAACCACAATTTTAATTGATTTACCTGTTATTCTTTCTTGAATAAAATCTTTTATCTGATTTATCACTCCAACATCAATCGGATTTGGTTTAGCATTTTTGTAATTAAAAAAAGGGAATTGACAGTTAATACCAATATATCTCTGTCCCCCATAGGTCAACAATGTATTGATTATCTCCCCATTAAATCCTCCTAAAACTTTTTCTTCTGATTTTTTAATCTTTCTAATATCTCCTTCAACTATGTTAATAAGCTGCTCTTCACTCTTATTATATAGATTAACAAATGGGCTATTTACATCCACAGCAAACTCAAAATAAACTCCCCCAAAATTCATTTTATACATCTCCTTTTTTGTCTTAACTTAACTGTACTTAGTGACTAGTATTGCTTATCCACTGTAGGTCAATACCTAGTATATTTTTTCAAAGAGTGTTTATTATGGCCAGGAACATCTAAATCATACAATCCGATAGAGACCTTTGTCATGTCAATACTCTCTTGAGTTAAACTAGCAGTAATTAGATGCTTATAACTTTAATGTTTCAAATAAAGTATTTGGCCTGTTTTTCTAAAGCTGCTTTCCTTATATTATTTAATCCTAAACAGCAGTCATCTTCCACTAAAACTTCAGTATAAATTATATTAGAGATACTGCTTAACTCTCTAATATTTCTTATAAGATTTTCATAATAATTAGACATATTATTCCTACTTAGCTGTAATAATCATCTCACCAGGCATATTAATACTAATCTGCCCACCCCAAATACACATGCAGGTTGCGCTTTTTAATAGTGCTGGCTGACTATTAACCTTTGTAGTTGTTGCTGGAGGTGTCCAAGGTGACATAGTAACTGGTACACATGGACAAGGTGTTGGAAGTGCAGGCTTTGCCATACCTGCAGGATTTGATGGACTATTACACATTCCAAAAGGTTTTATGTTAGCCATGGGGATGTGATCATTTATAGTTCCAGCTAGCTGATTCTGACCTTTTACCAATTGTCCTTTTGGTAAAGTTGTTAATGGAGCTGGAGCTGTTCCAAATGAACACTTTATTAATGCATTGTTAACAACAAAATTACTCATATTCTTCCCCTTCTAATGAATGTTTTTTATTTAATAGCTCAGGCATTATTGATTTTCTACAAACTGTATTTTCAATTACACATTCGTAATACCCCAGTTCTTTTAACTTATCTTTAAAAATATCAATATCTCTTTGGCTAATATTATTTTCAGCAAAACTTGATAGTTTTCTACTAACTTGCTTAGAGCTCTCTATAAGATTTGCATAGTTAATGTACTTAGACTCTTTCATATCTATAACTCGATAGAGCCTCTTTTTAGTTAAAAAACTAATTTTCGCATCAGATATTTGTTCTCTTATTATTTTGAGCTTTTCTAAGAGCTTTTTAGGCTGATCACGCTGATTTAGATTTTTGATATTCTCTCCCTTATTTACAAAAGATTCCCTTGACTTAGTAGCTAACAGCTGTGACTCATTAACAGCCTGTTTTAATTTTTGAATATCAACATTATCCTTACAGCCACTTAGAACAGTCTGTAGCTGCATTATGAAGCCATTTTGATAAACACTTTTAGTTAGTATTAACTCTTTTAAACTAGGGTAAGTAGGTAGTTGTTTACGATCTTGATCGACTTTCCTAATTAAACTACTAATATCCATAAGTAACCCCTTATAAGTTATTAATTAGCTTTGTTAACTCTACAACAGACTTCTTCTTGTCAGGCACATTTTCTAAACTATTAAGGCAACGACTAACTTCTTCTAACTTTGTTGCAGAATTAAATAAAGGATTTTGCTTTTTGCAAGATTCACTTAGTTGATCAGAGTATTCTGAGTTTATTTGCCATCGTCTAGTTCTAGATTTTTTGACTATTGATTCAAAATCACTAGCCAACGTAATATCTTCTAAAGAAAACTTATCTTTGCTTTGTAATTTTTTTAACTTATCTAGCATATTTGTATCATCATTGATTCTTTGACTAAGTTTATGAAGCATATTTCTTTCAGAACATTCTGTATATAAGCTTATAATTTCCATAGATGTTTTATCACACAGATCAGCTATTTCTTGAGTCAAAAACTTTTCTCTAATTTGTACAAAAAGGTCATCAATAATAGCTACATTTCTTTCAAGATCACAAATTACAAAACCCTCTCCGTATATTGACTGAACTTCTATCCACTTATCATATAACACTTGGTAAGTTTTAGTATGATCTGACTCAATATAACGTGAATATAGAATTTTATAAGCTAGCTTTTTATTAAGAAAATGCTGCTCATCATTAACTTCAAAATCTATAAGATGCTCATCTACGTTAATATTCTCAAAGTCTCTAAATACTATTTTTTTAAACTGATCTAGCTCGGATAAGATGTCAATGACCTTATTATATAACTCTTGTTGATTATCATTATTAAGACTCTCTTGTAATATATTTTTTTTAGATTGCTGCTGTAATATCTGAATATATTTTTTTGGCTCGACTTGATCCTTATTAAAAGATACATCCTCGAAAAACCTATCAGAAGCTAACTTATAAAAATTCCACAATGCTACCATATTAAGCTTGAACCTGAAAAATAAATCAAATATTTTTAGATCTTGAGTAAGTATTTTAATATCTTGATATGCAAGAGTTTTTTTTGCTTTAATATCTACAAAAAACTCTTTTTCTAGTCTAGAAACTATGGGCTCCCATAAAATACTCCTATCTGTAGAGATTAATGCATTTACTTTAAGCTCTGCTAAACTGTAAAGAATATCACTAAAATTAAAAGTTTTTTTTATCTCAATAAGGTTTATGCATAATTCTTTATATCTACAATACTCGATACTAAAGTCTAGAGACTTTAAAAGTATCACATATCGATCCTTTGTACTTAAACTTTCTAGATACTGCTTTAGTTCTAACAGTTTGTCTAATGGTAATAATAGAAAATTAGTCGACCTTACTGTCTTTAATTCCTCTTTAATTCCAAAGCTATTGGCATACAGAATATGGTTGGCATCTCTTAAGAGTTGCTGTAACGATTCTTTAGGTTCTGATATCTGACTCCTCAACCCATAATCTATTTTATTTATAAATGGCTCTAACAGTCTTGCTATCATTTTAGGAGAGTTTTTGAGAGTATTATCAAGGTTATTTAATAGCTCTAGTTGGCTTGCTTTAGTTATTTCATGTAGCTGAATCTTCTTATTATAACTTTTGATTAATGCTAAGATAGCCATACAAGATTGGTAATATTCTATAGATCTTGTTTTATTTAAATGTTGTTCTTTAATAATGTTTGATTCTATAATCAACTGATCATAGTCAATTAACTCTTGTAACTTATCCAAGTGATTTAGCACCTGGTCATGACTAGCCTGTTGTTTAATTGCTAAACCAACTCTATCTAAAATATGTATCTTTTGAGACTCTCTTTGACTCAGCACCTCACCACTTCTGTTAATAAACTGTATTACCTGGTTTAGTTTGGTATATTTATGCTCTTTAAAACAGCTATATAACTCTGTGAAATCTTTATCTAAAAACGATAACGTAAATTCTTTATTGAAAGATAAGACATACTCAGCCTTGAGTAGCTCGACACACAAAGGAATATGTTCTAAAGCTATAAGGTATTCGATACTACATTTTTCTAGTGCTAAAGATAAATTTTCTTTACCTCTTTGTACAAGTTCTATGTTGTCTGTGATAGTCTGCTGTAACTTTTCAAAAAAACTTTTTTTTTGAAAAATCTGTGGAAATAACTTTTGTCTCATATTTGATTATCTCACAAGCCATATACTCAAGTAGGTTAATATTGGGAAAGATACACCTATCATAAATAATGCTTTAAGAAGCCTTGACTTATTAGTTCTTTTAAACTCAACATTTTTGTCATTATAAACTGAATAGTCTAAACCTTTAATATCGTGCTTTGGTAGAATAGTATTCAGCTTATTTTTATATTTATCTATCTCAGATTCTACACCTAAATAACACCCTTTAAACCCCAGTGCTAAGATAAGGTATAACACTTGAGAAACTACTTTCGGAAAAACAGGGTTATCTAAAACATTGTCTACTATCTCAAAAAAATAGTCTCCTCCATCATTCCTTTGGTAGACTTCTTCTTGAAGAAGGTGCCATTCTGTCAGGTTATTTTGCATATTTAGACTTACCTTATTTATCATCTCATCACAATAACTATATATTGCAAAAGCTATGAAAAAGCTAACCCTCTCTCCATAATCTTGATAAATCATATCGCGAATATCATTAGTTTTGTGAATGATCTTATTACGAAATGCAATTAAATCTTGCACCTGAATATCTACATTATACTCTTCTACAAAAGTATTTATTGTAACAAAAACATCTATAATACTTTGATGCATAAAACTCTCCTATCTGACTTTTACTTGAAAATTAATTTGTATCCCTACTTGTCTAGAAAGATGTGCTTTTAAAAACGTATCTACTAAACTTGTATAGAATATAAACTCGGACTTACATAAATCACTAGTTACATAAATTGCATAATTAAACTGTCCAATAACTTCTATATCTACAATATTCTGATCAATAAATTCAAGAGCATACATATCGTGATTACTTACTAAAGAAACTAAGATCTTAAATATCTCAGTATCAAGACCTATCGCATTTATAATATTTAAAACTTTAAGGATGTTATCCGCTCGCTCCAAAAGCTGATTACGTTTATAACCATAGCTATAAATGATATTAAACTTTAAATTACCAATTGCTCTACTCAAAGGTAAAAATGTATAGCTCTTTTTTTGTGTTTCAGCAGAAGCTGCCTGAGTCCACTGAGCATTGATTACTACCTCATTTGACTCATTTGAGAGATCCTCTATATCAGGATCTAAAAAAGTGACTCTCATATGACCAGAAGACTCAAACATTAAGTTATAACTTTTTGCATTACTTAAGTTTAAGTAACTATGATATGCCTTTGTACTATTATACTGAACCTCATACAGCTTAGTCGGAATATACTCTTCTGGTTCTTCAAGATGTTGTATTGCATAGCTCTCTTGTGAATAATCACAATTAATCTTCATCGCATAGTCATCAAAAAGATTTAATACAGGCAATAAATTAGTTCTAATGCTTTTTTTTGGTAATAGCCTAACTACATCATCTAACTTAGAGGCCTCTATTTCCAAGACTATCTTATCAAAAAGAAAGTCCTCCGGTAAACTCTCAAATCTAACATAAAAATTACTAAACATAGATTGTGTGAGTGAACGCAATATCGTCTCTTGTGTTACGCCTATATTAAACTTAATATCAAAATCTAAAGATATTTCTACTATTAAAGGCTCTTCTAACTGCTTACTATATAAAAACATCTTTGCTGAGGTATAACTCTTCATTGCATTGATTAAATGATATATCTGATAGTTTTTTAGCTCTAAAGGATCACACCCTAGTAAAAAATAATTTCTATCAAAGCTAAAAGGGGTAGTCGCATCAAGCTCAATATTGATATGGTTCTTCATTACATAGCAATTTGATACATGAAATGGCGATAGTGTAAAAGGTATAGCTGCTTGAAATCTAAAATCTTGCTTGTCAAAACTAAGAGAAAACTCTTCTCCTAACTCCAAGTCAATAAACTTGTCATTAAGTGGTTTAGATACCTCAACTATAGCATGATTCGGAACATGCTGAAAAAAGTAAGGATAATAACTATAAAAAAGGTTAAACCTCCTCTGTAGCAAGAAGTTCTGTGTACTATAGGTTGAACGCTGTACTGTATAATCAACAGCATCAATAATTGCTCTTAGCTCTTGTGATCCCAATATATCATGCTTGTTATATTTATTAGTTTCAAGATATTGATATAACTGCTCTTTTGACTGAAGATCTTTTAATTTAACATCCATATTCATATCTCTCATAAATTTTTATTTTATTGCTCATGAGCTTGTCATTTTTAGATAGTTTAAAAGGAATAAATATCAAATTAACAGGATGTACAATAAGCCAAACGCTAACGGCTATAAACTCCCTATTAGCATCAAAAAATTTACCCAAAACTAGTTGATCTATACACTTAGCTATCTCATTACACTCATGTTGCTCAAGAAGTGTCTCTGATTGAATTGTTATATCAAAATGCAATTTAGGGAGTAAAACCATATCTCCAAGATGCATATTGGTAAAATTTTTATCTTTATTTAAATAGCTACTTTTGTTTATTAAAGTAGTTCGCCATTCTGAGCAGACATTTAGTTTATAATACTCTAAAGCTCTCTCAAATAAGCTGTTTAAAGATGCTGGAGAGTAAAAATAGTTATCATTTGCTGTGAAAAGAACATCTCCTTTTAGGTAAAAGTTCTTTAGATCAACAGACTGTTCAGATAAAAGCATATTTATCTGATTTTTAAGCAGCTTACTTGCTACAGCATTTAAAACATTAAATGATGTCAAATCACTATGAGATGAGAAAAAATCTAGCATTTTATCAGGTAGTGCTGAGTTAGCAGAAAGAATACCCATATTAAGAATCAACTTAACGTCGTTATTATCAAACTCAACATCTTCAACCAAATGTCCTGATTGAGTAAAACTAAGCCGACTCTCAAAAATAATGTTATCTCTACTAAAGCCAGCTCTATATAGTAGATTCAACAACACTATTAAATCTAGCTTCTTCAGTTTAGTAGTATCTATCTTTTTTAACTCTAAAATATTCATAACTTATAGCAACTATATATAGTAATATACAAACTTTAGCTCACTTACTTCTTTTGTATTTAGCAAGCATATAACTTGCTCACTTAGTATGTAATCCCACTCTCTAGATGGCAAAATCTCATAAACATCGCAATACTTATCTACACTTGAGATCGGTAAAGGATTAAAATCAAGCTTAGATAATTTCAAGCCAACCATCGCATACTTATATACATGCTCAACTCTGCTTGGAGATGTTAATTTAATCATAGCTAATGAATAGTTATAATCTTCTACCGGTTTACGCACAACAAGATAATGTTTCTTACGGTTTAGCGCCTCAGATTCAATAACTCCAGTAGACAAAAGATTATCTATCAGATTAAAGGCCTTGTACTCTATAGACTTAGTGTGTAGAACTTTCTCAAAGGTTGCTGTTATCAAACGCTGAAAACTATCTAGAGGTTTATCATGCTTGTAGACTAGTGTTGTATCCACTTCTACAAAATCTTGATATTGTAACAAGTACAAATAAATATTTTGAATCGCATGAAATATAAATAATGGTGAATACTTTGTATATGCTAGTTGCAAAATGTAGTACTGCAACTGATTGCAACTATATAGTATATTATTAAGTAATGCTAGTTTAGCTGCAGATATCGCTGAGTTTATTACTTTCTCATTTTGAACATATGAGCGTATAGTCTGCAAGAGATTATTTAGCTTATTAGATACAAGTCTAAAACTATAAACCTTTGTCGATAAAATCATAGGTAGATACTCTCCTAATACCCACTGGCCATCTCCTAACTTATTTAATACAGCAATCTTAAAAGTAGATAGCTCATCAACCTCTTCAGGATTTATAGTAAAAGATATATTATAAAGCTTTGTTTGAACTCTATTTTGACCACTCTTAATATCTTCAATCAAAGGGTCATCAGAAACCTTGATTGCAATAACAGCTGTGTCAGAATCTATAGTATTAAGATTAAGCTCTAATGTTTTAGGATAACTAGACTCGCGATAATATATACACTCTGACTTAGGGGTTATATACGTCAGTGACTCTATCCTAAAAATATTTTTCTCAAAAAGATGCTCATCTATAGTTAACTCTGCCAATCCATAGAAATCAGTAGCAGAATTAATCTCACACAGAGCAACATTACGCTGATTTGAGAACTTCTGTGATAATGTAAAATGCTCAGGTAATACTGCCTGACCTAAGTGCCAATTTATTTGTTGCATAATTAATCCATATTATCATTATATTTTGTTTTATCAAGAACCTTCATATTATCTAGGCGTATTGACATATTTGACAAATCAACCTTTTTATTATCATCACTTTCAACATATTTATCTTCTACTATAAATGATCTTATAAAAGCATATACTGATGAAATATTTATACCTCCATACCTATCTATACTTGTGTCAGCTAGACTAGGATCTGTATAAATATTTGTTAATGTTAAATCTAACGGTTGGTTCTTTATGGCTATACGACTAACCATATTCGCGCAAAAAATATAAAATGGTAAACAGTATTTTAATATACTTTGAATGTCATCTTCTGAAGTTCTCACTTCGATCTTATTTTGAAAATCTGCTACTCCTGCAAATTTTGAGCCATACTTATAAGCAGTTCTGGTAACTAATGCCATACATGCTAAAAGTAATCCATATACCAAAACAGTAAAATAATTTTCTTTTGATCCATCTTTCAACTCTATGAGTATATTTTTTAAATTATTACCATAGACTTCATAAGAATTAAGAGCATACTTATTTAAAACGTTATTCGTTTTTACAGCTGCTATAATATGATCAAATATTGTTTCACCTTCTAAAATATTAGAACCGATTATAAATTTTTGTGTATACATATAAATACCATTCATAACATCTTTTACAAAAGGAATTATTTGTGCTTTTTGATTAGTACTTGTTAGATCTGTATGCCAACCAGTCCATTCACCAACAGGTTTTGTTATTCTTCTAATACCCTTGCCCTTATCCCCAAATATAGCATTATATGATCTAATTACCTCCTCTAAGACACATTTCTTATAAACCCCTCCAAGGTGGTAACTACTTTTTTTACTTTCTAAAGCTTTATAGCATGGGTCATATATATTATCGTCCCAGCATTGCGATCCACCTTTACCTATATCTAATGAATATCTATAACTGACTATTTTAAGGTATAACATTTGTATTACTAAAAGTAATTTTAATGCCCTATCTTGCTGAACACTTTCTGTCCTGTCTGAGTTTGGACATGACATCATCGAGTATTGTTCTCCCATATTACTAATAGCAAAATCTATAAAATCTTTATCAATATTTAACAACACATTGACTATATTTCTATCTATACCTCCACGATTTTCCAAATTATAGCTACTATGTATAGAAGTTCCATAGTCACTAAAAAATACTTTATTTAATAACGTAAACACTTCTGCCCTCTTACTCAAATCTGCAGATACTATATATTTATGTGAAGACTCAACATGAAGGGATATTGTCAATACCATTAGAGTTGCATAATCAAGATTATTAGATTCCAAAAATTTAGATTCCCTCATCCAGTTACCTACTTCAATTATTTTGCCATCTATCGATGAGTTCAGCTGAAATGAACGAGATCTTTCAAGTTTATGGCTCTCAAGCGATCTTTCAAATTCATGTCTCTTAATACTAGTAGTTGATTTATCTAGACTTGTTAAATCGATATTTTCATTGACTTCTGTAGATACAAGGTCTTCTTCTTGTATTGCATTATCATATATAAACATTGATGAAATATATGTTACGGCAGAGCCAACCGTATCTATTCTCTTAGATATTGAATCTTTATGACTATAAGCATTTTCATAGCCTACTTTTAGATTTTTATTTTCCAAATTAGATCTTAAATTTTCTCTTAGACTACTGCGTACAGTTTGTAAATCAAGGTTTGATCCTATAAATGGCCCAACAGAATACCAAAGTTCTCTACAAATATCATAATATGCTTTGTAGTACCAATTTGCTGCCTTTGACATAAAGAGTATTCTACTTTTTGGAGTCAAATGGTATATATCCCACCAATTTCTTCTTTGGAAACACTTATGATATGGAAGCGACATATACATGATAGCCATAAAATATCCCATAAAGCTCGACCTAACGATAGATTTATCATTGATATCATACTGTAGTGCTTCTACTAATGGATCTAAGAAAACTCCTGGCAACTCAGTTTCCTTTATAAGCTTATCCATTACGTTTATTTTTGCACTAAAAAGAATATTATTTAATACCTTAGCTATACTATATTGTACTACTTTTCTGTTTAATTGTTTTTTATCAATTTTAATTTTAACATGTGATTTATCTCCTAATTCTAAGCTGAAGCAAGGATTTTCTATTGAGTCAATATTTTCATCATCTAATGATACACTAACCCCTTCATCGTGATTTTTGTCTTCTGTATTCGGCCTTTCATTTAAAATATCATCAATTTTTTTAATATTTGCAGTCAATGAGATTAGTTGATTTTGTATATCTTCTACAACCTTATTATTGGCTTTTATTTTTTCAATCACTGACTTTTTTTTAGCTTCTAAAAGTTTGTTCTCAGATACAATGCTACTAAGAAACTTAGTTTCATCATAATCTTTATAAATAGCTCCTGTTTTAACATTATCATATAAAGAAAACTGAAACTTCTCTGTAATATAAGAGCTTATAAATATGGATATTTTTCTAACTAAACGTGAGTTTTTAGATCCTGTAAAACCATTTATACGGTCAATAAGTCCCTCTACAGACCTATCATACTTATTATCCGCTTTAACTCGAGAAATACTTAGATATTCGTTATCCCTAATAAATTCTTTAACCTTATTTTCATAACGAGTCCCCCTAAAACCTATAATATTACCAAAGGTGTCATGTTTCCTAACATCCCTAAAGTGCATCATAATAAGATCTTTTAAAGTTAACGAAGTCAATAGCTTGCCACCTGGTGACTTAGGCCAGAGAAGCTCCATTTCATTTACCTTTAGAGACTGTATAGTATCTTTATCAAGCATTATTTGATCGTTAGCGGGACTTATTAGTATTTTCTTAAGGTATAGACTTTTATTATTTTTAACATGTTCCTCATAAGACTCACTCGCACTATTTATAACACCAATATGATCATTAAGGACTCTTTTTTCTTTTCTTTCTTGGTTTACTCGCGCAAAAGCTCTAAGCAATATAAAAGTACTCACTGGAACAAGCCAAAGTTTACATTTAACCTCTTTTTCTATTATTTGCTCTTTTTCTTTATACCTAAACTTGCTAGTAGCTGATAGCTTAATGTTTTTTGTATCATCATAAATAATCTCTTTCTCACTATATATATTCTTAAAATACTTAGTGAAATCACTCTCCTTTGCTGAATTATGCTGATAATTCAAATTAAGACTGAAATAGCTTTTAGCGCTACATGGTGAAAATAATTTATCTTCATTAAAGTGTTCAAATAAGAGTCTTTCATTTTCGTTTTCAGTATTAAAGACATACAGAGAGTCTTTAAAAGTAGAGGCGACTTTATAAGAGCAATTTATAAAATCATTTATTTTTTCAACTATGTTTTTTATTTTTTTAATAAGCTCTTTATATTCATCATTTACAGTTTTTATTGAACCTACAAGCTCTTGTGAAACTTTTCTGACAAGTTCAATCAACCCTTCAACTTTATCTAAGATATTTGCATACCCTATTTTTTTAAGCTCATCTCTATTTATTCCATTTGAACTTCTCTGAAAGTGCTCAACTGTATTTTTTACTGTTACATATATTCCATCTAGTGGACTATTACTAGGGTTCTGTGGAGTATAATTACTTATCTCGTTAGCTATAACTTTTAATCTATCAATAGCAGTATTTAAATCCTTTTCTAAATTTTGTACAAAAGATAAGTCAGCATCTTCTTTAACTAAGATAGCTAATGTGAAATTTTTGATAAAAATTGATGCATTCTCACAACGACTATTATAATAATTAGTATCAACACTTAATAGATTACCGAATGGATTAAGGATTTTTGCAGTTGGTTTAATAAAATATTTCTGACTCATTACTTCTACCCTCTATCATAGTTTTGAAGATTTATCATTGTCCTTAGCATTTTCATTAGCCTCTCTTAAATGCTCAACTCTCAAAGCATTGTTAGGATAATTACTAAATGTATTACAAACCCAACTACCTAACCCATAGACTGTGCTAGCAGTTAAACCTGCTAATACAGACTTAAACTTAGATATTCCAATAAGACCAGCTACACCTCCTGTGATTGCTCCAGCAAACAAAACTTTAATCATGTCAACTTCCCTATCTTTGACCGCCTTGATAGATAAATCAGAAGCCACAAGCAATACCATAGGTAAATTAACCGTTGTAGCATTACCTATTTCATCTTTATACTTAGTAGCAAATATCTTATAAAAATCATCTATATGCTTAGCCTGAACATTGTAATTCTTAAATGTTTTACCAATTTTTGCCATTGATGAATCTTTAACAAATAGCTCGCCAACCCACGATATAGCTCTTTTACTTCCTCTACTCATAGATTGAAATATAGTCATATTTTCTTGAGACTTAAGATGATCTCTATGCATATCCCTCATCGCATTATCCATAGCGTTAATGTATGCTTCTTTCATCATTTTAAAATGCTCTTTCTTGCTAAGCATTTCTTGAATATTTGATATCCAAGAGATAAATATACTTTCCATAAGAGCTAATATTTGCATATATATCTCGAATTCAGCCTGATCCTTAGAAAGAAAAGGAAAAATTATCTGAATATAATAATAAGATATCATGAAGTCAATATAATTTGAGTCAGTTGGAAAAACCGTATGGAATTCATATTCTTTAGTACCCTTATCATCTTTAAGTTTTATTTCTCCATTAACCCTGTTATAAGCCTCTCTTAATGCCCCTAAATAACAATATTGAAACAAACCAGGAAAATCGTCAGCGATCGATTTATTATCGACAGTAAAGATGTTCTCTTCTAGCTTAAGCTTATTAAATTCATTGTATGTAAAAAGCTTTTTAGTATTATCCTTCGAAACCATAGTTAATTCTAAAGATGTTTTACCGATCAACCCTTGCTTAACAATAAAATTCATTACCGCAGTCATCTTAACAAAATTTAATGCCCGGTTACGCAAGCCACTAATATCTCTACTTACATTTTGAGCTGTTTCTGACTGAGTTTCCGCCAAAGCATTTAAAATATAGTATTGAGCTCTATTCTCAGCATCTTGTAAATTAGGAGAAAAGGTTCTTAAACGTTCAATCTTAGCAGTTTCAATATCTTTAATATCTTCGGTGGTACTTTTTATATTTTCTAGCGTACTTGAAAGTAACTCTGCCTGTTTTTTAACTATTTTGAGCTGTTGATGAACCGCTGATTTAATATCTGTGATATTTTCTTTAAGTTTAATAACAGCATCTCTACTACCACCAAGCTGATTATCAATATTTTTAAGAACATCTCCTATCTGCTCTATGTTATCAGGTAGTGATTGATACCGTTCTAAGCTAGACAAAACACTATTTTTATAATTATTAAATCTCTTTATCTCATTAGAAAGAGCTTCCGAATACTCTCTAAACTGAGCTTTAGTCATTGGCTCATCAAAAGTATTTATAATATCTTGACTGAAATTAGTAGTTATATGTAGCTGTTGCGAAATAAACCTTATATGATTATTATCCGTTATCTTACCCTGTCCATAAACAGCTGATAATTTAGTTGAAATACCACATATAAAGTTTATCAAATTAAAAAACAAAATTTTATTATGAAAATCATCACTAACTTTATCACCAAAAAATTCTGATTCAATTTTATCGGAACTATACTCAGCAATAGTTTTTTCATAATTAGCCTCTATGAACTTTATCAATGATTGAATATAGTGTTTTTTAGGATCACCTTTGAAACCCTTTTTCTGATTAAATGCCTCATCGACATTTTTAAGATGCCTATCAACGAAAGGATCAAGCTCTTTTTCTAAACTATCATAGCTACTATCTAGATCTGGTAGACTAACATCGCTAAGCTCTTCTTTAGCTAAAATATTTTTTTTTATATCATCTACAAATAGATTTTGACTAGCAAGCCTAGCTTTTAGACTCTGCTGCAAACGAGTAAACCAATCATTATTATGACTGCTTAATATATGAACTTCATAATTAGGCAATAATTCTGTAATATAAATTTCAATGGTTTCTCTAAATATTAATTGAGCCATTTCTTTATGAAAAATTGCAGAACTATCACCAGAATCGATAATAGCCTTACATTGATAACTATATTGTAATGGAACTGCATATTTACTAAACATTACAAACTTTGCTTTTAAATTTTGAATATTGTCAGCCACATCTGCAACAATATATTCTTTGATTCTTAATATTGTTTGATTAAGTTGCTCAATAGCTTCTTTAACATAACCATTTAGCAACTCTACACTTTCTTCAGATACTTTACCGCTATCTAACGCTTGTGATGTCTGACCTATAATCTCACAAGCATCTTCTAACCTACTCATTTGGCTAGATGCTAACTCTATATAGTTGTTAGAGTTTTCAAGAATCTGCTTATACTTCTCATGAGTATCTTCTGTCGAGAGTTCCATTGAAAATGTATAAAACTTAGTAACAATATCTAACAGAACTCTACTAAGCTTATTCACAAGTATACTTGATTTACCAACCTCTTCACGGATTTCAGATATTAGCTTTATAATTTGTTTGATATAGCTTCTAGTTAAAATAGAAATAAGAACTTTAGTACGTGCTATGCCTTGACTATCAATATTGCTAAAATCTGCCTTTAATAATGCTTCTTCAGAAATAGCATATTTAATCTTTGACACACAAGTATCTGATCTATCTCTCTGACTTTCATTACTTAGGTTAGTAAGATAAATAGTATCTTTTAAAGTAACCATCACTCTATAACTTTTAGCCTTATTAGATGCTTTAGCAACACTTATATTAGTAAAGCCTTTCTCTTCAATATATTGCCAAACTCTTTTTGTTAAAATTTCATCATAATTGCGTTTAAGCTCATTAACTTTTAGATTATCAAACATACATCTTCCTCTATAAATCTAAAGAATCAAAAGCCGAGCTAAAATCATCTTCATGATCTATTTGATCAGCTTCATTATCGTTATAACTATCTTGATTATTGTCATTCTGGGATGTTTTTGTACCTGCTCGTTTATTTAATATCTCATCAATATTAAAATCACCCATATTTGAAGGTTTATTATCAGGGTCTATTTGAATATTTACATCTGTCTTGTTTAGCATAAACTCCCACAAAGGCGATCCTTTGCTATTTTCAATTATTTGTGAAATTTCAGTATAGACTTCTGGTGTTATAGAGTTTAGAAAGGCTCCTAACTCTCTTGGAAAATATTTAATTGGATTAAAATTGTCAATTTCTGTTTGAATCGAGTCAAATAATAGTGCTAGCTCGAACTTCTCTGATGGTGTCTCTGCCATATTAGCCAAACCTCCAAACTTAGATATTTTCAGTAAAAGATTTGCCCATGCAAAACTATATCTATCTTGTTTTGATACATTTGGTGTAACTAAGACATCCTCTGGAGCTTCTTCTACAGCCTCAGGATCTTTATCTTCTTTTATTAGATATTTTGCTACTGTCGATATTAACTGATTCTTTGATTCACTTAATTCCAACAAATCGATATCTTCAATATTTTCTGAGAGTAACTCCAAGATACGACTTAGATGTTGTATTATCAGCTCTTGTTGAGTATCTAAGAAATCTGGATAATAATAGTTTATAGCATCATTTGCATTTTTAATTAAAGTTAATGTACTCTGTATAGTTATTGTTTCTTTTTTATTTATTGGTGAAATAAAGTCATATTTATTTAAAACATCCGCTAGTATATTTAAGCTAGAAACATAATCATCTGCTGAATGGTTTAGGTTAAAATGTGCCTGTAAATAAATACATACAAGCTGAATGTCAAGAACTCTATATTCATGAGTATATTCAGAAATCTTATCGATAACTGCCTGAAATTCTCTAGCATCGATAAGCCCTGTACACTCAGTCAACACATCAAAATCAGATCTTTTAGCTAAATCCCAATCCTGCTTATCACCAAACAAGTGTAACAACTCTTTATCTGCTTTACTCATGAATTTATATCCTCAACTATTTTAGAATTAACCTAAACCTTTAGTATTTGAAAATTATTTACCGCCAGCATCTACGCCGATAACAACTTTCTTTGTACTATCTCCACTCCATGTTGATACTGGTGTACCTTTTTCCCACTTTCCACTTAGAACTATAGTACCTGTTAACTCAGTTTCATTTTGTGTTGCTGTACGAAGATATGAGTCCCCACACTCATAAGCAATCAACTCTTGAAATTGACGAGTTTGTTCTTCACACATTGTAAATTTGGCACCTTGAGGGTCAAAATACTGCACAATTGTACCCTTGTTCGCTTGATCTACAGTTTGCTTATCATTTGCTACAGCCAGTTCTACAGAAAGTTGTGCTTTAGCACCTCCTTTTAGCACTTTTGTAAGCCCTGCATTTAGCTCTGCAGCAATAGTCTTGTTAGTACGAAGATGCAAACTTATTGTTTGTGATATTGCATCAAACTCGCCATATTCTAGTTTAAAGTTCACAGGCTGTTGACCAGGAGTTGATGTCCCAAGATCATAATACGGTAGCTTTTCCTTTAAGTCTACGGGCCCTGATTCTGCACTTAATTTTACCTGTAAAAAAACAGCATCATGTGTTGGTGATGGTGCAGAAAGATTCGCTGCAGGGTGTGAGTTTGGTGCCAAAGTCATCTTTTGACCATCTATTGCTATAAAATCTGACATATTTTATCTCCTTGTTATTTATATTAATTAACTTGCCAGTTTAGTTATTTACGAATTAAGCCTAGCTTCAACACTTAATTCAACATCCATACCTTCAAACTGAACGTGTGGAAGTATTTGGATACTTGACTTATACCAACCTATCTTACCTTCTATCGGCTCTACAGATATCTCTGCAGCCTTAAAAGGAAAATAGCTCTTAGTCAAATCCGTTGGACTTGGAACAGTTGTAACATAACTATTTATCCAACTAGATAAAGTATCTGTTATGGTTTCTTTAGTAGCTGAAGAACCTATACGATCTCTCATTATCATCTTGATATAATGAGCCAGCCTAGTAATTGAGTATGTATAAGAAATATTTGCTATTAACTGAGAGTTTTCAGAATCTTTAGGATCTTTATATTCCTGAACCATCTTCAATGAATTAACACTGAAAAAGCAGCCTTCTGATGTACCTTTTTTATACACAAAAGGCATAAACCCAGCATTTGCAAACTCCAACTCTCTATAGTCTGGAATAACAAACTCAGTAGGAACCTTTAATTCCTCATACCCTCTTATATTAAAAGTATGACTAGGTAACCCTTCCACAGTACCTCCTGCACGAGGTCCCCGTATGCTCTGACACCAACCAGTAACTCTAAATGCTCTCATTAAGTTTTTTGCAAACAATACTGATGCATTACCCCAAATATACTCTTGGTTAGATATAGGGTTAACTATCTTTTCTTTGAAGTTTTTAATATATTTACCCTTTGTTGGATTATTATCTGGATGATAAGGTGCTCTTAACAAAAACTGTGGCACAGTTAATCCAACATAAGCTGCTTGCTCTGTTTTACGAAACTTATTCCACTTGCCATACTTAGGGTGTTCTAAAAGTGCATTAAGATTTTTAATATCTGCCAAATCCTCAGCCGTATTACAGCCAAAAAACTTAGGACTAGCTGCTGCTATAAACGGCGCATGGGACGCTGTAGCAATTTTACCCATTATAGAAAGCCAGTTTATATCATCTTGAGTATTCTCAAACTCATAAAGACCAATCATTGTCCCATAAGGTTCACCCCCATACTGATCATACTCACTTACATATAACTTCTTAAATAAATCACTAGATGATATATCTACAGCATTAGTCTCAAAATCATCAAGCAACTCTTCTTTTGAGACATCCAAAACAGATATTTTAATGGGTGCATCATTAGGCTTATCGAGATAAATCTCATTAATCGAAAGCCACTGTTTTTCTAACTCCTTGAATTTTACATCATGAATAATCTCGTTAACTTGTTCTTCTATTATGGTGTCAATACGATTTATAACATTACGGGTCAAATGCTTATTATAAAGATTCATATCTTCATTCTTAGCGTTTGCGAAAATAGCAGATAAACCAGCAGCTAATCTTAATACATCATCTGAGACTATATCATTCTGGTTACTAGCGTCTGTAACATAGTCGTACTGAACTTTTTGTAAAGCTTTTTCTGTAGTATCAAGACTTAGGCTAGAAAATAGTTTTGACAAACTAATAGCATTATTCTCTTTTACTTCTGTAGCTACTTCAGACATTACTCCTCTCCTTCTTCAACTGAGATAATTTCACCTTCCACTACATCATTTTCTTCATCAGTCATCTTAAATGATTCTAGTGCAGGAAGTTCTTGTTTTATCTTTTCTAAGGCTGTCTCATCACGTAAAATCTCCTTAACCAAGTTGCGAAACCCTTTATTGTTGTCAACTGTGGATTCAAACTCCTGTACCATTTCTCTTAACTTTATTAAAGACTTTAACTGGGGAATACTCTCCGCTATAACCCCAGGCTGAAAGGATTTCATTGAATCAATCTTCAACTTTATATCTAAATTAGAAGATTTTGATGGAGTTATCTTATTAGGAACTGACAAATTTAGTTCCATATCCATATCCTTCATCAGAGAATCTATAGTTCCATCCATGTGACGAACTTTTCTTTCCTCAAAGTCTTCTTTTCTATCTTTTGATAATCCTTGAGATATATCTCCAACCACAAGCATCCTAAAAGGTAGCTCCTTGTCTTTTAACTCACCATCAACCTCAGTTTTATATCGAAGCATCAGCCTCGATTTTGGTATCTCATCATTCACAGCCATATAAACTCTCCTTTTTACATTGTGTTGTTTTTTTTCAAATAGCTTGATTAAAATCATAAAATCATATTACATACGAATATAATGAAGGTGATAGAGTAGAAAATACCTATTTATGAAAAATAGTAATAAATTAAAGACTGTTGAATTAATATCCTAAATTCTGACCATATCTTGTAAAATACAGAGGCCGAAGATATTTATATTTTAACTCTCATAGGTTTTTCTTTTAGGCTTAGAAGAGTTACTAGGTATTGATAATAAATTTGTAAAACTATAAACAGATTAGTAGATTTTCAAAGTTATCCACGCCCAAGATATTACTACACAAAATAGATCTTCTTGCGATTGTATAATGATGTTTAAATTTTTATTACTAGGTCAATGGTATAGTTTGAGTAATAGAGAGTCAGTCTAAGTTTATGAGGCGCATAGACTAGAAATTTGCTGAAGGATATAGAATACGCATATACTTAAAAAAGCTATTAGAAATAAACCTTTAGCTAGAAGAAAGAAAACAAGAAATATTCTTATATCAAAAGTTAGGTATAGGGTTAAGCAGTGTTGTGGTATTTTAAAGATGAGGTTTGGTTTTGCTAGGAGTAGCTACTTTTTTACAATTAAAGTAAATGCTTAAGCCCTGCTAAAAGCTATGTGTTTTAATGCTCTAAAAGCAGAATTTTTAATGGCTTAACTAGGTTCCATGAACAAAAAATTATCTAAGCCAAATAAATGTGCTAGCTAAAGCCACAAAGCCA
>NZ_VXKQ01000076.1 GCF_008711465.1 Francisella sp. SYW-9
TAAAATAAAGCAAATAATAAAATTAAAACAAATCGATCAGAAAGGTATTTAACATGCTTGTTGTAACAACAAATGAAATTCCGAGCAAAAAGATTATATAAGTAAAAAGTGTTGCACATGGTATTATTGAGCGTACACCTACGTGGACACAGGGATCTTTCGGTGGATTGAAAAAGATCAGTGGCGGTAATAATCAAGCCTATGCAAATATGGCTAATCAAAGCCGTGAAGATGCCTATCAGAATATGATTGAGCGCGCTCAATCACTTGGTGCCAATGCGATTGTCGCTTTTCGCTATGACACCTCAAGTATGGATGGCAATGGCGAAGCAATCAGCGAAGTATGTTGCTATGGCACAGCCGTAGTTATTGAATAGGGTGCTTTGCCGTTACTATGTCATTTTACTGTCCTGACACTAAAACACATTGGACAACCTGTATCTGCTTAACTGACCTGATGGCATTTTTTCCATCATGTGAGCAGGTTGATTTTCCAGAATT
>NZ_VXKQ01000010.1 GCF_008711465.1 Francisella sp. SYW-9
ATATGACTATTCAAAATACAATTATTTCAGAAGAAGAAAGGCTAACAAATCTACAGACTTATTGGTAAATAAATTTTACTACTTCTAAATATTATTTCATATCATTTATATAATAATTTCACATAGGATAATTAAAGATGTTAAGCTTTAAAGAATATTTTATTAATTTGAAAAATAAACAGACTACCATTGTCACAGATTGCGAATATAGTTTTATCTATTTTTCGAATCAAGGATATAGAGTTGTTGATTATAAACTTTTTAATGGTGAAAAAAGTAGTGAAGTATTGTTTATAGCTACTACCTTTGAAGCATTTAAATATTTCTTAAATAAAGAAATTAATAGTTATGTATTAGTGCTATCTCTACTAAAATTTGATAAATCAATTGAGTGTTTAAAATACAGTTTTAATAAGCTTTTGAATACAAATATTGATGCAAGTTTAATTGAAAGAGGAAAATATTTTTCGTTGATAGACTCAAGTAAGGAGTTCTCTTTAAAATATAACAATTCTATACTTAATATTGATATTAAAGGCGAGCTCTATCTTACATCAAAAGATATATCATTAAAAAAAGGGATAAAATATACAGTTCCTGAACTTTTTGAGGCAAGCTTTGTTAGTTTTGGTGATTTTAAAGCTAATTATAACTTAAATGGAGTTTTCCCGTTTCAAAATATAACATATGTTTGTAGGAATGATCAAGTTAGGGAAATTTTTGAACCTTCATTGCTAGAGTTAAAATCTAAGTTAAAAAGCAGTAAACAAAATAATTATTTACATATTAAAGATAATGTAGTTATAGATATTAAAGTAAATAATATGAGTTATAGCTTATTTAGTAACTATCCACTTTCAAAGTGGGGAAATGTAGTTGAAGTTGCAATGGGCGTTAATAAATATCTAGGTAATATTAATTGGGATGTAAACTCGCCCATGAACGAAGGTGTAGATGGATTTCATTTAGGTATTGGTTATGGTATCGATTCGCCTCATATAGATTTTATTTTGCATGATAAACAATATAGTTTAGATTTCTTATAAACTATATTAAGGTTTTTTAACATAGCAATATTAAAATAACTCCATCTGCCTATCATCAACTTCTCCAAGGCGTATACCAATACCCATTAAACGAATGGGATAGTTTTGTTTCTTATGTAACTCAATTATTAGATTTTTAAGAGCTTCTTTATCTAGAGTTTTAGCAACTCTAGCCATACTAGTTTTATTAAACCTGGTATCAGTAAATTTTACAAATATACCTACGATACTTTTATAATGCTCTTCTGACATTCTGCTAGTTAGCTTATCATATAAACTAGGCAATTTTTCTAGACAAGCTTCTAAAGTCTTTAAGTCGTCTAGATATGTATTTTCAACACTTACAGATTTGCGAATACGGATAGGGTTAACTTCTCGGTTATCAATACCTCTAGCATAGTTATATAAACTAGCGCCAAATTTACCAAATTTATCTAGAAGCGTATTTAGACTAATGTGCTGTAACTGTAAGCATGTCTCAACCCCCATGCTTTTTAGCTTTTCTTGAGATACTTTACCAACACCAAAGAGCTTTTTAACTGGTAAATCTTTTATAAAGTTATCAACTTGTTCAGGAGTTATGACATATAGTCCGTTTGGTTTATTTATATCGCTAGCTATCTTTGCCAAGAGCTTATTTGGAGCCACACCAGCTGAGCCAGTTAGACCAGTTTTATTAAATATTTGTTGCTTTATAGCTTGAGCAATTAGAGTTGCACTATTTTTATATTCTTGTACATCTGTGACATCTAGATATGCTTCATCAAGAGATAGAGGCTCGACTTTATCTGTAAAAGAGTGAAATATCTCTCTAATAATACTAGAAGCGGCTTTATATTTGGCAAAATCTGTATTTAGAAGTATTAGGTTAGGACATTTTTGTAGTGCAATAGATGTGGGCATTGCAGAATGGACACCATATTCACGCGCGATATAGTTACACGTGGAGATTACACCTCGCTTAGGATTTGTACCGCCAACTGCAAAGGGTTTATCTTTTAAGCTTGGATTTGCTTTTTCCTCCACCTGAGCAAAGAAGTAGTCCATATCAAAGTGTATGATTTTTCTTGTCTTTTCCATGACGATTACTTATAAATATCTGCAAATTCATCTATAGTTGCATCTTCTTGCCAAAAGTATTCTATCTCGATACTTTTTTGCTTAGCAACATTATAACCTAATAAATCTGCAATAAATCCTAAACTCATATCTATACCGGCACTAACTCCTGAGCTTGAGTAAATATTACCATCTTTTACCCATCTAGCTTTATCAATCCATTCTACCTTTGGAGCTATAGATTTTGTCCAGTTTAGAGCTTTCTTATTTGAGGTAGCTTTTTTATTATCTAGTCGATTTGTTTGTGAAAATAAAGAAGATCCCGTACAAACTGTAAGTATATATTTAGCATTAGCTGCTAACTTGGTTAGTTCTAGTATTAGCTTTTTATCATATACTAGTTGGCGAGTACCTATACCTCCAGGTATAAATAATATATAGTCTTTTGATCTTATTTGACTAAGCTTTTTAGTAGCTATCGAGACATTTTGACTGCTAGTAATATTTCCACCTTCTAGAGAGTAATAATCAAGCTTAAAATGTTCTTTAAAACTTCCTAAGACTTCTACGGGACCAAAAACATCTAAAGTCTCAAAGTCATTAAATAATACAATTACTATATCTGCCATTTTCTGAACTATTAAATACTAGTTTAATGCTAATGATTATATCATGAGCGCTGAGAAGTTACTTTTTATAAACTTTGAATAATGTAAACTTACAAAAACATATATGACTAAATAAAATATAGCGTACAATATAATTCTAAGTTTTAAAATTAGATTCTACGATCATACTTCGACTCTGCTCAGCAACCGATTGTAGAATTGTAAGCTAAATTTTCTTTTGGATTAATTATAAATAGTTTTTTAACTATCAATTTGACTTAAAAAATACTAAAGGAGAACATCAAATATGATGTTAATAATTATTAAGCTAATACTATCTGTATCAATGGTATTGGGGCTTATATATATTTCAGAGAAAAGTCCTCGATTAGGTGGTTTATTTTCTGGTTTACCTTTAAGTGTAGGTATATTCACTTATTTTAATGCTAAACAAAATGGCATTGAGTTTTTAGTTAGTTCTATGCCTTATGCAATCGCTGGGTTTGCTAACATGCTGTTATTTACAATAGCATTTTATCTTGGAGGTAAACTCTTTATAAAGAGTCGTTCCTTAAATACTGCTAGTGCGTTAATAATTGCGTTGATTGTTTATTTTATTAGCGGTTATTTAGTAACTTTACTAGATCTAAGTTTATTATTAGGTTTTGTAATATTTATATTTTCTATGATCGCTAGTATTATTTTCTTTTCTCAAATACCAAAGAATGTAAACATCACTAAAAAGAGTATTTCAAAACCAATTAATGGAATCATTATAATTATATTTAGAATTATTTTTGTCTCAGCTGTAGTTCTATTAATAACTGGTGTATCTGGATATGTGGGACATCAGTGGGCTGGAATATTTTCATCTTTCCCTGTTATGTTAGCTTCAGTAATTACGGTATTAATCTTTAGCTATGGTGATCAAATTTATCCAAATGTACTTAAACACTTCTCATATGGAGTATCCACTTTAGTGATATATGATCTATTAATTTTCTGGCTATACCCAATAATAGGCATTAATTTAGGTACAATAGTCGCTTATATTATTTGTTTTATTTATTTACTATTTCTAAATAAGTTAAATCGCTAACTAATCTTTAATAAACTCCTTTTATATATATACTTAGTGTATATAATTTATGTAATTAAATATTTATATTAAAAACTAATGATTTTCTTTAAAAATGTATCTTATCAAGTTGAGATAAAAGAGCTCTTTGATAGTGTTAACTTTTCGATTTTCCCAAACCAAAAGATAGGTTTAGTAGGTAAAAATGGTACTGGTAAAACTACGCTTTTTAACTTAATACAGGGTAACTTGACTCCTGATAAAGGTGATATTGAGATTGCGAAAAATACTCGTATAGTTACCGTTAAACAAGAAGTCGATGATTTTGAAGCCAAAGTAATTGATTATGTAATTAATGGTATAGAATCTTTAAAACAGCTAAAAATAAAGATGCAAGAATCATTAGCAACAGAAAATTTTGTAGATTATTCAAAATATCATGAAGAGTATGAGTCTCTTGGAGGTTATGCTATAGAGTCACAGGCGGGTAAATTACTTTCAGGTTTAGGCTTTAGTATTAGTCAGTTACAACAAAAAGTAAAAGAGCTCTCAGGTGGTTGGCAGATTCGTCTAAATTTAGCTCAAGCTTTATTACAAGAGTCAGATATCTTGCTACTTGATGAACCTACAAATCACTTAGATTTAGATGCAGTTTTGTGGCTTGAAGAATATTTACAAGAATATAAGGGTTCTTTATTACTTATTTCACATGATAGGATTTTCTTAGATAATGTTGTTAAGCAAATATTTCACATTGAGAATAAGAGTATAGCTACTTATACAGGTAATTATTCATCATATGAAAAGCAAGCTTATGAGCAACAAGTTCTACAACAAAAACAATTTGAAAAGCAGCAGAAACATATTGCACATTTACAAAGCTTTGTTGATAGGTTTAAAGCCAAAGCATCTAAAGCAAAACAGGCTCAAAGTCGTGTTAAAATGCTTGAAAAAATACAGCGAGTTGAGGCAGTTAAGACTGAGTCTGATTTTAGTTTTGAATTTAAGCAAGTCAAAGAGCATTTAGGTGGCACTTTAGTTAGCCTACAAAATGCTGATCTTGGTTATGGTGATAAAAAGATCTTAGATAATGTAAAGCTAAATATCTATAATGAGATGCGTATAGGTCTTTTAGGTTTAAATGGTGCTGGTAAATCAACTTTGATTAAATCTCTAATTGGCGAGATTGATATTTTATCAGGAAAGATTGAAAAACATCCAAACCTTAGGGTAGGGTATTTCTCGCAACATTCATTAGATATGCTTGACTCTGAAGCTTCACCACTATTACATATGCAACGTTTAGATTCTAAAGTTACACAAGAAAAACTTAGAACTTTTTTAGGAAGTTTTAATTTTGTTGGTGATAAAGCCTTAGCAAAAGCTGGAACTTTCTCTGGTGGAGAAAAAGCACGTTTAGCTTTAGCAATGATTGTTTATCAAGAGCCAAACTTTCTTTTACTTGATGAACCAACAAACCATTTAGATATTGGTGTGCGTGAAGCCTTAACTGTAGCGCTACAAAGTTTCCAAGGAGCTATTATTTTAGTTTCACATGATAGATTTTTATTAGAGTCAACAGTTGATGAATATATGCTAGTTGGTGAAGGGCAAGTCAGAGCTTTTGATGGCGATATGAAGGATTATTATAAGTATATTCTTGAGGTCAAAAAAACAGAAAATAAATTACCAGACTTATTTGTGCAGTCTAATAATAATCATAAAAAACAAACTAGAAAATTATCACTAGATAAGCGTAAACAGTTAAAGCCACTAGAGGATAAAGTTAAAAAACTTGAAAAAACATTAGATAAATTACAAAAACAAGATTTACAAATGCAAGAGGCTTTACAAGATCAAAGCTTATATGATGATAAAGCAAAACTACAGCAAACTTTAGTTGAGCATTCAAAACTAAAAGAAAAAATAGAAGAAACTGAGTTAGAATGGTTTGAAGCTTTAGAAAATGTAGAAAAATTAAAAGATAGTGATTAATACTCTTCACAAACTTTAGGGTTTGTATTATGATAGGTTATTATTTAAGGTTCTAGAGTGCTATTTAAAATGAATATTCAACAAGCTAAAAGTGAAAAAACTAAGCAAACAATACTTGAAGCAGTTTATCAAATCGTTAGAGAAGAAGGGGTGCATGCTGTATCTTCTACTAAAATTATCAAGACAGCTGGGATTAGTAAAGGCAGATTTTTCCATCATTTCCATCAAGTCGAAGATTTATATTTATATGTTTTGGACAAATATATTGAAAAAACAGAAGCTGTATCTCCACAAAATTTTAAAAACTTTAGGGATTTTGTTTCTAGTTATATTAAATATAATGTTTCTATACTAGAGGAGTCTCCGGAAGAAGTTGCTATTATATTTTACTTTTTTGGATATAGTCAAAGTAACTCTAAATATCAAGCTAAGTTTAGAGAAATATTAAAAAGCTCATTTGACAAATGGATGAGTCAAGTTTCTATTTATTTTGAATCTCGACTTTCAGAAGAACAAAAGGATCGTTTATTACGATTACTAGATATGTATGTTTGTGGTTTAGGCTTTCATTACTTAATTTGGCAAGATAAAAAACTATATCAGAAAGTTAATGAAGACCTAATTGACATAGTCTCTAATTTTTTTGATCAACAATAAATTTATTTTGATAAATAAATGTAAATAAAAGATTAGTTATTGATATGCTTGATCCCAATTACCAGTTAAGCCAGCAACTTCATATTCTGTAACACGGTTTTCAAAGAAGTTTGTATGGTCTGCGCCATTTAATATCCATTCTAACCAAGTTAGAGGGTTTTTCTCAACATTATATATTTCATTTAAACCTAACTGATTTAAGCGTCTATCAGTAATATGGCGAATGTATTTTTTTACTTCATCAGCATTTAGACCTTCAATAGTTCCTATCTCATAAGCTAGATCAATAAATCTATCCTCAAGCTCTACAGCTTGAGTAGCCATTAGGTAGATTTCTTTTTTAAACTCATTATCTACTATATATGGGTTTTCTTGGCAATATATTCTAAATAATGCGGCATTACCTTCTACGTGCATCGATTCATCACGAATTGACCACTCAACTACTTTACCCATCCCTTTCATTTTACCAAAACGTTGGAAGTTAAGTAGCATTGCAAATGATGCAAATAGAGCTACACCTTCATTAAATACTGTTTTAGCTAAACATAGTCCTAAACCACGACGAGTCGATGGATCAGCATCCATCATAAATTCAATCTTATCTGTCATCGCCTTATATTCTAAAAAAGCATGATATTCAGAATCAGGAAGCCCTAAAGTATCATTTAGTAGAGCATATGCTCTTTGATGAATACCTTCACGAGCTGCAAATGATCCTAGCATATTGCGTACTTCATTATTTTTAAATGCAGGGATAAATTGATCATAATAGTTTTGACCAACTGCCACATCAGATTGTGTAAATAATCTTAAAATATTTGTTATATATTCTTTTTCAATTTTTGTGATTTTACCATTCTTCCAATCAGTAACATCTTCTGAAAGATCAATTTCATCTTCAATCCAGTGTGCTTTTTCATGTTTAACTGTCAGATCAACTGCCCAAGGATAGCTAAATGGTTTATATGTTTTTGAAAATGTTGTTAACGATGAACCTTTAACTCTAGCTATAACCTCACCAGCTCTAGCCATAAGATTATCATAGCCGCCAATATGTACATCACCTATAAATATTTGTGGTACAGTTCTAATATGCTCTTCAATAAGCAATATGTTTTTATTTACTTCAGCATAGAATTTAGCTCTTTTTTCATCATCATCAAGAGTAATCTGTGTAAAAGGGATATCATTTGCACCAAACCAGCTTTTTGCAAGATCACAAAAAGGGCAGTTTGTTTTTGTGTATATTTTTACTTCCACTATATTTTACCTATATTTTACTTAAGATTTTATTAGCATTAGCTTTTAATTCTGTAAAGCCACCAATATGTTCACCATCAACAAATATTTGCGGTACTGTTGAAATAGGGTAGTTGACTTTACCACTTTGATTCATCTCTTCGTAAAATTTAGTACGTTGAGCATAATCATCCATTACAATTTCATCAAAAGCTATATCATTATCGTCAAACCATTGTTTTGCCCATACACAAAAAGGACAACCATTTCTACTATATATTTGTACTTTCATATTTATCCTTCGCAAGCGATACATTCATTTTCAGACTGTTTTAGTTCAGAAAACTCGACAAGTCTTTGTTTTTCTACTTTTTTAGAAATATTTTCTGCTCTATTAGAAGTTTCTGTTCTTAAGTAATATAAGCCTTTACAACCATATTTCCAAGCATTAAAGTGAACTTTATGTAAATATTCTCTAGATGCTCCAGCAGGGAAGAAAATATTCAAAGATTGTCCTTGGCATAGGTATCTTTGACGTTCTCCACCTAAATGTACAACCCAATCTTGATCCATTTCAATAGCTGTTTTAAATACATCTTTTACTTCTTTATTTAAGAAGTCTAGTTGTTGTACAGAACCACCATTTGTAATAATGTCAGACCAAACTTCTTCATTGTTTCTACCTACTTTCTCAAGCTCTTGCTCTAAATATTTATTTTTTGTTAGGTGTGAGCCAACTCTTGTTCTAGATGTAAAGGCATTTGCCTTCCAAGGCTCAATACTAGGAGAAGTATTAAGAATTAGAGAGCTATTGGCATTTGGTGCAATAGCTAATAAATGCGCATTTCTACGACCACTACCAGCCATATCAGGAGATTCACCTTTTTCTTTACCTAAAATTAGTGTTTCCTCAACAGCTTGATCTTTTATTCTCTTAAATATATCTTCATTAATTTCTTTAGCTTTTTGAGATTCAAAAGCTACGCGGTGTTTTTGTAAGTATGAGTGAAAGCCCATAGCGCCAAGACCAAGACTTCTTTCACGAGATGCGCTATATCTTGCTTTAGATATCTCATCACCAGCATGATCAATAAAGAATTGTAATACATTATCTAGGAATCTAATTAAATCTTTAATAAGAGTAGTATCTTTCCATTCATCATATTTTTCTAGATTTACAGATGATAAGCAACATACAGCTGTACGGTTTTCATCTGTAACTAAATGTATCTCATTACATAGGTTTGAACCTTTAATAGTCAAACCAAGTTCTTTCTGAGATTTTGGTAATGCTCTATTTGCAGTATCTATAAAGTTTAGGTATGGTTCGCCTGTACGATAACGAGTTTCAAGTATTGTTTCCCAGATTTTACGAGCTTTAACTACATCTCTAACAGTTCTATCATCAGGATCAACAAGCTTCCAGTCTTCATCATTAGCGACTGCTTGCATAAAGTCATCTGTAAGGTTTACAGCATGATGAAGGTTTAGACATTTTCTATTAACATCACCAGTAGGTACACGAATCCCTAAAAATTCAACGATATCTGGATGAGATACATCCATATAAGCAGCATAAGATCCTTTACGAGTTTTTCCTTGTCTATAAGCTACCATATCAGCATCTACTGTATGCATAAATGGTATTGGTCCAGGAGCTTTATCTGAGACTGCTCTAACATTTGACCAATGTCCACCAACACCACCACCTTTTACAGATAACCATCTTAATTCAGAAGAGTGTTCGATAAGTCCTTCTAATGAGTCTGGCACATATGATAAGAAACAGCTAATAGGTAGTGATTTAACTTTTGCGCCTGGTAAAGGGGCATTAGAAAGTACAGGCGATGCAAACATAAACCAACCGTTAGATGCAGCATCATATATGCGCTGTGCTAAATTAGTATCACCAAACGAGTATGCTACAGCAGCTCTAGCAAAAGCATATTGAGGAGATGGTTCATTCTCCAAGCAATAGTAGTTTGTAAGGAGCTGCTGAGCTTGCTCTGAAAGCTCACGATCTTTGGATACATTTATATTAATGCCAAGATAGTTTTTGTCAGACATAGTAAAACCTACTTTAATATATTTTTAATATTGAGAATGTATACTAATATGGTATACATTCGAATTTATATGTAAAATTTTATCAATTTTTTAAGATTTTAAAATACTAAATAGTTAAATATTATTCTTGACTTTGTAGAATGAGTTTTAAGATGTAGATTGTATAAGGATTAGTTAGATCCTTAATAAAAAATTTATTTTGCTAAAATTTCAGCAGCAGCTTTATTTAGTTCTTTAACTGCATCGATAGATATCTGTAATTGCTCTCTTTCTTTATCAGAAATCTCAACTTCTACAGGTCTTACACCGTTTGCAGAGATCTCAGTAGGTACACCTACAAATAGATCTTCATCTAGACCATACATGCCAACTTTAACTTTAGCAGCACATGGTAGAATCATTTTTTTATCTTTAAGATAACTTTCTGCCATTTGAATACCAGCAGCTGCAGGAGCATAGTAAGCTGAACCAGTCTTAAGTAAAGCTACAATTTCACCACCACCACTTCTAGTTCTAGCAACAATTGAATCTAATCTTTCTTGCTTTAATGAACCTTCTTTTACAAGCTGCTCTAGTGAAACACCTGCTATATTAGACATTTTAGTAAGAGGTACCATAGTATCACCATGACCGCCCATTACATAAGCCTGAACTTGTTGTACAGAAACATTTAACTCATCAGCTAAGAAAGTTCTAAATCTAGCTGAATCTAAAACACCTGCCATACCTACTATTTTATTATCTGGAACACCAGAGAATTTTTGTAGCATGTTAACCATAATATCTAGAGGGTTTGTAATACATATTACAAAAGCGTTAGGGCAGTTGTGTTTGATGCCTTCACCAACAGATTGCATTACTTTAATATTGATACCTAAAAGATCATCACGAGACATACCTGGTTTTCTTGCAACACCAGCTGTTACAATTACAACATCCGAGTTTTCAAGATCTCTGAAGTCATTAGTACCTCTAACTTTAAAATCAACGCCTTCAATAGGACAAGTTTGTAATAAATCAAGAGCTTTACCTTGAGGCATGCCTTCAGCGATATCAAATAAAACCACATCGCCTAGTTGTTTGATAAGTGCTAAATGAGCAAGTGTACCACCAATGTGACCAGCACCGATTAGTGCTATTTTTTTTCTAGCCATTAAAATCTCCTTTTTTATGCTAAAAAGTGAATACTAAGAAATATGACTATAATTATACATAATTATTTGCATGTTATTCAATGAAAACTTTTGTAACAACTATAGTTTATATTTATAATGGTATTTAAATAAATTTATCTATTTATATATGCAAAAAAAATATACTCAAAATATAGGCTTATACTTAGGTATTATAGGTCTTATTATATTTATGTTTGGCCTAACTGAGACAAATATTTCTGAAAAAAATATAATTGTATTAGTAGCAACATTTTTTTTATTTATTTCAGCTGCTATACAGAAAGAACCATTTTTTAGTGGTTCACAGGCTATAGCATTTATTAGCGCTATTATGGTATTTTTGCAGGTACAAAAGATATATAACTTAGGGGTTTTTATATTTCTAGTAGTTGCATTTTGTATTTATTATTTTAGTAAGCATAAATTAAATATACCAAGAGTATTTGCATTTATCGGTTTAGTGTCTTTATCTTTAGGTATACTTTTAGGTAGAAATGAACCTATGGTTGTATGTGGAATTGTTTTAGCAATTTATGCCATATTCTCTATAAAAGAAGGCTATAGTGTAGGTTGGGTATTTTTAATACTTAATATTTTATTTGCAATAGTTGCAGCAAATGCACTATATGGGTTTTATTAAACTAGGAATTTAAATTATGAGAAAATTATCTTTTTTAGATAGAGTTATTGAAGAGATTGATAGTTATGCAAGATTTACAAAAGCTCCTTTAAACCCTAATAGGAAATCTCCAAGTAGTAACACAGTAGATGGTAAATTATCTAATGATGAAAAAAAGCATGCTGCTGGCTTAATGAGAGTTGATTATACTGGCGAGATTTGTGCTCAAGGTTTATATAGAGGGCAAGCTAGTGTAGCAAAATCAGCTGAAACTAAAGAACATTTATATCATGCAGCTGATGAAGAGTATGATCATCTAGCATGGTGTGGCGAAAGGCTTCAAGAGTTAGATGCTAAGCCTAGCTTACTTAATCCTTTTTGGTATTGGGCATCATTTGGTATTGGTGCTACAGCAGGGTCAATAAGTGATAGTTTAAGCTATGGATTTGTTATTGAGACAGAAAAACAAGTAATGAAACATTTAGACTCACATTTGAAAAGTTTGCCTGTAAATGATAATCGCT
Source organism: Francisella sp. SYW-9 (assembly GCF_008711465.1). Taxonomy (GTDB): domain Bacteria; phylum Pseudomonadota; class Gammaproteobacteria; order Francisellales; family Francisellaceae; genus Francisella. The sequence continues at coordinate 12,071 of NZ_VXKQ01000010.1, forward strand.
CACGTGAGATACTTAAACAAATGTATATAGATGAATCTGAACATGCTATTGAGGCAGAAAAGGCTGGAGGTAAAAAGTTACCAAAGCCTGTTAAAGTAGTTATGAAATTACAATCAAAAGTTATGACAACTCTAGCGTATAGATTTTAAATTTTACAATCTTTAAGCTCTAGACTATAAACTTGACTTTTTAGTCTTACTTTCGCAGCTATAGCTTCTCTATGTAACATGGAGCTGCTTTTATATGAATTATCCATATAGTCTCTATAGCCCCCTTCTCCTAGCATATATGCTAAATATAGATCAAAGCTATTAGAGGTTTTTATGTGGAGTTTATGAGCTAGTTGTGCCATATACCAATCTATAAATTCAACACTATCATTGAAATCATTACGTTTAGCATAAGGCTCAACGTCCTTCTGAAAGATTCTCCATGTACCATCCACTGCCTGAGCATAACCAAATGCAGAAGAGTGTCTATTTTTTGCATTGGCATGAAATTTTGATTCTTGATGTATAACTGCTAATGTAAAAGCTGGTGAGATGTTATATCTTTTATCAGCTTTTATTAAAGAATTCCTCCAACTAGGATGATGCTTTAATACTTGGCAAATATTCCTGCTTAATAAAGATCCCTCTTTAGCCAAAATACCTGTGATGTTTATAAAGAGTATACTAAATACAACAATTATTAAGCTTTGCCTTTTCATATGACATTTTAGATTTTACAGTTTTTAAACTGCGATTGGTAAACTCTTGTATAGTTACTAACTTTTTCGGCTATTTTTTTATCTTCTTGTATTTTTGCTTTATTTTTAAATGTGCCAGCTTTATAACGTTTAAATCCAGTTGCACCAAGCATATATGCCATATATAAATTTTTGCTATCTGTCATACTTATTTTTAAGCTCTTTGATAACTGTGCCATGTACCAGCCTATAAATTGAACACTATCATTAAAGTTATTACGTTTAGCACTTGAGTTAACATCTTGTTGGAAATGTTCCCATGTACCATCAACAGCTTGAGCATAACCGTAAGCTGAAGAGTATTTACTCTTAGCATTTGCATCAAATCTAGATTCTTGGTATATAATCGCCATAGCAAATGCAGGGGGTAGGTTGTATTTATCTTGAGCTATTTTTAAAGATTTTTTCCAACTAGAGTGCTGAGCTAATATTTCACAAGGGCCCATTTTATCGTCAATCTTTGTCTTTTCAGAACAGCTTGAGATTATAATGATCAAAAATATTAGTAATAAGTATTTAAAGTTAAAAGTTTTTTGCATATTAAATTTAAATCAACTGCTAATACATATAAGGGTAAATTATATAGATATACATTTCTAGGGATAATGAAAATATTTAATGATTAAAATCATCTCCTATAATTGATTTGATAACAATCCCTGCTATAGTTAGACCAAATAAAGATGGCATATAACTTAGAGTACCGTTTGTAGCTCTAGATCTACCTTGTTGGTTTGGTTCAGGATCTTTAGGTGGTAGGGGAGAAATACCTTTTTCTGTAGAGAAAACTGCTTTTATACCTTTTTTAACTTTTTGCTTTTTAAGACGAGTACGCATAGCTCTTGCTAATGCACAAACATCTGTCTTATAAATATCGGCAACTTTTATCTGTGTAGGGTCAGTTTTTCCTCCAGCTCCCATGCTTGATATAGTTTTTAATCCTAATTCATGCGCAGTTTTTACTAAGTTGACTTTAGCATTTAGTGTATCTATAGCATCTATAACATAATCGTATTTAATTTGAGTAAGTAGTTCATTAGTATTTTCTGGATTTATAAAAGTTTCTAAAGCATTAACATTACATTCTGGATTTATATCTTTTATGCGCTTTTTCATAATTTCAACTTTAGGCATATCAATAGTACTTTGTAAGGCTATAAGTTGACGGTTAATATTTGATGGATCAACAACATCCATATCAACGATTGTTAAATTACCAACACCTGCTCGTGCTAGTGCTTCTACAACAAATGATCCAACTCCACCACAACCAGCAATAAAAATGTTAGCACTTTCTAACCTTTCTATACCTCGATTATTAACTAAGATGCCTGTTCTTTCTGTAATTTCTTTAATCATATTATGAGTAAACCCTATTCATATCATTTATATAATTATACGCAAATAAATTAGCATAAACTTCTCCAGTTACATGATCTATCTCATTTATATTAAGATTAACTGGCAACCAGTCAATGCTACTGGTTAAAATTTTATCATTATCTAATACAAAGCCATCTACTATCGCATTAGCATTTTTCATAAATTTATCATAGTTTAAAGGAGTAACAACAGAGTCTTCCTTAAGAGCAAATAAATACATAGGAGTTCTAGTTTTTTTGCCTTGATTTATAATATCTGCTTGTTTCATTGCCTTTATTAACTCTTTATTTGTAAATATTTTTTGGTTAAATAAGTCATACATGGAGTTGTTACCAGTAGGTATACCATAGTGCGAAGCAGATTTTTGATGAGGATATTTCTTATATAATGCACTATTAAATATTGCATTAGCAAAAGCCGTATTAGGTATATGTTTTTGTAGAAAAAGATTAGCAAATGTATAGTGCTTACCTTGAAGATTACACTTGTCTTGAGAAAAAGTTGAGCATTGCATATTAAAAAAGGTATTATCGAAATCTTTCAAGCTAATATCTTTTGAGGTATTTCCATAGTGTAAATAACTCATAAAAGTGTTAGACATTAGTCCAGGCTTTAAAATAGTTGTGATTAGCTTGCTATGTATAGCATATTTATCAGAATCATTATTATCAGTCATAAAGTTTAGTGTAGTTTTACTGATATCATAAGCACCACTTAGACCTGCAGCAGCTCTATATATATATAAATTATTTAACTTATTAACACCTTTACAATTACCTCGCCAGCCTAAGCATTTTGCGCTCCATATAGAATAAGCCCCACCTTCTGAATATCCTACAGAATAAAGGTTTAAATGTTTATTTTTAGAAAGCTTATATTTTTGGCGAATATCTTTACTAACATTATTTAACAAATCAACAGCAGTATTTACAGTTTGTCTTGGATAGAGAACATATGGATGGAAGTTTTTATAATCATCTCCTTGTCCTATATAGTCTGGAGCAACGACAATATAGCCATTAGCTGCATAAATAGCTGCGTAAATTGTATTAAAAAGCGAACTTGTTTTATTCTCTTTACTTAAATTAGAAGGAACTCCAGCATTATCAAAGACAGTTGGGTGATAGTATATGACTACTCCTTTTGGATGCTCTGTTTTAGGTAACATTAATAGTCCTGAGACATCAGACTTAATTTTGCCAGTAGCTGGAAAAGAGTTTGTTGTACTATAAGTTACTTTATTTAACTCAATATTTTTAATATTCTTATTAGCTAGAGATTCAACATTGATACCATAATTCTTGACATTATGTATATTTCTTTGGCAATCCTCTTTAGAAAGCTTCTTATTGCAAAAATATTTTGTTAGATAGTTTTTTTCAACATCTTGAGTTTTCCATATAGTTGTATCAACAATCTTTGTATAACCTAATGAAGATATTAGAATTAAACTAATCAATAAAGCAGTTTTTTTCATAGCTGTAGATATTTTTAAAAATATAGAATATATTTTATCAATTATTTATATTAGGTGTCTTATTTTTTTAGTTTAAGTCTATATTTCTCACATCAGTGACAGTCATGCCTGCTTTTAACGCATTTATCAAACCAGGGACACCATCTTCAAAGACATGACATTCATTATTTTTAACATTATATTTCTCAGCCAATAAGGTAAATGCTTTTGGAGAGTCTTTACGAGGGTGATTATCATCAGCAGTAATGATCTCATCAAATAAATCTGTAAGATTTAGTATATCTAAAGATTTGTATACATTATCTTTTTTACCTCCTGATATTACAACCATAGGTGTTTTTTTATAGTAATGCTTAACTAGATTAACAACTGGTTCAATAGGTCTTGTATCATTTAGCAGTTTATGAGAAGTAGTTTTGATCTCCTCAGCAATAGAAGGTATTTGCTCATTATTAAACTTAAAAACTTCATTTAAAATAGTTTCGCTTGGTAAGCCATTATATTTTTCTAGGTCAATTGCTGTGATAGTAATATTTTTTTTACTTAAAACATCTATCCAAGCATTAGTATGTATATGCATGTTGTTTGCAATAGTTCCATCGCAATCAAAAATTAAAAGCTTAGTATTTTTATGAACAGGTAAAAGCATAGTTTTTTATATTGTTACATTCAGTGCAGAATATTATATACAATAAATATTGTTGACATAAGAGTAATTAATGCGCAAAATTAGTATCGTTAATTTTGATAAATAACCATAAAAGTTTACTAAATGGAGGAAGATGTTATGGTATTAGTAGGAAAAAAAGCTCCTGTATTTAATGCACCAGCTGTACTAGGTGATGGTGAAATAGTAGATAGTTATGATTTTGCAAAAGCTACTCAAGGTAAATATGCTGTAGTAGTTTTTTACCCACTAGATTTTACATTTGTTTGCCCATCTGAGCTAATAGCTTTAGATAAAAGAACAGCTAAGCTAAAAGAACTAGGTGTAGAAGTTGTTTCTGTATCTATTGACTCTCACTTTACACATAATGCTTGGAGAAATACTCCAGTAAATGAAGGTGGTATCGGACCAGTTAAATACACGATGGTTGCAGATATAAATCAAGAAATCGTAAAAGCTTATGATGTTCAATCTGAAGGTGGTATGGCATTTAGAGGTACTTTCTTGATCGATAGAGATGGTGTAGTACGTCATCAAGTAGTAAACGATCTTCCATTAGGTAGAAATATGGATGAAGTAACTAGAATGGTTGAAGCTTTACAATTCCATGAAGAGCATGGTGAAGTATGTCCTGCTGGCTGGAATAAAGGTGATGATGGTATGAAAGCTTCTCCAGAAGGAGTTGCAGAATACTTATCTGGCCATGTTGTAGATCTATAATTTAAGCTATTCTCAATAAAGTATTATTCTCTTTAATTCTCTATTTTTTTAAGCTGCGTAAATGAAAAGACTTTTCTTAATCTTTATAGGTTTGTTTTCGCTTACTTATAATATTTATGCTGCTAGTAATAATATAAATACTCAACAAGAATTAGCTAATGCTAATAAAAATCAAGCTAATCAAAAAAATAACTTCGCTATTGATGATGTTGAAGAGTATGAAGGTGAATCTATCTCGTCAGGTAGCACATTTGATATTGGTAAATCATTACTAAAAGTTACTCATTTAAATAAAGTTAAACCACCATTTTTTGATGGTATAGATAATAATGTAATATTTTCACAAGCGTTACTTAATACACAACAAGAGACTGCAGATGGGTTATTTATATTAGAATCTCGTCAGAATGGACTTTTAAAAGATAACTATTTATATTTGGGTGGAATGGGTTCTTTTACGCCTGTATGGGGTAGAGATTCACAGAGCAACTTATCTTCAAACTCTGTCAATAATTATGCCTTAGAATACTATGTATTAAGCACTTTGGGTGAGTGGACTTCTGTCTATGCTTCATTAAACACCTATACAACAAATGGTCAATGGAATGTAACTCCTGGTAATATATTTTTTATATTAGGTAATCTTGATAAATTCCCTATATATTCATATGCTGGTTTATCTACAGTTAACTTTGGTAATTTTAACGAAACAACCAACTTTTTACCTACATTAACAAGGCTATATTTTATGCAGTCTGGAGGTAATGTTAATGTTTCTTATAATCAACATGGATTACAGGCAAATTTTGTTTTTTTAGGATCTTCACGTAATAATAATTTATTGCAGGTGGCGAATGCTTATAATGGTAATACAAATTTAGGCTATTCAGTAAACCTAAAATACACTAAAGATTTAGATAAAGTTGGAGACTATTGGTATGCTGGCGCAGCATATTCAAATGTATCTGGCTTTACAAATCAAAATAATGATAATGTCGGTGTGGTAGATTTTAACTTTGGTATGAATATTAATAAGTTTGAATTTATTAATGAATTTGTATTTACTGACAAAGGTGTAAGCAAAACTACAGATCTTTCAGTAAGCTTTAATCTAAGAGAATCATTTTCTGCCTCAATATTTCCAGGGTTACAATCTAAAGACTTTCTAACTAGTGGTGGACGAGTATATTCTTGGTCATCACAGCTAGACTATACTTTTAATTTATATAATAAAGATTTTGTACCTTATATTAGTTATTCTCAGATCCAACAAGCATCTGATAATTATTCAGCAATGGTAAATACAGGGTTTAGGTATAATGCATTTTCAGATGCTTGGGTAGGCTTTAGTTATGGATATAATAGAGGTAAAGCAAAAGACTTTTCTCAACAGGACAATATATTAGCTCTATATATGAGGATATTTATTTAAAATAAATTATTGTTAATTTTATGTTAAACTACTATCGTTATTAAGAGATATAGGAACTAACATGCAATCTTTACCACAATGCCCTAAATGCCAATCTGAATATGTTTATCAAGATGGGGAATTATTAATTTGTCCAGAATGTGGTTACGAATGGCAGCTAAATGAGATTGATAATGATAGTTTAACTGTAAAAGATGCTAATGGTAATTTACTAGAAGATGGTGATACAGTTACTGTAATAAAAGATTTAAAGCTAAAAGGATCATCACAAGTTATAAAAGTAGGTACTAAAGTTAAAAATATTCGTTTAGTAGAAGGTGATCATGATATAGATTGTAAGGTTGATGGTTTTGGAGCTATGAAGTTAAAATCTCAATTTGTTAAAAAAGTATAATTAATAATTATGAAGCTTGAGAAAGTTTTATTTTTAATATTATTAGTTGCTATTTTAAATTTGTGTTATGCATATATTGTAAATGATAATGGTAAGACTATTAATGTTTCAAATAAACAAGCTAATTTAATTGATGATATTGAAATGCAAGAAGGAGAGGCTTTAAGCCATAGCCAGATCATTAATATTATCAAAACAACTAGTGGCTCGTGCTTAAAATAAACATTTACCTATGTTTAAAAGAATATTTACTTTAATTAATATCTTCTTAGTTGTGACTATATTTAATATAGCTATGGCAGATGGTGTATCTCAGAGTAGTGATAGCTCTGAAGATCAAAGTAGTAAATATTCTCCTAATTTTATGAGACAGCTAGAGTCTAATGCTTTTAGAAGAGTTTTTCCAAATGAGGATTTCATAGATAACATAACACCTTTGAGTTATAAACAGCAAGAAAAAGAGCAAGAGAAAATTGCCAAACAAGCGATACAAGATTTAGCAGTAAAAGAGGGTGAAGCTCTCTCAGATAGTGAAAAAAGAGCAGTTGCAAAAAAGAGTATTGATAATAAAATTAACGAAGCTTTAAACTATAATGCGATAAAAACATCTTTTTTTAATGGCTTTAGAGTTAGTGAGACTTTCTCTCATGCGATGCTGAACGTACAGCAGGATACGGGTGATCCTTTATTCATGCTCCAGGCAAGACAACAAGGTATTTTAGATGATGATTATATATACTTTGGAGCCAAACTAGCATTACTTGATTGGTTTAGGCTAAATAAAGTGCCTCAAGGAGGAGAAAATAAAGAATTTTCATATGCTATAAATGCTTATGCAGCTTCGACAATTTCATCATGGTTTAGTGCATTACTTGGTTTTACACTTTATCAAGATCATGGTGATGGATTTAATGTTACACCAAATACAATATATCTGATTGTCGGTAATTTATCAGAGAGTCCATTTTTTGGCTATGTTGCAAACTCAACAGTTATGTTTGGTAACTTTGATATTGTTTCTAACTATGTTCCAACATTAACGCGCACATACTTTATGCAAGCTGGTGGAAATATCAACTTTTCGTATCACACCCCAGACTTGCATTTAAATGCTGTAATACTAGATGCTAATCCAAGTAACTACTTTGGTGCAACAAACGCAGGTAGTAAAAGTGGTGTTGGATTTAGTTTGAATGCTAAATATATTTATCAGATGGATAAGGTTGGTGATTATCAATTTTTTGGTGCAGCATATTCAAATGTGTCTGGTTTTCAAACTCGAAATGGAAATAATGTAGGGTCTTTTGATTTAAACTATGGTCTGGCAATTTCAGATATAAACTTTGAGGCGGAGGCTTTAATTACGGACAATGGTGTTGGTGGGATAAATAATTCTTCATCTGTTAGTCCTCAAAATATCGCAGGAGTGCCATTTTTTGGATCAATAAGGCCCAGTGCTAATTTAATATATGATGGCTTTTTAGGGTCTGGAGGGGTGGTTGCATCATGGTCAACTCAAGCCAGTTATACCGCAACAATTTTTAATAAGAGGCTTATTCCATATATTGATTACTCACATATCTTGCAAAATGCACAAAACTATTCTTATCAATATGGAGCAGGTGTTAGATATAATATTTTTTATGGCTCTTGGTTAGGGCTTGATTATACGAGTATTAATTCACGTAGTACACATCTTAATGAGAAACAAAATTATCTTTCTTTAAACTATACATTATATTTATAGTGATCTATTGCTATAATTATCCGCATAGATTTTCTCTGAGTATAAAATATTAATGTCTAGACAAGTTTTTATAGATACCGAAACAACAGGTTTTGATTATAAGATAGGTAATAGAATTATAGAGTTTGGTGCAGTTGAAGTTATTGATAGAAGAATAACTGGTAACACATTACATTTTTATTGTAATCCAAATTATGAGGTAGAGGCTGGAGCACTAACTATTCATGGTTTGACTAATGATTTCTTATCAGATAAACCTCTTTTTGAAGAAAAAGCAGGCGAGATGATAGAGTTTTTAAAAGATGCTGAAGTTATTATTCATAATGCAGCTTTTGACGTGCCATTTATAAACTGGGAACTTGGACTTCTAAAAGATAATAAATATGGAACTTTAGAAAATCATGTTGCAAAAATTATTGATAGTCTAGATATTGCTAGGAAAAAACATCCTCTGCAGAAAAATAATCTTGATGCTTTATGTAAAAGATATCAGATAAGAAATGATCACCGTACATTTCATGGAGCTTTACTAGATAGTGAGTTGTTAGCAGATGTCTATCTTGCAATGACTGGTGGACAAACTAACTTAACATTACAAACAGCAAAAACAGCGAGTAAGAATAATATTGAAATAGATCTTAGTAAACTAAATTTACGTAAGGCAGATGAGACTGTACAAGATATAAGTAGGCATCAAGAATATTTAAAAAATGTCTTAAAACTACAAGAAGATAGTATATGGTAGAAAAGGTAATTTTCTTAGAAGCTAAAGAAAGTGAATTAGTATCTGCAGGTAAGGATTTTTTTGGTAGAGATTTATTTTTAGAGCATGCTACATATAAAGCATGGCTTACTCTTAAAGAGGCTGCTAAAATAGATCAAGTAGAGCTATTTATAGTATCTGGTTTTAGAAGCTATGAATATCAGCAGAAAATTATTGATAGGAAGTTAGCTAATGGACAAACTCTTGAGCAAATTACTAAAGTAAATGCTTTGCCTGGTCAAAGTGAGCATCATACTGGTAGGGCCATAGATTTGACTACAGCTGATGAGAAGGAGGTCTTAACAGAAGAGTTTGAAAAGACAAAAGCTTTTAAGTGGTTAACAAAGAATGCTTCTAAATTTGGTTTTAAAATGAGCTTTCCACCTAAAAATAAATATGGATTTATTTATGAGCCCTGGCATTGGTGTTATCAAAATGAAGAAAATTAAAAAGTTATTATTTTTATCATGCGCTTTATTAGCTTTAGGTAGTTGTAGTAGTGTATCTAAAGATGTTAAAAAAGATAAAACAGACGTTGAATTTGCATCGAATAATTATCCTTGGATATTCGGTTCAGTACGTAAAGACATTATTCAATCTAATTTAGAACAAGCTATTAAGCAAAATAATAATATAGGAAATGCTAAGCAATTAAAAACATTAAACGAACTTGAAGCTGGGAGGCTTTTACAACTTGATGGTCGCTATCATAATTCAATAAAATCATATAATGATGCTATAGTAACCATACCAACAAATAAAAAAGAATTTATCAAAAAAACTAAGTCTATATTGTTAGGCAAAGATACTTATAGTTATTATAATATTAAGTCAGCATATAATATTCCTGATTATGAAATAACTTTTTTATATACCTATCAAGCATTAAATTATTTAAAGACTAATAATGTTAAAGAGGCTTTGAACTCTTTAAATAGCTTAGATAATGCTGCCATGTGGTATAACCAGCAACAAGTACTTACTTATGAAATGAAGAAAATTGCGAAGAAAAGTTTAAAAGAGGATGATTTTACAGATAAGGAGCTTCGTGGTGAGAGCTTTAAAACATTAAAGACAATGGCAAGCTTTTCAAATAGAATTCCTAATTCATATGGTAATCCTATGAGTTATTATTTTAAAGCTATTTTAGAATCTGCAGTTTCTAAAAACTATAAGAAAGCAGTTGATGATCTAGCTAAAGCTCAAAGTTACACTGTCGGTAATAGATATCTTGATCAAACTAAAAATGAATACCAAGCAGCAATTGCAAGTCAGACTTCACCATTTCCTATGGGAATGGGTAGAGTCGTTGTTTTCTATGAGCAAGGACTAGTTAATGTAAGAAGAACTGAAATAGTACCTTTAGACTTAGAAGATGCAGGTATTAAAAAGATAGATTTTCCAATTTATAAAACTAATTATAATTTCTTTGGACCTAAAAAAGTAACAATCTCTGATGGAGATAGGCAACTAGTTAATACTCAAACACAGACACTTTTAGATGGTACACTTTTTGCTGTTAAATCTTTGGTAGAAGAGTATCCTAGAATAATTACACAAAATGTTGTAATTGAAGTTGTTAAACATGAAATTGATAAAGGCTTTGCTTTAGGAGGGTTACTTGGAAGTTATGGGAAATTCAATCTTTCAAATACTGATCCTAAAAGAGCAGATTTAAGAAGTTGGCTATTGATACCAAATAGTGTTGATTTATTTGAAGATGAGCTTGATAGTGGTAATTATACAATTCAAGTAAATAATATTCGTCAAAAAATAGATATTAGACAGGGTAAAACAACATTATTATGGATTGTTGATATTGGAAAGTTTAAGAAAGTCTATTATTTTATTTTTTAGCTAAAATATAAGGCAATTTGTAAGTTTACGAGATATAATCTTACATTAAATTTTTTTATTAAAATCTATAAGTCTAAAATTGTTAAGTAAATTTATTTGTCTAAGAAAATCAAGCTCTATCCTAGGTTTATCATCGGCCTTAACTATAGGATTATTTACGGCATATCAAGTTATCTTTGATCCACAAAATATTTATGGGCTATTTGCAGCTTTAGGCTGTTTTATAGCAACACTCCATCAAGTTTCAATACGTGATCATAATATTAAGTTTAAGCTAGTTGCTGGAGTAATATTCTCGATACTTATTAGCTTAGCCGCAGCAATAGGTAGCTTTTATTCTTCTAATTTGATTGTAAGCTCTATTATTTTATTAATTTTTTCGTTTGTAATAGGGTATACCGCAAAATCTGACTTAGTATTTTCTTTAGGAACACTTTTTGTTGCTGATATGTATGTGATTGGTACAGGTTTTAGCTTTAATATTCTAGACTCTACTATAATGGGAGTTTTGACTTTTGTTGGAGCTATGTTATTTATACTAGTATTTGTTTTTCTAACTAAGAAGACAAAAATACTAGATAGAAATAATAATATACAAAGATCAATTAAAGTTATTCTTGATCTAGAATCAACACTATATGCGATAAGTCTTTCATTAGGTTTAATCATAGGTAATTTTATTTCAATATATTTTAATATTGAGATAGGTTACTGGATACCAATGACTGTGTTATTAATATTTAAGCCTGATATCATTCGATCTTCAAAAGCTATAAAGCATAGATTGATAGGTACTTTAATAGGTTCATTCTTTGCTATACCTTTAGCTATTTATTTGTTTAATCCATATATTATTTGGCTAGTTTTAATTGTATCTACATTTTTTACAATTTGTTGTTTTATAAAACATTATGGTAGTTATGTATTATTTTTAACAATATTTGTGGCAATGCTTTTAAAACTAGCACATATGTCAGGATATGATATTAGTGTTTCTAGATTAATATATACCATAATAGGGATAGTGATTGTTGCTATAATAATAATTGCTTCTAGATATTTGAAATTAATATTTACTAAGAATTAAATATAGAAATATTTATTTTAAGTAATCAAAAACTACTTCACCAAACCCTAAAGTGACATCAGCTATAAAGTGAGATCCTTTGATAATTTCTTTAACTGGCAAGTGATGAAGAGCTGCTTGAACATGATTAAATACTTGTAGCTCAACAGGTCCAGTCCAAGCTCCTTTAACTGTAACATCTTTTACATGATATTTCACAAGCTCACAAACACTTACATCTTTACCATTTACATGAGGAATAGTCTTAAGCAGGAAGTTTGGAGTTTCTTCTAGAGCTTTTTTAACAGTTTGTTTATCGAGCTCTTCATATTTATAACCCATAGTACCAAAAGCCACATCTACACTATTATATTTGACAGTACCTAATAGAGTGTCTGAATCTACAGTTAGAGTAGGGTGTGCATATTTTTTTGGAAAGCCCCAAATTTCTCGACCAGCAGCTATAGATGGCAAATTATCTAATAGCATAATATGTGAGTATAAACCTTTTTTACCATCAAGCTCTACTTCAATAAGCTGACCAGCTTCATTGAAACTACCAAAACCATTTGCATCGTGCATTTTCATAAATTCAAACTTTACAAGACCTGTTGGTTGAAGTGGTTCAGGGACATATTTTTTTAAAGTTTCAATATCCGCTAGATAATCAATAATAAAATATTCTCTATTAGTAAATTTGTAAGCAATTCTGTTTGCAGTTGGTGAAACTAAAGGCATTGAAAAAACATTTTTCTTTACATCAGCTATTTTCATTTTTAATTTCCAAACATGTATATTGTTAATTTACATTATAGTATGAAAATATCTTGATTGGTAATAACAAGTAATAGTTTATTTGATTTTAAAGTATCAATAAGTTTTTATGTTATGTATACTAATTTGGTAAAACTGCAAAAAAATAGTTTCACATGAACCAAAAGACTATATCTTTTCTAAAGATTTCGTATGGAAATATACTAGAGTGGTATGATTTCTCATTATATATTTACTTTGCGACATTTATATCGACTAATTTTTTTCCTACAGAAAATCATCAGTTATCTTTACTACTAACTTTTGCAGTTTTCTTTATTGGGACTGTTATAAGGCCTTTAGGTGCTTTAATTATGGGATATTTAGCTGATATATTTAGTTATGCATATGTTGTAAATGCATGTACTGTTGCCATGGGTATATCAACAGTATTAATAGGTTTAATACCAAATTATTCTAGTATAGGAATTTTAGCTCCTATTTTATTAATTATATTAAGAGTGATACAAGGCTTATCTGTAGGTGGGCAATTTCCGACGCTTATAACATTAGGAGTTACTAATTCAAAGAAAAGTGCGGGCTTATCTGTGGGTATTATATTTGCAATATCTTCAGCTGGATTTTTATTGGCCTCTATAATAGGTACTCTTTCTGAAGTTATCTTTGCTAATCATCATCAGTTGATTTGGCGAGTTCCTTTTATATTAAGTGGCTTACTCTTTGCGATTTACATATATATAAATAGAAATGAAAATTATACTGAGCAACCACCAAAACAAAAGCGACAAACAAAATTGGTAGTAGCATTATGTAAACAGTATAAGCAAATAATAATAGTTTCATTAATAACATGTATGTGCGCTTCATTATATTATATGGTTTTTACATACCTTGTTAACTATCAAATTGAGTATCAACATATACCAGAGAGTAGAGCCTTATTTTTAAATAGTATAGTATTATTTTTTGCATGTATTTTTTATCCAGTATTTGGATATCTCTCAGATAAATATGGCCATATAAAAGTATTTTATTTAGCATTAATAGCTTTAGTTTTATTATTTTACCCATTGATTATGTTAATAGCAGTTAACAACTTTATGATAAGTTTTTTAGCGATTTTGATATTTTGTATTATTATGGCTGCTATCCAAGGTGCAGTATCTCCTTTTTTTGCATTAGTTTTTGATAATGAATGGCGAGCTACTGGATGTGCTATTAGTTATAGTATTGGTAATGGAATAAGTGGAGCAGCTCCATTATTAGCTGGTATATTTACAGCTAAATATGGCATCTCTGGATTAGCTCTATATACGCTAATTTTAGTTATAGCTGGAACTATAGGATCATTAGGAATTTATAAAACTATGAGAAATGCTTAGCTTTATAAAGTTATTCGGTAATAAAACCTATATTGTAAGAGCTAGTTTTTATATACTATTTAAAAAGCCGTAGATATTTTAAATAAAACATCTTATGAATAAAACTCAAATAGAAATTTTAAATTCTTTAGATGATCAAAAATATGTTAGTGGTCAAGATATTGCAGATAATTTAGGTATATCTAGGGCTGCTATATCAAAAAATATAAAAGCACTAAAAGATAACTATCAGATAGATATCTTTTCTAATTCAAAGGTAGGTTATATACTAGATGAAAAGCTTGATCTAATTAAGCTAGATGAACTTAAGAAAGTTTTTAAAAATGTAAACTACTTTTATTCCATAGACTCCACTTCAAAATATGCTATTAAGAATCAAAATAGTTTCCAAGATAATGCAGTTGTTATTTCAGAGCATCAAACAGGTGGTTTTGGTAGATTTAATAGAAAATGGGTGTCGCCATTTGGCAAAAATATTTATTGTACATTATTTGAGATAGTTAATCTGGATATATCTAAGTTAAATGGTCTATCGCTAGCAATAGCCATAAGTATAGCTAAGGTCTTAAATAGGTTGGATTTAAATGCTAAGCTAAAATGGCCAAATGATATCTATATTAATGATAAGAAAATAGGTGGAGTAATAATAAATATTTCGGCGGAAATGAATGATAGAGCTAAGCTTTTTATAGGTTTTGGTTTAAATGTGAATATGCGAAATAATCAAGATATTACAAAGAACTGGACTTCAATAAAATTAGAATCTAATCGACATGCTAATAGGACAAATTTACTTATACAAATAGTAAATGTTATAAGAGAAGATTTAATAATGTTTACTAAAAAGGGTTTTTCTTCTTTTAAGACAGATTATGAGAATTTAAATTACTTAAAAGATAAAGAGTTTACTCTAGTATTAGCAGATAAGAAATTTACTAACTGCAAATATAAGAGCTTATCTGATATAGGTGAAATAATAATTGAAAATAATACTAGTTCTTATTCATTTTCCTCAGGAGATATCAGTATCTTAGATAGTTCTATAAAATCTGAATAATTAGCATTTTGATTTATTTTTGCGCTGCATTTATATCCTGATAATTTTTCTATAGTTTCTATCTGTTCATCTATAAAACTAGTATTTTGGTTATTACAGTTAGCTATCCAAGATGCTAGTTTGACATTGTGTCTTTTTAGTTCATTAATAGTTAGTAAGGTATGATTAATACAACCGACTTTTATTGATGTAACTAATATCACAGTTATTTGTAGAGTTTTTATTAGATCAAGTTGAGTTATTTGGTTAGAGTATGGTGTTAGTAATCCTCCAGCTCCTTCAACCATGAGTATTTCTAAGTCTTTAGTATATTTACTCTTAATAAATGATTCTAAATTTTCTAAGGATATATTTGCATTAAATTTTGCTGCTGCTATATGAGGAGCTATAGCTTCTTTAAAAGATATTAGATTTATCTCATCAGGTGAGAATTTATATTTATATGCTTCTACGATACTCTTAACATCTTCACAAAGATCTGATTTTTTACTTTTACCTGATGCTACTGGTTTTAAGCACAGAGATTTAATATTTTGTAATTCATAAGCCTTAATTAAATTAGTTGAGACATATGTTTTACCAACTTCTGTATCTGTCCCTATAATAAAGATTTTTTTCATGATTTTATTCCTTAAAGCAAATAAATAAACCAACATGATAGCTAAGACTAAATTGATTTTGATTTGAGTATAATTGTTTTATTTTTTTATAATCATAGTTAATCTTGTTGCCTGTATAAGTATTTACACCAGTAGACTTTAAATGCCCAATGACTTCTTTAAAATTATTGAAGCTTTTGTTTATATAGAAGTTATTATCGTATAAACAAGTTAGGTTAGAGTTATTAATAAATTTTAGAGTTGCTGATTTACTATGCATTCTATTTATGCGAAGAATATCTTTTAGTTGATGAAAATTGTTATCTAAAATTGTACTAAAAGCTAAAATAGAATTATTATTTAGTTTATTTGATATATTTTTTATTAAATGTTCAAAATGCTGACTCCATTGAAATGACATATTCGAAAATACTAAATCATAATCATTGCCAACTATATTTAAATCTTTGTCGAAGTTAAGTTTATATGTATTTAGGTTTTTTATATTTTTAGAGTTTTGTGGTGGAGCAATATCTCCAATATCAATTTTATTAGGATTAAATGTTTTATTTAATTCTAAAGGTTCATTAAGATCGCGAACCCCTAAGTTTAGTATTTTATCTATATGATTATAATTTAGTAATTTTGAGTATCTTAATGTTTCAGCTAAAAGCATCTGCCTAACTTTATTCTGGATACTACTTTTTTGTGTATACTGGCTTGCATTAGAGAAGTTTATTTCGACTTTATTATATAAATCCATAATTTACCTCCTTAGAGATAATTTCTAAAGCTTCTTGAATTTGGTCTGATGTGTTATTTGAGTGTAATGAAAACCTAAGAAGAGCTTGGCTTCTAGGAACTGTTGGATACCTAAAACATGCAACTAATATATTCTTAGAATAAAGTTTATTTTTTAAACTTATTGCTAAATTATTGTCCTTTATTAAAATGCTTTTAATAGGGGATATATCATCTGATAATAACTCTAGCTTTTTTTCTTTACATAATTGATTAAATAGATCAATATTCGTATAAAGAGCTATTCTTTGATTATCTGCGGATTTTAAGTTTTCTAATTGTAAAATAGAAGTTTTTAGTATTAATGGGGGGAGAGCAGTTGTATAAATATAGTTTCTAGCAAATTGGATTAGGTATTCAGCAATTATATCTGTAGTACAGACCATAGCACCAACTCCACCGAAAGCTTTACCTAAAGGAAATATACTGATAGGACAATCTGTGTATCTAAGTTTATATTTATCTATAGAGCCTTTACCATTTTTCCCTAGAGCACCAAAACTATGTGCCTCATCAACTATTAATTTGCCTTTAGCTGTAGTAGATATTTCATCTAGCTGACTAACTGTTCCATAAGTGCTAAAAACTCCTTCTGTAGTTATATAACTTTTATCATCATAAATACTTTTAAAATGAGCTAGGTTTTGATGTTTGTATCTTCTTAGTTTTGCTTGTGATAATTTGATACCATCTATAATGGAAGCATGAATATATTTGTCAGCAAAGATTATTTGACTTTTATCAAATAAAGTTGAATAAATAGCTAGATTTGCCATAAATCCTGAACTAAAAAATATAGCTCTAGGATAGTTAACGAATTTTGCAAAAGTAGTTTCAAATTCTTGGGTTTCATCAGTATAGCCACAAACAATATTAGATCCTTTACTACCAAAGCCATATTTATCAAAACCATCGATTAAACATTGTTTTAGATTAATAGAATTAGATAAATTTAAGTAGTCACTGCTAGTAAAATCTGTAGTAGATTTTTCTTTATGAACATCACTAATAGCTAACTCTCTTAATAAGTTATCTTTTTGATACTGAATATACTTATTTTCTAGATTTAGCATGATTTTTGATTAAGCTGTTAATCCTAATTTTGATAATAGATAATTATCTGAGTTTACAGTAGCATTATTCTCAGTTAGAAGCTTGTTACCATAAAAAATAGAGTTAATACCAGCAAGAAAACACAAAGTTTGAGTTTCTATAGACATATTTTCTCTACCTGCAGATAGTCTAAGTCTAGCTTCAGGGAAAAGAATTCTAGTTGTTGCTATAAACCTTACAAGCTCTATACTATCAATTTGTGCTTCTGAGAATTTATCTCCTAGAGGAGTTCCTTTTACAGGTATCAAAGTATTGATAGGGATACTTTTGGGAGGTGATGGTAATTCTAATAATTCCAATAATAAACTAAGTCTATCATCTAGGGATTCTCCCATTCCTAATATACCACCACAACAGACATTGATATCTGCATTAGCTATATTTCTTATAGTATCTATTCTTTCCTCAAATTTTCTAGTTGAAATTATTTCAGGATAGTATCTTCTTGAAGTATCTAAATTATGGTTATAATAGTCTAGACCTGCATCTTTTAGTTTTGTTGCTTCTTCAGGGTTTATACTACCTAGAGTTACACATGTTTCTAATCCTAGTTTTTTTACTTCAGATATAATATCTGTAACTTTATCTAAATCTTTTTTAGGAATATTTTTCCAAGCGGCTCCCATGCAAAATCTCTTTGAACCACTAGCTTTAGCTTGTTTTGCTTCTTCTAAAATATTATCTAGATCTAGAAGTTTATGTTTTTGTATCTTTGTATTATAATGCCCACTTTGAGGGCAGTATTTACAATCTTCAGGACAAGTTCCTGTTTTTATACTTTTTAATGAGCATAGCTCTATATCATTATTAAAATTTTTCTTATGGACTTCTAGAGCACTAAATATTAATTCTGTAAGAGGTGTATCATATATTGCTTTGACTTGTTCTAAATTCATGTTTATATGTTAGATAACTTTAGGTTGTAAATTATTGTATATCTTGTATATAATTTATGTCAACCAAAAAATACATAAATAGTTTACAATGAAGTATAGCACAAATATATGGCACCCTTGTACGCAAATGAAAGACTTTGAACAAGTTCCTCCTTTAAGTATAAATAAAACAGAAGGTAGTTATATATATACGCAAGATAACAGAAAGCTTTTTGATGCTATATCTAGCTGGTGGTGTAAATCATTAGGACATAGACATCCATATATCGTAGATAGATTAAAGAATCAGCTTGATAAGTTTGAACACACAATTTTTGCTAATACAACAAATGATGAGGTTGAACGTTTTAGTAATAGAATATGTAAATTAACATCGATGGATAAAACATTATATGCTGCTGATGGTTCATGTGCTGTTGAAATTGCTTTAAAAATGACGATACATTTACGCCAACTTAAAAATCAAACTTCTAAAACTAAGTTTGTTTGTCTTGAAAACTCTTATCATGGTGAAACTTTAGCAACTATGAGTGTTAGTGATTGTGGCTTATATTCAAAGCCATATGAAACATTGCTATTTGATAGTTTAATTATAAAAGATCTACCATATGTTAGTGGTAAAACAGATCCTCTATGGGAGGATGCAAAATATCATTGGGATAAAACAGAGGAATTTTTAGAAGAAAATAAACAAAGTATAAATGCACTAATAGTTGAGCCTCTATGTCAAGCAGCTGGAGGTATGTTGTTGTATAGTAAAGACTATCTCAATAGGTTATGTAGCTGGTGTAAGCAAAATGATGTTTATATTATTTTTGATGAAATTATGACGGGTGTTGGAAGGTTAGGTAAATTATTTGCTTTAGATTATCTCGATATTTCTCCTGATTTTTTATGTATATCGAAAGGTGTTACATCTGGAGTGATACCTTTTAGTGTTACTCTGACAAAAAATCAGTATTATGATATGTTTTATAAAGATAAAATGTCTGAAGCATTTTTACACTCACATACTCATAGCGGCAATATTCTTGGTGTAGTAGCAGCAAATAGTGTTTTAGATATTTTTGAACAGGAAAGTATATTAAATAATGTAACTGAGCTAGAAACTATAATGCATAATTGTTTTTTAGAGATACAACAAGAAATTTCTATTTTAAAGAATATTAGAAATCTAGGAGGTGTGATTGCTGTGGATTTAGATATAGATAAATATAGGTTTGGTTTTGATGTTTATAAAGAATCTATTAAATTAGGTGCTTTATTAAGGCCTCTAGGAAATACACTTTATTGGCTACCTCCTTTAAATTCAAGTTTAGATGATATTATTCATTTAAAACAAGTTACAAAGAGGGCAATTATAAATGCTCTTGAAAAGCTTAAGTTATAAATAGTACTTTTAGGTATTTTCTTTCAAAAGTTATAAACTAACAAAGTCTGCTGAGGTAGAAATAATCATTATATAAGAAATAGTGTCAGCTATGATTTGTCAATTAAAAATGCAGAATTAGATTATGCAGTATAATTAGAAGTTTTACAATTTTATATTTCTTAATTTAAATCTAATTAAATCTTCTCTTAATATTGTTGTATAGCAGCTTTTATGATTTATTTATTAGTATGTTTTAAAAAGTCATAATTTTTTATTTTATCTAAGATAGCAAATAAGATCTATTTAACTTTAAGAAATGATAATTGTAAAAAATTAAGTAATAAACTTAAAATTAAAAGGAATTATATAATGAATTTAAAAAAAGTTACACTACTAGCTACTGGTTTGATTAGTATATCAATGGGTTTTTCTGCGGATAATGTTGCTGTAAAAAAAGATAGCTCTATATCTAATGGCAAACTTATATTTGCTGCGACTTTGATTAGGCATGGAGACAGAACTCCATATATGCCAATTAAAAATCCTCAATATAGCTATTCATGGAAAGGCGGTAATGGCGAATTAACACCTCTTGGAATGAGAGAAGAGTATAAACTTGGAAAGCATATAAGACAACTTTATATGGATAAATATCATCTTTTACCAAAAACGTACTCTAATGGAACAATTATATCTTTAGCAGGACAAGAAAATAGATTAGTCGTTAGTACTCAATCATTTTTATATGGACTATATCCTCTTGGGACAGGTCCAAAACTAGATTCAGGCTTACCTGCATTGCCAGGGGCATTAAATCTGATTCCTATATTTACTTTGCCAAATGCTCCAGTATTTGATATTGGATCTGGAAAAGAGTCTCAAGTATTTAATAAACTTGCAGAAAAAGAAGTTCACACACAAGCTGTATGGAAAAAATATAATGGTGAAATAACTAATAAACAGTTAGACAAATGGTCAAAAATTGCAGGATATAAAATAACAAATCTTTCTGATGCAGGTGGATTTTTTGATGATTTACATGTTCGTACTATTTATAATGTTCCTTTTCCTAAAGGCATCAGTATGAAAACTTATGATAAGTATTATCCATTAAGTAACTGGGCAGGTTTATATGAACTTGGTCCAAAAAATATTGGTGATTTACTCGGATCACCATTCTTAGGTAACTTAAATAAATATTTGTCATCAAAAATCAATGATCAGAATACGAATCTTAAGTACGTTGTTTATGGTGGTCATGATACTACTATAGCAATAGTGATGAGTGCTCTTGGTGATCCTATATATAAAAACCCTCATTATGCGTCATATATGAATTTTGAGTTATTTAAAGTCAACAATGATTATAGAGTTAATATAACTTATAATGGTAAAGACATTAAGATTCCAGCATGCGATAATAAGAGTTATTGTAGCTATGATAAGTTTAATAAACTAGTTAATAATGCTTTAGCTCAAAGAAATAAAATGCTTAGTAAATAATAAGAATTCATCAAGAAATAAAATCAATAACAATTTTCTTAATTTCAGACTCTTCATAAAAATGTTTAGAGTTTTTTTAAGATTTTAAGTATTCTGAAGTAACTAAACAAAGAGATGTAAGACTTCATAGCTATGTAAAAGATGGTTAGCCAGACTATTTTTTATTATAAAAATATTCTCTATCTGCTATATATATTGTTTTAGTAGCTTTAGCATAGATATTTTTCTCTAGATCTTGATAACATACAGGTAAACTAATTACAGATTTATTTTTAATTTGTACATCTCTTTTGATATTGGCTATAGTATCTTCAGATAATAAAAATTGAGCATATACATGATCAGTAATTGGCTTAAGATAATCGATACTTGCTGATAAATCCCATACAACATAGTCATCACCAAGAATCCTACATAACTGAATAGGATATATTGGATCTAATGAAGAATATATTGCGCCACCGAAACCTGTACCATGATAGTTTTTAGTATTTTCATTTAAGTTAAATCTCAGATGAACTTCAAGAAAATCATTAGATACAAATAAAATTTCGCCGC
This sequence comes from Francisella sp. SYW-9, assembly GCF_008711465.1. Lineage (GTDB taxonomy): Bacteria > Pseudomonadota > Gammaproteobacteria > Francisellales > Francisellaceae > Francisella. The sequence continues at coordinate 34,380 of NZ_VXKQ01000010.1, forward strand.
CAGTTGCTACAAAAGCGGGTAAATCATTGAATCTTTTTATAAGTTGCTCTGATTGATTACCTGATTTTTTATCTGTTTTAAAAACTGGATTCATATCTAATTTATTTTTATCTTTTATTAATAAACTCTATAGTCTTATCTAAAGCTATTTTAGCATTTAGCAGTGGACTAATACCAATTATAGTCATAAAGCCATGATACATCTCATCATCATAATGAGTTTCAACTAAAGTTCCTTGTTCTTTAAGTTTTTTCTCATAGGCATAGACTCCATCAATTAAAATGTCATGAGTAGCCGATACGATTAATGTATCTGGTTGCTTTGTTGCTTCATAAAATAAAGGAGAAATCTTTGGCTCTCTTAATTTTTTAGGTTGAGATAATATTTTATCACCAAGATAAGCTTTAAGCATCATTTCACACCATTCTGTAGTTAGGTGATATTTATATTTATCAAATTTTTGATTACTTTCATATTTTGTATACATATCAACTGCAGGATAAAATAGGATTTGAGCTTTAGGCATGTTTTGTTGGCGTTCATGACAAATTATAGTTACAAGATTTCCTCCTGCACTATCTCCCATTACAAAGATGTTTTTAGGATCAATGTTAAAGTTGTTAATATTTTGATACAACCAATCATAAGCAAATAATGCATGATCAACGGCAGTAGGGTACTTATGTTCAGGAGCTAAACCATACGCAAGTGAGAAAATATCAAAATTTCCTTGATCACAAAGGTAGCGACATACATGATCATAAGTATCTATTGAATTTAGGCACCATCCTCCGCCATGAATAAAAAATACAGCTTTGCCATTAGGTTTTTTAGATTTATAATGTCTTAGTACAGTATTATTCTCTAGTTTAATATCTTCTTCGAGAATATCAGGGCGAGGAATTCTTTTAATTTGACTAATAGATAAGCTTTTAAAAATTTCACGCTGCTCTTTTAAGTCTAATTTTTTTATTCTTCGAACTTCTGGAGTATCTAATATTGCTTCTAAACTTGGATGATATGGCATATTATTCCCTTATTAAATTTTATGTATTCTTATAATTTCAATATTTAATTTTTCTAATTTTTTTGAAAGCTCTCTAGTTGCTCTATCTAAGGATTTTAAGTCACTATCTTTTGTTAACCCTAATATTGATGGCTTACGAGAGTGACCAATTAGCGCTTTTAAACCTAATATATTTTTTATTTTAACAATATTCTCTAATAAATAATTAGCAGTATCTGCTTTTTTACCAAAACCAAAACCAACATCAAAGAATATATTATCTTTTTGAACACCATAATTTAGTAAAATATTTTTTTTCTGCTCAATATACTGACAAACCTTCTCTATAGCATTACTTTTATCTAAATATTGGTCTCTATTTATTATCCCTAAATTGTGGGTTATGACATATTTTTTATTGTATTTTGCAATTAGCTTTGCTTTTTGTTCAATATCACTACATTCAACATCATTTATCATCCATATAATATCATGATGTTTTTCTAAGATCATTTGAATTACTGCTAATTTACGTGTATCAATACTTATTAACGGTTTATACTTTAGATCTGTAGCAGTAGCTTTAATATCTTCTAGAATTATATCCAGCTTTTCAAACTCTTCATCTATCGATATAGGTTTAGCATTAGGCTTAGTTGATTCAGCTCCAATGTCTATAATTTCAGCACCATTATCAATAAGTTTATATAAGTTAGATTTACGTTTTGTATCGTCATAGAGGCCATCTGAAAAAGATTGATCTGATAAATTTACAATACCCATATGCATAGTATTTGAGAGGGTTTGTTTTAGCTTTTCTATGTTACCAAGCTCTTTTAATCTTAGAGTTAAGTCTATATCAACTTTTTTAGGGTGATGCCAAGCTTTAGATAGCTCCAATAGTGGAGCTAAAGCAAAATTACGATTGAGTAATTCTTTATGAGGAATTGAAAGATTATCAGCTTCTAAAATTAAATCTTCTGCTGCCAAGATATCTAAGTCGATTATTCTTGGTGACCAAACAGGAGCATTTTGATCTCTTCCAATATTCTTCTCAATATTCTTTAAAACAATCAAGAGTTCATTTGGATCTAATGAGGAGCTGATTTTTACAGCAGTATTTATAAAGTTAATATCCCAATCTTTAGGAGCTCCTTCTTTAAGTAGTGCTTTGCTACTATATAAGCTCGCTTTTCTTATAACTTTTATTTCCTCATGTGAATCTAAGGCTTGTATAGCTAGATGTATATTCTCAAGGGTAAATCCTATATTTGTGCCAATCCCTATAATATATTGCATATATTAGTTCCTAATAATAAAGCTAGCTGCTTTTATCTGTGACATAGGAGGAGCTTTTATAAGTTTTAAATACCTTAGTTTTACATTAGTATAATTTTTTTGAATAAATAAGAATATTTGCTTTGCTAAATATTCAATAAGATTACAGCTAATATCATCACAGAAGTTCTGGATATTGTTTCTTAGAGTATAGTAGCAAATAGTTTCTTCTAAATTATCAGTATCACTAGCAGAATAGTTCTGGTCAAATTCTAGCTCTATATCTAATTTAATCATTTGCTTGTGAGCTCTTTCCTCATCAGAACAGCCTAAATTAACATAAACTTCTAATCCATTTAAAAATAAAGATTGTTGCATTTTATTAAGAGATGTTAAGTATTAAATTTTAATTTAATATATCATATTAGCAATTACTTAGATAATCAATTGCTTAAAAATGAGTCAGCTTAGAAATTTTTTAGAAAATATAAGAAGTTATAATAAGGATAAGTACATTTTCTTTGCAAATGAAAAATACTCATATAAAGAAATTTTAGAAAAATCTTATGATTTAGCAAGATTACTTGAATCTTATAAGTATAGAAAAATATTTTCTAATTTAAAAAACTCACCGCTATCAATTAGTTTATATATAGCTAGTTGGATAGCCGATATAGATCTTTTTGTACCAATTAACCCTCGATTAGTTGATTCAGAGCTTGAAGGAATATTAGAAGATAATTCACTATTTATAACAGATAAATTATCTCATTTAGAGTCAGATAGATTGAAAATACTTTATGTTAAAGATCATATGGTTTTTTTAAAAAGCTTAGCTAAAACACAAGATTATAAAATATTTGCAAGAGCTATAACTGCACATGTAAGTTCAGGAACTACAGGATTTTATCAAAAGCATCAGCATGATATTAATCAAATTATAAAATATGCACAAAATAGAGTTAATGATTTAGGTCTTCAATCTAATGATCATTTATTAGTAGCTTTATCAATAAATCATGCATTTGCTTTTTCATACCAGATTTTACCAGCTTTAGCTATGGGGTTAGATATTACTGTTATTTCAGAATTTGATTCTAAATTAATTGCTAAAATTATTAATAAATCTAATATAACAGCTTTAGCATTACTACCAACGATGTATCATTTCTTAATCAAAGAGAATGTTACTAAAAACCACAATTTACGTTATTTAAGTGTCGCAGGAGATGTAGTATCAGAATCTTTAAATAATTTAGTTAAACAAAAGTTAGGTATATCATTATTAAATGGGATTGGTATGACAGAAGTTTTTGGCTATGGTCAAAATATAAATGCTAAAAGCTCTAATAGTATAAAGATTTTCTTAGATACTAAGGTGAAGATAGATAAATTCGCAAATAATAACTATGGTAAGATTTTTATTAAAAATAATACTACTCCTCTAAATAGTCTAAATGAGTGGTTAGAAACAGGAGATATTGGAAGCTTTGACAGCAAAAAACATGAACTTACTTTTTATGGTAGATATAAAGATATTATTATAAAAGGTGGTTCAAATATATCACCAATTGAATTGGAAAACTCTATTTTAAAGATACCTAGAATTAAAGGCTGTGTAGTTGTTGGAAAATACGATAGAATATGGGGAGAAAATATTTGGGCATTTTTAGTTACTGATAATAAATATTCTCTAGGCTCTATAAATAAGGAGCTTACTAAATATGTATCTGAATATAAAAAACTAGATGGGGTTGTATATCTTGATGAGATCCCTATGACAGTAACAGGTAAAATAGATAGAAAAAAGTTAAAAGAATTGATAAATAATGAGCTCTAAAACATTTCCCCAGTTTGCTATATTTGAAGATACTTTGATAAATGAGAAAAACTATTATTTTTATAATCCTATTAAAGAGATTATAGCTTATGATAAAGATTCTTTAGATCTAGCTTTTTGTGAGCTAGAGATGCTTCAACAGCAGGGACTATATTTAGCTGGTTATATTAGTTATGAAGCAAGTTATTATATCAAGGATGAGCTTAAGGATTTACGCTTATTTAATGATGAAAAAAACCTCCTTCACTTTGTAGCATTTAAAGATCTTAGTTATGATGTTCCGAATTTTTCTTGTAGAGAAGCTTCTATAGACTTAATGCTAGATAATCTTAGTTTAGATGATTATTTGCTTGATTTTGGGAAAGTTCAACAAGCACTTATTAATGGTGAAAGCTATCAGATTAATCTGACTAAAAATATTCACGCAGATTCTAAATTTAGTAGCTTAGGGTTATATGAGAGATTAAAACAAACACAACTTGTCAAATATGCGGCATATTTACCTTTTTTAAAACCAGATATAATCTCTATTTCGCCAGAGCTATTTTTTAAAAAAGAAAACAATAATATAATTGTAAAGCCTATGAAAGGAACTGCTAGACTTAGTGGTGATGAGCAGGAAGATCTAAAAGCTTTTCAAGAGCTAGAGTCTTGTGATAAGAATAAAGCAGAAAATTTAATAATAGTAGATTTATTAAGAAATGATTTATCAGCAATAGCAGATACTCATACTGTTAGAGTAGATAAGCTTTTTTCGATAGAAAAGTATAAAAATCTTCTACAGATGACCTCGCAAATATCTGCCAATGTAGACAAACAGATATCATTTAGAAAAATTCTAGATAATTTATTTCCTTGCGGTTCTATAACAGGGGCTCCTAAAAGAAGAACTATGGAATTAATAGCCCAAATAGAAAGACAAAAGCGGGGTGTCTATACCGGTAGTATTGGTTATATTTTACCTAATAATGATATGTGCTTTAACGTTGCTATTCGGACTATTCAAAAGTATCAAGACAATATGCAAATAGGAGTAGGGGGTGGTATAACTGTATACTCGGATGCAGAATCTGAATGGCATGAAATGGATACAAAAATAGGATTTATTAGAAGAATCTATAAGCCAAACTTTTCTTTGGTTGAAAGTCTTTATTATCATCATGATTTTAGCCATTTAGATTTACATTTAGAGCGTCTTGAAAGTTCTACTAGAAGATTGTTTTTTGATATAGATATAAAATATATTAAAAACCAATTAGAAATTTATTCTAAGAAACTAGAGAAAAATAAAGAATATAAAATACGTCTTGAATATAATTATGACAAGTCTTTTATTATTGAGCATAATCATATCGACACAGGTGTCACAAAACCTATTAAACTAATAATTTGTCCAGAAAAAATAGACTCTAAGAATAAGTTGTTTCAATACAAGACAACTCATAGTTCCACACGTGGTTTTTATACTCAAATGCATGATAAGTATATTGCTATAGAAACAGGTTGTGAGCTGATATTTTTAAATGAAAAAAATTGTATTACAGAGACTAGATTTCATAATATAGTGATAGAAAAAAACAAACAGTTATATACACCAAAATTAGATGATGGCGTCTTGGATGGAGTAGCTAGAAGATCAATGATAATTGAAAAAAAACTAGAGCCTAAACATTTAACTATAGATGATTTAAAATCAGCAGATAAAATATATCTTATTAATAGTGTTAGAGGTTTGATACCTGCATACTTAGAGGTCTAAAATGGTTTTATATATTGATCATTACGATTCGTTTACTAATATTATAGTTGATTATATAACCTATCTTGGGCATAAGGTATGTATCAAAAAAACAGATCAAGAAATAGATGATATTACACAATATAGCCATATTGTGATTGGTCCAGGTCCAGGACATCCTAATGAGTTAAAAGATAAATACTCAATTATTGAGTACTGTGAGCAAAATAATATACCTTTACTAGGAATATGCTTAGGCCATCAATTAATAGCTCAATATTATGGCTCTAATATAATAAAAGCAAAACAAATATATCATGGGAGGCTTTCTAGAATTTCTCAAATAAAAGAGTCTAAGCTATATAAGAATCTTGCCGATAACTTTGATGTTACACGTTATCATTCGTTAATAGTTGATAAAATTAGAGATCCGTTAGTGATGCTAGCTATGACAAGAGATAACGAAATTATGGCCTTTGAACATAAACAAGCAAAAATCTATGGAGTTCAATACCATCCAGAAGCATATTTAACAGAAAATGGTTTAGAGACTTTAAAGAATTTTTTAGAGATTTAAACTTTCTCCTTATTTAAAAATGTTATTCCAATAATAGTTAATAATATAAAAATCACACTTATTAGAGCTGTAAAATTAATAGAAAATATAATTACAAATCCACCAAATACGCATACTAAAGCATTTCCTAACATTGATAAAGACGTGCGTAGACCTAAAATTTCTCCCTGCTTATTATCCGGAGCAATATTTGAAAGCATAACTAATTGTAAATTATTAGCTGTACCAAATGCTAATCCTAAGAGAACAAATTGTAATACAACTAAATAAAGGTTATTAGAGATTAATAAAAAGTATCCTATAATCATAATACTAAACATTAGATATAAACTCTTTTTTAGTGAAAATCTTTTATTCAAAAATGATGGAAGATACAATACACTGATTGAAAGACTTATACTATATACAGCTGTTAGTATTGCAATAGTCATAGATTTCATATTCCAATTATTAGCAAGTATTACTGGGTAAAACTCATAATAAGTTAGAATTGACAATGATAAAAAAGTACAACTGAATAGCAATACCTTTATAGAATTATCATCAACAACTTTTGATAAATTTCTAATAACTCTAAATTCATCTAATAGATTTATTTTTTCAAAAGTTATTTTTGGAATATTTTCTGTAAGCCTATATTTAACTAATACCATTAGTATAATTGACACTAAAGATGCAAAAAGAAAAGGAGTCGCATAGTTAAACCAATATATTATATTATGATTACATAATAAAGCACCAATTATAGGACCAAGAACATAAGCTAAAGAAGCTGTTGCGGACAATTTTCCAAGATCTTTCTGCTTATTTTCTGTGATATCAACAATAAATGCTTGGGCTACAACATAGTTAGCTTCAAATGCACCTGTAATAAGTCTAGTTATAATTAATAACAACACGCTTCCTATAGATATAGCAATAAAAGATAAAAAATATCCAATTGCTGAAAAGATAAGTGTATTTATCAAAATTTTTTTACGACCATATCTATCTGATAGTCTTCCTATAATTGGTGCCCCTATAAACTGTCCTAAAGGATAAGCTGCAAGAGTAAAGCCTAGACCTATATTTAATATCTCTTGGGATGAGTGAGAAAATAAACTATGATTATTAATAAAATATGGAGCAAAAATAGCATATGGCATTGATGTACCAACAACACTAAAAAATATTATAAATAATAAAAAATATATTTGATTGTTCGTTTTATTACTCATTTTAAAAAGGAATTGGATATTTTTTTCTTACTTCTTCTATACCTGCTAATACTTCTTGTGATAGCTCAAGATTAATAGCGCTAATATTTGTTTTTAATTGTTCCATTGATGTAGCTCCAATTATACTAGAACTCATATACGGTTTACGAATTGTAAATGCGATTGCCATTTGACATATATCTAAGTTATGTTTTTTAGCTAGATGAATGTAACTATTTATAACTTTATCTTTTACATCTAGTCTATAAGCTAGCATATCTTTTAAATTTTGATTAGAAAGGAATCTATCTGACATGCGTGAATCACTAGGGCGTTTATTATTTAGATATTTCCCTGATAATACTCCCATATTTAGAGGGGACCATGTTAGATATGAAATATTCTCAAGAGCACATATCTCCATAATATCAGTTTCATCTCTACGGCGTAGTAAATTATATTCATTTTGAAGACTTTGAATTCGTGGTAAATTGTATTTTTCAGAAAGGTTTAAAAATTGACTTATTCCCCAAGCTGAATCATTTGATATTCCAATATGTTTAATTTTACCAGCTTTAATAAGCTCATCACATGTTTGTAGAATCTCTAGAATATTTTCAATAATTTCAGGTTTATTAGAATTATCTTTAGTAGGCTCATAATTCCACCATAAATTAAAATGATAATGAGGTCTATTTGTAGGCCAATGAAATTGATATAAGTCGATATAATCTGTCTGTAGACGCCTTAAGCTATTATCAACAGCTTGAATAATATTGACTTTATTTGTTTCTGGATTAACTTCATTTCTAATATACGATACCGGAGAGAATTTAGTTGCAAGTATAATATCATCTCTTTTTTTATATTTTGAAAACCAATTACCAATTATTTCTTCTGTTTTACCATAAGTTTCTGGAGTTCTAGGAAAAGCATACATTTCTGCAGTATCCCAAAAGTTTACACCTTGTGATAAAGCATAGTTCATTTGCTCAAAACCTTCTGACTCAGTATTTTGCTGTCCCCAAGTCATAGTGCCAAGGCATATCCTACTTATATCAATATCTGTTTTCCCTAACTTTATATATTTCATACTTTACAAAAAAAAGTGAATTTTAAAAATATAATAAATAATATAGCTGGTTAAGAAAAAAATAGATATTCTTTTTTAGAATGGAACAGGATACTTTCTTCTTACTTTATCAATATCTGCTAAAACCTCTTGTGATAACTCAAGATTAATAGCTTCAATATTTGTTTTAAGTTGCTGCAGATTGGTTGCACCAATTATACTAGAAGTCATATATGATTTTCTGATTGTAAATGCTATAGCCATTTGGCAAACATCTATATTATGTTTTTTTGCTACAGCAAGATATTCTTCTACAGCTTTATCTACCGTTGGATTATGTCTAGTTGCAAATCTAGCCTTTTGTTCTTCAGAACCCATTACTTCATCAGAAAGTCTACTACCTGCAGGGACTTTACTATTTAGATATTTACCACTTAATATTCCCATCTGTAGAGGTGACCAAGATAGGTATGAAACATCTTCTAATGCACAAGTTTCCATAGTATCAGTTTCATCTCTACGACGCAGCAAGTTATATTCATTTTGAATACTGGCAATCCTTGGTAAATTATATTTTTCAGCAAGCTTGATAAATTGACTAATGCCCCAAGCAGAATCATTTGAAAGACCTATATGGCGAATTTTACCAGCTTTTATAAGTTCATCACATGTTTGTAGAGTTTCTAAGATATTATCTAGAATTTGTTGTTTTGCAGATTCTCCTTGAGATGGTTCAAAATCCCACCAATCAGCAAAATGATAATTAGGCCTATTAACAGGCCAATGAAATTGATAAAGATCAATATAGTCAGTCTTTAATCTTTTTAAACTATTATCTATAGCTGTAATAATATTTGTTTTATTAATAGCTGGATTTTCTTCACCTCGAGCCCAAGGAATTGGTGAGAATTTTGTAGCTAGAATAATTTCTTCTCTTTTTTGTCTAGATTCAATCCAGTTACTTATGATTTCTTCTGTTTTACCATAAGTATTAGGTGTTGGTGGTACAGCATATAGTTCAGCTGTATCCCAGAAGTTTACACCTTGAGTTAATGCATAATCCATTTGCTCAAAGCTTTCAGCTTGTGAATTTTGTAATCCCCAAGTCATAGTTCCAAGACATATCTTACTGATATCAAGATTAGTCTTTCCAAGTTTAGTATATTTCATTTTAAATAATAATTTTTGAGTTTGAAAAGATTATAGCAAATAATATAAATGGTTAAGAGCTAAAAAATAAATATTATAAATTTAGTATGGAACAGGATATTTTCTTCTAACTTTTTCAATATCTGCAAGTACTTCTTCAGATAGATCTAAATTTATAGCATTAATATTTGACTTAAGTTGATGTAAGTTAGTTGCTCCAATTATGCTACAGCTCATATATGGCTTCCTAATTGTAAATGCTAACGCCATTTGACATACATCTAAATTGTGTTTTTTTGCTACTGCAATATATTGTTCTACAGCTGCATCAACTATAGGATTTAGTTTTGCAGCATATCTAGATCTACGTTCAGGAGAGCTCATTCTACTACCTTCAGGAGCATTACCATTTAAGTATTTGCCACTTAATATTCCTGCATGAAGAGGTGACCAAGATAAATATGAAACATTTTCTAATGCACAAGTTTCCATGATATCAGTTTCATCTCTACGACGTAATAAGTTATATTCATGTTGTAAACTAGCTATTCTAGGCAAATTATACTTCTCTGCAAGCTTTAGAAACTGGCTTACTCCCCAAGCAGAGTCATCTGAAAGACCTATATGGCGAATTTTACCAGCTCTTATAAGTTTATCGCATGTTTGTAGAGTCTCTAAGATATTATCTAGAATTTGTTGTTTTGCAGATTCTCCTTGCTGTGATGGTCCAAAGTTCCACCAATTTTCAAAATGATAGTGAGATCTATTAACAGGCCAATGAAATTGATAAAGATCAATGTAGTCAGTTTTTAATCTCTTTAGACTATTATCTACAGCTGTAATAATATTCTGTTTATTAATCGTAGGACTTTTCTCATCCCGAGCCCAAGGAAGTGGTGAAAATTTAGTAGCTAAAATAATTTCTTCTCTTTTTTGTCTAGACTCAAGCCAATTTCCTATGATTGTTTCTGTTTTAGCATAAGTTTTAGGATTTGGAGGGATCGGATACATTTCAGCAGTATCCCAAAAGTTTACTCCTTGAGATAGGGCATAATCCATTTGCTCAAAACCTTCTGACTGAGTATTTTGTTCTCCCCAGGTCATAGTTCCAAGACATATTCTACTAACATTAATATCTGTTTTTCCTAACTTTATATATTTCATTACTTATAATAAATTTTGAATTTTACGACATTATAACAAATAATATTGCTTGTAATAGTTGGAAATCCTCTTTTAAATTTCTAATAAGGAGTAGGATAATTTTATATATTATCTAAAGTTTCCTCTTTAGTTAGGAGTAAATTAGTCGAGTGGATAGGGTGCCCTTTAGCAGTATTCTAGAGGCTTGAGGTTCGAATTAGAGCATATTATCTTAGATAGCTTATAGATTTATAACCTAGATTAGTATTATATTTTATATCTTTATTTGGGAAGGCATCATATCCAATACGTGCTTTATGTAACTTTGAAATATCTAATTTTTCAACTACAACATCTTCTTTGTTAAAATTACCCTTAACCAAATAGTTAAGAGGAAAATCCTTATTTTGTGGTGAAGTAAATAGTATTTGACTAACTCCATCAACACCTCGAGTATGATCTTTATCTAAGCCAGAAGCCATACCAACAACCACACCATAAGCAAAATTCTGTATTGATAGCATCTTTACCGCAGTATGAACTCTATTTAAACCATAAAGATTATTTGTATATGATGGAACTATTATTATGTCAGGTTCTATTTTTGATAGTTTTTGAGATATATTTGGAAATTCGCTAGTGTAACATACTAAAATTACAATTTTAGAGTCTTTATAATTAAGCACTAAAATATTTTTACCATAATTGGTATATCCAACATTTCTTTCTTCGGGCGTTAAGTAGATTTTATCATTCTCTATTATTTGGCCATCTGGTAAACCTATTATAATAGTATTAGATATCTTGCCATTATTATTTTTGGCAATAGTCCCTCCTACTAAAATGACATTAAACTTTTTAGATAATTGAGAAATTAAGTTTTTAGTTTTTGAATAGTAATTACTAAGTTTAGTAATACTTTGTTTATTCCATGGCAGGTTATTGATTAGATTTACAGAATCATCTTCGGGGAAAACAACTATTTCTGCTCCTTTAGCTTTTGCTTGCTTTGTTAATCTTTCAATATTTTTAGCAAATTGATCAAAAGATTGTTGTTTAATAAGCATTTGGACAGCAGCAAAGTTTATTTCTTGACTATATCCAAAACTTATAAATATTATAAGAAATAGTAAGTATTTTATATTTTTAAACATTCTAAAGAAGTCTTAGTATTATAAATACAACGAATTATACTTTTAAAATAACAAAGGTATAGTATTAATTTTTAAGAATCTAATTTTAAATAGAAAAATAAAACAAATCTAGTAATACAGAAACAAAAAAGCCCGCTACAAAGTAGACGGGCTCTATGTTCATATGGCGGAGAAAGAGGGATTCGAACCCCCGGACCTGTTACAGTCAACGGTTTTCAAGACCTTTTTTAGGGGTTATTTTGAAATATAATTATTTTATTTTAAAATAAATAAACCCTTATTATATAAGGCTTTTAGAGGGGTAATTTGATTTTTAGATAAAACTGTTTTATTATTGAATTTAATTTTTGTAGCACCCCATGTAGCACCCCAGAGATATGGCAACGGTCAAATTAACAAAAAATTTTATAAATAATATTGATATAAATTCGATCGATAAAAAAATTGATTATTATGATACAGAGATTAAAGGATTAGTACTAAGAGTATCACCATCTGGAAATAAATCTTATAGGTTAAAATATTATGTAGATAGAAAACCAAAAATACATACAATAGGGAAGCATGGAGGTATTACATTAGTTCAAGCTAAAGCAGAAGCTCAAAGATTGAACTCATTAGTCATACAAGGTTTAGATATAAATGAAGAGAAAAAATCTAAACAAATCGATAATCTTAGTTTTAAGGAATATCTTGATAACTTCTATATAGACTGGTATAGGAACAATAGAAAATCGTATAAGTCTACCATTAATATACTTAAAAATACTGTAAAACCACTTCATAAAATAAAATTAGAGCAAATAAAGCCGAGTATAGTTAACACTTTTGTTACAAAATATCAAAAAGATAGAGGTTGTAGCAATGCTAGAATAAATAGAATTATAGTTGCATTAAAAGGAGCTATAAGTAGAGCTGTTGATTTTAGCTATTTAGAAGAGAATACTTTATCTAAACTTAAAACACTTAGAGAATCATCTCATACTATCAGATATCTTAATGATAAAGAAACAAAGAGGTTCTTTGAATATCTAGAAAAGCAACCTAAGATTCTAAAAGATATTGTAACTGTTGCTTTTTATACTGGTATGCGTAGAAATGAACTATTCTCCTTAAAGTGGAAGAATATAGATTGTCATACTAATCAGATAACACTTGCAGCTAAAGATACTAAAACAAATAAAGGAAGATCTATACCTATACATGAGGAAGTTAAAAAAATTTTTGATAGTATCAGTAAAATTGAGGAATATGTTTTTCTATCAGAAAAGTTAGGCACTAGGTTAACTACCATTAGAAGTTATTGGGAAAGATTTATGAAAGAAGCCAAAATAGAAAGTTTCCGTTTTCATGATCTAAGGCATAATTTTTGTAGTATGTTAGTTATGAAAGGCGTACCAATATATACGGTTGCACAACTAGCAGGTCATGCAGATGTAAAAACTACGCAGATATATGCACATCTTAGTCCTGATGTTAAAAAGTCAGCTATTGATTTGTTGTAGTATAATAGATTAAATGTAAGTTTTTATTAAAATTTATTGGAGATAGAATGGATTTAGGAAATTTTAAATCAGGTTCATTAAGACAAGAGTATAAATATAAAAGCTTTTTGCCTGAGAAAATAAACCATACTTTCACATGGGGTGATCCACAGATAAATACAATGCTTGAAACTGCTACTAGAGCCTTAGGCGAGCTTAATGCTTTTACCATGATTATTCCTAATGTAGATATTTTTATACAAATGCATATTGCTAAAGAGGCAAATACTTCTAGTAAAATTGAAGGTACAAAAACTGAAATGGATGAGGTTTTAATTTCTAAAAATCAAATAGATCCAGAAAAACGGGATGATTGGCAAGAAGTTCATAATTATATTAAAGCCATGAATCATGCTATTAAAGAACTCGATAATATTCCTATCTCTAATAGACTTATTAAAAATATTCATGCTATATTGTTGGATAGTGTTAGAGGAGAAACAAAGTTACCTGGTGAATTTAGAAAGTCTCAAAATTGGATTGGAGGAACTAGCTTGGCTACAGCTTATTTTATTCCTCCTCACTATGAAGAGGTTAATGATTTAATGGGGGACTTAGAAATATTTTTACATAATGAGGATATATTTGTCCCACATCTTATAAAGATAGCTATAGCACATTATCAGTTCGAAACTATCCATCCTTTCTTAGATGGTAATGGTCGCATTGGTAGGTTGATGATTACATTATATTTAGTGAGTAATGGGTTACTTAAAAAGCCATCTTTATATCTATCTGATTTTATAGAGAAAAATAAATCGATATATTATGAGGCACTTACAAGAGTACGAACTGATAATGACTTAATATATTGGATTAAATTTTTCCTTGAAGCAATTATTACTACAGCAAATAGTAGTATTGAAACATTCAAACAGATACTTAACCTAAAACAAGAAGTTGATTCTATAATATTAGGGTTTGGTAAAAGAGCTCCTAATGCAAGTAAATTAATAGAGGTTTTATATCAGAAGCCGATACTTGCAGTAAGTGATATTGTAGAGCGACTAGATGTAAGTAAGCCTACAGCAAACTCGTTAATTAAAGAGTTTGAAAATAAAGGTATTGTATCAGAAGTTACTGGCTATGAGAGGAACAAGCTTTTTGCTTTTGACAGGTATTTAAATATCTATAGTAAAGCTTAACTCTTCAAATTTAACTAAGTATTATTTTAGTAAAGGTAAACTCTTTAAATTTTACTAAGGAATTAAAATTATTTATTTCAAGCTAAAATGCATATACAAAGAAGCTATTTTTGAACAGTTAGGAAAGTCAGATAGCGACACTCACCACCTAAGTTAAAGCAAAATTATACTAGTAATAAACCGTTCAGGTCACATTTCAAGTGTTGATACAATTATATTTATACATCTAAGTAAATAATTTTTACTATGATGATAAAATCAGCTATTAATTTGTTGTAGTACAATATAAAAATATACTCTAAGTCATTATTAGAAGTTATCCAAAGGAAACCTGATACCTCACTCTATATATCCTCCAATAATGACAGCCACCATTATAACAAAACATTTGCTGTAGTTAATAGGGTATATAGCAATCTCAAAATTATTCAAGTCAAGGTAGGTAACATTCAGAGGCTGTATCGGCGAGTGATGATGACAAGAATATTACCTACCAAGGACTTAGTTTGGATAAAGTCTTTAGGGATGAAGAATTTATCCAAAACATGCCATTACTAGAGATCATGAGTAAATACTTTTATGTTAAAAAAAGATCTCTAATAATGACAGGTTTAATTATTACTTATAAATAGGATTAGTATCGTTGACAAGATAGGTCAATCTTTAATAATTTATCTACACTTTTAACATAAAAAATCAGAATTGATACCTAATTTTGAGGCATTATATTTAGAAAATTGAATTTTTATTTTTTCTGCTTTGTAATTTAAACAAGTTATTTCTTTTTTATCAAAATCTATTTCGCAAGGTTTTGGTTCATATATAGGGTGTAGTCCATAAGATATTTGATCTATAATTGGATAAAATCTTTTTTTGAACTTATTTTTATTATCAATAACCCATTTTTTTGAGACCTCTTCAGGCAATGTGAATTTTGTAGATATACATAAAGTAAATGATTTAGTGTTGCTATTTTGTTTTATATGTAACGTTAATTTATAGGCCTCAAAAATTAAATATTTTAAATTTATATCAAACATAATAATTCTCCTATATTTTATTACTTTTTTCTAAAAATTCTGGTTGATATACTCCATTATCTATTATTGGAATAATTTTATAGGATATAGGAACTATTATGGTTGAACATATTAGACTAAATATTAGTTTTGAGATAAAGCTTATAATTGTCATTGACAAGATTGTGTATATAGATTCTCCAATAGGTAACATAATTAAAAAAATTACTGAAAAAGTAAATATAAACTCTCCAATAATATCAGCTAATAATATGCGTAATATGATATTTAATTTTTGATTTTTAAAGACACCCAACATAAAAGAAGCCATGTTTAGTCCCAAGAGAGCAGCTATACAATTATAAAAAAATACATGAGTAAACTCATCTTTCATCGATATATTGTAAGCTTTAGCAAACATTTCTTTCCCTACTGGGGCAGGTAGGTTATTTGTTAATTGCAGAATACCAAACCCAACTCCAATAGTTAATAAAGCGAAGAACGTCATTCTACGAGTATAGATGTAATGATAATTTTCTGTAACTATATTACAAATAACGAAACATATACCAATAAAAAAAATACAGGTAGCACTAGTTGCAATATTAAAAAAATTAAGGAATCTATATGATGTGATCATACTTAAAGCTAAAAAAAGAGTATACATCATAGATAAAATATAGAAGCTGTTCATTTTGTTGGATAGAATGTGCTTTCTATCTAGAGAGAAACCTGATATTTCCTCAAAAATGCTTTTAAAAATTTTATGCATTAAGTTCATAAATAATTTTGACCCTATATGTTTTATATAAAGATCGAAATTATATTATTAAATATAACTTAGTACAAACTTTTTTGTATATTATATAAACTTAGCTAGTCCCACTCTAAATTTAACAGACTTTATATCTATAGTTTCTAACTTATCTCCTTGAGATATGTAATAGTTATCATTAAAGAAAGTTAATTTTCCAATTTTTAAATATTTATTATCATCTTCTAAAACTATTAAAATATTGTTTTTGAAACTCTCTACACTATTGAATTTTTTAATATAAAGTTTTGTACCAAAGGGAAATAAAAAATCATGGGTATTTACAGATATTATAAACTCTACATTTTTCTCTTTTGTAGTATAAACTTTAGTTGTTTCTTTTAAGCATTTTGTTTTAATTTCAGAGGTCGTTATAACTGGTACTTCAATGCCAATGTAATCATTTTTAACTATTTCTCCATCAATAAAAGATAATTTAAGAGCTTTAAGGAATTTAAATAATTCTTGTCCTTTTGGTTCAGATACACCATTAACCCATTTACTTACAGCTCCTTTTGAACTTCCTGTTTCAGAAATAATACTTGTTTGTTTTATTCCAAGCTCTTGCATTCGAGCCATTATAAATTCTTTTGTAAGTTTTTTTATACTCATAATTTATACCTTATGATAATAGTTATCATAAAAAGTTTATTTAGATAAACAATAATTGTAAATAAATAATCAAAAGTTTCTATATGTAAAAAAATAAATAACATATTTGTTGACTTAATAGTTTCTTAATGTAAACTTATTATATCGATATAGTTTCTAATTGGAATCAATGAATAAGAGACAAATAATTAACTTTTTTGGTTCGCCAAAACAAATTTCAATATTAACTAGCAGAAAAAAGTCTGCGATATCAAAATGGTCTAAAAATGGAGTTCCCGCCGACTGTCAAAGAATTTTTTATTACATGACAGATGGACTATTAATACCAGATCGACATGTCTCATATGTTCCTATAGAAGAAATTCAAAAATTAACAAAAGGCAAACTTAAGGCAGGACAGTAGATATGAGTGTCAAAGCAATATCATGGGCATTTGATCAAGATATCAAAGAATCAGGATATAAATTAGTTCTTATAGCCTTAGCTGACTATGCTAATGATGATAATATAGCCTATCCAAGTTTTAGTAGTTTAGAAAAGAAGTGTAGTAGTTCAAGAACTAGTATTTCAAGAGCTATTAATTTTCTTATTGAAATTGGTCTAATTACTAAAGTCAAATTAAGTGATTATGTGGGTAAAAAAGCGGATAAAAGACAGAGCTGTTATTTACTTAACATCGGTAGCAAAACGCTACTAGTAGCAAAACGAGACCAGTATCAAAACGCTACCGATCTTGGTACTGAAACGCTACCTAAGTTGGTATCAAAACGCTACTCTAACCGTAATAAACCATCATATAACCGTCAAAATAATATATATGTCGAAAAATCAAAAAACACTGATTCAATTTCTGACCGGATTTCTCAATGGAAACAACAAGCTAAAAATGAAATTCAACCAACACAAGGTCAGCTAGAAGTTTTTGAGAAGTTTATCACCTATTGGACAGCTCATAATTCAACAGATCATAAATTCTTAGCTGAAAAGCAAAAAGCATTCATCTTCAAACAGAGATTTGCAACATGGCTAGGTAATGTTAAGAAATGGAATCAACCAAGTAACAGACAAACTAATTTTAATCAACAAGCCAACAACACAGGTTGGGATTATCTAGATGAGCTTCATAAACAAGAGACAATCAAAAAGTTTGGTACAGATGATACAGGAGTGATAGGACATGGATAGACAAGAAGTAACCACATTGCTTAAAACGATTAAACTTTGTTACCCATATTGGTACAGCAAGCTCAAAACAGAAGATATGCAAGCGTTAGTGGCTCTATATGAGACTAAGTTTGCAAAAGATGATTTTGAAACTGTACACAAAGCTGTAACAGATCTAGTTGATGAATGTAAGTTTGCACCAACTATGCAAGAGATTCGTTCAAAGATCAAATCGATACAACATAGCCAACAGATACACAGAGAGATTGAAGAGTCTAAAAATAGAATTACTTATAAGCCACCTAAAAAACTTAAAGAAATTGGACTTGATTACCTTAAAAATATTAAACAGCAGATAGCTTAGGAGAACCTCATGTTTGAACAAAAATCAGAAACATTGATAACTGAAAAAGCAATCAAAATGATAACTGAATCAGGTAAGGCTCTAGAGTTGATAAGTATTTGTGATGATATAGCACTGCCTCCTGCTGTTATAGCAGATATGACAGGCGTAACAGTTGTCACGATCCATAACTGGTTTGAAAATGGCAAGCTAACTAATGTTGCTACAGATGGTCAAGTTAAAAAAGCTAAGTTCAAAGAGTTTAAGCATTTGATTAAGAGAAAGGAAGCGTAACTATGAACATGAAATTTTTTAAAATCTTTTGGTTATCAAAGTAGATATATAAATTGAGGTAGTTATGAATATAGCAATATCAAGAAATCAAATAGGTAATGAAGAGATCAATAGTGTAAACGCTAGAGAGTTGCATGTTTTTTTAGAAGTTAAAACAGCATTTAAAGATTGGATAAAAAGAATGCTTGAATATGATTTTGAGGAAAATGCTGATTATATTTCGCTTGCTCAAAAAAGAGCAGGCAATAATGCAACTTTGATTGAGTACATAATCACTCTAGATATGGCAAAAGAAATATCTATGTTACAGAGAACTGAAAAAGGTAAACAAGCTAGAAAATACTTTATTGAATGTGAAAAACAGCTTAAACAAAATAACCCACAAGCCTTGACTAGAAAACAAATATTACAACTGGCTTTAGAATCAGAGCAGAAACTGGAGGTAGCTAATCAAACTATTAAACAGCAAAGATCTAAAGTCTTGTTTGCAGAATCAGTACAAGCATCAAGTACAGATATTTCAGTTGGAGAGTTAGCAAAGATCATTAAGCAAAATGGCTACGATATTGGTGGTATTAGATTATTTCAATGGCTAAGGGATACTGGTTATCTGATTAGAAGACATGGCACAGACTTCAATACACCAACACAACGATCTATGGATTTGGGATTATTTAGAATCAAGGAAGCGACAATTAATCATTCAGATGGTCGAGTAACAATTAGCAAGACAGTTAAAGTTAATGGTAAAGGACAAGTTTATTTTGTGAATAAGTTTGCTCTTATGAAAGAACGTGGGCTTGATAGGGTACATTAGAAGAAATATTTATAGATAGTATTCATCTGCTATTTATATTTGAATGCCAGCATGAACTAGTAACCATTTGTAAAATATAAATTTAGAGGGGATTTTATGAACTACTATATTAGCAAACACAAAAATAGATATGCTGTTTTTAGCGTACAAGATGGAGTTCTTAAAACCTTTTGGACTCTGTGGGGAGCTACAAGATTTATCAATAAGTTAAGAAGAGATAGGAGATTAGTAAATGGCTGATAACTCAATACTGGACTACGAAATAACTTATTGGATGAATCCCTCAAGCTCAAGTAATTATGGGAATAAAGATTGTGAAAGGTTACATCATGATAGATCGTTAGGAACTATGGAAATAGGTTTTAATAATCTAAAAAAACTTCAAAAAAGAGGTTTAACAATTATTAGTAAAAAAGATAAAGATTTTCTAAAGAATTCGTTTTTGATAAGCGAACACGATCCCATTCTAAAAGAGAGATTAGAGCTAATTGTTCAATCTCATAGGACTTTGCTAAGTCGTGATCTTCAAGATAGAGAGCAATATCAACACCAGCTTATTCAGGAGTATGGTAAGAACCTATATTTTGACCAATTAGTAAGACAGTCAAGTAACGGTAAAGGATAAATTTATAATGCAGTTAACACAAGCTAATATTAAGAAAATCAAACATAGTCAAAGATCTTCTAATATTGAAAAGATTAGAGATATTTCTAACCTGTATTTACAAATTAATACTAGGGATAAAAAGAGTTGGCTTTATAGATATTCGTTTAATAAAAAGCAAAAAAGCTTAGGGTTAGGTGCATTTCCTCAGATTAATTTAACTGAGGCAAGACAGATTGCTCAAAAGTATAACCAGGTGAAAGCTACAGGAATAGACCCAGCTAATTATTTAATAACAAGAAAGATTAAACATAACAAATCACTTAATATTTTAATAGATGAGTATTTAGAAAAGAAATCATCTAAAGTTAGAGAGCCCACACTTTGTTTAATTAGAAAATATTTATCTAATGATATCCAACCATATTTTAAAGGTAAAATCATTGATGAGATACAGCTTTTTGAAATCGTAAATTTATTAGATAAGTTTAGTACAACACCATCAAAACAAAAAAAGATCAAGTCAATATTATCAGGTATTTATAAGCTTGCTACTATTAAGGGCTTATGTAAGCAGAATATAATGTTAAATGACTTTACCGAGGTTATTTCAACTAATAAAAGTAGTCATTATGCTTTTATAAACCC
This sequence comes from Francisella sp. SYW-9, assembly GCF_008711465.1. Taxonomy (GTDB): domain Bacteria; phylum Pseudomonadota; class Gammaproteobacteria; order Francisellales; family Francisellaceae; genus Francisella. The sequence continues at coordinate 55,538 of NZ_VXKQ01000010.1, forward strand.
AATCACACAACAAGGTGATTTTTCAATCTTACTTTATAAGTTAGCTAATACTAAATTATCTCTAAGGTATTCTGTAGCTCTTCAACTATTACCATTATTAGCATTTAGACCAAGTATGTTATGTCAGCTCAAGTGGGAATATTTTAATCAAAGTAATAAGTGTTTAGTTATTCCAGCTAATGTTATGAAGATGAAACAAGAGTTTAAGCAACCATTGAGTAAACAAGCTTATGATTTGATTATGTATATAAAGCCATATACAGCTAACAATAATTATATTTTTTCAGACCATAAAGATAATCATATTAGCCCTGATAGATTAAGAGAGATTGTACAACATGAATTAGGTTTTAATGGAGTTACAATGCTTAAACAGACTATACATGGTTTTAGACACTCAGTATCTACTGGATTATATCATTTACAGGGTGAACATAAGTGGCAGTCAGAAGCTATAGAGTTAATTCTTGATCACAGAAAAAGAGATAAGATTCAGTCAATTTACAATAAGTATGAATATATTGAAGAAAGACGAGAGATTTTACAGGTTTGGGCTAACTATTTAGATAAGTTGAGATCAAGAATAAAAAAACTCAACACACAATCCAACACACAACTTAAAAAAAAGAGGTTGAAAGCTATGTATAGTAAGGGTTTGAGTATGGTAACAGATAGGTTTATAAAAATTAGTATTAAATCTAAATGCTTATGCATAAAGGGTTTGAGGCTAAATATGGGGTGCTTATAGTAATCTCAGTGTATAAGACCAATAAGTTTAGTAAATAAGATTGATAATTTTAAGGATGTTTTAGATATGACGGAAGATATTTTAATAAATGAGGATGATATTTGCGGAGAAGCTTATATTCATATGGAAAATGTATTTGTAGATGATATGGAAGAAGAATTAATTAGTTTTAAAGAGTTAGAAGATAAATGGAATTTAACTAGAAATACACTTTTTAGATATGCGAAAGATCTTGGTATTAGGAGAATTAAGCAAAGCACGCCTCATGGTAGTTATAGATATGGTTTAACATACAAAGATACTGTAAGACTAAAAGATTATAAAAATCAACTTGAAGATAGACTGGCTCAAATATATATAAGGGATATGGTAGTTAATGATTATCTGAAGACAGCTTTTGGACAGTTTGGCAGTAGGAAATTTATGGAATAATATAAAAGATAGGCGAGGAAATGAAAAATATCAAATTTGAAGTACCAGTATATTATCAATTTTCAAAACAACTACGACCTACATTAATAGGTATGAATTGGTATCGAAATGCACTTTTTTGGGAAACTAATAATGTTAAGAAATATTATCATGAATTAGTTTACTCAATCGTTAAACAAAATCGTTCACCTATTCTTGATGGTAAGTATGAAGTTTACTATAAGTATTACCTAAAGAGAAAGACAACTGATCTAATGAATGTTGGCTCAATAATAGATAAGTTTGTGCAAGATGCTTTAATTGAGTCAAAGCTAATCAAAGATGACAGTACACCATACTATAGAAATGCAAATTTTACAGTAGGTGAAGTTGATAGGGATAATCCGCGTATGTTGGTGGAGCTAAGACCATGTTTAGATTAGTACCTATTATAATATTATTAAGTAGTTGTAGTATGTTGAAACCTGCTAAACTACTTGATAAGTTACTTACAACTCAATCAGCTAAAGACCTTTCAACATCTCAATTTCAAACTATGGCTAGTGTAGGTCTGTCTGCACGAGATACAAAGACGAATCAATATAGAGATTCTAATATTAAAAGCAAAGATACAGAAACAAACCATAAGCTAAATATAGATGATACAAAAGCACAACTTAATGTAGGCTCAAAGGTAGTTGACAAAAGCTCACGTAAAAACAATATATTAACTGATACAAAAACAAGTACTAATGACGATAAATATATGGCTAAAAGAGATATCTATCAAAATAACCAAGATGATATTTCAGCATTAGTTGTAGTCATAGTATCAATGATATTAACTATGTTAATACTGATATTCACATATTGGTTAGGTGGATATATAGCATTAAAGAGGATTGGTAAGTATTTGACAAAAAAGGGGAGTTGATATGTACACTGTCACCTATCGTAGAATGATAAATGCTATTGGCAAAGAATGGACTGACAAGGTATTTGCTAAGTGTGAGAGATACAATATAGAAGATATGCGTATTGGTTCAATAGGGTCACATTACGAAGAGAAATTTATTAATTTCATAGGAGACAAAGGCATAGCATATAAAATTGCAGATGAATTTCAAGGTGAGCAAATACTCATGCACAAATACCTAAAAAAAGAGTTAGAAAAGCTAGCAAAAACTGCTGTTGAGATATTATTTTCAAATGGATTAACTGTTGAGAATATAGATTGTGTTTTAAATAGTTACATTGATAGGAAAATAATTAGGCAAACTACTAAACAATATGGTTTGATTATATGAGTATAGAATATACAAAAGATGATTTATTAGAAAGTTTGATTAAGATAAATGTATACATGAGTTGTTTAGGTATTAAGTTTATTATTGATACAACAAGCTTGATTAGTATATTTGATAGCCTAGTTCCTCGAGGTATAATTAAGATCAATGTTAGCAAACATTATAGATGTAGCTTAGTGTTAATAATATTATCAGAGGTTAATACTGCCTTTAAGATTTCAAAGGGGTTGATGAATTTGTCTAAAAAGTTAAAAGATAAAGAGACTACATACCTTATTCAAAATAAAATTATAGAAATACAGCAACAATTACTGGAAGCTTACGAAAATATCTGTAAGCGTGATCAAAGAGTAAGTGAATTAGAAGCTATAGTTAATAAAGATAAAGCAACATGTAGGTATTGCAATAGTGACAATATCATTTTTAACAAAATGATACCTAGTAAGAATATGAGATTTAAATATTATTATTACACGTGTCAAGACTGTAATGAAAAAGCTTATATTATAGAGAACGCTGAGAAAAAGTACTAATAGAAATCATGATTAAGATAAATGTATACATGAGTTGTTTGAAACTAGTGTTAATTTTTGCTCTTAAAACATATTGTCCAAATAATATATAAGTATATAATATGAGATTTAAATTCTCTAAGGTATTTATAAATTATCTTTGAATGAAAAATGACAGTAAATCTATTGCTGAAGTTGCAACTATTCTTTCCATACTTCCTAGTGAAGTAGTTGAACGTCTTAAAATAATAGGAGGTTACAGCAATGAATTATCAAAAGGATCTTGGAAAGCCCAAGTATACATAAGAGATATTGAATATCTTGATAATTTTAAAGCTATAGAAATTGCTTATCAGCAAGGAATGAATGTACTTGTTGAAAGGATTAAAAGGCAACCTTCGAGATATAGAATGTTTACTCATAATTTAATGAAAAGATCGATCTAAGTTTATGAAACAAATAAGTATTTTAATATTGTTAATATTTACATTGGGTACAGTTTTCGCATCTAATATTGCATATGTAAATATGTCGAAAGTATATGAGTATCAACGAGTTAATACTCCAAGTACGATAGATGAAGAAAATAAACAATTAATTCAAGTAATTCATAAATATATAGAGAATGTTAAACCTTTTGTAGATATGAGAAAGAAACAGATTAAAGAACTTAATATTAGAATGAATAGTATTCATGATAAACAGTCTCTTATTTATAAAGAGCTTATAGTAGAGAAGAACAGATATCAAAGTGATATTAATTTTGTAAATAAACAGTTTTCAGATGAAGAAGAAAAAGCAGCTCCAGATTTGTCTAAGTATAAGCAATCAAATCTCAATAATATTGATAAGGTAAGTAAAGAAATTATCAGTGCTGGAAAATATGATGCAATTATGGATACAAAATATTTAGTCAGATACTCGCCTAAAAAAGACATTACTCAAGAATTTATTAGTAAGCTAAAAGACTTAAGAAAAGAAGAGCAGATCTAAAGCTCTTATTTATTCACTGTTTCTTTAAGAGTCTTACCAGCTTTAAAATGAGGAACAGTAGCCGAAGCTATTTTAATAGTTTCGCCAGTCTTTGGATTTCTACCGTCTCTAGCAGCTCTATGTTTAGCTTGGAATGTACCAAAACCTACAAGAGTTATATCTTCTTTCTTTTTAAGAGAGTCAGTAATGGCATTAGTAAAAGCTTTTAAACATTTTTCAGCATCCGCAATAGTAACGTCAGCCTGCTTAGCAATTGCATGTACTAATTCATTTTTATTCATATCTATTCCTATTTTTTTGTTATTACAAATCTAACTATATAACGAAATATAAAGCTGTGTAAAGTAAATTATATCTTTTGGAAGTGATTTTAGAATACAAAACTATTTTCAAAAAGTCACCACACATCAAATAAGTTATCACATTAAAATTTAATCATGATTAAGCTAATTGTAAAAATTTCACCTGCTTTTGTTTGGCATTTTAAGGCTGTTTATGGGGTTGGGTTTAGGTAGATATCTACACGCTTAAATTAACGCTTAATATAGCTCAAAGGTACTTTCTGTAAGGGTTTGAGTGTGGGTTTGATTAACTCGCATGATTTACATAGTGGGTGGAAATTTGAAATTGAGGGGTCAATGACTATATCTACAGACAAAGGATTGATAGTTAACAAGCAAGAGTTAGCCAATACTTTTGGGGTTGATGTTACTACTGTAGATAAGTGGATACGAAATGGTTGCCCTTATGTTGAGAAAGGCTCCAAAGGTGTAGCTTGGCAATATAATACTGCAGATGTTATCAAGTGGCGAAGAGATAGAGATGTTGAGTATGCCACTAAAGATACTTTTGATGTTACAAGTGATGTTAAAGAACTTGATATTAATATCAAACAAGAAAAGCTAAGACTAACCAAATACCAAGCAGATGAGCAGAAAGTTAAAGCAGAAAGAGCAGAGAGGAAATTAATACCCATTGAAGATGTGCAGTTAGTTTTAGGTGATTTATTTGTAATTATGAAAGATAAGTTACTTAATATCCCTGAAAGAGTAGAGATTGAACTATTAGGAGAAACGGACGCTAAGAAATTTAATAAGGTGCTATTAAGAGAAGTTAAGGACGCTATTGATTCTATATTAAATGGTGAATCAATTATTATAGATCAGATATTGGAGAAATCAGATGAAGAGTAGGGATGCTCATAAACTAATATACAGTTTATTAGGTCAATATTTTAAACCACCTGAAGATTTAACAATATCTGAATGGTCAGCAAAAAATGTATTTATGCCTAGTGGTACATCAGCTAGACCAGGGAAATGGCAAACAACCTCATATCAAGAGGGAGTATTTGAAGCATTATTAGATGATTCTGTACAGATAGTAACATTAATGTGGGGAGCTCAATTAGGTAAGACAGCGATACTTAATAATACAATTGGCTACTTTATAGCCCATCAACCTGAATCACAAATCATGATGCAACCGAGTAATGCTGACTTAAAGAAATGGCTTGTATCTAAGTTTGAACCAATGATTAGTTATTCAAATGCAGTTAATCAATCATTAGCAAAGCCTCGTTCAAGAGATGGTGTTAATAGTCAAACAATGAAGACATACAAGGGTGGGACATTAACTTTTGCATGGTCAGGTTCACCTACAACGCAAAAAGGTATATCAGCTCCGAAAATATATTGTGACGAGGTTGATGGATACGAAAGAAATAATGAGGGTCACCCTGTTAATTTACTATCTCAAAGATCAGCTTCATTTGGAAGAAAAAGAAAGATGTTAATTACAAGCACCCCGACACTCAAAGGTGCTTCATTTGTTGAGATGAGTTATGAATCAGGAGATAGAAGAGAGTTTTTTGTGCCATGTATTTATTGTGGGTATGAGCAAACTTTGAAATGGAAAAATGTTAAGTGGCTGAAAGGTGAAGATGGCGATCATGACTTAGAAACAGTTAAATACTTTTGTGAGAACTGCGGTGTTGGTTTAAGTGATATTGAAAAACGTAAGATGGTAGAGGCTGGTAAATGGATAGCACAAAATAAATTTAATGGTCATGCTTCTTTTCATTTAAACGAATTATACAGTCCATTTCGCTTAATGAAAGATATAGCCCGTTCTTTTTTGGATAAAAAAAAGACAAATGATATCCGTAGTTTTGTCAATATGTCACTTGCTGAAACATTTGAAGATAGAGGAGAAAGAGTAGAGTCGCATGAGTTATTAAATAGAGTAGAGCAGTATGATGTTATGCCTAAAAACTGTTTTGTAATTACAGCAGGCATAGATGTTCAATTAGATCGTATTGAGGTACAAAGTATAGGCTGGGGCGTAGGTGAAGAGTCTTTTGTTTTGGACTATCAAATATTTTATGGTAACACTGATGAAAATGATGTTTGGAATAAATTATCGAGATATTTAGATACAAAGAAATTTACATATTGTGATGGTAGAAAATTTGGTATAACGATGTCGGCTTTAGATACTGGGGGTACTGGTAATATGACATCCAAAGCATATGACTATATTAGAAGTAGGAGAAAAAGAGCAAATCCTTATGCAATTAAGGGTAGCTCAAATATTCATGCACCATTGTATGTAAGACCATCATTAATTAAAGCACCAAATAAACGAAATATTGAGTTATATAGCATAGGCACATCAGAAGCAAAAACAATAATCTATCAAAGATTAAAAAAGAAAGAAAAAAGAGGTGATTTTGTTATTCATTTTAAAAAAGGTTTATGTGATGAAGTTTATTTTAATCAGTTAACTGCTGAGGAGAAAAAGATTAGATGGGTTAAAGGATATCCTAAGGTTGAATGGAAGAATATTGCTAAAGATAAGAGAAATGAGGCATTAGATACATTTGTGTATGCACTTGTAGCACTAAGAATAGCCAATATTAATTTATATCAGATATACGAAGACTTAATAAAAAAGAAAGAGGTTAAAAAGTGAGTGGATTATCAAGATATACAGGAAAGTTGATTGATGACTTTGAAAGTGTCAAGCAATCAATAGATGATATTTTAAGCACTCCTAAAGGTAGTAGAGTTATGAGAAGAGATTATGGAAGTGATTTACATAAATATATTGACTCACCACTTAATAAAAGCAATATTGCAAAAATATATTTATCAGTTGTTCAAGCTATAACTGATTTTGAGCCTAGAGTATCTTTAGAAAAAAACAAGATTAATGTATCAGCAGATGAAACAGGCCATTTAATTATTGGATTTGAATTTATATACAAACCTAAAGGCACCAAACATACTATAAGAGGAGTTAAGATATGAGTTTTGATCTTAGTAAATTACCTTTACCTGATGCTATATCCAAAGTTAGCTATGATGATAATCTGAGTGCTTTGTTGAAACAATTTAAAACTTTGACTCCTGATTGGGATGTATATTTAGCTTCTGACCCAGTAGTTAAGATATTTGAGTCTTGTGCATATTTATTAACCTTGAAAGATCAACAAAGAAACGATCAAATTCAAGCAGTATTAATATCTAGTTCATCAGGTGATGATTTAGATAATTTAGGGGCTTTATTTTCAGTTGCCAGAGCTAAAGATGAAAAAGATGATAGATATAGACAACGTATATTAGGGGCATTATCTTTATTATCATCAGCAGGTATAGCAAAGGCATATGAGACTTTAGCACTACAAGCTGATAGTGATGTTGAATATGCAGTAGCTTATGATGATGACAAACAACCAGCTAAAGCATTTATAACTATTCAGTCTTTAAGTTCCAAAGATGGTAGTGCTTCAGCTGATTTAGTTAAAAAAGTAAATGATTATTTGAATAGTCCTGATAGAAAACCATTAGGAGCAGATGTTATTGTCTCAGGTGTTGATGTTATTGATTATCAAATTAAAGCAGAAATTAAGATCGAGAACGACGCAGATGAAACTATAGTAAAAAAAACCATATCTAATAACTTATTAAGTTTAACAAATCAAAAAAAGAGAATAGGAGCAGAAATAGCATTATCAGAGATATACGCTTCGATGAATATAGAGGGAGTAGCTGTTGTGACAAGCTTATCATCACCTACACAAAACATATATACATCAAATCAAGAATTACCATATTGCACTAGTATTATATTTTGAGGTTAGTTATGTCATTTTTTCCACCTAACACAACTGAATTAGAAAGAAACATAATACAGAGTTTTAAAAATGTATTAGATCAAAAAGATATACTTATAGATAAACTTTATAATACAAAGCTATGTCCTGATTTTCTTTTACTATATTTAGCATATTTCATGGATGTTGATTTTTCTATATACAATAGTCTATCAGATCAACAAAAAAGAGAATATATACTTCAATCTATAGCTATTCATAGAAAGAAAGGTACATCAGGAGCATTAAAAGATGCACTTAATATTGGAGGATATACTTTTAATATAATCGAATGGTATCAAGATAATTCAACAGCAGGCACAGCTAAATTAAAACTACAAACTCAAAATAAAGAATTTGAAATAGATAAAGTTAAAAATATAGTCAATAAAAATAAGAATGTTCAAACAATTATAAATTACATAATCGATACATCAAACAACGCTACACTATATTGTGGTGGAGCAGTCAAAATAAGACTTAAAATAACAGGAGATATCAATGCCAAATCAACTACATCTAACAAGTAAAGCACTTAGTGATATTGCTAATTTAGAAGCTACAGGAGAGAAAATACAACTAATTACATTTGCTGTTACAGATTCTAATGTTGATGATGAGCAGACAGTTGGTAATATTATTTTTAGTGGTACTTTGAATAATATAGCTCTTGACCCACTCAATAAAAATACACTGATTTTGACAGCTGTGGTTCCAAATTTAGAAACTGTTAAAGGTATTGTTAGAAAAATATATATTTATGATAATAAAAAAAATACCTTTGCATATGGTCTTGTTCCTGAATTTGAACTTAAAGGTGATAAATCTCTTGAAGCAGAATTACAATGTCATATTGTTTTTTCTGATACAGCTGATGTTAATCTTAATGCACCTGTAGAGTCATATGTAGATATTGATACATTTAAAAAGCATAATCATGATACTAGATATTATTTAAAGGCTGAAATTGATAGTGATATTGATAGTTTGAAATCACAAATTTCGCAAATTAAAACAGTATTAGAATCAGGATTAGAACCTATAGGGCATATTGCTATGTTTTATAGTACTGTTGCCCCAAAGAATTATTTAATTATTGATGGTTCTTGGTGGCTTAAAACAACATATAATGATTTGTGGATGGCTTTACAAGGAAAACCAAATGTTGAAGAAAGTCCAGATAAGTTATCATTTAGGATTAGTGACGCTAGAGGTTTATTCCCTAGATTTTTAGATAATAGTAGAGATTTAGATAAAGATAGGTCTTTAGGAAGTTATCAAGAAGATCAAATCAAAGCTCACTCACATGAAATAGGTTTTGGTGCCACATCGAGTACAAATACAGGCCAAACTCCAGCAGGCAAAGATGGAGTTACAAATATGAATGTTGCGACAGCAAAAACTGGCGGTACTGAAACAAGAGCAAAAAACATCGCATATTTGGCATGCATTAAATATCAACTGTACTAATTTTTTAAAAAACTCACCACACATCAAACAAATTAATCTCATATTATTAATTCATAATTAGAAATAACTAAGCAAATTATGAACCCTGTAGATCAAGAAATACAAAGGCTACAAGATAATCTAAAGATTGTTCAAGATCAACTTAAAGATTTAAGAGCAAACAATATAACAGAATATCATTATGGGGATAAGGGAGCTACAAGAAGATCATTAGAAGAATTAAGAAAAGATGAAAGTTATTTACAAGGAAAGATCAACCAATTAATTAGAAGTAAGGCTGGTCAAAGTAATATTTTTTTAGGTAGCTATAGGATTAGATAGATGTTTGGTTTCAATAAAAAAATAAAACCTACAAAAAGTACAACAACTAAACATATACACCATAGATCAACTGGGTATGTACCATACTCAAATCCTTTTGGCTTAGGTTTTGATAATGTTTCTAACTTAATATCTTATAGACATAATCAGATAATTAAACAAGCAAGAGAAGCACAATTAAATAATGAATATATCCGTTTTTTTCTTAACTATGCTTCTATTAATATTATTGGACATACTGGCATAGCTATATCTAGTAAGAGTCAATACAAAAATATTAATACAAATATTGAGAAGTGTTATAAAAGATGGACAAAAAAAGGTAACTGTGATGTTACAGAGACTATGTCATATATAGACATATTAGAAAAAGCGGTCAAACACTGGTTAAGAGATGGTGAGTTTTTTATTGTCAAGAATATTATTGATGGTGATTTGAAACTACAGTTTTTAGATCCTATTTTGGTTAATAGCTCACTAACTGAAAAAAGAGGCAATAATAATATTGTTAATGGTGTTGAGCTTAATATATATGGTAAGCCTGTAGCTTATCATCTAAGGGGTGATATTGATTCAGCAAATCAAGTTATCTCAGCAGAGAATGTTATACATGGATATAACAATGTAGATTTCATCGGAGCTACAAGAGGTATATCAAATATCCATACAGCTTTAAACTCATTAAATATGTTAAATGATTTTGCTAAATGTGCTTTAGATAATGCACGTCAAAACTCAAAGATTAATGGAATATTTAGTAAAGAAGATGATGATTATAACCCTATTGCTAATTCAAGTGATTATCAGAGTGAAGATACTCAAGTAGATACCAAAGAAACTATAAATATGGGTGATGGTACTGATTTTATGGTAATGAATGGTAAATACTCAATACAACAAGTTGACTCTAAGTTTCCAAGTGCCGAGTTTGCACCATTTAGAGATGCTATGTTACGTATGGCTTCAATATCTTTAGGGTATGGAGTTAATTTCATTAGTATAGGTAATGATTTATCACAATCTAGCTATTCAAGTACACGACATGGTTTGTTATCAGAAAAAGCTTCATGGCAAATGTTACAACAAAAAGTTATAGAAAACTTAGTTAAGCCAGTATTTGAGGCTTGGCTTGATATTAATATTTTTAATGGCAAGTTAAATATTTCTAGCTCTCAAATAGAGGATATTAAAGACTCTATTCAATATATGCCTAGGTCATGGGAGGGGATGGATCCAAATAAAGATGCTCAAGCAGCTAAAACTAAAATTGAAAGTGGTTTAAGTTCAATTAGTGAAGAAATAGCTAAGACAGGTAGAGACCCAGAGGTAGTGGCTCAACAAAGAAAAGAAGACAAAAAGAGATTTAAAGATGTAGGAGATGCTAATGAGTAAGCTATTAATAGGACAAAAGCACCATAGAAGTGGTGTATTTACTCGAGATAATTTGAATGAAGAAGATAGGACATTAACTCTTAGTTTTTCATCTAATACACCATATCAACGTTGGTCAGATATGACTGAAACTTTGATACATAATGAAGATGCTATTAACTTTGAAAGATTAAATAATGGAGCTAATTTGTTATTTAATCATGATTGGGATAAACCAATAGGAAAAATAGAGAAAGCTTGGCTTGATGGGGACAAAGCTTATGCTACTGTTAGATTTTCAAAGTCAGCATTTGCAGATGAAGTATATAAGGATGTAGTTGATAAAATATTAACAAGTGTATCAACTGGCTATAGTGTTGATGCTTATAGTGAAGAGAGAAGTAGAAATAATATCAATGTTACTAGATGGATGCCTTATGAGATATCTTTAGTGACAGTCCCAGCAGATACGACTGTTGGCTATAAAAGAAGTTATAAAGAAGAGTTTGAAAATTTCAATAACAAAGGAGAAAGAGGAATGGAAAAAAACCAACAAACAAACGATTTCAATGATATTACAGAAAAAGCTTTGAAGCGAGAAAGAGATAGAGTAAGTAATATTCGCTCAATAGCTACTAAATATAAATGTGATGAAGAATTAATCACAAAAGCTATAGATGATGGTACAAGTATTACTGATTTTAAAGAAAAAGCTTTTGAGTCATACGAAAGATATCTTGAAAGTGAAGCAAACAGAGAAAAGCTACGAGACATGGAAAAATCAAATCCAAATATTAATATGGCTAATTATCAAAATATAGGTCTTAGTAAAAAAGAAGCTAATAATTTTTCATTTATAAAAGTCATGAGACATCTTAGAGACCCAAGTGATATGAAATTAAGAGAAGAAGCTGCATTTGAGTTAGATGTATCTAATACCGCTAAAAGAGCTAATAATATAAGTTCAGGTGGTGGATTTCATGTACCTTTTGAAGTTTTATCAAGAAATGCCTTTACAAGAGGAGCAGACACAACTAATTCAGGTTCACTAATCAATACTACAACAATGGTTGATGATTTTGTGACGCTATTAAGAAACAAATCTGTATTTTTAAATCTTGTATCTAAAATGATGGGTATGTCAGGTTATGCAAATATTCCGATTCAAACAGGAGGTTCTACTGCATATTGGCTTGGAGAGAAAGACAAAGTTACAGATAGTAATTTCACTACTGATAAAATTGACTTAACTCCTAAGAAAATAGGTGTTAGCCAGTTGATGACTGGAGAGTTGTTAAATTATACAAATGCATCAATTGAACAAAAAATAGTTAATGATATGGCAGAAGTTGTTGCTGTAGCAGTTGATGAAGCTATTATGTATGGTTTGGGTACATCAAATCAACCTTTAGGTATTGCTAATACAAAAGGAATCAATAAAGCTACATTTGGTGATAAATTAGCATTATCTGACTTTGTGGGTATGGAGACACAAGCATTGACAAGTAATGCTAATATGCAAAACATGAGATATGTTTTAAATCCTAGTATGTCAGGTAAGGCAAAATCTACACCTATTGATACTACAGGTATTAATATGATCTTAAAAGATAACCAAATTAATGGCTATAATGCGTTAATAACTAATCAGCTTAAAGCTACAGATATGATATTTGGTGATTTTTCTAAGGTTGCATTAGCTATGTGGGGAGGTTTAGAGTTAAAGATAGACCCATATTCAATGTCTGATTCAGATATGATTAGGTTTACTGTTTTCCAACGTCTTGATGTTGCAGTTACACAACCAAAAGCATTTGTGTTAGCTCAATATCAAAAACCGACACCTGCTAAATAATGTCTAATATCTATATGCAAGATCAGTTAAATAGTATTATTTTTAATGATTTTGGTAGAGATGTTTTAATTTTGCCAAAGAACATTCAAAAAAGTGTTATTTTTGATGATAGTTATCAATTTGACAATATAGGTAGTTATCAAGCAAAAAATATAGCTGGCTATTTAACTATCTTGCCATCTGACATTAAAGATTTTTATATTGGTTGTGATGTCAAAATTATAGATTTGAATTTGATTGTAAATATAGATAATTACAAGTTGGTTAATGGGTTATATAAAGCTCAAGTAAGCTTTGCTAATGGAGATAGTCTTCAAGATGATTATAATTTCAGTTGATAGTGCAGAGTCAATATCTAAAGCTATATTAGGTTATCGACAAGATAATGAAACTTTCATTAAGATATTTAATCAATCTTTAAATAGAAGTATTAAAAGGGCTAGTTCAAAGATAGCTAAAGATATATCTCATGAGTTAAATATCCCTTTGAAAATAATCAGAAAAAGATTATTAACTTTCAAAAAGAGAATTAATAATAATCAAGGCTTTAAGATATGGTTTGGTATTAATGATATCCCTTTAGATACACTGGGCAATGCTAAAGCTAGAGATAAAGCTGTTATTATCAAGCAACAAACAATACCAAATGCTTATATTAATCATAAAAATAATAGAGTCTATGACAGATATACAAAAAAAAGGAAAATGTTAAATATATCTGATCATGCAAGTTTGATTGCTAATCAAAGAATACACCACTACCTAAATGATGAGTTTGAAAAGAACTTTACACAACTATTAAGGTATACAAAATGACTTCAAGTGAATTAACAGAGCTTATATATACCAATTTGAAAACAAAGTTTAGTAATATCAAATGGCTTTTGTATCCTCATGCAAGAAAAATAGCACATCAAGACTGTCCTTTTGCTTTGATATCTCTTGATTCTATGACTCATACAAAAAAGATGTCTGATTTAAGTAACGTTATGTTTTTTGTGAGTTTAACTTTGGTTTATTCTCGAGCAGATGAGAAAGAGGATAATTTCCAAGCAAACTTAGATATGACAAATGTAGCACTTGAAATAGGGACTTTCTTAGAGAGTAATTTTTTAGCCAATTCAAGTATTAAAACTATAAATGTTACTTCATCACAAAGAGACTCTTTATCACCAAGCTTAGATGGATTTATTGCTTGGGAGATTGAGCTACAAATATCAACAACATTTGGTGATTCAGTATATGCACAATAGAGAATTAATATCTAATATACAATCAAGACTATCTCAAATGATATTAATAGGTACTATTGACACTATAGATAAGGCTAAAGCCAAAGTTAAAATAGGAGAAATAACAACAGCTTTCTTACCTATTATAACAATGCGAGCAGGGGATTGTACTACATGGTGGAGTTTATCAGAATCAGAGCAAGTAGCTGTACTTAGCCCTAGTGGAGATATTAATAATGGTATTATTCTTGGCTCAATATATACAAATAAAAATACACCACAAGATCAAACAAAGCATATAACCACATATGCAGATGGTACTGTAGTTGAATATGATTATAAAAATAAAAAAATGAATATAAAAGCTGTTGGTGATATCAAAATAGATTGTCAAAATATCAACACATCTGTAAAAGATACAATAACATCATCATCAAATAAGACAGATCTAACTGTACAAGATTCTTTGACATTAAAAGCCAATCAAGTTGATATATCTGTACAAGACTCTATTACTATATCAGCAGATACAGTTAATATATCTGCAAAAGATACCTTAACCCTATCAGCTAAGAAGATTAATATTAATAGTGATGTTGTGATTAAAGGCTCATTAGTAGCAAATGGAGTATCTTTGACAGATCATATACATAATGATTCATTCGGAAAACCAACATCTAAACCAATATAGTATTAAAAGCCTTTTTTAATTAACCATTGCTCAAACCTACAAAGTATATAGGCGTACATTATCCATAGCACCAT
This sequence comes from Francisella sp. SYW-9, assembly GCF_008711465.1. Classification (GTDB taxonomy): domain Bacteria; phylum Pseudomonadota; class Gammaproteobacteria; order Francisellales; family Francisellaceae; genus Francisella. Next base: position 70,679 of record NZ_VXKQ01000010.1, read on the forward strand.
AGACCAAAAGCCCCACATTTAATGTCGTCTATGACCCAAATTAGGTTAGATTGTGGGCTTTCTTAGTAAGTTCTAGGTCATATATAGTATTCATATTAGCTATACATCTATTTTGTATCTCACAAACGACTACTTCATCTACACTATAACCATTCTTAGTATGATATTTTAACGTAAGTGTGAAATATTTTTCATCTTCACTAATACAAAGTATAGTAGGTTCAAACCGAATAATATTAGAAAGGCTCTTTTCAATATACTCTGAAGGATCAAGAAACTTATTCAAAAACTCTTCCCTATTAGCATGTTTCCAAAATGGAGAAGAAAATTTAAAGTTTTCTGATAGTATATTAGGATTTAGCGTACCCTTAATTAACCATTTTTCTATTGCTCTAGCTAATTCTCTTGTTGTATTTTTCATGGTTTATTTTTCCTTATTTTTAAAGTTAGATGATCTTGATTAAAGATAAAATCATAATAACAATAAATAAACTATAAATTTAGTCTCATATATAAGACTTATATAATTAGCCCCAAACTAATTGCACTATATACGGCTTCAGTAATATTAGCAACATTTAATTTTTTAATTAACCTTCTGCGATAGGTATCAACAGTATTTTTTGATAAAAATAATATAGTTGAAATTTCTTCTGAACTCTTACCTTTTGCACTCCAGTATAATACTGAAAGTTCAGAGCTAGATAATTTATTTATATTTAATAAAGTTGTTTTAGTTTTTAAAACTTCATGTCGATAATTTTTATCTGTCATAAAATATGTTGATTTTAATTCTGGAAGACATTCTAAGTAGACATCTAGCATATTATCTATAAATTCTAGACTAAAGCTTTCGATTTGATCAATTGTGCTTTTATAATATGACATATTATCTTTTATTTCTACATTAGTATTAACACTAACAAGTATGTGACAATCATCACATCTTCTAGTGAAGCAATAGCATCGATATAATCCATATTTAGTTAATATATCATTTACTAATTGTTGTAAATAATCTAGATTAATAAAATCATTAGGAAACATAGTCTCCTTATCTTTAATGAATGTATAATTAAGTAGCAAATCTCCTCTGTATAGCCCAGATTTAAATGTGTTTAAGGAGATCCTAGGTTTACTTGATAACCATACTGTTTTACCAGACTTAAGAATAATAGCAATCGCTATAGATGCAAAATTTTCCAAAGAATATAATGGATGAGTTAGCTTCTTAATTCGATGTCTATATTTAATAGAGGGAATGTAACACTCCTTCATAACCATGACAATAAAATAAATTGCTCAAATAATAACTAAAATATTACTATTACTTCTGGTTAGATGAAAGTTATATTATTTTTTCTTTTCGACAAAACTCACCACACATCAAACAAATTTAATATTTATCATTATATCAAATTAATAATTTTTTAAAAAAATGAATGTTGACAAAATAGAGATTGAATTAGACAAAATTCAAAATGCATTGCAAAACCAAAATGATGATATTGTCAAAATCAAGACTGGGATATCAGTATCCCTAAGGTGGCTAATAGTCTTAAATATCATAATTGGCTTAATATTAACTGGTTCAGGAATCCTCATATCATATGAGTCAAACCGACCATCATTAAGAGTCCTAAAGAATCAAGTCAATGAAAATACAACTGAGTTGCATTCATTTAGAAATACTGGAGATAGAATATGAGTGATAATTTTTTTCATGGTGTAGATTTAGTTGAAAGTGATAGTGGAGTTAGAAACTTCTCAACTGTTAATTCAAGTGTTATAGGTTTAGTTGGTATTTCAGACGATGCTGATGCTACAGAGTTTCCTTTAAATACTCCTACTTTGATAGAGGGTAACGATCAAACTAAAATCTCAAAGATAGGTACAGGGGAGTTAGCAGACTCAATTACAGGGATATTTGCAAGTGGAGTTGGTGCATTAGTCGTAGTAGTAAGAGTTGCCTCAGATAATGATCAAGCTACACAAATTGCAAATATAATAGGTACACAAGATGCTGTGAAAAAAGCTAAACAAGCAACACCAACAGGTAGAACCGGTATATATGCTTTATTAGATTCTCAATCAGTAGTTGGTTTCAAACCTAAACTTTTGATTGTTCCTAACTATAGCTCAAATATTCAAGTTATCCCAGCATTACAGACTGTAGCAGAGAATCTTAAAGCAATAGCTATTATCGATGGCACAAATACTAATGATGCAGATGTTATAGCTTTGGCAAAGACATTAGATTCACCACGATTATATATGGTTGACCCATATGTCAAAGTATCAAAAGATGGAAATATAGTAGATATGCCTAGCTCTTCATATATAGCAGGTCACATTGTCAAAATAGATACTACTTTGGGTTGGCATTATTCACCATCAAATCATGTTGTTAGTGGGGTGATTGGTACTTCAAGACCAATTAATTATGATGGTTCAACTAGTTGTCAAGCAAATGTACTTAACTTAAATAATATAACAACTATTATTCATCAAAACGGTTATAGGTTATGGGGTAATAATACACTTTCTAGTGACCCTAAATGGCAATTTCTATGTGTTAGAAGAACAGCAGATATGATTAATGAGTCAATTATATTAGCTCAAGCATGGGCAGTAGATAGAGGTATCACAAAAACATTTGTTGATGATGTTTGTATGGCAGTTAATAACTATCTTAGAACATTAAAGCAACAAGAAAGAATTATAGATGGTAATTGTTGGGCAGAAGAAAAAGACAATCAATCAAGTAATATTGCACAGGGTGATTTAACAATCCGCTTTGATTTCACGCCTATATATCCAGCTCAACATATAACAATGATATCTCAATTAACTAATGGATATCTAACAGAGATATTTGAATAGGAGTAAAAGATGGAACAGTTTAACGGACAATTATTAAATTCAAATTGTTATATCAATGGAGCTAACTATTTAGGTATAGCTACAAAGGTTACTTTACCTAAACTAACACCTAAGTATCAAGAACAGAACGGAATAGGTCTATCAACCCCTATTGACTATGATACAGGTAAACTTGAAAAAATGTCTGCTGTTATGGTATTTGATGGTATCCAACAAGATATCTATTCATCAATAGGAACAGATATACCAATGATATTAAGAGGAGTTATTAGAACTAAAAATAAACCAATCAAAGTAATAGCTGAAATGAGAGGTAGTATATCCATAGATAATGGCGATATTGACAATGACTCTGTGGGACAAACTACAGTTACTATGACACTCAAATACTATAGGTTAAACTTTGATGGTAAAGATGTTGTAGAGATAGATTCTGTTAATGGTATTAGAAAAATTAACGGTAAAAATCAATTACCAAAAATTTAAGGATAGATGATGAAAGAAGAAATTGTATTAAGAGATGAAGTTGAGTTAATAGATGGTACAAAGACTCGAGAAATAACAATGCGTGAACCTACACGTAAAGATATGAAAGTTATTGAGTCTATGAATCTATCAGATGTAGACAAGTCAGATGCTATGTTAAGTACATTAACAGGTATATCTTTGGAAAGCTTAGAAGATATGCCAATGTGTGATAGTAATAAATTAATATCTATTCTTGATAAAATGGGAGAGTTTGACTATAACCCAAAGAAATAGATGAGATATTTTTCTATATTGCCTCTCAAACAGGTTGGAGCTATGAGTTTTTGGAGAATATAGAATTAAGTAGGATTAATCATTGGTTTAAATTAGCAATCAAAATGTTAGGTAGAGAAAATGGAACACAAGAAGATTAGTTTTGATATTGGTAGCAATATAACTAAAAGTTTCACTAATTCAATATCTAAAGTTGCTAGTAAATTTGATTATCTATCGATAAAGTCTCAAAAGTTAAATAATCAAAAATCTTTGATTAGTAAATTCAATACCGAGTCTAATGCTTCAGCAAAGCTTCAAGCTAAACTAGATAGACAAAAAGCTATGATGAGTGATCTTATAGCTAAGGATAATCAAACAGGTAATGCATCAGAGAGGTTAAAGCTTAGAATTTCAGAGCTTGGAAAACAAATAGATAGTACAAATACTAGTCTTAAAAAACAACAAGAAATAGTTGAAGAATCATCAAGACATTTAAAAGATAATGGTATTGATGTATCAAATATAGCACAGGAAAATAAAAGGTTAAGTCAGGAAATAGAGAAAAATGAAAAAGGTTTTGCTAGAAGATCGAAATCAATACATAGAATAGGAACAAGTTATAGATTTCTTAGAAATTCAATATTAGGTGTAGCGGGTGCTAGTACATCAATGTTTCTTGTCTCATCAGAGCTTGCAGGTAAGTTTGCAGAGTATGGTGATTCTATAGCTAAGACATCAAGAAACTTAGGTATTAATGCACAAAGTTATCAAAAGTTAAGTTATGCTGCTGGGTTATCAGGAATACAAACACAAAACTTTGCTAATTCCATGATGTATATGGAGAAAAATACAGATCAAGCGACATTAGGTATTGGTGAAGCAAAGAAAGCTTTTGATAAGTTAGGGTTATCAGCTATAGAGTTAAAAAATCTTAAACCTGAACAGTCTCTAGGGTTAATTGCTGATAGATTATCAAAACTTAAAAATAAACAAGAAAGAGTAGACATGGCTACTTTAATATTTGGTCGTAGTGGTACTTCAATGATAGAGCTTTTAAAAAATGGTTCTAAAGGGATAGAAGATCTAGGTGATAGAGCAGTCAAAACTGGGAATGTATTAACTGCGAAAGACCTCAAAAATTCAGAAGAAAATAGGGATGCATACCAAAGAATGATATGGAGTATAAGTGGATTGAAAAATTCGTTGTATACTTCACTTTTACCTGCTGTTACAAATACATTTGATTCAATATCAGATTGGTTAGAAAAAAATAGAAAACATTTCAAATCATGGGGTAGGACTGCAACTAATATTTTCAACAAGTCTATTAGTGCCTTAAAAATGCTAGGCACAGCATTTCACGAAGCATATTCATTTGGACATTGGCTGTTTGGTGGCTCTGCATCTGCAAAAGCTACACGTTGGGGGATAGGTATAGCTACATCTGTAGTTTTAGTATCTCGTACTCTTTTTAAGCTAACAGCTAGCTTAACAGCAGTTAAAGCATTAACTAAAAGTATAGGTTTGCTAAATCCATTTGGTTTAGCTGTAGCTGGAGGTACTGCGGTTGTTGGTACAATGTGGACATATAGAAAGCAATTAACACATATTTTCAATGAAACAACTGACTATTGGAGAAAAATATTAGGCTTACAACATAAAGTTACTAAGCCATATGACACTCAATATATCAAACACCTAAAAAATGGTAAGGATATGATATATGATGTCAAAGATGATACTTATACTATATTCACACCTAAGCACAAACCAAAACAAGTATCTAATCACAATACTGTCAATTTACACCAAACCATACATATACACGGTAATGCTGACAAACATTCAATACAAAAAATGATGGATGAAGCTTTGAAAAAATCCATACCAATGTATAAAACACATTTAGGGTGGTGATATGGGTATTTTGATTATAGATGGTATGCCATTGACCGTTAATACAACAACATATAACAGCTATCTATTTGATATTGAGAATACTTGGGCTACACAAGATCGTATTAATAATGAGCCTGTATTACAAAATACAGGTATGAAAGGTAAAACAATAACTATTTCAGGGATATCATTACCAAGTGTTAATCCTGTTAATTTGGCAACCCTACTAGCATTAGAGGTTTTAGTGGAAACTGCAAAGCCTGTATTTTTAATTGACTCAACAGGATATAACTTTGGTAAATGGGTATTAGAAAAAATATCACAACATAATCAAGATAGTACTAATTACTCAATTAACCTTAGACATTATCCTCAAGATTCATTATATGAAAAATCAAAAGCATATGTTGGACATTTGATATGATTATATATAAAACAAAAGATGGTGAGATGTTAGATAATATTTGTTTCAAATACTATGGAACATCAGAAGCTATAATACAGGTCTTAGCTGCTAATAGACATTTGGCTCAATATACAATACTACCAATCAATATAGATATAGTTTTACCAGAAATAGAAGAGCCATCACCACAAAGGAAAATAACTTTATGGTAGTTGACTTTCAATTAACAGCAGATGGTAAAGATATAACGAATGCTTTAAAAGAACTTGGCAGCTACAGCATAACCATTACAGATAATATAGGTCAAGCAACAGATACTTTATCTATAGATATATGTGATAATAATACCAACTTGAAAATGCCTGCTACATCATCAAAATTAGATATCAAACTAGGATATAAAAATAACTTATTAGACTTTGGAATATTCTTTGTGAATGATATTAGATATTCATATACAAAAAATACAGGTCAGACAATAGGTATTAATGCAAGCTCAATTCCTTTCACATCATCAGATCAGTATAAATCAATGCTTAACTATCATGATAGATCATATTCAAACACAACTCTAGGTAATATAGTCACCAGTATCGCTGATACATATAACCTAGAGCCAGTTATAGACAAAGATATAGCTAACATACAAATCAAACATATAGCTCAACATAGTGAAAGTGATATAGCATTTTTGTATTTACTGGCAAATAAAGTTAATGCTATATTCAAGCCGACATTTGGTAAGCTGATATTCCTTAAAAACAAAAAAGGAGTCAATAGTAAATCACAGCCAATTAAACCAATAACTTTAGATATAAGTGATATTGCAAGTATTGATTATGTCAGCTCAAATTCAGCTAAGTATAAATCAGTTAAAGCAAAGTATCATGATACAGATACAGGCAAGACAAGTTTCGTAGCAATAGGTAAGGGTGATCCTGTGTTTGTATTGTCATATACATACCCAAATGAAGAACAAGCAGAATCATTAGCACAAAAACAATATGATAGTTTCACATTAGACAGTGATACTATACATTTGACTACAACAGGCAATATTCATATGTTGTCAGGTCTTCCAATTAAAATAACTAACTTAAGAGATGATATACCCCAAGATTGGTACATAAAAACAGCTAATCATTCAATATCAAAAGATGGTTACGTTACTACGCTTGAGTTGACTTTGAAAGAGAGTTGATTTGTATAGCTTCCTCTTTTTTTACCACAAATGAGGTAAGAAAATAGGAAATTATATTAGAGAACTAATAATTTTTATTTAGAAATTAAATATTTATTCTCTAATGTTCTAAATTATTTGTAGCACCCCCACAGCACCCCAAGAAAAAATGGAGGTGATTTGTTAGAGGTTTTGTAAACCATTCAGACATAAAAAAAGCCTTTATTTCTAAAGGCTTTTAAGATGGCGGAGAAAGAGGGATTCGAACCCCCGGACCTGTTACAGTCAACGGTTTTCAAGACCGCCGCTTTCGACCACTCAGCCATTTCTCCGAGCTGATGGAGTATATTATACAATTATTTATTTGCTTTGCAAGGCTATTTGTACTAAAAAAATCAATATATTTAAAAAAATGTGCTACTTAACAAAAGATGATATATCATCAATATAATTAATGGGTTTTATTGAGGTTTCATTATGATAAGTTTTTTAGCAAAAGATCAAAATTGGGCGAAAATAACTCCATGGGCAGGAATAATTCTTTTAATTTTATTATTTAAGTATTTTTCAATTTATGATCCTCATTTTTGGGGATTAATAAATATTCCTTTATATTTATTTCATCAGACAGAAGAGCATTATATTCCAGGCGGTTTTAAAAAATTTATGAATCATATAGTTATGAACTTACCTGAAGGCCAAGAAAAACTTACGGATATTAAAATATTTTGGATAAATATTCTAATGGTTTGGTTTGCTTTTGCTATATTTGGTCTGCTGAGTTTTATAAATTTAGGTTTTGGATTATTAATTATTATCTTTAGTATTATGAATTGTCTAACACATATTATAGAAGGTGTTAAGCGTAAGGCTTGGAATCCTGGATTAATAATGGCAAGTATCCAATTTATTATCTCTATTTTTGCAGCTTATTATATTACAGCTTATGGTTTGGAAAATCCTATAGTATGGTGGCTATCAACTATAGTATTTTCAATTATAGCTCATGTTCTACTATTTAAATTAGTTATGACTAAAGATTTTAATAAATCTAGACTTTGTGATTACTAACTATTATTATCTTTAAAAATATTCTTATAAGTATAAGAAGAGGATTAATATGTCTGATAATAGGTATCAAATTACAAGAAAAGTAACGATTGTAGGTATGTTTATAAATGCATTACTTGCAGTGTCTAAGACAATAGTTGGGATAGTTGGTCGTTCACCTGCTTTATTTGCAGATGGTATTCACTCATTTTCAGATTTATTGAGTGATTTTATGGTTTTATTTGCAGCTAAATACGCAAGTAAAGAAGAGGATAATAATCATCCTTATGGTCATGAAAGACTTGAAACATTAGCAACACTTATACTTTCATGTTTACTTATAGTAGTAGGTTTTATGATTGTTTACCATTCATTAAGTGATTTAATCAGTGGTAATTATGTAACACCTGATAAGTTTACGGTTTTTGCAGCTATTTTTTCAATAATAGGTAATGAATTTATTTACCAATATACTATGAGAGCTGCTAATAAGATTGATTCAGACATGCTAAGAGCAAATGCATGGCATAGTCGTTCAGATATGTGGTCTTCAGTAGTCGTGCTAATCGGTTTAGCAGGAGCATTTTTAGGATTCACATGGATGGATGCTCTTGCTGCTTTTGTTGTTTGTTTTATGATTGTGAAAATGGGAGTTAAGTGGGGTTACTCTGCTGTTGCTGAGCTTATTGATGAAGGAGTTGATGACGATACTCGTAAAACTATCAAAACAATAATTTCAAATACCGAAGGAGTTGAAGATTTTCATTACTTAAGAACAAGAAAGATGGCTGGAAAAATTGTTTTAGATGTTCATGTCTTAGTTAATAAATTTAGTACAGCCTCTGAAGGTCATTATGTAGCAGAAATTGTTAAAAGTAACATTTATCATAATGTTGATAATATTAAAGATATAACTGTGCATGTAGATGTTACAAATCATGAAGATAGGGTGGTAAAATTAGAAAATTTTGAGCCATCAAGGCAGGATATTTTAAATACTATATCTGATTTTTTCACTAAAAATAATTTAGATACAAATCTTATACTGGAAAAAAGAAGCTCTATATATTATTTTGATGGTGAAATAGTTGTTGATCTTTATGTTAAAAGATCAAATGATTTAAAAAGACATGCAAATGAATTGAACAATATAGTATATAAAGACTATAATATAAACATTAATTTGTTTTGTAAGCTTATTTAAAGTTAAAAGATAAGGTTTTTTATGAAAATTAGAAAAGCAGTTTTTCCTGTTGCAGGGTGGGGAACTAGATTTTTACCTGCTACAAAATCATGCCCTAAAGAAATGTTAACAGTTGTTGATAAACCGTTAATTCAGTACGCCGTTGAAGAAGCAATTGAAGCCGGTTGTAAAGAGATAATATTCGTTACAAGTTCTAATAAAAAGTCTCTTGAAGATCATTTTGATAGAAATTTTGAGCTAGAGCATTCACTTGAGAAAAAACAAAAATATGAACTATTGGATATAGTCAAAAATATTATTCCTAAAGATGTGAGTTTTTTCTTTGTGCGTCAACCAGAAGCATTAGGGCTGGGGCACGCAGTACTATGTGCCAAACCTCTTGTAGGTATTGAAGACTTTGCAGTTATATTACCTGATGATCTTATTTATAATCATGACTGTGGTACAGGAGTTTTAAAACAAATGGTTAAATCTGTTGAAGGAAGTGATATTAGAGGATGTATAGCTACTCAACAAGTGAAAAAAGAAGAAACAGGCTCATATGGAATAGTTGCAAAAGATCAAGAAAATATTATAAAGGGAATTATTGAGAAACCATCTCCAGAAAAAGCTCCTTCAACAAATGCAGTAGTTGGCAGATACTTATTACCTAATAAAATTTTTAGATGTTTAGAGACAACATCTGAAGGGGCTGGCGGTGAAATTCAACTAACTGATGCTATTGCAAAACTTATAGAGCAAGAAGAGAAAATACTTTCATATGAGTTTAAGGGAACTCGCTATGATTGTGGTAGTAAATTAGGTTTTTTGATTGCCAACTATGAGATAGCTTTGCAACATCAAGAATTAGGTGAAAAATTCAAAAATTACCTTAAAAATAAAAACTAAATTTTCTTAATATTCTGTTATATCTTATTATTACAATTTTTCTTAAATATGCTAATATGAAACTTAGGGTTAAATTTATTTAATAATAAGTAATGTCATATTCAAAATTTCAGGTACCTCAAGAGTTTATTGATAACTCTCATATTAATAATGAACTATATGAGAAGCTTTATAAAGAATCTTTAAATAATCCAGAAGAATTTTGGTCTAAACAAGCAAATCGAGTACATTGGGATAAACCTTTCACTAAAGCGTATAATAGTAGCTTTGATCCTGTTAGTATTAAATGGTTTGAAGATGGCCAGTTAAATGTTTGTTACAACTGTGTAGATAGACATCTACCTGAACGTGCTAATCAAGTAGCTTTTATATGGCAAGCTGATAGTCCAAAAAAATCAAAAAAAATAACTTATCGAGAGCTATATCATAGAGTCTGTGAGATGGCTAATGTCTTAGAGAATAATGGCATAAAACAAGGTGATGTTGTAACTATTTATATGCCATTAGTGCCAGAGTCGATATATGCAATGTTAGCATGTGCACGTATTGGTGCTACACACTCTGTTGTATTTGGAGGGTTTTCTGCAGAATCATTAAAACAACGTATCATAAATGCAAAAAGTGATTTTATAATTACAGTTGATGAGGCTGTTAGATCTGGCAAGAGAATTCCTATGAAAGCTAGTGTTGATAAAATCATATCAGATATTGATTTTGTCAGAAAAGTCCTTGTAGTGCGAAATACTGAAACGGAAAATATATCATGGAATAAAGATTTTGATATTTGTTACTCAGAAGAATTAAAAAAAGTTTCAAATGAGCATCAGCCGAAATCTTTTAATGCAGAAACTCCCTTATTCATGTTATATACTTCAGGTTCTACGGGTGCTCCTAAAGGGCTAGTTCATACTTCTGGAGGGTATTTAGTTTATGCAAGTATGACTCATAAGCTAGTGTTTGATCATAAAGATCATGATGTATACTGGTGTACAGCAGATATTGGTTGGATAACTGGACATACCTATGTAGTTTATGGTCCTCTTGCAAATGGTGCTACTTCAGTTATATTTGAAGGAGTGCCTACATATCCTGATGCTTCAAGACTATGGCAAGAGGTAGATCAGCATAATGTCAGTATATTATATACAGCGCCAACTTTAGTTAGATCTTTACTAAAAGTTGGAGATGATTATTTAAATAGTACTACTAGAAAGTCTTTACGCGTATTAGGTTCTGTTGGCGAGCCGATAAATCCAGAAGCATGGCATTGGTTTGTAGAAAAAGCAGGGAATAACCAAGCTCCATTAGTTGATACATGGTGGCAAACTGAAACTGGCGGACATATGATTGCACCATTACCAGGAGCTCATAAATTAAAACCTGGATCTGCTTCAAAGCCTTTCTTTGGTGTTGAAGTTGCTTTATTTGATACAGAAGGTAATGAAATACATGGAGAAGGTAAAGGCGCTTTATGTATAAAAAGAGCAACTCCAGGTATGGCAAGAACTATCTTTGGCGATCACGATAGATATTTGCAGACTTATTTCTCTAGCTTTAAAGGACATTATTTCTCTGGTGATGCAGCTAGAAGAGATAAGGATGGTTATCTCTGGATAGAAGGGCGTATGGATGATGTGATAAATGTTTCAGGGCATAGAATGGCTACGGCAGAAATTGAAGCAGCTTTAAATACTCATCCTTCAGTTGCAGAGAGTGCAGTTGTAGGCATGCCTCATGATATTAAAGGTGAAGCAATATATGTTTATTGTATTCTTAAAGAAAATACAGATGGTAGTCAAAGTGCTCTTGATGAAGTAAGAAAATCTTTAGTAAAATATGTTCGTCAAGAGATTGGACCTGTTGCTACACCAGAGATTATCCAGTTTACTCCAGAGCTTCCAAAAACACGTTCAGGTAAGATTATGCGTAGAATATTGAGAAAAATAGCAGCAAAAGATTTTGAAAATTTTGGGGACACCTCTACACTATTAAATCCAGATATAGTAGAGTATCTAAAGGAGCATAGATAAGAAAGAGGTTATCCAGCGTGAGTATTAAATATAACTCTCCATTGGTGGCATATTTAAAAATATTTTTAGCTGTAACATTCTGGGCTAGTGTCTATCAGCTAGCACCCATTCCATTAAAATATGTTGACTTATATATAATTGGTTTTGTCAGATATTTTTTTGCTTCAATAATATTATTAATGGTTCATTACTACTATACTAAAACATTATTTCCCAAATTAAATATTAAACAATGGGGGTATGTAGTTGCCGTTGGTTTCTTTGGTGTATTTTTATACAATGTTACATTCCTTTGGGCAGAGAAACTAATCTCGGGTAATATTGTTGCAATAATTTATGCGTTTACTCCTTGTTTAGTAACAGTCTTATCTAGTTTTATCTTTAAAATTAAAGTTAATCAGCAAGCAAAGGTTGGTATATTAGTCGCTTTGCTTGGAACTATTGGAGTAGTTTTATTCTCTAATGGAGCGGCAGAATGTTTAAATGGAGTAGAGATAAACTTTGGTGAAGTTTTGAGTGTATTAGCTGTTGTGTGCTTTGCCGCATATGCCATATTTGGTAAGCTTTGTGTTAAAGAAGAAGTTCATATGCTTACAATAAATACTTATGGTGCTATTATTGGGATGATAATGTTTTTTATTATATCGTTATTTAAATCAGATTTTTCAGCGATTTCTCATACTGATTTTAAATTCTGGGCATGTATGATTTACATTGCAATATTTGGAACTGTAATAGCATATGTGTGGTTTCTAAATTCTTTAGAGGAACTTGGTGTCTATAGAACAGCTGTTTTCCAAAATATGCTACCGTTCTTAGTTATAATTATCGGTTTTTTACTTTATGGTCAAACTATTTCTATTTTGGCATTAATATTTGGTGGCGTAGTATTTTTAGGAGTTTATCTTACTAATGCAGCTGTTAATAAGAAATCTTAGAATTTTTATCTTCCTCGTCCTCCCATTCCTATGCCTATATTCATTGATGGGCTAGCAATATTTCTATTAAAACTCTTGTTTATCAAAGCATAATAAGTATATATTTTTTTAGCAGGATTCTCGAGTCTATAATTATACCTACTAAAATAAGGAATGTAGCTGTAAGAATAATAGTTGTCATAGTATTTATAGAATTGTTCTAGATAGTTATTATTCTCTAGTTGATTATTCTTCGTTTGATTTGAGACTTCGACGTTATCATTTATAGTAATTTTATTAGGATTTGAATACTCGTTAATTATATTTATATTTTCAAGATTTACTTTTCTTGAGTTTTCTGAGTATTAGAAAAGAATGTATTCCATTATTATTGTTTTCATATACATTTACGGCAAAACAATAGCTTAGAATAAGCCAGAAAATGTTAAAGAATATTTTACTTTTCCTTAGTTACTTACCTGGTGTCTTTTTTCTATCAGCTCTTTTAGTATTATTCCAATAACTAAGCTAAATATTATAAGACTAAAAATAAGGTTCATACCTATTTCTATCCATATAGTTGTATAACTATTTAAGTATACCGTTTTTTCAAGTATGCCTCGAGTATCTTTGGGAAGTTCTTTTTCTATTTTACCTCTAGTATTTATAATAGAGGTTATACCATTACTTGTTGTAGTTAGTACAAACTTTGCATTTTCAATAGCTCTTACTTGAGATATTTGTAATTGCTGATCACGTGCTATAGAGTCACCAAACCATGAATCATCACTAATTACTGATATTATTTTAGCTCCTTGTAATTGATCTCTTACTTGTTCAGGATAACCAACTTCATAACAAATAAAATTAGCTAACGGATAGCCAAAAGCATTCATTATAGGTTGGACTTCATGACCTGCATTAAAGTTACTAAGACCAGCACTATCAACATAGCCAAAAAACTTAATAGGAAAGTATTCACCAAAAGGAACAAGATGATGCTTATTATAAACACCGTGACCCTTACCAATTATAATTGAGCTATTATATATTTTAGAAGAGTTTCCTGACTGTTCTATACTAAGTGAACCAATCAATAAGGCACTATTATTTTTATTTGCTATTTTAGCAAGACTATTAAAGTAAGGACCTAAATATTGTCTATAGCTTGGGATAGCATTTTCTGAGAAAATTATTAAAGCATTTTTATGTTCTTTTGCAACATTCTCATAATATTTTTCCATTTTTACAAAGTTATCTTGATCCCATTTAAAGCCTTGGATAAAGTCACCTTGGACTAAATCAACTTTCTGTGCTTGGTTTGTTTCTATAGAATGTTGATTATGCTTAATAATAAGTCCGCAGATATATAAAACACAGATAATAACTACGCAAGAAATAATCTTTTTAATACTACTTTTGTTACAGATATAAAAAGCTATCAAACAAGTAATAAATATAACAATATAGCTAACAAAATAAACACCTCCAATATTTGCAAACCATATTAGAGGTGATTCAGTTTGAGAATACCCTAATGAAACCCAAGGAAAGCCTCCCCATAGAAGATTCGCTTTAACAATCTCAAAGAGAGTCCAAAGTGCTGGATATATTAATATTTTGGTAAAATTATTAGCTTTTCTAGTCAAGATATAACTAAAAGTTCCAAAAGGAATAATATGTAAAAAACTTAGTAGGATAACTAGAGCAATAGCCGCTGCTAAACCTGCTACTACAGATTGAGTAAATAGATGAATACTTATATAGACCCAAGATATACTAGTTCCAAAGAATCCTAACCCAAATAGAACGGAAGTAAAAAAAGCACCACGAATTTTTTTAGATTTATCTAATATATAGAAAAAAATTATTAAAGATACTATTGCTAATATATCTATACGGAAAGGTGCAAATGCTAAAGTTAGTAAAGCCCCACTTAAGACTGTAACTATTGCTTTAAATATATTGTTCTTCATCATTCTTTAACTTTTCGATTAAAACTTTAATAATCTTACGATTATCAGCTTCTTGAATTGTAAATTTTAAACCTTCTAAAATAATGCTATCACCTTTTTGAGGTAAGTACTCTAAAGTTTGAATAATCATCCCCGCTATAGTGTCATAGTCATTATCATCATCTATTTGTGTATTAAAATACTCATTAAAATCTTCTATAGAAGTTGTAGCATCAATTATAAATTTATTATTAGCTATTTTTACAATATTTTCACTTGTTGTATCAAATTCATCCTCGATATCACCAACAATTTCTTCTAGAACATCTTCTATGGTGATTAGGCCAGAAATAGCGCCATACTCATCAACTACAATTGCTATGTGATTTTGACTATTTTTAAAATCTTTAAGCATAGAATTTAGTTTTTTTGTTTCTGGTATAAAAATAGCGGGGCGGAGGATATTTTTAATATCTTCTGCTTTTAACTCATCATCTGTATCTGACTCAATTTCTTTTTCAAAGATTAGTTTTAATAGATCTTTTGAGTGTAATATTCCTAAAACTTCAGATTTGTCTTCACAATATACAGGTAAACGTGTGTGGCTAGAGTTTATAGTTTTTGTTAAGATCTCTTTAACAGACATAGACATATCTACAGCTACTATTTTAGTATGTGAGATCATAATATCACCAACATCTAAAGATGATATCTCCATTGCTCCAATAAGCATATTTTGCGAAGTTTTATCAATTACTTCATTATCAGCAGCTCTATTGATAGCATCTATAAGAGCATCTTCACTTTTAATATTAAAAATACTAGATGTAATTTTTTTTATGAAGGGGTTATTCTCTGACATTAATTAGTTCTCTTGTATAATGTATGGATTAGCTATTCTTAGTTTAGCTAACAACTCTATTTCTAAACTTTCCATTTCTTTGGCTTCTTGATCATCTAAGTGGTCATATCCTAATAGATGAAGTAAACCGTGTATAAATATATGTTGCCAATGATTTTCTAAAGTTTTATTTTGCTCTTTAGCCTCTTGCTCTAGTACTTTCGGAGCAATAACAATATCACCTAAAAAATCATCGACTATATCATCTGGTAAACCCTCTGGTTTTTCAAATTCAAAAGATATTATATTCGTAGGTTTATCTTTATTACGAAACTGTTTATTTATTTGTTGGATCTCATCATTTGAAACAATGCTTACATTTACTTCAGCTTGGATAATATTATGTTTATCTGCGACAAGTTTAAGGCATTTATTTAGTAGATCTTTACCCACTATGGGGTGCTCATCATCATTAATAATATTTAGAGTTAAATTATCCATTTTTTAATGCTCTTTCTATATTTCTAAATAGTTTGATAACTCAATTAAATTACTATCAGGATCTCTGACATATATTGATCTTATAGCTCCTGTAGCGCCTGTTCTATTGACTATTCCATCCTCTATTTCTATTCCTACTTTATCTAATTCTTTTATAATATCATTATCAACAATAAAGCAGATATCAGCACTCCCTTCTTTTACATTTTGTGCTTTTGGTTCAAATTCATTACCCAATAAATGTAAATTAATTTTTTGATTATTAAAAACTAACGCAACTCTATTTTGCTTAAAAATTTCTTTTTTCATTCCAAGCTTTGTATAGAATTCAACAGTTTTATTAATATCCTTAACCGTCAATACTAAATGATCTATTCTATTTACACTAATCATTTCTTGTCCTTAGACTAATCAATAGCTTCATGCTTATCATAAACATTAACTATTTTTTGAACTATTTGATGGCGGACAATATCTACTGATTTTAGATAGCTAATAGCTACACCATCAATATTATCAAGAATTGATAAAGCATGTCTTAAACCAGAAGTTACATTCTTAGGTAAATCAACCTGGGTAATATCACCAGTTATAACTGCTGTAGTATTAAAACCAATTCTAGTTAAAAACATCTTCATTTGCTCTTTTGTAGTGTTTTGGCTTTCATCAAGCACAATGAAAGAGTCATTAATTGTTCTACCACGCATATATGCTAATGGGGCAATTTCTATGGCTTGTTTCTCGATTAATTTGGTAACTTTCTCAACACCCATAAAGTCAAAAAGAGCATCATACATCGGGCGTAAATATGGATCGATCTTTTGTGTAAGATCTCCAGGTAAAAATCCAAGCTTTTCACCAGCCTCAACAGCAGGGCGCACAAGTACAATTCTTCTAACTTCGCCTTTTTCATATGCAGATACTGCACAAGCTATAGCCATATATGTTTTACCAGTACCAGCTGGTCCAACACCAAAAGTTACAAAGTTATTTTTGATATTATCAAGATATACAGCTTGATTGTGAGTACGAGCTTTTAGCTTTTTGCTTCTAAGCTGTACTTCAGCTTCTTCAAGCTGCTTTTTAGATTTTGCTTGAGGAGTTTTTTCTTTTGCTGTAGCATTTAGAATTGTTGTAATTTGCTCTAAATCTAATTCTGTATTGCCAGCTAAAATCTCAGCATAACATGATTTGATAAATCTCTTTGCTTGAGTATTATTTGCACTTGAATCACTTGATATTTCAAACTCATCAGCACGATGTTTAATTTCAACACTAAAATAATTTTCGATAGCACGGATATTTTCATCAAGATTGCCACACAGCTGCATCATAGCATCATAACTGTACGGTTCTAAAACAAATTGAGTTTTATTCATATATTAAACAAGCTCTCCTCTTAGAGAATTTGGTAGGCTTTCTGTTATTGTAACCGTAGTAAACTGACCAATCAAAGATTTATCGCCGTTAAAGTTAACAATTCTATTATTTTCAGTTCTACCAGCTAAAACATTTTCGTCTTTCTTAGATGTGCCTTCAACAAGAATGCGTTGTTTTGTCCCAACCATTTGTCTAGAAATGATCTGAGAATTACTATTTAGTAAGTCTTGTAGTCTTTTTAGTCTATCTTTTTTTACCTCCATAGGAGTATCATCAGGTAGATCAGAAGCTGGAGTACCTGGACGTTTGCTATAGATAAAGCTAAATGATTGGTCAAAATTAACGTCTTTTACTAGATCAAGAAGCTTTTGGAAGTCTTCTTCTGTCTCACCAGGGAAGCCAACAATAAAGTCAGAAGATATTGTAATATCTGGACGGATAGCTCTTAGCTTTCTAATTTTTTGTTTAAACTCTAGGATAGTATGATTTCTTTTCATATTTATAAGAATTCTATCAGAGCCATGCTGTACAGGTAGGTGTAGATGATTTGCCAACTCTGGAACACTACCATAAGCGTCAATTAGATTTTGTGAAAACTCAACAGGATGAGAGGTTGTAAATCTAATTCTTTCAACACCATCAATTTCTGCAATAAAATGTATCAATAAAGCTAAATCAGCTATTTGTCCATTTTCCATTGGGCCTAAGTAATGATTTACGTTTTGTCCTAGTAGAGTAATTTCTTTAACGCCTTGCTCTGCTAATATGGCACATTCAGCAAGTACATCTTCAAATGGTCTATTTACTTCAGGACCTCTAGTGTAAGGAACTACACAATAAGAACAATATTTATCACATCCTTCCATAATAGAAACAAATGCTTTAGCACCTTCAGCTTTCGGCTCAGGTAAATAGTCAAACTTCTCAACTTCTGGAAATGATATGTCAACTTGAGATTTTTGAGTTTGTTTCTTTTGTTTAATCATTTCTGGAAGTCTATGAATAGTCTGTGGACCAAAAACTAAATCAACAAAAGGTGCTCTTTTAATGATATTTTCACCTTCTTGAGATGCAACACAGCCACCAACACCTATCACAAGGTCTTCTTTAGTTTTCTTAAGATTTTTCCATCTTCCTAACTCATGAAATACTTTCTCTTGAGCTTTTTCTCTAATAGAACATGTATTGATTAGAATGATATCAGCATCTTTATAATCATCTGTCTTTACAGTATGAAAGTTTTCATCTAGAACCTCATGCATTCTAGCCGAGTCATACTCATTCATTTGACAGCCTAAAGTTTTTATAAAAACCTTTTTTTGTTCTTTCATTTATTAAAACCTTTAATTTTAGTTTATTTCTCGTTTTAAATACAAGATAGTTATTTATAGTAAAATGCGCACAAATTCTACCATAAAAATAAAATAAAAGCACTTTTTGAGGCTAGACTAATTATTAGCATTAATGCAAAATACTAAAAGTTTTTTATAAAAAGTATCTTCAAGATGAAGCAAAATCAATTTACACAGGATGATATTTGGCAATATTGTCTCGATCATACTAGTGATTTATCAATAGATCTCAGTAAGCTAAGCTCTCAAACAAAAGAACAAGTTCATGGTGCTCAAATGCTATCTGAAAAAATAGTGACTAAATTACTTCAGTTTTTTGTATTTGCTAAAAAGGCTAAAGTGTGTGTTGATGTTGGTACATTTACAGGAATGTCAGCTATAGCAATGGCTGAGATTTCGATAGATATTAATGTATATACTATTGATAGACCTAACCAATCTGGTGAAAATGTAGCCAAAAGATTTATTTCGAAATATCCAAACATAAAATATTTTGAGGGAAATGCGCTAGATATATTGCCAAGTTTGCCTAATAATATTGATATAGCATTTATTGATGCTGATAAAAAACAAACACAAAGCTATTTTGATATTCTAATAAATAAAATGTCTGATAACGGCATTATTATAGTAGATGATATTTTATGGAGAGCAGAAGTTTTAGACCCACAAGATAAACGAGCGAAGGCTCTTGATGAATTTAATAAGTATGTAAGTCAAAGAGATGATCTAGAGACGTTAGTTTTGCCTATTCGTCACGGTATTAATATAATTAGAAAAATTTAGGTTTAGGAGAAATTATGATATTAAAAAAAGTAAATTTAGCATTATTTTTGGTTGTAGGGGCTTCAAGTTCTGTATTTGCTGTAGGATGCAATCCTAATGTTGATGGAGTTAAGTGGTATCATGTTTCAGCTGAGAGGAAGGCTTTAGATTATCAAGCTTACAATATTGCAAGTCAAAAAATAGAGGATAAAGTAAAAAAAGATAAGCTTAAAAAGAACTCCTGGGGAGTTATCTTAGATATTGATGAAACTGCATTAGATAGCTCTGCAAATGAGTATAAGAATTATAAAGATTATAAATTTAAAGAAAGTATGTACAATAAAGCAGATGCTATTGCTATACCAGGAGCTGTAAAGTTTACTAATCTAATACATAAACTAGGCGGCTATGTTAGTTTTGTAACTAATAGAGGTGGTAATGATAAAAAAGAATTTGATGCTACTATTAAAAATTTAAAACAGCAACATATTTACTTTGATCAAGTTCTTTTCTCAAATAAAGATGATGGTAAGGAGCAATTTAATAAAAACCCAAGATTTAAAGCTGTACAAAGCGGGGAATATAATAAAAATATAATTCTAACAAATAAGCTACCAGCTCATAAAGTTATAGCTTACTTCGGTGATAATATTCAAGATTTTCCTAATATGAAGCAAGAAACTATGCAAAAAGCTGATCCAAAAGCATTCAAGGAGTTTGGATCTAAATACTTTATTATGCCAAATCCAATGTATGGCAGCTGGTAATAAATAAGGAAGTAGTTGTGGCAAAATTATATTTTAGATATTCATCAATGGATGCAGGTAAAACCTTAGATCTTTTGAAGGTTGCATATAATTATGAAGATCGAGGAAGAAATGCACTAATTTTAACTTCTGCAGTAGATAAAAGAGCAGGGCTAAATAAAGTTAAATCTCGTATTGGTATTGACCAAGATGCCTACTCTTTAACAGATCAAGATAATATCTATAGTTTTGTACAAAAATATAATCAACAAGAGTCTGTAGATTGTGTATTAATTGATGAGATCCATTTTTTCAAACCAGACCAAGTATGGCAACTTGCAGAAATTGTTGATGATCTAAATATACCAGTAATTTGTTACGGTTTACGGACTAATTATTTAGGTCAACCTTTTGAAACTGCGGCTTTATTATTAGCAATAGCTGATACTTTAGAAGAGGTCAAAACGATTTGTCATTGTGGCAAGAAAGCCAGCTTTAATATGATGGTGCAAAATGGCCAAGCAGTAAAAGAGGGTGATCCTATTGTTGTCGATGATGATTCATTAAAAGAAACAGATACTAAATATGTTTCAGTATGCCGAAAGCATTGGAAAGAAGGAGTTTATGAGTAAGTAAAAAAATATATATTAATCCATAAGCATTAATATATGCTCAGCATTTTTAACACCTAAATTCGCAGCCTTTTTATAGTACATTTTAGCTTTTTCTTTATTATAAGGTATACCATTTTCTTTTTCATCATAATACATATTAGCAAGCATATAATCAGCAGGACCGTAGTTTTTACTCGAAGCTTCTTCAAAATAATCCATAGCCTTTTCATAGTCTTTAAGATTATAGTAATAGACCCCAGTATAGTAAATAGCATAAACATCACCATCGCTAGCGGCATGTTCAAGCTTATATAATTCCTTATAATCTCCTTTTTGGGCAAATACTTGCATTCTTTGGATTTTTTCTTTATATGTCAGTTGTATTTGATTTTTATCTTGTTTGCTTTGATCTTGCTGCTCAGTCTGTTTTTGAGGATTTGCAGCTAGTTTTTCCTGCAGTTGATCTAGGATATTTTCTTGCTCTTGCGGTGTTTCTGATTTATTAACACTTTTATTTAATGACTTATTGATAGATAAATTATTATTGTTTAGATTAGGTGTTAAAGAAGATTCTTTAGGTTTATTCTGAATTATATTGTTAATTGTATTTTGAATAAGCTCATTTTTATTGTTATAAAAATAATATACTAAGCCTTCATATTTATTGGTACTGTTATTGTTACCAAAGTCAAATCTTAATGATGATTTGTTGTGTTTAAACTTAGAAAGGTTTATTAGGTTATTAATATAGCTAGAGTCACTATTTTTTGAGTTAATTATCCAACCATTTTCAATTTCTATGCCTGAAAGACTTTTATAAAATTTCTGTAGCTTTTCTTTATCAGTATTAAATAGATTAATATATACTAGCCCATTTAGATTTTTAAGTTTTTGCTTAGGGATAGTTAAGCCAATTTCCCTATTGGTTTTTATCAACTCTTGTATTTCTTTTTTATCTTTAGATTTAGGCTGAGCTTTTTTTGCTACGATCTCTTTTTTAGAAGTTTTCTCCTCTAGCTCTTTTTCACGTTGTTCTTTAATCAAAGCTTCTATTTTTGCCATTTCTTTTTCAGCGCGATCAGCTGTTTTAGTATTAGAGCTGTAAAGTAACTTCTGCCATAGAATTGATGCTCTATGATAGTCTTTATTTTTTGTAAAAAGTTCTGCTTGCTTAATGATTGCAGGCTCATAACTTTTCGATACGGCTATTGAAAGATATTTGTTTTTTTCTCCAGGCTTATTTTCTTTTATCTTATTTGATTGATATGTTAAATAGATTTGGTATAAAAGCTCTGGATCAGATGTTGATATAAACTTAGGATTAGACTCGAGAAACTTTGCTAGTCCAATGATTGCTTTTTTGTTACCTGATTTATACGATTTTTTGTAATATTCTATAGCTTTTTTATTATTTTTATTTACACCTTGACCATACTTATACAAGATAGCCATTTGATAAAACGCTTGTGCAGAGTTAGCTTTTTTATAATATTTATAGGCATTGGAATAATTTTTCTGAGTTCCTAATCCATATTGGTATAAATATCCAAGATAATAGTAATCTGAAGATGTAGCTTCATCATCATCTGCTAAGTCTTGCAATATTTCAAAAGCAGCTTCGTAGCCTTTCACATTCTTATTTTTAATATTAGTAATAGCTTTAGCATATTCTTGTAAAAATACTTCATGTCTATAGTCAATATACTTATTAACTCCGACAATACAAACACCAACTATAGCTATTCCAATTAAAATTCTAATAATTTTTTTCTTTTTTGATACTAATGGTACAGCTTCTTTTTTTGAATCTTCGTTATTATTCTGTCCTTCTAATGCTGATAGTAATTCACTTTTTTTACTAGGAGGTTCGTTATCTTCACTAGAAATTTCGTCATCAGTCTGGTCTTCAACTATTAGAGTTTCGTTATTTTCATCAGGGGTTTCATGATCGTTTTGGTCTTCAGCTGTTAGAGTTTCGTTATTTTCATCAGGGGTTTCATGATCATTTTGGTCTTCAACTATTAGAGTTTCGTTATCTCCATCAAAAACTTCATTACCATATTGATTCTCAAATACTAAAAGTTCATCATTTTTATTGGAAATTTTATTATCATTTTCATCTTCAGGTATTAGAAGTTTCTTCTTTTTATTAGAAGCTTTACTTTTATCTTTAGATATTAGAAGCTTGTTTTTTTTATCACTTTTCTTTCCTGGTGCTAACAGCGTACTTCTTTCTTTAGTAGTTTTATTTGAATTATCTTGTTCAGACATCTATTACAGCTTCTAATAAAATATATTACTTAAATTATATAATAGCTTTATCTTATATTTAAGACAATTAGATACTTTCTATATATAAAACTATAATGATTAAATTAAAATTTAGTATAAATATAAACTCTTTCTAAGATAGAGTGTTTTCGTTAGTTTCATCCATTAATATTTGCTCTTTTTCAGCTTGTATAGTCTTGGGATCTTCTAAAGAAATCTTGCCAAAATGTCCAGCTCTAAAATCATGAACGATATTTTTAGCTGCTTGTTTGATATTGAAATTTGTTTTTATTCCAGAGATATCTTTAATTATCTCTTGGGGATGTTTTTCAAGAAATTCTTTTTCATTTATAAAACTATAACGAGCTAAGAAACTTTGGGTATTTTTTTCTTTAAGAAAGTTTAATAAGTAACAGGCTGTAGCTTCATAGTCCATCGCAGTATCTCTGATGGAACCAATACTTGCTATTCTAAAGCCACTAGTTTCACTTTTAGGGCTAGGAAACATAATACCAGGAGTGTCAAAGATCATAAAACTTTTATTAATATCAATACGCTGCTGAAGTTTTGTTACAGCTGGTTCATTACCTGTTTTTGCAACTTTTCTACCCACTAGCTTATTTATCATAGTGGATTTACCAACATTAGGTAGTCCAAAAATAATAGCTCTAATTGGTTTTAGTACAGTACCTCTATTAGGACATTTCTTTTGTGCAAGATCTATAATTCTTTTGACAATATTTTTATCTTGTAGAGTATTTACTGCAATAGCATTTCCATGGTAGTAGTTAAGCCACTCTTTAGTGGTTTTCGGATCTGCAAGATCATTCTTTGAAAGTATCTTTATAATAGGCTTATCACCAACAATTTCTTCTAAAACATGATTACTGCTAGAATCAGGAATACGAGCGTCAACTATCTCAATAGCAATATCAATAGAAGGCATTTTCTTGCGAAACTCTTTAGTAGCTTTGTGCATATGCCCAGGAAACCAATGTAACATTGTAGATAAAAATAATAAATTTAGTTAATATAAAGCAAGATTTTACCTATTAGGGCTTTTATATGCAAAGCTATATTTTAAAAGATGCAAAAATTTATACTGAAACAGGTTTTGAAAATAAAGATATAGTAGTTGAAAATAACCTTATCAAAGCTATAGTTGATCAAGCAAAAGCAAAGGATTTTAATCTTCCTATAATTAGCTTAGATTCGAATGACTATGTTATACCTGGATTTATTGATATTCATATTCATGGTTCAAAAGGTGCTGATGTTATGGATGGCGATATTGATGCTCTTGAAGTGATTTCAAAATCAATCTATAAACAAGGGGTCACAAGTTATCTAGCAACAACTATGACAGCCCCAAATGAGCAAATCCTTAGATCTATGAGTGCTATTAAATTATATAATTCTCAATCTTATAGTGAGAGTGCTAAAATAGTTGGTGTTCATTTGGAAGGACCTTTTATATCTTCGGGAAAGATAGGTGCTCAAAATCCAAATTATCTTCAAGATGCCGATATTGATAAGTTAGCAAATTGGCATAATACTTGTGATAGTCTAATAAAAAAAATAACTATAGCTCCAGAAATAAAAAATGCTGATAAGATAATAGAGTTTTGCAATCATCAAAATATAGTAAGCTCAATAGGACACACTAATTGTACAATGGCACAAGCTCTCCAGGCAATAGATCGAGGATGTAGTCATGCTACTCACTTATTTAATGCTATGAGTCCAATTGAACATCGTAACCCAGGAGCAGCTGCAGCTTTATTAATGTCGAAGAAAGTTTTAGCTGAATTGATTGTTGATGGTATACACTTACATCCTGATATGGTTAAATTTACTTATGATATAAAAGGTTCAGATAATATTGCTCTTATTACAGATGCTATGTCAGCTCAAAATGCTGGAGAGGGTGTTTTTGAACTTGGTGGACAGAAAGTAATAGTGAAAGATGGGCAAGCGAGACTAGAGAATGGCGTGCTTGCAGGTAGTGTTTTAACAATGAATAAAGCTTTAGAGAATATTATTAGGTTTGCAAATTGTAGCTTACATAATGCTGTTAAAATGACTAGTACAAATCAGGCAAAATCTTTAGGTTTGAAGAAAGGTCAAATTAAAGTAGGCTTTGATGCAGAATTCGTTGTTTTGGATAAAAACTATCAAGTTAAACAAGTTATTGGTTAAGAGATGAATTTTTTAGTATTAGATACATCAAGTAGATATTGTTCAGTTGCTTTATCAGTAGATGGTGAAGTTTTCGACGACACAAGAGAAATACCTCGCCAACATAATAAATATCTTTTAGAAATGATTAAAGGTGTTTTTGGAAAAGCCAATATTGATAAAAAAGCATTAGATTTTATTGCTTATGGTATTGGTCCAGGTAGCTTTGTTGGGGTTAGGCTAGCAGCAGCTGTATGTCAAGGTTTTGCAGTTGGTCTAGATATTCCTATTGTTGGTTTTTCAAGTATGTTTGCTATTGCAAAAAGCACAAAAACTAATTCAGAAAATGTAGCAGTTATTCTAGATGCTAGAATGGGAGATTTTTACTTAGGGTTATATAATACAGCTAATAATGAAATAATCTCTGAAAGTGTTTATAAAGTAGAAGAGCACTCGAAAGATCTTTACCTAGAATATGATCTTATTGGTGATAGTATTTCTGAATTAGATATTCAAAATGATGATTTTCAACTAGATGTTGGTAATGTTATTGAATATGTTTCTAGCTTATACACTAAGCAAAAAGCTCAACAAACTCTAACACAAGAAGTGTTTCCTGTATATCTTAGAGGAACATCTCATTGGAAAACTAAGGAGTAGTTATGTGTAGATGGATTATGTATCACGGTGATAAAATAAAAATGAGTGATCTTTTAGTAGATCCAGAAAATTCTTTAATGCATCAAAGTATACATTCCTCCCAAGGAGCAGTTCCAGTTAATGGTGATGGCTTTGGAATTGGTTGGTATACAAACTTACATAAAGAACCTGGTATATACAGAGATCCATTACCAGCTTGGAATAATGAAAATTTAATATCCTTAGCAAAACATATAAAAAGTAAAAACTTTATGGCTCATGTTAGAGCTAGCACTATCGCACCTACTTCACGTCTAAATTGTCATCCTTTTAGATTTGGTAGACATATGTTTTTGCATAATGGTTCAATAGGAAATTTTGACGATATTCGCCAAGAAATTGAGCAGTTGATTAAACCACAGTATTTTAAATCTAGATTTGGTTCGACAGATTCAGAAGCATTATTTTTGCTAGCATTATCAAATGAGTTAGAAAATAATCCTAAAAAAGCTATAGTTAAATCTATAGACCAAATTCAGAAAATTCAAGCAAAGAATGGTTTAGAAGAAAAAATAAAAGCAAGTATTGCATATTCAAATGGAGAAACTTCTTGTTCGCTAAAAATCTCTACCATTGGAGATAAGCCATCGTTATACTATATAAGCTATAATGACATCATAGATACTCTTGTTATAAAGAAAAAAAGCAAGAAAAAGGATGGTTTTGTAGTACTATCAGAGCCTTTAGTAGATTCTGATTTATATACTTATATAGATAATTACACATGTATTGAAATTAAAGAAAATAAATTTAAAGTAGAAAAGTTATAAGGAATAAAAATGGCATCGCTAAATACTAAGATTCAGAATGTTTCTGTTTCACCAACTAATGCAATGGCAGCGTTAGCAAAGCAAATTAAAGATGATGGCAATGATGTTGTATCTCTTGCTATTGGAGAGCCTGGTTTTAATACGCCAGATGTTGTTAAACAAGCAGGTATTGAAGCTATTAATAAAAATATTACAAAATATACTAACGTTGATGGTTTGAAAGAATTAAGAGAAGCAGTAGTAGCTCGTTATAAAAGAGAATATGAAGTTGACTTTGCAGCTGACCAAGTATGTATAACATCTGGGGCTAAACATAGTTTACATAATATTTTTAACTGTATATTAGAAGAGGGAGATGAGGCTATCTTTTTTGCGCCATATTGGGTATCTTATCCTGATATGATTGCTTTAACAGGTGCCAAACCTGTAGCTGTTGAGACTAAATTTGAAAATAACTTTGAAATAGATGTGGCTGATCTTGAAAAGCATATTACAGAGAAAACTAAGGCTGTAATAATTAATTCGCCAAATAATCCAACGGGTCTAATTTATTCAAAAAAATGTATTGAAGAACTTGCTAATCTTCTAAGAAAATATCCAAATATTTGGATTATTGGTGATGATATATATGATCAATTATTTTTTAAAGATAGAATTACACTAATTACAGAAGTTGCTCCAGATTTAGCAGATAGATATGTGATTGCTAGTGGAGTATCAAAGAACTTTGCAATGACTGGTTGGAGAGTTGGTTTTACAATTGCTCCTAAGTTTTTAAATGATGCTATGAAAAAATTCCAATCACAATCTGCTACTTGTGCTTGTTCTATATCTCAATATGCTGCCATAACAGCATTAAATATGCCAGCTAAAGATCTACTTTATTTTGCTGAGTCATATCAAGAAAAAGAGCAGTTTGTTACAAAGTGTCTAAAAAATATGCCTCATATAGATGTTAAAAGTGCTGATGGTACTTTTTATTTGTTCCCTGATTTACGTAAGTTAATTGAACATACTAATTTTAAAGATGATGCTGAGCTTTGTAGTGCATTATTAAAAGAAGAATATGTAGCAATGATGCCAGGAGTTGCTTTTGGTTTAGCAGGTTTTGCTAGAATTAGCTGTGCAAATGAAATGTCTGAATTAGAAAAAGCTATGGATAGGCTAGCTAAATTTGTAGCTAGACATGTTTCTAAATAATTTTAATTCTAAATAATAATTCTTTATCTTGATTCAATTTTTGTAAATAGTTTCGACACGTTGAGTAATTGCTGTTAAAATCATATTTATTATTGCTCTGTAGAGTTTTTATATGAAAAAATGTGGTTATATCTCAATAATTGGTAGACCTAATGTTGGTAAATCTACTTTATTAAACAATATCCTTAAATATAAGGTTAGTATTACTTCGCGAAAGCCTCAAACTACAAGACATCAGATTACAGGTGTGAAGACTCTTGGAGATACTCAGTTTATATATGTAGATACGCCGGGTATTCATACTAAAGAACCCAAAGCTATTAATAAATTTATGAATAAAGCAGCAACAACAATGGTAAAAGATGTTGATGTGATTTTATTTGTAGTTGAGATGGGTAAGTGGACTGAGCTTGAAGATAATATTGTTGAGAAATTGAAATATTCAGAAATACCTATATTTCTAGTGGTTAATAAGGTTGATAAGAAAAAATCTCTTGAAGCATCAATGTTTATTGAGTCAATCAAAGAGAAATTAAGCTTTTATGATGTGATTTATGTTTCAGCTAAACAGGGACATAACGTTAATGAACTAGAATCAAGAATTGAAAAGTTGTTACCTGAATCAGAATATTTCTTTTATGAAGATGACCAAGTTACAGATAGAAGTATTAAGTTCTTGGTTTCAGAGATTATTCGTGAAAAGATTATGCGTACTATAGGTAATGAAGTACCGTATCAAATAGCTGTTGAAATTGATAGTTATAAAGTTGATCAAGAGAAAAGCATAGTTGATATATACGCAAGTATTTTGGTTGAGAGAGATAGTCAAAAAGGTATAGTTATCGGAGCTAAAGGAATTAAACTTAAAAAGATTGGTACAGATTCACGTATAGATATTGAACGTTTAGTCGATATGAAAGTAAATCTTAAAACTCATGTAAAAGTTAAAAGTGGCTGGTCTGATGATGATAGAGCACTTAAGTCTCTTGGTTATGATCTAATGTAAGAAATATGCAAAAACTTGCTGTTAATAAATCACGTAAATATCGTACTATACTTTATGGCTGTCTGATATTTTTGACTAGTGGTATTGTTATAGTTTATTTTAATGAAAGTAATATCAAATATTTGGGGTTTTTGCTGATTTTAGCATCAATATACTTTGAGTTTAGAAATAATCAACAATCTATAAATGCTATAGTTTTACCAGAAGTTGATGATAATTGTCTAAAAGTTGTTGTTGATGGTGAATTAAGCGATTTTTGGTTAGTTAAAAAATATATAGTAATAAATGGCTGGATATATCTATATATTACTCAACAAGGTTCAAATAATAAGCTAAAACTATGGCTACATAAGTCAAATTTCGATAATCAAAATAATATTAGAGATTTAGCAAGGTATCTTTTATTCACACAAAATAATTAATCTTTATTGAGGTATTGTGTATACTCTAGATTAAGATTTTTCATCAGATATTATAATGCTACAAGAATTTAAATCTAAAGTCAGTGATTTCTTAAATAATGATCAAATAGTTGAAAATGAACTTCTAAGATATGCCTACTCTACTGATGCTAGTCTTTATCGAATGGTCCCAAAACTTGTTCTAATTGTTTCAAATGAGCAAGAGGTTATTAAGCTTATAAACTTAGCTAGTCAGTATGATATTAAGCTTACTTTTAGAACAGCTGGCACAAGTCTTTCTGGTCAAGCAGTAACAGAAGAGGTGTTAGTTGTTTTAGCCACAGACTCATGGCTGGATTATAAAATTTTAGACGACGGTAAAAAAATCAAACTACAACCAAGTATCATTGGAGCTGAAGCAAATAAGTATCTTAAGATCTATGATAGAAAAATCGGTCCAGATCCAGGATCGATTAATACAGCTAAAATTGGTGGTATTATAGCAAATAATTCAAGTGGCATGTGTTGTGGTACTGCTAAAAACTCATATGCTACATTAGATTATATGCGAGTCGTTTTTGCTGATGGGGAGGTCCTTGACACTTCAGATCAGGCTAGTATTGCTAACTTTAGAAATAATAAAAGTGAATTTATAAACAAAATTTTAGATACTCGCCAACAAATTATAAATAGCCTAGAATTAGTTGAATTTATAACAAAAAAATTCT
This sequence comes from Francisella sp. SYW-9, assembly GCF_008711465.1. Lineage (GTDB taxonomy): Bacteria > Pseudomonadota > Gammaproteobacteria > Francisellales > Francisellaceae > Francisella. Next base: position 101,287 of record NZ_VXKQ01000010.1, read on the forward strand.
CTATTAAGAATACTAGTGGTTATAGTTTAAATGCATTTTTAGATTTTGAAGATCCTATAAAAATTATTGAAAGGCTAATAATAGGTTCAGAAGGAACTCTAGGTTTTGTCAGTAGTGTCACATTAAATACAGTTCCAGAATATAAACAAAAAGCTTTAAACCTTATTTATGGACAACTTGATGATCTTATAGATCTAACGACAAAGATAGCTTCACTTAATCCCTCATCAGTTGAGCTTTTAGACTATTTATCATTAAAGTCAGTTTCAGATGTTGCGGATTTACAACCATTTTTAATACCTTTAGAAGATGAGAATATAGCAGCTATTATGGTAGAGCTTGCTGAAAAAGACCCCCAAGCATTAGAGTTAAAATTAACTAAAGTAGAGAGCTATATAAAACAGACAAATATTATCCATCAGGTAGGGTTTAGAAAAGATGAGAATGAGATACAAACTCTATGGAAAACTAGAAATGGTGTATTACCTACAGTAGCAGGGCAAAGACCAGATGGGACTAGTGTTTTAATCGAAGATATAGCGGTAAATATTTTAGATCTTGCAAATCTTATTAAAGATGTAAAAAAAATGTTTATAAAATATAACTACTCTAACGCAGCTATTTTTGGTCATGTTTTAGCTGGTAATATTCATTTTGTCCTTACTCCTAATTTTAATAATGAAAATGAAGTTATAGAATACGATAAGTTTATGCATGAGCTAACATCATTAGTTGCCAAAAAATATAATGGCTCTCTAAAAGCAGAGCATGGTAGTGGTAGAAATATTTCACCATTTGCAATAGTTGAATGGGGTGAAAAATGCTGGGATATTATGTGGCAAATAAAAAGTTTATTTGATCCAAAAAACATTCTTAATCCAGATGTTAAATTAACAAAAGATAAGAATTTACATAAAAAAAATCTTAAAGAATTAAATAATGTAGATAATCAGATTGATAAATGTATGGAATGTGGCTTTTGTGAACCTGTGTGCCCATCACGCAATTTAAGTCTAACCCCTAGACAAAGAAATACTGTGGCAAGAAAAATAAAAACATTGCACGGTAAGCAGAAAGAACAATGGCTAAAAGATTATCAATATTATGGAGTTGAGACTTGTGCAACAACAAGTCTTTGTAAAACTCGCTGCCCTGTAGATATTGATACAGGAGCATTTATTCTTAATAAAAAAGAAAGAACTGATGGTTTAGTTAATCATGCTAAAGAAATAAGAATTGCAAAACAAAAGGTCAAACTAGGTAATTTAGCTGGAAGTATCTTAGGTAGAAGTAATTTGCAAAAAGTGACTCAACATCTTCATAGTAAGTTCAAATCTATTCCAATATATTTAGAGACCATGCCTCAAGCGCAAAAATCTAAATTCACTAATTCAGGCCTATCTAATAAAGAAAAAGTTTTACTATTGCCATCATGTCCAAATAGAATTTTTGCGACAGATAAAGATTATCAAAAATATCCTAGTCAAATAATTCTAGAAAAGCTAGGTTTTGATATTGAATATCCTAATAGTTTAGACAAACAATGTTGTGGTCAAATGTATCATTCAAAAGCAAACCATGAACAACAGCAGGCATCACAAAATCTTTTGCAAAGTAGTATTGATTTTGAAAGTTATAATTATGTTGTAACAGATAGTAGTTCTTGTTCAAACTTTGCTAAAGATCAAAATATTGAGATATTAAATATTAATAATTTGATTTTAACTAATTTAGACAAATTAAGTTTAAAGAAAAAATTTAAAAAAATAGCTCTGCATATAGACTGTTCAACTAGGAAGCAAAATATTGATGATAAATATATCAAAGCTTTGAACAAATGCTGTGATGAGGTTGTTATTCCTGAAAGAATATATTGTTGTGGATTTGCTGGAGATAAAGGTTTTACAACTCCTGAGTTAAATAAGGTTAGTTTAGGCTCCTTAAATAATCAAATAAAAGACTGTGATATTGGAGTTAGTTTTAATAGAAGTTGTCAAATAGGATTATCCTATCATGGAAAAGTAAAATATATTTCTTTTACAGAATTATTGATTGAATGCTTGGAAGGTAGAAATTCAGCTTATTAAGCTATATTACTGAAAATATCTTGAGATACTTTTTCAACAGCTTGATCGCCATTAACTTTAATATATTTTGGTGTTTTTGTATTATTTGAAGAGAAGTTTCTATAAAAATCAACTAGCTTAGCCGTTTGTTGATGATATACAGAAAGTCTCTCTCTGACAGTATCTTCATTATCGTCAGTACGAGTTATTAAAGCTTCTCCAGTTACATCATCTTTATCAGCAACTTTAGGAGGATTAAATTTGATATGATAAGTTCTACCTGATGCTGGATGAACTCTTCTACCTGTGATTCTTTCTATTAGAAGCTCATTAGCAACATCAACCTCAACTATATAGTCGATATTTATACCTAGCTTATCTAACTGTTCAGCTTGCTCTATAGTTCTAGGTACGCCATCAAGTAGGAAACCATTTTTACAATCATCTTTAGATATTCTATCTTTAACAATTTCTATAATAAACTCATCTGAAACTAATTGACCAGCATCTAGAACTTTTTTTAGCTCATTACCAATTTCACTGCCTGATTTAATAGTTTCTCTAATCATATCACCAGTAGAAATATGAGCGATATTGTATTTTTGTTCAATTATTTTTGCTTGAGTTCCCTTACCTGCTCCAGGAGCTCCGAGTAGTATTATACGCATAGTTTTATTGGCCTTAACCTTGAAAGAATAGTTTACATAACATGCATTTAATTATAGAATAAATGTAAGTATATATCTAGAAATAGAAGACTAATTTTTAGATTAATAGTAGCTAATTTTTATATTAAGAGTGGCTAATTTTTGAGTTAAGTGGGTAAAAGAGAAAGATGATATCATTTCTACTTGAAAAAAGACGCATAAAAGCGCAAAAGACAGTTTTAGGTATTGAGTTTGATACTTCATCATTATCTGCTGTAAAGCTTGATAAAACTTCTAATGGATACTCACTTGTAAGCTATTTTAGTGATACCTTTCCGCCAGAAGCATATTTTGAAGGACAGTTAACATCTGATTATGTAGGCAGTACTATTGCTGAAACTATAGCAGTTAATAAATTAGGACGCTCTACAAAGTTAGGATTCACAAGTTATAATGATATTGATGTCATTAAAGAAGAAATTATATGCGATAAAAAAGCTTTAGAGATTATAGAAAAACAAGGTGTTATATTTTATATTGTTGAACATTTCTTGAAAAAGAGATACCCTGATAACTATATGGAAGTAGCTTTTGACTATTATGATGATATTAGTGAAAAAGGTATCTTAACTGTATATTATATTTCAGATGTAGCTAAAATAAATCAATTACGTGATATTGCAACAAAAGCAAAAAAAGCATTGTCTGTATGTACTTTAGATAAATTAGCAATAGTTAGTTTTGTAAAAGAGCTTTTTCTGTCTGAAATATCTAAAAATAAAGGTGATAGTGTTTTTCTAGGATTGTATGCTGATAAATTATCAATATGTAGTTTTTCTGCTAGTGGCGAGCTTAGAAGTTATGAAACTGTAAAGATTTATAATACAGAAATCTCAGATGCTAGCTATACTGATGAGGCTATTCAACTTTTGCTAAGATTTATAGACTTCATGTCTTTAGATATGCCTCATAATGATTTTGATTCATTTGAAGATACTGAGAGCACTCATGTATATATATACGGTCTTAAACAAGGTTTTGAAAGTATTTTTGAATCAATAACGGATTTATCTCAAAAGCAATGTGAAATATTAAATCCATTTGTAAATATTCAACATGATAGTTTTGATATGATAGATCAACCGTATCGCTATGTGATTCCTATAGCAATAGCTATGAGGGAGGCGCTGTAAATGAGAAATTTAAACTTTATAAGAGGGCGCTGGAGAAGAAAACAACTTATATATATAGTAACTGACTTTGCTTTTTTGGGATTCATTGCGTTTGCTTTAATGTTTTCTCTTTCTGTGGTTTTTTCATGGTCAAGTGATGAAGATATAAAAGTAAAAAATTATTTACAAACACAAATTTCAAAATTAAATAAACAAGCTTCTGAATATCGTGATGTTAAAAAGCAAAGAGATAAACTATTGGATATGTCTTCAGATTTGGCAAATATTAAGGCGAGTCAGTACTATATCTTACTTGGGGTAGAAAAGATTTCTCGAGCTATTACAGATCAGCTTTATATAACAAATATGAATTATGTTACAAGTTCAGATACATTAATATTAAATGGAGAGGTTAGAGATCTTAAACTTCTTTCTGTATTTATGAAAAATTTGGAGATAGAATTTAGGGTTGATAAAGTTGAGCTTAAAAGTCTAGGATCAGAGAAAAATGGTCAAAGAAGTTTCTCTTTAGAGTTCAAGTTTGGTGAAGATAATGCGTTTAAGGGAGATAGTGTTAGATGAAGGAAAGAGTAGAAAAGTTTTTTTTATCTAATAAGTATTCTAAATTAATTATAGATACTCCTTTAAAGTTCAAACTTCCTGTGATGGTAATAGTACTTGCTATTTTTATATTTTGTTTTTATCTAGCGTTGGTAAATCCCGTTCTTTTAGAAGAACAGAGAGCCCAATCTCAGATTAAGTCTATGCAAGCAAGAATTCCAAGTTTGATAAAAAAACAAAAAGACTTAGTAGCTTTAAAAAACGAAGTTAAAATATTAGAACATCATAATGCTGAAGAAAGATATAGTATTCCAGAGAAGCATTCTGTACCTATATTCTTATCAACTCTTAATGAAGCTATTAGCAGTTCAGGAATGACTGTTATAGATCTATCTCCTGCTGGTGTTGAGAAAAATAAATATTTAGACTTATATGCTCTTAATTTTAAAGCAAAACTAAGCGGAAGCTTTTCTCAAATGATAAAATTATTTGTTGCTTTAATTGATATGAAAGACATTGCAGTTATTACAAATATAAATATAAAAAAAGAGTCTGATACTAAGTTACTTATAGAGCTAAATTTACAGACCTATTCACGTCAAGGAGTGGGGGCTTAGATTAGATGGCTAGATTTTCTTTATTATTTGTTACTTTTTTTATTTTCCTTGGGACATATAGTCTAAGTTTTGCTAGTTATGACTCTAGAGTTAAGCAAATCGATCAATTTATACAAAATAAAATGAGAACTATAAAAAGTTCAGAAAAATTAGAAATTCCAGAATATAAAGGTGATACTTTAAGTTTTGAAAGGCTTTCAAAGATAAGAAATTTATTTGATATAAATCATAGCTTACCATTTGAGAAAAAAAGACAAACTCAGACACAAAAGAAAAAAATCGTAAAACTAAAACCTATAGTTATTCCACCTCCATTACAAAAGATTATGCAAACTAAGCCTACAAATCTACAACAGTACCCTATTAATTCATTTAAATTTGAAGGAACTGTGTACCAGAATAATCAAAAATGGGGAGTTGTTGAGAATCCTCAAGAAAAGAAACCTATTTATATAAAGCCAGGTGAGCTAATAGGAAATAACTATGGCCAAGTTGATAATGTCACAAAAGAAGGCATTGTCGTAAGTGAATGGAAAAAAAATACAAGTAAAAGAGTTTGGGAAAAATCTCAAGTAGTTATACATTAAGGTAAAATGATGTTTTTTAGAAAAAAGAAGTTATTAACAATTTTAACAATATTAGGTGGTGTTCTTGGTTATGAATCATCTTTTGCTGAGACCACAAAAAAAAGTCCAACAACTACTAGTGTTAATCCTACTCAAAAAACTACACAACCTCAAACTAAAATAGTTGGCCGTGATCAGAACAAGAATATTAATAATGAAAAACACATAAAAGATCTAGAGTTTCATCGTAGTCTAAATGGAGGAGCTGTATTTAAGGTATTATTTGAAGAAAATGTAAGTAATTTTTCAGATTATAAAACTAAATTATCTCAAGATGGTTATACTCTAACTATAACTTTTAACGATACTACAATATCAGATAGATGGGTGAGTAATATTGATACTAAGGTATTTAATACTATTGTTGACTCTATTAAAGTTCATAAAGAAGATCATAGTGTAGTTTTTGTTATTCATTCTCTTGATAGGATTGCTTTAAGTGACTTAAAGGAAGGCGGTGCTTTCAAATTTAAGATTGATAGACGTAATAGCCGCGTTGAAGGATTTAATATTAATGAGCCTATCTCTATCTCATTTAAAGATGCTCCTGTACAAACAGTATTACAAGTTTTATCTGAATTTGCTGGTTTAAACCTTGTTGTAAGTAGTAGTGTCCGCGGGAATATTTCTATTGATTTAAAGAATGTTCCTTGGAATGAAGTAATGAATATTGTTCTTGTAAGTAAAGGCTTGGCAACTAAGAAAATGAATAGTATTTTATATGTTGCTACAGCTGCTGAAATTGCTGCTCAAGAGCAATTAGAATTACAAACAAAACGCTCTCTAGAAAACAATGCAACTTTAGTAACTGAGTTTATACCATTAAACTACACTACAGCTCAAGCAGCACAAACTGTAATTACTTCGATGGCTAAGCAAAATGGTGGCATAATGTCACCAAGAGGTAGTATAACCTCAGATGCACGGACAAATACCCTTATTGTTACTGATACTGAAGAAAAAATGCCACGTATAAAAGAGGTTCTTAATGAGATAGATGTTCCGAATGATCAGGTCTTGATTGAATCTAGAATTGTTGAGGTATCTAGAGAAAATAAATTAGAACTAGGCTTTAATTATGGTTTTGAAGGTACTGATGGAACTAATGTAGCCTTTAATACATTTAATTTACCCGCAGGAGGAGGTGGTGGTGTAGCTCCTGTGCGAAATCCTGTAACAAACCTTGCAGGAGCTACAGCTGAGCTTGGTTATACTATTTTTGGTGGCGCTAAACTAACTGTTGAAATTCAAGCATTAGAAGATGAAACGCTTCTTAATCAAGTAGCTTCGCCACACCTAGTTGTAGCAAATAATGAAACAGCATTTATCAAGCAGGGTGAAGATATTCCATATAACCAATCTACAGCATCAGGTGCTGCTTCTATTGCTTTTCAGGAGGCAGTATTGGAGTTACAAGTAACTCCACAAATTGCTCCTGATGGTAACATAGTTATGGATTTACTAATAACTAAGAATAGTGTTAACCCAACACCTACTGGTGAGGGTAATCCTCCAGCGATTAATAAAAGAGAAATTACTACAAAAATAATGACTAAAGATGGCCAGACTGTCGTTATAGGTGGTATATATGAGAAGATACAAAATGAAACCCGTAGGAAAATCCCTATTTTAGGAGATATTCCATATCTTGGTTATTTATTTAGTTATACAAATATAAGTGATAAAGATAATGAGCTTTTAATATTTATAACTCCGAAAATTATAGAAACAAAAATACAAAGATAATAGTAGTATATAATAGTTGCAAAAATATTGATATTTCTGTATCTTATATAGCTATAATTTTTATATAAAAGGGGTGATTAGTAACTAACTATCACAGTGTATAATCAACTTATAATTTTGAGTCAAAAATGATAAGAACAAAAAATATTTTCTTAATAGGTCCAGTGGGTGCTGGAAAATCTACTATAGGTAAACAACTAGCAAAAGAATTAAAACTAGAATTTGTAGATTCTGATGAAACTATCGAAAAAAAATGTGGAGTAGACATTAATTGGATTTTTGATTTAGAGGGTGAAGAAGGCTTTAGAAACCGTGAAAGAGATGTAATTGCTGAGATATTAACTGAAAAACAAAATATCGTCTTAGCGACTGGTGGTGGTGCTATATTAGATCCAGATACAAGATCTTTATTATCATCAAGAGGTAAGGTGGTTTATTTGGAAGCAACTATTGAGCAACAACTTGAAAGAACAGCAAAAGATACCAAAAGACCACTGCTAAGAGTTGATGATAAAAAGCCAGTATTAGAAGAGTTAATGGCTGAAAGAGAACCATTATATAGAAGTATTGCTGATGTTGTCGTTGAAACAAATGGAGCAACAGTGAAAAATATAGTAAATAAAATATCTACATTTTTAGTTGAAGAAACAATCCTGTGATAGATAAGCTACAAGTAAATCCCACATCAAGTGAAAGTTATAAAATAGTCATAGATTCATCTCTAGACTATTCTTATATCAATAAATATATAACTAACAAACAAGTCCTTATTGTAACAAATACAACTGTTGAAAAACTTTACTTAAAAGATATCTTGGATTTTGTAGCAAAGGTTGCATATAGCCATACTTGTATTTTAGAAGATGGAGAACAATATAAGTCTCAACAAAGTTTAGATAAAATACTATCAACTTTATTAGAGAATAAATTCACACGCTCTTCTTCAGTGTTAATAGCTCTTGGAGGTGGTGTAATAGGTGATATTACAGGCTTTGCTGCTGCTATCTATCAACGTGGTGTTGATTTTATTCAAATACCGACGACATTACTTTCTCAAGTTGATTCTTCAGTTGGTGGTAAAACTGCAATAAATCATGTCCTTGGTAAAAATATGATTGGTGCTTTTTACCAACCTAAGCTTGTATATACATCTGTCGAGTTTTATAAAACCTTACCTACTAGAGAATTTACAGCTGGTATGGCTGAGGTTGTAAAATATGCTTTTATATCTAAAGACTTCTATAATTGGTTAAAATCTAATAGACAAAAGATCTTAGAGAAAGATCAGAAAACTCTAATAGAAATGATAAAAAGAAGCTGCCAAATCAAAGCACAAGTAGTTGCAGAAGATGAAAAAGAAGTAACAGGCGCTAGAGCTATACTTAATTTCGGTCATACTTTTGGTCATGCCATTGAAAAGTGTCAAAAATATCTTGGATTGAAGCATGGAGAAGCTGTAGGTGTTGGTATGGCTCAGGCTATCGACTTCTCATGTTTTCTAGGTATGATAACTTCTCAACAAGCTGAAGAGTTTAAAGACTTTATTACAAGTTTTAATATATCTATAGATTTTCCTAAAGATGTAGATAAGAAAGAATATCTTGATGCGATGCTTTTAGATAAGAAAAATAGTAATAAAATGCTCAAATTTATTTTAATCAATAATATAGGAGACTTGAAGTTATTAGCAGAGTCTCAAGAGAATCTTAAAAAGTTTATATATTAGTATATTTAAAAATTAATATATCAAAATAATTCCATTTGTAAATGTAGTTAATTATTTTTTAATGCGAAAGTTGAGATGTATTTTATAAAGAAGTTATGAGATTTTTAGCTTTTGCTATCGATTAAGTTTCTCGTAGCCTTCTTTAATTCATTTCTGTAATAATCTAGGTTTCTAGATGATTCATCTTTTAAGTCTTTTATTTGTTGAGTTAAGAAAGTAATCTGACTTTCTAAACTTTCTTTTAAATCTGAGATTCTTTGTTTTGATTGCTCTTGAAGTAAATCACAATATGATTTTGCATCTTTAGCTAATCTTTCAGCAGTTTCACGACGAATACTTTCTTTAACTAGAGCTGAGTAAAGCTTTTTGATTTTTATTTCATCATTTGGTTCATTTAATAATGTTGACCATTCTTCTGATATATTACTAAATAGATCTAATTCATCTATTTCTTGAAGTATTTTTATAGCATTTTGACTAATAGCCATTAGATTACAGTCCTTATTAATTTTTTGATAAAACTATTATAGAGAAAATTAACAGTTAATTTGAATTGATTATTAAACTAAACAAATAATACCTAATTGTTTGGTCAATTTAAAGTGTATTTTTTTAAATAATTTCGTTAAGTGTATTGGTTGTATCGTTTGTATGGTATAAACTAGTGTAATTCTTGTTTTTATGGTCAATTAAATATGTTAATAAACAACGATAATCTTATATTTAGCTCTGTTGAAAAGATAAAATATTCAGCAAGAAGGGGAATGCTTGAGCTTGATATCATATTAGCACCATATTTAAACAATTGTTATATGAAAGAAGATCTACAAAATAAAAAACTTTTTGTTGAATTTTTGACAAGTGAAGATAGTGATTTATTTGATTGGCTTTTTAAAGGGGTAGAAGCTCCTAAAAAATATCAAAAATTGATACGGAAAATCGTAGATGAAAAGAAAAGATTTAATGATAATAATTTAAAATAGAAAAGAGGAAGTCTTATGAACAACTTACTAAACCATACTGGTGAGCATCCTATTTCTAAGGAAATAATGAATATTTCTCAATATTGGCTGATAGATGAAAAAAAAGCTGTTACAGATCTTGTAGAAAAAGCACAGCTTTCTAGCGTATCAAAAGCAAAGGTTCGCGAGAAAGCTTATAATCTAGTTGCTCAAGTCAGAAAAAATAGACTTAAAAAATCTGGCATCGATGCTTTTATGATTGAGTATGATCTATCTTCAGAAGAAGGTATTGTTCTAATGTGTTTAGCTGAAGCATTATTAAGGGTTCCTGATAAATATACTATAGATTTACTTATTAAAGATAAGCTAACAAGTGCTGCATGGAAAGAGCATGTTGGTATGGAAAAACATCTATTTGTAAATGCTGCAACTTGGAGTTTGATGTTAACAGGTAAAATCTTAAAAGATAGTAGAGGATCTTATAGAAAGGTTTTCCAGAACTTCCTTAAGAAATCAAGTGAGCCTGTCATTCGTCAAGCAATGAAGCAAGCAATGAAAATTGTTGGTAAACAGTATGTCCTTGGTGAAACCATCGAAGAGGCTTTAAAGGTTTCGCAAGTCAAAGTAGATAAGGGTTATAGCTACTCTTATGATATGCTTGGTGAAGCTGCTATGACAATGGCAGATGCAGATTACTATTATGAGCAGTATTTACATGCTATTAAAGAATTAGCTAAATATGCAGTAAATAAAGAGATTAAGAAAAACCCTGGAATTTCAATAAAATTATCTGCATTACATCCACGTTATGAAGTAGTGAAACACCAAAGAGTTCATGATGAATTATATCCTAAATTGTTAAAATTAACTGAACTAGCTAAAGAATATAATGTAGGTATGAATATCGATGCTGAAGAGACTGAAAGACTTCAGATATCATTGGAGCTTGTTGAGAGGTTAGCACATGAGCCTTCATTAGAAGGGTTTAATGGTATTGGTATAGTTGTTCAAGCATATCAAAAACGTGCTCCATATGTTTTAGAATATCTAGCAAATCTTGCGAAAAAAACAAATAGAAGATTTATGGTACGTCTTGTAAAAGGTGCTTATTGGGATGCTGAGATTAAACATTCTCAAGAGCAAGGTTTAGAAGGCTACCCTGTATTTACGCGTAAGTATCATACTGATGTATCTTATCAAGCATGTGCTAAGCAACTTTTTGAAAGTCATCAATATATATATCCGCAGTTTGCAACACATAATGCTCAAACAGTAGCTGTTGTAATGGAACTAGCACAAGGAAATAAGGATTTTGAATTCCAATGTTTACATGGTATGGGAGATCCTCTATACGATAATATAGTTGGTAAAGATGGTTATGAAGAAATACCTTGTAGAATTTATGCCCCTGTAGGTGGTCATAAACACCTATTAGCTTATTTAGTTAGAAGACTTCTTGAAAATGGTGCTAATAGTTCTTTTGTAAATAGAATTGTAGATGAGAACTTACCTATAGAAGAATTGATTGAAGATCCTGTTAAAAAAGCAGTTGATCACGGTTGCGATCAACATCCAAATATTCCTTATCCGAAAGATATTGTAGCCCCTAGAGTAAACTCTCAAGGGTATAATACTAATGATTTTGCTATTTTAGAGACAATGTATGGGGATATAGAAAAATATGCTTCTAAAAATACATACAAAGCAAAACCAATAGTATCAGGGGTTAAGCTTAATAAAGAAGAAGGTCTTGAAAATGTAATTAATCCAAACACTAATGAAATTATCGGTAGTGTAATAAATGCTGATACTAAAATAGCTAAAAGAGCATTAAAAAATGCTCAAAGTGCATTTAATGATTGGAATAATACTCCTGCTTCACAAAGAGCTGGAATTTTAGAACGTTTTGCCGATCTTTTAGAAAAAAACACTAATGAATTTATTGCTATTGCAATGATTGAAGCTGGAAAAACTTTAGCTAATGCAATAGATGAAGTTAGAGAAGCTGTTGATTTCTGTCGTTATTATGCGGCTCAAGCACGTGAAGAGTTTAATGGTCCTATAGATCTACCTGCATTATCAGAAAACCTAAAACAAATAGAGTTTAGTGGTCGTGGTGCTATGGTGTGTATTAGCCCATGGAATTTCCCATTAGCTATATTTTTAGGTCAAGTTACGGCTGTTCTTGCTGCGGGTAATACTGTTGTAGCAAAACCTGCTGAACAGACATCTATTATTGCATATAAGGCTGTTAAACTTTTATTTAAGGCAGGTCTACCAAAAGATGTATTACAGTTTACTCCAGGTGATGGTGCTACAGTTGGTACTGCATTAGTTAAAAGTCCTGTTTGTAAAGGTGTCATATTTACAGGCTCAACAGAAGTTGCTGGCATAATAAACCAAACTTTAGCAAATAAATCGAGCGAAATTGTTCCATTTATTGCTGAAACAGGTGGCCAAAATGCAATGATTGTTGACTCATCTTCACTTCCTGAGCAAGTAACAGCTGATGTTATGCGTTCAGCATTTGATAGTGCAGGTCAACGTTGTTCGGCCCTACGTATATTATGTTTACAAGAAGATATCGCTGATAGCTATATCAAAATGATAGTTGGTGCGATGAAGGAGCTTAAAGTAGGTGATTCTAAATATATTGATACAGATGTGGGACCTGTTATTGATAAAGAAGCAGCTGATAATTTAAATGCCTATATAGAGCAAAAGAAAAATCAGTTTAAGCTAGTATATCAGTCACAACCAAATCAAAATACTAGAAATGGTACATTTGTAATGCCTACTGCATTTGAAATCGATAAATTATCAGATTTAGGCAGAGAGCAATTTGGGCCAATTTTACATATATTAAGATTTAAAGCTAACCAGTTAGATACTCTTATTAGTGATATTAATGCTACAGGTTATGGTTTAACAGCTGGTGTACATAGTAGAATTAATGAAGTCATGAATTATGTTAAAAATAATATCAAAGCTGGTAATGTCTATGTAAATAGAAATATCGTTGGTGCTGTAGTTGGTGTGCAACCATTTGGTGGTCAAGGAAAGTCGGGTACAGGTCCTAAAGCTGGTGGGCCTTTCTATATGCATCGTTTAGCAAATGAAAAGTTATCTGGTGTTGGAGCAGTTGAAGAAATATATAATCCTGAAAAAATTGCTAATGATGAAAAAGCTACTAATAAGCTAATAAAAGATAACTATACTGTATCAAGTATTATTAATGGTGAAAAAGCTAAAAAAGGTAATGCTAAAGATCTTAAATCCGCAAATGAAAAGATTATTGGTAAAGCTTATTATGCTTCAGTTAGTAGTGTTGAGAAAGCTATATATATAGCAAATAAAGAAGCTGATACTTGGAATTCTATAAATGCTGAGCAAAGAGCTGAAATTATCGAGAAATTCTTAGAATTATTAGAAAAAGAACGTAATTTAATAGCATCATGTCTTGTTACAGAGTCAAATGTCTCTGTTGAAGATGCTCAAATTCAAATAGATAAAACTATTCAGCAAGTAGCATATTATTGCTTACAAGCAAGAAAAGAGTTTGCACATCCTGAGCTTTTACCAGGGCCAACAGGTGAAATTGATGAGTTAAGCCTAAAAGGGCGCGGATTAGCAGTAAGTATTTGTTCTAGTTGTGATCTATTGATTAGATTTGTTGGACAAGCTACAGCAGCATTACTAGCAGGTAACACTGTAGTTGCAAGACCAGCATATACAGGCAATCTAACTGCTTATAAGATTGTTGAATTAATGCTTAAAGCTGGTCTTAGCTCAAAAGCTATGCACCTAATAATATCTGATGAAGAAGAGATATCTTCAGCACTATTATTTAATAGTAAGGTAGCTCTTGTGACATTCTCTGGTAGTGTGCCTGGTGTTAAGCAAGTTCATCAAGCTTTAGCTCTTAGAAGAGGTGCTATTATACCTTTTGTCGCTGAAAGTGTAGCTAAAGATGGTAAATGCACAAGTCTAGCTATAGAGACGGCATCACCATTATATTTACGTAGATTTGTTGTTGAAAAAACAGTTAGTGTAGATACAACAGCCTCAGGTGGTAATGCTTCTTTGATGAGTTTAGAAGAATAAAAAAGATATTGCAAACTCATTTCCTTAATGATAATTTAAATCTTATGACTTTTTGCTAGTAGGATAATAATTTTAATTTTACTAGAGATGATTTTAATAACTTAGAGATTATATTCTCTAATAAATTCTTTAATCAATTATAAGGGAAAAAAATGAGTGATGTATCTGTTAAAAAGATGTCATTGTTTAGTGCTATATTGATTGGTACTACTTCGATGGTCGGATCTGGTTGGCTTTTTAGTGCTCAACTAACAGTTGAAAATGCTGGTAACTGGGCATTCTTAGCGTGGATATTTGCAGCTATCTTAGTTTTAATGATAGCTCTGTGTTTAGGTAAGGTAGTATCTATGTATCCTGTTAGAGGAGCTACTACTAGATCAAGCGCTATATCGCATAATAATATCTTTGCAATGCCTTTTGCTTTTGCAAATTGGTTTGGAATAGTTGTTGTAATATCTTCAGAAGCTCTTGCAACAACACAGTATCTTGCTGGTGTTAAATCCATGGATTGGTTGATGCATGATAATATTTTAACTATAGCAGGTACAGCTTTCTCGCTTTTTGTTTTAGTTGTATATTTAATTATTAATTTTTACGGAGTTAAGCTTTTATCAAGAGTTAATAATGCTATTACGATATTTAAAATGGCTGTTCCTGCAATTATTGTTTTAATATTTGTTACTTATTCATTAATGCATAGTTCTGATCATGTAAGCATGTTTGCCGCAGATATTCCAGGAAATAGTCAGTTTGGTTTCACATCTGCTTTGACAGCTATTGTTGCTGGTGGTCTTATTTATACATTCAATGGTTTCCAGACGGTTGTAGCATATGCAAGTGAGGTTAAAAACCCAGGTAGAAACGTACCTTTAGCGATTGTCTTTGCTTTAGCATTAGTTTTAGTACTATATCTTTGTTTACAATATGCTTTTATGCAAGCAGTACCACATGATTATTTAGTTAGTAAAGGTGGTTGGGCTGGTTTAGATTTTGAATCGCCATTATTACAACTAGCTACATTATTAGGCTTAGGATATATATCTATATTATTAATTATTGATAGTGTTATTAGTCCATCTGCAACTGGTTATAGCTATCTAGGTGCTTCATCTAGAATGCTATATGCAATGTCATCTGAAGGTCAAATGCCAAGATATTTTGCAAAAATAACGCCTATTGTAAATATTTCACGTAGATCACTAATAGCAAACTTTATATTAGCTGGGATATTTTTACTTTTTTCAGACAACTGGACAGCTTTAATGCTTGTGGTAACAGGATTTCATATTATAGGCTATATGGCAGCTCCAGTTAGTATGGGGGCATTAGCACCTCGTACTAGATTATACGGTTTGGTTGTATTTGTTATACTAGCCATGCTTTTAAACACCGTTGAGATACGTACTAATATTAATATGAGTGTTATATTAATAGTTCTAATGACAATCTATGGAGCTATAGAGTTTAGAAGAGTTGGTGTTAAAAACCTTTTCTATTTAGCAGCTCCGTTTTTACTATTCTTATGTATAACATCACCTATCAATAGCTACCTACTAAATGCAGTTATTGGTATTGTTTTTTATTGGTTTGCTACTGATAAACGCTATGTGGCATTCTGTAAATCAACAGCTAATGAAAAAAATATTATTGTAGATTAAAATAATAGATCTTGCCTAGTTATATCCTAACTTACAATCTATAATATACATTTAATATTATATAAATCTCTTGAAAATTAATGAAAAATACAAAATGGATTCTTCTTATCCTATGTTTAGGATATTTTATTGATTTTTATGACTTATCTGTATTTGGATCAGCATATGTAGATATATTTAAACAACAGTTTGATATGCATAATTTGACAAAAATACAACAAATGTACTATTTAATTAATAATATCCAGATGATAGGTATATTAGTAGGAGCTATATCTTTTGGGATCTTGGCAGATAGATTAGGTCGTATAACAGTTATTAAATATAGTATTTTACTTTATAGTTTTTCAACAATCTGTTGTATTTTCGTAACTAATTTACATATATTTATGTTATTACGATTTTTAGCGTACTTTGCTTTAGCTAGTGAGTTTGCTGTTTCTAGTGTATTAATAATTGAGTTTTTTCCCCCTAAAATAGCTGCTTGGGGAATGAGTCTTTTATATATATTAGGTGTCCTTGGTGGAATTGTAGCAACATTATTTAGTGTTTTTTCTTATCAAATAATGTTTATATTTGGTGGTTTAGCTGGCTTAGCAATATATGCTTTTAGAAATATGCTCGAAGAATCTCCATACTTTATTGAAATGTATAAGTCTGATAGATTTAAAAATGCTGGAAATATAGTTTTTCTATTTAAGAACTATAGTAAGCCTTTAATTTTAAATTTTTTAATTACATTACCTTATTTCTTTGTGATCACTGTAATGTTTTCTTTAGTAAGATTTATAGCTTCAGATGTTGATTTTGCAAGTTTAGTCAAAATTTTCTTATTCGGTTTTTTTGCCGGAAATATTATCAGCTGTATTATTAGTGGATTTTATAATCAATACTTCAAATCACCAAATTTATTTTTTGCAATAAATATATTCATATTCTTAGTTAGTATCTTTAGTTATAAATATATATCAAGTGATGTAGTATTCTTTTATGGGATTGTTATTGGTCTTATCGGAGGCGGATATAATATTATGTGGGCTCAATATGCTGCTACTGAATTTCCAACAGAAGTTCGTTCATTAGCTTGTAATATGATATTTGCATTAGGAAGAACTAGTAGTATCTTTTTTGGAATTGTTTTTGCTTCATGGTTGACTAGTGAACAAGTATTTAGACAAAATGTAGATATATTAACAGTTGCTGTAGCTGTTATGGTTTTATTAATAATTATTTTTTATAAAAGAAAAAAGATTTTAAAAAAATAGAGAGCAAATTTATGTCACATAAAATTCTATTTGGAATTACAGGAAGTGTATCAGCCTTTAAAACTATAAATTTAATCCGTCTTTTTATTAAAAGTGGTGTAGAGTGTAGAGCGATT
Organism: Francisella sp. SYW-9; assembly: GCF_008711465.1. Lineage (GTDB taxonomy): Bacteria > Pseudomonadota > Gammaproteobacteria > Francisellales > Francisellaceae > Francisella. Next base: position 118,553 of record NZ_VXKQ01000010.1, read on the forward strand.
GTAACTAAAGGAGCACAACAATTTATCAAACCAGAATTATTAGTAGCTCTTGGGTGTGATACCTATACTGATGGTTCACTTGATATGTATAGTTATGAGCAGAGTATGGCACATATTAATCTCTCACGTTGGGCTGATAAAATATTTATAATACCTGCTTCTGCTAATACTGTAGCTAAGTTAGCTAATGGTTTAGCTGATGATTTATTAAGTCAATGTATACTTGCTAATGATCAATCCAATAAAGTATATTTTGCTCCAGCAATGAATGTTAATATGTGGCAAAATCAGTTAACACAAGAAAATATTAAAAAGTTGCAAAGTTTAGGCTTTAACTTACTATCTCCAGACAATGGCTTACAAGCATGTGGAGATATTGGAGGAGGTCGATTGACTGAACCTGAGAAATTATTTGAAATATTATCAGTAGCCCAAGACTTCAAAGATAAAAAAGTTTTAATAACAGTTGGAGCAACAGTAGAAGATATTGATGGAGTTAGATATCTATCTAATTATAGTTCTGGAAAAATGGGCCTTGCATTAGTAGAAGAGCTACTAAATAGAGGAGCAAAGGTTACAGTATTAAAAGCTAAAACCTCAATATCATTTGATATAACTCATAATAATTTAGATATTATCAATACTAAAAGTGCAGATGATATGAACCAAGCTATGCTAGAACAAGCAAAAAATCATGATATTTTTATTGGTTGTGCAGCTGTGGCTGACTATAAAATAAAGAATAAATTTGATAATAAAATTAAAAAGACGGATGAGAGTCTAACTCTAGAGTTTATTAAGAATCCTGACGTTCTAGCAAATTGTAAGAAAAATTATCCTAATATATTTGCGATAGGGTTTGCAGCTGAATCGCAAAATATAATTGGGTACGCTAAGAAAAAGCTTATAAAGAAAAATCTAGATATGATTGTTGCAAATTCAACAAGTGTCTTTGGTAAAGATGACTCTTCGGTGATGATCTTATCAGAACAAAAAAATAAAGAATATTCTAATAAGACTAAATCAGAAATAGCTAGATTAATACTAGATTTTGCTAAGGAGAGGATAATATGAGTATTAAAGAAATCTGTATAGCAGATAAAGCATGTAATTTAATAACATTAAAAAATGATAATGTTGAAGTAACACTTTTAGATTTAGGGGCTGTTATTTATTCACTTAAAACTAAAGATAAAAATGGAAAATTAGAAGATATAGTATTACAGTATCAAAACATCCAAGAATATTCTGATAATCCATCATACTTTGGTGCAACTGTTGGAAGAATTGCTGGTAGAATTAAAGATGCTAAGGTTATTTTAAATGACAAAACATATAATTTAGAAAAGAACTATCAAGATAAACATACTCTTCATGGAGGATTTAATTGTATAACACATCAGAAATTTAATTTTGAGGTTATAAATAGTACTAAAGTTAAATTTACATGCATTCAAAAATCATCAACTGATAGCTTCCCTGGAAATGTAACGATCAATGTAACATATGAGCTTCTAGATAACTCTTTAGTTATAAAATTTGATGCTATATCAGATGCAGATACTATTTTAAATATAACAAATCATTGTCACTATAACTTATCAGGTAAGTATAAAACTACTATCGTTGACCATGAGTTAGAAGTACCTGCTACTAAGTTTGTTAATGTAGATGATGATTTAATACCAAAAGAAATAATATCTTTACCTGAAGAAATGGATTTTAATAAAAAATCTAGAATTGGTGATAAATTAGAAAAACAAGATTCTAAATATTTCCACAAAGGAGGCATCGATCATTGCTATATTGTTGATGGTAGTATTCTTCTTGAAGATTATAGTAGCGGCAGAAAACTAAAAGTTTCAAGCTCATATCCTGCTATGCAAATTTATACATGTAATTTTAGTAGGGGGCATATTCTCTCAAATGGTAATATATTAAAACAGTATGATGCTATTTGCTTCGAGCCACAATACGTAGGAGCTTTCGATGGTAAGTATGATAATCATCCTGCTAAATTAAACAAAGATCAAAAANNTTTTTGATCTTTGTTTAATTAGTTATTGCCATTGCCATTACCGCCACCGTTACCATTACTACTTGGACTACAAGTAGCATTTATGGTAGATATACATGTACTACTTAGATCAACCAATGTTTCTTCTAAGCAACTATTTGGTAGTAGATCAGCCGTTAAAGTTGAGTTGGCAGCATTCTCACAACTCCAAACTAGTGTAGTATTTACAATAAAAGGAGCTAAGTGAATAGCTGCTAGAGCATTGCTAATAATTGGCGTATCTGAAGCTGGTATACCTAAATATGCTGAATTACCAAGATTGATAACAATAATACCATTTGTAGCCACACCAATATTCTGAGGCATATTAGATATATATATTCCTAATTTGATCACCTTCATCTAAATCACTTAGAGCAATTACTTCATTGATTTGCATTTTTACATCACCTATCTTAGTAATTTCTCCACCAATTTTTGCTCGAGTTTTATAATCAGAATATATAGGAATAGATACTGAAGCTAATATAGCGATTAAGGAAATAGTTATTATTAATTCTACTAGAGTAATGCCTTTGTTTTCTTTTTTACATGACATATGCTTTGTGGAGTTAACTTCTTTGACTCCTGATACTAATAAATTAGACTTATTTTTATTTAATTTATTTATCATGTACAACAAAGCTTAAATTGTTATATAGTCATTATACATTTTATTTTTTGATTAAAAAATCTTTGGGAAATATTTGTAATGAATAAGTAAGTTTAAAAATTAATTAAGGTATATTTAATATAAGATTTAATTAATTACTAACTCCAATAATAAAGAGCACTCTTTCCAAGTTCTTTTTCTATCTCTAAAAGACGGTTATATTTTGCAATACGTTCGCTACGACATGCTGATCCTGTTTTTAAGTGTCCACCATCCATAGCTACAGCAAAATCAGCTAAGAAATCATCTTCTGTCTCACCTGAACGATGTGATATAAAGTAACGCCAACCATTATCACGACACATCCTTACAGCTTCTATGGTTTCAGAAACGGTACCTATTTGATTTAACTTAATCAAAGCTGAATTTGCAGTTTTTTCTTTAATACCTCGAGATATATACTCAGTATTTGTGACAAAAATATCATCACCAACTACTTCTATATGCTTACCAAGCTCAGCTGTAAAGTTTCTAAAACCTCCCCAATCAGCTTCTGATAAAGGATCTTCCCATAATATAATTGGATATTTTTTAACCCATTCTTTTGCTAGATTTATTAGATCTTGATTAGTTTTTTTGCCAATTCCAGACCATTTCAGATCATATTTATCATCAATATTTGGCGAGAATGAACTTGCTGCTGAATCTATCGCTATAGAAATATCTTTACCAGGAAGGTATCCTGCTTTTTCAATAGCTTCTATAATTAATTCAATAGCTGCTTCATTACTTTCAACATTAGGAGCAAATCCTCCTTCATCTCCAACACTAGTTACTAAGTTACGCTCTTTGAGAATACTTTTTAATTTATGGAAAGTTTCTGCAACATAGCGTAAACCTTCACTAAATGATTCAGCTCCTATTGGTACAGCCATAAACTCTTGGAAATCAACATTATTATCTGAATGTTCACCACCATTTAGAATATTCATACATGGCACAGGTATTCTTCTAGCTCCAGCACCACCAAGATATTGATATAAAGGTATTTTATGCGATAATGCTGCGGCTCTTGCAACAGCCATTGAGACACCTAATATCGCATTAGCTCCAAGCTTAGATTTATTTTTTGTACCATCAAGTTCAATCATTATGCGATCTATTTGTGATTGATTATGGGCATTTATCCCAATTAGTGCAGGTGCTATGACTTCACTGACATTAGCAACAGCTTTTAATACACCTTTGCCACCGTAACGTGATTTATCTCCATCACGTAGCTCAACAGCTTCATTTTCACCTGTACTAGCTCCAGATGGTACAGATGCAGTTGCTTTTGTGCCATCTTCGAGCTCTACATATACTCGAACTGTTGGGTTACCACGAGAGTCTAAAATTTCCATTGCTTGAATAGATTTTATTTTATCACTCATATATTAATCTCCTTTAGTTATAACACTTATGAAAATAAGATATATATTTCTACTATAGACTATAAATTAGTAAGAATAAATAATTGATAATATCCAAAACAATTTATTTGATTTTTTTATGCAATTCTAAAGCTTTATATCGAGAACTCTTAAGGTTAGTGATAGGTTTTGGATAATCTTTATTAAGAATGATATTTGCATCATTTAAAATATTTTCAGGAGCTTCCCATGGTTTTACTAAAAACTTATTAGGTAAATTAGCTAGTTCTGGTAAATACTTACGAATATAATCATAAGCTTCAAATTTCTCAGACTGTAATACAGGGTTGAATATCCTAAAGTAGGGCGCTGCATCTAGACCAGATCCAGCAACCCATTGCCAATTAGCATTATTACTAGCAAAATCAGCATCAAATAAAGTATCAAAAAACCATTTTTCACCATACTTCCAGTGAATTAGACAGTTTTTTATAAGAAAGCTTGCTACTATCATACGCACACGATTATGCATATAACCAGTTTGCCAAAGTTCTCTCATACCAGCATCTACTATAGGTATACCAGTTTGTCCTTGTTGCCATTTTTTTAGAATGGTAGGGTTATTATCCCACTCAAAATTATCAAATTTTTGATTGATATTCTTATTATAAAGTTCAGGGTAGTAATATATCTGGTAATATGAAAAATCACGCCAGACGAGCTCTTTTATAAAATGTTCTTCGTTACTTCCAATAGTATCTAAACTTTGTACAGCATTAAAGATTTGATTTGGTGAGATTTCACCGAAATGCAAATAGGGTGATAATGCTGATGTAGCATCTAGGCTCATATAATCTCTAGCAGTCTTATAATTTTTAACTTTATCTGCTAAAAAATCTTCAAGTATTTTACTAGCTGATTTTTCACCGACTTGCCATTGTTTGATGATATTTTGCCAAGAGTGTTTTGGTTCTAAAAGTTTTAATGAATCTAGATCTCTAGAGCTATTAAGCTTTTCTAGTTTATTAAATTCAGATTTTACAATATTTGATCTATATTTTCTGACTTTAATAAGTTCCTTATAGAAAGGTGTATAAACCTTATAATGTGTACCATCATCTTTTTTACATTCCCAAGGTTCTATAAGTAGACTTCCGTTAAAGCTTTTTACATTTATGCTCTGCTCTTGAAGAAATTGTTTGATTTGAGTGTCTCTATCTATGCTATATTTGTCATAACATCTATTCCAATAGAAATCTGTGATACTATTTTCTCTAACAAGCTTTTTTATAATTTCTAGAGGATCTCCAATATAGAAGTTTAATTTGTTATCTAGAGATTTATTAAGACTTTTTAGAGAGTGATGTAACCATAATTTACTTGCGTCGCCTATTGGATATTTTTTATCATGAATAAATATTGTGATAGTTCTATCTGCTTGGCTAGCTTGATATAATGCTGGATTATCAGCCAGACGCAAGTCTTGTCTAAACCAATGTATAGCTACTATTTTATTAGAATTAGTTTTCTTTTTCATATTCTGTAAAATTTGTGTTTCTTAAATAATTTACCCAAGCATTTTCCCATTGAGAAATAGTTTTACCTGTAACTTTATTTATAGCCTCTTTTGTATTAATAGCATTATAAATTTGCATAAACTTATTAGCACCAAGTTGTGCAAATAAATATTCTGTAAAAGAACCAGATAATATATAAAAGATTCTTTTCTTATGAATGCGTTCTTTTTTAGGCCCTTTAAAGAAAACTAGACCATTTTTACCTACTTCAAATTTATTTGCTAATATAGTATTCAAATCTTTATCTGAATCTATACTTTCAATATGTTTTTTAGCTAAGAAGTTAAGGTTTTTGCCAAAGTTAGGGAATGTTGACTCACCTTTAAGCTTTTGATTAAGATATACTGCAAGTCCTTCTTTGATCCAAACACTACGCCAATGCCAAGCAATAATATGCACTGTTTCGTGTACATAAGGGGATCTACCTTGAGCATACCACGTAATAAATGTTGTTGGATGAGCCTTATCAAGCATATGGTATCCAGTCATAGCATGAGATGCTTCATGAGCTCCATATATATAGTAATGTATAGTAAAGTTTCTTTCATTCTCAGGGATTTCTAAAGTGTTACGAATCTCTACTATAGCTTTATCAATTTTTTGTTGTAACTCTAATGCTTGTTGTTTAGTTAAATAGTTCTTTTGTACCCATATTATCGATAGTGGTTTATTAGAATTTGCTTGAGCTGTTTGCTTTGATACATACTCTTGGCCACCATCTTGGATTCTTTTGATTATTTCATCATTTCTTTCAATGTTGCCATATTTACCATAAGATAAGCATAAGCTATTAGAGAGAAGTACTGATAATATTACAATTAAACCTTTAATATAGATTTTCATAACTTTTACATTATCTTACTCATTTATAATAATATTGTATAACATTTCAACATGCTCTTGAGAATCATTTAGACAAGGGATCAAGCTGAATTTTTTACCACCTTTATCTAAGAATGTTTGCTTCTCAGTAATTGCCAACTCCTCTAAAGTCTCTAAGCAGTCAACACTAAATCCTGGAGCTATTACAAGTACTTTTTTATTTTGCTTAGCAAATTCTTCTAGCTTTACGGTCGTATATGGTTCTAACCATTTTTTAGGACCAAAACGTGATTGAAATGATAACTCAAAGTCTATGTTTGGATAGTTATCTTGTAGAGACTCTTTTACTAAGCGATAAGTTTTGTGACAATGACAATAATAAGGATCACCTTTATCAAAATATTCTTGTGGTAAACCATGAAATGAAAATAAGATTGTATCAGGAGTATAATCTAAATTTTGTAAATGATTTTTTAGTTGCTGGCTAATAGTTTCAATATGAAATTTATTATCATAATAAGGATTAATACCTTTAATAGTAGGTTGCCATCTTAATTTTAATAAAACTCTATAAATTTCATCATAAACTGTAGCTGTAGTAGTTGCGGAATATTGCGGGTATAGAGGGAAAACTACTATTTCAGTAGCTCCTTGCTCTTGTAAACTCTTAATCTTACTTTCAATACTTGGGTTACCATAACGCATAGCACAATCAACTATATGATTATCCAGCTTTGTCTTTAATTTTTCTGCAAGATTTTCTGTATAGAATAGTAGTGGAGATTTGTTGTGTTCTTTATTCCAGACAGCCTGGTAAGTGTGAACATTTTTCTTTGCACGAATAGGTAAAATAATTAGATTCAAGATTAATTTCCATAATATAGGATTAGCTTCAATAACTCGTCTGTCTGATAAAAATTCTTTTAGGTATTTTTTTATAGATTTTGCATCATAGCCATCAGGTGTGCCAAGATTAACTAGTAAGATTGCTTTTTTATTATATTTTTTGCCATATTCTTGCATTTTATTACTTAAGTATAGGATTTATCTAGATGCTATTGTAACAAAAAATATTTATTCAAAAGTTAATTTTTCTTCATAAAAGAGTCAAAAAAGTTATAATGAAAGATAGACTACTAAAGTCTTAATAAGGAGATATAGAAGGCATGAAGAAAATTATTTTAATATGTATAGGTATGTTAAGCATTATGCTTAGTTATGGATATATGCGACCGTATAGTCCATATATGTATGATGGCCCAGAAGTACAGGAGGAACAAGCAGAAGGTTCAGCATATGTTCCACCAGATAGAGAGTTTATTAACTCAAAATATGGTGAATATATTGACAATAGAGAGACAGAATTTAGACCTGGTCAGGATGCTACTAGGCTTTTCTGGTCTTATAGTCAACCTTAATAACGGATATAAAGTTTTAAGGTTTAAATCTAATGATTAGTGCTAAAGTAATTATTAGCTCTTATTAAAGATTTTAATATCAAAGAAAACATGAACATAAAAAGAGCACGAAAGTTAATTAAAAAAAGAAAAAGATTAGAAAGTTCAAGATTTTTTGGTTTTTTAGCATACAGTCTTACAAACAAGAGGCTATGGATTGCTAATTATGATACTGTAGCAAGAGGTGTTTTTGTAGGATTCTTTTGGATGATGATTCCTTTACCTTTACAAATAACTCCGGCAATCCTTTCAGCTATAGTTTTTAAAGCAAACATTCCAACAACTATTTCAACCGTATGGATTAGTAATCCATTAACTTGGGTTCCTATGTATCTAGGTAACTATATATTTGGATGTTTTTTGCTTGGAATACAGGTTAATATTTCAGACTGGGAGACATTTGGATCTCACATGTTAAATCATATGCATGATTTTTGGCAACCATTGTTCTTAGGTAGTTTTATTGCCGGTCTACTTGTAGCAAGTGCTGGATTTTTAGCAGTTTATATATTACGCTTTATAAATCATATTTTGCTACGAAAAATTAGATCAAGCTAAATGTTAAATGATCAATTTAATCTAGCTGTTAATTATATTATTTAGTATCATTTCACGATATATAATATTTTGAGTTATTTTTATAAAATGCAACAGTGGCACCAGTTACAATTTAGTGTTAAATCTAAATTTTTTGATATTATTGAGGATTATCTTTTTAATAATGATGTGGGGTCGATAACAAGAGTCGATAAGCCTGATGATATTGTAAATGTAGTAGTACTATATGAAAATCATTATGATATAAATTCTATAATTGATACTCTTAAAAAAGAGTTTGAGAATATTCTTGAGAGTAAAATAAATTATGAAGTTATAAAAGATCAACAATGGGAAGCGGCATGGCTATATGACTATGATCCAATTAAGATTGGAAGGAATATCGTTGTTTATCCAAACTGGCGTGAATTACCAAATGATAAAGATCATATATATATTATTGTAGATCCTAGTATCGCTTTTGGCTGTGGTAATCATGAGACTACCAAGATGTGTCTAGAGTGGTTAGAAGATAATGTTACTGAGAACTCTATAGTTTTAGACTATGGTTGTGGTACTGGAGTACTTGCAATTGGAGCTGTGAAGTTAGGTGCTAACTCTGCTCAAGGGATTGATATAGATCTAAACTCAATAGAGTCATCTATCAAAAATGCTGGAGAAAACAGTGTAACTGAAAAAACGAGTTTTGGTGATAATCCTCCAACACAGCAATTTGATTTAGTTGTGGCAAATATTTTTTCTAATGTGCTTATAAGCTTAGTTAAAAGTATTTCAGGTAGTTTAAAGCAGGGTGGTAGATTAGCTTTATCTGGGATAATAGAAAATCAAGTTGATGAAGTCCAAGAAGAGTTTAAAAAGTATGGCATAAACTTTAGTCAACCAAAACAGATGGGACAATGGTTCTTATTAGATGGTGTAAAAGATGGGCTTTAAAATAGCTGATATTGAAATAGAAAATAATGTCGTACTTGCGCCGATGGCAGGCTTTTGTGATAGTGCTTTTCGAACTATATGCAAAGAGCATGGTGCAGGACTAATATATACTGAGATGGTAAGTAATAAAGCCGTAGTAGAGCGTAATTGGGAAACAATGGAAATGCTCTATATGGAAAATAGTGAAAAACCACTTGGGATACAAATATTTGGTACGGATCTTGAGAGTTTTGTAGGAGCAACTAAATACATTGCTGAAAATACAGAATGTGACTTTTTGGATATAAATATGGGCTGTCCCATGCCAAAGATTGCTAAAAAACTCCAAGCAGGTGCTGCACTTCTTAAAGATGTCGATAGAATCCACAAAATACTGACAGCAGTAGTAAAAGCGGTACATAAACCTGTTACAGTAAAGATGCGTATAGGCTGGGATGATCAAAATGTCAATGCTATTGAAGTAGCTAAAGCTTGTGAAGATGCTGGAGTAAGTGCTATAGCATTACATGGACGAACTCGAGAGCAGATGTATACCGGTAAAGCAAATTGGGACATTATCCGAGATGTTAAAAAAGCTATCGATACTGTAGTGATTGGTAATGGCGATGTATTTTGTCCTCATAGTGCAAAAGCAATGATCGATCATACAGGTGTAGATGCTGTAATGGTAGGGCGTGCGTCACGTGGTAACCCATGGATATTTAGACAAATTGCAGAATACCTAAATACAGGAGAGATAATACCACCACCTTCATCTATAGAAAGAGTAAATATATTAGGAGAACATCTAAGACGACTAATAAAGCTAAAAACTGCAAAAGTGGCTGTTAAAGAGATTCGTACTCATGCTAGTTTTTACCTTCAAGATTTACCTAGCTCAAAAGAGTTTCGTCAGAAGTTAAATCGGTTAGATAGTGAAGTTGAAATATTTATTCTTTTAGATGAGTATAAGAATTTTTTAAAAAAGTTTTCTTGATAAATTAATTTTCAGAGAGACAATCAAAATTCACTACAAAAGAATAAGAAAATTTTTAAGAATAATACTATAATGAGTTATATTTTAAATATTTACATTTTATTGTGATTTCTCAATTTAAATTTTATAAAAAATTTTTAAAATCTACTGATATTTTTCTACTAAGTATATCAGAAAACATAAGCCAGATAGATTTAGATATTATTCCAGACAATCAAGCCTTAGAAATCAAAAAATATAAGTTTAAAATAGATCAAGATAAAAGATTATTAGCTCGTAGTTTTTTGTATAATTATGTAAAATCTAGATATCAAATCAATAGTTTTGAACTAAAATATGGCCAATTTCAGAAGCCTATATTAAAAGCTAATAAAAATATTGATTTTAGTATTTCTTACTCTGAGCAATATATAATAATTGCCATTAGTGATAAATATAATATCGGTGTAGATATTGAATTTATAGATACTAAAATTAATCATCAAGATTTAATCAACATCATAATGCATCCAAAAGAAGTATTACACTATAATCAGCTAACAAGCAAAGAGGATAGATTAGATTTTTTCTTTGAAGTTTTTAATGTTAAAGAAGCCATAATTAAAAGCTTAGGAATGGGGTTATATTTTGATGTTCAAAATATAGATATTTTGGATATCCCTAGTTTTAGTAGCTTTATAAAAAATGCATATTTTCTAAAGAAGAGATTATTTAATCACTTAAATAAATATAAAACTAGTATATGTATAATTGAAAGATAGCCTTAAGCTCTAATACATGCCACTTTTCGTATTTCAGATGTTTCTCTCACCTCAGGTTTTGATGTAGAACAATCCTGTGTCGCAATAGGGCAACGTGTTCTAAAAACACAACCTGATGGAGGGTTTATTGGTGATGGTAAATCTCCTTCAAGAATTTGAATCTGCTTATTACGCTCTAGGTGTGGATCAGGTAGAGGTACAGCCGATAGTAGTGCTTTAGTATATGGATGAAGAGGATTATCACAAAGTGATTTTGAGGTAGTGTCCACTAAATTG
>NZ_VXKQ01000077.1 GCF_008711465.1 Francisella sp. SYW-9
TGTTTTCATAATAGTAGAGCTATTTATTTTTTAAAGCTAATCTTAGTAGTTGTGCTTCCTTGTATATTTTTCTTTTATAATCTCTTTAGCATCTCTTTTTTTCTTTCACCCTTTTCTATTTCCTCTCCTTCCCTTCCTTTTCATTACTTTTTACCTTCCTCTCTACCTGTATATCTTCTTTTTTCATTTTTTACTCCCTTTTTTATATATTCTTCTATTTTTCTTTCTCCTTCTCTTTTACTTTCTGCTTACTCTATTTTTTTTTTTCTTTTCTATTTCTTTTATCATCTTAATTATTCCACTTGCTATTCTCTCTCTTTTTTCTTACCACAACTTTCTTTTCTTTACTTTTCTTTTTCAATATCTCTTTCTTTTTCCTTATTTATTTTTATTTATTCTCTTCACTTCTATTTTTTCTTTTTTTTATTCCAGCATTTTATTCTCCTTCTATTTCACTTCCTCTTTTTTCACTATTCCTTATTCATTCTTATTTTTCTTCTTTTTTTTTTTCTTTATCTCTACTCTTTCTCTTATCTTCTTTTATTTCCTTTCCCTTTTCTCCTCTTTATTTTTCTACTTCTTCTTTTTTCTTCTTTTTTT
>NZ_VXKQ01000011.1 GCF_008711465.1 Francisella sp. SYW-9
CTTAATCTATGAAAATAGTAACTAGCTGTAGTCTTATTTATTGATACTAATTCTGATGCAGTTCGTGCTGTACTTCCTGCTATAAATAACTCTATTAATTTGTCTTGCTTGTATGAACTTAATCTACTTTTTCTCATCAAAACCATCCTAACATAACTTAGTTATCTAGGACAGCCCCTAAATTTTTATTCTGAAAGGATAAATATAGATACTGTAAATGCTCTACTTTCTATTATAACAAAAAGTATGCTGGCTGTTATCGTTTTTACTGTAGGCGCAATAGTTACAGCTTATAATTCAGCAAGTAGCTCAGGAACACCTAGAATTCTTGTAATACTATTTAGAGACCGAGCTTCTAATAAGGCAACGTCAAGTTTTATTGGAGCTTTTATTTATGGAGTTATTGCAACTATTGCAATAAAATCAGGAGTTTTTGATAAGACGGGTGTCTTTTTAATCTTTATTCTAACTATTTTTGTATTTGCATGGATTATTTTCACGTTTATAGTGTGGATAGATAGTATAGCTAAATTAGGTCAGGTAAGAACTTTATTAACAAAAACAGAAGATCAGGCTTTAGCTACTGTGGGAAAATATATAAAAAATCGATACCAAGGATGTAATAAGCTAATAGAAGATAAAATACCTGAGAAGTCGATACCTATTCTTGCAAGTGATTATGGGTTTCTTAATGATATTTCTTTCGAGAGCTTAAATGAGTTTTGTAAAAACTTAGATGCAAAAATTTATATAGTAAAATATAAAGGTAAGCATTTAACAAGCTCAGAAGTAGTAGCTTATATCAAGTGCTCAGAGACTTTAACTAAAGATAAGCTAACTGAATTATCTTCTAATTTTATAATTACAAATGAAAAGAGCTTTAATGAAGATCCTATTTTTGGTATTGAAATTCTTAGTGAAATAGCTGCGAAGGCATTAAGTCCTGCAACAAATGATCCTACTACAGCTATAAATGTTATTGATACGGTAAATAGATGTTTAAGCTGTCTCTTTGATTCAAATACTACAAATGGACAACAAGTAATATATGAAAATTTATATATCAAAGATATAGCTATAGATAGATTTGTTAGAAGTGGCTTTGAATACATAAGAATATATGGAAGTAATAATCTATTGGTAGCGAAACGGATACAGAAAAGCTTACTACATATTTGTAAACAAAGTTGTGATGAAAATTCTAAGCTTATAGCTAATTATATGGAAAATTGTTATAAGCAAGCTAATTCAGAGTTGAAGTATACTTTTGAAAAAGTAGAGCTACAAGAGTTTATAAAAAGCTTAAAATCTCAATAAATAAAGTTAGTTACTTTTGTTTTAAAAAAATAATAATGGTAGTATTATAGCTTAAGTTTTGTATGTAAGAAGAGAGAAATATGCATTTAGCAGGTATAGAAGCAGGGGGCACAAAGTTTTTTACAACTATAGGAGATATTGATGGTAATGTTATAGAGCGTCATCGTACAGATACCACAACTCCTGAACAAACTATGACTGAGGTTCTTGAAATACTAAAGGGATACCAAAGCGAATATGATATACATGCTATAGGTGTTGGGTGTTTTGGGCCAATAGATATTAACACTAAGTCTGAAACCTATGGTCATATCACAAATACTCCGAAAATTGCTTGGCAAAATTTTGATATAGTAAGTGCTATTAAATCTGTTTATTCAGGACCTATAGGCTTTAATACCGATGTAAATGCAGCAGCTATTTGTGAGCATATCTGGGGTTGTGCTAAAGGTTTAGATAATCTTTTATATTTAACAGTTGGTACTGGTGTTGGTGGCGGTATTATATGCAATAATCAGCTAGTTCAAGGAGCTATGCATACTGAAATCGGTCACATACTTATACCACAAAACCCTAATGATGAGTATGCCGGATGCTGTCCTTTTCATGGCAACTGTGTTGAAGGCTTAGCTTCTGGGACAGCAATAAATAAACGCTGGCAAGTTAGCTCTGCTGCGAAACTAGCAGATGACCATATAGCATGGCAATTTGAGGCTGAGTATTTAGCGAAAGCTTTGGTGAATTATATATATGCATTTTCTCCAGAGAAGATAGTTTTAGGAGGTGGAGTTATGCATAAAACTATTCTCTTTGATATGATACGTACTAACGTGACTGAGTATTTGAATGGTTATCTTGACTATCCAGCCTTGAAAGATATGGAAAATTTCATTGTTCCAGCATCATTTGGTGATAATACTGGAGTTAAGGGATCTCTAGCTTTGGCTTTAGAGACATTTAATAACTCTAAATAAATAATTACTCTTATATTATCTGAATTTTGCTGTTAAAATTTTGGTAAATTAATTTTTTTCAAGAAACGTTGATAAATAAAATACTTTCAAATCATATTTTATCAAAATCGCTACAAACAATGGTGGTACAGGCTTTAGGACAAGCTTGTGCATTTATTACAGCTATACTGTTGGCGCGTCATTTAGATATTAGTGATTATGGTTACTATATTTTTGGGGTTACTGTCGCTATGATATTAGCTGTTGTTGCGACAATGGGAGCTGGTGGAATATTAGCTAGAACCTGGGGTAAGTCTGATTTAGAAGGATATGAGCGAAATAAAGAGACATTCTTAGTACATAACTGGTATTTTAAAAGAGGTTTTGCATTTATTATTCTCGTAATAGTTATTATTGTCCTTTACAATCATCGTGAAAATAATGATAATTATATTGAAAACTTTGCACTTTTATTTGCAGTTCCATTTTTTATGGCAAATATATTTCAGTCTTTCTTCGTGGCAAAAAGGATAGTTGTTGTGGCTAACCTATTACAACTTGGATTGAGAGTTATTATGCTGTTTTTAACAGTGTTTTTTATGTTTCTTTATATATCAAATACGGCAATGTTGGTAGGCTGTATGATGATCTTTATGACTGTCTATATTACAACGGTATGGCTTATACAAACATCTAAGTATTCTTTTGAAAGTTCAAAGCCAGAAGGAAGTAACTTGTCTTTTGCTTTTATGCAGTGGGGATTATTATTATTATCACAAGTAGATATTATAATTCTAAAAGGCTTATCTATACCAGCAAATGTTGCGTTATATGGGGTGGCTTTGCAGTTAGGAGCTTTGGTTAGTTTTGTTTTAAATGCTGTTAACTCAAACGTTTTATCACAAATTGCAGATGATTATAAAAATTGCTCAAAAGAAGAGTTTCAGATAAAAATAACTTCATATACTCGAATTATATTTATCTTATCTATATTTGCTATAGTAGGTCTTATAATATGTGGCTACCCAATTACGTTACTTTACGGTAAGGAGTATGTGGTTTCATACTTTATATTTTGTATTTTAATGGTTGGGCAGATTGTAAATGTTATTTCTGGATGTGTTGCAACAATACTTAATATGGCAGGCTTTGAAAAAACAACTTGCTTTGCTTTTTATGTAGCTTTAATAATAAATATTGTATTGGGAATTATTTTTACAATCTATGGTGGTGTGTATGGTCTAGCCATAGCATCAAGTTTATCAATGATATATTGGAATATACATCTTCTTTATAAGGTAGTTACTAAAATAGGAATTAATCCGACAGTCTTTATATTTAGATAATGCTAATCAAAAGAGTTGCTACTATCTTGAGCTGCATTATTTAATTTCTTTGAAATATCATTTACAGCAGAGTTGACTTTATCTTTTGCTTTGGCAACATTTTCATTTTTCATATTAGATATCAAAATTATAGAGCCTACTATTAATAGTAAAATAATAAGAGGTATGTTTAATTTGCCTATTATTTTTTTTAGATGTTTCTTCATAGTAGTTCTACCATTTATTTTAATAAGTTAAAATGGGGCAGGTTTAGATTCATTTTTTCCATTTTCAAAGCCTTTTTTAAAGCTTTGTAACTTATTTTTTGTGTCTTTTGTAGTTTTATCAAGGGATTTAGATGCTTGATTTGCTTTATTAATAATTGATTTTTTTGCCTTATTTGAGCTATTAATCACAGCTTTAGATGCATTAGAAAACTCCTGTTGAACATCTTTTGAAACATTACTCATATAAGTAGCTGATTCATGAGCTTTATTTTTCATAGCTACTTCAGTATTATTGGCACCTTTAGATATGTTGTTAGCTAACTTATAAGTACTATTTTTAGTTTCTTCTGTTGCTGATCTTATAGAATCTGAACTTTTTTGGTAGTATTTTTTCATAGTAGTTTGACTATTATTAACTGCATTGCCTAACTTCTTACCCACATTATACGATGAGCTATCCTGTGATTGCGTTGTTTGTATATTACTTTGTAGTGCATTTGCCATTAGTGGAAATGTACTACAAGCAAAGCATATTAATCTAATATATTTATTTTTCACAACTCTCTTCTCCTTGAAAAAGTTATTAACTCATTCCATTTGCTGCTTGTGCAACATTATCAGCATCTTCGGCTTTAACCTGATGATTTACTTTGTTGAGTTGAGCTTTAGCTTCTTCTGCTTGGATATCATCAGCTGTTTGACAAGTTTGACATTGTATACTTGGTGTACTTGATGTTGTTGCTGATGAATTACTTGTATAAACTACTTGTTGAGATGCTTGGGATAATAAGGGGAAACTCATTAATCCTATAACAATTAAAGATAAATATTTGTTTTTCATTTCTACCTCACTTAATTTTAAATCTCTCCAATATAAAAATTACCATAAAACTATTGAATTTACTATATTTTAGAAAGGTTATATGCTACTAATGAGTAAAGTTTATATATGATTGTGTTATAATTCACAGAAGTTAATATTACAAATAAAACTCTCTATAATGATTTCAGAAGCTTCAAAAGAAGACAAAAAATCAGCCAGAAACTGGCTAAAAGAAGCAGCTTTGCCAGCTAAAAGATGGATTAAGCTGACAGTACTTATAGCTTTTCTAAGTGGTATGTTACTAATAGGTCAGTTATATTTATTAGCATATATCTCTTATGATGCTTATTTACAAAAAATGAGTTTAGGACAGCTAAGTAGCTATTTTATAATAATAGTCTTGATTATATTTATACGAGCAGGATTAAGTTGGTTAAGAGAGGTAGTTAGTTATAAAGCAGCAGTTATTGTTAAAAAGCAAGTTCGTGAAGATATTATTGAGCACATTAATAAGCTAGGACCTATACAACTAAGCAAAACATCAAATGCTAATATAATTAGTAGTGCGATGGAGCAGGTTGAGGGGTTGACAGGGTTTTTAACTAAATTTTTACCACAGATAACACTTTCTGGATTGATGCCTTTAGCTATATTAGTATTTATATTTCCACAAAGTATAGTGTGTGGGGTTATTTTATTAATATGTGCGCCATTGATACCTCTTTTTATGATAATTGTTGGTTTAGGTGCAGAATCTGAGAATCAGAAGCATTTTAAAACTTTAGCTAGAATGAGTATGACTTTCTTAGATACATTAAAAGGTCTTACAACTTTAAAACTATTTAATAAAAGTAAATTACATAACCAGAAAATCTATCAAGCTTCAGATAATTATAGAATTAGAACAATGAAAGTTTTAAAGATAGCTTTTTTATCATCAGCTGTTTTAGAACTTTTTGCGGCGGCCTCTATTGCTATAGTAGCTATATATTTAGGTATGGGATTTATAAATGCTGGAGCTGATAATAATATTTGGTGGGCTCTGCATAATTTAAATCTTCAAGGAGCTTTGTTTATTCTTTTATTAGCTCCTGAGTTTTTTATGCCATTGAGAGAGCTAAGCACTCATTATCATGCAAAAGCTGAAGCTGTAGGCGCAGCTTTAGAAATAGCTAGAATTTTCGAAATGAAACCATCATCAATTGAGAGAAATACGATTTTAAATGATAAGATAGATAGTATTTCTATACAGAACTTAATAGTCAAGTATGATGAAAAAATAGCAATCAATAATATTTCTTTGGATATAAGAAATGGTGAAAAAGTTGCATTAGTTGGAGCTAGTGGTGCTGGTAAAACTACTTTGATAAATACGTTACTTGGTTTTATTGAATATCAAGGTAAGATCTTGATTAATAATGAAATTGATCTTGATAAAATAGAAGAAAAATCTTGGTTAATAAGTATTTCTTGGTTGGGACAGAGTTCTTCTTTATTTAAAGGTTCAATTAAAGAGAATCTTTTATTAGCAAATCCAAATGCTACAGATGATGATATCAATAGGGAAATTATAAATACTGATCTTAAAAATTTTGTTGACTCTTTAGATGAAGGCCTTTTAACACAAATTGGTGAACAGAATCTTGGTCTATCAGGAGGTCAAGCACAACGACTTGCTTTAGCTAGAGCATATTTAAAACCCCATGATATTTTAATTTTAGATGAGCCTACAGCGAGTTTAGATAAAGTCACTGAAGAGAAAATCATTAACTCATTAGTACAAAACTGGCAAGCTAAGACTGTTATTATGTTGACGCATAAACTAAGTTTTCTAGAATGTGTTGATAAAATAGTTGTCTTAAACGACGGTAAGATCTCTGAAGTTGGCTCTTTTGATGAATTAGTTAGTAATGAAAATAGTGACTTTTATCACTTCTATAAAAATGAGGTGACAGCATGAAAAATTTAATTCCATTTATAAAACTATTCAAAAATCAAACTCAGTGGATGTTGCTAGGCACATTATTAGCATGGTCTGCGATACTCATGGGTATTGGATTGATGTCATTGTCTGGTTGGTTTATCTCATATACTGGCTATTTAGCTACAACAACATATGCAATAGCAACATCATTTAATTATTTTTATCCAGCTGCTGGAGTGCGCTCTTTTTCTTTAGGCAGAATTGTTAGTAGATATGGTGAGAGAGTTTTAACTCATGAGGCTACATTTAGAATCTTAACAGATGTGCGAGTGTGGTTTTATGAAAAGCTTGAGCCTTTAGCGCCATCTCACTTATACAAATATAAAAGTGGTGACTTACTTACAAGATTAGTCAATGATATTGCCGCTTTAGATAATCTATATGTGCGTATCTTATCACCAACTGTAGTATTTATTTTAGCCTCAATAACAGTCGCTTTACTATTTTGTTTCTTTAGTTTTACTTTAGCGCTACTAACATTTATAGCATTGCTATTTATAGGTTTTATTATTCCTTTATTTAGTAGTCTACTAGCTATGAAAAAGTCATATAATCTTAATAGTACTAGTGCAGAGCTAAAAACTGATATTACAGAGCATGTAAATTCTCTTGCAGAATTGAAGATTTTTGATTTAGAAGGCAAACATTTTGAGAAAATTAGACAGCAAAACTCAAACTTACTTAAGCAAGAAGAGAAAATTAGCATAATAAGTGGCTTAGGCAGTGCCTTAATGACTTTAGCATTAGGTTTAACTGTTGTTATGGTAACTATATTTGCTGTTAAATTAACTCAACAAGGGTACATCAATGGTGCTTTTATCGCTTTAATATTTCTTGCAGTTATGGCAGTTTTTGAGTCGATAGTACCATTGCCTTTAGCATATCAATATTTGGGTAAAACTCTATCAGCATCAAAAAGGATTTTAAATATTACTGATGCAAAGCCCGATGTAGTATTTCCTGAAAATAGATTGGATATTAATAAATCTAATATTAGCTTTAAAAATGTTTGTTTTGGTTATACAGCAGAACAACTTGTATTAAAAGATTTTTCATTAGAAATTCAAGCGAATGAAAAAATTGCTCTTTTTGCTCCAACTGGCAGTGGTAAGTCAACAGTAATTAACTTATTAGCAAGATTTTGGGATATAAACAGTGGTGAAATCTTTATTGGAAATAAGGATATTAAAGAGTTTAGCGAAGAACAGCTAAGAGAGCAGATGACTATTATAAATCAGGCTCCGCATATTTTTAATACTACTATTAGAGAGAATTTATTGCTTGCTAAATCTGATGCTACAGATGAAGAACTTAGCCTTGCCTTAGAAAAAGTTCAATTAAAAACATATCTAGAATCTTTACCAAAAGGTTTAGATACTTGGACAGGTGAGTTAGGTAAACACCTTTCTGGGGGACAGCAAAAACGTCTTGCTCTTGCTAGAGCTTTTTTGCAGGATAAGCCTATTTTAATTTTAGATGAGCCAACCGAAGGTCTTGATAAAGAAACTGAGAAACTAGTATTTAAAAATTTACAAGAGTTTATGAATAATAAGACAGTTGTTTTTATTACACATAATGCTAGACTTCTAGATAGTTTTGACAGAGTTATAAAATTTTAGGCTGTAAAAACTTGTATTTGTAATCAAATGAAATATATAATATTACGATTTTTTCAAAAAATTTCTTTTTTTTCAAAAGTAGGGTATTTCAGTCTACAGAAATTATAGCTGTATATCTATACTATTTTTCTTTTTGAAAAAAACTTATGGTTCATGGTTTTTTAGTTTAATAAACTGAATTTGAAAAAACTTTGTTTTAATCATAAGGAGATAAAATCGTGAGGAAAATAATAAAGATAGGTGCTTTAAGTATAACGGTAGTATCAACCTGCTTAGCAGCATCAAATGTCCAAAGCTTATCATCAAATAATAGTAAGCTTAACGACAAGCCGAATGTTGTTATTTTTGTGTGGGATGGTTTACGACCGGATTCTGTATCGCCAAATATAACACCTAATTTATATAACCTTACACAAAAAGGTGTTTGGTTTAATGATAATCACTCTAGCTATCCAACATTTACAATGATGAATGCTTCAAGTTTTGCTACAGGTGATTTTGCTGGAAAAACAGGATTTTATGGTAATACTTTATGGCAACCAAAAGCAAAAGGTATTGATTCTGCTGACCATCAAGTTAATTTTAAAGCACCTGTATTTACAGAGGATTATAAAATACTACAAGATTTAAATAGTGTTCCAGAGGAGCCCTTATTAGAAGTCACAACATTATTTCAACAAGCTCAGAAAAATGGTATAAAAACAGCTGCTGTTGGTAAATCAGGAGCTGCATTTATGCAAGATCATAACTCTGGTGGAGTTATTTTTGATGAAAAGCATGTATACCCAGAAGCTTTTGCAAAATATCTAAAAGATAAAGGTTATATATTACCTTTTGATACAAGGTATGCCTACAAAGATTTTCATTTGAAAGCAAGTGCTAATCCAGCAGGATATGGTAAAGTGGCAACACTAAAAGATGGTGTGACATCAGACCCTGTTGCTAGTATTACTTCACCATATAGCAAAGATAATACATATCTTATGAAAAGTTACCTAAATGAGGTAATGCCATATGCTAAACCACAATTAAGTGTTGTATGGTTACGCAATCCTGATACTACAGAGCATAATTATGGTGTTGGGTCTGTTGCATATTATGATGCGCTAAAAAATCAAGATTATTTATTAGGATTATTGATTGATAAATTAAAGAAAGAGCATCTGTGGGGAAAAACAGATTTGATTGTTGTTTCAGATCATGCTCATAGTAACGTATCTGCTTCATTAAGAGATTTTCCATTAAGAAATATAAATGAAAAGACTAAAACTGTTGGGACTATCAATCAAATCAATGGGTATTCTGTATCTGGTGATTTTAGACCTGCAGATTTACTCACTCGAGCTGGCTTTAAAGCATTTGATGGAGCTGGTTGCCAGTATGACCCTGTTCTATCAGGTATTACAAAAGATGGCAAACATGTATATCCAATAAAGTATGATACGACAGGTAAAATATGTGGAGGAAGTGTAAAAGAGTCTGATACTAATGGTCATAGACATGCTGATTTAGGAATTAAATATACAACTCCATCGTATAAGATTCCTAATAAACTTCCAAAGGATAGCGTAATAGTAGCAGCAAATGGTGGAAGCACATATTTATATGTTCCTAGTCATAATAAGTCACTAATAGGGAAACTAGTCAAGTTTTTACAATTAAGGCAAGAGTTTGGCGTGATTTTTATTGATGGTAAGCGTTATGGTGATATTCCTGGAACTTTTCCTTTAAGCTTAGTTCATCTAGAAAATAAATCAAAAAGAAATCCTGATATTATCGTAGGTAGCAACTTCAACTCTTTTGCTCGAGTTAAAGGTTACGTAGGAACAGAATTTAATAGTGATGGTAGTGATAGAGGTATGCATGGATCATTTAGTCCTATAGATGTACATAATACTTTGGTTGCATATGGTCCAAGTTTTAAATCAAAATTCACAGATGAGATGCCAACTGGAAATGTTGATTTAGCACCTACTATCGCATATATTTTAGGTTTATCTTTATCTCATACAGATGGTAGAGTTTTATTTGAGGCACTAAAAGGTCAAAAAGTTAACTATACTATTAAACCTTATCAACTAAGCACTAAAACAGTTAATAATTTAAAAATACAAAGTGCAGAAAATCCAGATGGTAAAGTTATAGTTCCTAATGAGTCTAAATATAAAGCCGAGATATCCATTAAGGAGATAAATACAGGTAAGAAAGTATATAATTATTTTGACCAAGCAAAAACAACTAGATTTGAGTAGTTTAAAAAAGTCAACAGCTTTGCTTAAAACATCCTTATTTTTGGTAAAGCTATATTTTTAGGTTGATTTTATTGCTATATTAGGCAAGAAAAAAGAAAAGTCAAATAAACGAATATTAAGGGATAGTCGTGGGAAAAGAAGAAAAATCTGAAGAAGCCAGTTTTAAGTCAAAAATTAAGAAAAAATCAGTTCAACAATATTTAGATGAAGAGCCAGTATGGCCGGATGGAACTAAAGTTAACCTTATTCCTCTTTCTAGCATGCAGTGGTTTATTTGGCTACTAGCTACAGCAGGTAAATTCTTTGAGGGGATGATTGTCTTTATGACAGGTATTGCTCTACATCTAATCGCTTATGATTTCCAACTTAGCGATGTACAAAAAGGTATGATAGGTTCAGCAACTTTAGTTGGGATACTTATTGGAGCATCTTTACTTGGAAGTCTATCTGATAAATATGGTAGGAAAAATATGTTCATTATTGAGATGATTATATTTTTAATATGTATTATAGGTGTTTGTTTATCTAGTAGTTTTATAGTTTTATTTATAATGTTGTTGATTGCAGGTATTGCTCTAGGTTGTGACTACCCGACAGCTCATTTAATGATTTCAGAGACTATTCCAAGTAGAAATAGAGGTAAGTTAGTTTTAGGCGCGTTTGCTTTTCAGGCTGTTGGAGCTCTAGCAGGTACTCTTATAGGCTGGCTTGTTTTAGTTGAAATGCCGTCAGTTAATGCATGGAAGATCATGTATTCAATTGCTATTATTCCTGCAATTTTAGTAGTAGTTGGAAGATTCTTTATTCCTAAAAGTCCACATTTCCTGGTAACAAAAGGGGAGTACAAAAAAGCTGAAAGAGCATTAGGCTCTTTATTAAATAGAAGACCAAGGTATCCTAAAGTTATTAGAATCAAGAAAAAAGATCCTAAAGCTGTTACAGAGGTAGAAAGAGGTAGTTCATATAAATCATTATTTACAAAATATAGAAAGCAAACAATTTTTGCATCACTACCATGGTTTATCCAAGATTTAGGAACCTATGGTATAGGGGTGTTTTTACCGTTAATATTAACAGTAACAATAGGCTCAAAAGTAGATGTTAAAACTGTAAATGATGTTATTAATAATGAAATATTAGCTGCAAAAGGTTCGGCATTTATTGATGTGTTTTTCTTCTTAGGAATTGTTTTTGCGATATTTTTATCTGATTACTTAGGAAGAGTAAAGTTACAAATATTTGGCTTTATAGGTTGTGCTGTTGGCTTAGCTGTTGCAATGGCTGGTCATATGACAGATAACAATATTATATTAATATTCTTAGGGTTTATTATCTTCCAATTTATGACAAATATTGGACCAAATGCGCAAACTTATGTGATAGCTGGAGAAGTTTTCCCTACACATGCTAGAGGTAAGGGAGCTGGATTTGCAGCATCTTTTGCAAAGATTGGAGCTATAATAGCAGCATTTTTATTCCCTATATTAATATCTGTTATTGGGGTTGACATGCTACTTGTGATTTTAGTAATTACTTCTATTTTAGGAGCTATAGTAACCAAGAAGTTTGGCATTGAAACTAAGGGTATTGATTTAGAAACTATTTAAGGTGAAACTATTCTAATATTTTAGTTCTTTTCTTAATTTATTTATATCTAATTGTCCTTGGTATTTAGATATAATTATTGTTCCTATTGAGTTACCTATCATATTTGTAATTGCTCTGCCTTCAGACATAAATCTATCTATCCCTAAGATAATTACGATTCCGGCTACAGGGACAACTCCAAGAGCGCTAAGGGTACTTGCTAAGATTATAAAGCCACTACCTGTAACACCGGCAGCACCTTTTGAGCTAATTACCATGATTAGAAGCATAAATATCTGCTGACCTAATGTAAGGTCAATGCCAAGTGCCTGAGCTATAAATATTGCAGCTAATGATAAATATATAGCTGTACCATCAAGATTAAATGAATAACCTGTTGGTATTACTAGACCAACAACTGATTTATTACATCCTAAATTCTCTAGTTTCTCCATAAGATTTGGTAATACTGTTTCAGATGAAGATGTTCCTAAGACAATAAATATTTCAGTTTTGATATAGGCCAATAGCTTAAAAATACTAATACCACAATAGAGTCTAAGTATAGCTCCTAAAAAAACAACTAAAAATAAAAAGCAAGTAACATAAAAGCATAGTAATAAGCCAAGTAAGCCTAACAATGTATCAGCACCATATGTGCCAATGGTATAACCAATAGCTGCACAAGCGGCAATTGGAGAGTAATGCATAATAACGTGAATAATCTTGAAAAAGACTTTTGAAAGACTCTGGATGGCATCTAGTATAGGTTTGCTTTCATCTCCATATAATACTAGTCCAACAGCGAATAATATTGAGACAAAAAGAACTTGTAAAATATCACCATCTGTAAAAGCACCAGCAAATGTATGCGGAATAATATTCATAAAAAAATCTTGGATATTTTCAACATGCTCAACATTTCCCATATATGACTTTGCAGCACTTGCATCTAAGGAATTCGGATCAATATTCATACCAAATCCTGGATGAAGTAGATTAGCTGTAACCATACCAATAATTAGAGCAACTATAGTCATAGCAAAAAAGTAAAGTAGAGCAATTCCACCAATCTTACCAACTGTCTTAAGATCCTTCATTGCTGCAATACCGGAAACTAAGGTTAAGAATATTATAGGTGCGATCATAAGCTTAATAAGCTTAACAAAAACATCAGCAAAAGGTTTAAGAGAAGTTGCAATACTTGGTGTAAATATACCAAGTAAGATTCCTATAAATATTCCTAATAAAACTTGGGCATAAAGGTGACGAAATATCTTCATATCTTTTAATTAATATATTTGAACTAATTAAAACTATATATGAAATATTTATATTATGTAAATTAAAAAAGTACTAAAACTAGAAAAATAACCTTATTAAAATCTAATGCATGAATATAGCTACTATTTTAAATAATGGGGCTGTCCTAGATAAGTTTACTTTAAACTCTCTCTAACCCAGTGTGTAATTAGCTTTAGCTGTTCC
>NZ_VXKQ01000078.1 GCF_008711465.1 Francisella sp. SYW-9
CTTTTATCTAATTCTTTTTTTATTCCTTTTCCCTTTACTAATCTTCTTTTTTCTACTTCTTTTTCCATTCCTTTATCTTCCTTCTTTTTCTCTACTCCTACTTTCATTTCCTCTTTTTTCATTATTTCCTCCTGCTCTTCTCTTTTTTTTCTTTTTTACCCTACTTCCTACTCTTCTCTTTTTTTTTCTTTTATTATCCTTTCTCTTTACTCTTTCATTTTACTTCTATTCTCCATTACCCTTTTTCTATACTTTTCTCCTCCTTTCTTACCTATCTCACCTTCTTTTATTTGTTTTCCTTTTATACCTCCTTCTTTTTTCTTTATTTCTATTTATATTTTTCTATTCTTTTCTTTTTACTATCTTTATTTTTTTTTTCTTTTCTCTTCCTCTCTCTTTATTTAATTTTATTCTCTTTTTTATCCTTTTTTTTTATCTTTTTTTTTTTTTTTTTTACTCTATTTTCTTTTCCTTTTTTTTTTTTTCTATTTTTTTTTTTTTTCTTATTTTTTTTTCTCTTCTTCTTTTATCTATTTTTTTATCTAACTTTTTCTTATTTCATTATTCTACTTTTTTTTTTTTTCTCTTTTTTTTTTTTTTCTTTTTTTATCCTCTTCCCTTCTCTTTTCTCTTCTTTTTTTTTCTTTTTTTTTTTCTTTT
>NZ_VXKQ01000012.1 GCF_008711465.1 Francisella sp. SYW-9
GGGCACCAGTTTTTAGAATATAAAAAACTGCTTCTATAAATTTTCTAAGCTTAGCTGTGTCTTTTGTATGTAAGCCTTTTTGATTTGTAAGAAAACTTAAAATTGTTGACCAATTTGATTCTGATATATAATATTCCATATATGTTAAGTGTGTTATTTGTTTCGCAAAACTATTTAAATACACTTAACATCTTTATGCAAAAATTTTGTTCATGGAACCTATTTTAAACTAAGTTTATAGTTTCTATATAAAACAAATTATAAGGAAGATTTATAATGCTAAAGGAATTACATTTTATAACAAACCCTTTTATAGAGAAAATAGAAAATACTCAAGATTTAGAGATAAAAAAAGAAACTGTAAGGAAAATGCTAACTGAAATATATAAAAGTAAGAAAAAATGGTTTGATAGATCCTTTTTTAAAAAAAATATCCAAGATAACTCATTTAATACTCTAAGGCTTTACCTAAATAAAAATAATGAATATTGTTTAAGTATACAAGGATGGGGAGCTGGTTACATAACACCTATTCATAATCATGATACGTGGTCATCATCTATAACAATAGATGGAATAGAAATACAGAACTTATGTGGAACGATATCTAAGCCTTACCCTTATAAATATCAGCCTAAAAGTATTGAGCAAAAAACTTTTTACCCAGGAGATACAATCGAATTAAAGGGCTCAGAACTTCATCAAGTTCAAAACCGTACCAATCAAATGGCTATATCTGTAGTATTTTTTATGAAACATCCAAATACAACAAATAGGGTTGAAGTTAGCCCAAATGATTTTAGTGTTATTCCTTGGAAAATAAACTCAAATAAGCTATCAACTAATTAAAAATTTGAATCTTTAATCAGTTGGAGATATTTTTTTTAGATTTACTTAAAGATTTTTTTAAAGAAACTAGCCGTTTTTGAGAATGGGCAAGATGAATCTGAAGGTTCGGATGTTTCTTGAGAATCTTTAGATCCTTTAGAACTAACTTCCTGTTCTACAGAACTAGGCTCTTTTTTTTGATCCATCATATCTTTTAAAACAGTCTGTAAAATACCACCATTTTTTAGATAATCAACATCAACATCTGCATCTAAACGTGCTAAAGCTTCAAATGTTGTTGTATGAGCAGTCTTTGGATGTACAGCTTCAACAACAACTCTTTGACGAGGTTGGATATTGTTTAAGTTCTTAATATTAAACATTTCAGAACCATCTAACCCAAGAGTCTTAGCACTTTGACCATCGACATACTCAAGAGGTAACACTCCCATACCTACCAAGTTCGACCTATGAATTCTCTCATAGCTCTCAGCAATAACTGCTTTAACTCCTAATAAGAAAGTACCTTTAGCAGCCCAATCACGAGATGAACCTGTACCGTACTCTTTACCAGCTAAGATAACAAGAGGAACATCTTTTTCTTTATACTTCATAGCCGCATCAAATACATACTGTTGAGAACCATCGAAATGATACTTAGTAAAGCCACCTTCAACGTTATCTAAAAGTAGATTACGAATACGAATATTTGCAAAAGTACCTCTCATCATAACTTCATGGTTACCACGACGAGAACCATAAGAGTTGAAGTCTTTTTTCTCAACACCATGTGATTTTAAATATTGCCCTGCAGGGTACTCTTCAGGTATCGCACCAGCTGGTGAAATATGGTCTGTAGTTACAGAGTCACCTAACATTAAAAGAGTTCTTGCACCTTTAATATCTAAATTATCATTACCTTCAGCGAACTTCTCAAAGAAGCTAGGACACTGAATATATGTAGAAGACTTATCAAACTCATATAGTTTGCCTTCAGGAGCATCAAGTTTCTGCCAATCTTCTGTACCATCAAGTACTGTTGCATAAGCTTTTTCAAACATTGCAGAGTTAATCACATCTGACTGGATAGCTGCGATTTCTTCAGTAGTTGGCCATACATCAGCAAGATAAACATCGTTACCTTCAGCATCAACACCAATAGAGTCTTCAACAGGATCAAAATCAACAGTGCCAGCCAAAGCATAAGCTACAACATGAATTGGAGAGGCTAAGTAGTTAGCTTTAACATGAGGGTTAATACGTCCTTCAAAGTTACGGTTACCTGAACTTACAGAAGCTACAACTAGATCTGCTTCATTAATTGCATTAACAACAGGTTCATCAAGAGGTCCTGAGTTACCAATACATGTAGTACAACCATAACCTACAAGGTTAAATCCTAAATTCTCAAGTTCAGGAAGCAAGTTTGCTTTCTCAAGATACTGAGTAACAACTTGTGATCCCGGTGCTAAAGAAGTCTTAACAAAAGGTTTAACTTTCAAACCTTTTTCATTTGCTTTTTTAGCAAGTAAACCGGCACCTAAAAGTAGTGATGGGTTAGATGTATTTGTACATGATGTGATTGCAGCAATAGCAAGTGAACCATGAGTAATAGATTCACCAAGACCTTCAACTTCAGCAGATTTTTGGAGCTGCTCTTGTGTTAAACCAAAGCCGTGTAAACCTTGCTCATGAACTAATGCTTCTGCAAAAGCTTTTTTCATATCATGGAAAGCTACTCGATCTTGAGGTCGTTTAGGACCTGCTAAGTTAGACTCAACTTCATCAAGGTCAATTTCTACAATACTAGAATACTCTGGTTCTTCAGCTGGATTTTCTCTAAATAATAGCTGTTCTTTATACATTTCACGCGCAGCATCAACAAGTTCACTACGGTTAGTATTATTAAAGAAGTCTAGAGTCACTTCATCAACTGGGAAGAAACCAATAGTAGCACCATATTCTGGAGCCATATTAGCAATTGTTGCTCTATCAGGAAGAGATAAACTCTCTAAACCTTCACCATAATACTCTACAAACTTACCTACCACACCATGCTTTCTAAGTGCTTCAGTAATTTTTAGAACTAAGTCAGTTGCTGTTACACCAGTTTTTAATTTACCTGTAAGTTTTACACCTACAACATCTGGAAGTACCATATAGTATGGTTGGCCAAGCATTACAGCTTCAGCCTCAATACCACCAACACCCCAACCTACTACACCAACACCGTTGATCATAGTAGTATGAGAATCTGTACCAACTAAAGTATCTGGATAAATTACATTTTCACCATCAATATTTTTAACTAGTGCTCCTTTTGCAAGATACTCTAAGTTCACTTGGTGGATAATACCCATTCCAGGCGGTACAACTGTAAAGTCATCAAATGCTTTTTGCGCCCACTTAAGTAAGCTATATCTTTCACCGTTTCTTTCGAATTCTTTAGCTACGTTTTGTGCTAATGCTGTTTTTGTACCATAATAGTCTACTTGTAC
This sequence comes from Francisella sp. SYW-9, assembly GCF_008711465.1. Classification (GTDB taxonomy): domain Bacteria; phylum Pseudomonadota; class Gammaproteobacteria; order Francisellales; family Francisellaceae; genus Francisella. The sequence continues at coordinate 3,327 of NZ_VXKQ01000012.1, forward strand.
AGAATGGTCGATAACCATAGCTGTATCTACAAGAGGATTAATTTTATCAGCATCTCCGCCAGCATCTTTGATAGCTTTTCTCATTGCTGCTAAATCAACTACTGCTGGAACACCTGTAAAGTCTTGCATTACAACTCTTGCAGGCATATGTGGAATTTCAGGCCTAGAGCTAGCTTTCGCATCCCAATCTAGTACCTTATTCATATCTTCTTCTTTTACCTTGTAACCATCGATATTTCTTAATTGGTTTTCAAGTAATACTCTTATTGAATATGGTAGACGATTTACATCTTTACCAAGTTCTTGAGAAAGTTTTTTTAAGCTATATAGAGAATATTTATTTCCTTTATCTTCTATATTAAGCTTAGTGATATTTTTAATATCAGACATGCTATTAACCTCCGTAGATACCATATTTTTTTCGCATACGGGTATATTTTAACCTTTTAAAGCCTATTTGTATATAAAATAACGCCCGCTAGAACACCGCTTTTGAGTTAATCCTTACATAATTATTAAATTACTCTTTAAAAATCTTGATTATTATCAACTCTCAATATGTAGCTGAATCTTTTAAATTTTCGCAAAAATTCTAATGTAGAAGATATAGTTTTGATAACAATACTAAAAAGCTATTAGCACATTAAATACAAGAAATATGAGCCTCTTTAAGATTATCCTATTTATTTAGCTTAAACCCAGTTTTTCACTTGATCTTTTTTAACACACATAGCACCTAGAGCTATATTATTATTCGCTTGCATATCTGTAAGCTTATCGGCTGAAACAGACATTTTTTTAACTGAGAATGTTTTAGAATTTACAAGTAAAACCATAACTGCTTGACATCCATCCTTTTTATCACATGTCGCTTGAGGTAGTTTATCACCAAAACTTGGACTACCAATAGTAGATGGTATAACATACCCCTCTGGACAAGTTATTTTTACTTGTGAAGCAGACAGGTTCAAAGCTCCCAGCTCTGATGATCCATACTCTCCTAGTTTAAATCCCGCCTTTGCATAATCACCCGTGAAAGTAACACTCCTACTCGACTCTTTATTACCCCCACTACAGGCTACTAAACCAATTGCTACGACCATCACTAACAAACATTTTAATATTTTATTTTGCATACCTTTCCTTAGCCTTTGAATAAAGATAAATCTAACCTACCTTTTTTAAAAGGTGGACACCACAGATAGCTAGTTTCAATAATTTTAGAGAACTTAAATACTCCGTCAACTACACCATCACTACCACCAAGCATGTTTCTCATCTGTAGGTTAAAAGATCTGAATGAAGGAGCAAATGCTGCGAACATAAATCCACCATTTAAACTATCATCTGACCAAGGCATCGATTTTCTTAAGAGTAATGCTTCTGGCTCAAAATTCTCTTTTGCTGATCTTTTTACATGAGCAAAGTCTTTTAAATCCTTAAATTGGTGTGAATCATCTAGTGATCTACCTATACACTCTTCTTTCTGTGTTTGACTAACACTATTTAACCAATCAAAATCATGCAACCATTGCTGAAGTACCCAAAAGCTTGATCCTTCTAAATTATCATTAGTTGCTATAGCCGCTGGCACTTCCTCTTCACCTTTTGGATTTTCTATACCATCTTCAAAGCCCGAAAGATCATATTTATCATGATATGTATAACTTGAAACAACTTTCTCAAGATCAAAGTAATCACTAAGAGCTTTTCTGATATCTATAGCATTATGAAATAGTTCTCCTCTATCATCATTGCGTAGCCACAATACTAAGTCATAGCCATCATTATCTGACATTATTTCACTATTAAATCTAGCTCTTTGATAATCTTTATCCGTAGGTATATCAAACATCTTTAAAAGTTCATTGCCAAGTCCCGCTACAACACGCTTACCATCAACGAACCTTTGCAAAACTCTTAAGCCAAAACTTATATCCACATCTTTTTTAAGACTAAACATCATATATTTAGCCGATGAAGGTAAACTCTCTACAATTCCTAATTGATATTTTATTATTTGCATTCCAACTTTCTCTTATAAAATTATTACTAATAGTTATAATATAAACAATAAACATAAAACTCCACAAACAATGATAAAAAAACAACTTTCCTTATTTCTTATTGTCGGCATTCTAGCGTCTATCACAAACTTTATAATTGTATGGATACTTGTCGAATTAAATATTTTCAGACCTCTAGTAGCAAATTTTTTTGCTTTTTTAATTGCATTTAATGTTAGTTATTTTGGCCATAGATTTCTGACATTCTCAACGACTACACAGTCTCACAAAAAAGCAGCCTCGCAGTTCTTCATAAATGTTATGATTGGATTATGCTTAAATGAATTTATCTACTATGTATTGCTTCATCTACTAAAAATACAATATTTATTAGCTCTATTTATAACTATGGGGCTAGTTGCTGTTTATACATTTGTAGTAAGTAAGTTTCTGATCTTTAAGGCATAGTTGAATGTTTGAAATAAATAAACAAATAGCTATATACATACATTTTCCTTGGTGCGTGCGTAAATGTCCATATTGCGACTTTAATTCACATGCTATAAAAGATGATTTATATTTATCAGAGCAATACTATAAGCAGCTTATTGGAGATTTTGATAACCACCTGAACGACCTACAAGATCGAGAAATAGTTAGTATTTTTGTAGGTGGTGGGACACCATCTTTATTTAAACCTGAATATCTCAATAAAGTTCTAGAGCATATCAACAAAAACTCCCAACTTAGTAGTAACTGTGAAATAACTTTAGAGATGAATCCTGGAACAGTAGAAAGAGGTTCTATCTCAAGCTACCAAGATATTGGCATAAATAGAATATCTCTAGGCGTTCAAAGTTTCCAGGATGAAAAACTTAAGATTCTAGGCAGGATTCATAACACAGAAAATGTCTATAATACTATTGATGAAATAAAAAAATCTAAAATCTCAAATTTTAATATAGATATTATGCATGGTCTACCAAATCAAAGCTTTGATGATGGAATCTTTGACATTTCAAAAGCCATTACTATGCAACCTACTCATATCTCATGGTATCAACTTACTATTGAGCCAAACACTCTATTTGCAGCAAGACCTCCAAAATTGCCTAATGAAGAAACTTTAGAGAACATTGAAATAACAGGTAAAAAGCTTCTTGATGACGCAGGATATAAACAATATGAAATTTCTGCGTACGCAAAAAATAATCTGCAATCAAAACATAACTCCAACTATTGGATGTTTGGTGACTATATTGGTATTGGTGCAGGGGCTCATAGCAAAATTACGAACCTTAAAACACAAGAGATAAAAAGATCTTGGAAGCATAAACATCCAAAGATATACACACAGGCAAAAACCTTTGTAAAAGATTCTACTATCGTTACAAGGCATGATTTAATTTATGAATTTATGCTAAATACACTCAGACTAAAAAATGGCTTCTCTTTAGATACATTTGAAAAGCAAACATTTTTACCTAGAGAGACTATTAAAGAGCATTTAGAAGTTGGTATAAATAAAGGCTTACTTGAAACTACAGGTAATCACGTCAAACCAACACAGAAAGGATATTTATTTTTAAACGATTGTATTAATCTTTTTATTTAATCATCATATCTAACTTGAGAAACTTTGCCGCTTATAGCATCAATAACTACATTAACTTCTTGATTATTAGAGTCTAAACACTCTACTTTAAAAACTCCTCTAGAATTTTTAACTTCTGTAATTGTTTTACATCTATCTTTAGGTACAGCTTTTATTGCTTGGCTCATATTTATTTCTTTTACTTTAGATTTCTGAGCTGGTACAGCTCCTGTTGTTGGATCTATATATAAATTCTGCTCTTGGCCATCTTTATTAATGACTTTAGCCTTATAAACACCGTCATCATATTTTATTTTAAAAATTCCATCATATCCTTGAGAATATATATTGGCAACAATTTTACTTAAAGATACAGCATTTGAAGGAGGAACATCATCAGCAAAAGCAACAGATGATAATATAGCTACAGATAAAATAACTCCCGATATATTTAAAACTATTTTCTTCATATACAAACCTCTTATTTTGTCTTAATTCACTCTCGAGCCTAACATCTCAAATTTTAAAAATCAATTTCTTAGACTAAGAAATAATAAACTACTTTATTACATGCCATTCTTTAAAACCATATTTACATACTTATCAATTTGGTCTTTCAAAAATCTTACTATTTTTGTCCTATCTTTGAGATATTTTGAAACGATAATTGTTTGCCTATCATGAAAGGTCTTAACAGAAATACCTTTTATCTGTCTCATAGAAGATGATTCTGAGATTTCATCATAATTCTCAACTAAAACTCCTGCTGCTAAATTATTCTGTATTAGCTTTATTTTTTGACTATCATCTTCAACGATATATCTAATATTTTTAACTAGGAAATTAGAATCATTATCATCAAACTTAAAATTCAAACCTTGATCATTTATAGTATCTCTTCTAAAAGCAAAAGGAGTTTTTAGTATATTTTTTGGTTTGTTATCTAAATCATAGTGTTCAATTAGCTCTTCACTAGCATAAACTCTTGATGGTAAACTAGCAGAGTCAATATTTGCACAAATTATCCAACGATCTTGATCAATCTTATCTAAATCTCTAGAATTTATAATCGCAATATCATAATTATTTAGGTGATAAAAATAAGTATTTGACTGATATAGTAAATAACTATCAAAAGTAAAAGTATAGGTTTTGTTTTTATCAATTTCATGCAAATTTTGTAATAAATAATTTATAAAAACTCTAGTACCAAAAACTCTTATATAGCTTAATTTATCAACACCTCTATGTTTAGCACTTAGAATACTACTTTCTAAATCTGTATAAAGCCGATGACATGATGAATAATACTTCATTCCATCCATTGTTATATCTATTTTGTTACTACTTGCTTGTGTTAGCTTGACACCCAGAAAAGACTCTAATATCTCAAGCTTACTTCTAACAGTATTTATCTCTACAGAATAAAAATTTTTAACTGCAGTATATGATCCAAGCTCAACTAACGATATAAAATATCTAGTTCCCTCTATAATATTCCTATCAACAACTTCTCTAACAATATCTTTCATATAGTATCAATAAATTGTCCAGATTAATTTCAATATTAACAGAATAATATCTAATAAATATTATTTTTAATTTAAAACTCTTGAGAAAATCTTCAATTCCATAAGGTTTTAATAACATTAATTAAGACCTACATATGTAAACATTTAATACTCCTGGATATTTTTATATTGATTTATAAATTTTAATTAGTAAAATAAACAGACCTTTAAGTCTCCAATCTTTTGGTTTATTTTCTTCTTTTAATGAAACATTATTGTGATACAAAAATTTAAAAAAAGTATTATTTTTGGTGCTATATTATTGTGTTATGGATCAGGATATTCAAATTCTCAGAGCGTTATCTCTCAAGGAGGTCCCTTAGGCGCAACAAGCATTGGAGCTCAAAGCCTTAATAATAAATCAACGCCTAATGACGCAAAGAATACTAACTCTACGCCACAAAGTAATGGAAAAGCGAATGAAAAAGAACTCTTATTAAAATTACAGAAAGAAGTTCAACTCTTACAAGGACAATTAAAAGAAGTAAAAGCACAACAAAACCAAGAAAATCAGGCTCAAAACGTGTCAGGAGGCGACTCTCAATTTACCACATACAGCTCAAAAGTTGGTAACAACAATGACTCTAATAATATAGCTTCTTCAACAAATGAAAATAATTTAAACCCAACTTTAATTTCTGGACAAAGCGCTTCAGATATTATGGAAAATGTAAATGCAAGTAACTCTATCGTTAACCTTGAAAGTAAATCGTTAGGAGGGGTGTTTAACGAAAATGGTGCTATTGACGTTGGTGGAGCTCCAGCAATTACTACTCAAGGTCAGGTTACTTATCTAGGTTCATACTCTGGTAACAACAGCATCCCTATTGGACAGATCTCATCAAACCTTTTTGCATCAACGCTATTAGGTCAAAGAGACAAGTTTAGTGACTACTCTGTTTTCTTTGGTGGCTTTTTAGAGGCTGATGCTCAATCATGGTTCGGTAGTAGTAATATCTCTCCAAATATAGATCATAATGGACAAAACATTTATCTAAAAAATGCAAAACTATATTTCTTATCTAACCTTGGCCACTATGTAACCGCACAATTTGATTTTGATACAGATCAATCTGGATCTTTTAGCTTAGGAAATGCATTTGTAATTTTTGGAAACTTAGATACATCTCCTTTCTTTGTAACAGCAGGTAGAAATAAACTTTCTGTAGGTTCTTATGGTGGTGGCGGTCCTCTAACTGGAGGTATTACAGGAGCTTTCTTAGCTCCAGGAACAGTTACTAATGTTTCTGTAAACTATAAAAATGAATCATGGAACGCCAATATTGCTGCTTTTGGTGCTTCAGATAATAGAGCAGATTTTTCTGCTGGCTTATTTTATACTGACAGTTGGACAGACAACCTTATCGGTGCATTTAACCTTGGCTATGTTTATAATATTGCTGGTGCAGATAACTCACATATTGCAACCGCTCTTAAGAATTCTGGTCAGCAGCTTGATGATGTTGGTGCTGTTAATATCGATGCCAACTTAACATACGGACTATTTGGAGGTTTTCTTCAAGTAAGTAGTGGATGGGCTACAACAACTGACGCAGAGGAGTTTAATGGTGTTGGAAATGGAAATGTTATGGCAGGCGCGTGGTATGTTGGCTCTAACTACTCTTTAGTTCTAGGGGGTAGAAATACTAACTTTAACATGACATATGGGCAATCATATAATGCCGCAGCCATTCCGATGAGTATCGCAGCATCTCCTGTAGTTGGAGATGATTCTCCATCAGGAATAAAAGAGCAATGGATAATTTCAGCACAAAGATCTTATTTTGATAACAATGTTTTGTTTGGTCCTGAGTATGCATATCAAAAACTATATAACAGTAAGCATATGAACACATTTACTCTTGATATGTCGGTATATATATAAAACAAATACTAGAATAACCATCTAAACTATTCAGGTTGCCTTTCTTGTATACAAAATTAAAGTACTTAGAAATCAGGAAAAAACGATTTATATAAATAAGGAAGACTAGCATAGTTTTGATAATCAATTCCAAAATGATCATCATCAAACTCTTGATATTCATGCGAGATGCCTAACTCTTTTAACTTCCTATGTAAGATCCTAGCACCACAAATTAACTCATCCTTGATACCACATACTCCTTTTTTATCTAATAGAACATTCTTTAATAAATGCTGTCTATGCATATTAAATATATCCTTAATCTAAAATCATAAGCACTTGTTGCTACAAGTACTTGTACTTAAGTGCACTATAATTAATATAATCAACTATCGCCCATTAAAATATAAATTTATAGCAAATACTTCTATCATTGATAGAAACAAATAATTTTTATAAGCTTTGCTATTTTAAAGTCTAAAATTAAGGTTATTCAATCACAATATTTCAACATATTATTAATCTATTTGATGAAGCAATAACACTTTTAGTTCGATACAAGTCTAGAAGACTATGAACTCTAGCCTTTTCTCATCTTATAACTAATACTTTGTCAAAACTATTTAAACTATATTATCCAACTTATCTAAATAAGATAATTCTGCCATTATAAAGCTTGTATAAGACTACTATAGATATATTGAAACCTGTTAGAAATCATATTTGGTGCACTGAGTGGGACTTGAACCCACACGTCCTATGGACACCACCCCCTCAAGATGGCGTGTCTACCAATTCCACCACCAGTGCAAAAGATCAATTTCTGGAATTATTTTTTTGAAGTAGTTTCCTGCTTAGTTCCTGATGCTTTAGAAACTTCTTGCTGATACTGATCGTATTGACTAGCTATAGACTTTTCAGAGCTAGTAGCACTACCACTAGCAGCAACTGGTGAATTAGAACTTTTGCCTAAGTATCCTAAACTAAGGCAACATACAAAAAATAATGCTGTAAAAAACACTGTCATTTTAAATAAGAAAGAAGCTGCGCCCTTACTTCCAAAGACTGTATTTGAAGCTCCTCCACCAAAAGATACGCCCATATTAGCACCTTTACCTTGTTGTAATAAAACTAATACAACAATTGCAATAGCTGCGATAATATCTATAGTTAAAATTATTCCGTACATATTTTATTTGCTTGATTTATTATTTCGTTAAACTCAGAAGCTTTAAGAGATGCTCCACCGATTAAACCACCATCCACATCAGGTAAACTTAATATATCTTTAGCATTTCCAGCTTTTAGGCTACCACCATACACTATTTTCATATTTTTAGCAAGATTTTCATCTACTTTAGCTACTAATGAACGAATAAACTGGTGTGTTTCTTGAACTTGTTCTAAAGATGCTACAACACCTGTTCCTATAGCCCAAACAGGTTCATAAGCAATAACAACTCTTGCTAACTGTTCAGTAGAAAGCTTGCTTAATACTAGATCTAGCTGAGTAGCTAAAACTTTCTCTAATCTACCACCTTCTCTATCATCTAAAGACTCACCTATACATACAACAGGCACGACAGCTGTATCTATAACTTTTTCTAGCTTCTTGAAAACATCTTGATCTGTTTCACTAAATAAAGACCTTCTTTCAGAGTGACCTATTAACAAATAGTCACAGCCAATATCATGTAACATATCTGCTGAAAGCTCTCCTGTATAAGCACCATCATCATAAAAAGTAATATTCTGTAAACCTACGCCCACGTTTTGCGGTAGTTGAGAAATTACTTCCTTAACATATACACTTGATGGAAAGACAGCTACATTAACTTTTGAGCTATCATAGTTTGCTTGAGAGATACCACTGCAAAGTTCTTTTATGCTTGCAGAGTTACCATTCATTTTCCAGTTTCCCATAATTAATTTTTGCATATCTACACCAACTTTTGTTTTACTTGTTCTACTAAATATTCTGCTTCTTTTAAAGCTAAAGCCTGATCATCAGCTTCAACCATAACTCTTAATACTGGCTCAGTTCCAGAAGGTCTCAACAAGACTCTACCTCGACTGGCTAATCTTTGCTCTACCTCTATAACATCTTTAACTATTTTCTCTAAATCTTGTGAAGAAACCTTTCTTGTTAAAGGTACATTAATCAAGGTTTGTTGCATCAGCTCACCTTGTAACTTAAACTTAGAAACAGGCTTATCTGCTTGAGAGAAAATTGCTAACAACTGTATAGCCGTAAATAGCCCATCACCTGTTGTACCAAAATTTAGGTTAATCACATGACCTGATGATTCACCACCGATCTTATAACCATACTTTTTTAGATCCTCAAGGACATATCTATCACCAACTTTAGAACGTATAAATGGGATGTTGTTAGCTTTATAATGATTTTCGTAACCCATATTTGTCATCTGTGTACCAACGATTCCAGCTGTTCCTCCACAGATATCACTATATTGCGCAAGGATATTTAAAATCCCATCACCGTCAATCTCTTGTGCATCTTCATCAACTATAATTATTCTATCTGCATCTCCATCTAAAGAAATACCTAAATCAGCATTGTGCTCTTTTACAGCCTTCTTGATATTATCTATACAAGTAGCGCCACAATCAACGTTGATATTTACACCATCTGGGTTAGATGCGATTGAAACATAATCAACGCCAAATTTATCAAGTAATGCTTCAAATTTATGTGATGCTGCACCATGGGCACAATCAATAACAACTTTACCCTTATAGTTTACTAAATTTCCAAAACGCTGATGCATCTCAGATATATATTCATCAATAGAGCTTTCTAAAACCTTATAGTTACCAAACTTATATTCAGGTTGATAAATAAAGTTACTATCTATTTTAGCTTCAACTTCCTCTTCTAAGGCATCGTCAAGCTTAAAGCCATCCGATGAAAATAACTTAACACCATTATCAGTAAATTTATTATGTGATGCTGTAATTACAAACCCAGCAGAAGCCTTATGCTTGACAGTTATAAATGCTACAACCGGTGTTGGCACAATTCCTAAATCTATCACATCAATCCCAGCAGCATTTAGACCTGAAACCAAAGCAAATTTAAGAAGTCTACCAGAGCTACGCGTATCTTGACCTATAACTACAAATTTAGGATAGTCTTTATCATTAATTAAAGAGCCAACAGCATTACCTAGTTTTTGCATAAATTCAGCTGTGATGGTTGAGTTACCAACCTCACCTCTAATTCCATCTGTACCAAAATACTTTGCCATATAGCTTACCTCTTAAAATTTTAATAATGCAGATACATTATAACCTTCTAGAGCCTCTCTGCCACCTAAACCATCAAGTTCCATGACAAAAATAAGAGATACAACTTCAGCTTGTGTTTTTTCTATAAGTTTAGTTGTCGCTTTTGCTGTGCCCCCAGTAGCTAATAAATCATCAACAACTAGAACTTTATCTCCAGCTGCAAATGCATCTTTATGCACTTCTAGACTATCACTGCCATACTCTAAATCATAACTTATTTTATAAGTTTCTCTAGGAAGCTTACCAGGTTTTCTTACGGGAACAAATCCCAAGCCTAAAACTTCAGCTAGTGCTACTCCAAAAATAAACCCTCTACTTTCCGTTCCTGCTATAGCTGTTGGCTTAATGTCATTTTTTTTCAACTCTTCAGCCATAGCTTGAGCAGTAGTTTTCAAACCATTAGGGTCTGCTAGTAAAGGAGTAATATCTCTAAATATAATACCTGGCTTAGGAAAATCAGGCACAGCAACAATCTTATCTCTTATAAAATCTAAACTCATGGAAAAATACCTTTTAGAAAAAAATTAAAAAAATGAAAAATTAAACTTGAAGAAGAATTCTATTTGGATCTTCTAACAATTCTTTGATCATTTTCAAGAATCTTACAGAAGTGCCTCCATCAATAATTCTATGATCATAAGATAATGCTAGGTACATGATTGGACGAATCTTGATTTCGCCATTTACAACCATTGGGCGCTCAACAATATTATGCATACCTAAAATAGCACTTTGCGGTGAGTTTATAATAGGAGTAGATAACATAGAACCATATGTACCACCATTTGTAATAGTAAACGTACCACCTTGCATATCTTCTAAGCCTAACTTACCATCGCGACCTTTGATTGCTTTATCAAGTACGTCATTTTCTAGCTCTGCTAAAGATTTATTATCTGTATCTCTTAAAACAGGAACTACTAATCCTCTATCTGTACCAACAGCAATACCAATATCAAAATAGTTATGATAAACAATTTCATCACCGTCAATAGAAGCGTTAACATCTGGGAACTTCTTGAGAGCCTCTGTTGCAGCTTTGATGAAGAAAGACATAAAACCAAGCTTAGTATCATGCTCTTTGATGAACATATCTTTATATTTCTTTCTAAGCTCCATAACTGCTGTCATATCTACTTCATTAAAAGTAGTTAAGATAGCATTTGTATGTTGTACTTGTACCAATCTATTTGCGATAGTTTGACGTAAACGAGTCATCTTAACTCGTTTTTCAAATCTAGGACCTTGCTGTGCAACCGGAGCTGGTTGTCCACTATTACTTGAAGCTGTTGTGGCTTTCTTAACATCCTCAGATGTAATACGACCTTTCTTACCTGTACCTTGTATATCTGCAGCAGAGTCTAGACCACTAGCATTAAATGCTTTGCGTGCAGAAGGTACTAAATGTGGATCATTATCACCTGAAGCTGCTGCTTGCTGTTCACTAGACTCAGCTACTTTAGATGGTGCTGCTACAGCACCTTCAGCGATCTTCGCAATCAACTCTGCTGAAAGAACAGTTTCTCCTGCTGGCTTTAATATTTTAACTAAAGTTCCATTTGATGTGGCTGGAACTTCTAATACAACTTTATCCGTTTCTATTTCTGCTATGATATCGCCTTCTGAAACAGCATCACCTTCATTTTTATGCCATTCAGAAATTGTGCCATCCGCTACTGATTCAGGGAAAACTGGAGCTTTAACATCTAGCTCAGTACCTGTTGCAGCTTGTTGTGGTGCTTCTGTTTGAGGAGCACTTTCTTTAGAGCTTTCTTGTGATGAAGAAGCATCTGTATCAATACTAGCCAAAGCTTCTTCAGAAAGAACGATATCACCCTCGTTTTTCTTAATACCTTTTAACACACCACTAGCAGTTGCAGGAACTTCTAATACAACTTTGTCTGTTTCTATTTCTGCTAAAATATCACCTTCTTCTACAAAGTCACCTTCCTTCTTATTCCACTGAGCTAATGTGCCATCTGCTACTGACTCAGGAAACATAGGTACTTTTAATTCAATCATTTCTTACTCCTAGTAATAATTTATTTTATATTTCTAAAGCTCTATTTATAATCTCTTCTTGTTGTTTAACGTAAAGAGCATGATAACCAACTGCAGGCGCTGAAGATCTATGTCTTGCAACACATCTTAACCTTTGGTCATCATGAACTAATTTCTCTACAAAATGTCTTATATGATACCAAGCACCTTTATTTTGTGGTTCTTCCTGTAACCATATTATATCTTTGGCTTTGCTATATTTATTGAAAATTTGTGCAAGCTCCTCATGTGCAATAGGATAAAGCTCTTCTATTCTTACAACTGCAATATCTTCATACTTATCTTGTTTTTTAGCCATAAGATCATAATAGACTTTACCATTACATAATATTAGTTTCTTAACCTTATCTTCTTTAGCGTTTACATCATCGATTATTGGCTCAAATTTACCACTAGAAAGCTCATCTAAAGATGAAACTGCCATAGGGTTTCTTAATAAACTCTTAGGAGTCATTACTATCAAAGGCTTTCTAAGAGGTCTGATAACTTGACGTCTTAATAAATGATAAATCTGTGCGGGAGTTGTTGGTGTACAAACTTGCATATTTTTATTCGCACAAGAGCTTAAAAACCTCTCTAGTCTTGCAGATGAATGCTCCGCTCCTGCACCTTCTTGCCCATGAGGTAAGAATAATGTTAATCCTGACAAGATTCCCCATTTTTCTTCTGCTGCAACAAGGAATTGATCTATTACAACCTGAGCGGTATTTACGAAGTCACCAAATTGCGCTTCCCAAATCACTAAAGAATCTGGACTATAACAGCTATAACCATATTCAAAACCTAAAACGCCATATTCAGAAAGTGTCGAATCTATTATATCAAACCTAGCTTTTTCATTAATATGCTCCAAAGGAACATATTCTTTTAATGCTGATTTAGTATCCATATTCTTAACTACAGCATGACGATGTGAGAAAGTTCCTCTACCACTATCTTCACCAGAAATCCTCACAGGATATCCCTGATCAAGAATTGTTGCATAAGCTAAAGATTCTGCAAAGCCCCAATTCAAAGGAAGCTCTTCATTTGCCATTTTAACTCTATCTGCAATGGCCTTTTTAACTTGCATTTGAGCTTTGACTTCCTCAGGAATATTACTCATTTTAAGTGCAAGTTCTTTGAGAGTTTGTTTAGCTATAGGTTTATAATTATATTCAGTCTCTTGTTTACCTACATAAGGTAACCAATCACAAACTTTTAACTTATCTTTGATAGCACTTCTATCAAGAATATCAACAGTAACTCTACCTTCATCTAATTTGCTACGATATCCTGAAGTTAGTCTAGCAATAAAATCACTATCTACAGAACCCTCTTTAACAAGCTTTTCGCTATACTGTTTCAAAGTCGTTGGAAGCTTTTTAATAACTTCATACATTGCTGGCTGAGTCCCTGAAGGCTCATCAGTTTCATTATGACCGTTTCTACGGTAACAAATTAGATCAATAACAACATCTTTATTGAACTTCATACGATATTCTAGTGCAATATCAGCAACTCTAACAACAGCTTCTGGATCATCACCATTAACGTGGAAAATAGGTGCATCTACCATTTTAGCAATATCTGTAGAGTAGTTACTACTTCTATTAATACCAAACTTACTACTTGTCGTGAAACCTACTTGGTTATTAACAACAAGATGTACGGTACCACCTGTCCCATAGGCCTCAGTTAATGAGAAACCAAATGTTTCCATTACAATACCTTGGCCACAAAAAGCAGAATCACCATGAATCAATATAGGTAGAACTTTATTATGTACATTTCCTTCAAGCTTATCTTGGATAGCTTTAGCAGCACCTTCTACAACAGGATCAACAACCTCAAGGTGAGACGGATTAAATGCTAAAGCGATCTTTGCCTCTTTACCATCTATACTTCTGTAGTTAGAATATCCCATATGATATTTTACATCACCAGATAGAGTTTTCTCGCTTTGCTTACCTTCAAATTCTTCAAATAGCTCTTTAGGGTTTTTACCCAAAATATTTACAAGCACATTTAGACGACCTCTATGAGCCATACCTAATTGCACAAAACGTGTTTCATGCTTAGCAACTGATTTTTCTATAATATGCTGTAATGATGGGATAAGAGATTCTCCACCTTCTAAGCCAAATCTTTTTTGTCCAACATACCTAAGAGCAAGATATTTTTCTAATCCCTCTGCTGCAACTAGCTGCTGTAAGATCCATTTTTTCTCATCGTTATTAGCTGGAGCTGAGTTCTCTATTTTATTTTGTAACCAAAGCTTTTCTTCTTTATTACCAATATATCTGTATTCGTAACCAACATTTGACTCATAAATAGCTTTTGCTTTCTCAATGATCTGTTTTAAAGGCATTGACTTATTGTTAGTAAAGTCTCCCAGATTTACTTGTTCTGACAAATCACTATCAGATAAATCATGAGCAGATAATTCAAGTCCCGAATCTCTATCAAACTTTGTAAGACCTAATGGGTCAATATTAGCTGATTTATAACCATGTGAACGATATGACTTAACTAAAGATTTTGCTTTTAAAGTCACATCATTTTCACCCACAACAATAGTACTGCCCGTCTTATGCTTAGCTAAATTTTTAAACTCATCAACTAAATCTCTATGAACAGTATCTGTTGCTGTAGCTACAGAATCAAAAAAGGACAACCACTTAGGATCTATCCCATCATAGTTGCCCGAAATATAATCATCATATATTGATTCAAGATATTCTAGATTACCACCAAAGAACTGTGTGGTATCTAGCCATTGACTAAATTCTGATTGTTTTTTTTCCATATAAATACCTAAATACAGGTTTTAATTTTTTACACATTCTTTTTTAATAATGCAGATCTTATTTTACCAATAGCTTCTGTTGGGTTTAAACCTTTTGGACAAACTGAAACACAATTCATAATAGTTCTACATCTAAATAGACTAAACGGATCTTTTAAATCATCAAGTCTTTCTTCAGTAGCTGTATCTCGAGAGTCTGCTATAAATCTATAAGCCTGCAATAATCCAGATGGACCTATGAACTTATCTGGGTTCCACCAGAAAGATGGACAAGATGTAGTACAACAAGCACATAAAATACACTCATATAAGCCATCTAATTTAGCTCTATCTTCAGGGGATTGTAGCCTTTCCTTAACAGGTGGCTCATCATCATTTATTAGATAAGGTTTAACTTTTTCATAGTTCTTATAAAATTGCTTCATATCAACGATCAAGTCTCTAACAACTGGTAGACCAGGTAGAGGATTTACTTTGATAGGCTGTCTTAACTCACCAATAGAAGTAATACACGCTAAACGGTTTTTACCGTTGATGTTCATACCATCAGAACCACAAACACCTTCACGGCAAGATCTTCTCATTGCTAAAGTAGGATCCTGCTCTTTGATTAGCTCAAGAGCTGTTAAAACTTTAACACCTTCATTTTCTACTGAAACAGTATACTCATCGTAATAAGGTTTTTTGTCAACTTCTGGATTATATCTATAAATTTTAAATCTTACGTCCATTATATTAAATCCTTGTAAATTAGTACTTACGTTCTGCTGGTTGGAAAGCTTTAACTTTAGTTGGAGACATATTCACACCACGCGAAGATGTTTTATCATCATCCAAGAAGTATAATGTATGCTTCATCCAATTCTCATCATCTCTATCAGGGAAGTCCACTCTTGAGTGCGCTCCTCTTGACTCTGTTCTTTCCAGAGCAAGTTTTGCTGTAGCCACTGCTGTTAACATTAGATTATCAAGCTCTAGAGCTTCGATTCTCATCATGTTAAATACTCTTGAGTTATCCTCTAAGACAGCATTTTCTAATCTATCTCTTAGAGCGTATAGCTTATCCAAACCTTCTTTCATTGTACTTTCTTGTCTAAATACCGAGAAGTATTGTTGCATTACTTGCTGAAGCTCTTTTCTAAGTTCAGAGATTTTTTCTTTACAACCTCTTTCTTCAGAAGAATCCCATTTCTTAATTCTAGCTGTTGCTTTTTCAACATTTTCTTGAGAAGTTTCTTTTAGTGACATACCTTCTTTTAAGCTTTGCTCAGCATGCATACCAGCTGCTCTACCAAACACGACCAAATCAAGTAAAGAGTTACTTCCTAATCTATTAGCACCATGAACAGATACTGAAGCACATTCACCAACTGCATACAACCCACCAATAACTTTATCTTTACCATTCTCTTGAGTGATAACTTGACCATGCTTATTAGTAGGAATACCACCCATTTGATAGTGACATGTTGGCACAACTGGAATTGGTTTTTCAACAGGATCAACGCCAGCAAATGTTCTAGCAAGCTCTCTAACAGTAGGTAATCTTTCATCAATTACATCTTCACCAAGATGTGTTAAATCTAACCATACGCAGTTTGAACCACTAAATGTATCGCCACGACCTTCCATAATTTCTTGCTGAGAAGCTCTTGATACAACATCACGACAAGCAAGATCTTTGGCATTAGGAGCATAACGCTCCATAAATCTTTCGCCATCTTTATTACGTAGGATACCACCTTCACCACGGCAACCTTCCGTAACTAAAACACCCGCACCAGCAATACCTGTCGGGTGGAACTGCCAAAACTCCATATCTTGAAGAGGAATATCAGCCCTTAAAGCTAGGCCCATACCATCACCAGTATTGATATAAGCATTTGTACTAGACTCATATATACGTCCAGCACCACCAGTTGCTAGTATAGTTAGTTTTGACTTTAAGAACACTGTTTCACCAGTTTCTATACATAATGCAATAACACCTGATACACTGCCATCATCTGCTTTAACTAAATCAACAGCAAACCACTCTGTATAAAAGTTAGTTTTATGTGCTAAGTTACCTTGATAAAGCGTATGTAATAACGCATGTCCAGTTCTATCAGAAGCAGCGCACGTTCTTTTTGCCTGATTACCAGGATCAAAGTTTCTTGACATACCACCAAAAGCACGTTGATATATCTTGCCATCTTCTAAACGTGAAAAAGGCATGCCCATATGCTCTAACTCAATAATAGATTGTGGCGCATGTTCACACATATACTCAATAGCATCCTGATCCCCAATATAATCAGAGCCTTTCACTGTATCGTACATGTGCCACTTCCAATCATCAGAAGGAAGGTCATCATCAAATTTAATATTTCCTAATGCCGCCGCAATACCACCTTGAGCTGCAACAGTATGTGATCTTGTAGGAAAAACTTTAGAAACAACAGCAGTTTTAAACCCAGACTGGGATAATTGAAACGCTGCCCTTAGGCCTGCTCCACCAGCGCCAATAACAATAGCATCAAATTCTTGTGTAGCTATACTCATAAAAACAACCTCTTAATAGAAAAATAAAATTGTAAATAACCAAAAAAAGCAGAATACATAAACCAAAACAAAACTCAGCATAACAAGAGCTGAAGCCCATGCACACTTAATGTAGTCACCACAAATAATCCATATACCTACCCAAGCATGGAAAAACATTGCCAGATAAGCAATAAGCGTAGCAATTCTAAAAAATATCCCATCGGTAAATAGACCTCTCCAAGAATCATAGTTTAGATTGCCTGAATGAGATAAGCATAATGCTTCGATTAAGAGATACGCAAAATAAACAGCTATTATTACAGCAGTAACTCGTTGGACGAAAAAGTCCTTAATACCTGAAGAAGTTAAAGAAATTACAGCCATAAGTAGCACCCCCAAAAAATAGCTGATAAAACACCTAGAACAATTACAATTAAAGATGTGATCTTAGCAACTGTCATACTTTCACCAAAACCCATATCCATGATCATATGTCTAATGCCAGCATATACATGATAAGTTATTGCAGATAAGAACAACCAAAAAAATATACTAACCCAACTCTTAGTTAATACAGCAACTGTATCTTCATATCCTGTAGGCCCTGCAAGAGAATAATTCATTCCAACAACCGCTAAAGGTATAGCAATAAGTAGAATCACCCCTGATACACGATGCAATATAGAACTTATTGCAGTAACAGGGAATTTGTACGACTTTATCGACATTAAGTCAATATTGGTAATTTTTTTCACGCTCGATGTCCCTCCGAAGCAATTTTATAATATAAAAATAGATTAGACTTAGACCAATGTTATACAACAATCTAATAATATATTTTTGTAGAATCAAATTCAAACTTTTAAGTAAAGTTTTGACCTTATTTTTACCACTAGCAAAAATAAAAAAACTATTCAACACAAAGTTTTAGCAAATAGTATAATTATACTAACAAACTGTTAAAATTCCATTAACAATAACTTTTATTTGCAAAAGATATTTGCAAATGGTTAATCTTTAGCTTATTATTCCCCTGTGGCGATACCGAATTAGTATTATTCACTTAACAGCTGGTGTCTTTTTATTGCAATCTCTATATTGCGAAACCACATTTAAATTATGATTTTTCATTAACTCTCTTTTTACGTGGAGGCCAATTTTAATGAGCAAATACGCAACGCTTAAATATGCGGAAAAAAATATTGATATAGAATTACCGGTATACTCTCCTAGCCTAGGTAATGACTGTATAGATGTATCATCTCTTGTAAAGCACGGTATTTTTACATACGATCCTGGTTTTATGTCAACTGCTGCTTGTGAATCAAAAATAACATATATTGATGGAGGCAAGGGCGTGCTTCTTCATAGAGGTTACCCTATCGAAGAATGGACTGAAAAATCAAACTATCGTAGCCTTTGTTACGCACTAATATATGGTAAGCTACCATCTGATGAACAAAAAGAAAACTTTAGAAATGAAATCATTTCTAAAATGGCTGTATGTGAGCATATTAAAGCTGCAATATCATCAATGCCAAAAGGTACTCACCCTATGTCTGGCTTAATTGCTGGTGTTAACGTTTTAGCTGCTGAGCATGTTAAAAATGGTCAGAAAGAGTCTCAAGAAGAGGTTGCCAAAAATATTGTAGCAAAAATCGCAACAATCGCAGCAATGTCTTACAGACACAATCAAGGTAAAAAACTATTTGACCCTAAACCTGAGTATGGTTATGCAGAGAACTTCATTTATATGATGTTTGCTGATGATGAAAACTACAAGCCAGATGAGCTACATGTAAAAGCAATGGATACAATCTTCATGCTTCATGCTGATCATGAACAAAATGCTTCTACTTCTACTGTAAGATTATCAGGCTCAACTGGAACATCTCCATATGCTGCTATTATTGCAGGTATTACAGCTCTATGGGGCCCAGCTCACGGTGGTGCTAATGAAGCAGTTCTTAAGATGCTATCTAAAATTGGTAGCATTGATAATATCGATACTTATATTGCTAAAGCTAAAGATAAAGATGATCCATTTAGATTAATGGGCTTTGGTCACAGAGTATATAAAAATACAGACCCAAGAGCTACAGCAATGAAGAAAAACTGTGAAGAGATCTTAGCTAAGCTTGGCAATAGCGACAATCCTTTATTAACAGTTGCTAAGAAATTAGAAGAGATCGCATTACAAGATGAATTCTTTATCCAAAGAAAACTTTTTCCTAATGTTGACTTCTACTCGGGCATTATCTTAAAAGCTATGGGAATTCCAGAAGATATGTTCACAGCAATATTTGCTCTTGCTAGAACTTCTGGGTGGATATCTCAATGGATTGAAATGGTTAATGATCCAGCACAGAAAATTGGTCGCCCTAGACAATTATATACTGGCGAAACTAGTAGAGACCTATAATAATTTCTATTAATCAATCTATTTACTTTTTCTTTAATTTAAATTAGTCTTCTATTAGTTTACCTATAAGCTAGTATGAATTTAAATGACTGATAAACCAACTTTAATACAAAAGTTAACAGCTCCTTTTAAGCAAGCTAAAATGTTTAGTATGCTTATCTTAGGTTACGCCTCTGGATTTCCTTTAATGCTTACAGCGTCATCTTTATTTCTTTGGTATAAGGATAATGGAATAGAGACTAAGGACATTGGGTTTTTAACCCTTATTGCCGTACCATATACATTCAAATATCTATGGGCACCTTTCCTTGATAGAATAAAGATACCAAAATTTGGACGTCGAAAAGGTTGGATACTTCTAACACAAGTTACACTAATCTTGTTAATAGCAGCTATGAGCAGATTTTCTCCTGCAAACTCTCCTTTTATAATAGCTTTTATTGGTTTTTTAATATGCTTTACATCAGCCACTCAAGATATTGCAATAAATGCATACCAAACAGAAGTTCTAACAGAATCAGAAAAAGCTTTAGGTAATGCTATAGCTGTAATGGGTTATCGCATAGGTATGTTAGTAACAGGATCAATTATTTTAATAATTGTAGAGAAGCTAAACAATAACTGGAATCTAGCATGGCTGATGATAATACCCTTCTTTATAATATGTCCTCTTTATACACTTATATTAAAAGAAAGCCAATACCAAAAGATGGCTCCAAGAAATTTTAAAGAAGCTTATACACTACCTTTTATAGAGTTCTTTACTAGGCAAGGTTTTTATACAGCTATTATAATTCTTGCAATTATTATTACATATAAGCTTGCTGATGCTATCGCCTTCTCATTAAACTCTCTATTTTTTGTCGACCTTGGATTTGATAAAACTACGATCGCAGTAGCATACAAAGCATTCGCATTACTACCATCTTTAGCTGGTTTAATTATAGGAGGCTTAATCGCAAAAAAAATAGGCATATATAAGAGTTTTTTATATTTTAGTATTATTATGGCATGCGCTAATCTAACTTATGCATTACTAGCTATTGTTGGTAAAAACTATTATCTAATGGTTTCTTCAGTAGCTGTAGAATACTTCTGTGGAGCTATGGGAACGGCCATACTTGTAGCTATGATAATGAGTCTTGTTAATGTAAAATTTTCAGCTACCCAATTTGCTATTTTAAGCTCTATTGATTCACTAGGAAGAGTTCTTGTAGGACCTCTTGCTGGATACATCCAAAGTATCTATCGTTGGGAAGGATTATTTATATTTAGCTTTATCGTAGGGATAATAGTCTCAATAGTTATTTATTTATTTAAAAAGAAAATTAAACTAATGGCTGACCTTAGATAAATAAAGACTTATTTTTTATTACCAAATAATATCAATACGATAAAAATAGCCCAAGGAACTAGAAGAACTAACAAAACTATATTCATTGTAGTTTTAGTAATTTTAAGACTTGGAAAAAATACTACTACTAGCATTGCTAAGAATATTAGTAACACTCCAATAATAAAAGAAATTAGAGATAATTTACCTTTGAACATAAATATTTATTTTGCAAACTGTTCAGATACAAATTCCCAATTAACAATATTCCATAAAGCTTCAATATGCTTAGGTCTAGCATTACGATAATCAATATAATAAGCATGTTCCCAAACATCAAAAGTCAATAATGGACGCTTATTGTCAGTTAAAGGACAACCAGCATTACTTGTGCTAAGTATCTCTAACTTACCAGATGAATTTTTTACTAACCAAGCCCAACCAGAACCAAAAGTAGTCACTGCAGTTTTAGAAAATTCTTCCTTAAACTTATCAAAAGAGCCAAAAGTCTCTACAATAGCAGCTTTTAACTGGCTCGACGGCTCAGTTTTACTTGGAGAAAAGCAGTTCCAGTAGAAAGTATGGTTATAAATTTGAGCTGCATTATTAAATATGCCACCAGAAGATGTTTTAATTATTTCCTCTAATTTTTTACCATCATGTTCAGTACCTTCTACTAAGTTATTTAAATTAGTAACATATGTCTGGTGATGCTTACCATAGTGATACTCTATAGTTTCTTGAGAAATTACAGGCTCTAGTGCATCTTTAGCATAAGGTAATTTTGGTAATTCAAATTTCATTTGTATACTCCTTTTACTTATTTTTAAAATATTTGTAACGTTTTGATACTATACCAATTTAATATAATATGCTATCATCTTTTAAACTAAATTTCTAAACTTACTTAGCTAATAAATAAAAGGAAACTTTGCAATGTATACACCAGAAGAGCAAAAAGTTGTAGATCGAATCGAAAAGCAAATAAAAGAAAATGATATTATCTTATATATGAAAGGCTCTCCTAATTTACCTCAGTGTGGATTCTCAGCTCATGCTGCAACAGCTGTAAGATCATGTGGAAAGCCATTTGCTTTTGTAAACATCTTAGAGAATCCAGATATAAGAGCTATATTACCAAAATATGCCGATTGGCCAACATTCCCTCAACTTTGGGTTAAGGGTGAACTAGTTGGTGGATGTGATATAATTATGGAAATGAAAGATTCAGGCGAGCTTCAAGAATTAATAGATTCAATTTAGCACCTCAACTCAAATAACTCTATGTTATTACTTTAATATTCGCTGATCTTATAAAATGGTTAGCTAATTATCTGCGACTTTTACCCACGCATCACTTCCATACTTACCCAAAGGGCTATATACAGTCTCTTGGCATAGACTTGCTTCAGGCCCAACTTTACATCGATAATACTTATCTCCTGCAATTACAACTTCACCACCTTTATAATTTTTAATTCCTTCAGGATATACACGCTCATGCTTATCACTTTCTGGAAAAGTATTATTATCAAAAGTGCTAGCCCAAGCTATATAGCCTTTTTTACCAACTGGAGAGTATAGAGCGTTATTACACTGTTTCTCTTTCTTTGCTAAGCATCTAAATTGTCTACCTCCAGCCTGAACAACTTGTCCAGACTTATAGCCACCAATCTTAGCTGGATACACTATAGTATTGTTTTTAGCAACCTCAGGCTCTTTCTTCACCAATTGTGTATTTTTTAAAGTGTTTAATTTATGCCAAACTAACTGACCCATAACACTATCGGGAATATATCTTTTATCATTACATAGTTTCAAATCTAGACCAGAAATACATCTATATTTTTTATTATGATAACTAACAACGGTATCTGCTGTATAAAGACCAATTTGACTAGGATACTTAATAACAAACCTAGTAGCTTCGTTTAATCTAGCTCTTACCTTATTATTTTTATCATTAGTATTAGCTTTCTTGCTCTGAAGTAACTTGATATCAACACTTGGAAGTTTTATTTGTGATATAGAATTTGTCATACTCCAAGCTTTATGAGTATAATTTTTACCAAGAATACCTTTTTTAATTGACATAGCATCAAAGTCGATACTCCAAAGCGCAAATCCAGCAAATGAAGCTTGATGCTCCTTCATTAGTGAAATAGCTGTATCAATATTTTGTTTATTTAGCACATAAACCATACCACTATGTACAGCGCCTTTCATTGCAGGAATAATAAATACTAGCTTATCAGCAGGTATTCTAACTGGACCTATTTTGCTATATTTTGCCATATTAGCTTGTCTGCCTTCTTTAGTAGTCATAGCCCATGCAAGCGAAGCTAAAAACTCATCATAACCATCCAATGGCATAATTCTTAAATATTTACCATTAGTATCCTTATAGAAACTAAATATCTGATCGGAAGCCTTATCAGAATAAGTATTTAAAAATATATAATTTATATTTTTAATGCCTATATATTCTAATAAGCTAATATAATTATCATTAGTATAAATATTATCTTTGCCATTTTTTGCTACAGGTGCAATTAAATAGTCCCACTTCGGTGAGAATGTTAACCAAAAGCTTGAATTTACCTGCCTCATAGAACTGACAAATTTCTTTATCTTATTTGCTGCTAATTTTGACACCCTATCACTATTAGGTATCTCTGTCCCAACAAGATCAAAATCAACCCCATCAAATCCATAATCGTTCATTAAAGGTTTAAGAGCATCAAAGTTTATAGCTCCCCAATCAATATGTGATCTAGCCCCTCCATATGAAACTATCACACGCTTACCTTTTGATTTCATATATCTAATAAATGCCTTTAACTGCTCTGGTGTATAAACCTGTGTTGAGGCTCTATTTCCTTGACCAAAAGCCAATTTAAAACCACCACTATTACTATAAGTTAAGTATGCGGCGATTATTACATTATATTTGCATATCTCTGGATACTTATCACAATAATCTTGGTCCTTCGATATTGATATATCAATAGGCTCTGTTGTTATCTGATGGCCAAAAATATTATAGGAGCTACTCTTACCCCATATTGGTAAAAATCCTGCAATTACAGGACCCCCTATCTTATCTTGTTGCAAGGTACATTTATTTTTATAAACACAATCATTTAACTTCTTAGCAAAAATTTCTGATACTCCCACAAATATTGGCTCAAATATTAATTTGTCCAACTGAGGAAATATCAATTTAATAGATTGACCTGTCAAAGATTGCTTTGCAATAGTCGTTTTAGCACTAACACTTTCAACTGAGCTTGGATTACGAATACCTTGCTTCTTATTTGACAAAAGTAAACTTGAGAGTTTATCATTTTGCTGATTATTAATAGTATTTTGAGCTGCTATAGATTTACTTAAATCTTCAGCAAAAATATTATTAAAAAATATCAATATGAGTATTGTTATTAGAGAGGTTTTTATACTAAGCTGCATACTAAAAAAACTATGAAACCTAAAAGTTCATTATAACTTTATAAAAATTTTTATACAACTTTAGAGTCAGATAGAAAAATACACAAGATGATTATTAATTATCTTTAGAATAGTATAGACCTTTAGAAGAATTAAGAGCCTTAAGACGCGCATCAGCCTCTTTTAATCTTTTATTTGCATCTTCTATATCTAGTTTAGATGCATCTGGATTTTTAAGTGCTTTTTCAGCTCTTGTTTTAGCCTTTTCAGCTTCTGCTTGATTAAGATTTTCCGCTCTTTCCATATCATCAACCATTATAGTTACACGAGTTGGAGTAACTTCTAAAATCCCACCAGATACATATAATACATCTGTATGGTCATCCTTTCTGATGTTAACAACACCTGCAGGCATAGTTGACAATAGTTCAGTATGTCCATAAGCAATACCCATTTCACCAGCAGTTCCCCGCAAGCTTACGATATCAGCCTCACCTTTAAATACTGATCCCAAAGGACTTACAACATCAACTTTTAGATAATTTTTTGTCATATTTTCACCCTATTTATAGAGTTTTTCCTTTCTCAATCGCTTCTTGTATAGAACCAACCATATAGAAAGCTTGCTCTGGTAAATGATCATACTCACCATTAACGATAGCTTTAAAGCTAGCAACAGTATCTTTCAATGATACAAACTTACCTGGATTTCCAGTAAATACTTCAGCAACATGAAAAGGTTGAGATAAGAATCTTTGGATCTTACGTGCTCTATCTACAGTTTTCTTATCTTCATCAGATAATTCATCCATACCTAGAATCGCAATAATATCTTTTAGTTCTTTATATCTTTGTAGTACTTTTTGTACTGCACGAGCTGTTTCATAATGCTCTTGACCAACAACTAATGGATCTAACTGTCTAGATGTAGAATCTAATGGATCAACCGCAGGATAGATACCTAACTCAGCAATTTGACGTGATAATACAATCGTCGCATCTAAGTGAGAGAACGTAGTTGCTGGAGATGGATCTGTTAAGTCATCTGCTGGAACGTATACAGCCTGAACTGAAGTAATTGAACCAGTCTTAGTAGATGTGATTCTCTCCTGTAGCGCACCCATTTCAGCAGCTAGCGTCGGCTGATAACCTACCGCAGAAGGCATACGGCCTAAAAGAGCAGAAACCTCTGTACCTGCTAGAGTATAACGATATATGTTATCGATAAACATCAATACATCACGCTTCTCATCACGGAAACCTTCAGCAATTGTTAAACCACTAAGAGCTACTCTTAATCTGTTTCCTGGTGGCTCGTTCATCTGGCCATATACTAGAGATACTTTATCTAATACGTTAGAATCTTTCATCTCATAATAAAAGTCATTACCTTCACGTGTTCTTTCACCAACACCAGCAAATACTGAATAACCACTATGCTCTTTAGCAATGTTATTGATAAGCTCCATCATTGTTACAGTCTTACCAACACCGGCACCACCAAACAGACCTACTTTACCACCTTTCGCAAATGGACAAATAAGATCAACTACTTTGATACCTGTTTCTAAGATTTCTGTGCTCAGTGCTAGCTCATCATATGCTGGAGGGGCTTGATGTATAGATCTTGTCTCAGTATATTCAATAGGCCCTGCCTCATCTATAGGCTCACCCAAAACATTCATAATACGTCCTAAAGTACCTTGTCCAACTGGAACAGAAATAGGAGCATTAGTATTTTTAACTTCCATACCACGTCTAAGACCATCACTTGATCCCATAGCAATAGTACGAACTACACCATCACCAATCTGTTGTTGTACTTCTAGTACTAGACCAGTCTCTTCTACATTTAAAGCATCATATACTTTTGGAGTGTTATCTCGAGAAAATTCCACATCGATAACAGCACCAATTACCTGAATAATTTTACCTGTACTCATTTACCTCTCCTAAACTGCTGCCGCACCTGAACAAATTTCTGCAAGCTCTTGTGTAATCATAGCTTGTCTTACTTTATTATAATCTAGTTTCAACTGATCAATAATATCACTAGCATTGTCAGTTGCATTTTTCATTGCCATCATACGAGCAGCTTGCTCACATGCCGCATTCTCTAATATAGCTCCTCGAACCTGGGCTTCAATATATCTAATACAAAGAGCATTTAGAACTTCTTCTATATCTCTTTCATAGATATAGTCCCAGTGGCCTTTAGATGCTTGCTCTTTGTTAGCTTTCATCTCTTCTTCTGAGAAGATATCTTGAATTGGTAGCAATGTCTGTAATCTTGGCTTCTGCTTAATAGTACTTACAAACTCGTTACTACTCATATAAAGTCTATCAATCTCACCATTTGTAAACTTATCTAGCATCACCTTAACAGCGCCACCTATAGCTCTTACACTACCATCAAGATCTTTATCATTATAATGTGCTGTTGCTACAATATTTACATCTTTTAATTTTGTAAAGAAAGTCTCAGCTTTTGAGCCAACAACACAAACATCAACTTCAACTCTATTATCAAGATGTTTTTTAATATCTTTTAAAACATGTTTGAAAAGATTAATATTTAAGCCGCCACATAGACCTCTATCTGTTGATGCAATGATATAACCTACTCTTTTTGCTTCTCTATCAAATAGATAAGGATTAGGATAATCAATACTAGCAGCAGTGACATTTTTTATAATAGTATTTGCACTTTCAACATAAGGGCGCACGTTATTCATCTTAACAATAGCACCTCTCATCTTACTTGCAGCTACTAGTTCCATAGCACCTGTGATTTTTTGGGTATTTTTAACACTGGCTACTTTGGATTTTATTTCTCTAGCATTAGACATAGTCTATACCCCTACCAAGCTTGATTTGCTTTGCAATCTTCTACAATAGTTTTTAATTTATCTGCAGTTTCTGCATCATATTTACCAGTTTGGTTAATATCTGCTATTACATCTGCATATTTATCTTCAGCTAAAGCATGTAAAGCTGCTTCAAAAGGTATAACCTCTGAAACCTCTAAACTATCTAAATAACCATTATCAACAGCATATAATGATAATGCCATTAAAGCGATAGATAGTGTTGAAAACTGCTTCTGTTTTAGAAGTTCAGTTACTCTCTGACCTCTGCTTAACTGAGCTCTTGTAGCCTCATCCAAATCAGAAGCAAACTGTGAAAATGCTTCTAATTCTCTAAACTGAGCTAGAGCCAAACGTATACCACCACCTAGTTTTTTGATGATTTTAGTCTGTGCTGCACCACCTACACGAGATACAGAGTTACCTGGGTTTATCGCTGGTCTTAAACCAGAGTTAAATAGGTCTGTTTCTAAAAATATCTGTCCATCAGTAATAGAAATTACGTTTGTAGGTACAAATGCTGATATATCACCAGCTTGAGTCTCAATAATTGGTAATGCAGTTAAAGAACCAGTTTTTCCCTTAACTTTACCTTCAGTAAACTTCTCAACATATTCTTCATTTACTCTAGCAGCTCTTTCTAAAAGTCTTGAGTGAAGATAGAAAACATCACCTGGATATGCTTCACGTCCTGGAGGTCTTCTTAATAGTAATGAAATCTGTCTATATGCCCAAGCTTGTTTAGTTAAATCATCATATATTATAAGAGCATCTTCACCACGATCTCTGAAATATTCACCCATAGAACAACCAGCATATGGAGCAATATACTGTAATGCAGCAGAATCTGAAGCAGTCGCAGCAACAATAATAGTATGCTCCATAGCTCCATGCTCTTCTAACTGTCTAACTATGTTAGCAATAGATGAAGCTTTCTGACCAATAGCAACATAAATACACTTAACACCACTTCCTTTCTGGTTAATAATAGTATCTACAGCAATTGCAGTTTTACCAATTTGTCTATCGCCAATAATTAGCTCTCTTTGGCCTCTTCCAATTGGAACCATAGAGTCGATTGATTTAATACCAGTTTGTAAAGCCTGATCTACTGATTTTCTCCAAATTACACCTGGTGCAATTTTCTCAATTGGAGATGAGTGATCAGTCTCTATTTCACCTTTACCATCAATAGGGTTACCTAAAGCATCTACAACTCTTCCAAGTAACGCTTCTCCAACAGGAACTTCTAGGATTCTACCTGTACAGAATGCCTTATCACCTTCTTTAATATGATCATACTCACCTAATACAACCGCACCGACTGAGTCAGTGTTTAAGTTAAGTGCTAGACCAAACACATCTCCTGGTAATTTAATCATTTCACCAGCAGTTACATCATTTAAACCATATATAGTAACAATACCGTCAGCCACACTAACGATTGTTCCTTCTGACTTAAGTTCGATAGCATTATCGAACTTTTCAATTCTTTGTTTTATTAAACCACTTATTTCTGATGGACTTAATTGCATAAGCTCACTTCCTATAATTTATGACAACAAAATACTTTTTAAATTCTCTAAACGACCAGATACAGAATTATCAATAACCGTATCGCCAACCTTAACTATTGCTCCACCAACTATCGCAGGATCAACATCTACTTCAACATTTATAGAACAGCCAAACCTCTTTTCAAGACTTTTTTTCAAACTAACCAACAAGTCTTCATCAGCAACAAATGCTAAAGTGACGTTTGCTGTTTTAGTGTTGTTATAAGCATTCTTGAAAGCTTCATACTGCTCAGCTATTTCTGGCAAAACTAATAGTTTTTTATTCTCTGCAGCCAAAACAAGAAAATTAAAAAAGCTTTCATCCAATTGATCTTTTAATTCGTTTACTATTTCTATTTGCGAAAAAACAGGACTGGATATAATCTCTGAGATAGACTTATCCTTAACTAACTCAGCAAATATTTTGAGTAACTTAGACCACTCTTGTAGTAGATTATTTTCATTTGCAAACTCAAATGCAGCTTTTGCATATGGCTTCGCGATCACACTTAGATTTACCATGTGCCTACCTTATTAAAATTATACCTTTTCTACAAAGTCTTCTAAAATCTTATGACTAGCTTTTTGATCAACTTTTGCTGATATAATCTTACTAGCACCAGCCATAGCTAAAGTAACAATCTCTTGCTTAAGCTCTTCTCTAGCCTTTATCTTTTCTTGCTCAATCTCAGCCATTGCCATACTCTTAATTTTATCAGCTGCTGCAATAGCTTCCTCTTTTGCTTGTTCATCAACCTTATGCGCTCTAACATAAGCATTCTCAACTATTTCAGTAGCCTTTGCTTTAGCTTCACGTAAAACTTCAGCTGATTTTCTTTTAGCAACTTCTAATTCTCTAGATGCCCTATCAGCAGAAGCTAATCCTTCAGCTATTTTCTCTCTACGCTCGTCTAAAGCTTTGCGTAGTGGTGGCCATACAAACTTCATTGTAAAACCAACGAAGATTGCAAATGTTATCATCTGGCCGATTAGGGTTATATTAATATCCATCTACTTATCCTTTAGATAATGAAATTTATGATTTTATGTTTACTTATGCACCAACTACTTTTTGAGCTGCTTCTGCTAAACCAGGGATAGCTAGAGGGTTTGCATAAAGAACTAAGAAACCAATAGCTATTGAGATTGCAGCGAATGCATCTACGAAAGCAGCAACAATAAACATACGACCAAGTAGCATTCCACCAAGTTCAGGTTGGCGAGCTACACCTTCAAGATACTTACCACCAAGAACACCAAAACCAACAGCTGTTCCTAATGCTGGTAAAGAAATCAGTAGAGCAACTGCAATAGCAGTTAAACCATTTAAATTTCCTAATACTTGTAAAGACATATTCATTTTTTATTTCTCCTGTTTTTATAGATTTATCTTTTAAGTTAACTAAAAATTAATGAGCTTCCTGTGCCATATTCAAATAGACAACAGTCAACATCATGAATACAAACGCCTGGATTAAAACTATCAATATATGGAATATAGCCCATACTCCTCCTAATACCCACTGGAACCACCAAGGTAACAACGCTATTAGAATAAAGATAAGTTCACCGGCAAAAATATTACCAAATAATCGTAGCGACAAAGAGACTGGCTTTACAACCTCATCAACTAATCTAAAAAATATATTTAAAGGAAATAGCCAAATTCCAAAAGGTGCACTTAAAATCTCTTTAGTCAAACCAAAACCTTTTGCTTTAAGGTTATAAAAAATAACTAGGAAGAAAACTGCTATAGACATAGCAAAAGTCACGTTTGGATCTGCAGTTGGAACAATTCTAAAGTACGGTTCATGTCCACCAGCAAAAAAGCTAAGAATCCAGCCAAAAAGATCAACAGGCAAAAGATCCATAAGGTTCATCAACACAACCCACACAAAAATAGTAAGAGCTAACGGAGTTACAAAATCTCTCTTATGATGATAGTTTTCAGCTACCAAACCATCCATCCATTCCCATATTGCCTCAACCATATTCTGAAACTTACCAGGAACTCCAGAATGAACTCTTCTTGCTACTAAAAACATAGCAAGAATAAAAGCTATCCCTAAAATACCACTTACTAAAATTGAGTCAATATTAAGCTGCCAAAATGCACCTTTGCCTAGGCTTATTTGCCAGTGATGCAAATGATGCTGTACATATTCAGTAGCTACCTGAGAGCCTGTCTCTGTATTTGCCATTAAACTTTCCACCAATATTAAAATTTAATATTACTTTTAAATTATTATATTTTTATTTCAAACTATAAAAATAAACCTATCTAGTCTTTTTAAACAAGATAGGCACAAAACATACCACTAATTGTAACAAAACTAATCCAGAAATGTAAGAAAATAATTTCGGTTTTACATAAATCGCTAACATTATTGTTATGATTGCTACTATACCTAACTTGAGCAGCTCACTTAAGTAAAAAACGACAATTTCAACACCTGGAGAAAACTGTTTATGGACAAAAAGTCTTGCAAAAAACACAAAATTCGCCACAAACATTGCTATAGCTCCCATAAGAAATGAATTTGCATAAATATAATTAAAAGACAACAAAGTAACCATATAACCAAGCAAGATCAAAACTACCTGTATTAATACAAATTTTTTAGCATCAATCCTTATGTTTGCTAACATACTACACACTTCACTTAATAAAAATATGCCTTATCATAACAAAAAATATTATATTAGCAAAGAAAAAGCTTTTATCTTGAATTAGTGTTCTTTCATGCTTAAAATTAAGGTTCATATTATAGCTTGTAATAAAACAACGAACCTATGACTCAAAAAATATACAATATCCGCGGATATGCTTGGATAATAATAATACTTAGCTCATTCTTACTCTTTGATAAGTATATTATGCAAGTTTTCCCGAGCCTAATAACAGATGACATGATGTCAAGCTTTGGTACAAATGCTACAGAAACAGGTGCTTTAGGATCTGCTTTTTTCTGGTCAATAATTATATGTCAGCTTTTTTTAGCTGGACCAATTATTGATAAGTTTGGCTTTAGACTTATTAGCCCTATTTCTATAACTATTTCCGCAATAGGTGTTATCTTATTTGTTGTGGCTGCCAACCTAGGCAGTCTTAGTATGGCATATATTGCGAGAATAATAACAGGACTAGGAGTATCGTTTGCAACAATTTCTTACTTAAAAGCCGTTTCCGTATGGTTTGAACCACGCAAATTTGCCTTTGCAGCTAGTTTTCTAGCTACAGCAGCAATGATTGGCGCACTATGTGCTCAAGCCCCACTAGCATATTTAATTAGCCTATGCGGTGACTGGAAAATGGCTATGCTACTTTTCTCAGTAGCTAGTTTATTAATGGGCGTTGTTTACTATATTGTAGTCCGCGATTTTAATCCTAAACAGCCTGAAGCTAGCTCTCCTAGCAACCAACTAAAAACCATCGACGCACTAAAGGAAGTTGTTAAAAACAAAAATAACTGGCTTTTAACATTCTATGTTGGTTTAAGTTTTACTGCTGTGGATGCATTTGCAGGATTTTGGGGTAATGCCTATTTTCGCGAGGCTTATCATGTTTCTAGAGAAGAGGCTGCCAGTATAATTTCAATGATATTTATAGGGATGGCAATAGGCTCACCAATCATCGGTAAACTATCTGAAGCTCTTAATAGCAGAAAAGGTGTAATGATAATTTTCCACATAATAGGCACTATAGCTATTAGCTTTGTTTTACTAGCAAAAACTAGTGCGACAATATCAGCAATCTTACTATTTATTTTCGGCTTATGTCTTGGAATCTATATGCTTTCATTCGCTATAGGCAATCGTATCAACCCAATTATAATTACAGCTACCGTCGCTGCTTTTATTAATACAGGAGAACCTATTCTCGGAGCTATTTTCGATCCATTAATAGGGTATTTTCTAGATTTATCTTGGACTGGCAAATATATCAACAAAGCTGGTGAAATAGTCTCTCAACATACAAGCTCAGCTGACATTAAATACTTTGATCTAAGCTCTTATCACTTTGCCTTCACAACACTTGTTGTTAGTATGATTGCATCACTAATAGTACTACTTATGATTAAAGACACTAAAGACTAAACTACACTAGAAACTTATTAAACCTATCGTCTAACTTAGCAGTTACTGATATTTTCTGTTGTTGTTTTTCATCAAAAAACTCTAATTTACCAGCATGAAGTAGTAACTTATCAACACCCTCTGTACCTAATTTAAGGTCCTTATCCGCAAAACCATACTTTTTATCTGCAACTATAGGACAACCCATTGCTTTTGTATGCACCCTGATCTGGTGAGTTCTACCAGTTTCTAGTTTAATCTCAAGCAAGCTATAATCACCTAAGTATTTGACAGATATAACTCTAGTAAGTGCTTTTTTACCTTCTTTCCTATCAACCCTAACTAGTCTTTGACCATCTTTAGTTTCAGTTCTTTTTAAGGGTAAATCTATTTCTTTAATGTTTTTATCCCACTTGCCATGTACTATAGCATAATATATTTTATTAACATTTCTCTGCTTAAATAGATCAAAAAAATACACTAACGAGCTATGTTTTTTAGCCAAAAGAACACACCCTGAAGTTTCTTTATCCAATCTATGCACTAGATCTAAACGCCTAGCTTTGGGACGCAACTGCCTTAATCGCTCCACTAGCCCTGAGTTGACTCCAAAACCTCCATGTACAGCCATTCCTGATGGTTTATTCACAACAATGTAGTCATCATTTTCATATAGTATTCTTTGCTCAAGAAAATCAAGATGCGACTGTGATACTTTTATTTGCTTTTGATCATCTTCAAGGCTAAAAGGGGGAATACGAACAATATCACCAGCAGTAACTCGTGAAGTTTGCTTCACTCTTTTTTTATTTACACGTAACTCACCCTTACGAATCCAACGATAAATTAGAGATTTTGGTAGCTTTGAGAATTGCCCTATTAGAAAATTATCTATACGTTGATTTTCAACATCTTCAGAAACCTCAAGAAACTGAACTTTATTCATCTAAAGCTCCAAATTTTGGATTTTGCATATCATTAAGTCGACTTACTGTTCTTTGAAACTCAAACTTCAATCGTTCACCCTTATACATTTCTTTAAAATCATAATTAGCTAAAATGACAACTTTTTTATTCTGATCATAAAGCTCATCTATAATAGCAATAAAACGCCTTGCCATATCTTCATTATACTCATCAAAGCCGATCAAATTATATATAAATATTTGATCGAACCTCTCACAAAGATCTATATAGTCTTGTGAACTTCTACCATTTCCACAAATCACTTTAAAGTCAAAGCAGACATCGCTACTACTGAGTAACATTACTGGGATATCTCTTCCTAAAACTTTTATCTGAATATCTTTCTCAAAATGATGATTTCTGATAAAAAATCTATCAAAAAAATTTTTCCTATTTTGCTCATTATATGGGTATAAATAATTCATATAGTCTGTTGGTAAGCGAAAACGATAATCTATTCCCGAATCCAAGTTCAAAACATCAACATGCTTAAGTAAAACATCAATAGCAGGTAGAAACAACTCCCGTTGTAAACCATTACGATATAACTTTTCTGGCTCTATATTAGATGTTGCAACCAAAATCACCCCTAACTTAAATAACTCCGTAAAAACACTTCCTAAAATCATTGCATCAGCGATGTCTTCAACAAAAAACTCATCAAAACATATTATCTGCATTTCTTTAGCCATATCATAAGCTACTTTTGAAATAGGGTTTTTTTTACCCTGATATTTTCTTAATTGAGCATGAATATTTTTCATAAAATGTGAAAAATGTTGACGACGTTTCTTCTCTATAGGTAGATTATTATAAAAAATATCCATAATAAATGTTTTACCTCTACCAACACCTCCCCACATATATAGACCATTTATAGGTGGATAGATAGATTTAGAAAAAAACCTGGCTTTTGAAACTTTTTTCGAAAGAAGCTGATCAACTATTTTTTGTAAATTCTCTACAGCCTCTATTTGTAAAGAGTCTGCCTTTAGATTAAGTTTTTTTACTTTTTCAAAGTATATT
This sequence comes from Francisella sp. SYW-9, assembly GCF_008711465.1. Lineage (GTDB taxonomy): Bacteria > Pseudomonadota > Gammaproteobacteria > Francisellales > Francisellaceae > Francisella. Next base: position 38,746 of record NZ_VXKQ01000012.1, read on the forward strand.
TCTTTAAGATTCATTTTTCACTTAACTTCTTTATCTCTAACTAAAACTAATAAGAAGAATGATACAATCATACTTAAAACTAATATTAGAAAAGCATTATGGTAAGCCTCAACACCAAAATATCTATGAGCACCTTCTGATACTACAGTCGTGATGTTATTATGTATATCAATATACTGACCTGTCCAGGTCATATCTAACATATGCCCGATAAGCGGATCAAATAAAGCTCCAAGTAGCGGCTCTCCTGTATTAATTAAAGCTGCAACTGTTGCTGCGACAACTATAGGATTAATCCTATTACCTATAGCAAATGCAAGCATATAAACACCCAAACAAAAGCCAAATGTAAATAGTAACACTCCAGAAAATGCTGGAGTCAGCTTTAACTGTAAAACAGCCGCCAATGAAATAGTTGCAATAATGTGAAACACCACCATTATCCCAATTCTATTATCAAACTTCTCAGAAAGTTTTCCTATAACTGGTGATCCTATCGCAAGACCTAAAAACATCATAGATACAATAAATGATGCATCTTTTGAAGTTATACCATATAACTCTCTAAAATAATTATTTCCCCAGATCCCACCAAAAACATCGATTGTTGTAAAGGTCAGACCAGTATATAAAGTAAGATACCAATTATTTTTATTTAAAAGAACCTTTTTTATCCCTGCAAGAGTTCCTGAATCAGCTGTTTTTTCATTAGCATGTAATGCATGAGGGTTATAATCCCTAACTAAAGCCAAATAAAGTAGAGCCATTACAACACTAAAACAAGCATAGCTTACTAAAGCTGAGTGCCAAGACCCTGTTAGCTCTATCAAATATGCTAAAGGTACTTGTCCTAACAATGCCCCAGTCATTGCAGCTGTCATGAGAAAACTACATACAAATGCAAACTTTCTCGGGCTAAACCATACTGCAGCTGCTTTTATATAACCTACAGTTGCAAAAGAGGCACCAATTCCTATCATTAGTCTTGAAACACATCCTAAAGCAAAACTATGTAGATCGGCTGATAAAACAAATAGTAAAAGACCAACAGCTGATAAAATCAAAGAGAAAAAACTAACTTTTCTAAAACCTAGCCTATCAACAACTGGTCCTGCAACAAAAAACTGACAAAAAACTACAGACCACAAAAATAATGAAACCATAGCACTCATCTCAGTAGCATTTATCGAAAAGCTACTCATCAAATCATTAGCAATAAGGCTAGGAGAAACATTCATTATATATTTATCGATCAATAAGAAAGAGCTTAGACCTACAACAATCCAAGCATAGCCTTTTATATTATGTAGTTTCATATTTTTATCTTTCTAAAAAGTTTGCTAACTCACTCAACGAAACTTGCTCTTGGGCGCGGTCTTGCTGAAGGTATTTAATGCTTGCAACTTTATTTTGTAGCTCATCATGACCAATTATTACAGCAATCTTTGCTCCTGACTTATCAGCCTTTTTAAACTGTGACTTAAAGCCTCCAGCTTTAAGATCCATATCCATTCTCAAATCAGGAAGTGCCACTCTAATACTCTCAACTATTGCAAAAGCTTTATGTAGCTGATCTTTTTCTAAAACAAAAAAAACATCACAATCAGAATTTTTGTTAGACAATTTACCAAGGTCTTCCATAAGCAGTAACAAACGCTCCATACCAATACCAAAGCCTATAGATCCTGTTTTTTGTCCACCAAGATTTTCTATCAAACTATCATATCTGCCACCAGCACAAATAGCACTTTGAGTACCAAGCTTATCAGTTGTCCATTCAAAAACTAAACCGCTGTAGTAATCCAGTCCTCTTACGAGATTATGATTAACAACATATCTAACACCAATAGCATCAAGATATTCACAAGTTTGTTGTAATCTTTGCTTAAATTCATCATCAGTAAAATCTATCAGCTTTGGCGCATTTTCAAGAATTTCTTGTGTTTTTATTATTTTCGAATCTAATATTCTTAAAGGATTTTTATCTAATCTCTTAATAGAATCTTCATCTAGCTCATTATGATAAGGCTCTAAATATTCTAACAATGCTTTAACATAGTTTTGTCTATTAACACTTGAACCTAAACTATTTAGCTCCAATGTAACATGCTCTGAAATTCCTAATTCTTTAAATAAACTCCATGCTACAGAAAGAATTTCTAAATCAATAGCAATAGAATCAAATCCATAAGCCTCTACACCAAGCTGATTAAATTGGCGATAACGCCCTTTTTGTGGACGCTCATAGCGAAACATTGGTCCGCAATACCACAACTTCTGAGTTTGGCCTCTATTAGCTAGACTATTCTCTATAACCATCCTCACACAACCAGCTGTTCCTTCTGGTCGTAAGGTTAAGCTATCACCACTTCTATCACTAAAATCATAAGTCTCTTTTGAAACAATATCAGATGTTTCACCAACACTTCTATGAAATAGCTCACTCTTTTCTAAGATTGGTAATCTAATTTCATCATAGTTATAACGATTAAGAATGGACTTTATTTTAGACTCTAGGAATTGCCATTTATGGCTTTGCTCGGGCAATATATCATTAAACCCTCTAATGGCAGTAATCTTGCTCATAGAAAATCTACCTCAATTTTTCAGCTTTATCTTCTTTATTGCTATCCTTATAATTATCCTCAAGAGATTTATCATCTTGCTTGATTATTTTAGAATCTGCATCTAAAGCTTTTTGTATTTTATCTTCCATTTCCATACCATAATCTAATGAACTATCATAGATAAACTTAAGATTTGGTACTATTCTTAGATTTAGAGATTTTGCAATTGATGATCTAAAGAAACCTTTTGATTTCTCAAAAGCTTTTGCGATATATGCTCCATCTTCTGCTACAAGACATGTATAGTAAACTTTTGCGTAAGATAAATCCCTAGATAGATCTATCTCTGTAATAGTTGCCGTAGCAAGTTTAGGATCTTTTATTTTAGTACGTAGCAATAAAGATATTACCTTCTGTAATTCACTTGCCACTCTTTGTACTCTACCTTCTGCAGCCATAATACTATAACTCCTTAGCTACTTCGATAACCTCAAATACTTCTATTTGATCACCTGCGCGAACATCATTATAGTTTTTCACACCGATACCACATTCCATACCTTTTTTGACTTCCGCAGCATCATCTTTAAATCTTTTCAGTGACTCAAGACTTCCTTCGTAGATAACGACATTATCTCTTAGCACTCGTATAGGGTTAGTTCTCTTAACAGTTCCTTCAGTAACCATACAGCCAGCAATTGAACCAAACTTAGATGATCTATAGACTTCTCTAACCTCAGCAATACCAATAATTTGCTCTTTCATCTCTGGAGATAATAGACCTGTCATCGCCTTTTTAACATCATCTATTAAGTCATAGATAATATTATAGTAACGAAGCTCAACACCATCAGTTTCAGCTAGTTTCTTAGCGGCACCATCAGCACGAACATTAAAACCAACTATAACAGCTGTTGATGCTACAGCCAAAGTAACATCAGATGATGTAATTGCACCGATACCACTAGCAATAATATCAACTTTAACTTCTTCAGTTGAAAGTTTATTTAGTGACTCTCTAATAGCTTCTACAGAACCTTGAACATCTCCTTTAAGAATGATTTTAAGAATTTGCTGCTCGCCTTCTTTGCCCATATTATTGAACATATTAGATAATTTAAGAGCTTGCTCTTGAGCAATCTTAGCTTCTTTTTGCTTTTGTGCTCTTTGAGTTGCAACCTCTTTTGCTTTCTTGTCGCTTTCAACAACGATCATTTCATCACCAGCAGCTGGAACACCTGATAAACCAAGTATTTCAACAGGAGTAGAAGGACCTGCTATCTTGATTTGACTACCAAGATCATTATACATCGCTCTTACACGACCATACTCTTTACCGCAAAGAATTATATCACCTTGCTTAAGTTCACCATTTTGAACTAGAGCTGTTGCAACAGGACCACGACCTTTCTCTAGACGCGACTCAACTACAACACCTTCAGCATTACCATCAGCAAAAGCTTCTAATTCAAGAACTTCAGATTGTAACAATACAGCATCAAGTAGTTCTGGTACGCCTTCACCTGTTTTTGCAGAAACATTAGCAAACATTACATCACCACCCCAAGATTCTGGGATTACATTTCTTTGAGCTAACTCGCCAATTACTTTATCAGGATCAGCTTCAGGTTTATCAATCTTGTTTACAGCCACAACAATTGGTACTCCAGCAGCTTTTGCATGCTGAATAGCCTCTTCAGTTTGTGGCATCACACCATCATCTGCAGCTACCACTAAAATTACGATATCTGTACTCTTAGCACCTCTAGCACGCATAGATGTAAACGCCTCATGTCCCGGAGTATCTAAGAATGTCAAAGCACCTTTCTTAGTCTTAACAGAGTATGCACCAATGTGCTGTGTTATACCACCTGCTTCGCCATCAACTACCCTAGCATTACGAATATAATCAAGTAAAGATGTTTTACCATGGTCAACATGACCCATAATTGTAACCACAGGTGCTCTTGATATTTGCTTGTAACCACTTCTATCAACTGTAGTAACAGCTTCTTCTAAAGCATTTTCATTATGTAATGTATACTTATGACCCATCTCTTCAACTATTAAGATTGCAGTATCTTGGTCTAGTGATTGGTTGATAGTTGCCATCACACCCATGTTAAATAATATTTTAACAACTTCTGCACCTTTAACAGCCATCTTTTGAGCTAAGTCACTAACAGTAACACCTTCATATATTTCTACAGTTTTTACTGTATTTTCAACAGGCTTAGTAAACTCTTGTCTTTTAACCTTTGAATGTTTTACTTTACCCTTTCTAGAGCCAAATTCATCAAATGATTCTAAATCACCTGTAAGTTGAGATAACTGCCTAGGGTTAGCTTTTTTAAACCCTTTACCGCTTGCTTTCTTAGCTTTAGATTTTTTCTCTTCTTCTTCTCTTTTGTATTTAGTATTACTAGCACTTGAATCAGAAAAAGATTTTTTAACAGTTTTTTTCTTTGGTTGCTTATTAGCAGTATCTGCTTTTGAAGAGTCTTCATTTTGATCGTTTGTCACAGGAGCAACTTCTGGCATTGATGTAATTTTGAAACCGCTGCTTTTCACTGTTGCCTTTTTAGGCTCTTGCGTAGCTACTGCTTCTACTTTTTTCTCAGAAGCCTCCTCTATAGCAGCTACTGGAGCTTGCTCTTTTTTAGTATCTATTGCTACAGGCTTAGCCTCTTTAACAAGTTGCTCTTCTACTTGAGCATTACTCTGTGTAGTACTCGGCGCAATATCTTCTGTTCTTTTAGCAACACGTCTTTTACGCTTAACTGAAACATTTATTTTATGTTTGCCATCCAGCTTCATAGTAGTTACTTTTTTTCTAGCTGATGAACTTTTTGCACTGTTAATCTTCGCTAAAAGTGTTTTCATCTCATCAGATGTAAGTGTATCTTTCTCATTAGATTTAGATATACCAAAAGACTCAAGTTGCTTAAGTAGTGTATCTACATCTTTGTTAGTTTGTTGTGCCAATTGCCCAACTGTAATATCTGCCATTTCCCTCTCCCTTGTACTCTATATTATACGCGTACTTTCCTATTCAAACCAAGGAGCTCTTGCCTGCATAATTAAATCTGTTGCTTGTTCTTCATCCATAGTCACAATATCTAGCAGCTCATCCACTGACAATTCCGCTAAATCTTCCATAGTGACTATATTATTCTGAGCTAATTGATTTGCTAAATCTTGACTCATCCCCTGCATATTTAATAAATCTTCAGCAGGCTCCTTATCACCTAAAGCTTTTGATAAGACAGCTGCTTTTGCTCTCTCTTGAAGCTCATTAACAACCTCTTCATCAAAGCCTTCGATCTCTAAAAGCTCTTCTTTATCAAGATAAGCTAAATCTTCCAGCGTCTCAATACCTTCTTCTATTAATACTAAAGCAAAATCATGATCTATATCTAAAACTTCAACGAACTTTTCAACTATAGACATTTGCTTTTCTTCTTGTTCAGTATCAGATAGAACATTTATTCTCCACCCAATAAGAGCACTAGCTAATCGAACATTAACACCATTTTTACCAATAGCTTTAGATAAGCTTTCTTGCTTAACAACGATATCCATTGTGCTTGATTCTTCATCAACATTTACTTCTAATATATCTTCAGAATCTACTGGGGATAAAGAGTTGATTGCATATTGAACAGTATCTTCATCCCAAAGAATAACATCAACTTTTTCACCATTTAATTCACTCATAATTGAATGAATCCTTGACCCTCTCACACCTACACATGCTCCACAAGGATCAATTCTTTGGTCATTACTTTTAACTGTTACTTTTGATCTAAAGCCTGGCTCACGCACAACGTTTACCACATTGATAAGTTCTTCTTCAACCTCTGGAACTTCTAGCTTAAACAATGCTTTAAGCATTGTATCACTAGCTCTACTTAGCATGACTGTACTTGGATTACCAAACTCATCTTGCTCAACATTTTCAACACATGCTCTGATTTTATCACCAACACGGAATCTTTCTCTAGCGATAAGATCCTTTTTCGGCAATATACCTTCAGCGTTACTACCTAGATCAATAACTAATATTTCATAAGTTGCTCTTTTAACTTCACCATAAACAATATCACCAATCTTCTCTTGGTATATCTTTGCTGTCTTTTCTTTCTCGAAGTTTTTGATCTTTTTCATTAAGATCTGCTTAGCCATAGTAGCAGCTATACGACCATATCCATCAACCTCTACAGGCTCACGAATTACATCACCTGCTTTAACATCATAGCCTTTTTCTTGAGCAACATCTTCATATAGCTCTTTTGAATAATCTATTAAATCTTCATTCTCAGAAACAATATGCCAAACTCTATCAGCTGTAAACTCTCCTGTTACTCTATCGATAGTAACTTCGATATTCATTTGCTCATCAAGCTCTTTTTTAGTTACAATAGCTAAAGCCTCTTCCATAGCTTCAAATAAAAGATCTTTTGAAATATCTTTTTCATTAGCTACAGTTTCTAATACTAACAATAATTCTTTGCTCATATCTAATTCCTTCTATCTAACTAAAATCTGGTGATACTCTTAGCCTTTTAAGCTCATCGAAATCAAAGCTCACCTCTTTGTTATTCTCTAATTCTAGAATAATACTATTACCATCAACCGCTTTTAGCAATCCCTTGAATTTTGTTTGTGACTCAACAGGTGCTAAAGTAACAGCTTTCACATTGAAGCCAACCAATGCTTGTGCTTGAGTTATATTAAAAATCTGGCGATTCATACCCGGTGAAGATACTTCTAAGACATACTTCTCAGATACAGGATCCTCAACATCAAATATTGCACTTACCTCTCTGCTGACAGTCTGACAATCATCAACCGAAACACCTTCTTCATGATCAATAAAGATACGTATAGTAACTTTACCACTTCCTACAACTTCGATTCCCCATAAAATATAGCCTAAATCAGCTGTGATGGGTTCTACTATATCATATAAATCATCTAGTAACATTTTTACCCCTTAGATTTTGCATATCCCCAGATAGCAAAAAGGCCCTTTAAAGGGCCTTTGTAAAAGAATTCCTGATTGGTAGCGGGGGCTGGATTTGAACCAACGACCTTCGGGTTATGAGCCCGACGAGCTACCAAGCTGCTCCACCCCGCGTCTATAACCCTATATAATAGCAGTGTTTTTTTCTATGTCAAGCATTTTAATGAATCTTATCGCAATTAAGCCAATTAAACACTAAATTCTCTAATTGCATCTATCATTACCTTAACATTATTAGGGTCTATATCCGGGTAAATACCATGACCTAAATTTACAATATAATTATTTAGCTTATCTGACTGAATAAACTCCATATGTTTTTTAACAGTCCGCCTAATACTATCAGCTGTACCATATAAAAATGCTGGATCAAAGTTACCTTGAAGGACTTTACCAACACCAACTCTATGACGAGCCTGTTTTATAGTAACACTCCAATCAACTCCAACACCATCACATGACTTATCTTTAAATTCGTCAAAGAAATTAGCTCCTCCTTTAGTGAAAAACACTACTGAAACATTCACTTTCTTCTTAACATTACTAGCGATATATTCCATATATTTTAAAGAAAACTCTTTGTACTGTTCTAATGGTAAAATTCCTCCCCATGTATCAAATATCATTAAAGAGTTAGCCCCTGACTTAACTTGCTCAAGCAAATATATAACTGTAATATCTGCTAGCCTTTGTAATAAAGCATGCATTAGCTGAGGATTTGAATACATCATTTTTCGCAATTTATTAAACTGCTTTGATCCAGAACCCTCGATCATATAAGCAGCTAGTGTCCATGGACTACCTGTAAAACCTATCAACGGTACATTTATTGCTGATTTCGTAGTTTTAACAGCATTGTAGACATATCCTAAATCTCCAACGCTATCCTCTACAGATTTTAACCTAGCCAAGTCTTTTTCTGACGCTATAGGATCTGAAAATACTGGTCCAACACCTTTGATGAATTTAAGATCCATGCCCATAGCTTCAGGAATTGTCAGAATATCTGAAAAAACAATCGCCGCATCAAGATCATAACGATCTAACGGATGCAAAGCTACCTCACAACAAGCTTCTGCATTACGACACATATCCATAAAGTTCTCAAACTTTGATCTAACAGCCCTGTACTCAGGTAAATACCTACCTGCTTGACGCATTATCCATACAGGAGGCTTCTCTAATTTCTCGTGATTAAATGCATCCAAAAAAAGTTTTCTCATAAAACAATACCTCTTTAGTCTTAAAGACTCTTACTTACGCTTAATTATATTTCTGATGATTATTATAGAAAATTAAATGGGCTAAACATAGGGTGATTTTTAGTTTAGAGTACTTTAGTTATCTTATAGTTTAAATCCCTCTTAAAGTCACTTAATAAATTTATCCATTTTCCTATAACTTATTGCTTCTTGTATAGCAATCTTATCAACATCTTTACTACTATTAATATCTGCTATAGTTCTAGCTACTTTTAATATTTTATAATATCCTCTAGCTGATAATCCAAGCTTTTCTATTGCTTGTGATAGCATTTCTTTATTTTCATCGTTTAAACTACAAACTTGGTCTAATTCTTTACTACTTAACATAGCATTGATCTTACCTTGTCTTGTGATTTGTATCTGCCGAGCTTTTTCAACTCTTTGTCTTACATCACTGCTCTTTTCACCACGCAGGTCTTGATTTGTCAAATCATCCTTAGAAAGCTCTAAAACTTCAACATGTAAGTCTATCCTATCTAAAAGAGGTCCTGAAAGCTTACTCTGATAACGACGAATCGCTTGTATAGAGTCTGTGCATTCTTTAAACTGCGACCCTAAATAACCACAAGGACATGGATTCATCGCTGCTATTAATTGAAAATTAGCAGGGTATTCAACCTGACATCTTGCTCGAGAGATATTTACAACACCTGTTTCTAAAGGCTCACGTAAAACCTCTAAAACTTTACGATCAAATTCTGGTAACTCATCTAAAAACAAAACACCATTATGTGCTAAAGAAATTTCACCCGGCATTGGATTGCTACCTCCACCAACTAGCGACACTCCTGATGAAGTATGATGAGGATGCCTAAATGGTCTTTTGTAGAAGCTTTCTGCAATACCAGACTCACCTTTAATAGAAGCAATCATCGCAGATGATAAAGCTTCTTTTTTATCCAGTGGTGGCAAAATTGAATTTAATCTACTTGCCAACATTGTTTTACCAGTACCTGGAGGGCCTACTAAAAGGATATTGTGACCGCCTGCTGCTGCTATCTCAAGAGCTCGCTTAGCCTGATATTGACCCTTAACATCCTCTAGATCCCTATACAAACCGTCAAAATCAATATCTGTTTCAAACTTGATCTCTTGTTTATCAACATCTCCAGCCAAAAAATCAACGGTCTCTTTTAAATTAGACAATGCATAAGCTTGCACATCCTCTACTAAAGCTATTTCTTTTTGATTTTGAGTCGGAATAATTAGCTTCTTCCCATCGTGAACACATTTTATTACCATTGAAATAGCACTAGATATTTTTCTAAGCTCACCACTTAGAGATAACTCTCCTGCAAATTCATATTTATCTATATTTATAGCTGGATTAATTTGCCCAGAAGCATATAGTATCCCTAAAGCAATTGGTAAGTCAAAACGCCCACTACTTTTAGGCAAGTCTGCTGGAGCTAAATTTATAGTTATTCTCTTATTTGGAAAATTAAACCCTGAATTTATTATTGCACTACGAACACGATCCTTACTCTCTTTAACTGCAGCCTCAGGTAAACCTACAATTGAAAGTCCAGGTAAACCATTAGATAAATGCACTTCTATAGATACTGAAGGTGCCTCGATACCAAGTTGAGCTCTACTTTTTAATATCGCTAACGACATTTTATCCTTTCTCATTAAGAAGTTTATCTAACTTTGCTTCTATCTGATCAAGTTTTTGTCTAGTTTTAAGTAGTATTTTCTTTTGAGTCTCAAACTCTTCTCTACTAACAACATCAAGCCTCTTAAGACTTTTGTTGACAATATTCTCTTTAGAGTTTTTTATAACGTCATTTATTGGGCCTAAAATTTCTTTCATAATAGTACAGTTTTAATTATTTTTAACTAGAAGTATAAAAGTTACAGAATAAATAGGCAATAAAGATTAGATTTTATATAACGTTTGTTACTTGTGTAAGTACACCTAAAAGAAGCATCGGCATGATACCTAAGAACAGTAGCACCAGACCATTTACACTTAAAGCAACAAGAGTAGATAATGGAGCCTTAACTTTATGATCATTTTCTGGATCATCAAAGTACATAGTTTTAATAACTCGTACATAGTAGAACGAAGCGATTACAGCCATCATTAATACAAAACATGCTAGCACATAGTTCCCATCGTTGATTAGACCCATCACAACAAATAGCTTAGCTATAAATCCACCAAATGGAGGAATACCTGCCATTGAGAATAAAACTATAAGTAAGATAAATGACAACCATGAGTTCTTTGTGTTAAATCCTTTTAAATCTTTCAAAGTCTGAACTTCATAACCACCCACACTAATAGCAGTTAGAACTCCAAAAGCCGCTAAAGCTGTAAATACATAAACAATTACATAAAAACTCGCCGCAGTTAGCGCATAACCTTGAGGATTTAATGTTGTAGCTAAAAGTACAAAACCTATTTGAGAAACTGTAGAGTAACCAAGTAGTCTTTTTATATTAGTCTGAGATAGTGCAACTAAACTACCAAAAAATATTGATAAGATACCAATTACTTTGAATAAGTACACCCAAGAATCTTTAAGTGACGGGAAGCCTACAAAAAGGATATTCACAAGCATCGCAAAAGCAGCGACTTTAGGGATAGTTGCAACAATATTAGCTACCGCATTTGGGGCACCTTGATAAACATCTGGCAACCACATATGGAATGGAAATGCCCCAAGCTTAAACAAGAATGTTGCAATCATCATCACTAGACAAGCTAATAAGAATTTCTGCTCTAAGCCTGTAAAGTTATTATGTGCTAAAGCATGAGCAATGCCAGAAATATCTAGCTGACCAGTCATACCATAGACAAAAGACATCCCAAATAGTAAAAGAGCAGAAGCAATTGCACCTAATACAAAATATTTAATAGCAGCCTCTAAGCCTTCACCTGAATTTCTGTAGATAGCAATCAAAGCATACATAGGTAATGATAAAAGCTCTAAACCTACATATATAGTAATCAAACTATGAGCTGCTGTTAGAACCATCGCGCCTAGCACACATAGCATTAAAAGAGTATAGAAATCACCATCAGATATTTTTCTATCTCTCACATATTCTCTTGAGTATAAAGCAACAAATAGGGATAAAATTAATATCGTGATCTGTAAAGTATAAGCAAAGCCACTAAATACAACCTGTCCCTCAAAAACTGAACCACTTGACTGAAGTAGGTAGTCTTTAGCAAATGTTGCTATAAGAGCTAGTGCCGCAAACACTTGGAAAAATATATAATTTATATTTCTTATTTTTCCATGTAGGAATAATCCTGAAAACATTACAACTATAATACCAACGGCTAGTAATATTTCCGGTAATATGTAAAGTATTGATAAACTCATAATCAAAACACCACCTTATAGAGATAAACCAACAATATTTGCCGATGCTGCAGCTGAAAGATGCAATATCGGCTCTGGATAAAAACCAAACAATAAAGTCGGCACCGCTAACAATATAAATACAAAGAATTCCATCTTACCCAAATCTTTAAGATTAGCAACTTGAGTAGATACAACCTCGCCAAAGAAAACTCTCTTATACATCCATAGTGTATATATAGGAGCAATTATCAAAGTTAGACCAGCTATCAAAGCTATTAATGGAGAGTACTGGAATACTGCTAATAAAATCATAAACTCACCCACAAAACCACTTGTGCCAGGTAAACCTACATTAGCCATACAGAAAAGTAAGAAGAATGTTGCAAATATCGGCATAGTTTTAGCTACACCAGAAAAATCAGAGATTTGTCTTGTATGCATTCTTAAATACAAATAACCAACACCAATAAACATACCACCAGATGAAAACGCGTGAGCTATCATTTGGAACACTGCGCCTTGGATAGCAAGCTGAGCATGAGTATTTCCTAAAGCTGTACCATCTTTTAAAATAAAGATCGAAAACAAACCAAGAGTAACAAGGCCCATATGTGAGATAGATGAATATGCGATTAGTCTTTTAACATCAGTCTGTGCTACAGCCACTATACCAACATAAACAATTGCTATTAGCGACATAATTATTAGTACATATTCTAGAGATGCTGTTACTTCAGGTAACATTGGAATAGCAAATCTTAAGAAACCATACGCCCCTAACTTAAGCATTAACGCTGCTAATATAACAGAACCACCAGCAGGAGCCTCTGAGTGAGCATCGGGTAACCAAGAGTGGAATGGCCACATTGGAATCTTAACGGCAAATGCTAAGAAAAATGCTCCAAAAACTAACCATTGAGCAGTAAGAGTGAAGTTAACTCCATTTGCTAATGCTTGAGAATGTGCTGCCCAAGCAATAAAGTTTTGAATAGAATAAGTATCAGCACTTACTAAAACATCTGAAGGAGATGCAGCTACTTTTGTCTGTATATATAAGATAGCAGCTAATAAAAATACCGAACCAAAGAATGTATACATAAAGTACTTAACAGCAGCATATGCTTTATTTTTACCACCCCAAATACCTATACCTAAACATGTTGGAATAAGCAATGCTTCCCAGAAAATATAGAACAATATAGAGTCTGTCGCACAGAAAACACCATTTGTTAAACCACATGTGATCAAAAAGATCGCCATATATTGTCTAACTTTAGTCTTAATTGATGTCCAAGCTGCTAATACAATTACTAAAGTTGCAAAACATGTCAAGACAATAAATAGTACTGAAAAGCCATCAACTCCAAGGTTATAGTAAACATTGTACATACCAAAAACTTTGAACCATGTAAATGACTCTTGGAATTGCATGGCTGAGCTACTATAATCAAAAGATGCTACTAATGGCACACATAGCGCTAGAGTCAAACCACTAAATACTAATGCGACCCAACGAGCAGCATCACCATGTAACTCTTCAGTTTTTGTTGCTAAGACAACAAAGCCACCAATTATTGGTAGCCAAATTATCAGACTTAATAAATAATTACCTAAATTCATAATACAAATTTACCCCTAACCTGCCTAAACTAAAATCAGCAAAATCATAAATAACAATACACCTATCATCAATACAAATGCATAGTCAAACAGATATCCGCGTTGGATTTTTCTAAAACTATCACCAGTATGATAAATCAAGTTAGATGTACCTTGGACAACCGCCTTATCTATGATAAATATGTCTATAACTTTCCACAAGAAGTTACTAATAGCTAAGAAAATTGCAACAAAAACTACATCATACAATGCATCGATGAAGTATTTTTTAACTAAAACATGATAAACAATTCCTACACCAGATTTTGTACTCGCTAAAGCCTTAGGAATGCTTGGTAGCCATATATATAGTACATATGATAGTACTAAAGCACTACTTGCTAACCAGAAAGGTACTGTTGAAACTGAGTGCTTGATAAAGGCAAATGAATTAAATGTATCAGGCTCACTAGCCAAATCAGCTGTTACAGACATACCATGCAGCCCTGCTTGAACATATGAGCTTATAGTATTTCCAAATAATCCGTGACTTTGCGATAGTATACTTGTAAAGAAGTACTCACCTATAAAAGCAGAAGGTATTGCTAATAATATTAGCGGTATCAATATACTTAAAGGTGACTCTTTAAGATGTGATTTTTCTTCTTCAGACATTCTTTCTTTGCCATGAAAAACCAAGAAGAACATTCTAAATATATAAAAAGATGTCACAAAAGCACATGCTAATACCATATAGTATGCAAACTGATGTCCAAATACTGTAGTTGTGTGGGCAGCCTCAATAATCAAATCTTTAGAGAAGAAGCCAGAGAACGGTGGAAGTGCTGCAAGCGCCCATGCACCAATAAACATACATAGATATGTAACTGGCATATATTTTCTTAAGCCACCCATTCTACGAATATCTTGCTCGTGATGCATAGCTACAATAACAGAACCTGCTGCTAAAAATAGTAATGCTTTAAACATTGCGTGTGTCATAAGATGGAACATACCTATTGAGAATGCTCCTGCGCCTTGTGCAACCATCATATAACCAAGCTGTGATAGCGTACAATAAGCAATAACTCTTTTAATATCTGTCTGTATAATAGCAATCAAACCCATAAATAAACAAGTAATCGCACCTATAATTAGTACAAAGCTTAAGGCTGCTTCAGACATTACAAACATTGGAGAAAGTCTAGCTACCATAAATACACCAGCTGTAACCATTGTTGCAGCGTGTATCAAGGCTGAAATTGGCGTAGGACCTTCCATTGAGCCTTCTAACCAAGAATGTAGCGGGAACTGAGCTGATTTACCCATTGCACCAATAAATAAAAGTACACACATTAAAGTAACAGGGCTAAAGCTCATACCTAAGAAGTGTACAACTTGAGTATTATCAATATTTGGTAAAGCTGCAAATACAGTTGTATAATCAACGGATCCTGTATATAAGATAACAGCTCCGATACCTAGTAAGAAACCTAAATCTCCGATTCTATTTACAATGAAAGCTCTTAAGCTTGCTACGTTAGCATTATCTCTATTAAAATAAAAACCAATTAGTAAGTATGAGAATAAACCAACGCCTTCCCAACCAAAGAATAAAAGTAGGAAATTATTACCCATAACTAGGCATAGCATCGCAAATGTAAAACCTGAAATATATGAGAAGAATCTTGCATAGCCTTCTTCACCTTTCATATATCCAATAGAGTAAATATGTACTAATGTTGATACAAATGTCACAATTAGCATCATATATACTGTGATTCTATTTACAGTAAAACCAACATCAAAAGAAAATAGCTTTGAAACTGGAGCCCATTGATAATAGCTAACACTATAAACTTCAGAACCTCCAAATACACCGCAAGCTAAAATCACACTAAGGACAAAGGAAAGTCCACATAGTGAAATTGTGAAAAAATTAACACCTGCATTTTTAACAGATTTACCACCAAAACCAGCAATTATTGCTCCAAGTAAAGGTGCTAAAACTATAACTGCGATTAATACAGCTGCTACTTGATTACTTATTATCATAGCTTGATTAACCTCTCAGTGTATTAAGTTTACTTAAATCAATAGTTTTACGTTTTCTCGATATCGCAACAACAATAGCTAAACCAATTGCTGTTTCAGCAGCTGCTACTGCCATTATAAAGAATACAAAAACTCCACCCATTGCTTGATGATGCATATTAGCAAATATCAAAAAATTTGTATTAACCGCTAAAAGCATTAGCTCTATAGACATTAAAAGTATCAAGATACTTCTTCTATTAATAATGATTCCAGCAACACTAATAACAAATAAAATTGTACTAAAAATTAGTCCACTTGTGACTGAAACTGAGATACTACTGCCCATCTTTCGCACCCTCTTTATTACTTGGCATCTTCACCATAGTCAGACGATCTTTCGCCCTAACTTTAACCTGCTTAGTCGGGTTAACTGACTTATTATCTTTACGCTTAGGTCTTAATGTAAGCGTTACTGCGGCAGTCATTGCTGCTAATAATATAAAGTCAATAAGCTCAAACACATACAAGTTGTTATTATTAAACATAGTTGAACCTATTGTTTTTAATCCACCAACTCCACCTTGCATACTTGCACCTGCAAACACATGAGTAACTGCATAACTAATAATCGTTGCAAATATAGCACAAACGATTACAGCAGCTAAAGCATAAAAGAATCGGCCAACTCTTCCTTCTTTTTCAACATGTAAATCTAGCATAAAGACTACAAACAAGAACATCACTAGCACAGCACCGACATAGACAACTATAAGTAATAATGCCAAATATACTTGTTGTAAAATAATCCAAACTATTGCTGTAAACACAAATGTAAATATCATCGCGATTACTGAGTTAACTGGATTATTTCCCAACACCAATACTAAAGCTGAAATAATAGCTAGCGATGCAAAAATATAAAATAAAATATCTACAATCATCTTTTTACCTAAAATCCTTATCTTGCAGCCTATCAGCAGCTATTTGCGACTCATATTTATCACCTACAGCAAGAAGTTTAGCTTTTGTCATAATATTCTCGCCACGTTCTTCAAAGTGGTATTCTAAAATATTTGTCTCAACAATTGAATCAACTGGACAAGACTCTTCACAGTAGCCACAGAAAATACACTTAAATAAGTCTATTTCATAACTTGAAGTTCTACGTGAACCATCCTCTCTTTCTGTTGAGTTAATAGTAATAGCTAAAGCAGGACAAACTACTTCACATAGTTTACATGCAATACATCTTTCTTCACCATTTTCATAGCGTCTAAGAGCATGCAACCCTCTAAATCTGTTAGATATTGGAGTTTTCTCATCTGGATACTGCACTGTAACCTTGCGAGTAAAAAAATGTTTTCCTGTTACTTTAAGACCTTTTAGAAGTTCCCACAGTAAAAAGGTTTTTAAAAAATTCGTTATATTTCTCATATCACTATCCCTTTACCACCAAGGTCCTAGACCAAATCTAACCATACAAGCAACAACTACTACCCATACAAATGTTAAAGGTATAAATATCTTCCATCCTAAACGCATAATCTGGTCATATCTATATCTAGGTAATGTAGCTCTTACCCATAAAAACATAAACATAAAGATACCAGTTTTACCAAACAACCAAATAACACCAGGTACAAAACTAAACACATGCTCTAAAGGAGTCGCTTGGAACGGTGAATTCCAACCACCTAAAAACATAATTGCTGTTAATATACTGATCAAAATCATATTTGCATATTCAGCTAAGAAAAATAAAGCAAACCTCGAGCCTGTATACTCAATATGGATACCAGCAACAATCTCAGACTCACCTTCGACAACATCAAAAGGAGCTCTGTTTGTCTCACCAATGCCACTGATAAAATACACAATAAACAGCGGGAATAGAGGTATAAAATACCAGTGCCAGATACCACCAGCTTGAGCATCTATAATTCCTGTAATCCCCATTGAACCTGCTGCAATTACAACACCCACTATAGAAAAGCTCATAGCTAACTCATAGGATATAACTTGTGCGCCTGCTCTTAAAGCTCCAAATAGTGAATACTTGTTATTCGATGCCCAACCAGCTATAAGAACTCCGTATATTGAAAATGAAGTCATTGCAAATATATACAACAAACCCAAGTTCATATCCGATAACACAACTCCTCTTGAGAAAGGTATAACAGCCCAAGCCGCATAAGCTGGTGCAAATGCTAATATCGGAGCTATAAAGAACAAGTATCTATTTGATTTATTTGGAACAATTATCTCTTTTAAGAAAAGCTTTAGCGCATCAAAGATCGGTTGTAATAAACCAAATGCACCAACCCTATTTGGGCCAAGTCTATCCTGCATATATCCAATTACTTTTCTCTCTGCATATGTATAATAAGCTACTACTAGTATTAGAGGGATTATTATTAGCAACGAATACAGAACTGTCCATAAAATATACTCTATCATATTATTTCTCCCCTTCTACTAGCTTAATATTAACGCTATCGCCTTGCATAAAGTCTTTAAATAGACTTCTAGGGATCATAATATTCTTAGCTTGTAAGCTTGGATCAACGACAACCTCTGGATTTATCTCATTATCTATATCATAAATCTTAACAGTACCTGATTTAGCCTCAAGACCAATATCATCTGCTAACTCTTGAGACACTCTCACTCCAGAGAATCTCTTAGCATCTTTTGTCTGTTGAAGAGGCTCAGCTCTTCTTAATAAACTACTAGACCCATAAATAGGATTTGATGCTAAAAATGCTATATTCTTTTGATAATCAAGACTCGCGTTTAATATCTGAGTAACATGATTTATAGACACTCTAGCTCTATTTGCATAAGTATCTTCAGTAACTTCACTTATAGCGTTATATTCAAATCCTTCTAAGCCTAAAAGATTACCAAGAACTCTTAGTATTCTCCATAACTCTTTATTTTCAGCATACGGTTTAACAACTTGCTTAAACTCTTTTGTATCACCAAACATATCAACAAAGCTACCGCTTGTTTCATAGTGAGTAGCTATTGGGATAATAATATCAGCAGTATCTTTAGTAAACTTATCTGCAAATGGAGTAAAGCTTACAACTATATCTATATCATCTAGAGCCTTTCTAAGTTTTTGCTCACCATATAAGCTATCTTTAGATAACTCAGTATGCGCTGTTAAAAGAAGCTTAGTTTTTGTTTGAGCATTTAAACACTTATAAGTACTGAATTTTGTCTTAGATGAGCTAAGAATTCTATCTGCAGCTACTGAGTTAACATCACTTGCTAACACGCCACCTTTGATATTTGTAACTTTCTCTAGAACATCTAGTACACAGAAAACTGTTTCAAAACCATCAGAGTTGACGATATCTTGGCCAATAATTATCTTAGGATTCTCTGCAGCTATTATTTTATCTGCTGCATCTCTTATTTCTGCAGCTGGATCAACTTTCCTTAGAATTTCATCTAAATCACCATAAGGTAAATTTGCTCTAACAAAAATTGCTTTAAGTAAAGATAATGCAATGTACTGAATATTATCAGCAGCTAATCTAACTTGTTTAATATCATAGTTAAAACTATAGTCGCAAACATTCCAAGCAACTGCATTAGCATTATTTTTCTCAACAGCATCTTTAACCGCCAAATTTACTAATGGATATTCCTTTCTAATATTTGAACCAAATACTAATACAAAATCACTATTTCGGATATCCTCCAAAGAACAGCTTAAGCCTTTACCAGAGCTAATTCCTGAAATATCAGCATATTGTCGCACACGAGCATCGATATTATCTGAACCTACTGATGCCAATAGCTTCTTCATTAAAAACATCTCTTCTGATGTTGAAGATTCTG
Source organism: Francisella sp. SYW-9 (assembly GCF_008711465.1). Lineage (GTDB taxonomy): Bacteria > Pseudomonadota > Gammaproteobacteria > Francisellales > Francisellaceae > Francisella. The sequence continues at coordinate 58,412 of NZ_VXKQ01000012.1, forward strand.
ACATAATAGCAGATATGGCTTCAACTCCATCTTTTTCTTTAGTTTTTTCAATAGCCACTTTAACGAAATCAAGAGCCTCTTCCCAAGAAACATTTGTCCAACCACCAGATTTTTTAATCATTGGTTGTTGAACTCTTTCTTGGCTATATAACCCTGAATACTCAAACCTATCTCTATCTGCTATCCATGTTCCTGTTACCTCGCTTTCTCTTGGTACAACGCGGACTAGCTTATTTTGATAAACATGGGCGTTTATATCTACAGCCAATGCATCACCTGATGAAACTGTTGGATATTGTTTAAGTTCCCATGCTCTAGCCTTAAACCTAAAGGGTTTTGATGTAAGAGCTCCAACTGGACATAAATCTATAACATTTCCAGATATTTCTGAATCAAGCATATCGCCAGAAACATAAGTGCTAATAGAAGAATGATCTCCTCTACCCATAACACCCAACTCTTTGATCCCAGCAACCTCTTCACCAAAACGTACACAACGTGTACATAAAATACACCTTGTCATGTCAGTAGCTACTAGTGAGCCTAGATCAGGATCTGCAACAGCTCTTTTTGATTCAACATAATCAGAAGCAGTTTTACCATATCCCATAGCAATATCTTGCAGCTCACACTCACCACCTTGATCACATATTGGGCAATCCAATGGATGGTTTATCAGCAAGAACTCCATCATATCTTTTTGCATCTTTAATGCTGTTTCAGAACGAGTTTTCACCTTCATGCCATCCATAATAGGTGTTGCACAAGCTGGAGATGCTCTTCTAGCACCTTCAACATCAACAAGACACATCCTACAGTTAGCAGCTACGGATAATTTTTTATGATAGCAGAATCTTGGAATATAAATACCATTCTCATCTGCAACTTCTATAATTGACTGATTAGGTAAAGCTTCATAATTCTTACCATCAATCTCTATATTTATTCTCTTGGATTCTTTATTGTCTGACACAGAACTACCTCAATCAACTATTGATCCACTATACTTTTACCATTATTCTCAATCATATAAACAAACTCATCTCTAAACTTATTTATATAACTTTGTACTGGCCATGCAGCTGCATCACCTAAGCCACAAATACTATTTCCTTCAATATTCGTCGCCACTCTTACGAGACTATCTATATCTTCAGGTCTACCTTCGCCAGCTATTATTCTATGCAATGTGCGAGCTAACCAGCCTGTCCCCTCTCTACATGGGGTACACTGACCACAAGACTCTTCATGATAGAAATCTGCCAATCTAGCTAGCGTTCTAACCATACATGTAGTCTCATCTAACACAACAACTGCTCCAGATCCTAGCATTGAACCTGCTTCAGCTATAGATTCATAATCCATATTAGCATTCATCATTTCTTCGCCAGTTAAAATCTTAGAAGAACTTCCTCCAGGGATTACAGCTTTTAACTTGTGTCCTTTACGTACACCACCACACATTTCTAGCAACTCTTTAAAAGGCATACCTAAGCCAATCTCAACAACTCTTTGTCTTTCAACATGACCAGAAACACAAAATAGCTTTGTACCACCACTTTTCTCAGTGCCTAGTTTCTTAAACCATTCGCCACCATGTTGCAATATTGCTGGTACAGATGCATATGTTTCGGTATTGTTTATATTTGTTGGCTTACCATATAAACCCACAAATGCTGGGAAAGGCGGTTTAAATCTTGGACGGCCTTTTTTACCCTCAAGAGAGTTTAAAAGTGCAGTCTCTTCACCACAGATATACGCACCAGCGCCCACAGCAGAATACAAATCAAAAGAAATTCCAGAAGATTTTATATTAGAACCTAATATACCTGCTTGATATGCTTCTATAAGAGCATCTTCAAACCTTCTTATCGGCTCATAGAACTCACCTCTAGTATAATTATAACCAGCTGTAGCTCCAACCACATAACCAGCAATAGCCATACCTTCAATAAGCTGATGAGGGTTTCTTCTTAAGATCTCTCTATCTTTACAAGTTCCTGGCTCACCTTCATCTGAGTTACAAACAACATATTTTTGTCCAGGAGTATTACGTGGCATAAAGCTCCACTTCAACCCAGTAGGGAAACCTGCACCACCTCTACCTCTAAGCCCTGATGTTTTTAACTCTTCTATTATCTGCTCAGGAGGAATTTTTTCGGTTAATATTCTATTCCAATAAGAATAACCTCCTACAGATAAATAAGATTCCAAACTATAAGACTCATCTAAATGTAGGGTACGAAAACAAACTTCATTAGCCATTTACCACTACTCCAAAGAATCAATAAGCTGATTCACTTTTTCTATAGTCAAATTTTCATAAAAAACTTTATCCACCTCTAACATAGGTGAACCACAACACGCACCTTGACACTCTACTTCTTTCAGAGTTATACGACCATCTTTTGTCGTTTGGCCGGGCTTGATACCAAGTTTTTTCTCGATATGTTTCAAAATATCATATGCCCCATTTAGCATACACGAAACATTAGTACAAAGATTCAGCTTATGTCTACCAACTGGCTGAAGATCATACATACAGTAAAAAGTAGCAACTTCATAGACATCGACTTTACTAACTTGCAAATATTCTGCTAAAGCTGTTTGTAAATCATCAGTCAAAAAACCACCATTTTGATCTTGTACAATATGCAAGCCTTCTAATATAGCTGATCTTCTTTGATCTGCTGGAAACTTACTTAAAACTCTATCAATATCTTCTCTCGCTTGCGGCGATATTAAATCTACTAAAGACATCCTTCCTCTACCTATCTACATCACCAAACACAACATCTATTGTTGAGATAATTGCCGGAGCATCTGCTAACATATGCCCTGCTAATAGCTCATCCATCGCACTAATATTTGCAAATCCTGGAGCTCTCATTTTTAGCCTATACGGCTTGTTTGCACCATCTGATTTTATATACACACCAAACTCACCTTTAGGGTGCTCTGTGCCAACATAAACTTCCCCCTCCGGAGTGCAATATCCTTCTGAGAAAAGTTTAAAATGATGAATAAGTTCTTCCATATTGTTTTTCATTGCATTTCTTCTTGGAGGAGCAACTTTATGATCATCTGAAAGTACAGGCCCCGGATTAGTTCTTAACCAATCAACACACTGCTTCATAATCTTATTCGACTCACGCATCTCTGCCATTCTAACAAGATATCTATCATAACAATCACCATTAGCACCAACAGGAATATCAAAATCTAACTTATCGTAGACTTCATATGGCTGAGCTTTTCTGATATCCCAAGCAACTCCGCTACCTCTAAGCATAGGACCTGTAAAACCAAGCTCCTTAGCCCTTTCACCAGAAACAACCCCAATATCAACTGTTCTTTGTTTCCAAAGTCTATTATCAGTTAAAAGAGTATCAATCTCATCTAAAGACTTCTCAAAATCAACAACAAAAGAGTCTAAAAAGTCCAACATACTACCTTGTCTATTAGCATTTATCTTTTTAGTCTTTCTTTTGCTAGTAAACCTAGTCTGCTTATATTGAGGCATTTGTGTTGGTAGATCTCTTGCTACACCACCTGGTCTAAAGTAGGCTGCATGCATTCGCGCACCAGAAACAGCCTCGTAACAGTCAAAAAGATCTTCTCTAACTCTAAAAGCATATAAGAAAACAGTCATTGCACCTAGATCGATACCACATGCTGCAACCCATAAAAGATGATTAAGAATCCTTGTCATCTCAGCAAATAATACTCGAATATACTGACCTCTTTCTGGCACTTCTAATTCAAGTAGCTTTTCTATTGCCATAACATAGGCATGTTCATTACACATCATTGATACATAATCTAGCCTATCCATATAGCCAATACTTTGATTATATGGTTTAAATTCAGCAAGCTTCTCTGTACCTCTATGCAGTAATCCTACATGAGGGTCCGCTCTAACAACATTTTCACCATCTAGTTCTAAAATAAGCCTAAGAACACCATGTGCTGCTGGGTGTACTGGACCAAAATTCAACGTATAGTTTTTATACTCTGCCATTTTATAAATCCACAGTTTTATTTAATTACGAATAACTCTCGGAGCATTAACCCTGTCATCAATCTCTACAGGCTCATACACAACTTTACCAAGGTTTTCATCGTAGCGCATTTCAACATATCCTGTTTGAGGGAAATCTTTTCTCAAAGGGTGTCCTACAAAACCATAGTCCGTTAAAACCCTTCTTAGATCTGGATGATTGTTAAAATAGATTCCAAACATATCATACACTTCTCTTTCAGCCCAATCAGCTGAAGACCAAAGATCACTAACAGAGTCAATCAATATTATTTGAGCATCTTTTAATTTGCACTTAACCCTAACACGAACATTATTTGCCATGCTCAACAGCTGATAGATAATTTCAAACCTATTTACAACATCAACAGTCTTGAAATCCTGCTGACGAGCTCTTGAGAAACCTTGCTGTGACACTGCCTTACCTGTTTGCCAATCAGACTGTCCATAAGTCAAATAATCAACTGCGGTTACATCTGTTAATTGTTCAAATGAATACCTCTTTTTAAGTCTTTTAAGAACAAGATGAATATCTCTTTGATCTCTCACTGAAATAGTTATTTCATTATGTGCAATATAACTTTTAACACCTAACCCATCAAGAATTTTATTTAAATTATCAAAATGGTTTTGTAAAGAAACACTCACTACTACTTCCTCGCTATAGTATTTGTTCTAACAATTTTGTTTTGAAGCTGTATAATCCCATAAACCAATGCCTCAGCTGTAGGAGGACACCCTGGAACATATATATCAACAGGAACAATCCTGTCACAACCTCTAACAACAGAATAAGAGTAGTGGTAATACCCTCCGCCATTTGCACATGATCCCATAGATATTACCCACTTAGGATCTGGCATTTGATCATAAACTTGTCGCAATGCTGGAGCCATTTTGTTACATAAAGTCCCAGCAACAATAAGAACATCTGACTGTCTTGGAGATGGTCTAAAAACAACACCAAATCTATCCAAATCATACCTTGCCGCACCTGCGTGCATCATCTCAACAGCACAACATGCCAAACCTGTTGTAACAGGCCATAAAGACCCAGTTCGAACCCAGTTTATCAAAGCATCTGCACTAGCTGTTATAAATCCTTTATTTTCGTTACCTATTCCCATTCCAAAGCTCCTTTCTTCCAGGCATAAATCAACCCTAGAAATAGCACTACTAAAAATATAATCATTGCCACAAAAGCATGGCCTGAAATAGCTGGAAAGCCAGCACTAGCTCTTAAATTTATTCCCCAAGGAATAATAAACGCCAACTCCAAATCAAAAATCAAAAATAGCACTGCAATAAGGTAGAATCTCACATCTAACTTCTCTCTTGCATCACCAAAAGTTGGAAAGCCGCACTCAAATGTCTCACCCTTTGTTTCTCCTGGGTTGTTCGCGCCAACAATTGTAGATAGAACCTTACCTACGATTGCAAAAGTAGCACCTAATCCAAAAGCAATAATGAGAAATATCAAAATTGGAGCGAATTGCCCGTAAATATTCGTAGCCATAGAAAAATTATAAATAGTAATTCAAGTACCGCCAATAATAGCATAATTAAGCCCTAAGTACAAAATCAGAAGAATATTTATACAGTAGATGGTTACGATAAAAATTAAGTCAACTTTTTGTTAACTATTTATTAATTTTAAAACAACATATTATTAATATTTGGTGATTTTGGATATTCTTTATTTCACTCTATGCTTAAAAATATATAGCTAAATATTTGCATTAATGGTAAAAACTATGTCAAAATTCATTTTAGAAGTAGATAAAAAAAGAAAAAATGGACTCTCAAAATCTTGACCTAAAAAAATTTGGTTTCAAAATCACTCAACCTCGATTGGAAATATTAAAGTTGTTTGAAGAAAATTTAGACAAGCATTTTAGTGCTGACGATATTTTCTCAGAATTAAAATCACAAGGAAGCACTACAGGAATAGCTACTGTATATAGAGTACTTGGACAATTTGAATCTGCAGGGATAATAAATCGTCTTAAACTGGATAATGACCAAGTAATGTACGAGTTGAACCAAGGAGGACATCATGATCATATCATATGTGTTGAATGCGGTGAAATCCAAGAGTTTTATAATGAAGAAATAGAAAAACTTCAAAAGCAAATTGTTGAATCATTTGGCGCAGAGTTAATAGATCATAATTTAAACCTCTATGTAAAATGTAAGTCCTGCCGAGAAAAATAATTCTTGTTTATTTTTTTTAAAATAACTCTTTATATACCTTTTCCAAAGAATTATAAGTATTATTTAACAAATATAAGCTTTTTCCTGTAGCACCATATCCTGATAATTTAATATTCAAAGGTCCCAAACTCTCTGAAAGATTATTTAGTAGGCTCGGTATTTTATCTAAGTTATTACCAATAATAGTTGTTAAAAGTAAATTATGTTCTGAAGTTATATCAACATCTTTTAGTTGTGCTAAATCTTTTAGAATTAATTTTTCTGTAACATTACTCCCTGTAAACACAAATGAAAAAGCTACTTCAGTCAGGTTAAATACCTCTGCATTTACATCATATTTTTTTAAAATAAAAAGCACCTGATTCGCCATACTCAACATATTTTCATTTAAAGACCTTATGTTAATTAAAGTTTGCTCTGCTCTTTCAGTAACAGCCTTAATGATACTTTTATTATCAAACATATCATTATCTATATACGTTCCACCTTTATCAGGACAAAAGGTAGAGCCAACAAATACTTTAGTACCACTTCTTAATACAGGTTGTAATGTATCTGGATGCAAAACTTTTGCTCCAAAACTTGCCAGCTCAATAGCCTCTGAAAAACTTATTCTTTCGATTACCTGCGACTCTGGTATAAGCTTTGGATCTGCTTGGTAAATACCTGTAACATCTGTCCAGATATATAACATATCAGCTTTTATAGCTTCTGCGATAAGAGCCGCTGAATAATCACTTCCCCCTCTACCTAAAACTGTTGTTTCATCTTCGTAATTTGAACCGATAAACCCTTCCATCACGAGTATCTTGTTAACGTTCTTTAAATATTTTTTTGCTTGGCTAGCAAGATCCTCCAAAACAGGCCTAGCTTTAATGTAACAACCTTGGGTTTTTATAATAGATCTTGCATCAATATATCTTGAGTCTATTTCCTTATTCTTCAAAGCTTGATTAAATATATAAGCTGAAACTCTCTCTCCAAAAGCAAGTATCTGGGCATGCAATTTTAGATTTTGTAATCTAGTCTGATATAACCTCTTACATAAGCCATCAAGCTCATTAAATAAAAAATTAATATGACCGTATACACCATTTCCAACATAATCAACTATTGGGTCTATAATATTATGCAATTCTAGAAGAAGTTCCCTATAGCTAGTGACATTACTAACTAATAGCTTGTCAAGCAAATTAGTGACTCCAGCTTGAGCACTAACTACAACGATTCTTATATCTTTATTATTCTTCACTATATCAATACACTTTTGTATTGCAAAAACATCTCCTACACTAGTTCCTCCGAACTTTGCTACACTAATACTCTTTTTCATAAATTCATTTTTTTTGAAATTAATGGTTGCATTTAAATATATTCTAAATGATAATGATTATCAATATTAATTAAAACATTAATAAGAAATGAACCAACCTTCACAACAAAACATGCTACAAAACCAATCGATATGGGAATCAAATGCTAGAAGCTACCCTAGAAAAAATCCCCTTGTAATCAAAAAAGCTCAAGGGGTTTATTTAACTGATATACAAGGAAAACAATATATTGATTGCCTAGCTGGAGCAGGCACAATAGCTCTTGGACATAATCACCCAGAAATTACAAATGCTATAATCTCAACAATAAGTAAAGATGTCCCAATACACACTTTAGACCTTCTAACGGAAGAAAAACACAGTTTTATGCAAGAGCTACTAGCTAGCTTACCAAAGAGTTATCATAAAAAAGCAAAAATCCAGTTCTGCAGCCCTAGTGGTGCTGATGCAGTTGAAGCTGCTATAAAGCTATGTAAAACCGCAACTGGTAGAGAAAATATTATAGCTTTTCATGGCGCCTATCATGGTATGACTCAAGGCACACTTTCTTTAATGGGCAATTTAGAGCCAAAAGAGAATATTGTTGGACTTACACCTTATACACATTTTCTTCCTTTTCCATACTCATATCGCTGCCCTTTTGGGTTGAAAGGTGAACAAAGTATTGATGTAAATATACAAATGATTTCCCGTCTACTAAAAGATCCAGAAAGTGGTATAAAAAAACCAGCAGCAATTATCTTAGAACCAGTCCAAGGTGAAGCAGGAGCAATCCCTGCCCCTATAAGATGGTTACAAGCCATAAGAGAACTCACTAAAGAGTTAGATATTCCTCTAATCGTTGATGAAGTGCAATGTGGTATAGGTAGAACTGGATATCTCTATGCTTTTGAAAAAGCTGGTATTGATCCTGATGTAATAGTTCTATCAAAGGCACTCGGAGGAGGTCTTCCTATATCCGTGATACTTTATAAAAATTATTTAGATACTTGGAAGCCAGGAGCACATACAGGGACATTTCGAGGTAATGTTTTAGCAATGGTTGCAGGTAGCGTTGTGTTAGATAAAGTAAACAATCCTAAGTTTTTAGAACAAGTTAGTAAAAAAGGTAAATATTTTTTAGAAAAATTAAACGATCTAAAAGCTAAATACAGCATCATAGATGATGTTCGTGGAGAAGGACTTATGATTGGTATGGAAATCGTTGATCCTACATTTCAGCCTGACCTAATTGGAAGTCTACCAGCAGATGGTCAAAAAGCCCTAGAGATCAAAAAGTCTTGTTTTGATAAAGGCTTAATTGTTGAGCTTGGTGGACGTTTTGGTGGAACCATTAGGTTTCTGCCCCCTCTAACTATAACTATGGAGCAAATTAATCAAGTAGTAGAAATATTAGAAAACGCTATTAAGGAGAATCTATGAATTTAGATCTTAATAAGTATTTTTTAAATAGCTCTGATGAGAGTATCAATCTGTATAGGCAAAGCATATATGAGGCTTTAGAGAAAATTACCGTAGGCCTAAAGGATGATACTATTTTTAGCGGTGAAAATGCTGAACAGCTAATAAATATAGTTAATAATTTCAAAATAGGTGAACAACCTCAAACCCTAGAAAACGTTATACAAAACCAATTTAAAAATATTTTTAAAAACTCTCTAAATATAAATTCGCCAGCATCAATGGCACACTTACACTGCCCTGTAATGATACCTTCATTAGTCGCTGAACTATTAATATCACTACTGAATCAATCAATGGATTCTTGGGATCAAAGTCCTATTGCAACATATATTGAACAAAATATTACTAATTGGTTAAGCTCTCTAATTTATAAAAATAACTCTCTTTCAGATGGTATATTTACAAGTGGAGGAACTCAGTCAAACTTAATGGGGCTACTTCTAGCTCGAGATCACTACTGCGAGAACATTCTAAATCATAAAGTAGCTGACTTAGGGCTACCAAATATTACTAACAAATTTCGAATATTATGCACAGAAAAAACACACTTCTCTGTGCATAAGTCTTTATCTATATTAGGTTTGGGTAAAAACTCTATTAAACTAATAAAAACTGATCATAATCTTCAATTAGATACACAAGACTTAATATCCAAGATAACTAAACTTAAAGCTCAGGATTTTATACCTATATGTATAGTTACAACAGTTGGTGACACTGATTTTGGCTGTATTGATAATATTAGAGAAATAGCAAAAATTGCCAATAAAAATAATATCTGGTTACATGCAGATGCTGCTGTTGGTGGTGCTCTAATACTATCTGATAAGCATAAACATAGACTTAATGGATTAGAGTTGGCAGACTCTGTGACAATAGACTTTCATAAGCTTTTTTTCCAACCAATTAGCTGTGGAGCTTTTTTCTGCAAAGATAAATCATCTTTTAAATTACTTAGCTATCATGCTGATTATCTTAATCCAGATAATGATGGTTTTGATTGTATAAACTTAGTAGATAAATCAATTCAAACTACACGTAGATTTGATGCTTTTAAAATCCTCATTTCTTTACAATCTAGTGGTACAAAACTCTTTTCAGAGTGGATTAACCATATAGCCCAAACAACCACGAGTGCTATTAAAATAATAAATAATGACGAACACTTACAACTAGCTTTTAAAGAACACCAACACCTCAATAATAGTCTCAATACCATCGTATTTAGATATTTTAATAAAGATTTAGATTTATCTGATCTAGACTCTATTAATATTAAGATTCATAAACTTATATTTCATAGTGGTAGCTTTGCTATTGCACAAACAAAAGTTAATAAAAACATCTATTTAAAAATTACTCTAGTAAATCCCATGATCACACAAAGTTTAATTAATGATTGTCTTACTCAAATAAAGCTGCATGGTAATTTACTCAAAAATCAAATAGAGGTAAGTAAAAATGATTAAATACGCCAATGAAATCACTCTAAAAAATTTCCTTAACTGCTATTATCGAGAGTTTGATGACTACACCTTAGTTAAGAATCTAGATGATGGATATCAATTTAGTATAGAACTAGAGTCTATAAAATCAAGGTTTGAAATCTCAGTAAAGATTTCTCCAATCTTAAAATCTCCAACATGGCAGCTACCTTGTTATCTAATCAAACAAGGGGAAAAATCAAAACTAGATCCTCTTGAAGCGGTGCTTTTAATTATTAAAGAACTAAAAGGGTCTGATGAACTTATAGAAAGAGTATCAGATTCTACAATTAATATTACCTCTATACTACAAAAGAGAAAACACAAGCTTGATAAAGCTTTTGGCTGTAAAAGCTCTTTTATTTTAAATGAACAAAACCTTATAAGAGGTCACAGACAACAACCCGACCCTAAAAGTCGCAAAGGCCTATCAGTACAAGAATTTATTAAGTATTCTCCTGAAACAAATGGAAAATTACAGCTTCACTATATGTATGTTGATAAGGAAATCTTAGAAACATCTTCTCTACTTGATAAAAACGTTAATGATATTTTCTTAAGCTTTTTAGAAAAAGAAAATATTTACATAAAACAGGATAAGAACTATGAACTTTTTACATTACATCCTTGGCAAGCAAACTATTTAGCAGAACAAGATGAGATAAAAAAATATAAGGCTGAAAATAAAATAATTGATATTGGCATTATGGGACCATGGTTTTATCCAACAACATCAGTTAGAACTTTATATTCCCCAGATCTTAATATCATGTTAAAGTTTTCATTAAGTATTGCGATTACTAATTCAGTAAGAATAAATCTAGCCAAAGAATGTGCTAGAAGTTTATCTGTGCATAAATTATATAATGACCATCTAAAACCCATATTAAATAAAGAATTCCCGTATTTTAGTTTAATTACAGATCCTGCTTACTCTGCAATCAAAATTAATAATAAAATTTTTGACCCAAGTATATGCATCATTCGTAACTCAAGTTTTAACCCTCAAGATGATATAGCTTGTATTGCTAGCTTAACTGAACCTAACCCTTTTAATGAAAGAACTCGTATTTGCTCACTGATACTATACTTTAGTGTACATAATAATATGCCTACTTATGATGCTGCGATTTACTGGTTTGAAACATATCTATCAGTGGCTATCGCTCCTATTCTATGGCTTTACTCAAAGTATGGGATTGCTCTAGAGGCACATCAGCAAAATTTACTAGTTAAGCTAGAACATGGCTTGCCTGTTGAGAGTTATTATCGTGATAGCCAAGGATATTACTATATAAAAGATCATCTTGAACTGAAAGACATTAGCTTTGGAAATATAAGTGATTTATGTGAAGGATCTAATGAGTTTATAGATCATCATTTTTGTTACTACTTTATTGTCAATCAGCTGATCTCTGTTATAGAGGCTATAGCTAATACCGGATATATTAGTGAACGAGATTTAATTAAAATCACTGTTACATTTCTTGAAAGTTTTGCCGAGAAATATCAGACATGTGATAAGTTCATAAAGAAGATTCTAGATCTAGATCAACTACCATTAAAAGCTAATCTTCGTACAAGGCTAAATGGCCTTGATGAACTACAAGCCCCGCTAACAAGTCAATCTATTTACGTTAATACTAATAACAATCCCTTTAAGGAGGTTATATGAAAATTTATGATGTTATTGGAATAGGTATTGGTCCATTTAACTTAGGATTAGCAGCTCTTTTAGATGACAAACCTATAGATAGTATTTTTTTTGATAAAAAAGAGGGATTTTGCTGGCACCCAGGGTTAATGATGGATTGGACAACACTACAGGTACCATTTTTAGCAGACTTAGTAACTATGGCTGATCCAACAAGTAGATTCACATTTCTAAATTATTTAAAAGAAAAAAATCGACTTTATAAATTCTATTTCAAAGAAGATTTCTTCATTCCTAGACAAGAATATAATGACTATTGTTTATGGGTTGCACAAAGTTGTAACTCTTGTAAATTTGGTTATGAAGTCACAAACATAGAACGAATTGAAGGATCTAGTAGTGAACTATGGTCTGTAACAGTTCAAGATAAGCAAAATAATAAACAGGAGTATTTTACAAAAAATATAGTACTTGGTTTAGGAACAGTACCTCAACTTCCACCCCAACTTTCTAACCTAGAAAATGTTCATCATAGTAGTGAGTATCTAGATATAAAGACTCAAGCTTTGAAAGATCCACATATAACTATAATCGGTTCAGGACAAAGTGCTGGAGAAATATTTTTAGATTTAATGAGATCAAAAAGTGATTCAACAAAAATTACGTGGTTAACAAGAAGTAAAGGCTTTTTCCCTATGGAATACTCTAAGCTTGGGCTAGAGCACTTCTCACCTGATTATATTGATTATTTCTATAATCTCTCTAGTAGAGAAAAGCCAAAGCTTATAAAAGAACAAGACCTACTATATAAAGGCATAAGTGCTCAAACTATTTCAGATATTTATGATGTTCTTTACGATCAAACAATACAAAATAAAGATTCCGCTGAACTTATTGCTAATGCTGAATTTATAGCAATGTCTGATAATAGTCCTGAACTTAATTGTTATTTTTATCATAAACAACAGGACAAAGACTTTTTAGTAAAAACAGATAGAGTCATTGCAGCAACAGGATATAAAACAAATATTAACCCAGCTATCACCAATATAGATAAACTTATAGTCCGCGGTGAAAATAGCTGCCTAAAAGTAACAAAAGACTATAAGTTAATAACTAAAAATACTAACTTAAATATCTTCATCCAAAATGCTGAAATGCATACCCATGGTGTTGGAGCTCCTGATTTAGGGTTGGGTGCATATAGAAACACTATTATAGCTAATAAACTTCTTAATAAAGAAGTTTATAAGATTCCCGCGAATTGCATTTTCTCCTCTTTTGGAGTTCCAAAGAAGTATTTAACACGCAAAACAAACATTGAAGTGGCATAACATATTAGGAGATAAACTCTATGAATAATACAAATTATTATAAAATAGCTAGCACTCGTTTATTAGAAAAGATAATATCTGAATTTAGTTATGAAGAAATTTTCCACCCTATTCAAAAAGATATAAATCAAGAGCTTTATACATTAGAAATAAACTCTTCTTTGTACTATAAGTTCAAAGCCTCTAGAAGAATATATGGAAATTTAGTTATCCATAGAAATTCTGTGACAAGATATGAAAATAACAGCTGCGAAATTGCTAATGATGCTATCAAGCTTATCCTAGATATATTACCAATTACAAAAATTGATACCACAACCCTTGCTCACTTTATAAAAGAGCTTAATAACACTATATATGCAGATATGGCTATCCTTGAGAAAGATAGTCCTGCTGCTAAAGATATTTACAAGCTTCCTTATGCATACATTGAAGGAGTAATGACTGGTCATCCGTGGTTTGTAATAAATAAAGGGCGTATTGGATTCAATGCACCTGACTATGCAAACTATGCTCCTGAAATGCAAAAAATCATAAATTTATCGTGGATAGCTATACACAAAGATCTAGTGACTTTCTCATGTGTATCAAACTTAAACTACTCACAAATAACAAATAAAGAGATTAATTCTGAAATTTTACAAAGTTTTCATAGAACTATCAGAAAGAATGATCAAGACCCTAATGATTTTTATATTCTACCAGTGCATCCATGGCAATGGAAAAATACTCTAACTCAACAGTTTGCTAAATATATTGCTGATAAAGATATTATATTTCTTGGTAAATCAATAGACCAGCATCTAGCTATGCAATCGATAAGAACTATGTCTAATATATCTTACCCTGAAAAACATAGTATAAAGCTTCCCTTAAATATATTAAATACCGCTGTATATAGAGGACTCCCTAAAGACCAAACTATCAATGCACCCATACTCACTGAATGGGTAAAAACCATAACTAAAAAAGATGAGTTTTTGTCTGATCGTAACTTTATCTTATTAGGAGAATTAGCTAGTGCATATTGTAAACACCCTTACTACTCTGAAATATCAAAAGTCCCGTACTACTTCACAGAGCAATTAGGAGCGATCTGGAGAGAAAGTATTCAAAGTAGATTACAAGAGAATGAGAAAGCTATAACTATGGCAGCTCTAACCCACATAGATCGTGATGAAAAAAGTGTTATTTGTGAAATGATAAGAGAATCTTCTCTAGATATAGATCCGTGGTTAACAATATTCTTTGAAAACACTGTACCTCCCCTACTGCATTTCTTATATAAATATGGCATGGTTTTCTCACCACATGGGGAGAATAGTATATTAATAATTAAAGATAATCTCCCAGTTGGTTTAGCGATGAAAGATTTTGTTGATGATATCAATATTTGTCAAAACCCTGTCAATGAGCTAGTATCATTACCACAGCAGGTAAAAAATGCTATCCCTCAAGTTACAGATGATTATTTATTACAATTCATTCATACTGGGCTATTTGTCGTACACTATAGATATATCTCATCAATTCTTGCTGATAAGTTAAATTATCCAGAACTACACTTTTACCAAAAATTACATGAGTGCATACAACGTTATCAGACTAATCACCCCGAACTAAATTCTCGCTTTAAACGCTTTGATCTATATAAACCAACATTTGAAAAACTTTGTTTAAATAGATTAAGAATATTTGAGGTAGGATATAACGACTATAATGAAAGACCCAAAGTTATCTCAACAGGTCAGCTTGATAACCCTTTATTTCTTGCTAAAAACTTCAAAAACATAAACCATAACATCTTTACTCATGGCAGAGTATCTCTAAGAGCTTTTTGTTTAGAAAAAGATTTAGAAACTATTCATTCATGGATGAATAAACCTCACGTTGCTAAATTTTGGGGCTTAAATAATTCAAAATCAGAACTAAAAAAACACTTCTGTAACATGCTATCTAGACCTAACCAAAGTTTATTTATACTATCTGTAGATCAAAATGAAATAGCATATGCTGAAATTTATAAAGTTAAAGGAGATCGTATTGCCAACTATCTTACGCCTAAAGAAAATGATTATGGTTGGCACCTCCTAATAGGTCCTGAAAATGCTATCGGTAAAGGCTACTCTAAACTTCTTGTCAGAGCTCTTAGTCAATATTGCTTTTTAGATCTTAATGCTAATAATGTTATTTTTGAGCCTGATGTTAGAGTTACACCTTTTCAAAAGATAGCTCCAAAAATAGGTTATTCAAATCAAGGTAAAATAACACTTCCTGAGAAGCAAGCATATGTATTTAGTTGCTCTAAAGATACTTTTATTGAGGAAACTTATTCATGATTGAATGTAACATGTCAAAATGGCCAATAGTTAATATGCATTTTGGAAGCTATTCAAACTATGATGATGTTTTAAATTGGCTTAATTTTTGTGATGAAATATTAGAAAAACAGCAAAAATTTTTAATCATAAGTTCTTTCTCAGAAAAATATCAGTTTGAACATAATGCTAGAGTAAAACAAGCTAAGTGGTTTAAAAAGTCAAAGCCTAAACTTTCAAAATGGTGTCTTGGGATGATTAGGATCACACAAGACCCTATTATGATTGAAAAAATTAATAATCCAGCTATGCACAAAGGAATGCCTTTTCGCTGTATTGTAGCTGATAACTTTAATGATGCATCGAAACAAGCCCAACAAATATTAATGAAAAATAATCTAATATGAAAAAAAGAAATATTGATATAACTATACTATATCTAGCTCAAGCTATCTCACTATACTTTTGTACTTATGGGTTACCGACTATCCTGCGATCAGAAGGAGTCTCTCTAGAGAGGATTGGACTTTTTGGTATCTTATTGATCCCTTGGGTTATAAAGTTTTTATGGGCACCATTTGTTGATAAAAAACATATCAAGAAGATTGGACGAAGAAGAAGCTGGTTTTTAGTAATGCAGTTTATTACTGTATTATTATTCTTAATATTCTCAATTTATAACCCAAAAGAATATACTAACTATATTTTCCTATTAGCTTTCTTACTCTCTGGTATTGCAGCAACTCAAGATATTGCCGTTGATGGTTTTTCAATTGAACAAATAAAAACTAAAAATCTACAGTGGTGTAATTTCTCTAGAATAATTGGTACTACCTTAGGCAGCATGATAGGTGGAGCATCGTTAATTGCTCTATATAAAATACTCGGTTGGCATAATATTACCTTATACATGGCTATAATAAGTATCTGTATTTGCTTATATATGTTATTTATAAAGGAAGATGAATATAATAGTTTTCTGCATACTATCCCATCAGTGAAATCATTCTTTAAAAGAAAAGAAACTAAAATGCTGCTAATCATCTGCTTATGTTATCGTGCTTGTGAAGGATTAGTAATGGGTATGCAATCATCATTCCTAGTAGACTCTCATATCCCTTTAAGTACAATAGGAGTCGTAATGGGGATAGGAAGTGCTATTATTGGAATTTCTGGAGCTGCAATAATAAGCTATCTCTTTAAATTTTTCAAAGAAACCGCCCTTTTAACATTACTTGCTGTCATAAGAGGATTTTGTTACTTTTCTCTAGGAGTTATTAGTTTATATAGCATAAGTAATCAAACAGTAATTTTCAGTATCATCTTATTAAATATGGCTTCACGTCTTATGGAGATGGTTGTTTTATATACTATCTTTATGAAGTTTAGTTCAAAAAGTCAAGCAGGTACTGATTTTACCATACTAGTATGTGCAGAGCTTCTAATATATATTTCAGGTATGTCTATTAGTGGATTCTTAGCCGTAAATATTGGATATTCAATGCTTTTTATCTTAGGAGGAACTATTTCGATACCAGGTTTCTTAATTGCATTTTTCCTTCTAAGAAAATTACCGCACAACATAGCTATATAAAAATAGGGGATATAATTATTTACTCTTAAATGATATTGATTATCATTATTATTTAATATAGTATTTGTTTATCAGTTTTATTCTATGACTTATTTATAATGCTATGCCAATACATATAAATATTCTTCCTATAATATACATGTTATTTATCTTTATTCTTACTATTGAGATAAGTTTTTCAAAAACAAAAAGTCAAGCA
Source organism: Francisella sp. SYW-9 (assembly GCF_008711465.1). Lineage (GTDB taxonomy): Bacteria > Pseudomonadota > Gammaproteobacteria > Francisellales > Francisellaceae > Francisella. The sequence continues at coordinate 76,046 of NZ_VXKQ01000012.1, forward strand.
CTAAACACATTAGAGCAAGCATTAGAACTAGAGTTAGAAATACAAAACTTAAAATCTGAAATACAAAGCTTACAACAAAATCAAACAACCTTCTCTACGTATAACTCGAAAATTAGAGAAACAGACTTCTACTCTAGTATTGACGATAAAGACTCTTATGAAATTACTACAAGTATTGATAGTAATAACTCAATTATTGATTTAAGAAATAAATCTATAGGAAATGTCTTTGATCATAATGGTGCAATCAATGTAGGAGATGCTCCAGCAATTACAACTAGAGGACAAGTAACCTTTCTTGGAGCCTACTCAGGTAACAACAGTATACCAATCGGTATGATATCTGGTAGTTTATTTGCATCTACAGTAATCGGTCAACGAAATAAATTTGATAGCTATTCTATATTTTTCGGTGGAAAGATTGAAGTTGATGCCCAAACATGGTTTGGTAGTAGTGGAATATCAAATAACAATACTACTTTAGCAAATCATGGACAAAATATATTCCTAACATCATCTACCTTATATTTTTTATCTAATATCGGACACTATGTTACAGCACAATTTGATATTAGTACTAGCGAACTAAATAACTTCGGTCTAGGAAATGCCTTTGTTATATTTGGAAACCTAGATACATCACCATTCTTTTTAACTGCTGGAAGAAGTAAACTTTCTGTTGGAGCATTTGGTGGCGGTGGGCCATGGACTGGAGGAATAACAGGGTTTCTAGCACCTGGAAGAACAACAAATATATCCCTTAATTATAAAGATGATATATTAAATGCAAATATCGCTGTTTTTGGATCTAATAATAATCAGCCAAACTTTTCAACAGGAATATTCTATGCTGAGAGCTGGACTGAAAAATTAGCAATTGGCTTAAATACTGGATATGTCTACGATATAGCTGGGGCTGGTAATGCTTCTATAAGTCAATTTTTAGCAAGCAAAGATAGTCCTAACGATAAAATAGGAAGCTTTAATATAAACGGTAACTTAACTTATACTATATACGATGGCTTTTTGAATATTGGCGCTGGTTGGGCAAGTACAACAAATAGAAATGATTTCAATAATATAAATGAAGATGTTTTAGCTGGAGGATGGTATACAGCTGCAAACTATTCTTTAGCATTAAGAGGTAGAAATACCAACTTTGGCATATCATATGGCCAAACATATAACGCTGCAAATATACCTATGCCCTTGACAGCATCTCCCCTCTCTCTTGGAAAATCTTCTGTGGGGGTACAAAAACAATTGCTACTTTCTTCCCAAAGAGCTTATTTCGATAACAATGTATTAGTCGGTTTAGAATACTCGTATCAAGAGCTATATAATGAAAAACACATGAATACATTGACTCTAGATCTTTCTATATATGTATAAGTTCTTAGAAAAAATTTAAGATATTAAACCCAATAGCCATGCGCTTCAAAACGATCAATAAAATGCTGACTAAAATGTAGCTTATTTAACTGAATATTTGCTAAAAGTCTCTTATACTGACCAGCTTTAAAGATATAGTTTAGAACATAAAATACATTACCTTTACCAACGATTTTTTCTACTTTCTTCTCAAAATCAGTAAAGTCTGACTTCTCATCAATATAATCATCAAGTAATGAGCAAAGCTTATCCATAGTTTTCTCATCAGCTCTATCAAAATATTTAGCTGTTTCATAATGAAATTCATACTTACTATCATGGAAAAATGGATAAACATTACCTTCCCAAGCAGTTTTATAAGCATCATCGACATAACTACTACTTAAAACATTTAACTTCATAAGATCATAATAAAATTTATTTGTATTTCTCATAATACTTTTCCTATTTATTTAGTTCTTGCTGAACTATCTGGTTAACTTGTTTAGGATTTGCCTTACCTTTACTTGCTTTCATTGTTTGTCCTACAAAGAAGCCCATCAACTTAGTTTTTCCTGCTTTAAAGTCTGCTGCTTGTTGAGGGTTTGCTGCTATTATACTTTGGACTAACTCACGTATAGCTGACTCATCAGAAACCTGCTTTAAGCCTAGTTTTTCAATAATACTTTCAACTGAATCTGCTGACTTAATATACTCAGCTATAATTTTTTTACCATTTGCCTGAGATATTACATCCTTTTGCACATTGCTAATAATATCTAATAAAATTTCAGCTGGAACAACATCCACAGAGAACTCTTTTTCAGCTCTATTTAATGTTGATATTAAATCAACCGTAACCCAATTATATGCGGGTTTATGACCTATTACTAATGCAACTTTATCATAATAATCAGCAATCTCAAGATTTGACAGCAAGAACTCTACTTCCTGCTCCACTAAATGTTCGCAATATACAGCCTCTCGCTCTTCTGGTTTAAGAGGCATCTGCTTTTTGATATCTTCAATATATTCATCTGTGATTATCAAAGGCAAAAGATCTGGATCTGGGAAATAACGATAATCAAAAGCATCTTCTTTTGCACGCATTGAACGAGTTTCATTCGCATCAGCATCATAAAGGCGGGTTTCTTGAACAACCTCTCCTCCTGATTCTAATACAGCTACTTGACGAGCATACTCATACTCAATGGCTTTATCAATAAATCTAAACGAGTTAATATTTTTTAGCTCTGCACGTGTACCAAACTCTACTTGCCCTTCTGGCTTAATAGATAGATTTACATCACACCTAAATGAGCCTTCTTGCATATTACCATCACAAATTCCTAGATGCTTAACTAGTTGATGTAACTTTTTCAGATATACAACAACTTCTTCAGCTGACCTAAAATCTGGATATGTCACAATCTCTAAAAGCGGAGTCCCAGCGCGATTGTAGTCTAAACCTGTCTCTCCAGCAACATAACCATGAACAGACTTACCAGCATCTTCTTCTAAATGAGCCCTTTCTATACGGATTGTTTTCTGTCCTTTTGAAGTCTCGATATCTAGTCTACCCTCTTGTACTATAGGATTTATTGATTGACTTATTTGATACCCTTTAGGTAAGTCTGGATAAAAATAATTCTTACGAGCAAAGAAACTATCTTTTGAAATCTTTGCATCAACAGCTAAACCAAACATCGTTGCTTTACGAATAACTTCTTTATTTACTACAGGTAGAGTCCCTGGTAAACCTAAATCTAAAAATGCTGCTTGTGTATTTTGATGTTGTCCATACTTTGTCGCAGAAGTTGAAAACAGCTTAGATTTAGTACTTAACTGAATGTGAACCTCTAGTCCTATTACCATTTGCCAATTCACTATTAAATCCTCGCTTGCTCTAAAATAAACTCTTCTACACTATTATGCTTTTGATACTGTGTTACAATCTGCGTTAAAACATTATCATTAAAAGCTCTTGCCATAAGCTGTCCACCTACAGGTAAACCATTTGCAAAGCCAATTGGGAACGATATAGCTGGCAAGCCTGAAATATTTGCCGTAATTGTATAAATATCTGACAGATATGCTGAAACAGGGTCAAGCTTATCACCTTTTTTGAAAGCTTCGCTTGGTGATGCTGGCATAAATATAGCATCAACTTCAGTAAATATCTCGTTAATTTGATCTGTCATCATTCTACGCAACTGCTGAGCCTTGTTGTAATATGAATCATACTGACTAGAAGCTAGTACATAATTCCCGATCATAATTCTACGTTTAACCTCATCTCCAAAGCCATCTGTACGTGATTTTCTATATAGCTCATCTAAATTCTTAGCGTCAGGGTTACGATAACCATATCTAACACCATCGTATCTAGCTAAATTAGCCGCAGCTTCAGCTGGAGTAATAATATAATAAGTCGATAAAGCTTCTTTTAAATCTGGTACTTTTACAGATTTAATCTCTGCGCCTAACTCTTTAAGAGTCTCTAGAGTTTTTTGTACTGCTTCTTGAACTTGTGTAGGTAAATCTTTAATTAAGCTCTCATCTATACCTATCACCTTACCTGCAATCTCTTTTTCTAAATCTTTAGTAAAAAGATTCTCTTCTACTCCAACACAAGTAGAATCAAATTCACACTCTCCAGCAATAGTATCTAACATAATAGCTACATCTTCAGCATAGTGACCAAATATCCCAGCCTGATCAAAAGATGATGCAAAAGCTATCATACCAAATCTAGATGTACTACCATATGTTGGCTTCATTGCTGTCAAACCACAAAAACTAGCTGGCTGTCTAACAGAGCCACCTGTATCAGAACCTGTACTAACTGGTGCAAACCCTGCAGCAACAGCAGCAGCAGAACCACCTGATGAACCACCCGGCACTCTTTCTAAATCCCAAGGATTACTCACAGCACCATAGTAACTATGCTCATTAGTAGATCCCATAGCAAACTCATCCATATTAAGTTTACCCAAAGTTACCATACCTTGATCTTTACAATTTTTAGTTACTGTAGAATCATATGGAGCGACAAAGTTATCTAGCATTTTTGATGCTGCTGTAGTTTTTATATCTTTAGTACAAAAAAGATCTTTATGTAAAATAGGAATACCTGTTAATAGTCCCTGCTTACCTGTAGCTATAACACGATCAGCCTCTTGCGCTTCTTTTATAGCTTGCTCTTCACATAAAGTAATCACAGAGTTTATCTGCTTATCCTGATCTTTTATCTTAGCTAGATACTGATTAGCTAAATCAACAGAAGTTATCTCACCTCTATCTAGGCGAGCTCTTAATTTTTTAATATATGACATAACTAAACCTATTTAACAACCTGTGGCACCATAAAATAATCATCAACAACTTCACATGCAAATTTATCAAAACTTGCTCTATTGTCCTGATCTTGAGGAATATCTTCTCGAAATTTAAAATCCATACTAATAGGCGAAACCATAGGTTGTACACCTTGGGCATCAAAATCTTTAACTGTATCTAAAATCTCACAGATATTTGTAAGATCTTGTGTATATTGCTCTAACTGAATATCAGTCAAATCAAAGCTAGATAGCTTAGCAATATGCTTTACTAATTTCTTCTCCATTTAAAACACCTAAATAAATTATCTAAAAATACCTTTAAAATTATAAGATACTCATAAAAATAAAGAAAGACATACTAAAGTTATTTTATATTTGATGGTTGGCTATTTACTTGCTCTTTAATAGTTGTAGGTTTCTTAACAGTCTTGTTTTTATCGACTCCAATATGAAGTTCACTACTATTTAGATTTATAGGGAAACCATTATATCTACGCCATAACTCATAACCTAAGCTGACATCATTTAACAACACCCAGCCATGAACTTTAGTTCCCAATCTAAGTACCTCTGGAGATGGCCAGTCACGGCTACCACTTTGTTTTACAAAAATCTTGAACTGCCCACGAGCATTATTCTGTGGCGAAATAAATATAATTTCTCCTTCAAATGTTCCAATCGCAACTTGAGGCCACCCACTAAACTGTATCGCAGGCCAACCCTCAAATTGAAGCATTACCTTATCTCCAATACTGACAAGAGGAATATCCATACTGTTTAACCATAGTTCAGTTATTCGAGACTTACTATCAGGTACAATCGTTGCTAAAACATCAGTAGCTTTAACTATAACACCGCCAATTCCATGGATACGATCAACAATAACACCATTAGCTGGAGCTCTTACCAGACGGCTCTGCTGACGTGCTATCTGAACTTTCACTTTAGCTAAATCAACATTTGCTTTAGCTAGATCTTTAGTATAGTTAACCATTTCCATCTGAGCTTGTTCATAAACTCTTTGGGTACTTGCTCCTTTTGTCACAAGATACTTATGTCTTTCGATATTTCTCTTAGTATTTTTGATAGCTAGTTTTATAGATTTTATACCTAGCTCTATAGCTGCCTTTTCATCTTCGAGTCTAGATACAACCTCTGGATCTAAATCTAGAACCTCAACTATAGGATCACCTTTTTTAACTCTATCGCCTTCAAAGACATACCATTTGCCTAGTCTCCCTCCAATAGGTGCAGAAATATTTTGTTGTCTTTCCGATGGTGATAAGGTAGTAACATCTCCATAGCCATCGACTGTTTGTTGCCACGGAATCATTCCTAAAACAATTCCAACAACGATAATACTTAATAACACTAAAAAAATTATCTTCTTAAAACTAGGATCCTTTTTTAGCATTGAGTACGACTTTAGCTGCATAGAAATAGTTACCCTCTTTAATCAATAGATATTATTAATGTTGGTATATCCAACTTCTCTAAAATTCGTGTAATTGTAAAGTCATTATCTTTACTAGCTAATCCATAAGTGTCAATTAATACTAGAAGCTTTGGATCTTTTAAAATAGCTCTTATGATATTCATTTTAAGAACAACTTCACTATCAAAAACGACATTATATTTAATTGTTTGAGAGTCTATACGCTTCTCAAATTTTTCCTCCAAAAAGCGGATGTCGAACATTTCTAATAACTGATTTAGATATTTTAACTTTTCTTGAGAGAAGTCATCACATAAGTTGTCTAGCACTGTACCAGCAACCACCTCTATACCACTTGCAATATGGATATTATCACTAATATGATCTTTCCTATAGTTTCTAATGCAAACTCCATTAATCTTAACTGTTTTATCCAATGTGTCACCAAAAAATGAACCTAAAAGTGTTTGAGCTGCTTGAGTAGATAGAGAAAGCTTATTAAAATGACTTTTATTAAAATCAAACAAGTATTCCTGAGAATTTCCTAAATTAATTTCTAAAAAATCAACTTTCTCAGTAAGCTCCGCGCTATTATGTTCAGATGTAATTTCTTGTTGATCTGATATCTCTAGAAGATCCAATATTTTTCTAGTCGCTACTAAAAAGCCATAACAGTCATATAAATATTGGCTAAATTTCAATAATCCTAATAAAACTATATTTACCAATAACTCTGCAGCAATCAATTGACCTATAGAAAGCTGGCCATTTATTATCAAATAACTTCCAATACCTAAAAGTAAAATATTAATAAAAATATAAGTTAGCCCAATATAAACATGTTGTCTAAAGACAACACTGAAGAAGTCTTTTCTACTATCTAAATAGTTACATAACTTTGTATCAACTTTGTTTACAGAACTCTCTTCAGGAAGCTGACGAAATGATAGAAACTCTGCTGTTTTCTCCTCAAACCAATATACAACATCATATACTGCGTTAGATTCCTTAAGCCCAGCTTCATAGCCAGCTCTTAGTGGAATGAATATAGTCAGTACAATACATGTAACAAGTAAAATATCAAATACCAAAAATAGCGGATGATAAAACGCTAGAATAATTACGCAGAATAAAGTCTGTAAGAAAATATCAAGCAAAATAATAAAAATCACAGCTACCGATTTTTGCAAAAATTTTAACTCAAAAGTCCTATTAATTTTTTCGCGAATATTTATCCTTTTAAGCTTATCAAAATCAACCTTATGAATAGCTGAAACGATCCTTAAAACAGTCTCGACAAAAACCTTACGCTGAATGTCCTCGACCAGTTTTAATTGAAAAATCCTCACAAAAAACGCTGCTGTAAGAAGTATAAATAATATAGTGATAAGAGATATAACAGGTCGAATAGATAGACTAACCCCAACTAAGTTAACCAAAGTCTGTACTGATACAGGGATTGTAAGAGATAAAAAACCCAACAATAAGCTATATATAACGAGAGTATATACAGTATGTCTTGGTATCTTTAGTACAGTTTTTATTTGCTTATATAACATACTAAAAGCTAATCATGAATTATACTTCTTTAGTATAGTCTATATTATAATAAAATCTACTTTGAAAAATTAATTTTTGTTAAGAATAATTGTCAAATATACTCCAAATTCTTCCATACAATATCACTATTTGCTAGTATTAATTTGACACTAATCAAATTAAAGGTTGAATATTATGTCAGAAAAAATGCAAAAAACTAAAGTATCCACATCGAATACAATGGATAATAAATATGATAATAAAGATCACAAACATAACAAAGATCATTTAGATCATAGAGATCATCAAAAATCACATCCTCATACACAACATGGCGGAGATCCTAATCACAATAAACATTCGGTACAAACCCACAGTGATCCATCAAGCCATAAGCACCATAAAGTAAAGCAACATGATCATAAAGAGCATACAAGGGAACATCATAAAAAACATAAGTGACCAATCTCTTTATTAAAAAAACTTATTTTACACTTCTTTCAAAAACATTATCTATTTCTTTTAAGTAAGTTTTCTTTATACCTTCAAAATCCATCTCAGGAATATCAAGAATAATATTGTGCTCATCTTGCATAACTTTTTGTAAGTTTTTAGAGAAAGACTCTCCTGACTTAAGGTCAAAGGCTACTTGTTGAACAATCTTATAACAATCTTCGCGCATAAATGGAGTATTTGCTACTAAGAAATGCAAGTAGAAACTTGATAGATAAGCACTAGTGCTTCTAACTCTATCTTCGATAATATCTTTTTGAACCACTAAGTTATCAATAGTATTTTTCATTCTACGTAATGCATAAACCATTATGCCGAAATTATCTGGAAGATAAAAACGCTCTGCTGATGAATGTGAAATATCTCTTTCATGCCATAGTATACAGTTCTCTAACGCTATAGATACATGTGATCTAAGCATTCTTGCCATACCTGTTAGGTTCTCTGTAGAAATTGGGTTTTTCTTATGTGGCATAGTTGAAGAGCCTTTTTGCCCCTTAGAGAAGCCTTCATACACTTCAAAAACATCACTTCTATGCAGGTGTCTAATTTCAACTGCCAATCTCTCAATAGCTGAAGCTATAAGTCCATGGATAGAGATTAATTTAGCAATTCTATCTCTTGGGATAACCTGAGTAGAAACTTCTTCTACTGGCAAGCCTAAAATATCTGCTGCTTTCTTCTCATCTTCTGTTGTTAGTATACAGTAGTTACCAACAGCTCCTGAAAACTGTACAGTTAATCCATCTTTTTGGAACTCTTTAAGATCTTTTAATCTACGTTTAAATTCAACATATGCACCTAAAAACTTTTGCCCAAAGCTCATCGGCTCAGCAAACATACCATGGCTTCTTCCCATAGTAATGATCTCTTTTGTTTCTTGTGCTTTTGCTAATAATGAATTACATAAAGCCTCTAGATCTTTAACTACAAACTCTAAAGACTCGCGTATCTGCAGACTTAGAGCTGAATCAATAATATCTGATGATGTCACACCAAAATGGAAAAATTTGCCGGTTTCAGCAGTAAATTGTTCTGCTATTGAGGTACAAAAAGCGATGATATCATGTTTTGTAACTTTTTCTATCTCGTCAACTCTATCTGGTTTGATCTCTGCTTTTGAACGAATCTCTGCAGCCGTTCCCTTCGGAACCATCTTATCTTCTAAAGCTTCTAAAATAGCTAGCTCAACTTCAAGCATCTTACGATATTTATTCTCATCTGCCCATATTTTTGAAATTTCTGCTACATCATACCTTTTTATCATTACACTATCCCTATTTGATAAATCATAAGCAAGCACATGCTTAAACACCCTAGACAAAAATAACTAAGGCATAAGCATACGGCTAAAATTTTGATAAACTATCTAAACCAACGTTAAATATACATTTAATTCTCTCAAATAGAGTCCTATTGTCAACCTATTTATCATATTCACAAAAGCTTGCCTCAATATTTAAACACAACTTAATTTTTCTTATAAATTTAACTTATTAAGTAAATATTTCTGATCAATTATTTAGTTATAAATACCGATTCTATCTCAAATATGATAAAGTCAAACGTAGATAAATTAAGAAACAACTTATATGAAAAAGCATATACTTATTTTTACAGCTCTTATTGGTATTGTAACACTTGGTTATAGCTCTGACTTTAAAGGAAGTGACTATATTTCAACTCAAGCTGGTACGATTTATACTTACCAAAGAGTCGAGGCTAATGACCATGATAACTTTTCAATCAGAACTAAAATAAAAAATTGCAATGATGAAAGCTCTCTATGTAACTATGTCAGCAGAATAAAAGATCCTGTGAAAGAAAAAATAGACGGCTCAGAATCTATATATGCGTACGATATAAGAAACGGCGCTGTTTATATCAGATATCCAAACTCAGACAAAGAAACCTTATTACTCCCAGCAAGGATTGAGTTTAATAAAGTTAGAAAAGAAAATACTTCAAATAAAGGTGGGAAGCTTACCAATTCTTATGAGTTTACAAAACAAATTCCCGAAATCACTATAAGTGGTAATAAATATAAAAACTGTATTGAGCTTGAGGCTAAATCAGATATGACTATAGGTGACAAGCCTGTCAAAACACTAAGCCAAGAGATTTATTGTAAAGGGGTTGGCTTAGTAAAAGAAAACTTCAAAGAAACCGATGGTTCAGAGAAACCTATAGTTTATAAGAGCATACTAGTGTCGATGGAAAAACCATAAACTAACGCCTATGAGAAACTTATTAGCATTAATTATAATAATTTTTTTGCTAGCAAGTTGCTCAACATATAACGGTCCTATCTTCAAAGGAAGTAATTATATTTCAACGGATGTTGGAACAACATATCACTATAAAAGAGTAGAACTAAAAACCAAGCAAAGTATCTCTATAGATATAACAGTAGATAGCTGTAATGCAGATAAATCAAAATGCTCATACACTACAAAGATTTTTGACTCTTCAGGCAAGATGATTAATAAATATAGTATGCACTATACAATTGATAAAGGTTCTTTTTTCTTTAAAGGAGCTGTTCGCATAACCGATAATTTTTATAAAGATAGTAGTATATTGCTTCCTGAAAAATTACAACTTAATCGTGAAGTAAATATGCAACATTCAGAAAGGTTTGGTTATGTTAGAGAGAGGTTAATTGTTCATAAAGAAGTTCCTAATATCGAAATCAATAAGCATAAATATAAAAACTGTTTAAATATGATATTTGAAACAATTACGCCTCTTAATGATAAAAAGATCAAAATTCTCACTAATGAGATAGACTGTGAAAATATAGGTGCTGTAAAAAAAGAAATGTCTATCTACTCGCTTATCCCTGTTAAAAACCCTGAGTATAACAATTTTGCCTTAAACGCTAGCTATATAGAAACTCTTCAAAGTATTACTCATAAAGATAGCTAAACTGAAGATTCAGTACTATTATCTCTAAAGTAATTATATATTCCATAACCACTAATCATCACCCAAGCGCCTTCTATAATAAAAGCTGGTAAATTCCAGTGATAAATTAATGAAAATAAAACTCCAAATGATCCGAATATATTTAGAAGTAAGTAACTTAAATCATTAGATTTAAGTCGATTTATTTGCAGTAAGAAGAAGGCGATAATCACAAGGACATCTCCACCAACTCCTATAGTATTAGCTAACACACTATCTCCTTTTTAGATTTTGTTTCGCTTTTTATAAAGATTAATATCCAAACTCTATTGTATATGAACGAGAAAAGTTTTGCTGAGGTTCTATATCAACATTGCCTATACGATACTCAATATCAAGATCCATACCCAATGTATCACTTCTACCACACCACGGCTCGATACATACATATGGAGCATTAGCTTTTGGCTTTGACCATAAGCCAAGATATTCAAAACCATCAAACAGCACTTCAACATATCTATCTGAGTTTTTCTCAGCTAATCGAACTTTTTTATCTGTGAAACCACTATATACTAATGCATCATTATCAAATGTATGATTATCTAACTCAACCTTCGATAGTTTTAAATGCTTAGTTTCTCCAGTATAAAAGGCCTCTGGTGTAATAGTATGAAAATCTAGTTTCTGTTCTGAGAATGTTATTTCATAATCACTAAACTTATGCTTACCATCAAAAGGACAAGCAAACGCTGGATGAGCCCCAAAGCCACAAGATGCAACACTTTCATCTAGGTTTACAATATTATACTCAGTAATAAGTTTATTGCTCTCAAGAGTATATGTAACTTCAAATCTTAGTCTAAATGGATAATCTTCTTTGGTAGTCTCCATTGCCAAAACAACAGCATTCTCATCATGTGAAACAATATCAAATACAGTATGGCGAGCAAGACCATGATTACCCATAAGATATTCTTTACCTTGGTATTTGATCTTATTATCATGAGACTTACCAACTACTGGAAATAGTACCGGTGAAACTCCAGCCCACACTCGTCCGTCGCCAGACCACATATATTGATGATCTGTCTCAATATTTACAACAGCTCTGACTTCTGCACCTAATTCACTAATCTCTACTAATAAGTTATCATTTTTGATTCTAATCATAAGAATTCCCCTTCGTTGTTAATGAAGAGGGTTTTTGTATCAAGAAACATTGTCATCCTCGTGCTTGACACGGGGATCTCTCAACCATTTAAGAGATTCACATCTTGATGGAAATGACTGTCGTTATTAAATCGATAATCTTTACCGATACATACTCAACAATTTCCTCTTCAGGGTTAACTTCAATATCTTCAGTAAAAAATGAGTAGTTCAAAACCTATGATTTAAAATACTCTATTAGTATTTTAGCACAATATAAATGAAGAGGAATTACGATTTAGATAACTCAAGCTCCTTTTGATGCTCCATCAGAAAGAGTATCGTTGATGCTGTAATGTTTATAACATATGTCATAAGAGACATATCATTACAAAGCTCTTCAGTACCTGCACCATGCCCACCTTCTTTATTCCTAACCTTAGATGTTATAGATACAACCTCTTTAAGGTTATTGAGTATATTCGAATAATATGGCTTTAAAAAATTATTTTTGATTAATGTGTCAATTAACAAGCTTGATGTTGAAGATTTTGGCATTTCCCAGTTATTAAGCTCTATAATTATCTTCATTATTGACTCTATAGAACTACTACAATTAATAAACACTTCTTTTGAATTACCTTTTTTATATGCTTCATGTGCTTTTAGATATTCATCATTTGCTGACAAGAATCTTTTATCCGTAAGTAGATGTAAACAAGGTTTGACAATTTCTTGGTGTGTCAGCTTATTATCCACTCTTATAATATGTCCACAATCTAGGTTAAACTCATACCCAAATGCATACTCAAGAAATTTTTTATTTAGAAAACATAATTTTTCAGATATTTCTATTTTTGAACTAAATCCAAACCTCGGAATACCATTCTCAAATATATTTTCATTCATGATTTTAATGCCCTTGACTAGTAACTCGTAAACATCAAGAAACTCTATAAGATCTCCATGTTTTATTTTATCTTCAAAAAAAACGAAATAATCATGAATATCCTTTATTGCTCTAGTAGGATGGTTTTCTAAAAACTGGTATACCAACTGTTGCATTAAATGTTGGATATTCTGCTCTTGAGGACTAGAGTTAACATAGCCAAACAATCTTTCTATAGGAAGTGGAAATAAAATAAAAAGCGTATTTTCAACTAAAATTCTAACCTCTGAAGGCACACCATCATACTGATAAATTTCAGGATATAAGTTATTCTCTTCTTTATGTCTCTGACTAAAGAGCTTCATCACTTACCCAACCCACTTCCTAGCATTTCTAAACATCCTCATCCATACAGAATACTCATCATACTCTGCTGGGATATGCGAGTTCGTAATCGCTCTATAAACACGCTCTGGATGTGGCATCATTGCAAGGACACGTCCATTTAATGCAGTAACTGCAGTTAGACCATCTACTGCACCATTTGGATTATATGGATACATTTCTGTTGTTTGACCTTGCCCATCAATATACTTAAGAGCTACTTGTGAGCTTGATAGCATAGCTTGTTGCTGCCTGTCATTTTCAAATAGTGGGCGACCCTCACCATGAGCTACGGCGATTGGTGCTTTTGTGCCTGCCATATCAGCAAACCAAATAGAGTCAGACTCTTGAATCTCTACCATAGAAGCTCTCGCCTCAAACTGCTCTGATTTATTCTTGATAAATATCGGCCAATTTTCAGCACCTTTAATCAATGATTTAAGCTGTGCAAGCATTTGACAACCATTACACACACCTAATGCTAGAGTATCATCACGACCAAAGAATTTGCTAAACTCATCTCTTAACTTCTCTGTAAATAAGATATTCTTCGCCCAGCCGCCGCCAGCACCCAAAACATCACCATACGAGAAACCACCGCAAGCCACTAATACTTTGAAATCCGCCAACGATACACGCCCAGCATGTAAATCTGACATATGGACATCATGAGCCTCAAAACCAGCTGTAGTAAATGCTGCTGCCATCTCAACTTGACCGTTGACACCTTGCTCTCTTAGGATTGCAACTTTTGGCTTCTCAACATTGACAAACTTAGCTGTAATATCCTCTTCAAGATCAAATGTAGCCTCAACATGGATACCTTTATCATTAGTGTTTAAAATACTATCAAACTCTTGTTTTGCACATTCGCTATTATCGCGGATTGATTGGATTTCATAAGAAGTTTCCGCCCACCATCTTTGTAAATTCACACGTGTGTTTGAGTATACTTTCTCGCCATTTGCAAAGATATTTAACTCATCGCTAGAGTTTAACTTAGCTATTGCACACAGGTGAATTTGAGTATCTTCAAATATCTCTTCAATTAGTGCTACATCGCTATTTTTAACTTGGATAACAGCACCAACTTCTTCAGCAAACAACTTCTCCAAGATAGATAGAGATTCCGGATCAGAATCCGGAATGACAGATGATTTTTTGGTTTGTAGTTTAATATCTAAACCTTTACGCCCAGCAAACGACATCTCAGCTAAAGTTGCAAATACACCTCCATCCGATACATCATGATATGCTAGGATTTTATTCTCAGCTTTTAGCTTAGTGATATTTTCAAATAACACTTTCAACTTACTTGCTTCAACATCTGGTGCAACATTACCAACTTGGTTATAAGCTTGGGCTAAACATGAAGCTCCAAGTCTACCAGCATCATTTGATAGATCAATATGTAATAAAGTCGTATCACTATCATCCACTAAAACTGGCGTAAGAGTTTTACGCGCATTTACAACTGGTGAGAAACCTGAAATCACTAATGATAAAGGTGATGTAACAGATTTTTCTTGACCATTATCTGACCACTTAGTTTTCATTGACATTGAATCTTTACCAACTGGTATTGCAATACCTAACTCTGGTGCAAATTCCATACCAACAGCTTTTACAGTCTCGTATAACTTTTGGTTTTCATAGCCCTGATTTGCAGCAACCATCCAGTTTGCAGATAGGCGAATATCACTTAGTTTCTCAATATCAGAGGCTAATAAGTTTGTTACAGTCTCAGCAATTGCTAATCTACCAGAAGCGGCAGCATTGATACTAGCAACAGGAGTTCTCTCACCCATTGCCATAGCCTCACCTGCTTGGCTATCTACTGTAGCTGTCGTCACAGCACAGTCTGCAACTGGCACTTGCCATGGACCAACCATTTGATCGCGAGCAACCATACCTGTAATACTTCTATCACCTATTGTTATTAAGAATGACTTAGAAGCTACCGCTGGTACTTTTAGCACTCTTTCAATCGCATCATCAAGCTTGATAGCACTTGTATCAAATACTTCTTGCTCAACTTTAACAGTTTTAACATCAATATGCATTTGTGGTGTATTACCAAATAATAGTCCCATTGGTAAATCAACTGGCTTATTATCAAAATATTCATCATTTAGCGTAATATGCTTCTCAGAGATTGCTTCACCAACAACTGCAAAAGGACATCTCTCTCTATTACTCAGCTGCTCAAAAAACTCTAAGCTTTGCGGTTCAACTGATAATACATATCTTTCTTGTGACTCGTTTGACCATATTTCTAATGGCGAAAGTCCTTCTTCACCGACATTTACTTTTCTAAGCTCAAAATGACCACCAACATTACCATCTTTAACAAGCTCAGGGAATGCGTTTGAAATACCGCCAGCTCCAACATCATGAATAAATGTGATTGGATTATTTTCACCCATTTGCCAACATCTATCTATCACTTCTTGGCAACGACGCTCCATCTCAGCATTATCACGTTGCACAGAGGCAAAATCTAGCTCTGAGTTAGTATCAGAAGACACAACAGATGACGCAGCACCACCACCTAGACCAATACGCATTGCAGGTCCACCAAGACAGATTAGTTTAGCACCAACGTTAATATCGCCTTTCTCAACATGCATTCTCTTGATATTACCCATACCACCAGCAATCATAATCGGCTTATGATAACCGAACATCTCTTTACCTGTAGATGTATTGACTTCTTGCTCATAAGTACGGAAATAACCATTTAAGTTAGGTCGACCAAACTCGTTTGAATAATGAGCTCCACCTATTGGAGCCTCTAACATGATTTGTAGCGGTGTTACGATATGATAAGGCTTACCATACTTATTACATTCCCAAGCTTGCTCAAAACCTAGTATATTTAAGTTTGATACTGTAAATCCAGTTAAGCCAGCCTTTGGCTTAGCTCCGAGACCTGTTGCTCCTTCATCACGAATCTCACCACCAATACCTGTTGCTGAGCCACTAAATGGTGCAATTGCTGTAGGGTGGTTATGTGTCTCAACCTTCATCAGGATATCAACTTCTTCTTGATTGAAGTTATAAACTCCTGTTTGTGTATTTGAATAGAATCTCTGAGCCGTTGTACCCTCTATTACAGCAGCATTATCTTTGTATGCTGAAAGCACACCTTTCGGAGATTTCTCAGTAGTGTTACGAATCATTTTAAACAATGATTTATCTTGCTCTTGACCATCTATAGTCCATTTGGCATTAAAGATCTTATGTCTACAATGCTCAGAGTTTGCTTGAGCAAACATATATAGTTCTGTATCTGTAGGATTTCTACCAAGCTTTGTATATTCATCAGCCAAATAGTCAATCTCTTGCTCACTTAGAGCTAAACCAAGCTTCTTATCTGCATCTTTAATAGCTTCGGCACCATTTCCTAAAACATCGACAAACTCAAGCTCTTTGGGAGCTGTAACATCAAATAAGCGCTGAAGATCTTTTTCACAAACAAAAACCTCTTCAACCATACGATCATGGACAAGATCTTCTATCTCTTTTAATTCAGCCTCAGAGATATTTCCCTCGACACCAAACAAAACTGCTCTTTCAACTCTTTTAACAACATCAATACCAGTATTTTTGATAATATCTGTAGCTTTTGATGACCATGGCGAAATTGTGCCAACTCTTGGAGCTGTAATAAAAGTATGTCCCTTTGGCTCAACTGAACCATATTCTTTATTATAATTAAGTAACGAGCTTATAATCTCTATCTGCTTATCACTAAGATCTTGAGAGCTTTCAACCACATGAATATATTCGGCAGAAATAGACTCAACTTTACTAGATATTTTTTTAGCATCTGCTAAAACCTTTTCTCTTCTAAATGGAGATAATGCACTTAATCCTTTAAAAATCTTAATCATTAGTTGTCAAACCCTTTGTATTTCTTTTCTAACTCTTTTAATTCTTTTCTATGTCTCTCAAGCTCATCTAAATAAGCCTCATCTACATCCCCTGTAATATAATTACCAGAGAAAACACTATCTTCAAATTCAGTAATATCAGGGTTTTGCTTTTGAACAATCTCTTTTAGATCTGATAATGGCAGGTATATGAGTCCATCCACACCGATCCACTGACGTATCTCTTCTAAAGACTTACCATGAGCAATAAGATCAGACTTAACCGGCATATCAATACCATAAACATTTGGATAACATACCGCTGGTGATACAGATGCTAAATATACTGATTTTGCTCCTAAATCTCTAATCATCTCGATAATACGCTTAGACGTTGTACCACGTACAATAGAGTCATCCACCAGTAGCACGTTCTTATCTTTAAACTCCGCAGGGATAGGATTTAACTTTCTTCTAACAAAATTCTTTCTATCAACATTTTCAGGCATTATAAATGTTCTGCCGATATATCTATTTTTTACAAACCCTTCTCTATATTCGACTTTTAAAGCTGTCGCAATCTCTTGAGCCGATGCCCTACCAGTTTCAGGAACAGGTATTACAATATCTATATCCTTGTCTTTCCAAGCTTCAATGATTCTCTTACTTAAAGCTTTACCAGCATCTACTCTTGCTTGATAAACACTTACTCCATTCATAATACTATCTGGACGAGCAAAATATACATACTCAAATAAGCAAGGAGCTAAAATAGGTTTTTTAGCACATATTTTAGAATGAACCTTCATATCTTCGGTAATAATAATAACTTCTCCAGGCTCTACATCTCTTAGCACTCTAAATCCTGAAATATCCAGTGAAACACTTTCACTTGCAACCATATAAGCTTTTTCACCATTATCATACTCTTTAACACCAAGCACTAATGGTCGAATTCCATACGGGTCTCTAAAGGCTACTAGACCAAAATTAGCAATCATTGCTGTACAAGCATAGCCTCCTTTAGCATACTTAAATACGAACTCACATGCTTTATATACAGCATGAGTAGTTGGACTACCTTTAGATTTATTCATGCCACAAGCAAAGAAGTTCAATAGAAGCTCTGAGTCAGAAGTTGTATTTAAATGACGTCTTTCAATATCATGTAGCATCTTCGCTAGTTCAGGCACGTTAGTTAAATTACCGTTATGAGCAAAAACAATTCCATGAGGGTTATTTACATAGAAGGGTTGGCTATCTGCTGCTCCAAGACTTCCTGCGGTAGGATATCTGACATGGCCAATCCCCATATTGCCTTTTGATTTCTCAAGCTTCTCATCTGTAAAAACATCGCTAACTAAACCTGTATTTTTACGCATAAAGAAATGTCCTTGATCCATAGTAGCAATGCCTGCTGCATCTTGACCCCTATGTTGTAAAAGACTTAAGCCATAAAACAATGCATAACTGACCTGATTTGGTCCTGCAACCCCAATTACTCCGCACATAATTCACCAAAAAGTTTAATTATCAAACAAAAACATTATAACAATATTTAACCAACTCTGTGGTAACAAATTTAATTAAATTAACTTCTACGATTTTTATTCGAAACGACTATCTCAAAATATATTTTGTCAAATATATAATTATAAACAAAGGCGTATATCAGATAGAAAACAACAAAACTAAGATCTGTAAGTAATGCTTTCCATATACTCATATGTAACCAACAGGCTACTATTGGCAAAGTTACAACAAGTAATCCAAGCTCAAATGAAATCGCATGAGTTATTCGCATAAGTAACTTCCTTTTTGACCTATGCCCTCCAAAACTACTTTCTATAAAATCAAAAATATAGTTATAAATAAGATTCCATACCATTGCTATCAATGATATAGCTATAGCTAAAAGACCAATATCAAAAACACTTTCATTTAAAACATATACTGCAACTGGAGTGAAAATAACAACTCCAAATACCTCAAAGCCAACAGTATGGACTACTCGAGCTAAAAAGCTCATATTCATAGTGTTCAATTGTAACCCCCTACTAGAACCTATCTTCTTATAGAAACTAATGTGAAAAACTAGCTCCGCTAGTCGTAGCTTTACCTTCAAGAGAATCAATCACCTCTTTTAGATCTCGAAGCATTAGTTGAGCTAAATCAAAAGTAAACCCTCTTCTAACTAAGACTCTCATAACAACAAGCTCTTGTCTATCTTTAGGCATTGAATATGCTGCTATTTGCCATCCTTTTGCGCGAATTTTCTCAGAAATATCAAACAAAGTATAATCCTTTCCACTCTTAAGGGACCAGCTAACAGCAGGAATACCTCCTTGACCACTATGAATAATTTCAAAGATACCCATATCATCAAGCTGTCCGGCAATATATTTTGTAACATCATAACTAACTTGATGCACTTTTCTATACCCTTCAAAACCCAATCTAACAAAGTTATAATATTGGGCGACGATTTGCCCACCAGGTCGAGAGAAGTTCAATGCAAAAGTAGGCATATTTCCACCTAAATAGTTCACATTAAAAACTAAATCATCAGGTAAATATTTTTTATCTGACCAAATAACCCAGCCAACACCTAATGGTGATAAACCAAATTTATGCCCAGATGCATTGATTGACTTAACTCTAGGTAGTCTAAAATCCCATTTAAGCTCAGGATCTATAAATGGAGCAAGAAAGCCTCCAGAGGCGCCATCTACGTGTACGGGAATATCAACTCCAGTTTCTTGCTCAAACCTATCTAAAGCTTTACAAACCTCTTCAACAGGCTCATATTGTCCTGTAAATGTAACACCTAATGTCGGAACCACACCTATGGTATTTTCATCACATCTTTCTATAACTGCTTCTGGAGTCATTATAAGACTTTCTTGTGACATCGGTATTTCTCTAAGCTCAATATCCCAGTATTTTGCAAATTTATGCCAACATACCTGAACAGGGCCTGTAACTAAATTTGGTTTTGAGCAATCTTTACCTTGAGCTTTCATTTTATCGCGCCAACGCCATTTCATTGCCATACCGCCAAGCATCGCAGCTTCAGATGAACCTGTAGTTGAACAGCCGATAGCATTTTCTGCTGAAGAGTTCCACAAATTTGCTAAAATATTTACACACCTAGATTCTATTTCAGCAGTCTGAGGATACTCATCTTTATCAATCATATTTTTATCAAGACATTCATCCATAAGCTTATGGGAAAAATCATCAACTTGAGTCTGACAAAAAGTAGCTAAGTTCTGCTTTGAGTTACCGTCTAACATTAACTCATCTTTTATCTCTTGATAGGTTTGTAACGAGTCTTGTGATCCTACAGGAATTCTAACCTTTGGCAGCGACTCTTCAAAAAACTCAAAATCATCTACAATATTCTTCCTACTATGTAAAGCCATCGTTGCTCCTTCTAATTTTTTATCTCTTTGAATTGAAAATCAATAACCTCAAACAAGCTATAAGTTTCCCCTTTAATATTACTAGAGCAAACCGATACTACCAACCCTTCATAATAGAATGTTATAAAATCATTAGGATAATCTTCGCTAGCCCAGTTAGTATTACCAACACTTTTAAATACGGCACTATCTAAACCTTTTGCAATTCCTAGAGAGCTTCTCTTAACTTGTGCTTCTTTTAATGTCCATAGTGTGTAGAAATCCCTATATAGGTCATTACTTTTTTTTAAAGCTAAGAATTCATCTTTTTTGAAATATCTCTCTGCAATTCTTAAGACCTTTCGAGATCCTGATATTTGTTCTACATCGACTCCCACAGGTTCATTAGAGATAGCTATTATTACTTTACTACCCGTATGGCTAATATTGAAATGAATATCACTATTACACAAATAAGGCTTACCATCTTCAAAGGCAAATAATGGATCTGTTATAGAGAATTTTTCTGATAAAACAAAATATCTTATAAATTGTGAGAATATCTTTTGCTTATTTGTGAGTTTTGCTTGGTCTATTTTATTGTTTAACCATGATAAAATTGGCTCTATCTGATAATTTTCAAAGTCTAAAATAAAAACTGAGACTTTGGACATAATAATAAACCTATTTATTCTGTTGCGATCTCAGATATAATATCTGTCTTACCTAATATAGCATTAATATAAGCTACATCCTTATAGGTAAGACCACCTTGAAATTGCTTAAGAGCAACATAATCCTCAACATAGTTAAATATTGAATCAGCAAAAGAAAGTTGCGCTTGGACAAGGATTGCCTGACGGTTAAGCAAGTCAACGATCGTCTGTGTTCCTGCTTCAAAGCCTTCCAAAATAGCCTTCACAGATGCAATACCCGAGTATACTGATTCTCTATATGCTTTGATCTTAACTGCATCTAGAACAACTGTTTGATAAGCCTGAACTGTACCTGCGTATACTTCCCTTTTTGTCTGTAGTAATGCATAATCAGCTGCTTGGTTATCATAACTTGCTTTCTTAAGCTGTGCATAGTCAGATCCACCTCTCAAGAGATTCCAATTAACACTCCCACCTACAGTTGCAACATCAAATTTTTTAGGGATTAGCCGAACTTGACCAGGTGCTCCAGAGAGGTTGTTCCTTTGCATATTTATGCCACCAGTTAAGTTAACTTGGGGGAAGAAAGTACCCCACTCAATGCCAACCCCTTCAGTTGCTGCTTGATACTCAAATTTTTTCTGAGCAATATCAAGATTATATTTTTCTGCAGTATTTAACCAATAGTCGATATCATCTGGAATAGGATTGCCAAATTCTGTATCTTTTGAAATATACAGAATAGAACTTATACGCTTACCAATAAGCTTTGCCATAACAGCTTTTGCATTAATTAAGCTTCTTTGTGCACTTACTCTATCTGCAATCGCTTGACGATATTGCGCATCTGTAGTTTTAAAGTCAGCATAAGAAACCATTCCTGATTTATACTGATATTTTTGTGTTAAATATAATTTTTTGTTCCAAGCTTCGTTTGCAAACTGGAATTGTAATGCCTGCTCAGCTCTTAACAATTCAAAATATGCCTGAACAGTATTTACAATCAAAGTCTGTTCGGCCTTAGCATAGATCATTGCATAAGACTTTTGTAAATAAGTGGCTTGAGTATAGGTTTTCCATTTACTCCAATCAAAAAGTACCTGTGATCCTTGGAAGCTAATAATATTTGAAGTATCATCGACTTGTCCACCGAACTGATTATATAAATCTCGTCTTAAATTATACTGAAAATTAACTTGTGGTAGCAATGCACCTAAAGCTGTAGGGACAGTCTCAACATTTGCCGCAAAAGTTGATCTTGCAGCTTGATACTCAGCATTATGTTTGGCTGCTAGTACATAGATATCAATCAAACTATAAAACTTATCTTTGGTTTTACCAACCATTGCAACTTTATCAGCTTTTTTAAGGTCATAAAATTGATTATCTTTTTTTATCTCATCTGCCTTTGCATACTGCTTCTGTACACTATAAGGATCTGATGCTATATCAGTTCCCACAGGTCGTCCTACATCATTATATGTAGGGACTGCAGTGTCCTCACTAGCAAAAGCTAAGCAAAAGCTAAACAAAGTTACCAGATAAATACCAAGCCTTTTCATAATTACTCTTTACTTATTGTATGAATCAAAGAGAAAGTTTTTTTCAAACTTCTCATTAGCTATTTTTGTTATCGTATAAGCTTTATCACATACATTATTTCTAATAACAAAAACAATCCTACCCCCTACCTCTAAAAGATCAAGTAAAGAGCTGTCTATATCATCCTCTTCAACAATGTTTGATATATATATACAGTTATATTTTTTTTCATTCTTTTTAATGTTTGTTAAGTATTCGGCACTATTAAACTCAATATTATAAATACCAATACTTGCAAGCTGTCTTCTTACTTGACTAAGCCTTTGCTCATCATAATCTATCAATTCAACATTCTTAGCTAATTTTGCTAAAAGTGCTGCAGGATAACCACATTCAAGACCAAGTTTTAGGATATTATCACTAACTTTAATATCTAAAGCCTCTATAAGCCTAGCTGTAAGCATCGGACTTCTTAATAGTTTATCCTCAATCGTTAATGCTGTGTCACAGTAAGCCAGACATTGTAGATGCTTTGGTAAAAAATTTTCCCTAGGAACATCTGCCATAACCTTAGCAACACCATCTAAAGAAAGTCCTTCTGTAAGGACTTGCTGTTTAACCATATTTTCTCTAGCAAGCTCGAAATTCATATTTGACCCTATAAAATTAAGAAGTAATTTTCGTCTACTATTTTAGACAAAAGATAATACCATAATACCATAGTAAAAGGAACCATACTACTTTTACACCAACTATATTTTAGGCGTCTTGAAAAAGTTCTTTAATAATATTAAGTTTATCATTCTCTTTGGTACGATACGCGTAATAACTACAGAGACTACCTAGAGATACTCCTTTATCTATACATACTAGATCATCCCTCTCCTGAGGTTTCAATGGAAACGTTGGTAAAAAACCATAACCGACACCTTGAATAATAGCATTATAAACACTTAAGCAGCAGTCAAAACTTATAATATTTGACAAGCCAAATTTACTTCGATGCTTACTCTCTAAAATTAACGCTGACTCTCTAAGTACTGTATCTAAATCACCATAACGACTTAAAAGCTTTTTGGATGCATACATTTCAAAATCAATCTTATGATACATCTTAACGCAAAACCCTTTATTCTTAAGATCTTGTACTTCATCTTCGCTTATTACAGCCAATATAACATCTATATCATAATTCTCTAACATCTTTATAAGTCTAAGCTTTTCATATACTTTTAAATCATACTCAAAT
Source organism: Francisella sp. SYW-9 (assembly GCF_008711465.1). Classification (GTDB taxonomy): domain Bacteria; phylum Pseudomonadota; class Gammaproteobacteria; order Francisellales; family Francisellaceae; genus Francisella. Next base: position 100,303 of record NZ_VXKQ01000012.1, read on the forward strand.
GAAAATCCATGATCTATACACTTATTAATCCCATCAAAGACACTTTGCTCAAAAATTGGTGCCATTCCTATTCTAATATTTGACTTTTTGCCTCTTAATAAAGGCAACTCTATCCTATTAATCTCATCAACTTTATCAAGTATTGGCTTTATAAGGTCATAGAAACATTTACCTCTTCGATTTAAACGAAGGCTATTATTTTTTCTTTCAAATAGTTCTACACCAACAATATCTTCTAGATTCTGTAATTGTTTAGTTACTGCTGGGGGTGTTAGAAAAATACTTTCAGCTGCTTTTCTTACACTTTTATTCTCGACAATAGATGAAAAAACTCTAAGCTGATGTAATGTATACGACATGAAAACTACCATACAAGCTATTGCTATTAACATTAAGTTAACATGTTGGTAAAAAATATTCAATTTACGTACTTGAAAATATTTTTTATGATTATACTTCAAAAGAAATTAAATGGATTCATAAAATGAGTAAAACTAACTTAGAAATAATTAAAAACTTTTTAAACTTCCAAAAAACTGGCCAACCTGAAAAAGCTATAGAGCTAATAGATAACAATGCTGCTTGGCATAGTGATAGCATCGAAGGACCATGGAGTGGTAGTCATCACGGTAAAGATGCTATTATCAAACACTTTACTAATATTAAAGCTTCTGTTTCAGAATTCAAAAAAACTCCCATTGACTTAGTTGCAAGTGAAGAAACTAATTTTGTATATGAATATGCTTATCTAGAGTGTACTTTCCAGCATAATAATGAATTCTTTGAAACGCACCTGATCTCAATATATGAAGTGAAAGATCAAAAAATTGTTTCTTATAGAGTTTTAGAAGATTCAAATAATCTATATCAAACTTATCATAAACAAGCTTCAGGAAAATAATTTTATGGGTAAAAATATTAAGGTTCTTATTTATACACTAGCTTTTCTATCAATTCTAACAGCTAATGTATATTTACCTGCTATGCCTGTGTTGCAACATGCGTTTGCAACAACAAAGGCCAGTATGGGATTAACCGTTAGTTTCTATATGCTGGGACTTGCTATTGGTATTCCTGTATATGGAACTCTATCAGACCATATTAAGACCTCAAAAGTTTTAGCATTTGGCCTTGCTCTATACATTATCGCTAACCTTATAGCTATTTTTTCACCGAACATTTCAACTTTCCTTATAGCCCGTTTAATCCAAGGATTAAGCGCTGCTAGTGCCTTATGCTTATGGCAGGTTCTAGCATTTAGCTATTTTGAAAAGCAAGCAACTCAAATCATTAATACTGGTTTTATTCTTATCGGTTCAATGCCTGCTTTAGCGCCAATATTTGGTGGAGTGATTTTAACATTCTCAGCATGGTATGGAATTTTTATCGTCCTAATTATAGTAGCAGCCATACTATTTTTGATAACTGTAAGACTACCCAACCCACCAGAAAGTATTCATAAAAAAGAGCACCAACTTGAACAACAACATATTATCATAGCTATATTGCATCAATATAAGCATTTGCTTAAAGATTCTAAATTTATGGTTTTAGCTCTAACCAGTGCTTCTATGTATATCTCTGTATATGTATATCTATCACAAGTTCCTTTTTTATTAACGAAGCTTCATTTTGCTACAAAAGAATTTAGTATGTTCTTTATTCCAATATCTGTTGCTTTTATATTAGGTGGAATAATATCTAAGAGATTGTTAAAGGGCGGAGCTAAATTCAAAAAAATGTTTATGCTCCCTGTTAGCTTATTCGTCATCGCTGCAATTGTAGTTTTAATAGCCAAGTTTATTAACATATCTCTTTCTGGATGGTTATTAGCTATACCTTTCTTTATTTTCACAATAGGTTCTGGAATCGGTATGCCTAATATAATTAGTCAGGCTTTATCACTACATCCACACAGAAGAGGTACAGCAGCTTCTTTTATGGGCTTACTACAAAACCTTGCAGCATTTATATTTAGTAGCCTTGGAGCTTATTTAACTCAATATGGCTACAATGGACTAGTAATATCTTATATAATCTTAGCAGGTTTACCACTATTTTGGTTTATAATTTATATTATAAAATATAAATAGAATCCTAAAAATAGGTAAAAGCACCAAGAGATAGAAACAACTTTTCCCATACTTATAAGTTATGGCTATTTAATTTAGCAATCACTAATATCCAAACTGCCTATTTTGGGCTCTGTCGCAAACTGCTAGTAGCATAAATTTATCACAGATTTTATATCAAAATATAAATGATAGATTTCACAGGTAGGCACTTTACCAAATTATTGATACTTCAAGCAATCAGATGGTATTTATCATATCCGTTAAGTTATAGACAAGTAGAAGAGTTAATGAAAGAGCGAGGAGTTAAGGTAGACCATAGCACCATCAATCGTTGGGTTATCAAATATGCTAAAGAATTAGAGACAGTTTTTAGTAATAGTTTTAGAAAATATGGTAGCTATATAAGCTGGAAGATGGATGAAACTTACCTTAAGCTTAAAGGTAAAGATGTTTATTTATATAGAGCTATAGATAAACACGGAGATACTTTAG
>NZ_VXKQ01000079.1 GCF_008711465.1 Francisella sp. SYW-9
AAGGCAATAAGCTTATGGAAGAGTACAAAAACAGATTGTAAGAAGGTGTCTTATCATATAGCAGTAACAGAGAATAATAAAACATGCTTATCATGATGAACTCAAGATAAATGGCCTGGAGCTAGTGGTAATAGCTTATGTATTAGAGCGGAAGATTCAGACATTTCTTTAGAAGAAGTAGTTGAGGAAGTACCAGTAGTTTTTGTTAAGAAGCTAGGCAAAAGATTAACTATTCTTTTAGATCGTGGACAGCGAAAGCGGTATGAAATTTTATTTATACGGAAAAAATATAAAACAAAAGATGGTTATTACGAGCAGATATTTTTTAGAACTCAGCAAGGAATTAATCAACATAGAACACGGGGTAACTTAAGTTTACAGCCTAAATCCAAGGAGCTTTAAGTAATAATCGATAGTAATGAAAGATATCCTTGGAAATTTGGCGAGCATAATATTCAAAGAAAGAATCTGAGTGTAGGTGATTATGCATTATTAATTGATAATGATATATCTGCTGTAGTTGAGAGAAAAACTTTTGATAATATGGTAT
>NZ_VXKQ01000080.1 GCF_008711465.1 Francisella sp. SYW-9
CTTTTATGATTGTATTTTCTCTCCTTTTCCCCTTTTTTTTTCTTTTCCTCCCTTTTTCCCTTTTTTTTTTTTTTTTCTTCATTCTTTTTTTACTTTTTATCTTTCTTTTTCTTTTCTTTCTTTTTTCTTTTCTTTTTTTTTTCTTTTTTTTCCAATTTCTTCTTTTTTTTTCTTTTCCTTTTCTTTTTTTCTTTTCCTTATTTTTTCTTTTCTTTTCCCTTTTTTCTTTTTCTTTTTTTTATTTTTTTTTTTTATCCTTTTTTTTTTTTTTTCTACTTTTATTTCTTCTACTTTTTCTTTTTTCCTTTTTTTCTCTCTTCTTTTTTTTTCTTTATACTTTTTTTTCTTTTTTTTCCTTTCTTTCCTCTTTTTTTTCCTTCTTTTTCTTTTTTTCTTTTTCTTTCTTTTTTTTATTTTTTTTTTTTTTCTTTTATTATTCTTTTTTTCCCTTCTCTTTCCCCTACTCTCTCTTTTTCTTTTCCACCTCTCCTTTCTTCTCTTTCTTCTTTTATATTCTTTTTTTCTTCTTTTTCTTTTTTCTTTTTTTTTTTCTTTTCTTTTTCTTCTTTTTTTTTTTCTTTCTTTTCTCTTTCTTTTCATTTTTCCTCTTTTTTATTTTTCTTCTTAAAATCTTCCACTTCTTTCTTCCATTTTTTTTTTTCCCTTTATTTTTCTCATACTCCACAATCTCATTTTTCTCATTTTTTTTTTTTTCTTTTTCTTTTTTTCACTCTTCTT
>NZ_VXKQ01000013.1 GCF_008711465.1 Francisella sp. SYW-9
TACGTGGGCTATTCCGCCCTACGTCACTGTCCCAAATAACAGTGACGAGGGCGGTAGTCATCATCACAAAATCAATCAATCCCATTACATTTGTAGAAGAATAATCGCAAATATAAATCCTATCGGATTATGCTTCCAAAAGTCGTAAAGCAGATGACTAACGTCATTATTTTTCTATCGAAAAATAGGCTTTGCTCCTAATGAAAGCACTGATATTTGCTTTTATTTTCTACTTCATTTAATGCAAATGTAAGGTTCTTTATTGTTCAACTACAGTTAAAACAGTAGCTTTTTGGACTCATCATAATGAGTTAAAAGTCTACTATTTGTACACTCATATACATAATTAATACTCTTGATTTGCTAAGCAAATTGAGCAAATTATTTCTATGGTCAAACAATACGACCTTGCTTTTTGTTGATTAATTTCTTAGATTTGACTACTAGATGTAGTGGCTAGAAGCCACATATTTGTTTAAATTGGAAAGAGTAGCGAACGCTATGCGTCCTTGTTTCTCTGCGAAAGTTAGTTTTTTGAAATCAAAAGCACAAACTTTCTCAAGAAATTATATCTTTATTTCCATCAATTCAACTTTTAAATTTGAGGCATTAAATATAGATTTAAAAATATCTGTAGATGTTTCATCAGCTCTAACCTTTGCAATAAAATACATATCTTTACTTTTACGATTAAGCTTACTAAATATACTTTTTTTAGCGTTCATTTCCAATAATCTCATCTCATATCCTAGAATTGTTTCTATATCATGCCAACCACTTTTTACTAGTGTTCTTATATCTTTGTTATCAATTCTATTTAATACATGCTCTAAGTTAACTTCTTGTACTATAGTATCTCCACATTCAGATCTATAATTAGCTTTAATGATAGATAGTAGATTTCTCATACTTTGAGTTTCTTTGATAACACAATATTTATGCATATTTATATCTCCTTAATCAATTCACTTTAAAGACTATTCTTAGCCTTTGAAGTAGCATCAAAATTGAATGCAATAACTGGCACTAACTCTAGCTGATCCACTATATATTCAAGAGCAGGGCGTACAGCGCCATCACCGAATTTTTTATTTATTTCATCCATGGCTATATCACATCTTAAATGATTAGAGTCATATGGCTTGCAAAACAAGTCATATTGTTCAGCATCACTATATTCCACCTCAAAACACTTAATACCAATTTTAAGAAGTGGTTGGGATTTGTATAAATTCATATGTTCTTTTACAGCTTTAATGAATATATGGTTACAGTTGTTAGCTTTTTCAAAGTAATATATTTTCTTAATGTATATTTGCTTTGAAGCAAGATATATTCCTACAGACTTAGACTTAATATTTAAAAGTCTCATTCTTCTTGTAAGTCTATATACTAAATGAATTAGTATGGCCTCAATTACATCTTTGTCTTTGGTAAAAGGTAGTTGTTTACTATGACCAATTGACTTGGGCAATTTTTCTTTAGTAACCAACTCTACTGGATCATGCCCATTGCATGCTGACTGGATTCTTTTGCCAACAATACCATACTTTGTTGAAAGTAAGTTGTGAGGAGCTTTTTGTAGATCACCAATAGTCTTATAACCTCTATCATTTAAATATTGTAGAACTTTATCACCAATTCCACAGAACTTGTCTAAAGTATATGGAGCCATATATTCTTTAATTTTATCAGCTGGTACAATTGCTGTTTTACCTTTATTAACTCCAGCCACAAACTTAGCTGTTAGCTTTCCTTCTGATATACCTATAGAGCAATTTATGCCACCACTATTATCATATACAGCTTTACGAATAAGCTTAGCTATGTTCTCTATCCCTTTATATAGATCCAATACAGGATATAAATTCATCCAGCATTCATCTATAGAAAATACTTCTATATCAGGTGTAATATCTCTTAGTGCTGATATTATCTTGCCAGATATTTCAGCATATCTTTTAGGGCGAGATAGTCTTTTGATAAGCTCAGGGCATAACTGTAATGCTTCTTGCATTCTCATACCTGTCTTAATACCATAAGCTCTAGCTTCATAACTACTTGAAATAATACATGTACCAGCTTCGCCATTAGTTACAGCGACTGGTTTATTCATTAACTCTGGAAAGTCGATTTGCTCACAGCTTGGAAAGAAAGCTTGCATATCAACTAGAGCTATACATGTATTTGTAGTCCATTCCATTTTTAGTCCTTTATTATTAAAATGCAACTATACTGCACCTTTAAAATATAATGGGTTTTTAAATAAAAGGGAAGTCATGTTGCACTATTTCTTTATAAATTTATTGATTGACATAGAAAATACAAATATAATTTATTCAAACATACTCACTTAAAGCAATAATGTTTATCTACGAAAGAGATCTCAAACCAGCACTAAAGAAAATTGGGATGACCCAAAAAAGGTTAGGAGAAATTATTGGTAAAAGTGAACGAACTATAAAAGGGTGGGTTGCTGGTACTAATAAACCATATTATGATGGCCATGAAGCTGTAATGAAGGTTTTGGGATTGGATATTGATAAATTTAACTCAATAGTAAATGTTCCTGTACTAAGTTATGTACAAGCTGGTGAATTTACTGAAAGTATAGAAACTGTTGAACCTATTGACTATTTAAGCGTACCTGCTGAGTTTGTACCTAAAAATGGATTTTCACTAAAGGTAGAAGGTGAGAGTATGCTATATGACTTTTCAGAATCACAATTATTAAATATTAAATATTCAAAATATACTCTTTGTGAAGGTGAGAATATCCTAATAGATCCAAATGAAGTAAGTCCTCAAAACCTTATAGGTAAAGTGGTTGTTGCTAGAAACTCCGAGGGAGCAACAGTTAAGCTTCTTTATAAAGAGAATAATAAACTATGCTTAATGCCTTTAAATTCAAAATTTCAAAATAATGATGATATAAAAAATCCATCAGATGCTGAGATTATAGGAAGAGTAGTAACTTCAATTAACATTAGAGATTTTAGATTATGATATATAGAAAACTGACTTTTTTAGGGATATTGTTTGTATCTCTTACTAATTTTGCACATGCTGAGATAAACAATAAACTGGCTTTATCAAGTTTCAAATGTAGTCAAATATTACACAACAAATATATGGATATCTGCTTTGATTATAAATATAAATCAGCACTAGCAGTTGAGTATAGTCTTACAAAAGAAAATTTATATAAGAAAAAACTTAGTAGAGATAAGAGTAAGTTCTATCCAGACAAGCGCCTTCCAGAAAAATATAGAATGAGTTCTTATTCTTATAAGAAGTCAGGATTTGATCGCGGTCATTTAGCACCTAATGCTGCTTTTAATTATGATGAAAAAGCTCAGAGAGCAACCTTCTCAATGGCCAATATGACGCCTCAGTATCCAAAAGTAAATAGATCTGCGTGGAGTAAAGCAGAAAGATATTCAAGGGTTGTAGCTGTTAAGCTAGGAAATGTGAAAGTGCTTGATATTGTAACCTTTGATAGCAATCCTAAGACTTTAAAATCTGGCCAAGCTATTCCAGCTGGTTATTATAAAATTATCACAAATAAAGATAAAGACTTTCAAAAATGTTATTACTACAAAAATATTGAAAATCCAGATTTAAAACTAAAAGATCATGTTATTGATTGTTCAAGTATTAAAATAGCTAGTTTTGGCAGTAATTAAAAAAATAGTGCCAAAATTATTTGAATTTAGATTAGATATAAATCACTTAATTTCTGAAAAGCCTTCAACCTGATAATTAACATCAAAATCACCACAGTGATTCCAATAGTGATCAGCACGATGTTGATCGGCAGACTCTAACGCAAGCCTTTCGGCTTCTTCTCTACTTTTAGCCTTAATTTCAATTGATGTATTTTCTACACTAAAATATCCAACAGAAATTTCGATAAGATAGTTTTTCATGATAATCACCTTATGCCGCTGTTTTAATTTTAGAAGTATTCTGACTCAAAATAAGATTTACAGCCTTTTCAGCTCTTGCGCTTGCATGAACTATAAGGTTGTGATCATTTTTAAGAGACTTAATCCAACCATCAATATAAGCAACAGAATTATCAAATAATTTTTGACTACTTATACCAACCATACTATTTAACATAGCAGATCCTATCTCAGCGACTAACTCTTCTTTAGCGTACGATTTGGAACCGAACTTACTAGCCATATTTCTATTTAATCTAGAGATATGTCCAGTAGAATGAGTCATTTCATGAAATAATGTCGCATAATATGACTCAGAAGACTTAAATTGTGAAATATCAGGTATTACAACTTCATCATGGGATGGGCTATAAAATGCTTTATCACTACCAAAACAAATATCTAAAGTACAACTAGTATTATTGAAATAATTATTAACTAATGTTTCCGCGTCTTCTATTTTAGAATTATCAAATAAAGAAATATCTTTATCTTCAAATTCTATATTCTCAATATCAGATTGATGAAACACCCGATAATATTTCAAACAAGCCTTTGTTATTGTTATTTCTTCATCTTCATTGGTTTTTAAGTTAGTAACAGTTTCTTTTTTATCATAAAAAGAGAAAAAAGCCACCATTGAAGATTTAGCTTTGCTTTTAACTTTACCACCAAGCTGAGAAACTTGTTTAAAAGTTAAATAAGCGCCACCTTTAAGAAACATTTGGTTTAAAGTAGAATACGTTTTTCCTGTGATATAGTTATATGCAGGAGTACCAACCCATTCTTTTTGCCAAGGAACAATACCAGACTCTAATTGAGTGATTATTTGATTTGTTAATTCTTCAGCTAAATTAAAAATATTATTTTTCATTGTTATATCCTTATTTTTTTTAAATAGGAATATAACAATCCCACTAAGGATAAATTATATCCCTAGTGGGTCTGAAATTAGTCTAAGATGAATTTGGATACCTTAGTATTTTATATCTAATCTAAATTTTTAAATATCATAAAAAAGGCTACAAAAGTAGCCTTAGATATAGGTATTAATTTGTTTGAATATTGAGATTAAAGATTTACTTTGATTAATGGTAGAACGATTGGAACTATTATAGAGGTTACAACTAAACCACCAATAAAGTAGAATAAACGCTCTATTTTATCAAATTTTCGATTCATATCAGCTTTCAAATCATCTATATGTTTATTAGTTTCATTGAATCTTCTATCAATTTCATTAAATCTTCTATCGACCTCTGCCTTATGAGATGCTAAATCTTCTTTAGTTGCAGTATGCAAAAAAAGATTTATTAGACTATCTTGTGATAAGCCAGTATTGTTGTTTTGTTCTTTCATGTAATCTTCCATACGGTTATTACTCCTGTTGTCCATTATATATAAATACAGTAGATATAACCATACCAGTAGGTATAATTACACCTACTGGTGAGATTATTGATCATAAAAGATCAATATTCAATTCAAATTTTAAATATCTTAAGCAAAAGAACAGATTCTTCTTTTCAATGCTTCTCTTCTTCTTTGACCTTCTTCAGCTTTTGCTTTAGGAGTTAAAGAATGTAGATATCTAAAAAAGCTTTTAATGTTTTGCATAACTTAAGTCTCCTTTTAAAAGGGAGACTTCCTACTAGAGATGTCTCCCTAGTGGGTTATGTTATCAAGTTGATATTAATGAAATTTAAATAAATTAATAAGCAATGTCATCTACTGTATTTAAATCTTCCATTGTCGGTATATTGTCACTATTGTTAGTTGATCTAGCTGAAGATAAAGGTTGAGTTCTTCTTACTTTGATTTGGAGCTGGTATTTTTTGTTACCATCCTTATCATTGTAAGCTCTATTCTCTAACTCACCATCAACTAAAATAAGGTCACCTTTGTGATAATACTGTTCTACAAACTCAGCAGACTTGTCAAAAACAGTAAGTCTATGCCAAGTTGTTGTTGGATTATCTTTAGTGCCACCATTAGTTGCAATTGAGAAATTAGCTATTTTCAAGCCTTTTTCTGTAGTTTTAACTTCTGGATCTTGTCCTAATCTACCAATTAGTGTCAATCTATTTAATGTACTCATCGTACGTCTCCTTATTTTTGTAGAAGATATAGCAACACCTTTGAGGGTTGTTATACCCTCTAGGGTTATTAAATTGTTATATCTTCATAAAGAAGATGGTTCAAAGACATTAAAGAGATAATCCCTTCAATGAAATTAATATATGATCTTGATCATTAATAAGCTTTTAAATACCTAATTAAGAATCATCATATTTTTTAAATTATTAGTGGTTAAGAAATATGTATATCCAAGGGGCTGCTATCATAATATTAGTTAGCGTAATACTACAAATAACAAACTTTGAAAATACTCTTTGCGGTTTAATATAACTTTTAAATCGCTTATCTATTTCCTCTAATAATTCTTTATTACTTTTTAACTTAGCCTCGTCCATTTCATTTTTAAGTTTATATCTCATAAGCTCAAAAAGTTGGCTTTGATTTAAGTTAATATCTTGTTTTATTTTTTCCATTTGATTACTCCTTATTGATTATTAAAACAATAGGTATAATCAAAGCCAGTAGGCAAAGATTTACCTACTGGTAGAAAATATAAATTAAAATATGATGTGCTTTTAAATATAAAAGGAAAAACATCACTCGTAATTTCCTTAAATATACCTATAGCTAGATATATCCGATAAGTACTACAGTACAAATCATTATTAAACATATCCTAGGGATTGTTTATAGGTAGGAACGGGCCTGTTTCTCATTCTTGGAATGCCGTGTGCTGATTCTCGGTACAGGTAAGCACTTTCAATAGACTAATTTTAATTAGTTTCAGGCACATAGCCATCATCAGTATTGATAATTTTATTATTGCAAATCGGATTTTGAATGTCAAGCTGCGGTTAATATTTTTCTAGCAAGGTCAATTAATGATTGATCTCTATATATACTATCTTTTTTTGCTATAAGATTACAAAAATATTGATGTTTGAACTCTATTGTTTTTCTATATATTGGGTTTTGATTATCATCTGCTACTTTCGCATGAATCAATATTACTTTTTTCTAATGTTAATTCCATCTTAGACACTCACTTTTGTTTGATTGTATTGATGATTTATGGAAGTTATATTTTTTTGAATCAAGAGATCTAGAAAAATATTAGTAAAATAGCTTATATTATTCGTATGAGCTATTTTATTTAAGACTATATTATTATTAAGACTATCTTCATAATTACTTAGCTCTTTTAATAACTTAGGATTCTTGGTTGCACATATTTGTAATAAATAGCACGTGATACAACAAAGATCATTATAGTAATCTACTATGTTATTAGAATCTCTTGATATGACAAATGAGAAATCTATATCTAACCTGAATATATTACTAGAGAGAAATCTAATCTGATTTAAGGTTTCTACGTGTGATCTTTGGTTAATTAACTTTATTTTATATAACTTTATAAAGTCAATTTTATCCTCTTCTGAAATATTCTTAGAATACTTAGCTAGGGATAGTGTTGTTAGCATTGAAGTACATAAGAAAAGTATTTCAAAATAACATTCTTGAATATCTTTATCCTCGTTTTTATTATTAGTATTTGTAGTTAACTCCTTAATTTTTTGCTTTAAAGCAATACCTGTTTTTTTAAGCTGTTTAACTTGGTTTTTAAGTTTCTTATTTTCTAACTCAAGTTCTTTAGCCTGATCCAGCTTTTTTAATTTACTCTCTAAAATAAATATTTGTTTCTTAATGATTGATGTGTTAAATATTTCTTTACTCATATTGCTTTTCCTCTTAACCAGATTTTGAGATTAACTCATTAGTCATTGTTTCAATAAATAACTCATAATACTCACCTATACAGCCTTATCATCAATAGCTTGGATTAACGATTGAACATTTATTTGATTGATTTGAGATAATAAAGCCTTGAGCTTTCTTGAGTACTCATGGATTATATTATCTTTGGGATTACGTCCTGTTTTGATAAAGGCACAGTGATTTCGTTTATGGATAACATCAATATTCTTTAAAGCTTCAAATAGCTTAAGAGCTACATAACCACCAACATTCACATCTATACTTCTTATTGGTTTAAGCTGGATATCATATTTTTGTAAGGTCTGTTTATACTTTTGTATCTCTTTTGAATATGATTTTAAAATCTTCTCTAATTCAGAAATTATCTTATATAGCTCTGTTTTAGCTAATTCATGACCCTGTGTACTTAAGTTGTATATTGAACTTAACTTAGACAAGGCAGCAAAAAATAAAAACTTATTATTTTTTACTTTGATATTTAGTAATGAATTAAGCTCTTTTGATTGGATATTATATTTAATATGTAACATAACTTTCCCCTTTTATTTTGAAGTCAAATTTACTATTTTTGTAGCTAAATGCTCTTGTATAGCTAATGTATTTAAATAGTCGTTAATATTGATATTATTAGCGATTACATTGACTTGATAATCCTTCGAATCCCAGTTATTTTGTGTTGTGTAATCTAAGTTTGAATAATGACTTAAGTCAGACATAATAAGACTATCTTTAAGATTGATTTTCTTGCTTAAACTAACGTTACTAGATATCTGATAGCTTTGATTATTACCTGAGATTGATGTTAAGTTTATATCTAGCTTATAGAAACAAGCATTAATATTATTAGTGACTTTAAACCCTGATCTTTCTAAATATAATTTAATGAAATAACCTACAGCATTTATCTGTTTAGTTTTACCGACTACCTTAGATACACATATTACTTTCTGGGTATCTTTAATAGATATTTGTTTTGAAGTTATTTCTTTACTGTATACATTAATACTTTGCTTAACTGGAGCTTTAAAACAAGCACAGCTGTTAAGTAAAATCACTATCATAATTAAACTAATCTTTTTCATATATCCCCCTTATACCTCTATATCAAAACTATATTCATCTTCATCTTCATCTTGATGAGGTTCTTGATTACCTATAAAGTCATCTACTTTCTTTTCTAAAGCATTATGCTTTTCTAATAATTCATCGTATTTTTGATTTAAAATATCTATATTGCTATTAGTAGGTTTTTCTACTGGTTTAACTATTTCTATTGAAACTGGAGTCGTTTCAGATACTTGATCTTTGATAGCTTCAGTAGTTATTTGGTTAAGAAACTCACCAACCATACTTGAGTAATTATTTGTAACAAAATAATTAAGAAACTTAATATACTCATCTCTTGATTCTGACTTATTTAAGTAATGTTTTAAGCGTTCTGGGATTATCTGATTAATCATTTGTAGCCAATTGATATTAATATCAATTTCCCCATGATTAAGTGGGTAAATTAATATCGAACCATCTGGCATTTCTTTATCAAAATATGATAGATATTTATTTTTGTATAAGATTGGCTCTAGATTGGATATATTCTCTTCAATATCCTTATACTTGATACGATACTGAAAATTAGCAATATTATCCTTTTCATAGAACATTAATGCTAAAACTCTAATAATAAATACACATGGCGCTAATTTAAGTCCATCTTTTTGTTCTGTAAGTGACTTCAAATAATGAGTTAACAGCTTTCTTTGAAAGATATTGTGACCATAATCTCCTTGCGAGCTTAGGTACTTATCTAATGGGATAGCTTGAAACATAGCCAATGTTTTAGCTATAGCTATTTCTAAATCATCTATATATATATAATCTGATTTTTGAAATCTTGTCTTTTTAATTTGTTTAACTAAGTCAAATAGCTCTTTAAAAGCATCTTTTCTTAGATTTTTGTTATATAAATAATCGTAATACGAATATACTGCTGCTGATTCTGATCTCATAATCTTTCCCCTATAAATATTTCTGTATATAAACAAACTTAAGCCTATGGAATAATGCTGCGATAAAACCAAGGCTTAAAAACCAAATTGCTGGTGATAAATAAACATCAATGCCAAAGATCTTTAATAAGATACTTGTTGGAAATAAATAACCATTTATCATTAATGTTTCTATAAGAGTGCTATAGCCCTCAAATTCTTTACGTCTTACAGATTCTGGACCTGCTCGATATCTTCTAATTTCTCTGAAAATAACCCCATCAAAAATAAAAAATAGAAGTATTACTATGTAGATATATATTGATTGAATTAAAATAATAAACTTCTGAATAAGTATGATTATTGTTACTAAAGCCCCATCACTAAATAACTGAATTAATGGGAATGTAGCTAACTGGTCAGATAGAATCCCAACCCAATGCATTAAAATATCTAAATAGTAATTTATAAAGTTAAAGGTATAGGCTTTATTAGCTTGGTAATCTCCTACTAATGCATATAATCCCTTTTGGCCATTAATATATGAATATATCCCTGAGAAAATAAGATCTAGCATTAAAGCTAAAAGTACCGCAAATACTAGACTTAGCAGAATATGTGATATAGTTTCAAAAATATCTCTAAACATGATCCTGCTCCTTATGTAGATTCCCCACATTTGCTAAAGATTCGGATGAAGAGTGAATGACATCAGACTGTTTAAGCTTGAATCTCTTTAAATTAACATCTTGGATTATCTTACCTAAGCCACCTTCATCTTCTATACTTCCAATAGTTGACGTTAAATCCTCATCAATTAGTGGCAATCTGGCGTGATATATATGATTACCATTTTTTGAGAGAAATATTTGCCCTACTGGTTGAGACATAATTGTGTTGTTTTGTATCAAAGGTACTTCTTTTTGAGCTATTGAGTCAGCCGATGTCGCCCCAGTTCCTCTTAGTGAAGAGTCTGAGTCATGCATATTTGTACCAAAGGTTGTATATTTAACATTTACATTAGGTAACCTTTGATTAAAGAACTCAGCTGTTTCTTTGTTTGTAACCCTCATCATCCCCAAAGTTCTAAAGTTTCCTTTGGCAACAAGTGCTTTAACTTTATTACTCTTAAATCCTAGCTCAATATCATTATCTGTTTGAGTATAAGCCACAACTTGAATACCAGCTCCACCCGCCTTATTTAGAAGTGGAATAAAGTCATCACCTATAACATCATTAAATTCATCTGCATGTACAATTACATCATTAAATTTCTCACGTAACTTATATTCTGAACCTGCTGTTGAAACCATATCAGCAAAAAACATTGAACCAAAAGATGAAGCTATGGCATTATCAGATAGCCCATCTAACCCTAAAAATACAATACGCTTATTAGCTATGGCATCTTTAAGTATCAATTCATTAGCATTATCTGATGATGAAGTTATTTCAGATAACGTATCTAATTGATCTAAGAACGGTAATAATGATGCTGTTATCTTGTCATAATAAGACTTATCATAAGAGTAGGCTGAGATAATATCTTCCAGGATATCGTCAAGCTCAAAATCTTTATCAGAAGCTTGTCGCTCTTGTAAATATAAAATACTATTAATCGTATCATCTGATTTATCTTGTAGATGACGTGGTAAAAAAGCTCTATCAATTTCTCTATCTAAAACCTTTTCTTTAAAAGTTTGATCGTCATATCCAAGAAACTTTTGCGTATAGCGAACTAATAAACCATCAAATGATTTAATATGTTTTTTAATTCTCTTTATATTAATTTCTTCACCAATAGCATCCATAGCACAAGCTGCTATATATAAGAATCTCCATGCAAACATAGCAAATGCAGCTGAATCACCCTCTCCTGGTAATTTAGAAGCTATTCTTGTAGCTACTTCTGAGATTTTTTGGAAAGTCTTTATTGGATTATATTTAATCGATTCTTTAGTGAAACCTAGATGAAGAATCATTAAATCACCTAGTCTACCAGCTCTAATAGCAGCTAATATAACTCGCTTAATTAAATCCTTATCTCCTTTAGGATCAATAATAAAAACACATTTACCTGCCGCTATATCTTGTTCTATAAATAATTCAAGTAATCTAGATTTACCTACTCTAGTAGCACCTAAAAAAAGCATATGACCTATACGATCATCTCTTTCGATAAAGATGTCTTCTTCATTCATTAAATCCACACCATGAATATGATAAAGACCACCTAAAGGATCAGGAGTATCTCTATTAACATATTTAGAAAATTCCTGAATAGACTCAAGATCGTAATATCTTTGAGTATGTTGTGGTGTCCAACGAAAGCCTTTACCTATATAAACTTTCTCTTTAGGGCCTCTATTTTCAATATGTTTATATAGCTCTTGAACTGTTATCTTAAATGTAGGGTTTTTATTTATATATTTTTGATAAAGGTATATATATAAGCCTTGATAGAATCTTTTAACAAAGATTACAAAAAACAGCAGAGCTATTGAATATTTAAAGCCACTAGGAAGACCTGCATTAAATATTAAGAAAAACAAACAAAAGCTTAATGCTAAAATAGCGGAAGAAAATTCTAATGGATCTCTTAATATCCCTTCTAATGGCATAGAATGATCAGGATTACCTATAATCTTAGTAAGTTTTAAATTAAGGTTTTTAAGAAAACTTTTCATACCTATATCCTTAGCTAATATGAACCATTACAAAGATCACTATTAAAAGACTAAAAATACTCCAGCCACTATTCATAAGTTTTGCTCGAGATTTCTCTGTCTCATCTAAATCATCTAAAGTTAGATTTTGACGTTTAAGGTTTTCATTAAACCTACGCTTGGTATAACTGTTATAAAAAACACTAAATAAAATGATTACTATTAGCTGAAAAAGGCTAAATAAAAATGAATAACTTGTCAGAAAATTATATATATTTACAAAAACTGTTTGGCTTTGTATTAATAATTTCCCTATAATATATAGTATGTACAATATCACTAGCCAACCGATAAATAACTTAGTTAATTTAACTATTGGTCTAGGTAACTTTTTAAGGATGTTTTTCATGGCTCGTTTAAAACTCCGTCTTGCTATTTTTGCTATTATCTTAGTTCCAGCTTGTGCTATTGGTTTTTCGCTTGGTGGCACTGCTGGTGCTTTTGTTTGTGCTTTGCTTAGTCTCTCGGTTCTGCTTGGTGCTAAAACCGATCATCAAGAATCAGATGAATATAAATCTAGATTCTCATTATTTAGTAAATATGATTTATAAATCATGGTATAAACTTACTTAATTTACTTATAAGGCTCATTGCCTGATTATTAACTGCACTAGCACCTTTTTCTGTTTCGTTAGCACCATCTCTAGCCACTGATAGCCCTTTATCAATAGCTCCACCTACTTTAGCTCCACCCCATGCAATCATCCCTGTTAAGACTGTTGGGAATACTAAATACATAAATGCTGTTACATAATCTAAATATGAACTTATTTGAGATGATCCTGTTGAGTAACCATCTCCTAATATAGCTGATGTCATATTTGATAATATGTTTGAACTGGTATGCTTATCGATCTCAATTGAGGTTCTAACGAAATTGTCTATAAAGCTCACTAAATGCCAGTAATAAGTCATTGTTATTAAACAAAATAAGGTTGCTAATGCTGATACAACATATTTCATTGAATAACAGGCAAATAATGAAGCTATTGGTAAACTTGCTAATGTAGCCACTATTAAATACATCTGTATTAAAGGTAACATTGCCACAATTGATGACATAAAGGCTGCAAAACCACCAATATACTTTTGATAAAAGTTACCGTACCAACTTTCCCAGCTACCTACTTTGTTATTATTTAGATAATCACCTTCAGTATAGTACTGATGAATAAATTGAGCTCCACCAAATGACTTTTGTAAGAAGATATCAATTACGCCATCTTCTAGCTCATTTTGAGAATAAGAAGTACTAAATATACTTTTAAAGTAAGATATTAAATCTCCTTTTTTTGGATTCATGTTCATCCATTGAGAATTTAAATCATTATATAATCTATTTCTTAATGAATTAGGATTAGCATCACCCCACCATGCATCACAGCGTGGTGATCCGTATTTTGGTTTAGGTGTAGCTTGATTAGCTATTTCATCTGGTGAGCCTTTAACTGGATTAAACTTAAACCCTTCAATTGGCTGATGAGAGTAGTATTTTGGATAATAATATTCAATTAAAAACTTATTTGATGTTCTATTGAAATTACAACCTATAGGAAATACCCCCATCATAGCTGAAGTATTAATACATTGTCTTAAATCTTTATCACTAGGAGTATTACCATTTTTAATATCATTAGTCATATCTGCATATGACGGTAGATAACAATCATTTAAAAACTCAGCATACTCTTGACGTAGCTTAACATTAGATATAAGCATTGCTGTACCTATTTGTTGTGCTTCTCTAATTGTTGTAGCATCTGATAATTTATCATAAGCAACTGTTGTTGCTCCTGTAACTAAATTAATCCATAAATAAAAGCCTATTGGCATTTGAATTAATGAATCTTTAGTAAGCGCACTAGGTACATTTTGTGAATACGTACTACTATTATCAAAAACTGTATTACTCTTGCCTTTAGCCTGAAATTCAATAGCATTAGCATGAATCCCAATTGACGGAAAAATAAAGATAAATAATATAAAAATCATCTTACAGAAATTAACTATTAACCTTTTTGTAGATGTTACTGAACCTGCTCTATAATCTTGTGATAAGAAAGGCTCAACAATATCATTCATAAATATATAAATAATTGGAATATAGAATAATCCTGATGACTTGATAATTGCCCACCAAACATCAAACTGCCACCAGCCAATTAATTCTCCATATAATTGTGGGATACCTAAAGTATTTAATATCATTAGCTATTCTCCTTTTGTACTACACCATTAATTAAAGGTGCTTTTGATGGACTAATACCTATTGAGCTATTACCAACCATTTCTTTTTGCTTATGGCTTTGGTTAAGAGTCTCAATAGTGTTTACTAATAACTTCTTAGATGTTTCGTTATTATTAACTACTAAGTTAATTTGTTGATTTAATGTTGAAATATATCGATCAATAAACTCTTGTGCTGTTTTATTAGTAGCAATTGAAGGTACTTGTCTTGCAGCTTGTAAAATTATTATTAGCTCTTGAGCTTTATCGACAACTCTTGATGAAGCTACTCCTTGAGCTAATGTTGATATCTCAAAATCTTTATTAATTGAGCTATCACCTTGGATATCTTGAATTGTTTGTTTTGATAGCATTACCCTATCAGATGAAACTTTCTTTAGATTCTCTATATCAATATCTTTAGAGCCATTTATCATATCAAATAAATCTTGATATATATCTTGATACTGCTTTTGAACTAAAGGTAATAATCCTTTACCAGCGGTAGCTGATGAGATTGACGTTGAGCTTGTATGAATATCATTCTCACCTAATACTGACACTGCCCAATCAGCTGCATCTTGAGGTGTTTTAAAATATGTATATAATCCATCTGTTTTTGGGATAGCTGATTTTGAATCAAAATCACTACGAGAAAGTAATGCATTTACTCCAGCTACAGTCATATCTGATGTCATTTGTATAGCTGGTTGACCTAAACCACCTGCATAATATGCACCATTTTTATAATTACCACGTATCCAAGGTACTCCTGACCCACCATTATCTTGAGCTACCTTTTGACTAGCTAAAGATATATCAGATGCTGATGATTGAGTATAAGTTAAATTATTCATTCTTACTTTAGGTGAAGAGTTATTTTGAAAAGCTTTCCATGAATAAGCTTGTGATGTTGAAAACATCCCTGAATATGGATCTCTGCCGTTATCAATGTCACTTTGCATTTGTTGACATGATTTAAGGCCAGTATTTATATCCCATTGCCCTGAAAATAAACCATTTTGTAATAACTGATACAAAGAAGGATTTGCCTTAGCAATTATATAAGCAGGCATTTCTACTACTGCACCTGTTGCAGAGTCAACTACATTATTAAACATACTCATAGCTGTATTTTCTAAGCCATTAAGTGAGTTACTAATGGAAGATCCTAAGTTAAATGAACCACAGTTATATCCTGCTGCTCCAAGACCATTAATATCAATACTTAATGATGATCTTAAAGATGGTGCAACTGGAACAACATTACCACCACCTACTTTATAATATAGTGGTGAGTCTGAAGAACCTGGAACTATAGAGTTATAGGTACTATCACAGTAAGCTGTACTTGCTATTGATAATATTGAATATAAAAATACTCTTTTTAAAAAACTACTCATTATCCGTCCCCTTTGAAATTATAAAACCCGCATCTTTAAGTAAATTCTTAGCTATTGAAATAGCATCTATGTCTTTAACTGAGTCTTGATACTCTTTAAGTTCTTGTTGTGAAATATCCTTAGCATCAACCATATATTTTGTATTAGCTATGAAACTTAAAGCTTCTACTGGGTATGAAGTCTTTGATATATATTTTTCTTTAGCTGATTTCTTATCTAAAAATTTATTGGTTCGTACCCCAGACTCAATATATATAGTTGTACCTATTTTTGCGTATTCATCTATCTGGTCAGCTAACCTGTCATACGCTACAAAATTAATATACTCAACATGGCCCATAATGTTATAAGCCACTGAAAATTTAATAAATCTCTTGCCATTATGTGAGCTATGCTTACCTAATCTTGAGATTCTTCCTTGTGATGAGAGCTTTATATAGCAACCACTTAATAAATCATTCATTATTAGCTCCAATCTATTACATCAGTCAAAGTACCAGGATATTGAACACATCCTTTATACTTGCGCCAAACTAACCAAACAAAACGATTCTTGCCTTTAATAGCTTCATCAACCTTATATGATTTATAAAACCACTCTGCTGATGTAAGATCGTTAAAACCTATTTCATCTTTATCAAACTGACTTTCAACTGATGGATATATCAATTGAAATCTTGCAGTGTCATTATCATTAATAGTTGGTGTTGAAGTTATATGACAATATGTACCACAAGGTGAACCTTCTAGTGATGGGGTATATATATGTGCCGCTATGCTAGTTTTTGAGGTAACTATTGATAATGCACGCTCTGCAATGACCGCAGCTGCTTTAAACTCAGAGTTTTGTGCTATTACTCCATAACGAGGATATAAAGATCCCCATGGAGCTAAACTACTTCCTATATTATTCATACCAGGAATGTATGAGCTAGGATGTAATGCTATTTCTAAAGCAGGGTCATGCCATAAATACATATCCAAAAATGATGAATAATAAGGTAGATAAGGTATCGTTGCTGGAGGTAAATTCCATGGTGTTACTGAGGATACTAATAAAGCCCCTGGATTACCCTCTATATCAACTTGAAAAAACTTATTCATATTTGCAGAGCCTGGATTTTGACCAAAATTACCAGCGCCACCAGAGAGTCCAGTAATACTAACTGTTTGAGCTTGCCCAGCTGCATTAAAAGCTTGATCTTGCATATTCAAATTAAGTACTGGATTCTTACCAAGTCTTGGAAATACTGATATTAATAAATCAGGAATATATTCTGTTACTAGTGGTGTCTCCATTACAAATGGATAAATCTCTGTTGCCCATGTACAACCACCAACCACATTATATTTTGAATAAGAAGCCATACCAGCCATCTCATCCATAGCCATATTTAAGGTATTAAGGCTATAGCCATTAATAGCTGATAATAAGATTATTAATAACAGTAGCTTTTTCATTGATAATGCCCTTGTCTGTATTTATTAATAGCTGTATTAATATTGGTTGTGCCATAGACAACATATTTTGAGTCAATAACTATTGCTGGTAAACTCTTAAGCCCATAAACACTCATCTTTGAGCTATCCTCAAAGTCTTTTTTATATTGCTTTTTATGTTTTTGAACAAACTCTTTAGCTATTTGTTCTCTATTAGATAAATCTTGTGATACAGCTTGGGATAATTCTTTATTAAGCTTTTTCTCACAGCCAACATGATAAATTTTGACTTGAGAGGAAAACTCAACCTCTTGATTACAAGGTACAAATACCTCTAGCTTTTGACTATAAGCACTTATAGATACGAATATCATTAATATAAAAATTAACTTTTGCATAAATTTAAATCCTTAATTGCTTGTTCAACAGATGGCTCTTCACCTCTAGCTATTTGAGCCTGAATAAATGCTGCAACTACTTCAGAGGTATTGAATTTTTTCGCAATTTCTTTACGCGCTTGTTTTTCATTTGGTTCATTCATAGCCATATATAGAGGCTCTTGAAGTACAACGTTACGACAAAGCATTGATCTTGTTTGATTGACAACTAATGACTCGGTATATTTACCTTTCTCATTTTTGATACTTCTTGCTAAAGGTAGTGATCTTTCACCTAATCCTGAAAGCATTTTAGCCACATTTTGTAGTACAGTATCATCGTTAAAAGATAGAATTTCATAATGCTCAAAGTTATTTAATAACTTATATGCAACACCTGTAAAATCTGCTGGATCTTGAGTTAAAAGCTTAAGATCTAAACCAATCTTACGCGACATCTTAGCGCATTGTGTTATTTGGACTGCTGTTAAATCTTGTGATAATGGAATATGACACTCATCTATAACTACTTTGGTTAATCTTTTTGAATTCTGTCTAGCTTCACATAAGCTCATATGTTGAGATATATAATTATTCATAGCCAAAGCTCTACTTGCCTTTGAGCTTTCACTATCAGTTTTCCAAATCCCTAATTCAAAATATGAGACATCTACCACCTTAAATGGTTTAGCTTGGCGATTGAAATATAAACGGTTGAGTGCATTGTTTAAGAATGAATTAAACCCTGCATATAATACATCACACCTTTCTGCTTTATTACGTTCTAAAGGATTATTTGAAGTAGCTAAACTATGGGCTTTTTCATAAAGCCTTTTTTCAATATCTTCAGGTAATAATTGTCTATTTTGATCGGCTATCTCTAGCATTAGCTCTTGGATAACATCAATAAGATCACGCTTATGTTGATCATTAAGGCAAGCCTCAGCCATACTCTTACCATTACAAGCAATAATCAAAGCTGAATTTAAGAACTCAGCTATATAATCACGCTGCTCGACTTCTTCTAATTCCTGGACTTCTTCTTGATTATCTGAAGTATGTTTAACAAAAATATTTTCTGATTTTTCAATTGCTTCTTGTAATGCTAATTCACGTTCTAATTCACGTAAATCTGCAAGCATTTGATGTTGCTCTAACCATTCTTTGGTAAACATAAAAGGGTTTAAAGAAACCTCAGGAAGTTTACCTTTCTCAGGCATCCTAATTTCAATCTTATTAACGCTTAAATCTTGTGATTCTAAGAAATCAACAACAAATTCAAATGATTTACCTGCATCAATAATAACCATATATGGCTTGATTAAAGCCATTTCAGCTATAATCTCACTTGCCTGATTAACAGATTTACCTGAACCTGTAGTCCCTAAAGTTAGCTCATGTCTATTGTTTTTCTTATCTGAGTTTGGATTTTTATATCTTATCTCTCCATTACGATTATATTTAATATATAAAGGAATCTCAGCACCTGAAGTTCTACCGTAACCTATAGGAGCTAAACTAGCTAAATCTTCTACTGTTGTTTTTCTTGAGCATCTATAATACTCATCAAATATATAATCATAATTACCTGGTAGAAATCTAACAAATTTATCTAATCTATCTAAATCATAATCTTCTCTTAAAACTTCATATGGTAAATGCTCTAATGATGTTTTAACTTCTGTTTCTCTAATTTCTAAGTCTTCTTCTGATAAAGCAGAGATATAACATCCTGCTATTGTTGGATACACATAGTTTTTATGTAAAAATTGATTTCTAAAGTGTTCTATCTCAACTAAAGTCGCTTGAGCATCTAATGTCCCTGATCTTTTAGCATCTATTTCTTTTTTCTCAAATTCCTTTTCTATGTCATATTTAGAGATAGCTAAAAATGATAGATAAAATTCAGTGTTTAATGGTAATTCATCTAACCATGCTTTAGCTAAAGCATTTTCAGTTTGTAATTCAGCTGTGGTTTTACCGATTTTTGGGCTAGTTTTTAAGGCTAAAGCTGATATGAATTGATGATAGGTATCACCTATCTTCCATATCCCTTTTTCTTTATTTGATTTAATAGGTGCTGCTAATGCATTAGCTACCAAATTATAGCCATAAGCACGATCTTTACGCTCTACAAAAGGATTTTTCTTTAAATACTCTTTAGGAGTAAGACCATCAATTTGCATATGAAACTTATGAAATAACCACTCAAAATATTCTTTATCATCAATACGCTTATACTTAACATCAAAGCTTGATAAAGTATTTAATCTTGTTTCAATAGCCTTTCTTATTGAAATAATTTCTTTAAATGCTTTTTCATACGAATTTTTCTTATTAATCCTATAGAATACTAAACGGACCTTTCTTACCTTACCTCTAAATAAATTACCTTGAGTATCATTAAATAATCCTTCTTCTTTTGTAACATAATCAAAGTGCTTATCTACTAAATTAAGATATGTTTTTGTTAATTTAGTATCTTTAAGCTCTTCATCAATAGAGTTAACTATTCTTTGATATTCAGATGAAAAATCATTTTCATCTTTAGCATACATTTGCACTATCCAAGGTGATTCATCTTGGGTTAATTGCGGAAATACCGATATTAAGTTAAAAATATTTTCACGATATGTCTTTAACTGTTCATCTGTAGCTCCTTCTGTAGCTATACCTTTAATCTCAAACATAGCTACTGGAGTTTTAGCATCTGATAACCAAAATAACTCTCTTTTATGATCATATTCAGCTATACGTATTTCTCTAGCTAATGATGGTGGTACTTGAAAGCTTTTAGCACCTTTCTTACGTGACTCAAAGTCCCTAAAATCATAAAATCCTTTAATACCACTTAAAGTTTGTTTTATCGTTTGTATCATTGGTACACCTTTGAATTTAAACCTGTTAAAACTTCACTTGGTAAAGCATAATGATTATTTTTATACATACTCATCGTTGTATAAGTACCGTGTACTGGTAAACCATTTTGAAAATGAGGATAGATATAAAGTAGTATTTGTGGGTTAGGTAACATCGGAAAATTAGCATTAAAATCCGCCTGTTCTTTTGTAAGATCTGGATTTAATATCACGCCATTCATACTCGGGATTAGTATTTTTTTAGGCTTAATTAAATTACTTTTTGTACTATTAGGATCTGTTATTGAACCTTCATGTACTATATGATCTGTATTATCATGCATAGCTGCTTGATATGACTCATATACAGTAGGAGCATCTGGTGGTGGTGGCGCTGGCTTTAAAGAACAAGAGCCAAGAACCAATATTAATGTTATCAATAATACTCTTTTCATAACTTTTCCTTAAAATATATTGCTAGACATATCTTGTTGATCAACATTAACTAAATGATGATCAAGCTTTCTACCATGCTTGTCATAATCAAAATCAACCTGTTTAGTTATCACAACATTAAATTTCTTAAGTGACTTGGTTTTATTGTTGTAAGCTCTAGCTACAACATAATCAAAAACATTCTTAAAATAGTTCTCAAACTCTTTAGAAGCCTCAGTTGAAGCGTTATTAATACCTTGACCTGCTGCATATAAAGGAACATTTTTAATTGATGTAAATAAACTTGCTGTTCCTTGATTACTTAAAGTTGTTAAACCACCTTGTGATACTGCCGCTCCTATACCTGAGACAGCGCCTGATAACCCAACACCTGCTAATCTTAGGCCTAAAGATGAATATCTAGTACCTGGAATTTGTGGTGATCCAGTAGCTGTACTAATATAGCCATAGCTTTGATCAGTGCTTGAATTCTTAGAGTCTCCACCAACAGTTGAGATAGTGCCATCTGGAAATATATAAGTTAAAGTTTTAACCTTACATGACACAGAACTAGACATAATATCGCCCATACATACAACCACACCCATAATATGATCAACCTCTGGAGGTAATGAAAAATCTTTGGATGTAATATTTTTTCTGCCAACTACAAATGTAGCTTCATAAGGAGTATAGATACTATGATCATTTCCTGTTGGTACTCTACCCACTAAATCATTTAAAAAAGTAACACCAGTAAATACTGTTGGGTTAGGTATTGTAAAAGCAGGCTTTGGTTTTTTATCTTTATTCTCAAAAATATCTGGATTTTGAGTATTTGTAGTACCTGCAAATAGTTTTTGCTTTGATTTATCATCTGTTTGTAGTGACTGATCTGATATCCATACAGTATGGGGCGATGTGTTTTGTTGAGTTGCAGGGATAGTAGAATCACCATTACCTACATTAAAAGAATCATCATTATTATCAAACATTGATTGTGTGTTTGTATAAGATTGACCTTGATTTGATGAATTCACCTTAGTAGTCTGACTATTACTTTTTATCTGCTTGTTATTCTTAAATTTATTAATCTCATCTTGGACCTGCTTAATAGCAGAGTTCAAATACTCCTTAACACCTGCATTATCATTAGTATTACTTGCACCTTGTTGTGCCTTCATCTGATTCTGTAAGTCATTAACCTGTGCTTGTAAGCTTTGGATAACCTTATTAGAGTTGGTTAATTGATGTGATAGCTCATTAGCAGCATTCGAGCCTATATCTTGGTATGGTAGTGTATTTTGATTAGCAGAATTATGCTTTGGTGCAATATCCCCAGCTTTAAAAGAGAAGTAACTAAATACCACTAATATAAGTATTATAAAAATCACCGCTATAACTATATACCTAAGATTTCTACCTTTCATTTATAGACTCCAAATCACATGTACTTTTATATACAGATATAAAATCATTCTTAGATAGTAGAAATAACATGCTACTATCATGAGCAGTACCTGCCTTACTTAACTTTGAAATTGGAAAAAATATTGAACCTGTCCAATTACCACAAATATCAATTGGTTTTTGAGTATTTGGATCAATTAAATTAACTGAAATTGGTAAATTATTCTTTAGATAAATTGCTGTTACAGTTAATGATCCGCTTGTATAACTATTTAAAGGTATAGCTGTAATACTATCATCTGCAAATAACTTATAGTTCTTCGTATGGAATCTCATTGATTCTTGTATGTTTGGATTATCTGATAATAATCTCTTAGGGGCATAGTACTGCTGAACTGTATATTGAATTAAATCTTGCATGCTCACAGCATTAGATTTAAAAGGATTATCAGACTTTTGAACTGGTTTTGTATAAATAACTTGAACTGGTTCAGTTGAAGCTTTTTCTTGTGCTGATAAATTAATAAATATAATCTTATTATTAGCTGTTCTAAGCTTAATCTGTACAGGTTTAAATGATCTTTTTGCTGTAAGATATAAAGTATCATTAGCATTTTGGACATCTAATACCTGTAATAAATTTGAATTTAAACCAACCTTTACAGATTCTGGAAAGCTCACATATATTTGCTTTGACACTGGTAAAACAATATTTAATGGCGCTTTATTCCAAACTAATACTCTGCTATAGCCAACACTAAAAATACTAATGAATAATAGTGTTATTAATACTCTCTTCATTAGATGTTCTCCTTATTTGTATAGATCTTTGTTTTATATAACCTATCTAGGGCTAATCCATAAGAGTTCGGATATTTAGTAACATAAAATGTAATTTCTTGTTCTAGTTCATACTCAACTTTAGTATCAGTGATATCTTGTTGACTCAAAGCATCTTTAGAATCAGGCGGATTATAATAAAATCTTGATATAAATCTTTGTTTAACTAACCAACCACCATCTACTTTTTTAACATTATTGTTAAATTTATCCGATGTCGGCACCGTAACTACAACATAGTTTTTAAGATATCCTTTATTATTTAAGTTAATTAAAATCCGCTTAAACTGATTTCTAAATGCTGGACTTAAATATAAAGAATCTTTTTTAAGATTATTAATAGAATCAACGGCTCCATCATTTGGCCATGAATTCAATTTCGACCACTCTTGTGAAACAAAGTTTAATAATCTTATCGGTTGGACTTCATTTGGGTTAATTAAAGTTATAGTACTATCAGGATTATGTTGCCATATATCCATATGATCAGGATAGCTAACTATCTTAGATATAAGATAAACATTAAATGCCATACTAATAACTAAGCAGCTAATACATATAACTAAAGCTAGCTTCATATTTCCTAATGCACTAAAAAAAGGTTTACTCATAGTGTCTCCAAGTACCATTTCTATATATTGTTTTATCGCTAACAAAACCTAATCTGTAAAGTAGACTCTTTTTAAATATCTTTCTTTCTAAATAACCAAATGGTGTGCCTTGCTTTTTCTTTGCTAATGAAGATAATTTTAAAAAGCTATATAACCCACCTGTACAAAACCCAAAACAAAATGAAAAAATAGTTACTGCTATAGGAGTACCAAAAATGCCAAATAGTAAAACCCAAAATATTCCATGATAAACAATAAGCTTTATCACAGTAGATAATATCTCGTACTGAGTTAAACCTTTCCACGCTGTAGGATGCTGGTTAATTAGATTAGGTATCATTACGAAATCTCTTTAATTGCTAAAGTAATAGCTAAGATTAATAATCCAGAGCCAATAATCACACATGATATTGCCGATATAGCCTTACCTAATTTATGATGCCCTTTTTTGGATGGATCATCTTCATCATGTAAAATTGATCTAATTACAATTGCAGCTGATATATATAGTGCTAAAGCTACTATAATGCATACGATAAACACTGCTTTCATAGCTAATGTCCCAGCACTATTTAATGCATCACCATTAGTAGATGGATCAAAGCCTAAATCTGGAACTGGATTAGAACTATAATCTATCGCAAAACTGCTAACTGGAAATATCAAAAAACAGAATATTATTTGACAAATTCTAGTGTATGGATTAGGTATTATTTTCATCTTATTTTCTCCTTTATATTAAAAGTAAACCTGTAAATAATGCTAAAAGTGTTAGGATAATTACTATTGATATAATCATCTCCAGCACAGTCACTTCCCCTTTCTTATTTTGAAAGTTCAAAAATAAAACTAATAAAGCACTACAAACAACAAATATTAAAAAGCCGACAAGTTTGATCGTAAAATTAAAGTGATCTACAGGTATAGTAGATACCGCATCAAATATGGCTTTCTCTTTTGAATCTAAAGTCATTTATTCTCTCCATAATGGCCATTAAGAGTTTGGATACTACTTGGCAAAACTCTTGTATCATTAATATAATCTTGTATACCTTTTTGGATTGTTTGAATATCAGCTGTTAATGCTTGATAATTAAAACTTTGGACATGCTCCCCTACATCAGCTTGTCGTGCCTTTTGAACATTTTGTAAGACTGATGAAAGCTCTAAATCTACTCTAGATAAATAAATCCTACTATCGGTACTAGCGTAGCTAAAACTAATAACTATCATTGTCAAAATACTTACTATTAATGATCTTTTTAGCATCATAAGCCCCTACTGTTGGATTACTGTTTTTGTTATTAAAACTGGATAATGTTTAATCCCATAAACACGATGAAATTGATCGCCATCTATAGGTACAGCCTTAATACCTGTAGCTTTAGTAAATTCGTCATATACACTCTTATCCTTGCAATTAATAATGAAATAATTAGGATTAATTTGACTTAACTGTGAAGATCTTAATTTAAGCCATCTATAACTTGGTTTATCACAACCAATTAAAGCTATCGCACGTGAAAAATACTTAAAGTTAACTTCCCTGTTCTGAACTCTACCTAGGGTTATATCTTGCGTACGAACTGAGTAGCTATTAGTAATAGCTTGTCTAATTTGTTGTCTTAATAATCTTACTTCTTGAGACTGTGAAGGAGCATTCTTTTGAATCGCCTCTTCAGTAGAGTTAACTGAATTAGTATCACCTGTGAAATCCGCAATAGTCTCTAACGAATACCCTAAAGAAAGACTAAATATTAATAATAAAAATACTCTTTGTATCATAATGAACTCCAGTTAATAATTTGATAATCACCATTATTGGTTTTATATAATTGCCCTGGTAAAATTGGTTTTGAGAGATCCTTAGACAATGCAGAAACAAACTTACCTGCATGATTAATCGTTATAACTTTTCTTTGAATTAAAGGACCTAAGTTATACTGTTTAGCCCAGTTAATAATTTGACTAGTACTAACATCCCCTACAAAGTAAATGTCTAACTTAACATCACTTAAACTAGCTATCTTTTGGAATAATTTATTAAGGTTTTTATTATTATCATTAATATCTTCTATTAATACATATGAGCCATTTGAGCTAATCATCATCTTTTCAATCTGACTCATAGCTGTACTGATTACAGAATTTTTAGGATGAAAACCATATGAAGTATAATCATATGGAATTGCTCCTTTAAGCTTAATAGGAGTTTGCGTTGGAAATTGCTTTTGAGCATCTTTTTGAAACTGCTTTTGGATATACAGTAATCTTTGAGTTGCTTGATACTCTAATCGAGCATATCTAATAATATATTTATTAGCTTTTGCTTTATCTGATTGCGATAAATAATAATCAGCTAACAAAAAATTAGGATCAACATTCTTACCAGCATAATACTGACCTGAAAAGCTAGAGGACTTAACTTCTAGATACTTCTTATATTCAGCAGCTGTTAAATAATATTGCTTAGCAATATCTGCTTGCTGTGCAGCTGATAAATTAGCATAGCTTTTAGCGTTTAAATCATTAAGACTAATGCTCTTTATACTATCTATCTTGATATTATGAGAATTCTCTTGATTAAAGTTTGAATACTCAAAATTCTCAGCAAAGCTTAAACCACAACAACAAACTAATAAAAATATACTTCTTATAAACATTGCTTGTTAATCCCTACGTTATTCTTAAAACTCACACAATCATGATCATCAATAGCCAACAAATCCCAACCATCATAGCTTTGACCAACACTCATACTTATGTTTTGATTAAGCTTCCTATCATGAACATCAACTATTTGTGATCCATTAATCCACACAATTGAACTAATATAAAAATCATTATTTGATACTGTTACAGGTGTTTGTTGAATACTTTTTGTGACTGATTTAGTTAATAAATCAATCTTATTATTTAACTTAGATAGAGCATCTGAAAACTCTTTAGTATAGTTTTTTTGCTCATTAGCTAAACTTTGATTATTTTGATTAATACTAGAGATTAAATCCTTTAAATTATCCTTAGTAATTAAATTACCCTTTTGAGCATTTAACTTATCTATTAAAAGCTCATTTTGCTGTGTTTGTTGATTAACTATATGTGAGAAACCACTTAGTAATTCTTTGCTGTTATCCTTTGGTTGATGCATAACAACTTTAGGAGTTTCTTTTTTTGTTAAGTATGTGTTTAAAGCATATACTCCAGAGATAGCTATAACTGCAATCAATGTAATTACAAAACCAACTATAAGTATAGGCTTGAATTTAGATTTATTAATTAATGATTTCTTAATTATTTCACTCATATTTAATTACCTAAGTTTAAATATATTGCTAAAACCTTACTCTTAATTTTGAAATTAATTTGACGAGTAATTGGATCTAAGACCACATTAAAGTTATTTCCTGTTAGAGCTTCTAAAGCTTGCTTTAAAGTAGCATTTTCAATAGTTCTTTGAGTTGTAGGTAGCTTATTTTTAAGCATCTGTTTTGTATATCTATCTTGATATTGAGAATCTATTAAAACTAAGCCTGAATTTTGTAATAATTGCTTTATAGCATCTGCTACTGTTAGCACACTTGGGGAAAATCTGATCGATATATTTTGCGATAACAGATCAACATGATTTAAAGGTATATACTCTTTTTGTGTAACATATCTACTAACTCTTATATTAGGCGTATTTTCTATGTGATTTGTAGCTGGTACTACTAATGAAGGTGTTATGCTCTTAGTCTGAACTTGTGGTTTATCTGAAAACATACCAAACAAACTAAAAGCATTTGCTAAGTTATAAGATATTAAAAATGTAAAAAGTATAATTATTCTTAACATATCACCCTCTAATCATGCTTAATTATGTACATCAAAGCTATATTCTTTGGTCTATCTTCTTTAGCTGTTGGTACCACCCTTGCAGCATTAAAATACATTCTTGTATAAGATGGATAAGCTACCTGACCATTTACATATGTGCTGCCAGTACTTCCACCAGCAGGTGAAAATGGACCTGCGTTAGCTCCACCAAATCCTCCGACTGCTCCATTAGATGAAGTAAAAGAACCAGAGATATTTCTAATTGCATCACCTTGTGATGATCCTAAAACACGACCTGGATCAACCCCTTTGCCATGATCCCAACCACGGATAAATTGACCTCTTAAATCAGGCAATTTACTTGATCCTAAAGCTTTATATAGATCAGGATATTTTGATGTATCAAATACAGCTCCGTTACACTCAAAGAAACCATCTGGAACTGTAGCTCCAACATAGGCAACCACTGAACCAACAGGCATTGAGTTAAGTAATGAACTTAACTTCTTATCACCCATTGAATGAATAGTTAAATCATTAACTACAACATTGGAATTACCCTTAACTCCTGATTGATTACCTATGAAGATATTTTGTCCATCATTGGTAATCTTAGATAAATACTTGATCATCCTGTGATCTGCATTAAGTTTGGAATTAAACTGCAATGCGTTTAGCATTTTGTTTGAGCCATCTACTCTAAGATAGATATTTGAGTTATTTTGATTAGCTACAACATTAGCTGTCACTGTAGAATGCCTTGTATCTAAAGAATACTTAACAGAAGCTGATAGATATTGTCCCCCAGAAAAAGCCTTTGTAGTCTCAGCTGATGCTAATACTGCTCCTGCTAAATATGATATTGGTTGATAATGTCCTGTTTGAGTATTATATATCCCTATAGGATCAGTAGTAATTGAGGCTAATCTAACATCAGGATTAGTTGCACTATTTGTAACAGTTATAGCTAAACCACCATCTGATAATCCTTTATCTAAAGTAAAGCCACAAGGTAGATAATCATCATCTGCTCTACCGCCACAATTACGATTAATTAAATCTGTAATTGTGTAGTGACCAGCATTAAAGCTTTGATCAAAAGATAATCTTTTCTCTAAGCCATCAACTACCATAGAGATTTGTAAACCTAGCCTTGATGCTGACTCTTGAAGCTTTGTATAATGAAGATGCTTATAGTAGATAACTACTATGAAGCTTAATATCACTATTAATAATAAAGCTCCTATAACTGCATTACCTTTTTGTTTTTTAAGCATCTTCATACTCCTTAAAATGTTATGTTTATTGCCGCTGGATCATTAGCTGCACAGGCTGTTGCTAATCCTGCTGGATCATTAACAGCTGCACCATTAACAGTTATAGAGTTACGATTGTTATTTAAAAACATTGAAGCAACCCCAGCACATGAATCTTGAGGTACATCAGCCATTTCAATAATATAATTTGTAGGTTGAGCTCCAGGTAATACAGTTACTATTGAATTATGGTCTCCTGAATACCATGGTGAAGCTATATTAGCTCCTACAACATCAGTTTTATCTGGAATACCAGCATCAATAACTGCTTGTGTTGTAATAGCTGAAAAATCATGGGAGTTAACATACAAAGAATCAATCCCTGTAGATATATCTTGAAATTGAGTTTGAGCTTCTCCAACTTTAATCTTAGTCATCACATGGTTATATGTCTCAAAAGCGAGAATAATTATGATTGCAGAGGCTACTATACCTAGTAAAACAGTCATTATCCCAAAGCCTTGTTGTTTCTTAATGTTTGATAGTTTTCTATTTGTTGTTTTCATATTGTTCTCTCCTTTAAATACTAAATCCAACCTCTGTAATTCCAACGTAAAACCACAATCCAA
Source organism: Francisella sp. SYW-9 (assembly GCF_008711465.1). Taxonomy (GTDB): domain Bacteria; phylum Pseudomonadota; class Gammaproteobacteria; order Francisellales; family Francisellaceae; genus Francisella. The sequence continues at coordinate 29,821 of NZ_VXKQ01000013.1, forward strand.
AACCAATCACTGTAAATAGCAACACTGTATTGATTGAAGTTAATAATCTTTTGATAGATCTAATCTGCATATCAACTGACCTATCAGTTAAACTAGCTATACCTTCAGATAAAGCATGAGCTTCATCTAATATCTCTATATATATTTGTGTAGATTGCATAAATAAATTAATCCCAGCTAAAGCTTCTCCTGGACGATCGCCCAAAGAAATACGCTGGAATATACATTCTAGATACTCAGACAAATACTTTGATGTATTGTGCTGGATCTTATGTATAGCACTGAAAAAGTCATCGCCAGCTTGTAAAAGTAAGCTTAACGATATTAAAAAACTTGTAGCTGTAAGCTGTTTGTAGATGTTATAAGGAGGTATCTTATCTAATACCTTTCTAACAACTCCTCTTAGAGAAGGTAAAGAATAAGCAATTGCTATAATAGCTATAATCAATACCAAGATTAAAATATATAAGTTACTAGCAAAGAAATGACAGAACTCATATAAGCCATAAGTACTACTTGGTAGCTTATCAAGTGGCTTAATAGTTAATAATATTGGGAATATATAAGCATTAGCCATAAAGATTAATATAACCAATAATAACAAAGCAGCTATAGATGGAAAAAACATCTTAGATACTTCAATCTTAAGATGATTAAACTTAGCAATAATTTGAGTTACCTTATCTAAAGCTGTATTAACTTTTCTTGAATCAACTGAAAGTATAACTAAATCACTTCCTGGAACTAATCCTTCTAATAACTCAGCTAAAGATAATGTTCCATATCCTGCTGATATACGATAGATCATATCATCTAATATTTGCCTTTGAATCCAAAATGTCTTAAATATAGTCTTATGAGATTGATATTTAGATTTCATTAAGACCAAAGCATCATACATAGCTATATCAGCTTTGAGTAATGCCAATAACTGCTCATAAAAGTTAATCCTAACAAATGAGAAAAAGCATAATCTTAAAAACAATAGCTTGTACTTCGAGTACATACTATTTGATACATTTGCTTTAGATTTAAATTTAGCTAATAAACTATTAAACAAAACAATCTCCAATTAATTTTGAATTAATAAAAACTTTGCTATAATAATCCCTGTTGTTATTGGGAAACATACAAGGTGAGGTATCAGGTTTCCTTTGAATAATTCCCAATAATGACAAATTACTTTTATTCATTTTCACTAATCCCCCAATCAACATCTTTGAATACTTGAGGATAAAAAGCCTTATCTATATAAGCATAAAAGCCTTCATCTGCTAATGAACAAACTTTATCCTCATAAGCTGTAGGACATATTTGACCTTTAAGAATCTTCTCTAAGCCATGTTCTTGATATGTAATCCCACCATCTTTACGCCATAATCTATAGGCTTCATTGAAATTACCCTCTCTAAGCGCAGCTAATATAGCTATGGTAGGCTCTACTATCTCCGCTATAAGTGTTCTACCAACCACTCCAAAGTTACAGTGATCACATCCTTTGGTATTAATTAGTTTTACGTTGCTTAATAATGAATTATCTAATTGATACTTTTGAATTAGTTTCGTAAGACGCTCTTTCAGCCCTTTATCACTATCAATAGTATTTGCACAATGACTACAAGGTACTTTGACTAATGTTTGGTATACCAAAGCCAATAAGAAATTAGGCTCTGTTAATACTTCCTTATCCATTCCCAAATTATGAAAACGATTAAATATCTTAAGTGCTGATTGAGCATGGACCGTAGTTAAAACAATATTATCTGATTGAACTAACTGGATAGCTAACTGTGCTACATTCTTACCTCTAATTTCCCCTAAAACAACAGCATTTGTATCCATCCTTAATAGAGATTGAACTTGAGAATTAAAATATGATTCTTCTTGTTCTTGAGTACGTGAGTTATCTCTTTTGTACTCAACCTGCATTGCCCCAACTATCTTATATTCAACAGGTGATTCAAATGTCACTAACTTCTTAGTTACAACACCAGCATGAGTTGCTCTATGAATATAATCAGTACATATTGAATGAATTGTTAAAGATTTACCTGATCCAACACGGCCTGCTAATACAACTAAGCCATTAGGTTGACCTGATGCTTTTATTAATATTTTTAAATGTGCTTTGGAATAACCTAAAGTCTCTAATGGCTTATGGAAATCTTCATCTATAAGCCTCATTGTCACATCAAATGAAGCTTTCTTACCAGCAGGATATATTGGCTTTGATATAAATCTTAAATTGTAAGGTTTGTTATTAATAACCTTATGAATACCTGTTTCATGAGTTAAATTAGGAGAATATGACTGATCTTTAGAATCCACTGATGCTAACTGGTTATAAGCTGATGATATAAGCCTAGACATATCTGAATATGTATAACGATCAAGCTCAATCAAATCACCGTTAACTCTAGCTTTAACTATCGCTGTTTGACCTATCGCTGTAATATGAATATCAGATGCTCCTAATCTAATAGATTTCTCTAAAAGCTTATTAAAATGTAATAACCCTTGTGACTCATCTACCCTATTCTCTTGGATAGCATTCTTATATTTATACTGGTCTTTCGCACTTTGAATTGATGAGTCTGATGTCTTATGTATTTCATAAGAGATATATGGCTTAATGATTTCCTCAAATCTCATCATTAAACGATTAAAATCATTACTTGAGATATTTTCATTAATAAGAAAATAACAAACTCTTAACTGATTATCTGTGTACTGAGCATCAAAAATAATATAGTTAATAGTCCCTGACTTAGTAATACCAGTCTCAATAACGCTCTCAAAAGTTATACCTTCAACTTGATTAAGTAAATTAATTGATTTGATATCTTCTAAGCTAAACCTACTATCTACTATTTTTTTAGTAGCCTTTGGAGCCTTAGTTAAAAGTCCTTTGATTGCTTTATTTATTTTCATAATTAACTCACAAAATATTGACTAACTTCATTAGTCTTTGTATTTAAAACAGTGATACTTTTGTTATTAATCTCTTTTAAAATAAGGTCATTGCCTAATTTATCATTTGGCTTATACTTTTGAGTCTTACCATTAATATCAATAACTGCTGAGGCTTTGTTATTAAACATAGATGTACTAATAACCTTGATACTCTTCTTAGTATTACTATTTGATTTGCCTGTAAGCTCTGCTATTTGATTTTCAAGCTTAATGTTCTCAAGCTTTAATTTGTTAATTGAGACAGACATGTTTGCTAATGCTTGTTGTACTTCAAGATCACTATAAGTAGATGCAACATCTGTATTAGCATAACCACCTACTACAAATCCCATACAAGCTATTACCATTAATAACCTATTCATAAATTGCTCCTTTAAATATCCACGAACTTGTGAAACTATTGCCAAACTTACCTATTAGTGAACTAACAACTAAGTTTTCATCATTTTTAACTACTGAAATTAAACGCTGTAAAGTAGGCGCATCGATATTGCTTATATTGATTACCTGTTTTGAATACTTAGCATTAACCGCTTTTAAATCTGATAATCTATAATTAAAGAAGTTACTTTGAATAGCAGCTATAGTTTCTATAGCTTGTGAGGTATTAATACTGGATTTAATATCTCTTTGAGTTAGAGCTTTGAATTTAGAATTATCTTCATCTAAATTGAAAGTTAACTGCATAATCTCATCATTTTTTGAAAACTGGATACTTGGATTTTGAAAATTATATTTTTCTATAAAATCAGAGGCTTTTGCCTTAGCATTAATAATATTTCCTAACTCTTTTTTATATTGAATCTCAACTAAGTTAGGATATGCTGAACTATAGGTAATACTTTGTATTTTCCAACCAGCAATCATTACAGGTAAACTATGCAATAAGTGATTAATTGAATTAAGTATCAAACCAGCATTATTAGTTTGGATATCTTTAAGCACGACTGTCTCAGCTGACACTTTAGGTTTTACTTTAACAACCTTTTTAATAGTAGCTTTTTTGTGAGAGTGATTATGATAACTAAATACCACTCCAGAGATAGCTAATATTAATATCAGCCCACCTACCAAAGCATATTTTGCATAATGATTATGTAATTTTTTAATAAGATATTTATGTGATACTTTATTTGAAACTAGCTCCTCTAATAATCTTATTTTTACATTTGGAATATTAAGTGATTGCTCATCAATTAAATCAACAAAAATACTTGTATTATTAGTTTTGGTATATGATTTAATTAATAGCTCAAGCTCTTCTTGTTTAACAATTTGATCACCGTTAAATTGTAGTTGTACTTTTTCAGTTGTAATACTTATATTTGATAAAACTTCCCTATTATTAAAAATACAGATCCAGTATTGCTTATAAGCAATATCACTGTTATTTTCCATAATTAGTTTATCTGTGATAAATATTCCTGATTGAAGCTTATTAGCTACTAAAGCAGCTAAAGAATAACAAGACGACTCTGTCTTATCTGTTAAACATGCTAATGTCTTTTTAACTTTAAAGCCTTTGTCATTAGTAAGATGTCTAGTAAAAGACAAACCATAGTTTAACTTTAAAAAATTAGCTTTCTTTTCTAACTCTTTAACTGAGTTAAAATCATACCAAGTTAAATTAATTACAAATAACTTACCTTGAAGCTTAACTATCTTAGCCATTATTATCACCTATCTCATAAGCTGATACAATTACCACTAATGTCTCTTTAGTACCTTGAGTTCCTTGATTACCGCCTAGTAACCACCATTTCTTATCTGCTAATGATGATTGGCCTAACTGGTTATCATCAGTTGAAAAGCCTGTAATAACTGCTGTTTGACCAGATTTAAGCATTATATTTTGAATTATCTTATTGCTCTCAGTATGCGGTAATTCAATTGTTGATGGATAATCCTTGTTACCATATTGAAGCTTCTGCATCTCAAGTAACTTAGACATATTAAGAGACATTCTAAGAAAGATCTTATCGCCAATAACATTTGATAAAACACTTCCAGTGAAACCTGTGTTAACCGTTGCTTGTTCTACTGATGTTTGAACATTATCAGCTGTGATTACAGCACCTGCTCCTAATGTTGTTACTGACAGGTTCTTAACATAAGCTTGGCTTTGACCATTATTAAGTGGAGTAGATTGACCATTTAATGAATAAAAATTAAAGCCTTGAACATATGTGGCATCTAAATATTTTTGTAAAGCTGAAGCTACTATATTGGATCCCGCCCACATCCCACCAGCAATACCATATTTAATAGTTGCCGTAGTTAAATTACTATCAGATAAAGCCTCTCCTAATCCTGTCGTATCCCAATTAATTTTGGTGTGAGTGCCGTTATATACTAAATTCCAATCAATACCATAATTAGATGACTTAGTTGTTTTAACTTCATATATAGCAATCTTAACTTGAACAGCTTTCTTTGCCTCTTGGTTAAAATGCTTAACATAGTTGCTAACTTCTGCCATTAATCTTGGCGTAGCTGTCACTGTTATCATTGCATAAGAGTTATTAGCACTAACCTTAATACTTGAATCAAATGACTTAATAGTATTAATAGCTTCTGCAAATGCATCCGCTGATTTAGTCGTATATGAAACATTAGACTTATTATTAGCATCTGTATTTGTAATCGATGTCGAATCATCAATCTGTGACTCTGGAATAGCTAACTTAAATGTTTGTGTTTCAGTATGAAATATCGTTACTTTTTTTGTAGAATAATTATATTTCCAATATAGACCAAAACGATTAGTTAACTCATCTAAATAACCTTTTAAATCACCAGAGTAGTTTATAATCTGCTTAGTAGGATATGATGTATCATCACTATTTGTACTAGATGATGATTTTGAGCTTGTAGATGTTCCATCTGATGAATCACCATATAACCACTCTAAAGCTTCATTCGAAATATTAATATTAAGATTAGTCAGATTAGATAACTTAGAAATATATTCACTAATATCTTCCTTATTAGTGCTATTTAAGCTAATTTGTTGATTAAATATTTGAGGTAATGGCTTTGATTGTGCCTCAATTACAAATGACTTATCCCCCAAAAATGGTTTTTTACTATAGCTAATATAGTCTCTAGATAAAGGAGTACTCATCTGACCACTTAATGAATTACTTTTGTCTTTCGCATTCTTAATAGCTGTTTTTGTAGCCTTAATATCAGGCATAGCACAACTAGAAATAACTAATGTAGCTAATATCCCTAAACAAAATGTTTTTTTAGTCATTATTGCCCCCTAATAATATTGGAGAATATGAATTATCTTTAATCACCAAAACATGATTAGCATGTACTTGTGCTTGTATATCAACACCTGCTTGTGTTGCTGATGATATTAACTGTGTTAAAGCTCCATTTTGGGAATCTAAAGAACCATAAAATGTATTGGGAACATCAATAACAAAATCTTTCTTAGCTAGGTAATATGACTTAAACCCTGCAACCTTAGCCCAACGATCTATTGTTTCTTTGAGCGTCTGACCAGCATAAGCATAAAACACTGATATATTCTTTTGAGCAAAGCCATTAGCTGACTTTTCAGACTCGGCTATACCTACAATCTTATCTTTATCGTTAAAACCAAAATAAATACTGTGATTTTGATTAAACTTAATAACTTCTTTTTGAGTTGGATGCTTACTTAATCCATCTGCCACTAAAATTGGTGATACTCTAACTTTATAATCAACTCTATCAAGATACTTAGCTAATGGTGGCTTAGCAGTTTCAGCTTCTTTGCTTGATTTGCTTAGACTCTTGTTAAAGCAAAAATATATTTCATGATTTGCTTTATCTACAGAAAATATCTGAGCGCCTGTTAATATCTTAATAGCCTGATAAACATTAACATTATCAAGAGTATTTAATTGTTTAGGTAACTTATTAGCCATTACCATTTGCATATTTTGAGATACGCTACTAGATACTTTGTAATGAACCTTAGCTAAAACATCATTAACAGCATCAGCTACTGTTTGATCTTTATAATCAAAATTCCAATATGCTGGAGCTGCTAACTCATCTAAAGTATTTTGATTTGTTTGAGCATTAGAGACTAACGGTAATAAAGTCACTGTAGCTAACATTAAAAGTCTAAATCTTTGTTTCATCTGCAAGCTCCTACAACAGGTTTATTATTTAAGTACTTCCCTAATTCAAAATTAGCTAAAATATCTTTCCATACTTTCAAAACTTCATTGCTAGCACTCTCAAAAGAGCATCTACACAAAAGATACAAATAAAACATTATTAAACTCTCGTTAGACTTAAAATTAGGTCTAAGAGCCTCTTCCGCTTTTTCGAAATTTTCTATATCTGACATTGTTAATTGAAGCTCTTCATCATCCACCAAATGATTTAAAATTTGCTCAAATAATTTTTTTTGAGCATCACTAAGATCAACAACACTCTCATCAGATAAAATATTCAGTCTTATAAAATTAGCCGCTAAATCTTTGATTACTGGAGTTTTATCTTTGGAAACCATACAATCATCAAATTTTATTATTTTCATATCAAACTCCTACTAAGCTAATTTCTTTTCTGAACTAAGATTTCTCAAAACACCATAGAAGTACTGTGAGGCTTTGTCATTAATCCTTTGCTCAACTTCAGCATGATGTGTTTCGATAATTGCTTGATCAATGACATCAGTCGGATGAACTCTCAATACCGATTTCATCTGTGAAGGAGTTAAACCTAGTCCAAGAAGATCTTCTTGGATACTTTCCTTCTTATCCTCTTCAGAAGCTTCTACAAATCCAAAAGGTAGAGAAGTTGCTTTTGATTTATTCTCTTCAACAAAAAAAGAAAAACTGTCACTAACTAACTGATTATCTTGACCAAAGGATTGATCTTCGTTGTTAGTAATATCTTTGTTAGTTAGTTTATTAGTTTTTTGTTTTTTAGTATTTAGTCTATTAGTATTTAATAGTTCGCCATTACCGACTGGGCGGTTTTCCGATTTTGCCTTTCCTGCCGTGTCGGTTTTGGCTATATCGGTTTTGACCGACTCGGCAGAATTAGGAGTATGGTTAGAATATTCATAAACTACATACTCCCAACCACCAAATTGACCATTATCTTTTTGGATTCTATTTTGTGATATATAGCCTTTATCTCTAAGCTCTTTAAAAGCTGTATCAATAGCTTTTTGACCCTCTGAAAAGTGTCTATATAATTCTGTTTTTTGAAGCTTCCAGTTATCAGGTAACGTCATAATGTATCCATAAATACCTTTAGCCCTAGCTGAAATATTAGGATCTTTGAAACACTCATTCGCGATAGTTGAATAGTTTTGGTTTTTTTCTCTGCGGATAATCATTTGAACGCTCCCTTAACTTTATTAATAAATAAAAAATTAAAGGGCTGAAAATATTTAGATACAGCTATGACTATGTGTATAGATACACTTATCGCTATGCTAAATGTCTTCACCGTCCGATCACGTAATACAGAAAATATTTTTTTGGTGATCGGGCGGTTGAGAACATTTAGTAAACAAATGCCTGTAGCTTTCCCCATTTCTGAGTTTTGTATGGCTACAGCCACCCAATCATTACTGATTGAGTTAACATTTAACGCATGTTTACGTTTACTAAAAGGGTTCTCACGCCCACCTAAAATATAATCTATATGCCCTTTATTTTCAAACATTTTTTTCAAAATCCTAATTTCGGTTTTAATGTATTTGTATATCTTCTTGTTGTTCGTCTCTTTGAAATTCAATATAAATAGCATCAATCAGATCAATAGCTGCATACTTTGCAAACTCATCTACGGCATCTTTAGGAATCTTAATGCTCGATTTGTAATCAAAGCTATCAATTTCACCTTGATACGTTGGGTAATGTTTTTCTGATCCACTTATAACCATGAATTCACCTGTTTGTTTGTACCATAACGTCACTTTCCTACCTCTACCAATATATGCAATCGCAAAAGCTATATTCAGTACATCTTTGTATAAATCAAATTCCATAACTAATCCTTAAGCACAATGAGATTGTTGCTCTTCAAGCATGCTGTTATACATCTTTTCTAAACCTTCATATTTGGGGATATCGATATGTCCATCACACTCAACTAACATATAAAAGAAAAGAACAAGATTAGTTTCAATTAGAGAACAACATTTCTCTAACTTAGCTAGAGTGGCTTTAATAGCAGCTTTACCTAACCTCTCCAAAGCTCCACTTTGATCACCAAAGTAAAAAGTCTTTTGTAGGATTTCAAGAGCTTTTATATCATCTTGAGTTAGGTTAACTCTATTAAACCTCTTAAGTGATTCATCGCCTCTATGACCATAGATTTGAACTTCAAGATACTTATATGATTCTTTAGAAATTTCGTAATACATAATAGGTCCCCTTTTTATGAATTAGAAACTATTGAACGTTGATAAGTAGCTTTCAAAGCTTCAAATTTAGCTTTGTTTTTGCAGTTATCGACAACTAAAAATATATAATCAATTAGAATAGTTTCATTAGTTGAAACTTGATTCTTAAGTTCAGTAAGAATATGATGTACTTCATCCATTTCTGGCTCAGAAAAATGAAGTTTCTCATCACCAAAATAAATAACATCTCTAATGGGTTTTAATAAGTTCTTTGCTTTAACAGTTAAATCAATTTTAGTTAGCTTACAGCTACAATTAGCTGAACACTTCCCATGTATCTGAAAATTAAGAAATTCTGATATTTCATGTTGAATACTCTTACAATCGTTCATATCAAACCCCTTTAAAATAATTTTTGATATTTTGATTTTTTGAATTAGTACTTTTAATCAAATCATTAGTTGTCATAGCTACTAACCTTCTTCTTTTTCAACCATTTTTCTATAGTACTTAATAGAATTAGCAACAATATCTTGGATAAATTCGCCTTCCTGTGCTGCACGTCTTCTAAGCCATAAATGCAGATCTGTTGGTATTGCAACCCTTGATGGTCTTGCTTTTTTTAAACTCTTTATCCCTTTTTTTGGCATTTGCATTATTGAAACATTTTTAAACTAATTAAATAATAACACTTTCAAACTACTTTTGAAACAAAAATAAACTATTTTTAAGAAACTATATAAATAATATAATTTATAAGAATAAACAACCTATTTAATATCTATGATCTAAAAACATGTCTTCGGCACTATCAGAAAATATAAAAAAACTTATGCTAGAAAATGGAATAAAAAATGTTTCAGAGCTAGCTAAAAAAGTTAATATGAGAAGCCAGACTTTAGGACTAATCATAAGAGGAGATAGATCTAATCCAAGAGAAATAACGCTACAACCACTTGCTGATTTTTTCGATGTATCAATTAATGAATTACTTGGCGTTAATAATGATTTCTCATTTTCATCTCATCTTGAAAACATAATGACTTACTGTGGTATAAATGATTATAAATTATCTGAGATGTCAGGGATTGCAAGAGAAACTATAAATTCTATACTTTATGGACTATCAAATACTCCGAATGATTCAACAATTAAGAAACTATCTGATTTTTTTGGAATAACTGTTGATCAAATGAGAGGAATTGAACCTGTTAATATTAAAGATATAGAGAATAATATTTCTTTTAACAAAATACCTCTTTTATATAAAAGAGATATTTATAATGTATATACTGAAGATTTTAAATTATCTATAAAAAATATATATAGAAAAACAAAATCAAAATTTAATGATTCCAACCAATTATGTATAGAATCATTTGGAGATATGTTTTTTGAAAATAAAACTAGCTACTTTAAAGTATTCTTAACAACTGAAAGATCTAATAATAGACAAAAAACTATTTACTATGATAAAACAAATTCAAATGTTTTCCTGTGTAAGGAGTCTATAAAACAAAATAAACTTTATTTAACTCTAGATGATATTTTTGCCAAACCAATTATTAAAAATGATAACCATTTAAAACTTGGATATTTCCTATCAATATCTACTCCAAATTAGTTTCTCTTTTAAGTACAATATAAACTCTTGGAGAATCTAAAGTAACTTTTCCATTATTTGAATTCTTGTTCAGGTAACTTTTTATTTCCTTAAGAAATTGTTCTTTAAAACTTTCTGTCGGCTTTACTTTATACGCTTTATCAGATAGACATGGTATTGCTGGACCTGATCTAAAAATATCCATTGCTTTATCTATTGAAACAGTATGATAATCTATATGAAAATTAAACATTTTTACACTAAAGTAATTTTGTTGACTCAATATATTTAAAAATTCTTTTTCACTTATTAAATTAGCTGGAAAAACAAAGTCTTCCATTTGATGTTTTAATGAGTTACAGGACTTCACATTTTCTATTGCTTCATAAAATAGTTTACAAAGTCTTGTCTGGGCCTGAATAGCTATAGTTCCATCTAAAGATAAAATATTATTACTCTGATCAAAGAATATTTGTTTATTTTTGAAAAAGTAAAAAACTGAATTACAAAATATAAGATCATATTTATTTAGTGTCTCGAAACCTTCATATGTTGAGCATATGAAATTATAAATATCTTTATGTTTTTCTTTAGCTAATTCAATCATCTCTTTTGAAGGATCAATACCATAATATTTTCCATCATCCTGGAGATAATTGAGTAGCATATTTGTATTGACTCCTGATGCGCATCCTACATCCAATATATTATTATATTTGCTATCACCAATTAAATTCAACAATCTCTTAGATGCATCATTTTGTGTAATCGAAAATTTTTCATAATCTTTAGCTACATTATTAAAGTTCATTAATTATCCTTCTACTCATTTCTTATAAATTATATCTTTATTACTATAATCTAAATCCCAAAATTTAAAAGGATTATATGAGGTAGTAAAATCAATAATTTCTATTCCTTCTATTTTCTTAATGCCCCAACAAGCTATATATGTGATGAAAATTGAAAGCACTTCATAAAGTACTTTAAAAATAAGTAAGTCTATTTGCATATGCATTAAAGTCATATTATGAAATTGCCCCCAAAATGCTCCTAAGACAAATATTAAAGTAAATACAAATTCACCTATACATGTAGCTCCTATAGTTCTAAACCATAAAAGCTTACCATTAGTCATCTTCTTTAAATGACCAAATATATATGCATTTGCAAACAACCCTAAAAATATAGCAAATAAATTAACAATAACATTCCGTATATTTTGACCTAATATGAAATTATATAATCCTGAATATATAGAATACATCTGATCATGAGTCATATTTGGAGAAACTCTATGAAGTATATTATATATTGGCATTGGTATTTCTTGTGCAGGTAAAAAATACAATGTTATCAATGACATACAGAGTATAGCTATCTGAGTTATTATTATAACCCACAATAATTGCCTAATTCTTTTATATCCATATACCTCTTGTATAATATTAGCAATAAAATATACAAGAGGAAATGATGCAGCACCGCCAGGCATATCAAACCCAAAAAACATTATCATTCTATGGCTTGCAAACATTGTAAAATCGTAAGCACAAATTGATAGTCCAATAAGAATTGGAAAAACTATATACTTATTTTTAAAATTAAAGTTTTTATCCTTAATTCTTATATCTTCACCATTCTCATATTGAAATAATATAACTTTTCTCATTATATTATCCCTATCTTCTCTAATAAACTTATTCACTTCATCTGGATTTTGAGCAAAGAATGATACAGGTTTAGATTTATCTACCATCTTAAAGCGGATAGAGTATTTTATATATAGTTCCCCGTCTATTTCATCATCACCAATCCATTTATATGATCCTTCAAATAAGTTCTTAAAAAAAATTATGAAAGATTTACAAAAATCTAAAATTATATTCATCATCTAAATTACTATTTTTATAAAGGCTTAAGCATACAATTTTATTTAAATTATCTAACAATATCTACAAACATTTTATCAAGACTTTTTTGTTCACGGAAACTTTTAAACCCTACTGGTTTAGCGTACTGTTGCTTACTAGAATCACACAATAGATTTCTAATAATATTCAAACAGTGTTTAAACCCTAAACCTTTAAATTGATATTCTGGATTAGTAATTTGAAACTCTATCCAAGAGAATACTTCTTTTATATTAGAAATTACTGCTTTACCTTTATTATTCAGGTAATTAAGCATCTGATGTATTGCTAATTGTTGTCTAGCAGTTAAAACAGTATGTCTTACATCTTCAGCTACTTCAATTGCTTTGTATGAGTTAAAGATTTCTCCTTTAGGTAATACATCCTCACTATTACAAGTTCTTTTTGCAACTTTAATAGCATCATCTATTAACTTATTCTTGCATTTATATAACCCTGATTCATTTAGTTCTATTAAAGCAAATAAAACCGCATTGCAGTCTAACTTATATTTATCAGATAATAAGTCTACTAATTGATATGTATATTTATCTTCATAAGAAAAATTAACATTTTTAACAATATCTTTATACTTATTATCCATATTGTTAATATTATTATCTTTTATATCTTCTTCTTTTATAATAGATTCCGCCTCGGTGGCGAAGTCTGATTCCGCCATATAATCACTAGCTTTAGACTCAGTGTTAACATTAATATTTTGAGTTTTATTTTCAGTTGATGGTTTACTTACTAACGAGTTAATATAATCCATTAGTGCTTGGAATTTGCTAGTGATAAATATTTTAAGTCTTACAGCCCCATCATAGCATCTAGTTTTTGATTTAGATATAAAACCATTCTTAACTAGTTCTGTAAGTGCTCTTTCACATGTTCTTTTCTTAATACCTGTTTCTTCAACTAAATATTCAATATTAGGCAATAAAAAGAAAGTATCTCCATTTTTCTCTCTATATTTTGATATTTGAATTCTAAAAAATAGTAAGTCTGCTATTTCAGCATAATTGTGATTTCCAATTTCTGAACGTAGTATTTTACGTCCTTCATGAAATATAGTAGCCATAGTTATAACTCCTTATAACTTAAAAATGTTTGCAATTAGGAGTCAACTAGATTAAAATAAATTTGTTCAGAGGTTATTCTATTCTAGTTAACCGCATTAAAGGTCACCGGCAAGTGGCCTTTTTTGTATATGTCCGCCGGGGCGGATTATTTTATATTTTGTAATTCATTATTTAAAAACTCCATAATATAATTATTAAACTTTTCATTATCTATCTTGTTAGATTGTAAAAGCAACGATATATCTTTGGGAAAGTGCACAGAAGAAAGATTATTGTTATCTTTCCTGATAGTAAATAAATGTCTTCCATTATTTGAGACTATTTTTTTTGTAGCATTCTTATTTGTTAAATTATTATTATCAAGCTGTTTTTCTACATATTCGGTTAATTTTGAATGACCCATTTGTCCTTCTCTTATAGAATCTACTTTCTTTAATATTATATTTATATATTCATCACCTTTTGCAGATAATCTCTTTATGGTTTCAGCAGTTCTACTTGAAACCTTACTAAAATCACCAATAGCAATAAAGATAGATTCAGGAATTTTAGAATAAGATAGTAGGGCAGATACATACTGTTTACTTCTGCCTAGTTTCTCAATTAAATCGTTTTGTTTTATTATTCCATCATTGATTAATTTTGAATAGCTCATACCTTTGGAAAAATCAGATAAATCAACTCTGTTATCATTTTCCGCGGCTTGTGCTAATGCTGAATCAGTATCGCTTAAATCTTTGATTATTACCTTTAACTCTATATTTGCTAATAATGATGCTCTCCAACGTCGTTCACCTACTATAAGTTCATATTTGTATCTTGAATTACCAATATTAGTAGGTCTAACAATACATGGTTGTTGTTGTCCAATTTTTAGAAATTCATCAGCTAATGCTTGTATGTTTCCTATTTCAGATTCTGGTCTATCATGATATTCCCAATTACATATATCGTTAGGGTCAACTAATGTGACACTTTCAACGATTTTATCTTCTAACCAAACTCTTTTTTTATTTCTATTTACAGCTTCTGAATTGTTTGATTTGCTTTTAGGTTGAGAATTTTGTTCAATATTATATTTTTGTGCAATTTCTTTAAGATCAGCCATAAAAATAATCCTTAGTTAAATATGTATTGTAAAAGATCTTGATAATCATCTGTTGCATTATTACTTCTTCCAGTAGAAAAAATATTATTACGAGCCATTATGCTCTTTGGTATTTCAGATGAATATCTTATTACCACTGGACATAAGTAATTGCTAATTGTTTCATCAGACATCGCAACCTTAAGAGCTTCACCTGATGTAGATATTCTTCTGTCAAGAGCTGAAAAGAAACAATGGATATTTACCTTGGTTTCATCAAAGGAATATGTTTCTACCAAATCAGTAATCTCATTTATAATATATTTTGCCCCTCTTAATGCGAAATCATCAGATCTTATAGGAATCATTACATTGCAGATTACATCTTCAGGCATTTGATATAGTGCTGATATAGATGAAGCAAATAAATTTGATAGTTGAGGCGTATGATCTTGGAATATTTTTGCATTATGACCTAATGTGTTAAATATATCTAAATAAAGATTCCTCATTGCTTTTTTTATATCTGAAGGCTTATTTAGTGCTTTATCTAGGTATGCTGAGTTTAAATTACTTTTTATAAAATAAATACCATTTCCCAAGTCATTTAATATGTCATGTATAGAAGCTTTATTTTCAATATAATCAATAAGTATAGGTTCATCATCACTTGCTCTTTCACCACATACTATATGTGTAAAGCTAGCTTGTGAGTCTCCATCTATCAGAATTATAGGATGTTCTTCAACTCCTGTTACTCTTCGTAACGCGGATGCTAAGCTATATACGGAAGAAGTTTTACCAACTCCACCACATAGATTCGCAGACAATGTTATTGATGGTTTGCTAAACTTAAAAGATGTTTGCTTATTTAAGAATACTTCCGTAGCCTCTGGAGATAGTCCCGTTATTCTATTATTTGTATAGGTTACACCGGAGTCTAAAGCCTTAAAGTATTTATGTATAGCGGTTTTTGATATTTTTGTATATCGTAATAGTTCTGATATTTTTATTTCGCTAACTTTTAGCATAAAGCACCTTTTAATAATTAAGGTTAACAAATATGCTATTAATACTATAATAAAGTTAACTGTGATGCAATAGTTTAAGAAATTTTATTTAGCTTGAGAAATATATAGTGTTTTGATGATAAATATTATTAATAGTTGAAGTCTTATTTTTGGGTCCTTTTTTAAGACACTTTTTTTAAATCTCTGAGATCTAGTAAATGGGTATAAAAAATGTCTTATATTGACATCTTTCTAATTATAGTCTTAAATACTCAATATAACGGTTATTTTTAATACATAATGTCAAAATTAGTAGGATATGCTAGAGTTAGTACTAGAGATCAAGATCTATCTTCTCAAATTAATGAGCTTAAAAAAGTAGGTTGTAAATCTAAATATATTTTTACAGATAAGATAACAGGGGTTAGATCGAAACGACCTGGATTAGATAATTGTTTAGAAATATTAGAATCAGGTGATACGCTTGTTGTATGGAGAATTGATAGATTAGGTAGATCAATGTCTCATCTAATATTATTGGTTGAAGACTTAAGAAGTAGAGGGATATCATTTAAGTCTATAAGTGATGGAGCAATAGATACGACAACAGCTTCAGGCGAATTAGTATTTAATATATTTTCTTCACTATCTCAATTTGAGAGAAGACTTATTCAAGAAAGAACAAGAATAGGGCTAGATGCTGCTAGGGCTAGGGGAAGAAAAGGAGGACGTAAACCTCTAGATTCTAAAGATCCTAGAATTCTAACTGCAAAACAGATGCATAAGGATCGTAGCATGACTATAAATGATATATGTAAGTCCTTAAAAATATCTAGAGCTACTTTTTATAGGTTTTTAAAACTGTGAGTAAAAATATAGTACAATTAGATTTATTTGATTATATTGCCAAGCCTAAAAAGGTGGGACGACCAGCAAAAATAGATAAAGAAACAGTATTTGCTGTTAAAGATGATTTGAATAAAGGTTTAAGCAATAAAGCAATAATAGTTAAACATAATATAAAAGAGAGAACCTTTTTTAGGATAAAGAAGGGTGATTATGACAACTTATTCAAAGAGGCTATTCAATCATCAGTTAATGATTTTGAGCTTGCATTGACTGATTAGAATAGGAGATCATTAATGAAATTTTTTTAAAAGGCTCACCTACTCGCTCAATTAAGAGACTGACAGTAGGTTTACCCATTAATGATACTATAAAAAAATAATTTGTCAAAATGTTATATAATAAACGGATGTTATGGAATGAATTAGACTTTATGGAAGATATACTTAGTAGCCATCGTTTAAGTAATTATTCATCTTTTGATGAATATAAGAAAAATTTAATCTATTCAAATAGTTTTTATATATCATTATCTTTTATAGAAGTAGGTTTAAGAAATAAGTTAAATGATTACTTTACCTCATATGAAAAAGATTGGCTAATGGATTTTAAACATTTAGGTAACTGTAGTTTTATCGTATCAAAAAAAGTAGAAAAGCTAATTAAAAGTAATAAAAAAGTATCTAATGCATCACTTGTTCCTGAGCTTAATTTTGGATTTTGGGTTAATTTACTGAGTCCTCATAAAACAGGTTTTTCTCTAGAGAAAAAGCACCTAAAAAAAATATTTGGCAAAGATTTTAACTTTTCAAAATCAGATTTTTATCATAAGTTACAATTGATATTGAGTTTTAGAAACAGAATATTCCATTATGAGAAGGTTTTGAATTATTCTAAGTTTTCTAATATTGAAAGTATAATAAGCGAAATATTAGGTTCTGTCGCAAATATTTAAATCAGTGACAATTTTCATAAAATTAGTATGCTCTAGATACAGTTATGCTGCTATAGAATAGAATTGATCCCAAATAGTCATATTTTCAGCATTAATGTGCTGACATTTTCTAATCATATTTATTAATTCATAACCAGCAATAGTAGACTCCATAGAGTCCCAAGACTTAAATCCCATCATGGGTCGAGTCAATCTTTTAATATTTCTATGATCCTGCTCTATCAAATTATTTAAATATTTATTTTGTCTAATTTCAATACTATGAGTTAACCATATGCCAAGCAAGAATAGAAAGATATTGATAGTCAGTAATGCAGCCTCATTAGCACCAGATTTATCTACATTCACTTTCTCTGGTAGACCATGCTTGCCAATGGCTTTTTTAAAGAATTTACGTGCAGCTTTTTCATCTCTTTTCTCACTAACCATAAACTCTAAAGTATCTCCATATTTATCTATAGCTCTATATAAATAAACATCTTTACCTTTAAGCTTAAGGTAGGTTTCATCCATCTTCCAGCTTATATAGCTACCATATTTTCTAAAACTATTACTAAAAACTATCTCTAACTCTTTAGCATATTTGATAACCCAACGATTGATGGTACTATGGTCTACCTTAACTCCTCGCTCTTCCATTAACTCTTCTACTTGTCTATAACTTAACGGATATGATAAATACCATCTGACTGCTTGAAGTATCAATAATTTGGTAAAGTGCCTACCTGTGAAATCTATCATTTATATTTTGAAATAAAATCTGTGATAAAATTATACTATAAATTCATGCTACTATCAGTTTGCGACAGAACCTACAACAGTGCCTACTCATGAATATCATTAAGAAAAATAAATTTATTTTGGGACAGTCCTACTTTTAACTATTGATTATTATTTTAATATATAGTACTATTATCTGATAAGATAATTAATTGGTATTTTCTAAAATGAAAGGAATTAAATTTGATGAGAGTTTATTTAACTCTATGTATTTATTTACTTCTTCATCAGCTCCTGTTGAAGTTTATTAAAAATATGAATATCAGTAGTGCTTTTAGGATGTATATATCAATTTTTCATCCTAAGTTTTCCGTAAAGTATAGGGTAATTTCAAAGATTGCTGGTTTAATAGTTAATGATTCTACTAAGCTGGAAATCTCATTGGTAGATAGCCCCGGGAAGTACTTTAAAAAGCTTACAATTGAAGAGATTAAAGCTGATTTTCATATAATATCTCATCTACACCCTGAAGATGTTAATTTTATAAATGATTTATATTATTTTAATAAAAATAGACAAGAATATGACTCTATAACAATGTCAGATAACAATTTAATATGTATGAAGGATGGAAAAGTTATTGAAAGTATCAATATAGATAATGCCGATAAAGATACAACGAAAGATTCTAGACTATCATTTTATATAGGTTATATAAAGTCAGAAAGAATAAAACAATATGCTAATAGCAATAAAGCAAAATATATGATAACTTCTATAAATTTTTCATCTATAGTATATAACGTATTAGGTAAAAATAAGCCTTATGAAATAAGTATATTTGCTTTGGTTAACTCAGATAAACTAAAAAATTTTTCGAAGGAAGATATTATTAAAATTACTCGAATCTTCAGTTCTCAGCTGGAAGATCATAAACTCTCTATGTCACATTATATCTAAACTAATTAACTTTTTATTCTAGTAAATTTCTAAATAGTTGTGACAGTGCCTTATTTTCTATATAAATCATTATCTAACAACTAAGCTTATACTAGTTTTATATTCACATAAATAATCAAATAGTTCTGTAGTTAA